>NZ_AXUX01000001.1:1474277-1498240 GCF_002760475.1 Synechococcus sp. 63AY4M2 | reverse complement strand
GCAACAGTTCTTGATACTGCCACAGGTAGAAGTCTGGGTGTTCTGTAATAATTGCCATCACTTCCTGCCGATGTTGTTCCAAAATGCCCACTCGCTTGGTGCCTGCTTTCTTAGGGGCTAAATCTTGAGTTTGTTGGTACTGACGCACCCAGCGGTGTACTGTTCTTTTGGTCACCATGAAGCGTTTAGCTACCTGGCGGATGGAGGTGTTACCTGCCTGGTAGGCTGCTACAACTCTTTGCCGCAAATCCAAAGAATGAGTCGGCATTCCTTTCTCTCCTTCCTCTTGAATACCTGTACCCTATTTTAAATTAAAAGGCTGTATCAGTAGTTGCGGTAAAAATGGGATCCCCGAAGGAGGAGTGTGCGGATGTGGGTTAGGGCTGCTCTGCGCCGTGCTGCGCAACTGATGGCAGCGTTAATGTTTTGCCTAGTGCTCTCAGTTTCTCTGAAAGGGTGCGGATCAGGGGGAGGATCGTTGCTCCCGCTTTCTCCTTTACCCACCCCGACAGCCACGCCCACCGCAACACCGACAGCGACACCGACTGCAACACCCACGCCGACTCCCACGCCCACCGCAACACCGACAGCGACGCCGACTGCAACACCCACGCCGACGCCGACACCTCCTTTAGGAGCCTGTGATCCGAACGCCAACGTGACCCCGATTGGCACTGTCCAAGGCACTGGCTTCGCTTCGCCGCTGGTAGACCAAACTGTTACCGTTTCCGGGATCGTGGTGGGAGACTTTGAGAACGAAGGAGTAGCCAACCAAACCTATCTTCAGGGCTACTACCTGCAGGATGATGGCGACGGCAACCCGGCCACTTCCGATGGCATCTTCGTTTTCAGCGGTACGGCCAACAACGTCAGCCTGGGGGATAGGGTACAGGTGACGGGGAGAGTGGCCGAGTTTCGCCAGCAAACTCAGATCTCCAACGTTACCAACTTCACTATCTGCAGCTCCAACAATCCCCTGCCATCTCCGGTTCAGATCGCTCTGCCGCTAACTCCCGAGCAGCGGGAAGCTCTGGAGGGCATGCTGGTTACCTTCGGCAACCAGCCCCTGTTTGTAACCGACTCTTTCCTGCTGGGACGCCACGGGGAGCTGAGTGTAGCCACAGAGCGGTTGTTCACCCCCACGCAAATTGCGGATCCCAGCCAAGCGGCCGCCCTCCAGGAAGAGAACAACCGCAAACGGATCCGCATCGATGACCGGCTGCTCACCCAAAACCCGGATCCGGTTATCTATCCCACTCCTGGCGGTCTCAGCGCTGCCAACACGGTGCGGGGCGGGGATCGCGTCAGCAACATCGTTGGGATCATGACTCAGTTACGGGGCCGGAACGTCGCTGGCGACGTGGATGCCACCATCGACTACCGCATCCACCCCAACGATCCCAGCAACTTGCCGACGTTTCAGTCCGTCAACCCTCGCCCGCAAACTCCACCCGCGGTAGGCGGATCCCTGAAGGTGGCCAGCTTCAATCTGTTCAACTACTTCAACACCTTCGGCAACATTTGCTTCCCCAACAATTCCGAGTGTCGAGGGGCCAGGAACGCCGCAGAGTTCACCCGCCAGCGGGACAAGATCATCGAGGCGATTCGCCGCATGGACGCCGATATTGTGGGCCTGAACGAGCTGGAAAACGACGGCTATGGCCCGAACAGCTCCATCCAAGATTTGGTGAACGGTCTCAACCAGGTCATGGGGCCGGGAACCTACGCTTTTGTGGATGTAGGGGTAGCCAACCTAGGCGGTGATGCCATTACCAATGGTTTCATCTATAAGCCGGCTACGGTTGAAATTGCGCCTGGCACCAACCCCGCCTTTCTGGATACCGGGGAACTCACCCAAGATCCCTCGCTTCGTCGCCACCGCCCTCCCTTGGCCGTCACCTTCCGGCAGAAGAGCAACAACGCCATCTTCACGGTGGTGGTCAACCACTTGAAGTCGAAGGGATCCCCCTGTGATCCTGTCGACAACGATCCCTTCCAGGGCAATTGCAACGGCAACCGCAGGCGGGCTGCCCAGGAAATCCTGAACTGGTTGTCCACCAACCCCACCGGCTCCACCGATCCGGATGTGCTGATTATCGGGGATCTCAACGCCTACGCCAAGGAAGACCCGATCAAAGTCTTGGAGGAGGGCGGATTTACCAACCTCAACGGCCCCAACAGCTATTCCTTCAGCTTCCAAGGTCAGTGGGGATCCCTGGATCACGCCTTGGCCAACGCCAGCTTGAGGCCGCAAGTGACCGGGTCGGCCAAGTGGCACATCAACGCCGACGAGCCAGTGAGCCTGGACTACACCACGAGCTTCAAGAGCGCCTCACAGCAGAGCCTCTTTTACGCCCCGGATCCCTTCCGTTCTTCCGATCACGACCCGGTGATCGTCGGCTTGAACCTGACGCCGACGCCAACGTCAACCCCGACGCCAACACCCACACCGACCCCAACGCCAACCCCGACCCCGACACCCACGCCGACCCCAACGCCCACGCCAACTCCAACACCAACACCTCCTCCAGTTAACCTGCCTCTAACCGAAGACTTTGACAACTGCAACCCCGCTCCCGCTGGCTGGCAGATTGTGGATGTGGATGGCGACACCACCCGCTCTTGGCGCTGCGTCAATTCCTATGCCGAGGCCAACGCCTTCGGCGGCCAGCAACCGGGTGATGATTGGCTGATTACTCCGCCTCTGAACCTGGCTTCGGCCAACAACCCGGTTCTGACCTTCCGCAATCAGAGTTCCTTTACCGATAGCGGCGTTCCTTTTCCGCAACTAAGCGTTCTTTACTCCACCGATTACAACGGTGCGGGCACTCCGGCGGCGGTGCAGGCAGCCACTTGGACGGCCCTGACGATTCCCAATCCCTCTACAGGCCAATTTGTGGATTCTGGAAACATTTCTCTATCTGGGATCCAACCTCCTGGCCGTGTTTACATTGCCTTCCGCTATCGGTCTTCTGGCACAACTTCTGGCAGAGCCACTCGCTGGCGGGTGGATACGGTTAGGATTGCCGGGAATTAGGACTGGGATCCAAGTGCCAAACTGACTTCGATGGGCAGGAGCTGGGGGAGCGGCTTTGCTTCTCCAGCTTTCTTTTGCTCGCTTTTTTCCCTGAAAAGGGAGCCATATCAGGATTGGGGTAGGGTGGCGGCGTCCTTGTCTCAATCGAGACGACCTGGGATCCCCGCCTGAGCGCAGACCTGGCCCTGGCGATCGAACAGGGTTACCTGCACCGGCAGGGATCGAGCGGCATACTTTTGCACATAGGCTGTCGCCCGCTGGCGGATTTGTCGGGAAAGCTCCTGCAGCACCGGCTCTGCCCAGCCCAGATCCTTCAGATACTGCACCGCTGCCTCTACCGTCCTCAGCTCCAGCACCTGCCGCGCCTGCTCGGCTGTTCCCCCGCAGCGGATGAGGGCTGCCGCCAAGATCTCCAGGCGGGCATCGGCCACATGGCTGGAAGTGGTGAAAATGCCCCCCGCCAGCTTGATCAACTTGCCGTGGTAGCCGATCAAATGAATCGAGTCTGCCCCTCGCAATGCCGCTTCCACCAGCAGCGGCCCGATCCAATTGGCCACCAGTAGAATTTGTTCTGCTGGGATCCCTTGCCGCAAGGCCACCTGCTGCCCATGGCTGCCCACGCAAAAGGCCAGATGCCGGTGGTTGGCCAATTTCTGTTGCAATTCGCGGCGGGCCCGCTCCAGGCTCTCGGCACTGGCAGAAGGCTCCACCTCGGCCCGCGTTCCCAAGAGAGCCAGTCCCTCCAGCACCCCAAACGCCGCATTGGAAGTCCGCTCCGCCAAGAGTTTTCCCTCCGGCAAGATGATGCGCACCCGCAGGCGATACCCATCCGGGATCCCAGGCGAAAGATTGATCTCAAACAGGCGCCGAGCGTAAGCATAGATGGCCGGGCTGCCATCAGCATGCCGCCCCAGCCCCTCTCCCGCTTCCAGGAGCAAAGGCGGAGTGGCGGGATCCCGTTCCTCCAAGCCCACCCAGGCCCAGACCGGCGTGTTGCGGGTGAGATCCAGATGAGGGCCGGGATCCGAACGGGTAATGGCCAAAGCGGTGTTCTCCGAGAGAGCAGCCACCTGCTCCACTGGGATCCGGATGCAAACATCAGGGAACTGGGGCTCCACCTGCACTGCAATGACAGGATGAGCGCCGTCCTGCTCCAAAGGGATCCCCAGAAGGCGGCGGAGAGCGGCTTTAGCAGCAGCCACCGCAAACACGGGCAAGGTATAGCCCTGTTGTGACGAGGGGGGAACCGCATCCTGCATTTTTTGCCTGGAAATAGAGAGGAACCTGCTCTGGAAAAAACTTTGGAGAGAGCCTGTCTCAATTGTGGCCGACGCCAGCCAGCAGGACTGGCTTGATAGGGCAAACTCCTGAAGCCGACTTTAGTGCTCCAACCGCGTAATCGTTAAATGATCTGGGGGAAGAAGGGGAGGAGCGAGAACTTATCTCTTTCAATGAAAGTAAAGAGTCAGAACCGGGGCAGCTATGAGCGAAACCTTGCAGCACTATTTTGAGCGTCTGGAGTTGCAAATTCAGGAGCTGAAAGCTGCCATCGAGCGGATGCCGGAGCAGGTGGCGGCTGCTCTCCTGGCAAAGCAGGAGGCTAAAAAAAATGCCCCCGCCCCCTCCCGTTACAGCGTTCTCACCTCAGACTTGGTCGAAGATGGGAGCCACAACTTTTTGCTGGAGGAGGATCCCCCTGTAGTAAGCAACCGCAGCCCGGCGTATGAACTTGCTCCTGAAGCCCAGATCCAGCGCCTGAGCGCCCAGCTAACCGCTGCCTACAACCGCATTGCTGCTCTAGAAGAACAGCTCTTGGCGCAGCGCCTGCGGCAATGACCTAGCGAGGTTTCGGTGGAGGGGTGGCAAGTGTGCTGTTTTTGCGCTGCACATCTTGCATCTGGAAGCCGTGCTTGCGCAGCTCCTGATCCAACAGCAGCTCGTTTTCCACGTGATCCACAAACAGCACACCGTTGAGGTGATCGATTTCGTGTTGGATAACCCGCGCCAGCAGGTCGTCGGCTTGGAGGGTGCGGGGCCGCCCGGTTTCGTCCTTAAACGAAACCACCACCCCCTGCGGCCGCATGACCTCGCAGAAGACGCCCGGAATGCTAAGGCAGCCTTCCTGGCCGGCTACAACTTCGCCGAGGTACTCGCGGATCTCCGGGTTGATCAGCACCAGCGGTGGCACTTCCGGCTTATCGGGATAGAGATCTACCACAATCAAGCGCTTGGGAATGCCCACCTGGGGAGCTGCCAGGCCAATGCCATCGGCGCTGTACATCGTCTGCAGCATGTCTCGCGCCAACTGGCGGATCTCGTCGTTGACCTGGCTGACGCGCTTGGCCGGCTGCCGCAGCACCTTGTCACCCATGCGATGGATGCGCAGAGGCGGGTTTTTCAGCTTGGCTTTGGGGACAGAAAGGGTGGCCACCATCCGGCAGGTCTCTCAGAATAAACAACAGCAGACATCCCGTCTGGACTTCCATTCTACATTCAGTCCAAGCCGTGCCGAAGCGATGCGTCTGCTGTTCAGCTCCCCTCTGCCTCTGCCAGAGAAGCTGGGAATAGTTGCGTCAGCAGCACGGAGTGCTTGGGCTCGGCAGCGGGTAGGGCCGAAGGACTGGCTCGGGCTTGTTTGCAATCACCAAAACCTTGGCGGCGCAGGCCCCGTCCTCCCCCTTTCCCCCCGTATACGGGAGGATGCAAGGGGGGCTGGGGATCAGCCGCCTTCTATGCCATGTTCGCCAGCCCCACCCCGTTTGGGGAGGGTGCAGCGTTGTCAGTATCTGGGCTTAGGTCCAGGTTGGGGTTATGGCCTCCCCCACAAACATATGGCAGTCTCCCGCCCCTGTAGCTCGCGACAAGCGAGAAAGAATCCGGACTGGGGAGAAGGTCAATACAACTCGGAGCTGTCTTCCTCGACCTCTGGGGATCCCTGTTGGTCAATGGCTTGCTTGAAGCCCAGGGCCACCAGAATGTTGGAGAGGGTGAGGAAAGCCTCTGCTCCCCCATGCAAGGGATCCACATTGGCCAGGGAAGTGCCGTAATGCAGTTGGGCATACAACCCTGCCGGGATGCTGACGGCCACAAACAGTAGCAGCAGCCAAAACCCGATCAAAGCCAGGCGCGGGATCCGGCGGAGCCGCGACAGGAAAAACAAGAAGGCCAAATAGGGAAATAGAGAAAGGGCAAACAAACTGTCCATCGCCTAGCTTGGATCCCTCCTCCCAAGGGACTGATCCGCCTGCTCCGCCCGCCAAATGCGGTAGGCAGCCCAGGCCAGAGTGCAATTGCCCAGAAGTGTCAAGCTCGCCTGGGCAGTTACCACCCAGTTGAGGGCGGGATCGTTGTCAAACCAGTGCCAGGTAATGGCACACATTGCCCCCACCAGAGCAGGCAACATCGCCCAGCTCAAGCCGCGCCACTCTGGCCGGCCCGTTCGCTCCCCAAACTGCCACACGCAAACAATGGCCGCCAGCCATTCCAAGACGCTGGCAATGTGAATCCACCAGGTGGGAAACGAAAGGGCGTGCATCAAACCTCAAGAGAATGGCGCAGCAACTGGCGGTAGGTGGCCTCCTGCAACAGCATTTGCTTGTGCAGCTTGACCAGGATGTCCTTGGCCTGCTCAGGGCTCATGCGAGCTACCAGCGTCTCGAAAGCCCGCTGGCGAAATTCTTGCTCCAGAGAGAGACCTAGCGTTTCCTCCATTGTCGTCACCTTGAGACTCTTAGGGTAGGTGAGAGACTCGCGCTAGGATATCCCAGCGCTGCTCCCAACAAGCACTGCAAGCAGGACAATACATATCTTAACAATCTAGTTTAACAAGTTGCAACAAAACGACAAGGGCCTCCGGATACCGGTCGAGCCAGAGCTGGAGGGGAAACTCAACAAAGGAGCGGGAAAAGTACACGCCCGTAAAGCTTGACAAAAGCACATTTTGGATGGGAAAGTGCGAAGATTTTTGAGCGGCGATCCCTTTACATCCTGTCATGTTGTGCGATTAGGCGGGGCCCCGTGATAAAAGTGAAGTACCTTGAGCTTTGGTTGCCGCTCTTTCCGATTCGCGCCTTGCTTTGCTTGAATTGCCATGACCATTTTTGTGGGAAACCTAAACTATAAAGCCTCAACAGAAGAGCTAGCAGCTTTCTTCCAGCAGAGGTGGAACGTTAAGTCGGTTACAATCCCGATAGACCGAGAAACGGGCCAGACACGGGGCTTCGCGTTTGTGGATTTGGCCACGGAGGCCGAGGAAGAGGAGGCCATCGACGTCGCCAACGGCCAGGAATTTATGGGCCGACCTTTGCGTTTGGATCGAGCCAGGCCTCGCCGACAGGCTTAGCTTCAGCGGGGATTCCTCATCTGACTCCGAGTGGGGTGCCAATCCAAAAGTTGGCAAGGCAGGCAAACGGCGGGCAGGAGTGAGGGCAACGGATGGAAGGGCTTCAAGGCTGCTTGAGATGGTGAAGCTGCTGCATTTTTCCGATATTCATTTGGGCAGTGGCTTGGCCTACGGCTCCATCAACCCAGCTACGGGGCTGAACACGCGTTTGGAGGATTTTGTCGCTTCTTTGCGCCTATGCATTGATCATGCCCTCGATCAGGCTGTGGATCTGGTGCTGTTTGGGGGCGATGCCTTTCCCGACGCGACGCCGCCGCCGCTGCACCAAGAGCTCTTTGCCCAACAATTTCGCCGCCTGGCCGATGCCCGGATCCCGACCGTTCTCTTGGTGGGCAACCACGACCAGTACGGGCAGGGGCAAGAGGGCAACAGCTTGGCCATCTACCGCGCTCTGGGGGTGGCGGGATTCGTTGTGGGGGATCGGCTGCAGACCCATTGGATTGAAACTCGCAGCGGCCCGGTGCAGGTGACCACCTTGCCTTGGCTAAACCGCTCCACCCTGCTTGCCCGCCAGGAGAGCCTGGATCTCAATGCCGAAGTATTCACTCAGCAGCTCCTGCAGCGCCTCGATCTGGCTCTGGAAGGGGAGATCCGCACTTTGCAGCCAGGGATCCCGGCGATTTTGTTGGCCCATGTGATGGTGGATACAGCCCGCTACGGGACGGAGCGGCATCTTTCGGTGGGCAAGGGAGTGACGGTGCCCCTGTCGCTGCTGGCGCGGCCCGCCTACCAATACGTGGCTTTGGGTCATGTGCACCGTCACCAGGTGTTGTGTCGGGATCCCTTGGTAATCTATCCCGGCAGCATTGAGCGAGTCGACTTTGGGGAGGAACAAGAGGAAAAAGGTTGTGTGTTGGCAGAGGTGACGGCCACGGGGGCGAGCTACGAATTTTTGCCCTTGCCCACCCGCACCTTTCACTCCATCCGCCTTGATCTCACCCCCTATCCCCCCCAAGAGGTGCAGGCCAAACTGCTGGAGGCCATTGCCAAGGCCCCTGTACCCGGCTCCATCCTGCGCCTGATCTACCGCCTCCGCCCTGACCAGCTCGATTGCGTTGACGAGCGGACCCTGCACCAGGCCCTCGCCCCTGCCTTCAGCTATACTCTCGTCCCAGACGTGGTCAGCCCCAGCCGCATTCGCCTGCCGGCCCTGGATCCCAGTTGTCTAGAGCCCCTGACGGCCCTGGAGCACTATCTGGCCGACCGCAGCGATCTGGCCCCCTTGCGCAACGAGTTGCTAGCCGCTGCTCGTCAGTTGTTGGCGGAAGCAGCAGATCCCTTGTCAGAGGGAAATGCCAACAGGGAGGAGGCAGATCCTGCAAGCCTTGCTGAAGGGGAAGAGCAGCAATTGCCCTTGTTTTAAGGCCCTGCCTCTGTTTTAACCTTGGCCGCTAGCTGAGGGGTTCTTGCCGAGTGATCTGGATCACCTCGAGAGGGGGGAAAACGCCAGAGACTGGAGCTGGGTTGAAGACGTTGGCAGCGACGGCATCAGCTCACTCACAGGGAACTGACCAAGACTGGTGGCATCCCAGCCACCAGTCTTTTTTGTTTTGGCCAGAAATAAGGATCCCGGTTGTGGGCCGGGATCCCTTGCTGTTTTGACCTGGACTTTGGGGCTGTCCCCGAACCTAGGGGTGCAAGTAGGTGTAGGCCCGCAGGTTGTCTTCAAAGTGCTGCTGCAAAGCGCGGGCCTGGGCCAGGCTGATCTGCCCCCGTTGCAGAGCGGCTTCGGTGGCGTGGTGGAGGGTTTCCACCAGGTCTTCGCTGTTGTACTGCACCCAGCTCAGCACTTCGCCGATGGTGTCCCCCTTGATGACTTGGGTGACTTGGTAGCCGCCGGGACGGGTGCGGATGTGCACCGCGTTGGTGTCTCCAAACAGGTTGTGCAGATCCCCCAGGATTTCTTGGTAGGCGCCCCCCAGAAACACCCCCAGCAGGTAGGGCTGCCCGTTGGGATCGTGCAGCGGCAAAACCGAGGTGATCTGCCCGTCTTCGCCAAAGAAGCGGTTGATCTTGCCGTCGCTGTCGCAGGTCAGATCGGCCAGGGTGGCCCACTGGCGCGGCTCCTCGTCCAGACGGTGGATGGGCATGATGGGGAACACCTGGTCGATGGCCCAGCTATCCGGCAGGGATTGGAAGAGGGAGAAGTTGCCGTAGTAGATGCTGGCCAGCATCTCGTCCAGATCCAGGAGATCTACGGCCACCGGCTGCCCCGCCTGGTGCTGCTCGTAGGCCAGCGTGCAGATCTTGTCGGAGCAGTTCCAAAACAGCCGCTCCACCTCGGCCCGCTCCCGCAAGCTGAGGGATCCCTCGGTAAATTGGCGCAGGGCGGCCTCTTTCAGCTCCTGGCAGCGGCGATAGTCGGCCACCAGAGTATCGGGCTGGATTTGGTAGTAGAGCTGGTTTAGCTTCTGGATCACCTCTGCATCGGAAGTAAGCTGGGTGGGCATGGGGTAGGGGCTGGCGGCGTTGACATCCTGGATGTCGAAGACCAGCACCGACTGGTGGGACATCAGGGCCCGCCCGCTTTCGGTCACCAGCACCGGCGGCTGGATCCCGTGCGGCTGCAGGGCGGTCAGCACCGTCTGCACCACGGTGGCGGCGTAATCTTCCAGGCTGTAGCTCTGGGAAAAGTGGCTGGTGGACTGGGATCCGTCGTAATCGACCCCCAAGCCGCCGCCGACATCCAGATAGCCCATCGGCGCCCCCAGCTTGACCAGCTCGATGTAGATCTGGCTGGCCTCCCGCACGGCCCGCCCATGCACGCTCACCATCGAGATCTGCGAGCCGATGTGGTAGTGCAACAGGCGCAGACAGTGCAGCTTGCCGACTTCCCGCAGCCGCTCCACCACCTGCAACATCTCGGTGGCCGTGAGGCCGAACTTGGCCCGATCCCCAGCCGAGGTGCCCCAGCGGCCACTGCCCTGGGCGGAGAGCTTGGCCCGCACCCCCAAGATGGGGTCGATGCCCAGTTGGTCGGCAGCCTCCAGCACCAGCTCCAGCTCTTGCAGCCGTTCCAGGACGATGATGGGGGTGCGCCCCAGCCGCTGGGCCAAGAGGGCCGTTTCCATAAAGTCGCGGTCTTTGTAGCCGTTGCAGATCAACAAAGCCCCAGGTGTATCCAGCAGAGCCAGGGCGATCAACAGCTCCGGCTTGGATCCCGCCTCCAGGCCAAAGTGGTAGGCACGGCCGTGCTTGACCACCTCTTCCACCAGGTGGCGCTGCTGGTTCACCTTGACCGGGTAAACCCCTCGGTAGACGTTGGGGTAGCCAAAGCGCTCGATGGCCTGCTGAAAGCTCTCACAAATCCGCCGCATGCGGTCGGCCACGATCTCGGGAAAGCGAATCAACAAAGGCAACTGCAAACCCCGCGCCACCAGATCCGTTACCAGGTGGTACAGGTCGATGCCCCCTTCCTGCTGCTGTGAGCCCTGTGGGGTTACCTCCACATGACCGGCGGCGTTGATACGGAAGTAGGGATCCCCCCAACCAGAAATGCGATAGAGCTTTTCGCTGTCTCGCAGTGTCCAGGGAGAACGAGTCAAAGTCGGCATAGTAGTCCCCCAGATACCGAGATGTGAACAGCGCAGGATTTCTGCACAGAACCCACAATATATTGCCCTATTCCAAGATATGTCAAGATTTTTCCAAGGCAGGGGGGATCCGGCCCCAAACCGGCTAAGCCTTGCCAGATAAGGCTTTGGCCTGAGGATCCCTCTGCAGTTGCTGCAGAACTCAACTCTCTCGTTCTCTTTTTTTCGCTGTTTTTCTTTGTTTTTCTCGCTCAGGCTTCGTTTTTTACTCTGGATCCAGAAGCGGGGTTGGGATCCCAACTGTTGCCCAAGAGCGCAGCGAATCCTGCAAGGATCGGCGACAAGTTGGTGGAGGGAAGAAGCTGCCTTTTGCGGAAGGTTGTCCCCTCTGGTGCTTCCCAGAGCTCAGGATGGCCACCCTTGACAGGGCTCCGTAGGCAAGACAAGGATCGGGGCGGAGAGCTTGGAGCGCCTCAGCTATGGTGCAACTGCCCCGCCTTCGCCGCCGAGAAATGCTGCTGTCGTTGCTGGCTGCTGCTGGCCTGAGCGCCTGCCAAAGGGGATCCCGTTCTGGGCAGGCTGGCCCTGTTGCCGACAGCCAGCTTGCCGCTGAGACCTTGTTGATCAACGGGGCCGGGGCCACCTTCCCGGCTCCCCTGTATTTGCGCTGGTTTTCCGACTACCGCCAGGTGGATCCCAAAGTCGAAATCAACTTCCAGCCGGTGGGCAGCGCCGCCGGCATCCGCCAATTTATCGACCAGACGGTGGACTTTGCCGCCAGCGACGTGGCCATGACCGATGCCGAAATTGCCGAAGTCAAGCGGGGCGTGGTCATGATCCCGATGACGGCAGGCAGCATTGCCGTCGGCTACAACCTGCCCGGGATCCGCTCCGGCCTCAAACTGTCCCGCTCGGTGTTGGTGCAGATCTTCCGCGGCCAAATTACCCAGTGGCGGGATCCGCAGATTTTGGCCCTCAACCCCGACCTGGAGATCCCCGACCTGCCCATCGCCGTCTGCTACCGCTCCGACGGCAGCGGCACCACCGACACCTTTACCCGCCACCTGGCCGCCATCGACCCCACCTGGGCCTCCGAGATCGGCGTCGGCATGTCCCTGGAGTGGCCGGTGGGCATTGGGGTGAAAGGCAACGAAGGCATGAGCGCCCAGATGCTCCTCAGCGAAGGGGTGATCGGCTATGTGGAATCGGTCTATGCCCGCGACCTGGATCTGTCGGTGGCGGCCCTGGAAAACCGCCGCGGCGAGTTCGTCCTCCCCACCCCGGAAGCCTCGGCCCTGGCCCTGAGCGAAATCGAGCTGCCCGACAACCTGCGGGCTTTTGTGCCCGATCCCGCCGGCGCGGGGGCCTACCCCATCGTCACCTACACCTGGATCCTGGCCTACCGCCAGTATCGGGATCCCGCCATGGCCAACGCCCTGCGGGCAGTGCTGCGCTGGGCCCTCAGCGAGGGACAAGCTCTGGCCGCAGAGATGGGCTACCTGCCCTTGGCCGAAACCGTTGTAGCCCGCAGCCTGGAAGCCCTGCAGCTTATCCAGAGCTAGCCGCCCTTGCCCCAACCGGTCCTGGAAGCAAGGCCGCGGCAGGTACGGAGATCCGTAACTGTTCTGCCTTCCAGTCGCCAGAAATGGGCGGCATTCTCGCCCTGACCCAGATGCCCTGCTGGTTAGGATCGACCTAGGAAACGGCTAAATACCTGCTGAATTTTCACGGATTGGCTGCCCAAGCTACTTCATACAGCCTGGCGGCGGTAGCCGAGGTCACGTCTTGAACAAAAGGAGAACAAGGAGCCGATGGGAAAAGTTGTAGGAATTGACTTGGGCACAACCAACTCGGTTGTCGCCGTAATGGAGGGGGGTGTCCCCACCGTCATCCCCAATGCTGAGGGTACTCGCACCACACCCTCAGTGGTCGCTTTCACCAAAGATGGGGAGCGCCTGGTGGGCCAGATGGCCCGTCGCCAAGCGGTGCTCAACCCCGAGAACACTTTTTACTCGGTCAAGCGGTTCATCGGGCGCAAGTACGATGAGCTGAACGTCGATGCCAAGCGGGTCTCCTACCAGGTGCGGCGGGATGAGCGGGGCAATGTCAAGTTGTACTCACCCCGCATGAACAAGGAATTTGCCCCCGAAGAGATCTCGGCCATGGTGCTGCGCAAGCTGGTAGAAGACGCCAGCCGCTACCTAGGCCAACCGGTCACCCAAGCCGTCATTACTGTCCCGGCCTACTTTAACGACTCGCAGCGGCAGGCCACCAAAGATGCCGGGAGGATCGCCGGCTTGGAAGTGCTGCGCATCATCAACGAGCCGACGGCGGCTTCCTTGGCCTATGGCTTGGACAAGCGCAACAACGAGACCATCCTCGTCTTCGACTTGGGCGGTGGCACCTTCGACGTCTCCATTCTGGAGGTGGGGGATGGCGTCTTCGAGGTGAAGGCCACCAGCGGCGATACCCAGTTGGGTGGCGACGACTTCGACAAGAAGATCGTCGACTGGATGGCCGAAGAGTTCAAGCGAATGGAAGGGATCGACCTGCGGCAAGACCGGCAGGCCCTGCAGCGGCTGACGGAAGCCGCCGAGAAGGCCAAGATCGAGCTGTCCAGCGTCTCCGAGACTACCATCAACCTGCCCTTCATCACCGCCACGGCCGATGGTCCGAAGCACCTGGAGTTGAAGCTCTCCCGCGCCCAGTTTGAACACCTCTGCGCCGACTTGCTGGAGCGCTGCAAAGGGCCGGTGGAGCAGGCCCTGCGGGATGCCAAGCTCACCAAGGCCGACATCAACGAAGTGGTGCTGGTGGGCGGCTCCACCCGCATCCCGGCGGTGCAGCGGCTGGTGAAGGAGCTGCTGGGCAAAGAGCCCAACCAAACTGTCAACCCCGACGAGGTGGTGGCCGTGGGTGCTGCCATCCAAGCTGGCGTGCTGGCGGGCGAGGTCAAAGACGTGCTGTTGCTGGATGTCACCCCCTTGTCTTTGGGGGTGGAAACCCTGGGCGGTATCGCCACCAAGCTGATCCCGCGCAACACCACCATCCCCACCCGCAAGTCGGAGATTTTCTCCACCGCCGAAGATGGGCAGACCTCGGTGGAAATCCACGTGGTGCAAGGGGAGCGGGAGTTGGCTCGCGACAACAAGTCCCTGGGCCGCTTCAAGCTGGACGGGATCCCGCCGGCTCCCCGCGGTGTGCCGCAGATCGAGGTGACCTTCGACATCGACGCCAACGGCATCCTCAAAGTGACGGCCAGAGACAAGGGCAGCGGCAAGGAGCAGAGCATTTCCATTACCGGCGCCTCCACGCTGGATAGCAAAGAGGTGGAGCGGATGATCGCCGAGGCGGAAAAATACGCTGCCGAAGACCGCGCCCGCCGCGAGAAAATCGAGCGCCGCAACAAGGCCGACTCGCTGGCCTACCAGGCTGAGCGGCAGTTGAAGGAGCTGGGAGACAAGGTCTCCGCCAGCAAGCGCAGCCAAATCGAGACCCTGGTGCGAGAGCTGCGGGAGGCCATCCAGCGGGACGACGACAGCGCCATCCAGAGCAAAGAGCGGGAGCTGCAAGAGGCCCTCTACGCCATGAGCAGCGAGCTCTATCAGCAGCCCGGCGCCGCTTCCAGCTCCACCTCTGGGACAACCTCCGGCGGCAGCGACGACGTCATCGACGCCGACTTCACCGAGAGCAAGTAACGACAATGGGATCCCCCTGGGGCCCGCAGGGCGGATCCCGCCTTTGTCTGGAGCATCGATAATGGGGAGGGACGGGATGGGCGATAGCGTCTAGCCCGCCTCTTTCTCTTTTCGTCAACAGGTCAGAGGGAGGGATCCCTTGATGCCTGGCCTCTTGGTTTTCTGACCCTTCTCAGTGACTTGCCTGCGGACGCCTCCATGCAAAATTTCAAGGACTACTACAAGATTTTGGGGGTCAGCCAGACGGCCACCGCCGACGAGATCAAGCAGGCCTATCGGCGCCTGGCCCGAAAATATCACCCGGATGTTAACCCGAACAACAAAGCTGCCGAAGAGAAGTTTAAGGAGATCAACGAAGCCTACGAAGTTCTCTCGGATCCCGGCAAACGCAGGCAATACGACCAATTTGGCCAGTACCACCAGCAGGGCGGGTTCCGCTACCGGCGGGATACCTACAGCCAGCCTTACAGCAGCAGCCCTTTTGGCGACAGCTCCTTCAGCGAAGACTTTGGGGGAAGCGGTTTTGGCAGTGGCGTCGATTTCAGCCAATTTGAGGATTTTCAAGACTTCATCGATCAACTGCTGGGCCGGGTGCGCAACTCAGGTGCGGATCGCAGCAGTAGCTCCGCTGGCAACGCCAACTACGATGCGGAGGCCACCATCCAGCTCACCATTCCCGAAGCTTTTGAAGGGGGCAGACGCCGCCTACGGGTGGGCGGGGATCGCGTGCTCGAGGTCAACATCCCAGCAGGGATGACGCCAGGGAAGCGGATTCGCCTGCGCGGCCAAGGCCACCCCAAACCCAACGGCGGCGCCGGCGACCTGTACCTCAAGATCGAGCTGAAGGAGCACCCCTTCTACCGCCTTGAGGGGTTTGACGTCTACTGCGATTTGCCCATCAGCCCCAGCGAGGCCGTCTTGGGCGCCCAGGTGGAGGTGCCCACCTTGGATGGAGTGGTGAAGCTGCGAATCCCACCCGGCATGCAGCCGGGGCGAAAGTTGCGCTTGGCAGAGAGGGGTTTTCCCAAGGGCAATGGAGAGCGGGGCGATTTCTACGCGGTAGTTCAGATCTATTTGCCCACCCGTGTTTCGGAGGAGGAGCGGGAGCTCTACGAAAAGCTGCAGCGGGTTCAGTCCTATGATCCCCGTGCCGCCCTCAAGCTCTAGCTAGAAGGAGGAGTGGGCGGTCGGAGAGCGCGATCCAGGAGTTCCATCGGGTGATAAATGGGGATCCCGGCCTTGCCTTGCAGACGCAGGTGCTTCTGGAGCTGCAGGCGGCAGCCGATATTGGCGGAGACGATCCCCTGGGCGCCGGTGTTGAGCAGGTTGGCCACCTTCTGGGATCCCAGCTCGTCGGCCACCTCGGGCTGCAGCAGGTTGTAGACGCCGGAGCTGCCGCAGCAGAGGGCGGCATCGACAGGATCCCGCAGCTCCAGCCCGGGAATTTGCCGCAGCAGTTGTCGCGGCTCCTGGCTGAGGCGCTGCCCGTGCAGCATGTGGCAGGCATCCTGATAGGCCAGCACCAAGGGATCCGGCTGCAGGGGGTACAGGGGAGCGGTCAGCCCTACCTGCGCCAGAAACTCCTGGATATCCTTGACTTTGGCCGCAAACTGAGCCCCTTTCTCTTGGTAGTCGGGATCCCTGGCCAAAAGGTGGCCGTACTCCTTGAGGGTGTGGCCGCAGCCGGAGGCAGTCACCAAAATGGCATCCAACTCGTAGCCGGCAAAAGCATCCACCATCTGGCGGGCCAGGGCTTCTGCCTGCTGCAGTTGCCCTTGGTGGTGGGGCAAGGCCGCACAACAGCCCTGGGCGGGCGGGATCACCACCTCACAGCCGTTGTGGGTCAAGACGCGAATGCTGGCCTCATTCACCTGCGGGGCAAACAGGCGCTGCACGCAGCCGAGGAGCAGCCCCACGCGAAAGCGGCGTTCGCCCACCGCCGGGATCCGCTCCGGGTAGCGCTTGGGCAGCAGTTGCCCCACCTCAAGAGGGGGCAAGAGGGATTCCATGGCCGCCAGGCGCGGGGAGACCTTCGCCAGCCCTTGGCGGATCCAGGCGCCGACCCCCATTTTTTGGTAGAGCCAAAGGGGCCAGAGCAGAGGCCGCAGCCGCGCCGGGTAGGGGAAGAGCCAGAAGATGAACTGGCGGTACAGCCAATCCCAAAGGTTGCGGCGGTGGTTGCGCTCGATCTGCGGGCGGGTGGCGGCGATCAGCCGGTCGTAGCGCACCCCCGAAGGACAGGCGGTAACGCAGGCCAGACAGCCCAGGCAGGTATCGAAATGGGAAACCACTGCTGCCGAGAGAGAGATTTGGCCTTGATTGAGGGCGTCCATCTGGTAGATGCGCCCCCGCGGCGAGTCTGTCTCCTTGCCGAGGACGCGGTAGCTGGGGCAGGTGGTCAGACAAAACCCACAGTGCACACAGGCATCGATTAGCTTTGGATCCGGCGGATCCAGGCTGTCAAAACTCGGCCTTTTGGATGAGCTCATCGGCCTCGACCTATCGCGCTTTCAACACTTCATCACCCCCGTAAAGAGAGAATTGGCCGTTCGGGGATCCTGTCCCCTCCTTTTGCTTCCGGGGTTTTTTGCATCTTAATCTGGGAACAGAGCGTCTGAGACTTCTATCCAGATCCAAACGCTCTTTTCGTCCGTACTACCCTAGAGAAGGGACATACCCGGCCGATTTCTCCTCGTCGTTCATTTCCCAATGAAAGTGCAACACCTCTTCACCCCAGCTCTTGTGGGGGCAGCTCTCTCCAGTTTGAGCCTATCTGGAGCGGCTTTTGCCCAGGCCAACCTGCGGGAGCTGCCCCCCGATCTGGCCGAACAGCTCACTACAGAGCAGATCTTGCAAGCCTGCGCCGCCAACCAGGCAGACACCTTGCCCAGCCCCTTCCCAGACGTGGTGCCGACCGATTGGGCCTACAAGGCGGTGCTCACCCTCTACTACTGCGGCGCCTACCGGGGGGCCATTCCCCCGGAGACCTTCCGGCGCTACCTGGAGCAACAGCGGGGATCCCAAACTTAGCTCCCTGTCGGATACATCTCCTGGATGAGGTGGGCGTAGCGCTCGGCCACCGGGTTACGCTTAATTTTCAGCGTCTGGGTCATGAGGCCGTTTTCCACGCTCAGGGGCTCTGGCAAAAAGCGGAAGTCGGCAATTTGCTCGTGGGGCCGGTAGCCAGGACGCTCTTGGATGCGGGCCCGCACCTCCTGCAAAATCAACGTGCGCACCTGCGGGTGGCCCAAGAGCTCGGCCTCCGCAGCCGGGATCCCTTGCTCAGCGGCCCAAGCCTTAAGGACATCGAGGTTGGGGTAGATGAGGGCGGCCAGTTTCTTTTGGTCTTGCCCGACGATCACGATCTGGCTGATGTAGGGGGATTGCAGGCAGGCATCTTCCAGCGGCTGCGGCTCGACATTTTCGCCGTTAAGCAGCACGATCACGTCCTTGGCCCTGCCGGTGATCACCAGTTGTCCGTCGGGGGTGAGCCAGCCCAGATCCCCTGTTTCAAACCAGCCGTCGGGGCTGAGCACCTTGGCAGTCGCTTCCGGATTGTTGTAGTAGCCCATCATCACCTGCGGCCCCCGCGCCAGGATCAGCCCTTTTTCGCCAGGGGGCAACGGCTGCCGCGTCTCCGGATCCACGATGCGAAACTCCGTCCCTGGCAAGGGGGGGCCCGCCGTGCCGCGCACGTTGTTGTCAGGACGCCGCGCGCACAGCACCGGCGAGGTTTCCGTGAGGCCGTAGCCATTGAGGATGGAAATGCCCACCACCTCGTAAAACAGATCCAGGTAGGCGGGCAGGGATCCGCCGCCGGTGATGGCCTGTTGAAAATTGGGGCCTAGTGCTTGTCGCACCTTGTGGTAGATGAGCCAATCGGCCAGCCGATGCAGGGGCCAGAGCAGCCAATGTTGCAGGCGAGCCCGTAGGCGCACCCAGGGGCTGACTCCGTAATGCAAAATTGACTGGTTGCGAGCTATCCGTCCAGAGAGCACATGGCTTTCACTGACAGCCATCAGAGCACGGATTAGCCACTGCAGGAGGGGGCTTTTCTCTTTGAATTGCCGCTGGATCCCTTCATAAACGGTTTCCCAAATGCGCGGCACTGCCACCAAATAGTGGGGCTGCTCCTGTTGAAAATCTTGTTTGATAAAGCGGGGGCTGGTATAGACCAGCGTGCAGGCGCGACTAAGGAGAAAATACTCGCAAGCCCGCTCATAAGAGTGCCAAGTGGGCAGAATGCTCAACACCTTGTTCCCCGGTTGGGGCTGTACGACCGCGCCCAAGTTCTCCACCTGGTGCATCAGGTTGCCGTGGCTGAGCATCACCCCCTTGGGCCGACCGGAAGTGCCAGAAGTGTAGATGATGGTGGCCAACTGGGATCGCTCCAGCCGCGGCGGCTCGTAGCGGCGCTCCCGGCCTTTTTGCAGCCACTGAGAAAAATTCAATACCCCCGGCTCTTCTTCATCGGAAAGCAACAGCAGCCGCTCCAGGCCCAGCTCCTGCACAACCGGCCGCACCCGGCTTAGGGTCTTCGCATCCTGGGCAATCAAAGCGGTGCTGCCGGAATGGCGCAAAATGTAGCCCAGCTCCGCCGGATCCGCCACGGCGCTGCGCGGCACATTGACTGCTCCCGTAAACAGCGTGGCCAGATCTGCCATCAGCCAGCGGGGGGAATTGTCGGCAAAAATGGCCACCCGATCCCCAGGCCGAATGCCCAAAGCCTGCAAACCGGCAGCCAAGATCTGAATGCGGCGAAAGAGCTGCCCGTAAGAAATCTCAAAGACCGGCTGGGCATGGGGATCCCTGAGGGCAGTGTAATCGGCAAACTTTTCGGCCAGGACTTGCCAGATGTCGAGCAGCGTCGTCCCAGCGGGGGTAGCAGCAGCGGAGACAGTAGTCATAAATCTGTACCCTAAATCACATTTACAGTCTAGTAAACTTGGGCTTTTTCCCAAGACACCCCCAGGACAGTTCTCAATCTGTCACCAAATCCAACCCCTTCCCCTTGCGGGGAAAAGGTAGGGATCAACCCTACTCCCGGAAAAGCCTGAACTCATGAGGTTTTCAAGGTGCGCTCGCGAGGAAGTACCGAGACTTCCCGCCACAGATGTTAACCTCGCTTCCCCGAATAAGCGCAACTCAGAAAATTCGCTCTTTTGGGGACGTCATGCTGCATTTTCCCGCCAATCCCGGCAAAAGCTACTAGATCTTATGGCACCCGCAAAAAAAGCTAGCAATGGCTCCCCCCGATGGATCGGCCCCAAAACTTTACAATCTCGGCTAAGCTGAGAACCTCACAAAATAAGGTAGTCCGGCGGCTCGTAGGGGAGAGGCCCGCCGAAGACCTTGGTACGTCGTTTGGCGGTGGCATCCAGAGGGTAGGCCTGCAGGCTATCTTCCTCGAGGTTGAGCAGAGGCAGCCACGACTTTTCCAGCTCGGCAGTGTCCAGGGGGCATTCAACAACGGAGTATTGCGCTCGCTGGCAGCACTGTTCCAGGCGCTTGGCCAACTGTTGTCGGCGCTTATCGTCCACCACGTCGTAGCAAACCAACCATAGCCTCAGCGCAGCTCCATTGCTTCGTACTCTAGGTTGCCGCTCACCAGGCAACGGCCCAGCCAGCGGGCTTGCTCCAGCACGATTTGGCTCAGGGCTAGGCGACGCGATTGCGGAGGGTAAAGCAAAGGCTCGCAGAAGCGGCGCTCCAGCTCACCCAAAAACAGCTTTTTGGCCAGGGATCCCATGCTCCATCCGGCGACGGCTCGCAGTCTTCCGGGGTGAGCAAGCCGGCCTTGATGAGTTGGCTTACCCAGCATTTCGCTCATCCCTCTCACAAAGGCCTCGGCCTAGATGCCCTTAGATTCGTCGTCAAAGTACCAGTATGCTTTCCTAGAGATCCAACCGAATAATCTTGCTGCCCAAAATTTGCCTAATGCTCTCCAGACTGTCTTTTCTTGCGTTGAACCCAAAGGTATCTCGCTGTGGCTGCTAGCGCAAGCGGGAGTAGGGACGGGGATAGGGTTGGCGCATCTGCCGAGCCAGGTACACCTGAAAGGTTTGCGCCACCGCGCCCGCCCGCCGCAGGGGAACCTCTGCCACTGGCTCAATTTGTTCAAAGTAGGTGCCGTAGACAGCCTGGATCCCTGCTCTTGGCCAAAACAGCTGGGAGGTGACCAGCAGCCCATCTTTGCCCAGCCAGTCTTCAGGTTGGGACCAAAAGGCAAAGCCGCGCAGATCTTCATCCAGGCAGGTGAGGGGCTTCTCCGTCAGCGGCGCCAAGGCCATGCCGATCTGCCCGCCCAAAAAGTAAACGTTGGTGAAGATAAAATCCGCCTCTGCAAGAGCCTGGGCCAAGCGGGGATCCGTCTGAAACTGCCGCCGCAACTGTTCGATGTCAATCAGCTGAGTCGAGGGATCCCGTTCCACCGGCCACAGGCCCAGCCCGCCGGGATCCTGGAGGAGGCCGTAGCGCACATGGGCCAGCCCCACTGCCACCAACAGGCCCACTGCCACCGCCGTCCCCGCCAAGAGCTGCCTTGCTCCTGGCCACCGTTCCCAGCGGGATCCCAACAGCAAGCTCAGCACCCAAAACCCCGGCATGGGCCAGGTGGGGAGGATGGGCCGGTAGCCTCCCATGAAGGTAAAAGCCAACACCAGCGGCAGCCCACAGGCCAAGATTAAAAGCTGTTTCAGCTCCTGATCCGTGAGGCGTCTTCCCTGAACCAGCGCCAGCCCCACCCGCCCACCCTCGGCCAAGCTCAGCCCCAGCAGAGGGATCCCCAAGGTCGGGAAAAGGTACCCCATCTCCTGCAGCACCGTCAGCCCCAGCTCCTGCAGTTGATACCCTGCCTCCGGCACTGCTCGCCCCCCCTGGAAGCGGAAGGAGACCCAATCCTGTTGGGTGTTCCAGATTAAAACGGGGCTGAAGGCCGCCAAAAACCCCACCACCGCCAAGAGCGCCCATCCCGACCGAAGAGCGCAGCGGTGGGCCGGGCTGAGCAGACAAAAGAGCACCAGGCCAAACCCCAGCGCCAGGCCGTGGTATTTGCCCAGGCAGGCCAGACCCACCAAGAGCCCAATCAGCGCCAGCCGCGGCCCCGGTCGGTAGCGCGCTGCCCCATAGACCCCCAATTTCCCCTCCGCCAAGGGAGCCGGAAAAAACTCCTGGGCAGCCACCCACAGGGTTGCCGCCGTAAACACCATCAGCGGGCTATCCGGCAGGGTCAGCACCCCAAACCCAATCCAGAAAATGGGGGCGATGCTGATGGTTGCCAGGGTGATCAGCCCCGCCTGTGGCGAAAAAAGTCGCGTCGCCGTCAGGTAAAGCAACAGGGAAGAGCCGGTGTAGGCCAGCAGGGATCCCAGTCGAATCGAAAAAGCCGACACCTGCCCCGTCAAAACAGGCCCCAAGCCCGTTGTCCAGGCCACCAGCGGCGGATGGTCAAAATAGCTCCAGTCCAGATGGCGGGTGTAGAGGTAGTAGTAGGCTTCGTCAAAGCCCGGTGGCAACAGAGCAGCCACCAAGCAGCGCAGAAGCAGGCCCAGGCCCAAAATCCACAGAGCAGCTTTCGGCAGCACAGGGGATCCCCTTGAGCGTGTGGACAGGTGTTATTGTCTCAGCTTTGGCCAGACTTGTCCCCAAAAAACCAAGTGGGGGCTCAGAATAAACTGAGCCTAAGACGTTGCCTCCGGCAGCTTTACCGGACACCCCAAAAGCTGGCCCAATTGCTCTGCTTCCGCCCTTGCCTTGCTATCATCAGAACCAAAGCCTAGGTACAATAAAGGCTCTCCCAATGCCAAATTCACCTTCACCGAAAAATAACTATCGCCATCGGAATCTGTTGACCTCTCAACTACAACTTGCTGAACATCTCTGAAGGAATAAGCTTTCCGCCCCCTTATTCCAAAGGGAGTGAGGTGCTCCTCCAAGATCTGGTAGAAGGAGCGGTCAAAGGTCAGCCGACGGCTTCCTAGCTTAGGTATTAGCGATAGACCTACCATTCCTGCTGGGAGAGAAAGTAGAAGTGCAGCAAACAAATCTCCTGAGTTAAAACTATCGCTGGCCACCAAGAGCTGACTCTCTGCACTCATCCGAAACGATTGGATCTTGGTTGCCAGTTGTCGAGCGTCGCTCTCGCTGGCGGCTGACCAAGCTTTTGTTTCTCCTGCAGGAGTTATGAGAGTAACGTAGTAATAGGTTGTCTCGTCTCCTTCGGAGTCTGTTCGAGTTTCAGTTTTGACTCGGGCTCCTCTTACATCATAATAAAACTCGATCTGTTTTGGTAAAGGCAGCAGTGGTTGAAAGACCACTTCAGAGGTGACTGTATCCTGATCAAGCCGATGGCAAGTGAAACGGCGATCCCCCCTGAAAAAGCCAAATCAGGGAACACAAAGCCAGCGCCACAAAGAAAATAACGCCAGCAGCCACCAGCGGAACCCCAGGCTCTAGACAAACGCGCTTGCTGGGGGTTTGCTCTACACATCTCATCCCTATAGGCTTACCTCCGTCGGGATCCCTGGGCCTTGCCCTCATTATTGCTTGCTGGTGTGATACTTGACCGTTTTCCGGAATACAGAGCTTTGCTCATTTTGAGAGCAGAGTTGGGTTGCGAGATCCAGGGCAAAGCCAGAGAATCCTCTTGCAGATAAGCTGGGCGCTCCAGGACTTGTACTGGCTGGCCGGGACGATAGATGTAGATTCTTCGGCTTTCCGGGTCAATTAGCCAGCCCAGTTGGGCGCCGTTGTCGAGGTACTTCTGCAGCGTGGCTTGCAAAGCAACCAGATCGTCCACAGAGGAGCGTAATCCGAGCCTAGGAAGGCAAAGCGATGGCGCTCCTCGGAGGTAAGCTGTTCCGCTACGCAACGCTAAACAAAAACGAACTTTTGTAAGGACTTCGTCCCGCTTACGCGATCATAGATAGTAAGCAAAACCTTGAGGCTTTGCCTCAAGGAACTATCTAGAGGCATCTTGACAGCGCCTTTGCGAGTTCGTTTTTGAACTGCGTCAAAATCCCCCGCCTTTAGGCGGTGGGAGTGTCAAGTTCGTGGTTGCTGATAGCCATCGGTTAAGGGCTGGTGGAAAAAGAGGGCAGCTCGGGGCAGATTATTCCCAAACTAAGCTGAGATCGGCAACAAAGCCAGGGAGGGCGGGATCCCCTTCTAGGTAAGCTGGGCGCTCCAGAACTTGGACGAGCTGGCCGGGGCGATAGACGTAAACTCGCTGGCTTTCCGGGTCGATCAGCCAGCCCAGTTGGGATCCGTTCTCGAGGTACTCCTGCAGCTTGGCC
>NZ_AXUX01000001.1:1411840-1473407 GCF_002760475.1 Synechococcus sp. 63AY4M2 | reverse complement strand
TAGCTCCCCTTTGGCGGTGCGCTCCAGGCGCAGCTCAGGGTTCTGCCGGCAGAGCTGTTCAAAGATTTCATCGGTCAACTCCAGGCTGGGCCGTAAGTTGAGGGAGATCACGGCCTTAGGGATCCCGTTTAGAGGATTTGAGGATGGGCTGGCGCTATTGTAGTCTTTTGGATCCCTCACCCCTAGCCCCTCTCCCACAGCCAGAGGGGAGGAAGTTGACACTCCCACCGCCTAAAGGCGGGGGATTCTTACGCAGTCCACAAAAGAACCCGTAACGGCGTTGTCAAAGCGCCTCTGGACAGTTCCTGAAGGCAAAGCCCCAAGGTTCTGCTGACTTTCTTAATCCGCCGGTTTCCGTAGTTCGGTCAAGCTTTTGCAACCAAAACCCCTGCGGCTTGTGAGTCTTGAGCCTAGCCAGCTCCTTGTTGTACCCCTGGTTAAAGGACTTGACTTTGCGGCCATCAATGATGAAGCTATGTCCTAAGTTGCTAACGCACGTGAGCCAGTTGTTGACTCCGTGGTCAATTGCTAGAGCTTTTCTCGGATCCAGTGATTTGGGCTGGGCAGGCTTGGCATAGACCCACTCCAGCTACAGACTTACAGGTCTGTTGTGCGGCGGAGACATACATTGCGATGAAGTGCTTGTTTTGGGTTCTCACCATCTCAGCGCAAAGCGCACCATAGCTTGCCCATCGCTTCGTTTTGAAATAGACTTGTCTCGCATAGTACAAAGCACAGTTGTACACCTTATTAGACTGTTGACACAAGTACTCTAATAGGGGGACTAGCTCCCTGTTCCTGACTCGAACCTGCTGACAGCCGCACTCCATCATTGTTGGCAAGCGGCATGACAACCGCAGTCTGACATGGGCAAGCGATAATGCGAGAGGAAAGTCAACGGTACAATCACTACAACCATGCTGTGGGGCTAGCGGTTGTTTATCTTATTTTTTGGCCAAAGAGTAAGGAGAGAGGTCTTGGTGGGAGAAGTCAGGAAGAGGTTGTTTGAGCTATGAAACTATATCAACGACCCCCATCATGGGTAAGCGACTAAAGTGGCTAGCGGGCTTTTCCGCCCCGCACTCAAGTGCGGGGCTACCAAGCTATCCTTTTGTGTGCAAAGTCAGCCAAGGAAGGGCTTGTTCAGGCAAAGATCGCCTGTACTCCCAGGTTGACCGCCTCGGATTTCACAAGCCACGGCTTGCTTTCCCCTCTTCTACTGCCCCAGGGACTGCAGCCAGCCGATGAGAGTAGTGCCAGACAAGGCTTCAAACAGGATCAGGGCAACAAAACCGATCATCGCCAAACGCCCGTTCAAGCGCTCTGCATAGTCGGTGAAGCCCACCCGCGGAACGGTGTCCACGTACATCTCCGGCTCGATGGCGTAGTTGTTGAGGCGGCCACCTTCTTCGACTACGACGGAGCGATATCTGCTCATAGGATTCTCCTTGCTTTTTCTCTACTAGCGTAGCGCGCTCTACATAGGACTGTAAAGTTTTGTTTACAACTTTGTTCACCCCCGCAACAAGCCGACACTGACTAGGCTAGGAAGAGTTTGTAGGCCGGATTGTGGCTTTCGTCCCAGTAGCGATAGTTCAGGGTATCCAGAAAGCGCTGCCAGGCGGGCATTTCCGAGGTGGGCACTTGCATGCCGATGAGGACGCGACCGTAGTCGGCGCCGTTGTTGCGGTAGTGAAAGAGGCTGATGTTCCAGTTGGGGCTCATGCAAGACAAGAACTGCATCAGGGCCCCGGGCCGCTCCGGGAACTCGAAGCGGTAGAGCAGCTCGTTCTCGGCCAGGGGGGAGCGCCCCCCCACCATGTGGCGTAGATGCAGCTTGGCCAGCTCGTCGTCGGTGAGATCCAAGGTCTTAAAGCCAGCCCGCTCCAGATCCAGGGCCGCTGCCTGGGCATCGGCCCGATCCCGCACCTGTAGGCCGACAAAGATGTGAGCTTCGTGGGTATCGGCAATGCGGTAGTTGAACTCGGTGAGGTTGCGCTGGCCGATGTGGGCGCAGAACCGACGCAGGCTGCCCCGCTCTTCGGGGATGGTGACGGCGAAAATGGCCTCCCGCTGTTCGCCGATCTCGGCTCGCTCGGCCACAAAGCGCAGGCGGTCGAAGTTCATATTGGCCCCGCTGGCCACCGCCACCAGGGTCTGTCCCTGGATGCCGGTGCGGCTGACGTAGGCTTTGAGGCCGGCAATGGCCAAGGCGCCGGCGGGCTCCAAAATAGAGCGGGTATCTTCAAAGACATCCTTGATGGCGGCACAGGTGTCGTCGGTGCTCACCAAGAGGATCTCGTCCACGTACTGCTGACAGAGGCGGAAGGTTTCTTCCCCCACCTCTCGCACCGCCACCCCATCAGCAAACAGGCCTACCTGAGAGAGGCGCACCCTTCGGCCAGCTCGTAGGGAGCGGTACATGGCGTCGGCGTCCAGCGGTTCTACCCCAATGATTTTGATCTCCGGGCGCAGGCGCTTGACGTAGGCGGCGATGCCCGAGATCAGGCCGCCCCCGCCGACGGCGACGAAGATGGCGTGGATGGGCTGTTGAGACTGGCGCAGGATCTCCATGCCGATGGTGCCCTGGCCAGCGATCACCAGGGGATCGTCGAACGGATGGATGAAGGTCAAACCTTTCTCGGCTTCCAGTTGCCGCGCGTGAGCATAGGCATCGTCAAAGGTGTCGCCGTGCAAGACCACCTGGGCCCCCCGCGCCCGCACCGCGTCTATCTTCACCTGGGGGGTGGTGACGGGCATCACGATGACCGCGTGGGTGCCCAGCCGCTGCGCTGCCAGGGCTACCCCTTGGGCGTGGTTGCCCGCAGAGGCCGCGATCACCCCTTGCGCCAGTTGCTCCGGAGGCAGGTGGGCCATCTTGTTGTAGGCCCCCCGCAGCTTAAAGGAGAAAACCGGCTGCAGATCTTCCCGCTTGAGCCAGACCTGGTTGTTCAGGCGGCGGGAGAGGTTAAAAGCCGGCTCCAGGGGGGTTTCTTGGGCGACGTCGTAAACGCGAGCCGTGAGGATCTGAACAAGATAGTCACAATACATCGGGATGTATCGACGTCGATAGGGTTGAAAAATGTCGAAAAACGTTGCTCCCGGTGGTGCGGGCTGCTCAAACGGGCAATGGATATTATCCCAGGGATCCAACCCTTCTCAAACGAGGGGGGCTTGGGGATAATAGCAGGGGCAATGGGAGAAAAAGCGATGTCGGCGCAGGAAAAGTTGAAGGCGCTGCTGGAGGGCCAGCCGGTGGCCAGCTTGGCGGTGCTGGATCACGGATCCCCGGCGGTATCGTTGGTGCCCTTCGTGGTGCAGTGGGATCCCTTGCGCTTTGCCATTGTCATCAGCGACCTTTCTTCCCACACCCAGGCTTTGCGGGCGGATCCGCGAGCCAGCCTGCTCATCCACGAGCCGCCCACGCCGGGGGATCCCCGCAGCAACCACGCTTTGCCGCGGGTGATGGTGAGCGGAAAAGCCCAGTTCCTCAGCCGCAAGGAAGCGCAAGCCCAGGGGTTCGAGGCTCTTTATCGCGCCAAGTACGAGATTGCCGAGATGATCCTGGGCCTAGCGGACTTCCACTTCTGCCAGATCACCCCCACCGGCGGCAGCTTCATTCAGGGGTTTGGCCAGGCCTTCCGGCTGAGCGGCCCCAACCTGGATCAACTGGAGCACCTCGGTCGCTCTTAGGCGGGAGAACCCAGACCTTCCTCCTCGCGGGAGTTGCTAGGGGATCCCGAGCTCAGGTTTTCGGGTGGGATCCCGGATCCAAGCCAGCAGCAGCGGGTTGACCAGCTCCGGGGCCTCGTCTTGGGGGCAGTGGCCAACTCCCGGCAGGGGGATGAACCCCACCACGCAGGGGAACTCGGCCAAGGCCCGCCCCAAAGCAATGGGCTCCCAGGGATCCACCTCTCCCCAGAGGATGAGGACGGGGCAGGTGACCTGGGGCAGGAGATCCTCGGCCAAGGGCCCCTGGGAGTAGCGCACA
This sequence comes from Synechococcus sp. 63AY4M2, assembly GCF_002760475.1. NCBI lineage: Bacteria > Bacillati > Cyanobacteriota > Cyanophyceae > Synechococcales > Synechococcaceae > Synechococcus > Synechococcus sp. 63AY4M2. The sequence continues at coordinate 1,469,416 of NZ_AXUX01000001.1, read as the reverse complement.
AAGGCCAAGAACACCTCTGCCGCTCCCGGATCGAGGGCCGGTCGCAGCAAAAGCTGCACCAGGTCTTCCGTAACCGCTTCCTTGCGCCCATACGCTTGGAGGAGGATGTTGCGAATGGCCCAGGGCTGGGCTATCTGGGCAAAGAAAAACCGGCCGAAGGGGGGCCACCCCAGCAAGGACTGGATGAGGGGGGTGGTTCGGCGGCGCAGCCAAGAGATCTGGCGACGCTTGCGCTCGTGCAACAGCCGCAGTGAGGGATCCAACATCGCCACCCCCAAGGCCTGGCCTGGCTCGAAAACAGCCGCCTGCAAGGCCACAATGCAACCAATGGAGTTGCCCACCAGATAAGCTGGCTCCCCCACCACCTCCCGCCCAAAATCGGCCACCTGGGCGCCCCAGGTTTCAAAGGTGTAGGGGAAAGGGGATCCCGGCAAGGGCTTGGCGGATCCCCCAAATCCCAGGAGGTCAAGGGCGTACACGCGGCAGTGCCGCCCCAGCTCCGGCAAATTTTTCCGCCAGTGGTCGCTGCTGGCCCCAAAACCGTGGATAAGCACCACCGCCGGGCCGGCGGATCCCGCCTGTTGGTAGCGGATGGACTGGCCCTGCCAGAACCAGCGCCCCTCGCGGGGGGCCAAGACGCTTGTAGAAGGCTGTTCAGAGAGCATGGAATCCCTATCTCACCCCGAAGGATAGCGCTCTTTTTTGTTGGCACAATCTGGATTGGGAAGCAAGTTCTCTCCCTAGGCCCGTGGCAATGTCGTTGGTAACCTACTCCCTTTTGGGCGTCAACCTGCACCTTACCCTGCCGGAAACCCATCTGCAGAGCTATACCGCCTGGATTGAAGCCCGCATCAGCCAGGGCCTGGGTGCTCAGGTAGTCACCTGCAATCCGGAGATGATCATGCAGGCGCAGCGGGATCCGGCCTTTGCCCAAGTGCTGCAGGAGGCTGAGCTGGTGATCCCAGATGGGGCGGGGGTGGTGTGGGCTTTGCGGCGGCAGGGGATCCGTGTCCAGCGGGTGCCGGGGATCGAGCTGGCCGAAGCTTTGATCTCGCGGGCAGCAGAACGGGGGTGGCGCTTGGCCTTGGTGGGAGGAAGGCCGGCAGTCAACCGGGCAGCGGTTCAGCAGTGGCAAGCTCACTTTCCCTCTCTGTCCATTTGGGGCCATCACGGCTACTTCTCTGGCGCCGAAGAGGAAAAACTTCTGCAAGCTCTCCAGAAAATCCAACCCCAACTGGTGTGGGTGGGGCTGGGATCCCCGCGCCAGGAGCTGTGGATCCAGAGATGGCGCAGCCTCTTGCCCCAGGCCATCTGGATGGGGGTGGGGGGCAGCTTCGACATTTGGGCCGGCCAAAAACGGCGAGCCCCCCGCTGGTGGCGTGACCATCACCTGGAATGGTTGTATCGTCTCTATCAGGAACCTTGGCGCTGGCGACGCATGTTGGCTTTGCCCAGGTTTGCCTGGCGGGTGCTGTGGGATCGCTGATACATTTACGCTGAACACTGCTGAACATCACTGTTCAACTATGCAGCGATAGCATTCTGCTTGTTTCCATTCGCGTTAGCGGGACGGAGTCCAAACAGAATGGCGGTATCCCGCAAAGCTTTGAGTAGAATACCCAAAGCGCAGTTTCCGTGTCGTCTTACTACCAATTTTCTGCTTTGCTTTGGCTACCATGTTGGCAGACTCGAAAGTAAACAGAAAGATCAACTGGTAGTAATCCGTACTGAACATATTATACATTATTTTCAGTATAGTTGAGCTTATTATTGACTAGAGTCATGCTCCTAGCCTGGCAGCTCCACTCGTTCCCTTCTCTCTAGGCGCTTTACCACGATGCTTGGTCAGCACATCGGCTACGCTCCCCGCCTTCACCCTTGGGCTGGTACAGCCCCAAACCCCTCCCTCCTCGTCCCAACCGACCCAGAAACCACCTTGGGCCTCTACCGCAAGCCCCAGACCGGATCCCTGCCAGCCCTAGGTAGCGCTGAGAGCATGGTGTCGCTGCGGGGGGTGAGCAAGGTCTTTCCCAACGGCAACTGGGTTTTCCGAGATGTGAACTTGGAGGTGCGCCGCGGCGAGTTTGTGTTCGTAACCGGGGTGTCGGGGGCGGGCAAGTCCACCCTGCTACGGCTGCTCTACGGGGCCGAACAGGCCACCGAGGGCACGGTGATAGTGGATGGGGTGTGTCTGTTTTCTTCGGAAGGTCGGCGACGGCCCTACCGCATCCCGCCCCGCCCCCTAGCCATGTTGCGGCGGCGCTTGGGGGTGGTTTTTCAAGACTATCGCCTCTTGGCCAATCGCACCCTGGCGGAAAATGTGGCCTTTGTGCTGCGCGCCCAGGGACTTTCCCCAGCAGAGATTCGCCGCCGCCTGGGGCCGACCTTGAAGATGGTGGGGCTGACCGAGAAGCGGGATTGCTTCCCGGACGAGCTTTCGGGAGGGGAGCAACAGCGCCTCAGCTTGGCCCGCGCCATTGTCAACATGCCCGTCTTGTTGCTGGCCGACGAGCCGACGGGAAATCTGGATCGGGAAAACTCCCTATTGGTGCTCCAAATCCTGGAGCGGCTCAATTCTTTTGGCGTGACGATCCTCATGACTAGCCACGACCCCTATCTGGTGGAGCGGGCGGGTCACCGGGTGGTGCGCCTGGAGGGAGGACATCTGTACGATATGCGCTGAGGGGCTCCCGCCAGAGCGGCGCAGCCCCATCTTCCTCTCCACAACTGCGACGCTAAAGCTTAGAGCGGGCAAACTCTTGGACGGTAGGCAGCATGCACTCTCTCTCCCGATTTCTCAACAAAATCCGCTACCTCCTGCAGGAAACTTTTTTGGGGTTGCGGCGAGGAGGCTGGCTGAACTGGGCTGCTATCAGCACCCTGTTGGTGTTGCTGTTTCTGGTGGGGATCGGCGTGGAGCTGTCTCGGGGGGTGGATGCAACGGTCCAGTCGCTGGGGGGGCAACTGGAGATCTCCGTCTATCTGGAGCCGGAACGCCGGGGGGTGGATTTGCAGCCCCAAGTGGCCCAACTGCCTCATGTGGCGGAGGTGAGGGTGATCACCAAAGAGCAAGCTTGGCGCGACCTTTTGCTGGAGATGGGGATCCAGGATGAGGCGGCCCTGGAGACCCAGTTGGGGGATAACCCTTTGGTGGATGCCCTGCGAGTCAAGGCCGATTCTGCCGAGATCCTAGGTCAAGTGGCCGAGCAGATCCGCCAACTGGAGGGGGTAGACGAGGTGTACTACGGCGACCGCATTGTGGAGCAACTGGCCCAAATCCAGGAGGTGCTACGTCTGGGATCCCTGAGCATCACCGGGGTGTTGGCCCTGACGGCAGTGGCGGTGATCACTACCACCATTCGCCTGGTTGTCATGGCGCGGCGGCGGGAGATTGAGGTGATGCAACTGGTGGGTGCGACGGCGACCTGGATTTACTTGCCCTTTATTTTGCAGGGCTGCCTGTTCGGGGTAGTCAGTGCGCTGGGGGCTTGGGGCTTGGTTCTGGGATCCCAACAGTTACTGCAGGAGGCGCTGGAGCAGTTGATTGCGCTGCCCTTCCTCAAGGTGATGCAGGCCGATCCCGGCCAGGCGGAGTTTTGGTTTCTGCCGCTGCTGTTGCTGGGGATGGGGGTTTTTCTGGGCACCAGCAGCAGCTTGATTGCAGTGCGCAAGTCGGCGGGGCGTTGGTTTTGATCGGGGATCCCTCGCCCTGGGCCGGGCTGACGCCCTTATGAGCTGCGAGAGGTTTGCTAAGATAAAAGGCTACCTGGTAACAAGACGCCGACCATGACCTTGCGTAACCCTCACTTGGGCATCGACAACGACGAGCTGATGCGTCGGGTAGAGGCGTTAATTAACGCTTCCAAAAACCGCTATCGCATCACAGTGCAGGTGGCCAATCGGGCCAAGCGTCGCCGCTACGATGACCCCAACGATGTGGAAGAGGGCTGGATGAAGCCCATTCGCCGCGCCATCATCGAAATGTCCGATGAGCTGACCGAGCCGGAAATCATCGGCGACGAGTAGCCGCCTGGCCCCCTTGGAGCTGCGATGGCCAGCTAGGGAGGAAGTTGGCCGGCTCGCTCCTCAGAAATGGGATCGGGGTTGCTCAGCCGTGACTCCATTGGGTGCAAAAGGCGGTGGGTTTCTTCCGGGCTGAGGCCCTGGATGCGCATCTCCAGTGGGCTGCGGAACCAGAGGGCTTGTTGCGGAAACGGGATCTGGATCCCGGCTTGGTCGAAGGCATGCTTGAGGCGACGGCGGTATTCCCGCGTCACCCGCCACTGCTGCAGCGGTTGCACCTTGATCCAGATGCGCAATGTAATCCCCCGCTCCCCCAGGTCATCGACGCCGTGCATCTCGGGGGGCTCGCGGATCTTGTCCCGCCAGGCCGGCTCCCGATACATCTGTAGAGCCACCTGCTCGGTAATGCGGATGGCCTGTTCCAGGTCGTTTTCGTAGGCGATCACGATCCCCAGATCCACCCGCGACCAGCCGTTGGAGAGGTTCTCCACCACCCGAATGGCGCTGTTGGGAATGGAGCGGGCCCGCTGCGACACCGGCGGCAGGCTGCCGGGATCCCCCTGTGGCGCGGCGACCAAGAACAGCCGCCGCCCATCCAGTGTCACGGCCTCCGTTTGGATGGAAGCGGTGGGCAGGCTGAGCGCTTGCCGCAGCTCTTCCAGAGCATCCAAGCGGCTGAGCAAAGGCACGTTGGAGGCGGTGCCGTGGTTTTGAGAAGTTTCCTGCCCCCAGGCAGGCTCGATGGCCGGAGATAGGGCGAGGGACGCGCCGAAAAGGAGCGGCCACAGCAGGGATCCCATTTTCCCCGACTTATCTACCGGTCGCAGCTGGCGCAACATGAATCGTTTGCGTCCGCGGTGTGGAGTACTTGAACAACCTCACTCCAAAAAGAAAAAAGCAATGCCGAGAATGGCATAGGTGGCCAAGAGCAACAGCCCCTCCAGCCAGTTGGAGCGACCGTCGCTGCTGACGGAGTTGACCAGCAACACCGAGACGGCAATGGCCACCAGCTCCACTGTGCCGAAGTTAAAGTTCATCGGCTGGCCCAGCACGTTCCCGGCCAGCACCAACAGAGGCGCCACGAACAGGGCAATTTGCATCGTCGAGCCCAGAGATACTGAGAAGGAGAGATCCATCTTGTCTTTCATGGCCACCGTGATTGCCGTCGCATGTTCGGCCGCATTGCCGATGATCGGCAGCAAAATCACCCCCATGAACAGCGAGGTAATGTGCAAGTGCTCCAGAGTATGCTCCAGGGTGCTCACCAACAGTTCCGACTCCAGCGCCACCAACACCGTCAACCCCAAGAGGGCCAACAGCCAAAACCCCAAACCGGCCCGCTCGGGCGGGGCCGTCAACACTTGGGGAATGGATCCCTCTGCCTGCAAAACCGGATTGGGGGCGAGACGGGCAGCGGCTTCATGTTCTGCCGCCTCTGCCTCGTGAATGGTGTAAAGGTAGCTGTGGGTTTTGAGGGAAAACAGCAAGGTAAGGCCATAAACCCCGATCAGCACCAAAGCCACCGCTGTAGAGAGCTCTTGGATGGAGAGCGCGCCCAAGTTGGCGTCGGCATAGGTGACCACGCTGGGCAAGATCAGGGCCACCACCGCCAGGTTCATTACCGAGGCGTTCATACGCGCCACTTCGGGCCGAAAGCTCTGCTCGCGAAACTTAATGCCGCCCAAAAACATGGCCAGCCCGGCCACCAGCAGCAGGTTGCTGATGATCGAGCCGGTGATGGAGGCTTTCACCACCTCCACCAGTCCCGCCTGCAGCGCCACCAGGCCAATGATTAGCTCGGTGGCGTTGCCAAAGGTGGCGTTGATCAGTCCCCCGATCGTCGGCCCGGTCAAGGCAGCGATCTCCTCGGTGGCTTGACCCATAAACTTCGCCAAGGCCACCACCGCCAAGGCCGCACAAAGGAAGACCAGATTGGGATCCCAGCCCTGCAAGTGGCCTGTCCACGAGAGGGGAACCCCCAGCAGCAGCAGGAACATCAAGCCGTTCAGCGCTCTCTGCCAGCCTGCTGCAGGGCGAACTGAGGAAACCAGAGAATTTGCATCGGCCAGAGTCATAGTTCCGGGGAATAGAGGCTGATAGATAGTTTCAGAAGTGTGGCGGCGGCAGCAGCGGCCTTCCAAAGCAGTCTAGCTGCTGCCAGGGAGGCTTGAGTAGGTACTGCCATTAGAGGGAGATGACTCGATGGCGCTGCAGCAGGCGGAGGAGCTCGGCTCCCAGTTGATCCACCAGGTGCTGCGGATCGCCGATTTTCAAAAAGCTGCTGCCTTCCACCTCAAAGGGAAAGGATCCCTCGATGCCGTGGCGGGGCAGTTGCACCAGCAGCAGTTGCTCGGGGCGCTTCGATTGCAGGGCATAGCCCAGCTCCAGACAGACCTGTGGGCTGGGCAGAGGCCGCCCCCGGCCATTGACCTGCACAGGGGTGACATCGGCCACCACCAGCAACGCCTGCTTGAGCTTGCGAATCAGCGCTGCGTCGATGAGGGGTGTCTCTGGGGATCCCTGCAGTTGTAGCGGAAGAACCGGCTGATGATGGCGGTTAATGGCCTCCACCACCGTCTGCAACGCCTGGTGCAGCGTGGCGCTGGAGTCGGGGTAATCTGATTGGCCACAGAAGTAGATGGCCGGCTCCGTGATGCTTAGGGCAGCCCGCTTATTGAAGTAGATCTCGCGGCTGATTAAATCGAGGTTGGAGATGCTGTAGGCGCCGCTGCCCTCGATGTAAAACTCCACCAGCTCCCCTTCCAAGTAGCGCTGCCACCAGACAGAGGCCTTCACCTGCTCCACATCGTCGAGGAAATCGGCTCGCATCGCCGTTTTCAGGAGGCCGGTACGGCTTAGGCGCAAGTCAGGGGCTCGCTGTTGCACTTGGGAGGCAGACAACACCGAATCCAAATACCAGGCTCTCAAGACAATGATCGCCATCGGATCCCTCTGCGCTTAGCCTCAAAGGTACCTGATTTTGGCCGGCTATCCAAGTCAGCCTAGGCGCAGGGCCAGATCCAGCAGCCGGTGAGCCAGGGTCGATTTGGTGGCCAACGGGAGCAGTTCCGGGTTGCCCTGCCGCGGGATCCAGTAGCCTTGGTTGTGGCTGCTGCCAAAGCCGCTCTCCGGCTGGTCGATGGGGTTGGCCACAATGGCGTCCAGCCCTTTCTGCTGCAGCTTCTCCTTGGCCGGGGGGAGAGGATCCCCGCTCTGGGCAGCAAAGCCGATAAGAAGCTGGCCGGGACGTCGGTGACGGGCTAGGGCTGCCACCAAATCGGGGACAGGCTCCAAGGGCAGCAGCAGGGGCAGCTCGGCCTTGGCCAGCTTGCCCGCATAGGTCTGCGTGGGCCGCACATCCCCCACTGCCGTTGCCATCCAGAGCACGTCCACCTGGGGAAACTCCGCCCGCAAAACCTGCTCCAGTTGGGCTGCTGTCTCCACCGGGATGGCCCGAATGGCGAAGGGTGCTGGATCAAAGGGGATCCCCAGCGGCCCATGCACCAGCGTGACTTCGGCCCCCCGACAGGCGGCGGCCACCGCCAGCGCCACCCCCATCCGCCCACTGGCCGGGTTGCCGATAAAGCGCACCGCGTCGATGGGCTCGCGGGTGCCTCCTGCCGTCACCAACACCCGCTTCCCTTGCCAGTCTTTTTGCCCCCCTGTCCAGAGCAGAGCCCGCACATACTCCTGCAGCGCCTCTGGCTCCAGCAGGCGCCCTTCCCCCACCGCATCGCAGGCCAGGCGGCCCCTGGCCGTGGGCAAGGCCCAGAAGCGGGGATCCCGTTGCAGCCGCTGCCAATTCTCGGCCACTGCTTCAGCCTTCCACATGTGGGTATTCATGGCCGGCGCCAAGGCCACCGGACAGTGGGAGGCCAAAACCACGTTGGTGAGCAAATTGTCCGCCAGCCCCTGGGCCAGCTTGCCCAAGGTGTTGGCCGAAAGCGGCGCAATCAGGAGAGCCTCGGCCCATTCCCCCAGCTCGATGTGCAGCGGCCGTCCCCGCGCAGCTTGCCAGAACTCGGCATCTGTAAAAGCCGGCTGACGGGACACAGTGGCAAACGTCAGCGGGGAGATAAACTGTTGTGCAGCTTGCGTCAAAACCACCCTCACCTCTGCCCCCTGCTGGGCCAGAGCAGACACCAAAACCGCAGTTTTGTAGGCAGCAATTCCCCCGCTCACCCCAACCAGCAGACGCCGCCCCGACCAAAAGGGATCCATATCAGCGAATACTCAAACAGCCCTGTTTCCAGTTTCCCTGCCTTTGCCAGCAACACAACAGGAATCCCTCGCCCAAAGTGCTAGGGCTCAGGCCGCCGATCCCGCCGAGAACAGCACTTGCGAGCCTAGGGCTTGCCTGGGGAGAACCCCTCTTTCGCAAGTCCGACCTCGACTCTACAGGTTCTGTCCCGCAGGGGGAATTCGCTACTGCTGTTTTGCGCACTCGCCTCTTCAGATCCCATTCCGCTTGCCGAACTTGTCTCCTCTAATAAGAAAGAGTTGAAGGCAACTTATTGCAATCGCTATTTGTTTTTGGCTACACTAACTGTTGTCCTTGAGCCATCTTGATATGACTACGACCGGTAAACCAAAACCACTCACTGGCCAAGAGCTCCTCGACAAGGTAACTTCGATGGGAAATGCGGATCGCAAGGAAAAAGCTCGCGCCTGTGGCTACGTCACCTATACCAAGAATGGTCAGGAGCGAGTGAATCTGATGCAGTTCAACAATGCCTTGCTGAAGGCAGTCGGTGTGGATCTCGATGCTAGTGATGAGAACGGTTCCCGCGGTCGGGCTCCGACTTACCGGGTTTCGGTTCACAAGAATGGCAACCTCCTCATCGGAGCTGCCTACACCAAGAAGATGGGCCTCAAGCCGGGGGATCAGTTCGAGATCAAGTTGGGCCACCACAACATCAAGCTAGAGCGCATCGACTGATTTCCTGTCGCCTGCCTTGTCGAGGTTCTCTCTGCTGATAACAGCGTTTCAGCTTGGGTAAAGCCCTCGATGGTTAGGGAAGAGCGAGATGCTTCTTTCCCTCCATCGTCACCCTGTTTTTAGGCGGACAAGGGATCCTCGTATTCGTTGAGGATCCCTATCTGTCTGTATCATCTGTATCAATAGGTATCAATTGATGGCTGAAGCGCAGAGGGCTTCGTTATTCTGACAAAAGTTAAAGTTCATGAGGGCGGCGGCAATGTACACTCCAACTGCACAGAACCTGGCCCGTCGGTGGCGACGCTGGCGAATTTGGGTGGGGCTGGTGGTGTTGGCAGTGGTGTTCTGGGCCGTTCAGCCTCATCTGCAGGTTGAGTCGCAATCGAATGCGCCGCTGCAGTGGGTCTCCTCTCAGCCAGCCCCCGAGCAGCAGGATGTTTTTGTGGACGGGGTTCTACGGCTGCAATTCGATCGGCCGCTGGATCCCAATCTACAACGGCTGGCGGTTCAGTTGGAGCCGCCGGCAGCGGTCATTTTCGACGTGCAGGGAGACGAGTTGTTGCTTAAACCTCGGGATCCCTTGCGCTTTAGCACCGACTACACCCTCACGATCGCGCCGCAGGAGGGGCTGCCGCTGGAGCAGACCATCCAACTGCGCTTTCGCACCGAGCCGCAGTTTACCTACGAGCGGGACATCAAGCCGTTGCTGGAGGCCAGTTGTGTCGGCTGCCACCAGCCGGCAGGGCGACAGCGCACCCAGTTGCTGGACAGCTACGAAGCGGTTCTGGCCTACGTCAAGCCAGGGGATCCCAACAGCGAGTTGATCGATCCCCGCTGGACGCGCCGCCACGCCACCATCCTCAACGCCAACAACCCCAACCGCCCTCAGGCCCGCGGCGGATCCCCGGAGATCGCCTACCTCCAGGCCCGCGGGCTGCCCCTCTCTCGTCTGGGCTTTTGGACGCCGGAGGAGGTGGAGATCGTCCGCACTTGGATCGTCCAAGATGGGGCCCCCCGCAGCAGCGCCCGCGCTCAGGCGGGCAACTAGTCTCACCGCCATGACCGCTCCCCAACCGCTAGCCACCGTCATCCAGGGATCCCTGAGTCGGGGCTTGGAAGCTCGCCTCAACCCCGGTGTCTCGGTAGAAGACCTGCGGGTGGGCAAGTTTGTGGTGATCCAGGGGGAGCGCCACCGCTTCTTCGGCCTGCTCACCGACGTTACCTTAGCAACCAGCAACCCGCAGATCTTGGTCAATCCCCCCCGCCCGGAAGAGACCCTGCTGCAGGAGGTGCTGGCGGGTACCGGCACCTACGGGGTTATCGCCCTCACGCCCATGCTGATGCTGGTGCCGCGGCAGACGGAAGCAGAGAGGCTGTATCCCCTCATCGATCCCAAGCGGCCAGACGACTGCGGCTCAGCCCCTCCTGCTGCCGAGGCGATGGAGCTGTTGCCGGTGAAAACGGTGCCGGCCCACTTTTCCCAGGTGTACGAGGCGCGGGAGCTGGACTTTCGCACCGTCTTCGGCTGGGAAGACGACCCCACTCGGCGCAACTTCGCCATCGGCCAACCCTTGGACATGGCGGTGCCCATTTGTCTGGATCTGGATCGCTGGGTGGAGCGCAGCAACGGCATCTTCGGCAAGTCCGGTACCGGCAAATCCTTTTTGGCCCGCCTGATCCTGGCGGGCATCATCCGCAAACGGGCGGCGGTAAACCTGGTTTTTGATATGCACTCTGAGTATGGCTGGGAGGCGGCCAGCGAGGATAGGCAGGCCACCACCGTCAAGGGGCTGCGGCAGCTCTTCCCCGGCCAGGTGCAAATCTATACCTTGGATCCCGATTCCACGCGGCGGCGAGGGGTGCGGGATGCCCGCGAGCTGTTTATTGCCTACAACCAGATCGAGGTGGAGGATCTGGCGCTGTTGGCAGAGGAGCTCAACCTCTCCGAGGCCAGTCTGGAAAACGCCATTATCCTGCGCAACGAGTTTGGCCGCGACTGGATCAGCCGTCTTTTGAGCCTTTCCAACGCCGAGATTCAGGAGTTTTGCGAGCAAAAAATGGGCAACAAGGCCTCGATCCTGGCCCTGCAGCGCAAGCTCACCCGTCTCGACGACCTCAAGTACATCCGCAACAGCCTGCCCCACAACTACATCGGCGAGATCCTGGAGGCCCTCAGCCGCGGCATTCACGTGGTCATCGAGTTCGGATCCCAGTCCAACCTGCTCTCCTACATGTTGGCGGCCAACGTCATCACCCGCCGCATTCACCAGGCCTATGTGCAGCAGACGGAGCGGTACTTGCAGTCCAAAAATCCCCTCGACCGGCCCCGGCAACTGTGCATCACCATCGAGGAAGCGCACCGCTTTCTGGATCCGCGGGCGGCCAAGCAGACCATTTTCGGCACCATCGCCCGCGAGATGCGCAAGTACTTTGTGACGCTGCTGGTGGTGGATCAGCGCCCTTCCAGTCTCGACCGCGAGGTGATGTCGCAGTTGGGCACCCGCATCACGGCCCTTCTCAACGATGACCAAGATATCGAGGCTGTGTTCACGGGTGTAGCCGGCAGCCAGAACTTGAAAACGGTGCTGGCCAAGCTGGATTCCAAACAGCAGGCCCTGGTTCTCGGCCATGCCGTGCCCATGCCGGTGGTGGTGCAAACCCGCTCCTACGACCAGAGGTTCTACGCCGAGATCGCCGACCCCGACTGGTCGCAGGCCGAAGATGCGGAGGTGCTTTGGGCAGCTCAGAAGGCCAAGGAGGAACTGGGGCTGTAGGGAGGGCTGCCCCACAGCCCGGTCATCAGGCGCAGCAAAAAGCGCCGCAGCGGCGGAAAGCGTATCATCCCTATCAAAACCAAGCGCCGCAAGACCACCAGGGGCCAGTAGGAGTTGGAGAAAGTGCGGGTGAGGAGATCCGTAAAGAGCAACACCACCCAGTTTTCCCAGCGGCGACGGCGACCGTAGCGCCGCAGGACTTGGACCTCTCCCAAATCCTCCTGTCGTCTCCAGGCGTCCAGCAACACTTGGGCCAAGGCAGCGGCATCGCGGATGCCGAGGTTCAGCCCTTGGCCAGCTACGGGATGACAGTGGTGAGCGGCGTCCCCCACCAAAGCCAGGCGGTGCTGATAGTAGCGGCGGCTCTGGCGCAGGCGGGCCGGGAAGACTTGGGGCGGGTTCAGCAAGGTAAGGTAGCCGCCCTGGTCGCCGTAGTAGCGCTGCATCTCGGCCAAGAAGTCGGCCTGGGAAAGGGCCAGCGTGGCCTTGGCCTGCTCGTGGGGCAGGATCCAGACCACCTGGCAGCGGTTGCCGGGCAGGGGCAGGATGGCGAAGGGGCCGGCAGGCCAAAAGCGCTCGTAGGCGACGTTTTGGTGGTCTTGGGCAGGGGCCACCAGGGCGGTGATACACGACTGCCAGTAGTCCCAGCCGTCGCTCGGGATCCCTGCCCGCTGGCGCACTTGGGAGCGCAGGCCATCGGCGGCTACCACCAGGGAGGCGGCCAGCCGGCGGCGGCCTTGGGTCGTTTCCAGCTCTACCTCAGCCGCAGCCTCCCCGTAGGTTACGCTCTCCACCCTGGCTTCGTAGTGGCAGGTGATCTGGGGATCGGCAGCCACCCGCTCCTGGAGCACCTGCTGCAGCCGAGCATGTTCGCCGCAGTAGAAAACTGCCGTTTCCCCCACATCCTCCGGCCTAAACGTCACCCGCTGGGGAGCGTCGGCGTCGGTCAGAATCACCTGGGCAAAGGGTGTGATGTGGGGAGCCAGCGCCTCCCACACCCCGATGGCCCGAAAGATGCGGATCGACAACGGCGAAAGGGCATAGGCCAAGGGGCGCTGCCTGACTGCCTCAGCCGACTGGGCCTCAATGAGGGCCAAGCGCAGGCCGGATCCCTGCAGGGCACAAGCTAGGGTCAAGCCCGCAATGCCGCCGCCGACGATGATCACGTCGTAAACGGCTGCCAAGGTAGTCGGAGTGGGAGCAAGGGTTGTCATTTCTAGTGCTGAGTGCTGTGGGCAACTACTTCTGGGCGGGCGGAGTTTGCCGGCGTGGCGGCCCGCACCGCTCGGAACATGCCAAAGCGGCAGAGGCCAGTGCCGAAGGCCAGGCGCATGAGCAAGAAAGTGGGCACCTCCCGCAGCGACTTGATCAAGCCCACCAAGCCAAACTTCAGCAACCCTTCGGGACGGACAACCCCCTGCCAGATGGAATCCAGCCAAGAAGGAAGAGTTTCTTGCGTCCAGTCGGCAGTTTGCACCTGTCCTTCCACCAGGCCCGTGGCTTGCAACTGTTCGGCAAACCCCTCGATGCTGGAAAAGGCGGGGTGCGACCACTGATCCAACAACTGCCGCATCACCAGCCGCTCCCAGAAGTTGAGGGGCTTTTGACGGTCGTCGCGCTGGTTCCAGTCCGCCACCACCAAGATGCCGCCTGGCTTGAGCACCCGCAGCATCTCGCTGGCGTAGCGAGCCTTGTCCGGCATGTGGGGCCCCGCCTCGATGGACCAGACCACATCAAAGCTGGCGTCGGGGAAGGGCAGGTTGAGGGCGTCGGCCACCTGAAACCGGACGGGCAGATCGGGGGGGGTGAGCTCCTGGGCCCGCTGCACCTGCTGCGGGCTGATGGTGATGCCGGTCACCACAAAGCCATAGTCGCGGGCCAAGATGCGACAACTACCGCCAATGCCGCAGCCCACATCCAACACCGTCGTCCCCGGCGGCAGCCGATCCAGCCCGCCCCAGCGCACCATCTCGTGGACAAAGTCGTGCTTGGCCTGGATGAAGTTCTTCCGCCGCGGCGGGGATCCGTAGTGGCCCAGGTGAATATGCTCGCCCCAGTAGAACTCCAGGATCCCGTCTCGCGTCCATTCGTCGTAGGCGCGGGCTACCGATTCAGGAGAGCGGTACTTGCGGGCGGTCAACAGGTAGGCTCCCAATCCTATAGCTAGGAGCAGGACTAGGCCCCAAAAAACCCAGAGTGTTGGATTCATTAGAACTACCTTGAGATGGCTAGAGGTGGCAATTGATGATTGTTGCTGCGGTGGCAACAGACACAGCGGGGATCCCTTCTGGCCTCCGTTGATCCAGCGGAGCAAAGCCCCACTCTCATCTTGCCCTATTTGCCAGCTGCAAGGCGGCCTAGGAGTGTCGTAGCCGCACGGTTGCCCGCGGAGGAGACGCTGGCCTGAGCAACCTTGCCGGGGGCTAGGTGGCCTGGAGCTCCTCCCTTAGACGCTGAGTGGCTGCCACCATGTTTTTCAGGGCAGGGATCACTTCCTCCCAGCGGCGGGTTTTTAGGCCGCAGTCGGGGTTGACCCAGGTTTGCTCTAGCGGCAAGTGGGCCACTCCCAGGCGCAGTTGCCGGAGAATCTGCTCGGTGTCGGGCACCGCCGGGCTGTGAACGTCGTAAACGCCGTTGCCTACCTGGTGGCGATAGCCGGCTTGGGCAATCTGCAGCAAGGTTTTGTTGCTGCTGCGGCTGTTTTCGATGGAGAGGACGTCGGCATCCAGACGCTCGATGTGCTCGATGATGTCCCCGAACTCCGAGTAGCACATGTGGGTGTGGATCTGGGTTTCGGGCTTGGCGCCAGCGGTAGTCAGGCGGAAGGCCTCCACCGCCCAACTTAAGTATTCTGGCCAGCGCTCTTTTTTCAAGGGCAGCCCCTCTCGCAGCGCTGGCTCGTCCACCTGCACCATCGCGGCTCCGGCAGCTTCCAAGTCGGCCACCTCTGCCCGCAGGGCCAGGGCAATTTGCAGGGCCTGCTCGCGACGGGAAACGTCAACGCGGGGGAAGGACCAGTTGAGCATGGTTACCGGCCCTGTCAGCATCCCCTTGACCGGCTTTTGAGTCAGAGATTGGGCCACCTTGAACTCCCGCACCGTCATGGGGCGAGGGCGAGACACGTCGCCGTAGAGAATGGGGGGACGCACGCAGCGGCTGCCATAGCTCTGCACCCAGCCGTGCTCGGTAAAGGCAAAGCCCTGCAGTTGTTGGGCGAAGTATTCCACCATGTCGGTGCGCTCGAACTCACCATGCACCAGCACATCCAGGCCAATTTCTTCTTGGATGCGGATGCACTTGGCAATTTCGGCGTCGATGGCAGCTTCGTATTCGGCCTGGGAGATCTCGCCCTTTTTGTACTTGACCCGCCACTGCCGGACTTCGGGGGTTTGGGGAAAAGAGCCGATGGTGGTGGTCGGCAGCGGTGGCAGCTTGACCTGCCGGCCTATACGCTGCTCGTAGGGAAGGGAGCGCTGGAAGTCCTGCGCCGTCAGGTTAGCCAAGGCCTGGCGCACTGTAGAGTTGGGGGGATTGAAGTCCTGGAAGGCCTGCCACTGCTGCTCCAGCTCCTGCTGCTGGGCGGCGGTGTCTTCGCCGTTGAGGGTGCGGGCCAGCAGAACCACCTCGGCCAGCTTCTGCTCGGCAAAGCTGAGAACATTGCGCAAAGGCTCTGGCAGGTGGGTTTCCAGAGCAGCGTCGTGGGGCACAAATTGGAGCGAGCAAGAAGGCTGCACCCGCAGGTTGGGGGCTAGGGCTTGCAGCTCTTGCAGAGTGGCCAGAACGGCTTTGGGCTGGATCTGCCAGATGTTGCGCCCGTCCACTACCCCCGCCCCCAGGATCTTGTCGGCGGGGAAGCCGTGGGCTCTGACCAGTTCCAGGTTGTGGCCGCGGGTGAAGTCGAGGCTGAGGCCAGCTACCGGAAGCTCCACCGCCCAGGGGTAAGTCTCCCCCAAGTCGTCAAAGTAGGTAACCAGGTGGAGAGGGATCCCCACGCTTGCAAGCCAGCGGTAGGTCTGCTCCACCGCTTCCTGAAGACTTTTGCCTTCGCTGGTCACCAAGATGGGCTCATGGACTTGCACTTCCCGGATCCCCAGGCGCTGCAGCTCCTGCAAGAGTTCTCTGTAGAGAGGAAGCAGCTTCTCCAGATCCCCCCGCAACTCGCCAGAGCGCTGGCTTAGAGCAAGAAGGGTAACCGGACTGAGGAGGACGGGGCTGGTGCGGTTTCCTAGGATCCCTTGCGCCCGTCGCACCGTGGCCAGGAAGTCGTCGAAATGGGCCTGAGGGATCGCGTCGGCCTCAATTTCCGGCACCAGGTAGTGGTAGTTGGTGTCAAACCACTTGGTCATTTCCAAGGCCGGCAGCCCCTCCTGCCCCCGCGCCATGGCAAAGTAGCGCTCCAGGCCTGATAAGCTCTGAAACCGGGAGGGAATCAGCCCCAGCCAGGTGGCCCAGTCCAAAACGTGGTCGTAGAGGGTTTGATCTCCTACGGCAATGTGGTCGAGGTTGGCCTGTCGCTGGGTTCGCCAGGCCTGACTCTCCAGATCCTGCAGCGTCGCCAACAAGGCTTCCGCCTCCAGGGTGCCGCCCCAAAAGGCCTCCAGGGCTTTCTTCAGCTCGCGGCGCTTGCCCATGCGGGCATAGCCTAGGGTTTGAGTTTCAATGGCCATAAGGTACCTTGTCCTGAATCGAATTCGGTAATTGAGGTTGCCGCCAGTTGTCATCCAACCTAGGCAGCAAGAGATGGCCGCCGACATGCCTATCGGTGGCATCCCGGCAGAAGGTTTTCCCTAGGCCAGGAAACCTGCCGGAGCTGTCAAGGCGTTCCTTCACCCTGGCGGCTTGCCCACTCTGCACAGGGGGATGCCCAGAGGACTCTTTTGTGCAACCAAAGCGAGCAACCGTCCTCCTAGCTGCCCCTGAGCTATCTGCTCAGCTCTCTTGTCCGCGCTTTTGACTGAGTGCCTACGATCCGAGAGCGTCGAAAATCCGTAAGCAGGCCGATGAAAAAACTTCGAGACGGGAACGGGCTAACGTCAAAATGGGGAGCATATCTGTACCTCGCAGATATGGTGAACTGTGGAAAAACCGCCGGCGGGCATTCTGACTTGCTCAGTTTTGGAGGGGCTGGCTTGCGTTTCAAGGCCTCTTGCAACAACGAACTAGGGATCCCAAGTCCAAAACCGGCTCACAGCTGCGGGACAGCGGCAGATTCTCACTGCACTTTCCCCGTTGCCTCTGACGGCTGATCCCCGTCAGAACCGACAGTAGACTTTATCCTATCACTGGTTTTAGCGGGACTGGGCGGATTTGAACCGCCGACCTAGCGCTTAGGAGGCGCTTGCTCTATCCAGGCTGAGCTACAGCCCCAGGTCAGGTACCTCACTGATACTAGCAGAGAGGCTAGGGGGTATCGCCGCAAGGCTGCCGAGCAATAGCGTTCTTATGGAATTGCTGGAACAAAGGCTTTGCTTTCTGACACAAAACCCAACGCGGCGGCTCACCCCAGTAGTACTCTTTTTTCCAAATGGGCAAGCGCTCCTTGATTGCATCAATGATGTAACGTGCTCCAGCAAAAGCGGCGCCGCGATGTTCAGCTGTAGCACCAACCCAAACCGCAATATCACCAATTGCAAGATGACCCTGGCGGTGACAGGCAACAGCACCGCAGAGGCCAAACTTGGCGTGGGCTTCTCGGAGGATCTTCTCGCCCTCCTTCTGGGCAAGGATCTCGTAGACTTCGTACTCCAAGCTGAGAACAGGTTTGCCCTGGCTGTGGTTGCGTACCCAGCCCTCGAAGGTTACTAAGGCACCCGCTGTGTTATTGACGAGCAAACGACTGAGTTCAGCTGGCTGGATGGTGCTATCCACAATTAGAAAACGCAGCATTTAGCCCCCACAAACTGGTGGAATGAAAACTACCAAGGCACCTTCATCTATCGGCCTAGTCAAGTCACAGAACTCATGATTGACAGCAACCTTAACGTCCTCCGCTGCTAGCGAAAATCCATACTTTGCTTGCAGCTGCTGATAGAGCTCTAGGTAGTTTGCTGCACTGGTTTGCAGCACTTCGCTGCTCCGCTGAGCCTGTTCCCGCAGCACTGCTACATATTGAATTGTTACGGTCTTACTTAGGACAGATTGAGTTACCATGGCTGCAACTACCCCAAACGGATTGGAAAGTGGCATACTCCTCGGCGGTATTGACGTTCATGAGCTCGACCTCATGGTTGGGGGTAACTAGGGTGCAGGGCTGCCTGCTGAGGATTTCCACAGGGCAGTACACCCCTTCCGCGTAAGCCCTTTCTAGTACCGCTGCAGCTTGAGGAGTATAGATGGCGCAAAGAGCTTCCGGGAAGCCGCGCTCGGGGTTAACATAGCAAGTTGCGATTGTTTCGGCTTGGTAGTGATCCAGCAGCTTTTGGATTGTTTCTGACCGAAGGTTCAGTAGATCACAGGCAACAACCAACCAGTTAGCTTCAGGATGAGTATTCAAGGCAGTCAATAGGCCACTGATCGGGCCAACGCTTTCTACTAGATCTGGTAGTGTGGGCAAGAGCTCTAGAGCTGTGCCCGACCACTGACCGGCACGCGCTGACAAGTAAACCTGCTGGCAGTAGGGCTGCAGCAGTTCATAGAGATAGGCGGCGTGGGGTTTGCCAAAAGGGTTCAGCAGCGCTTTATCGCGACCCATGCGCTTGCTACGTCCCCCTGTGAGCACCAAGCCATAGAGGGGACGTTCCAGGAGGGCGTTTTTGCCGCCGGACTTAGTTACTAGGCGGGTCTCCTGGATGCAGATATGGGGCGACACCGACTTGCACATGTCATAGATTGTCAGCGCTGCTGTTGCCGCACCACAGAGAGCTTCCATTTCAACCCCTGTCTTAGCGCTGGTCTTGACAGTGCAGTGGATGGTTACAAGCAAGTGATCATCAATTGTGATATCAAAGGTGCAGTCTTCAACAGGGATCTGATGACAAAAGGGGATCAGTTGGTCAGTTCTTTTAACAGCCATTGTACCGGCAATGGTTGCTGTCTGAAATACCGGTCCTTTTTTCAGGTGGATATCTTGGCCAACAACATAGGATCTGAGAGCAGGTGGCAGTTGAACTCTTGCCCGTGCTGTGGCCGTTCGCAAAGACACCGATTTGTGGCTAATATCTACCATATGCGGATGGCCTTGAGCATTAAGATGGGCCCATGTACGATCAGCTTTGTCCATAGAGCTAGCCCCCTAAGCCGTACATTGGGTGTGAGACCTGCTCAACCCGGCGCAGTGGTTTCATCCCCAAAAGCTGCTGGTAAATTTGCTGACGTTGGCCTGGTGTTTTGTCTCGAACCGAGAGACCCTCCTCACTAAATAGGCAGGCAAAGAGACGACCATCAGCTGTCAAGCGCCACCGGGAACAGCTGCTGCAGAAGGGCTGAGACTCAGAGGCAATAAATCCAACTTTAACATTCTCGTCGATTGTAAAGTAAAACGCTGTCGAATCAGGTGCCGCTGGAAGGGGGGTTAGAGTATAGCGTTCTTGCAGACGGGCAATGCACTCTTGTGCTGAAACGTAGTGTTCTTCATAGAGAGAGTTGGCATAGCCGACCCGCATCAGCTCCAGAAAGCGAACTGTCACGCCTGTCTTGCGGGCAAACTCAACGAAATCAAATAGCTCGCAATCGTTGATCCCCCGCATTACAACCGTATTGACTTTGAGGCTAAATCCCCGGGCAATACCCTCCTGGATATTACGGAGAATATCCGCCAGGCAGTCGCGACGGGCAATTGCAGCTTGGGTGGAGGGCTGTAGGCTATCGAGGCTAACATTAAGGTTGAGAACGTTGGCAGCCTTGAGAACGTCCCAGTAGCGGTGGAGCAGCAGGCCATTGGTTGTTAGGCTGAGGGACGGGATCTTCAGCTTGGCAAGTTCCTGAATGACTTCATCAAAGTCTTGCCGAACCAGAGGCTCACCACCTGTAATGCGAACTTCTTCAATGCCATAGTCCAGCAACTCGCCAATAATTTCTTTGTATTGCTGCGGAGTTAAGTAGCTACTTTTGTCCAGAAATTCTGGATGCAAAGGCATGCAGTAGCGGCAGCGAAGGTTGCATTGATCGGTTAGAGAAACCCTTAGCTTGCGAATGCGACGATTCCATTGATCCACTAGCTGCATCTTAGTACCACGGATAGAATTGGATGCTTTGCTCGGGGCTGAGGATAGTTTGAGCCGGGGGTAACTCTACAAAGCCATCGCTGTCTGTTAGAGCGATGAAGTCTCCGGAGTTGTTAGGCATAATCGGTGTAAAGACTCGGTTGGCGCTCATCTTAACGGGCACAAAAAGAGTGAGATTGGGTTTGAAGGTAATGACTTCACTTAGGTGCCCAGAGTCAGTGTTACGGTTGAGGAGATAACGATGCAAACATACAAGAGCTGAGATGGGGTTGCCTGGGAGGCCCCAAACTATAGTATTGGCCTGATGGTCGATGCCAAACCACATTGGCTTGCCTGGCTTTTGCGCCACGCCGTGGATGTAGGCAGTAACACCACAGCTTTGCCAGATGGCCGGCAAGTAGTCACACTTTCCCCTTGAAACACCCCCAGAGTAAATCAAGAGGTCGTAGTTTGGGGTATTGGCTTGGTAGTGGGTGGCAATGGCAGCAGGATCGTCCGGAAGGTGATCGGTCTCAACCTCGGTATACCCGTAGGCAAGAAGAGCCGCTCGGAGGGCCTCAGCGTTGGAGCGCCGCAGTTGGTAGGGTGCAGGGGTTTGCTCAATGGGAATCAATTCGCTGCCAGTTGCCACAACTTTGATGCGAGGAGTCCTCTCAACTTGGATGCGGCTGTAGCCAAAGGAGGCCAAGATCCCGACGTGGATGCTCTTGAGGGTAATGCCGGGGCGGAGAACCAGCGCTCCTGCAGAACAATCGCTACCTTGGGGATGAACAAAATCACCCCTGTTGCGTTCGACTTCCTGGGTGATGGTGGCAATTCCTCCCTCGATACGAATTTGCTCGTAGGGAATGACGAGATCACTACCCAGCGGCAGGGCACAGCCAGTCATCACTTCCAAGCACTGCTGCGGATCGGGCAGGGTGGCAGGGCTTGTCCCCGCAGGGGCTATGCCTGCAACAGCAAAGCTTCGCTGCCCAGCAGCATAAGCGGCATAGTTGATGGCGATACCGTCCATCAGGACCCGGTTAATTGGCGGGTAGTCCCGATCGGCGTAGATCGGCTCTGCCAAAACCCGGCCCACACAGCTTGCAATCGGGATCGACTCGGTTTTGGCTGGCAGCCAGTGGTCTTTAATAATGGCTTCAGCTTCCTGGACAGTGACCATAGGTGTGGGGTGCGGAAAATTCCTGAAAGGCGGGTAGGAAATTGCGGTTTTCGTGGCCAGGGCGACTGAGCTTAATGAGGGCAAAGCGCTGCAACGGGGTCAGCTTTTGCCATAGCTCAAGAGTCAGCACGACCCCCTTGGCTGCCGCCTGCTCAAGAACGCAGTCAGGGATGGTGGTAGCGTCTTCCCAGGCAGGGTTTGGATCAACAGTTACCTCAGCGGCCTGCTCTTGGCAGACACTTTCGATAAGGTGAATTAGGTAGGCGCGGTAGGCAGCTCGGTTGTCAGCGGTATCCGTTGGCAGGTCAACCAAACTTTGGCGCTGCTGGTAACTAAAACGCAGCCACTGATGTAACTTGAGCTTGATGCCGCACTGATCGAGCTTTAAGCGCACGATCATGGGAATGCAGCGAAGGCTGTCGGCAAAGTCTTGCTCAAACTTAAAGATCATTTTGGTGGCCGCTCGATGCGACTAAGCTTGACGGCACAGGCTTTGAGTTCAGGTTGCTTTGAGCTGGGGCAGGCAACCGGGTGGGTGAGAGCGTTACAGCTTGTATCATTGCCCCACAATGCCCCCCAGTGCATGGGCATGAACACTGTGCCAGGGCTGATGGCGCAGGTAATTTTAACCGGCAGGGTAGCCTTGCCGCGCCGTGATTCAATCCTCACCCAGTCACCCTCAGTTAGCCCTACCTTGCTGGCATCGCGGGGATGGATTTCGAGAAAGGGTTGGGGGTGCATTGCTCGGATTTTGGCGACATGTCCAGTGCGGGTTTGGGTGTGCCAATGGCCATAGAGACGTCCTGTGGTGAGGATGTAGGGATATTCAGGGTCGGGCGGCTCGGCAAGGCCGCGGGAATGGCTGGGGATAAAGCGGGCACGACCTGTGGGCGTTGGGAAACGGTGAAAGGACTCCGTCCCGCTGGCGCGATCGGTATAGAGGTTGCGGGTCTCCACTGAACCTGTGCGCGGATATGGCCATTGCTGAGGCCCCTGGCGCAGGAGCTCATGGCTGAGGCCAGACTGATCGCAGAGACGCCCGGCAGTTAGACCCACATATTCGGCAAAGACCTCAGCGCTATCGGCAAAGTCAAATGCCTTGGCAAAGCCCAGGCGGCGGCCTACTTCCGCCCAAATTTCCCAATCAGCCCGCGCTTCACCAGGAGGGTTACGCCAAGCTGGACAGAGGGTAACGCGGCGCTCCGAATTGGTCATGGTGCCTGTCTTTTCGCCCCACTGGGCAGCAGGGAGTACCAGATGGGCATAGGCAGTGCTTTCGGTGGGGAAGTAGGCGTCTTGGACAATCGTAAAGGGCGACCGCGCCAGAGCTGCTTCTACCCGACGTAGATCAGGCAGGCTCACCAGGGGATTGGTGGCGGCAATCCACAAAATATCGAGGGCATCGGCTTCGAGGGCACGGATCATCCCCAGCGCATCAAGGCCAGGTTCAGGGTTAATTGGGCCAAGCTGCCAGTGCTGCTCCACTGCTGCCCGATCCTCTGGATTCGTAACCTTGCGGTAGCCGGGCAATAGATGTGCCAAGCCGCCCGCTTCTCGACCGCCCATAGCATTGGGCTGACCTGTTAGCGAAAAGGGCCCTGCCCCTGCAAACCCTATCTGGCCGGTGAGCAAATGGAGATTGATGAGGCTGGTCACCTTGGCCGTGCCTTCGCTGGACTGGTTAAGCCCCATCGACCACATGGAAAGCGTTTTCTGCGACTGCTGCCACAGTCGCGCAACAGCAAGTACCTCCTCAACTTCTAGGCCACAGCGGCTGGCTACTTGCTCAGGGGTGTAGTCGGCAACCAGGGCAGCATAGGCTTCAAAGCCTTCGGTGTGCTGGGCAATGAAGTCATGGTTGATGGCGCCCCACTGAATGAGTAGGTGAGCAATGCCATTGAGCAAGTCAATATCGCTACCTGGAGTAATCCTCAGATACAAATCGGCCTCCTCAGCCGTCTGCGTACGACGGGGATCCACCACAACAATCTTTAGGCTTGGGTCGCTTTTGTGGCGCTTGCGCAAGCGATTGAACAGAATTGGGTGGCATTCAGCGGTATTGGTGCCGATCAAAAAAGCCAGCTCGCAGCTATCGAGATCCGTGTAGCTACAGGGGGGGCCGTCCGAGCCGAGACTCTGGCTGTAGCCCTCTACGGCAGAAGACATGCAGAGGCGGGAATTGCTGTCGAAGTTATTGCTTCCTAGACACCCCTTAAGTAGCTTTTGGGCAATGTAGTAATCTTCGGTTAGCAACTGCCCTGAGCCGTAGATGGCAATCCTTTCGGGAGAGGTCTGGCGAATGCGCTCGACAATTAAATCCAGCGCTTGATCCCAGCTCACCGGCTGGAAATCCTCGCTGAGGCTAGGGCGATAGAGAGGCACCGTAGCCCGATTGCAATCGAGGGTTTCCAGGAGAGTCGCACCCTTAACGCAAACCATGCCCTGGCTGGACGGATGAGCTCGATCGCCGCGAATTTTTGTGCCGTCGGCCAGAATTTCTAGGCCACAACCAACCCCACAGTAGGGACAAAGGCTGCGTACGTTATCCATGTTCCCCCTCTGTTGTTACTTGGCTTGGTGTGGGCAAGGCGGCCGTAGGGAAAGAAGCTAGGGGTGTTGGGCCTAAGGCCTGCTTATCTAGCTGTCCTTGCCGCGGTTCTCACAAGTTCCAACGCCCCAGCCTAGAGACATTGACCTGGAACTTTTGTAGCTTGCGTTACTTTTTGCTCCTCACTATGCGGAAACATCATAGGAGGAATGCTTGAGCAGCATAGCCACCTCCTGCCAACTGCGGTTAGGTCTCTAGGCAAAGCAAGGGAGAAACAGGCAAGGAGTGCTCCTAAAGGCTCCGTCCCGCTAGACGAGGCGAGGAAAGTTTTAGGTCTGTAAAGGGCAACCTGAGATCTGAGATCAAGCTGCATAGGGGAGAAAGGCCCCCGAGTCGTTTGCACTTGGATACTGACGCTCCAAAGGGGAAGCAGACGCTGCTATGAGCTGACTTTCTCTTCATAAAGCCTATCTAATGCTCTGCCGTCGAGCAACTAAAGCTCCGCACGTCATGACCTTGATCAAGCTGCTGGCGGTAATCGTAATTGTCGGCATTCTCTCTGCTATTAGCATTCCCAATTTTCTTAACCACATTCGCCGTTCCAGAGTTGCAGAAGCCCAGACAGCTCTAGCAGCTATCGGCGGTGCTTCAGAAGTTTTCCGAATGGACTTCATGGTTTATCCTCCTGCCTACGCCGATATTGAATTTGGCGGGATCCACAGGGATCGCTATTTGCAAGATCCTTGGCAAGCCCCCAACTATCGTCTTCCTGAAGTTGTTCCTCCCACTGCCAGCTCAAGCGGCGTTCGTTGGATGACTGAGTCTCACACACATACAACTGTTAGTGGGGATCTCCTGCGCTGCGACCTTGGCTTAGGGGATCGCCAGCAAGAGGTTTTGGCCTCTGGCTACGACCTGCGCAGCTCTTGCAACCTCTATCGCTAGGAAGACAAGACTCGGGCAACTTGAGCTTGAGCTGCCGACTAGCTGTTCCATCGATTGGCCGGTTCTTAACCTGCTCGACAGGTGTTATCTTGAAAGCGCCTGTGAAAGGGGAAGCGGAGCTTTGGCCAGTAGCCTGCTGATCCGCAATGCCGAGCTGGTGGTACCGGAAGGGGATCCCTGGCTGGGAGATGTGCTGGTGAAAAACGGGCAGATTGCCGAGATCGGCCAGCATCTGGCTGCAGAAGGGGTGGCCAGGGTCATCGACGCCGAGGGCCATACCCTGATGCCGGGGGTGATCGATCCCCAGGTTCACTTCCGCGAGCCGGGCCGGGAGCACAAAGAAGACCTACAGACGGGATCCTGGGCCTGTGCCCGCGGCGGGGTAACCAGCTTTTTGGAGATGCCCAACACTGACCCGCTGACGATCGACCAGGCAACGCTGGATGACAAGTTGGCCCGGGCCGCCAGCAAGTGTGTGGTCAATTACGGCTTTTTCATCGGCGCTACCGCCGATAACTTGAAGGAGCTGCAGACGGTGCAGGGGGCTTGCGGCATCAAGATCTTCATGGGATCCATGCATGGGCCCCTGTTGGTGGATGATCAGGCGGCGCTGGAGCGGATTTTCGGGGAAACGGATCCCAACTTCTTAATTGCCGTCCATGCCGAAGATCTGTCTCGCATCAAAGCTCGTAAGGCCCTGTTTGCCGGACGCACAGATGTAGCCGTTCACTCGCAAATTCAGGACGAGGAATCGGCCCTGATCGCCTCACGGCGGGCTTTGGACTTGGCCACCCGCTACCGCCATCGCCTACACATTTTGCACCTTTCCACCGGCCTAGAGGTGGAACTGCTGCGCCAGCACAAGCCGGCCTGGGTGACGGCAGAGGTGACCCCCCAACACCTACTGCTCAGCACCGCCGATTACGCTCGTCTGGGATCCCTGGCCCAGATGAACCCCCCCCTGCGGGATCCCGCTAACCTGGCCCAACTGTGGCAGGGGCTGCACGACGGGATCCTGGATTGCATTGCCACTGACCATGCCCCCCATACTCTGGAAGAAAAGGCTCAGCCCTACCCCCACTCCCCCTCGGGTATGCCGGGAGTAGAGACGGCCTTGCCCCTGATGCTGACTGCAGCGCAGCAGGGCCGCTGCACGCTGGCGCAGGTGGTGCAGTGGATGTGTGAGGCGCCGGCCCGCCTCTACCGGATCCCCAACAAAGGGCGGCTGCAGGTGGGCTACGACGCCGACCTGGTGCTGGTGGATCGCCACACACCCAAACCGGTGCGGCGGGAAGAGCTGCTGACCAAATGCGGCTGGAGTCCCTTCGAGGGCTGGGAATTGGTGGGCTGGCCCCTAGTCACGATCGTGGGCGGACAGATTGCCTTTCAAAACGGCCAGGTGGATCCCTCGGTGCGGGGAAAGGCTCTTCAGTTTCAGCGCTAGCCAGGGATCCCTGCTATCCCGCAAGGGCTTCCGATAGCAGCAGGACAGAAGTGGCGCAGTAGCCTATCCTAGCTTCCCTCTCCCTTTGTGGGAGAGAAGCCAGGCCTGAGGGCGGGATGGCGCAAAAGCATCAGGAACGGTCTCAGGCTGGTTTGCCGATCACCACACACCTCGGCCTGCTGGGTCCGGCAACTCTGGCCCAGAAACTCGTGTTACTCTGAAAATGATAATTACTGATAATCAAAATTGAAAACAGCAAGGAGGGCCTCATGAAAGTTGCCTACGTGTTCACTCACCCTCGCTGCGGCACCTATAAGTTGGGCCAGATGATCCTGCCCCAGCTAGAAGCAGGGGTGCATGGAGCGCAGGTGGTGGGCATGTTCTTTTTCGACGACAACTGCTTTGTTTTGCGGCAGGGGGATCCCATCGGCGAGCGCCTGGCCAAGATTGCCGAAGCGCAGAACATTTTGCTGATGATGTGCGACATGTGCGCCCTGGAGCGCAACCTGGCGGAAGGGGAACCCAAGTGGTGCGACTCAAAAGGCCAGGGGCGCAAGGAGCCGGGCTACTGCGTTCCCAAAAACGTGGTCAAAGGGGTGCAGGTGGGCTGCTTCCCCGACCTCTACGCGGCCTTGCAAGACAACCCACCTGACCAGGTGATCAGCCTCTAGCCAACTGGCCTAGCTGACGGCTACAGCAGCAGGCGGCTCTTGGCGGGGCTGAGAGCCGATCTTGCGGAAGATCAGCCGCTCGTTGGCCACCTCCACCAGGATGCGGTCGCCGGGCAGGAACTCGTTTTCCAGCAGCTTGGTGGCGAGGGGGTTTTCGATCTCCCGCTGGATTACCCGCTTCAGCGGGCGGGCGCCAAACACGGGGTCGTAGCCCAGCTCGGCCAGGTAGTCCTTGGCCTCTTCGGTGAGGACAATTTCAATTTGCTGATCCGCCAGCAACTGCTCCACCCGCCGCATCTGCAGGCTGACGATCTGGCGGATTTGCTCTTTGGTTAGAGCGTGGAAGATGATCAGTTCATCCACCCGGTTGAGGAACTCCGGCCGGAAGTGGTGCCGCAGCATGGCCAGCACCTGGCTTTTCATCTCCTCGTAGCGGCTCTCGTCGCCGCCAATTTCCAGGATGAGCTCGCTGCCAATGTTGCTGGTCATGATGATGATGGTGTTTTTGAAGTCCACCGTCCTGCCTTGGGAGTCGGTGATGCGGCCGTCGTCCAGCACCTGCAGCAGGATGTTGAAGACATCAGGGTGGGCTTTTTCCACCTCGTCAAAGAGCACCACCGAGTAGGGGCGCCGCCGCACCGCTTCCGAGAGCTGCCCGCCTTCTTCGTAGCCCACATAGCCCGGCGGAGCCCCAATCAAGCGGGAGACGGAGTGCTTCTCCATGTACTCCGACATGTCGATGCGCACCATGGCCTCGGAGGTGTCGAAGAGGAACTCCGCCAGGGCGCGGGCCAGCTCGGTCTTCCCGACGCCGGTGGGCCCCATGAACAGGAACGAGCCGATGGGCCGATTGGGATCCTTGAGGCCGGCCCGGGCCCGCCGGATGGCGGCTGCCACCGCCGCTACCGCCTCGTCCTGGCCCACCACCCGCTGGTGCAAGTGGGCTTCCAGGCGCAGCAGCTTCTGCTTTTCCGACTCCATCAGGCTGGTGACCGGGATCCCGGTCCAGCGGGAGACGATCTCGGCAATGTCTTCGGGCGTCACCTGCTCCCGCAACAAGGGCTCGCCGTTGGCCTGCAGCTTGGCCAGGTGGGCCTCCTGCTCTTGGATCTGGCGCTCCAGCTCCATGAGCTTGCCGTATTTGAGCTCGGCAGCGCGGTTGAGGTCATATTTTTGTTCTGCCTGTTCAATCTGCAGCTTGACGGCATCCCGCTCGGCCTTGAGGTTTTGCAGCCGCTCGATGGCCTCTTTTTCCATTTGCCAACGGGCGCTCAGCTCCCGCTGCCGCTCCATCAAGTTGGCTAGCTCCTGCTCAATTTTGCCCAGGCGCTCTTTGGAGGCGGGGTCGTCTTCTTTCTTGAGGGAGAGCTCCTCCATCTGCAGTTGCATGATGCGCCGGTCGATTTCATCCAATTCGACGGGCTTGGAGGTGATCTCCATCTTCAGCTTGGCCGCCGCTTCGTCCACCAGGTCGATGGCCTTGTCGGGCAGGAAGCGCTCGGAGATGTAGCGGTTGGAGAGGACTGCCGCTGCCACCAGGGCCGAGTCGCTGATTTTGACCCCGTGGTGCAGCTCGTAGCGCTCTTTGAGGCCGCGCAGGATGGAGATGGTGTCTTCCACGGAGGGCTGATCCACATACACCGGCTGGAAGCGGCGCTCCAGGGCGGCGTCTTTTTCGATGTGCTTGCGGTATTCATCCAGGGTGGTGGCGCCAATGCAGCGCAATTCGCCGCGGGCCAGCATGGGCTTGAGCAGGTTGCCGGCATCCATCGCCCCTTCGGCCGCCCCTGCCCCCACCACGGTGTGCAGCTCGTCGATGAAGAGGATGATCTGCCCTTCCGATTCGGTGACCTCCTTGAGCACGGCTTTGAGGCGGTCTTCAAACTCGCCGCGGTACTTGGCGCCGGCAATCAGGGATCCCATATCCAGGGCGATCACCCGCCGGTTTTTCAGCGACTCCGGCACGTCTCCCCGGTTGATGCGCTGGGCCAGGCCCTCGACGATGGCGGTTTTCCCCACACCCGGCTCGCCGATGAGGACGGGGTTGTTTTTGGTGCGGCGGGAGAGCACCTGAATGACGCGGCGGATCTCGTCGTCCCGCCCAATCACCGGATCCAGCTTCCCTTCGCGGGCGGCCTTGGTCAAGTCGCGGCCATAGCGCTCCAGGGCCTCGTAGCGGGACTCGGGATTTTTGTCGGTAACCCGCTGTTTGCCTCGCACCTGTTGGATAACGGGCTTGAGGCGCTCGACCGTCAAGCCCAGGGGTGCTAGAACGCGCTTGCCCACCCGCTCGTCGTCCAGGGATCCCAAAAGCAAGTGCTCTACCGAGATAAAATCATCGCCATACTCTTTGCGAAACTCCTCGGCTCGATCCAGCGTGGTCTCCAGGCCGCGGCCTAGGTAGAGCTGATCCACCCGCGCCAGCTTGGGCTGCTGGTTGATAAAGCTTTCCACTCTATCCCGCACCAGCCTCGGATCGAGGCCGGCCCGCTGCAAAATGGTCTGGGTGAGACCCCCCTCTTGATCCAGAAGGGAGATCAGCAAATGCTCGGTTTCCAACTGTTGCTGCTGGTGCCGCCGGGCTACATCTTGGGATTGGACAATGGCGCTCCAGGCTTTCTCGGTAAATTGGTTGGGATTGGTGGGCTGCATAGGGGTTTGGCAGGAGTTTTTTTACAGTGTATAGGAAGACAATGCAGGGGGCAGCCAAGGGGCTCTCAGCCCTTGCTGCCGACTTGGGGAAGCGCTGCTGGCATCCTACGATCCAGGTATCGCCTATTTTGCCAAAGCCGGAGTTCGCAACAACCGTCCCCTCCTACCGCGATTGATGGACGGATCCCCGCCTTATTCCTCTTCTTCGTAGGGCCGTCCCTCGCCGATCACCGCCAGGTCAATTTGTTGGCGGTAGTAGTCTACGTTTTTAATCTGCACCTCCACCCGATCCCCCAGGCGGAACTGGCGCCGGCTTTTGCGCCCTACCAGGGCCTGCTGGCGGCTGCGGTATTCGTACCAGTCGTTTTTCAGGGTGCTGACCCGCACCAAGCCTTCCGCCAAGATGGGATCCACCTGCACAAAAAAGCCGTAGTTCTGGACGCTGACGATCAGGCCGGGGAACGTCTCCCCCAGGTGTTTTTGCATGAACTCGCACCGCTTCAAGCCCATCAGCTCCCGCTCTGCCTGTTGATGGAGCTGATATCCCGCCTGGATTTTGGGCAGTTGCGCTTGGAGAAAGGCCTGCCACTCCTCATGCACTTTTGGCGGCAGCACCTGCCAATCAATTTGGTCGTAGCTGCCGGGGCCATGCAGATCCACCACGGTTTTGGAGCGCGGGCTGCGGCGATCCCGTCCTTTGCTCAAGGCTAGGTGCAGAGCCCGCAAATTCAGCAAATCGGCATAGCGGCGCAAAGGGGCAGTAAAAGAGGCGTAGGGCTCTTTGAGGCCAAGGCCAAAATGGCCGAGCGGCTCCTGCAGCGGCTGCAGGCAATACTCGACGGGGGGCAGAGTAGCCAACAACTGGGCCACCAAGGCTGGGCTAGTCCCTGCGGCCAAGACATCGGGGGCGGTGATGCGGGCACAGATCCGCTGCCAATCGGCTAACGTCACAGCTTCTGGATCCTGCAAGTTCAGATCCAGCTTCATGGCGTTGGCCAGACGCAAAAAGTTCTGCAGGGCCTCAGCGGTGGGGGGCTTCTGCACGCGGGCCAACGAAGGGATCCCCAATTGGCGCAAATGGTGGCCCAAGGTTTGGTTGGCCAGCAGCAGAATTTCGGTCATCAGGGCGTGGGCGCCGAGGCGATCGCTGACCAGCAGGGGCCCATAGCCGCTTTCATCGGCAGAGTAGGGGGTGAGCAAATCCAACAGGGGCAGATCGAACCCGCCTGCCTGGTGGCGCTTGACTCGCAGGACTTGGCTGAGACGGAGCAGGTTTTGCAGCAGGGCCATCAACTCCGGCACCTCCTCATCGGGGCCCAGATCCGCGGCGGTGGCCAAGAGAGCCTGCACCTGGCCGTAGGAGAGGTGGGCCCGCGACTGCACCAGGCTGGGGTGGATCTCGAAGTTGCGCACCACCCCTTCGGGGTCAATGGTCAGCAGCAGCGAGTAGGCCAGACGCTCCTGCTGCGGCAACAGAGCCAGGCGGCTGTGCACTTCCGGCGGGAAAAGGGGCAGCACCACGCTATCCAGGTAAACCGTGGCGGTGCGCCGCTGCGCCTCCCGCTCCAGGGGGTGATCCGGATCCAGCCAGTGGGCTACATCGGCAATGTGCACCCCCAGCAGCCAGTGGCCCTCTTCTTGCCGCTGCAGGGAGACGGCCACGTTGGGCTCGAGGCCGTGGGGGTGCTGCAAGTCCAGCGGCTCCAGCGTGACGCAAAACCAGTCCCGCAGATCGCGACGGTTCTTTTGGTCGGAGCGGCTCAGCTTTTTGGGCAGAGTTGCCGCAGCCTCCAGCACCGCCGGGGGAAACTCCTGGGGCAGGTCGTACTTGCAGCAGACCAGATCCGCATCGATGGACGCCTCCGGGCCATTGCCCAAGATCTTGCGAATCGTGCCCACGGGGGGCAAGTTGCCCAGCGGGTAGCGCTCCACTTCCACATAGGCCACCCGACCTTCCGCCAGCTCGGCAGGGGATCCCTCGGTCAAGGCCAGCTCGAACAGCAGCCGGTCATCCAGAGGCACCACCCGGAAACCCTCTTCCGTCTGTTTGAGGCGGCCCACGAGAGTGGGATTGGCCCGTTCCACAACAGCTACCACCTCTCCCTCTGGGCTGCGGCGGCGATTGCCTTCTTTGGTAATCCGGGCTATCACTTGGTCGCCGTTCCAAGCGCCGCTAAGGTTGCTGCCGTGGATATACACATCCTCTGCCCCCGGTTCATCCCGCACGGCAAAGCAAAAACCCTTGCTGGAACAGCGCAAACGCCCCACCACCAAGGATTCATCCGGCTTACGCCGATAGCGGGGCGGATCCCCTGTCCGTTCGAGAAACCCCGCCCGTACCAGACCATCGAGGGCAATCTCGAGCATTTCCGGCGCTTCTGGGTCTGAGGCTGGCAGGAGGGCAAGCAGCGCGTCTTTATCGGTCCATTGCTCGGCAGGTTGAGAGAAAAAGTGATGAAAAATCCGAGAGAAATCCATTGCGGGTATCCAGGGGGAATGAGAGCCGCGATTAAGGGACAGGCGCAGCCACTTGGATTAGTCGCGGTGGCCGGTGACGATAAAGGCTACTCGCTGACCGATGTTGGTGCAGTGGTCGGCCAGACGCTCTAGGTAGCGGATCGCCAGCAACATCAACAGGATAGGCTCGATCGATCCCTTGATGTCAGACTGCTGCGCCAACGTATTGTAAAGGTTGGTGTAGTCTTCATCAACGGCGTCGTCTTCCCGCTTCAGTTGTCGGCCCAGCTCGGCATCCAACTCCGTCAGGGCGGCCAGGCTGTGGCTGAGCATTTTCTGGCAGCGCTGCATCGTCAGGCGAATGCGGCCCAGCTCCGGGGGCGGCGGGTACATGACCAAGCGCAGGGCCACTTCGGCCAAATCTTTGGCGTAGTCGCCAATCCGCTCCAGATCGCGTACCAGTTGCATCAGGGTACTGATCCAGCGCAGATCCCGCGCCACCGGGGAGCGCAAGGCAATCAAATTAATACAGTCTTTCTCGATTTGACGATAAAAACGGTCAATTTGCTTGTCTTGGGCGATCACCTGTTCGGCGGCGGCCAAGTTCTGTTCAAACAGGGCCTGCTGGGCCAAGACCACCGACTTTTCCACCAGCGCCCCCATGCGCAGCACGTCCTGCTGTACCCGTTTGATGTGAAGTTGTAGCTCGGCTTGCCCCATGGCTTTCTCCCATGAATGTGGGCAGGGGGGAAATGTCTGCAGTCGTTTTGGATCACCAGAGCCAGTTGATCTCAATCATGGCAAACTTCGCCTGGAATAGGGGCAGGGAAGATGGCCAACTTGGGGGAAGATGAAAATAGCGGTTGCCCTTTGAGGGGGATTCGTCTGTCTGGAGTTCTCGGGTTGCTTTGTCATTGAGACGGTCTCATGGCTCTCCCCCCTATCGTTGTGTTGGACGATGATCCCACCGGATCCCAAACCGTTCACAGTTGCTTGCTCCTCACCCGCTGGGATCCGGAGACCTTGAAGCTGGGGTTGCAGGATCGTTCGCCGATTCGCTTCATCCTCACCAATACTCGGGCTTTGCCCCCGGCGAAGGCAGCGGAGGTGACGCGGTCGGTATGTGGGGCGTTGAAGGAGGTGATGGGGGAGCTGGGGTGGGAGCGGGCCCTTTTCGTCAGCCGCTCCGACTCGACTTTGCGGGGGCACTACCCCTTGGAAACCGATGTGATGGCAGCGGAGCTGGGGCCCTTCGATGCTCATTTTCTGGTGCCGGCCTTTTTTGAGGGAGGGCGCATCACCCGCAACAGTGTCCACTACCTACGGGTGGGGGAGCGCTGGGTGCCGGTGCATGAGACGGAGTTTGCCCGCGATGCGGTGTTTGGCTACCACCACAGCTATTTGCCTGAGTATGTGCAGGAGAAAACCCAAGGGCGGATCCGGGCCGAGCAGGTGGTGCGACTGACCCTGGAGCAGATCCGCGCCGGCTGTCTGGAGCGGCTTTTGAGGCTGGAGGGGAATGTCTGCTGTGTGGTGGATGGAGAAACCCAGGCGGATCTGGATCGTTTTGCCCAGGATGTCTGGGCGGCTCTGGAGCAGGGGAAGCGCTTTTTGTTTCGCAGCGCCGCCAGCCTCTTGACGGCCCTGGCCCAGTTGCCGCCGCAGCCGGTTCCGCCAGAGGAGATGGGGCAGTTTGTCCGCTCCGACCGGC
Organism: Synechococcus sp. 63AY4M2; assembly: GCF_002760475.1. Classification (NCBI taxonomy): domain Bacteria; kingdom Bacillati; phylum Cyanobacteriota; class Cyanophyceae; order Synechococcales; family Synechococcaceae; genus Synechococcus; species Synechococcus sp. 63AY4M2. The sequence continues at coordinate 1,435,925 of NZ_AXUX01000001.1, read as the reverse complement.
CAGGGGTGGTGATTGTGGGATCCCATGTGCAAAAGTCCAGCCAGCAGTTGGCTCGGCTGTTGCAGGAGCCAGGGATCCAGGGCATCGAGGTGGAGGTAAAGCGCCTGTTGGAAGCGGGGAGGGAAGCGGAGCTGCTGCCGGCCCTCTTGAGCCAAGTCCACCGCGCCTACGGGCAGGGCCTGACACCGGTGGTCTACACCAGCCGGGAAGAAGTGGGGTTTGACGGCGCCAACCCGGAGGCACGCCTGGCCTTTGGGCAGAGAGTTTCCCGCCTGTTGATGGCCATTGTGCAGGGGCTGCCGGAAGGGATCGGCTATCTCATCAGCAAGGGCGGCATCACCTCCAACGACACCCTCAGCCTCGGCCTCAATCTGCCGGCCGTGCGGCTGCTGGGGCAGATCTACCCAGGGATCTCCATGGTGCTCACGCCGGCGGATCACCCCCGCTTTCCCAACCTGCCGGTGGTGCTGTTTCCGGGCAACGTGGGCGAGGCGGATACGTTGGTTTTAATCCACCGTCGCCTCCACAGCCGCGGGCTAGTCTAGCCTGGAGGAAATCACCATGGCTGAACTCATCTCCCCCCCTGAAGCTCTGCCTGCCTTGGAGGCCTGGTGGGGATCCCTGCGGCAGGGGCCAACGGTGTTGCCTCCGGCGGTGGTGCACCGCTGTTCTGAGCGCCTGGGCAGCCGGGATGCCGATGTGGTGATTGCCGGCGGCACCCTGGGGATTCTCTTGGGGGCGGCTTTGGCCCGGCGAGGCTGGCGGGTGATCCTGATCGAGCGCGGCATCTTGCGGGGGCGGGAGCAGGAGTGGAACACCTCGCGGCAGGAGCTGCAGGTGTTGTTAGAACTGGAGCTGCTCACCCCGACAGAGTGGGAGGCAATCCAGGTGACCCACTACCCCCGAGGGCGCATTGGCTTTGGGGAGGGTCCCACCTGGTGGGTGGAAGGGGTGCTCAATGTGGGCGTGGATCCGGTCAGCTTGCTGGAGTTCCTCAAGCAGCACTTCCTAGACTGGGGAGGGCAGTTGCAGGAGCAAACTGGCTTTCTTGGCGCCACAATCCACCCCGACGGGATCCGCATCCAGACCACCACCGGCCAGCTCAGCGCCCAGCTCCTGGTGGATGCCATGGGGCACCGCTCCCCCATCGTGGCCCAGGCCCGCCAAGGGCAGCCGCCGGACAGCGTCTGTCTGGTGGTGGGATCCTGTGCCCAGGGGCTGCCCGACCAACCCACTGGGGATCTGTTCTACAGCTTTACCCCCGCCCAGAACGGCTACCAGCCCTTTTGGGAAGCTTTCCCCGCCCGCGATGGGCGCACCACCTACTTGTTTACCTACTGCGACCGGGATCCCCGCCGACCCAGTCTGGAGAGGCTGTGGCAGGACTACTGCCGGCTGCTCCCTGCCTACCAGGGGGCCGAGCTGGCGCAGATCCGCTGGGTGCGCAAGCTGGGTGGCGTTTTCCCCGCCTACCGCCGCAGCCCGCTGCAACTGCCCTGGGATCGCCTCTTGGCAGTGGGAGACAGCAGCGGCAGCCAGTCGCCCTTGAGCTTTGGCGGCTTTGGGGCGATGTTGCGCCACCTGGATCGCCTGCAACAGGGGATCCACGAGGCCCTGGCGCAGCGGCAGCTCGACCGGGCGGCCCTGGCCCTGCTGCAGCCCTACCAGCCCAATTTGGCGGTGACCTGGCTGTTTCAGAAGGCGATGATCCCCCCTTTGGCGGAGAAAAACTGGGATCCCAACAGCATTAACCGCTTGTTGAGCAGAGTGTTTGAGGCCATGATGGCCGCCGGCCCCCAGGTGGTGCAGCCCTTTTTGCAGGATGTGGTGCAGTTGGGCGGCTTGGCCCAAGCGCTGTGGGGCGTGATGAGGCGGGATCCCTGGCTGGTAGTCGAGCTTTTGCCCCGGCTGGGCTTGCCGGAGCTGGTGGAATGGGCGGGCCACTTCGGCGCCCTCGGCCTCTACGAGCTTTTGCAAAGGCTAGCTGACCGCCCAGAAGCAACCCCGCAAGACTACTTTTGGAAGCGGCGGCGCGAGGCCTGGCGCTACGGCTGCGGCCGGGATCACCTCTCCTAGGTGTTCTGGCCGTACACCACCACCCCATAGGGCGGTATCTCAACGGGCTCCCCTTGGTTTTTTGCCGGCAGGGAGGATCCCTGGTCGCCGCTATCTAGAAGCTTCTGCCAACTGCCGCCGGGCCATTGGGCGTAGGTGACCACCTGGTCGGGGCTGAAGTTCAACAGGGCCAGGACAGCTTGGGATCCCTGGTGGCGGTGCAGGGCCAGGCCAGTTTGGGCAAACAGCTCCACCTCCACCGAGTTCCGCTCCAGGTTTTGCAGCGGCGCCAGGGTCTTGCGCAAGTGAATGAGGGTTTGGTACCACCGCCGCAAGACCTGGTGATGGCCGGCGTGGCCCAGTTCCCAGTTGAGCTTCGAGTGCAAGAAAGTCTCTTCCGCTTGGGGATCCGGCACCTCCCCTTGCCAGGCAAAGGCGCTGAACTCGCGGCGGCGTCCTTGGCGCACCGCTTCCACCAGGTCGGGATCCCCGTGGCTGACAAAATACAGAAACGGCGCCACCTCCCCGTATTCTTCCCCCATAAACAGCAGCGGCAGCATGGGGGCCAGCAGCAAAGCAGCGGCAGCCAACTTGAGACCTTCAAAAGAAGTCAGCTGGCTGAGGCGCTCTCCCAGCCTGCGGTTGCCCACCTGGTCGTGGTTTTGGATGCAGATGACAAACTGGGATCCCGGCCTGCCGATGGCGGAATTGCCGTGGCGCCTGCCGCGGTAGGGGGAGTACTGGCCGGAATAGACGTAGCTTTCGCGGTAGGCCTTGGCCAGGTGCTCCAATTGGCCAAAGTCTTGGTAGTAGCCTGTCTTTTCCCCGGTCAGCAGGGTGTGAACCGAGTGATGGAAGTCGTCGCACCACTGGGCATCTAGCCCGTAGCCCCCCTGCTCGCGGGGGGTGATGAGGCGGACATCGTTGAGGTCGCTTTCCGCTACCAGAACCCTAGGCCAGCCGCTGCGCGCTTCTAGGGCATCTACCCGCTCCGCCAATTCTTGCAAAAAAGGGTGGGCGCTGAAGTCGTAGATGGCGTGCACCGCGTCCAGCCGCAGGCCGTCCAGGTGAAACTCCTCTAGCCAGTACTCGGCATTTTGCAGGAAAAACTCCCGCACGCCGTCGGAGGAGCGGTCGTCGAAGTTGAGGGCCTCTCCCCAAGGAGTGCGGTACTTGTCGGTGAAGTAGGGGCCAAAGTCCCGCAGGTAGTTCCCCTCCGGCCCCAGGTGGTTGTAGACCACATCCAAAACAACCGCCAGGCCCTGCTGATGGCAGGCGTTGACCAGTGCTTTCAGGCCCGCTGCTCCCCCATAGCTAGTCTGCACGGCATAGGGATAGACGCCGTCATAGCCCCAGTTGCGCTCCCCCGGAAACTGGGCCACCGGCATCAGCTCCAGCACGTTGACCCCCAGCTCCACCAGGTGCGGCAGGCGAGGGATCAGGGCGGCAAAGGTGCCCTCTGGGGTAAAGGTGCCTACATGGAGCTCGTAGAGGATCCACTGGGAGAGCGGGATCCCCCGCCAGCCCTGATCCTGCCAGTCGAAGTGGGGATCCACCACCCGCGATGGGCCGTGGACGCCGTAGGGCTGGCAGCGGGAAGCGGGATCTGGCCGCTCCACCACCCCCGCTGCGGTGTGCAGACGGTAGAGGTAGTCCACCGGCCCCGGCGGGATCCCCTCCACCTCCGCCTGCCAATAGCCCTGCTCCTCCTGCTTGAGAGGGATAACCTGTTGGACAGGGCTGATTATCTTCAGCTCCACTTGTTCGACTAAGGGCGCCCATACCGAGAAGCGATAGCGGCCCTGCCCCAAGGGATAGGCGCCCATCCGTCCGAGCGGAGGAGAAGTCTGAAGCACGAAACCTGTCTGCACAACTTGGCTTCTACTATAGCGCCTTGCTCCCCTACACAAAAGGATAGCTTGGTAGCCCCGTACTTTAGTACGGGGCGGAAAAGCCCTTGAGCAACTTTAGTTGCTTCTTTTAGCTAGTACAGAGCTTCTCCAGGAAAACGACCTACTGCGGTGCAAAACCCGCGCGGCAATAACTAACCTGGAGGAACTTAAGTCCGAAGTAAGCAGAACTTTGAGGTTATGCCTCAAAGAACTGTCTAGGGGCGTGTTGAAAGCGCCTTCGCGAGTCCATTTTGAGCTGCGTAAGAATCCCCTGGGTGGGAGTGTCAAAGAACCTAAACTCTCCTGCTTCCCCTGCTGAGAAGGAGCCAGCCAGGCAAGAGGGCACCTGGCTCAAAAGAACCCTAGGGGAAGTTGCACCTGCAAACCCCCTCGGCGGATTCCCTTCTGGATGCAGGCGTGCTCAGCGCTATTCGGCGCTCCGCCCCCTTTCCTCCCTTGCCGAAGAGGTTTGCCGGCGAGAAACTGGTGCTGGAAGTTAAGGTGTTGAGCGGATCCCTGAAGGCTAGCCTCGTTGGGGATCCGAAAAACTAAGCCGAACCCTGGTTTGGCTACCTTGTATAGCCACAAGCCAAGTTCAGACTACTGAGAATTGCCTAGGCCATGGACTTACGGCGGTTGCGCCGCATGGCTACCGCTTTGCGCTTGCGCTTTTCCAGGTTGGTTTCAAAGTGGCGATGGTTGCGCAGATCCCGCAGAATGCCCGCCTTGGAGACCTGGCGCTTGAAGCGGCGCAGCGCCGATTCGATCCCTTCGTTTTCGCCAATCGTCACTTGAGTCATAAAGAAGCTATCTCCTCCGTCGATGAGTAGAACGAAAGCACAATCGGGATCCCTATCCTAAACCATCTCCGCCCTGCTGCTGACGGTTACAGGGCGCGGCTGCCAAAGTTGAGGCCCGAAACCGCCTCACCCTCTCTCAAATTCACGACAAACGAGGCCGTTGTTCCGGTGGAAGGCGGCGGAGAAGGCGTTGGCGCTGGGCTGGGGGCGCTGCCGATTACGGATTGTACAAAACCCACAAAGCTGGACACTCGCGTGTACACCCCGTAGAAATTGGGCTGGGCGCAGCCTCTGCCAAAACTGGTGATCCCGGCTAGGGCAAAGCCAGCGCCGCTGGGCACCAGCAAAGGGCCGCCGCTATCGGCCTTACAGGTATCCACACCCCCCTGAGGAAAACCGGCGCAGAGCATGGTGTCTAGAATGATGCCGTCGTAAGACTGGGGCGCGTTGCACACCTCGTTGGCGACAATGGGAACTTCAGCCTGCTGCAGATCCAGAGGAAAGCCACTGGGCCTTTGGCCAGGGACGAGGGGGAAGGTGGCTCCCCAGCCGAGGATGGTGGCGAGAGTACCAGGGGCAGTCAGATTGGTTTGGTTGGGCTGCACCAGCGGCAGGGTAGGCAGGGCCACTGGCCGAGAGAGGCGCACCAGGGCAATGTCATTCCCCCCCTCTGGCCATCGTCGGGGGTCGAAGTTGGGGTGGATAACAATTTGCGCGGCGCGAATGCGCTGGCCAGCGCCCAATTGCAGACGGGTGGTTCCCAACAACAGATCCAGGTTGCGTGCATTCACATCCTGCTGGCCTTGCTCCAAGTCGAAAAAACAATGGGCGGCGGTAAGCACCCACTCCGGGGCAATCAGGGATCCCCCGCAAAACTGCGCCTGAAAAGGATCCGGTTCAGTCGCGTCTAGCAAGGCCACCATCCAGGGAAAGGCTCCCGGCTGAGCCGGCCTACCACCGACAATCCGCCCCGCTCCTGGGCGCGGCGTGGTGAACACTCGCCCTGGAGGCAAGATGGCAGTAACCCGGTAGGTGCCGGGGGACAAGTTGGAGAAACGAAAGTTGCCGTTGGCATCGCTGACAGTGCTGGGTTCCCCTGGATCGAGGCGTCCATTGCTGTTCAAGTCCAGAAAGGTGGTGATGCCCGGCAGCCCCGGCTCCCCCGGATCCCGCAGCCCATTGCCGTTGAGATCGTCGAAATGGGATCCCTCGATGCGCCCTGCAGGAGGGGCTGGAAGCGGCGGCAGGGGACGGTTGGAACCCCCACCACCACAGGCACTTATGCTCAGGGCCAAACCCAACCCCACCAGAACAGACCAAAAGTGGGCCAGGCCAAAGGGAAAATGGGAGCGCAAAGGATAAAGCATGGTCATTCTCCAAGGCCAGACGGTTATGCTAGCCAAGCATATCCTGCCAACCGAGGAAGCCTAAAGATTGGGACTCCTGCGCCCAGCCTCCAAGACTCCTTGTTTGGGCAGGCTGCGGGAGGGTGAGTCTGCGCTGAAAGAGTGTTACGCTCTTTAGCTAGGTGCAAAGGGATCCTTAAAGTATGCAAGCCATCACCCTGCTCGGCTCCACCGGCTCCATCGGCACCCAAACTCTGGACTTGGTGGCTCAGTATCCGGAGCGCTTTCGGGTTGTCGGCTTGACCAGCTACAGCAACGTCACTCTCTTGGCCGAGCAAGTGCGGCGGTTTCGGCCTCAAATTGTAGCCATCGGGCGGGAGGAGCTGCTGCCGGAGCTGCGATCCCTGCTGACCGGGATGCGGCCGCTGCCGGAGCTGGTGGCGGGAACGGAGGGGCTGTGTCAGGTGGCGGCCCACCCGGCGGCCCAGCGGGTGGTGACCGGGATCGTTGGCTGTGCCGGCCTCTTGCCCACCTTGGCCGCTATCCGCGCCGGCAAAGACATTGCCCTGGCCAACAAAGAAACCCTGGTGGCAGGCGGCCCGGTGGTGCTGCCCCTGGTACGAGAGTACGGCGTCAAGCTCATCCCGGTGGACTCGGAGCATTCGGCCATCTTTCAATGCCTACAGGGGGTGCCGCCGGGATCCCTGCGCAGGATCTTGTTGACGGCTTCCGGGGGAGCTTTTCGGGATTGGCCTGCCGAAAAACTAGATCAGGTCACCTTGGCCGACGCCCTCAAACACCCCAACTGGGTGATGGGGCGCAAGATCACCATCGACTCGGCCACCCTGATGAACAAGGGCCTGGAGGTGATCGAGGCCCACTGGCTGTTTGGTTTGGATTATGACCGGATCGAGGTCCTCATCCACCCCCAGAGCATTGTCCACTCCTTGATCGAGCTGGCAGATACTTCTGTTCTGGCCCAGTTGGGCTGGCCGGATATGCACCTGCCCATCCTCTATGGCCTCAGTTGGCCGGAGCGCTTAGCCACCCCTTGGGATCCCCTCGATTTGGTCAAGCTGGGATCCCTCACTTTTAAGGCTCCGGATCACCGCAAGTACCCTTGCCTACAACTGGCTTATGCTGCTGGACAGGCAGGAGGAACCCTGCCGGCAGTGTTGAATGCCGCCAACGAAGCGGCGGTGGCCCTCTTCCTACAGGAGCGCATCCGCTTTTTGGACATCCCTCGCCTTTTGGAGCAGGTGTGCGAGCGGCACCAGGTCATCCCTGCCCCCAGCCTGGAGGACATTCTGGAAGTGGATGCCTGGGCGCGGCAACAGGTGGAGCTGCTGGCGCAGCAGGCCCCGGCCCAAGTTCTGGCCTGATCCCTACCGGGGGGATCCGGCACAGCGCTAGAGTGGGAAAAGGCTTGAGGAGCACCTGAGTGGCGGGATCCCATCTCCGACAACTGGCCCATTATCTGCGCCCCTATCGCCGGCAGGTGGCGCTGGGCATTGGATCCCTGCTGGTGGTAAACGGCCTGGGGGTGTTCCTGCCCTGGTACGTCAAGCTGGCCATCGACGATCTCAGCCAGAACTTGGCCGCCCTGTCGCCGCAGCGCATTGCACTTTACGCCCTGACGGTGTTGATCGTCTCCAGCCTGATGATGGGCATTCGCATTGCCTCGCGGGTGTGGATGTTTGGCGTGGGGCGGCAGGTGGAGTTCCGCCTCAAGCAGGCCATCTTCGAGCATTTGCTGACGCTGCAGCCTTCCTACTTTGCCCAGCAGACGGTTGGGGATATCCTCACCCGCATCACCAGCGATGTGGAAAATGTCCGCCGCCTGTTGGGCTTTGCCCTGCTCAACTCGACCAACACAATCTTTGCCTACGGCACCACCTTGCCGGCCATGTTTGGCATTGAGCCGCGTCTGAGCGCCCTGGCCCTATCGGTGTTTCCGGTGATGCTGGTGCTGGTGAAGTTGAGCAGCTCCCGTCTGCAGCAGGAGCAGCTCCAGGTGCAGCAGGAGCTGGCGGATCTAAGCGATCTCATCCAGGAGGACATGAACGGCATTGCCCTGATCAAGGTGTATGCCCAGGAAGAGCACGAGCAGAGGGAGTTTCGCCGCCGCAACGAGCGGCTGCTGCAGGCCAATTTGCGCCTGGCCCTCACCCGCAACCTGCTTTTTCCTTCCCTGGTGGCCTTGGTCAGCCTGAGCCTGCTGCTGCTGCTGGCGGTGGGCGGACCCCAGATTGCCGCCGGGACGCTGACGATTGGGGATTTTTCTGCCCTCACCCTCTACGTGGAACGGCTGGTGTTTCCCACCACTCTGCTGGGCTTTACCATCACTGCCTACCAGCGGGGCCAGGTCAGCCTGGAGCGGATCGACGCCCTGCTGCGGGTAGAGCCCACCATCCGCGATGCTCCCCAGGCTCTACCCCTACCTCTGGAACAGGTGCAGGGGCGTATCGAGGCCAGGGGCCTGACTTTTGCCTATGCCGACACAGGATCCGCAACGCCGGCGCTGCAGGATCTGCACTTTTGCGTCGAGCCGGGCCAATTGGTGGCGGTGGTGGGGCCGATTGGGGCGGGCAAGTCCACTCTGGCCAATGCCCTTCCTCGCCTGCTGGAGATCCAGCCGGGGCAACTGTTTTTGGATGGGCAGGATATCACCCAGATTCAACTGGGATCCCTGCGGCGGGCCATTGCCTATGTGCCCCAGGAGAGCTTCCTGTTCAGCGCCACGGTCCGGGATAACATTCGCTACGGCAAGCCGGATGCCGAAGACTGGGAGGTGGAATGGGCCGCCAAGGCCGCCCACATCCACGCCGAGATCCTCACCTTTCCCAAGGGCTACGACACGCTGGTGGGGGAGCGGGGCATCACCCTTTCTGGCGGCCAGCGGCAGCGCGTGGCCCTGGCGCGGGCTCTGCTGGTGGATGCGCCGATTTTGATCCTGGATGACTGTCTCTCCAGCGTGGACAACCAGACGGCCCAGGCCATTCTCCGCCACCTGCGCCAGGCCAGGGCCCAGAAAACGGCGATCTTCATTACCCATCGCCTCACGGCGGCGGCGGAGGCGGATCAGATCTGGGTCATGGACAAGGGCCGCATCGTGCAGCAGGGATCCCATGCCCAGTTGCTGGCAGATCCCCAGGGGCTCTACGCCCGTCTCTGGGCCAAGCAGAAGCTGGAAGAGGCCCTGGCCTAGGTTTTCTCGGGGAGAGATCTGGCGGATCTATGGCCAGGAAGCCGGCTGAGCGGATACCGTAGGCGGCAAAGCATTGGGGTGAGAGGTGACATGGAGACTGCCGGGATCGTTGGCGTTAGCGGTGCGGAGCCTTCTCTAGGCCAATTGCTCAACCAAGCCGGGATCCAACCCCAGGTGGTTCAGGGATCCCTAGAGGGCGTGCAGGTCAGGGGTCTGTGTGCCGATTCGCGCCAGGTGCAGGCTGGGGATCTCTTCTTGGGCATGCCGGGATCCCGCGTTGACGGCGGCGAGTTTGTCCGCGAGGCGCTCACCCGAGGAGCCGTGGCGGCCCTTATTGCCCAGGAGGCTTGGGAGAAAGTTAGCGGAGAGGCTGGAGGAGGCAGTCAGCCCATTCTGGTTTTGCCCCGCAGCGGCATCAACAGGGCCCTGGCCCAGGTGGCGGCGGCCTTCTACGGCTTTCCCGCCCGCCAGCTTACCCTGGTGGGAGTTACCGGCACCAACGGCAAGACCACCACCACCCATCTCATCGAGCATCTGCTGCAGGCCGCCGGTCGCCCCACTGCTTTGCTGGGCACCCTCTACAACCGCTGGCCTGGGCACTGTGAAGTAGCCCCCCACACCACGCTGTTTCCGCTGGAGCTGCAGCGCAGCCTGAGACAGGCCAAGGAAGCCGGCGCTGAGGTGGCGGTGATGGAGGTGAGCTCTCACGCTTTGGCCCAGGATCGGGCGTGGGGCTGTGCCTTTGCCGCTGCCGTTTGGACCAACCTCACCCAGGACCACCTGGATTTCCACGGCAGCATGGAAAACTACTGGCAGGCCAAGGCCACTCTCTTCCGGCCAGAGTATTTGCAGGGGCGGGCAGTGGTCAATGCCGACGACGCAGGCGGACGGAGGCTTCTAGAAGCCATTCCAGCCCCTCTGGAGCCCTGGGCCTATTCCCTCAAGCCCCTAGAAGGGATCCCCGGCCTATGGCCCAGCCAAGTTCACCTACATCCCACCGGCCTCAAGGCAACCCTGCACACCCCTATGGGCACCTTTGCTGTGGAGGCGCCCCTGGTGGGATCCTTCAACCTTTCCAACTTGCTGGCGGCGGTAGGGGTAGCACTGCACCTGGGGATCCCCCTTGAGCTCATCCAGGCGGCCCTGCCCCATTTTCCCGGGGTGCCGGGGCGGATGGAGCGGGTAACCTTGCCGGGGCAGGACATCACGGTAATCGTGGACTATGCCCACACCCCCGATGGGCTGGAGAACTTGCTCAAGGCCCTGCGCCCGCAAGTGCAAGGCCGGCTGATCTGCGTCTTTGGCTGTGGCGGGGATCGGGATCGGGGCAAACGCCCACAGATGGGCCGCATTGCCGCCACCTGGGCAGATCAGGTGATCGTGACCTCAGATAACCCGCGCACTGAAGATCCGCAGCGGATCTTGCAGGATATCCTGGCCGGGATCCCTGGATCCCCCTGGGCGGTGGAGGTGGATCGGCGCCAAGCCATCCGCCTGGCCATCCTAGAGGCCCAGCCGGGCGATACGGTGGTGATTGCCGGCAAAGGCCACGAGGACTACCAGATCCTGGGCAGGGAGAAAATCCACTTCGACGACCGAGAAGAAGCCCGTGCAGCCCTCGCCCTACGCCTCTGCTCCCCTCTCCCTTTGGGAGAGGGGCTGGGGGTGAGGGAATCCCTCAGGGAGAGGGGCTGGGGGTGAGGGGCGGCTAACGCGAGCGGTTTTGCAGCATCAGCTCGACAAACTCCCGAAAGAGGTGGTCGGCATCGTGGGGGCCGGGGCTGGCTTCCGGGTGGTACTGCACCGAAAAGAGGGGCAACTGGCGGTGGCGGATCCCGGCCACGGTGCGGTCATTGAGGTTGAGGTAGCTGATCGCCACCCCATCCCCAGGGAGCGAAGCGGCCTCCACCGCAAAGCCGTGGTTTTGGCTGGTGATCTCCACTTCCTTCTCCAGCCCACAGGGGTGGTTGAGGCCGCGGTGGCCGAACTTGAGCTTGTAGGTGGATCCGCCCAGGGCCAGGCTGAGGATCTGGTGGCCTAGGCAGATGCCGAACATCGGCTTCCCGCTCTGCAGCAGCGCCTGGGTGGTGCGGATGGCCGTCGTCTCTGCCGCCGGATCCCCCGGCCCGTTGGAGAGGAGGATCCCGTCGGGGTTGTAACTCAAAATCTCCTCGGGGCTGGCGTGGGCCGGCAACACCATCACCCGGCAGCCGTAGCGGGCCAGGCGGCGCAAGATGTTGCGCTTGATGCCAAAATCCAGCGCCACCACCCGCAAGGGGGGATCCGGAATCGGGATCCCTTGGCTGCGGCCATAGTCCCAGTCGGCGGGGGTAGGTTCCAGCCACTCGTAGGGTTGGGGAGTAGTAACTTCCGCCACCAAGCTCAACCCCTGCATGGAAGGAGCCTGGCGCACCCGCTCCAACAAAACCTGGGGATCCAAAGTCTCCGTGGAAAGGGCCCCGTTCATCACCCCCTGAGAGCGCAGCCGCCGTGCCAAAGCCCGCGTATCTACCCCAGCAATGGCCGGGATCCCATATCGTTGCAGGTATTCGGGGAGGGTGGATGTAGCCCGCCAGGAGCTGGCCAGGCGCGACACGTTGCGGGCGATGATCCCCGCAACCTGAGGCCGAGCCGATTCTTCGTCCAGCTCATTGACTCCGGTATTTCCCAGCTCCGGACAGGTGAAGGTAACCATCTGCCCCCGGTAGCTAGGGTCGGTGATCACCTCCTGGTAGCCGGTCATGCCCGTGTTGAACACCACCTCGCCCACCGCCGTGCCTGGCGCCCCAAACGACCAGCCGGGGAAGGCGGTGCCATCGGCCAGCACCAACAGAGCCGGCTGCCGAGCGTGCCAGGGGAAGACTTTTTCCGGAGCTTCAAGAGTTGAGGAGACCATAACCTGTGAACCTAGACAACCCCCCTCTCCCAAAGGGAGAGGGGCTGGGGGTGAGGGCAATGGACCGGGATCGGCAGCCTGCCTATCCTACCCCAACTAGACCTCCTCCGGCTCGTTGGCCACGTTGCCACACTCGGGGTTGTTGTCCTTGCGCAGGGTGCCGATCAACGTGCTCACCACCACGCAGCGGTTCTCGCCTTGGGAGTAGGTGCTGCTGACTACAAAGCGCCCCAACTGACGCGCCCGCCCCTCCGAGTCGAAAACGGCCCTTCCGCCGTTGAAGGTATTGCTGACAGTAACAAAATTATTCAGGCGCACCCACTGGCAAGGGGTGGGCTCATCGCAAAGGCGCTCCTCGTCCTGGATCACCAGCGTGGGGACATTGGGATCTGAGTTATCGATCCCGACCACCCAAGCGCGGCCCTGGAGAGAGGCTCTGGCGTTGGTGCGGGCGGTGCGCAGGGCTCGCTCCACCTTGTTTTGCGCGTCCTCCAGTTGGATGCGCGCCCAGATGTTGATCCCGGAGGGGACGGCCAGCCCGGCCAGAATGCCGATAATAACCACCACCGCCAGGACTTCTACCAGCGTAAAGCCCAGGGATCGAAGCGGCTGAGCTCGGCCAATTGTTTTTTTCTCCAAGGCCAACATACTGGACATTCCCCCTAGGAGAGCGGACGGTTGATAACACCGCGGGCAAGAACCAGTGTTTGCATTGGCAGCAAGTAGCGCGACACCTCTGAGATATCGACGCTGGTGGCATTTCGGATGTAGCGACGGAAAAGGCCAGGGTTGGCCCGCTCCATGGCCGTGGCGGTGATGTTGATGATCACATCCTGCGGTCGGTCAGCGCCGACGCTTTGCCGCACGCAGACATAGAAGCCCACGTCGTTTTGGTTATCTCCCAGCCCTGGGAAGGTGACGCCGTTGGGCTTGCCGCCACCAAAGGCATAGCCCTGCGGGCAAGCGGGTGCAACCTGCGGACTTCCCTCTCGGCTGCTGAAGATGTTGGAGACTAGAGTTGTCAGGCGGGGGCCTTGATTGCCTGCATCGGCAATACGCTCCTGGGGTGTTCCCTCCCGCTGGAGCCTTTGCAAAGCCTGCTGAGAGGGCCAGGCGAGAAAACCCTCCTGGAAAGGATCGGGATCAACCCTAAAGAATGGGCTGCGCCCAGCGCAGTTATTTTGACCCTCAGTGTTGAAGGGTCGCAACTCAAAACGGTCGATCCGCGCGTTGCCTTCCCAGGGAGTGCGCCCCGTTGGGTTGCCGGCGTTGTTGTAGTTGCGGCGCAGGTAGTACACCACCAGGGTGTAGATGCCGCGGCGGCTGACAAGAGTGTCCCAATCCGCATTTCTACCGTTCTGATCGCGCGGAAACTCGGGAGGTGGCTGGTCTGGTAGGGTAGCATTGCCTCTTCGAATATCTTGCAAGGTGGGGTTGCCCGCGTAGCATCCCTGCGGGATCGGCTCCAACTTCCAAAAGGCAACAACCGGGATAGCGTCATCGGGTCGGCGGATCCAGCCCGGCGCGTAGAGCCGCTGAATGACATCCGGGATCCTGTCCCCAAGTCGATCAGATTGCTGTGGGTTCTGCTCAGTGTCGTTGTAAATGTAAAGCGCCTCTGCCAGATCCTGCTGGATATACTGCATGGCCTGGGTCAGCTCCGCCTGCACCTGGGTGCGGCCCGTCTCTTCCCGATCCAGCCGCATCGTCTCGATGACAATCATCGCGGTGGCCAGGAGAAAGATGAAGGCAACCAGCAGTGAGACCAACAGCTCAATGAGGGTAAACCCCGCACTCTGGTAAACCCTGTGGCGAAAAACCTTGAACATAGGAAAACACCACCTTTTTGTGAGCCTGCAGGAGGAGCTTACCCGTCGCTTCAAAGCGAGGTAGGGCTTGGGCTGGGCAGCGGGAAGGCATTGCAGTTGTTGGTCGGGATCCCACCCCTAGCTTGAACATCGGCCAAAACGGCCCGGCAAACATCCCCCAAATTGGCAGCCAGGTTGACTTCTACAATCGAGCTGGCCATGGGAAAGAGCCACACATCGGCATTGGCCAAGTTCTGATTGGCGGAGACCGTCTCAGCGCGCAGGCCAGGAAGAGCTTGCCGAGTGTTTGGATCAAAAGAAAAGCGGTGGTACACCCTCACCCCCAAAAAGAAGGAGCAGGGAACCCCTGAGATGACGGTGTTGTTGCGTCGGTCAATGCATTCCCCGCCCCTATCCCGAAAGGTTTGGATGACATAGGTTTCGGGGTTTCGCCCCGGCAACCGCACTTCGGCCAGGCGAATGGAGTAGTTGGGGCCGGGGTTGTCCATATCGGCAGGAGGCGGGGTATTGGCCAAGGGGCTTGCTCCAATCCTGGGCAGACGAGCCAACTGAGCCGGGTTCTGGAAAGCAGCTGGGTTAGCGGCCAGCTCCAGGTCAACCAGAGTGCGAATGCGATCCACCTCAGCCCGGGCCAGTTGATTGGCCACTTCTATCCGCTCCGTCATGGCCCGCCGGTAGGCGATCAGGGTGAGAGCAGGAGCAAGAGCGGCCATAGCCAAAGCCACAATGACCACCGAGGCCAAGACCTCAATGAGCGTGAAGCCTTCTGCTTCCAATTGCTGCCGCAAAAGCCGCCACTTTTTCATATCCCCTCCAGCGCTCGCCCAGATCTGCCTACCTTGAATCTACCCCTGGCATGGGAAGTCAATATCAGTTGAATTAGTTGCAGCCTCCAATCCGAGCAGCCGCCTGCAGGGGCACATCTGGCTGAGCTTGCAGCCCGCAGCGCAGCCGCCGCACATACGGATCCTGAGGATCCAACTCCCGCAAGAACTCAGTGCGGGCATTGGAGGGGAATTGGAAGCGAGCCGACACCGCGCTGGGACGACGGGCAATTTGCAAGCCCACATCGTAGCCGAAGCGGCGGTTGGGTGGGTAGTAGTAGTCGTAGCCCCGCGTGAGGGCCGAGCCCGTAACCAAGTTGGGCGGCTCAAAGCTCTGCTGCAGGAAGGGGCCGGTAGCATAGGTGCTGTAGTTGAGCTGGATCATCGAGCCGCTGAAGAAGAGGTTGATATCCTTCCACAGCTCGTTGAGCCGCAGGAAGTTATGCATGCCGCCGGCAGTTTGATGCAGCCGCGAGGGCAGGGTACCACTGATGGCAATGGCGTTCACCCGCGTTTCCCCGGCCGGCTGCAGCTGCCGGTTTTGGCTGCCATCGTCGTTGCGGCGGCGCTGGTTCACACTGGTTGAAGCCAGCTCCTGGAAGCGGGGAATGGGAATGGGCCGACGGGTCACCTCATCCAGGATTACCCCCAGCACCGGGTTTTCGCCGGCAAAGCCAGTGGGAGTCTTGTTCAGGTCCAGGGTGAACGGCTCCACATCCACCCAGGCAAAGGCGGCGGTATCGCTGGGGAAATCGCTGTCGGTCATTGTGGAACCGTTGCGATCGATCTGGATCTGAACCCTCTTGGTGCCCGGATCCAGCCTGACGTAAAAGCACAGGCCATTGCGGATATCTTCGCTCCCCTTGGTGTCAATGTAGTAACCGCCAAGATAGTTGGAGCTTGGGGAGTAGTTCTGAGTGTCACCTTTGTTTACCCAAGCATAGGGGTTCAACGCCATCTGGGGCTGAACCAGCAGTTTATTGGGATTGGCAGGATTCTTCTCCGCAAACAGCGGATCCCGATCCAGTACATCCCAAGGCTCGTTGGAGTCGCGAACGCCGTCGCCGTTTTTGTCCCAGAAGTTCAGTTGGCCGTCTCCGTTCCAGTCTTTGATGCGCAACGTGCTGGGGCGGCTGTCACCGGTGTAGGCGGTGTACTTGAAGGTGGTGTTGAAGTTGGGGCGAAACACTCCGGGCACCCAGAAGCCGCCTTTGGAATCTGGGCCTTCCTCCTCCGAGGGGCAGCCCACCGTCAGATCTTCCCTAAGTAATTTGCGCCTCAGCGCTCGGGCCCAGAGGTCGGTTTCCTCTGTAAACGGGCCTTCTAGAGCCTCTCCCTTGATAGCCGGGCGGATGCCGGGCTCGCGGTTGGGTTGAGAAACGATCTCGGAGAGAACGCCACCTCTCACCAAGCCCTCGCGGGCAGCATAGGCCGGTTCGCCAAACATCCAATTGAAGGCCGCCTGCAGAGCCTCGGCAGGGTTGGGCCACTTGGGTGGCTTGGGCACCCCGGCTTTCACCTCCAGCACCGGGGAAAGCTGCGGCTGCAGAGCGATCGTCACGCCCTCGGCAGGAGCCGCAGCCACCGTATTCACGCTGATGGTCTCCGGCTCCGGATCCGCTTGGATTTCCCAGACGGGGCGCAGATCCACCGTGTTGGGCTTGGCTGCCATCCACTCGCCCAAGGGGCTCTTGGAGGGCGTTTCTGGGGCAAAAGTGCTGGGCCCGCAGGGAAGCCCTCGACAGGTCAAACTTTGGGTCTTCGTTGCATTGGGCGAGCAGGTGGGGCTGCTGGTGCTGTCGATGAGGGTGCCCGTCTGGGTTTGGGTAAAGGTTTTGGTTGTGCCGCAGTCGATCTTGACCTCATTGCAACTGGCCGGTGACCAAGGGCCCCAGTTGTAGTTGCAGGTCTGCGGGCAAGTAACCGTTTGGGATTGCGTCTCGGTGTAGCTGGTTCCGCAAACTGCCACTGTGCAGGTGCGGCTGCGAGTTTGGGTGACTTTGGTGCCGCCGTTGGCCACCGTACACTTAGGAGTCCATTCAGACCAAGCACCGCAGCTAGCATCTGGAGGCCTGCAGGTAAAGGCTCGGGTTTCTTTTTCGGTGAAGGGGCTTTGGCTGGTACAGAGCGGGGTTACCGTGCGGGTGCGGGTTTGGGTGATGCTGGTGCCGCTACACTGCTGCTGCTGGGTACACTGAGGCGTCCAACCTGACCAAGGCCCGTAGTTGTACTGAGGGTAGCAGGTGATCGTCCGAGTTTCCGACGGTGGCGGAGTGCCAGGGCAACCGGCAGGCAAGGTGGCAGTTCTGGTTTGTTTAATAGTGGTTTGCTGACAGATGTTGGTTTTACATGCAGGAGTCCAGTCTTTCCAGATGGGATCGCAATTGAGGGGTTCTGCGCAGTACTGCTGGTTGGGTGCCAGAGGTTTAGTCTGATCCGGCTGGCAAGGTTGGTTGACCGGCTTCAGCGGCTTCAGGTAGCGCAGGTCGTAGTTTTCCAGCGGCTGCCCATCTCCCTGGGTTGTAAAGCGGACGAAGGCATTGCCCATGTTCTCGTAGGCCTGAATCTCCACCAGGTAGGGAGAAGGCCGAGTGTAGTCGGTAACGCACTGCAGCTCCAGCCGGAAACTCACACGGTTATCGGCGCTATCCGACCAAGCTTCGGCACCAACAGCCTCATCCTCCGACAGCTCTTCTAGACGAGTGCCCGCATTGCGATAGAAGCCTCTAAAAGCTGGCTCTTCCTCATCTGGGTTAGGAGTGTAGTTGGGGTTTCTGCGAATGATGAGTCGGCCCCCATCGTCGGTGTTGAGGTTGTAGGTGGCAACACCCGGCCAACGGGGATACAGCTCCCCGACCCAGCGCACTACAAAAAAGTCATTACCATAGTTGTTGCCACTTCCCCATGACCCCTCTCTGCGCCGCCAGCAGGAGCGCCAGAAGCCTATGTTGCCCCTGTCTATGTCTAGAGCATCAGCGGGAGGTTGAGACGTATCCGGCTCACTGCATCTTGGCATCCACAAAAAGTCAGCCTTGGGAAAGTCGGGTTGAGTATTCCACGAAAGGAAGGGGGAGTTGGTGATCAGGTAGTCCTGGTTGGCAAACAGGTAGTAGAACCCACCCCAAGGCGGGAGATC
Organism: Synechococcus sp. 63AY4M2; assembly: GCF_002760475.1. Taxonomy (NCBI): domain Bacteria; kingdom Bacillati; phylum Cyanobacteriota; class Cyanophyceae; order Synechococcales; family Synechococcaceae; genus Synechococcus; species Synechococcus sp. 63AY4M2. Next base: position 1,417,939 of record NZ_AXUX01000001.1, on the reverse strand, counting down.
GGGATGGCCACCGTCTTCCCAGAAGGCAAAGCCTTTTCCAGGTGGATCTCTAGGGGGATCCCAGCCGGAAATACCGGAACCATCGGTTTTTAAAGCATCGCGAATACAGGCCCATCGCGAGCCGGCTGAGCTGCCCCAGCCGCCTGAGGTGTTGCAGGTTGGCCCTCCTTGATCCTCTTCTTTCATGAAGGAGCCGATCTGCCAATCTTGAGCAGGATAGATTGGATCCGGCCAGCGCACCGCCCGCAAGTAGGGCAGGTTGTCATCTTGAGCGCTCGAAGGCAGGGGGCCTATGGCTCCGGTGTCCCCAAACCCTGTGTCGCGGTTGTACTGGTTCTGCGGGCTGGTTATCCAGCCGTTGTAGTACTCGGCCAACAGGCCACCGCCTCCTTCTATTTCAGGCGGTCGGCAAGGCTGGAGGGAAGCTATCAGCAGCCAGCGGGAGGTGTCCAGCACCGGGTTGCCCAAAGCCGAAATGCGGGTGCCAAAGTTGGCATAGCCCACATCGGGTGCCCGCAAGAGCCGCACTTCTGGCACGCCAAGCCCTGCTGTCCTGTCAGCGTTATTTGAGCTCGGGTTGGCACTGTCGCGGCGGGCAAAGATGGTGTCGCGGGCAAACACATCCGGCCAGCCTGGCTGCCGCACGTGGTTGCCCAAATTCTGCGCCCCGTTGGTGTTGTCGAAGCGCAGAACCCCAGCACCATCTCTGTTGGGATCCGGAGCCGGCCAGTTGTCGCCTCGGATCACCAGCGCTTGGTTGAGGAAGGAGGTGTTGGCTCCTAGGTTTGGCCCGCTGCAGCCGTAGTGGTCGTTGCGGCGAGGAGCCGAGGCTCGTTGTGGGCTGCCCTGGTAGTTCCGGTTAGCCACAAAGCTGCTGCCGCCGCCGTTGAGCGTAGCATCCTGCACAAAGCCGTCGTCGATGCTGCCATCGCAGAAATCGGCAGAGAGGATGTTCACCGAGTCGCCCAACACGTCGCTAGGCCGCCAGAGATCCTCCGCCGCCCGGGCAAAGCGCCGGTCTTCATTGGATCGCAGCCGCCCGTAGAAGTTGCTGTAGAGGCCATCTGCTCCGAAATTGAGGAGAGTTGTGAACTCCTCCAGCCGCTGCCCGTTCCTCGTCTGGTGCAGGTTAAAGTCCCCTTGGATGTAAACGGGGTTGTCGGAAACGAAGGAGAGGCCAAAAATCGCGTCATCAGGGTTGAACCCGCCGCGGGCCAGCACCGCCCCGTTGCGCAGCCGGAAGCCGTAGGGCCGCCGATCCGGATCGGCATAGTAGTCCACCGGTTTGGGGCTGAGTCCACCTGGATCGGAAACAGGGGGATCCCAGACCGTTTGGCCATTGGCCGTGCCTCGATTCGGCTGACCGGCGTTCATAACGCCAGCGCTGCCCAAAGTGCCGCGGGCGTTTGCGTTGCGCCAGCTGGTTAGGTAGCTATCAAAAGTGCCCAAGGGCGGACGAGCAATGGCATCTTCCCGCACGGCATCTTCCCGGAAGGCGTAGAAAATCCCCCCTTCTCGGTTCTCGCCAAGCCCAGCAGGCAGCCAAGTGTCCCCGTTAATCAACCCCCTGGCCTGTCTGTTGACGTTGTTGGTCAGCAGGGCCAGGTCGATGTTGAGGGCCCGCACCGCCATTGCCTCGCGGCCATCGTAGAAGACGGAATCTTTGAAGGGCACGCGACGACACTGGTTGCCAATCCGAATCAGCTCAAACTGGTTGCTATTGGGGCCAGCAGCAGTGCAATTGGCTGGGGCATGGGGCAAAGCCCACTGGTCAATGGTGGCCCGGGGCCTCAGCCTCATGGATTCCAGATCCACCACGGCTTGATAGGTTACTGGCCCCTGTAGGAAGGGGTAGGCCTGCCTCCGCTCATCTTCAAGGGGATCGTTGGGGTTGGGGGGCACGCTGTGGTAAAAGGTCTCGCGGGGGAAGATGTAGCGCAGCGGCAGATAAAACCGGTTGGCTGCCTCTCGGTCCCCAGCTCGGCTGGCTTGGATGTCGTTCCAAAGGATTTGAGCTGTGGGATCAGGATTGCTGCGGGTGGCGGCATCCCAAATGCGCAGGATGTTGTCGGCCAGCATGCCCAACATGCAGCCTGCCGTTTGCAGGGTGGTTTGGTCGGCCAGGCTCAATTGGTCAACAGAGGTGCCTCGGTTGACGATATCAATAACCCGCCGCAGCTCGGAGAAGTTGCCAAAAGCCGTAATAAACGGATCCGGGTGAATGCGGCCCGCTTGTTGCTTGGGTGGATAGGCCCCGTCAGGATCGCCGGCAAAATTGGCCAGGTTGGTGAGCGCTGTCCACAAAGGAGTGCCAGGCCGCAGTTGCTCCCGCATCGGCTCGGGGTCATACTCCCAAACGTTGGTGCCCTCTCCAGTAAAGAAGTTGATGCCCAGTTGAGTACGCTGGTCGCCGGTAGGGAAGGTGGAAGCCCGCTGCAAGCTCCAGGGAGTGCCGGGGTGAGCCACCGTGGCCAAGCAGGCAATGGGAAAGCGCCCCTGCTCATGGCTGTAGTGGTAAACGGCTGTAGCCTGCACCGCCGCTGGGTTATCTCGCAGGGTTAGCCGTTGCCGCGCCTCGTTGCTGATGAAAATGGCCTGTAACTTGGTGGGGTCCTCGGGATCCCCGGGCGGCACCAGAGGCAAAGGCAAAGAATCGGTGCGGGTTAGCTCCAGCCGCTGGCCCACGATCACCCGCAGACCTTCCACACGGGCCCGCCGCTCCCAATAGCCATCCAAGCCCACCTCGGAAAGGGCGCCTGGGGGTGGGTTGTCCTCGGTCAAAGACTCATTCTGGTTGTTCCTGGCATCAGCAGGAATCGGGCTACCGGCACCGACACCAAACCTCTGAGCAAAGGTGTCCACGTCGCAGCCCTTCTGCGGGTCAGGAGTTACAGGCGGACGGTCGTAGCTGGCTTTGGGGCCAAAGCGGTTGTCGGCCCGGTAAACATCGTCCACGTAGGGCGGGCAGACTTGGTCTTTCGTTGACTGAAAGCCGCCTGCTTGAACTCGTCCTGGTGGGCCACTCGCTGAATTCCGCCTGACATTAATTGGAGAGACTGACCATCCCGCTGGATCCTGGGCGTAGATTCCGCGGGTGCGAATGCGGCCAAAAAGCTGTAGCTCCAGCGGATCCAGCGCCACATTTTCTGGCTCTACCTGGTTCTGCACCGAGTCAAAATTTTGGTTGTTCAACCGAGCCTGCGCCTGTGGCGCTACGTCTTGCCGGCCAGAGTGAACATCGAAAATCAGAGTATCGCTCACCTGCTGGCCGGCGTAGCCAATGGCCCCTGCCACCAGCTCTCCAAAGGCAGTGATCTCAGAGTTGTCAGCGGGCATGTAGAAGCAGGATTGCTCCGAGCTGATGGCGAAAGCCCGGAACAAGTTGTTGGCAGTGTTCCGGAAGAAAAGGCTACCGCCTGCGTAGATAGCACCGTTCCAGTTGTAGCCAGGAGTAAAGAAAAACTCCACGTCGCCGCGGTTGAAAATTCCCCACTTGTTCAGCAGATCCCGCCGCCGATCCTGCTGAAACTGCAGAGCCGAAACGGCGCGGGTGGTGGAGTCGGCCCCCTCAATGGGCAAAGTTACAGCGTACACCTGAAAGGGCTTGTACAGCGCAGAGCCCACCTGGAACCAATCCCCCACGTTGGGGTTGACCGTCTGTTCAGCCGGAGAATCGGTACACCCTGCCAAGGCCGAACCCTGCAGTGGCCCACTGCGGATCAGCAGCCGCCGCGCCCGCTCAGTATCGGAAATGTTTTCCTCAAAGTCCTGGAGGTTCCTTTGCCCCGTAACCGGCGCTCGGCGGTTGTACAGGATGGTGTAGGCGGTAACGGAGTCGTCGATCCCGTTGTTGTCGGTATCCACCAAGAACCACCAGACTGGGGCTTGCCGCTGCACTTCAATTCTCCGGCTGGGATCCTGGGGATCCGGAACAAGGGCTCTGTAGTTCAGCAAAAAGCGCCGCTCATCGGGAAGGGTATAGGGATCCGAGGGCTCTGCAGGCACCGCCGTGCCATCGTTGAGCAGCGCAGAGGTGAATTGGGCATCGGTGGGGGCACTGTTGGGCAGGCGGCGATCCCGAATCAGGTTGTCGATCTTGGCCCTGGCTCGGTCGATGGCAGCATTCAGTTGCCGGCTGATGGTCAGCTCCGCCCGTTCCACCTGGGTTTGGATGGTGCGCTGGGTAGAGCGGGTCAGCAGCCCCACCGTCACCAAGCTCAAGACCAGCACGATCAAAATGGCAACCGGCAGGACAAAGCCCCGCTCGCGGATCCTGCCCCGATCCACCGGGATCTTCAGAGAGCTGAGCAAGCGCAGGACAAGTTTGAGCAACAGCGGGGAAGGAGCAGACATGGCCGTATCTCGGATAACGGGGAAAAAGAAGTAGCCTCTGGGGGAACGCCAGGATAGCAACAGTATGCAAGGGATCCGAAGTTTCAAACATCCCCACCTCTGGGGGGAATCCCCAAGCCCTTTCTCCAATTCACAAGATCCCCAGTTGCTGCGCCTTGAGCAGGGCGGTGACGCGGTCGTTGGCATCCAGCTTGCGGTAGGCGGCGCTGGCATATTCTTTGACGGTTTCGATGCTCAGGCCCAGACGGCGGGCAATCTGTTTGTTGGCCAAGCCCTCTTTCATCAGTTGCAGCACACACAGCTCGCGGGGGGTGAGCTTGGGCAGCTCCTGTCGGGCAGGCAGCCAGTCTCGTTCGGGGTTGGACAAAATCTGACGGATGACGCGGGCCAATTCCGCCGGGTCGGTCTCTTTGGAAAGGTAGCCTTTGGCCCCAGCCCGCCGCGCTGACTCGATCAAAGCCGGCTCTTGAAAAGTAGTCATCATCACCACCACCACCGGCAGGCCCAGCTCGACAATCTGCTGGCAGGCCAGGATCCCGTCTCCATCCGGCATGCGCACATCCAAAAGGGCCACCTCGACGGGGCAACGGCGGCAGTACTCAACGGCCTGGGATCCCGTCTCGGCTTCGGCCACCACCTCAAATCCTTGCGCTTGCAGGGCAAACTTTAGCCCCAGCCGAAACAGGGGATGGTCGTCGGCAATCAGAACCCGGACAGGGGAACTCATGGCAGGGGATCCCGGCCTATGAGAGGGCTAAGCTTAATCTGCCCAAAAGAGGGAGCTAGCCCTCACCCCCAGCCCCTCTCCCTCAGGGACAGGGGAGCTAGTTTTTCACAAAGACCATGCCGCGGGCGCCGGGGTTCAGGGTGGGATCCAGTTGGGTTTGGGCATTGTACAGGGCGCCTGTCAGATCGGCTGCTTCCAAAAAAGCGCCGCGCAGGTCGGCCCCGCGCAGATCGGCCTGGCGCAGGTTGGCTCCTGTGAGGTCGGCACCGACGAGGACGGCCCCGCGCAAGTCGGCGCCGCTGAGGTTGGCCACCTGCAGGTTGGCGCCGGTGAGATTGGTCTGCTGCAGGTTGGTCTGGCTGAGATCGGCTTCCCACAGAAAGGCCCCGCCCTGATCCGAGCCGCGCAAGTTGGCGCCGCGCAAATCGGCCAAGTTGAGGATCGCCTGAGAGAGGTCGGCAGCTTGCAGGTTGGCCTGCCTGAGGATGGCTTCTTTCAGGTTGGCGCCGCTCAAATCCACTCCCGGCAGCTCGGCTCCCGTCAGATCGCAGGCGGGGCAATCTTTGCTGGGGGCAACAACCTGGGATCGGCCCAGTTGGGCATCCAGCTCCAGTTGGGCAAAAACAGGAAGTGCCGCGATCCCGACCACCCCGCCGAGGAGACCGACCCAGCACTGGGACCATGCCATTTTTTTCACGGGGATCCCTCCTGGCTGACCCTCACCCCCGGCCCCTCTCCCAGAGGGAGAGGGGAGCTGGAGATCAACCTAGAACTATAGCCGTTGGCGGGAGCATGACTCTAGTCAATAATAAGCTCAACTATACTGAAAATAATGTATAATATGTTCAGTACGGATTACTACCAGTTGATCTTTCTGTTTACTTTCGAGTCTGCCAACATGGTAGCCAAAGCAAAGCAGAAAATTGGTAGTAAGACGACACGGAAACTGCGCTTTGGGTATTCTACTCAAAGCTTTGCGGGATACCGCCATTCTGTTTGGACTCCGTCCCGCTAACGCG
>NZ_AXUX01000001.1:1353864-1406670 GCF_002760475.1 Synechococcus sp. 63AY4M2 | reverse complement strand
GACTCCGTCCCGCTAACGCGAATGGAAACAAGCAGAATGCTATCGCTGCATAGTTGAACAGTGATGTTCAGCAGTGTTCAGCGTAAATGTATCAGATACGCCATCAAGTCTCAACCCGGCCTGGAGGCGGCTGGCAGCGGGGGCAAAAGTGGGCCGAGCGGCCCGAGAGCTTACTCCGCTGAATGGGGGTGCCACAGAGGCGACAGGGATCCCCTTCTCGACCGTACACCCACGCCTGCCCCTGGTAGTTGCCGTTGAGCCCACGCAGATCCCGGTAATCCCGCAGGGTGGTGCCCCGCTGCTCCAGCCCGGCCCGTAACACCTGGATCAGGCTTTCTCGCAGGCGGCTCTTGGCAGCGTCGGAAAGCTGCGCGGCGGGTGTTGAGGGGTGGATGCCGCTCAGAAACAGGGCCTCGTCGGCGTAGATGTTGCCCACCCCCGCCACCAGCGACTGATCCAGCAAGGCGGCTTTGATGGGGCGGCGGCTCTTCTGCAAGGCAGCTTGGAAATAGGCCTCGGAAAAGGCCGGCGAAAGCGGCTCCGGCCCCAAGCTCTGCAGGGCAGGGATCACCGTCTCCGGCTCCACCCCGGCGGGCACCAGCCACATCTGGCCAAAGGTGCGCAGATCAACAAAGCGCAGCTCCCACCCCTGCTCCAAATGCAGCCGGACGCGAGTGTGGATCGGCAAAGGCGCGGATCCCTGAACCCAGAGCAGTTGCCCGGTCATGCGCAGATGCACGCCCAGAACCGCTCCAGAGTCCAGGGATCCCAGAAGATATTTGCCTCGCCGCTGCCACTGGGTCAAACAGCTGCCTGCCAGCCCCTGCGCAAACTCGTCTTTGCCGGGGTAGGCCACGGTGCGAGGGAGAAGCACCTCCACCGACAGGATGCACAGACCCAGGGTGAGGCGCTGCAGATCCCGCCTGACGGTTTCAACTTCCGGCAGCTCGGGCACAGGAAGAGGAAGCCAAAGAGCTTGGTTGAGTTGGCAGGGGCAGCCTTAGCTGGAAGCTTTGGCTTTGGGCTTGGGCTCCTCCACCACTTCCAGCTCATCTTCGCGGAAGTTGTTGGTGTTGATGTTGTAGTAGTTGATCTTGTCGAAGCGGACGATCACCGGGTAGAGAATGCCGCTGGTATCCACCGCCGCAACCGTTCCCACATCCCGATACCAGTAGGATTCTTTCCGCAACACCCGGACTTTGGCACCACGCTGAATCGCCATAGAGGTTCTCTCCATTGACCTGCCCTTCAGATTACCCTAGTCCGTGAGAAGGCTGCGATTTCCGAATTTTTGTAACGGGGATCCCTGTGGCTTCCCTGCAGGTGGGAATCTTCTGGACGCTGGTGCCGCCCCTGCGTTAGGGCAAAGCCCAGCCCCCAAGGCTGCCACTCCCCTGCTGCCGTCGGAAGCGGCTGGTGTTGCGATGTGAAGAAATGCAAACTATACTGAAGGGCAGGTGCTCCTCTTGTAGCCCTTCCCAAGCCCTAACTGGAGGTTTCCATGTCCAACCCCAACTTGTCTGAGCCCAAGTTTGGCTTTAACGAATATGCCGAGCGTCTCAACGGCCGCGCGGCCATGATCGGCTTTGTGTTGGCCATTGTCATCGAAGCGGTGACGGGCCAAGGCGTCGCCTCCTGGCTGGGCCTGATCTAGAAAACTCAGCTTGCCGCGCTATGGAGTCGCTCCCGAAGCGGTAAACGCGAGATTCTGGGATCCCTGTGAGCAAAGAGGCAAGCTTGAAAGCCCTGCTCTCTCTGTTTTTTGTTGAGTTGAGGAAAAGCTTTGTTCTGGGGTCTGCCGGCCGGCAGGCCCTCATTCACAGAAAACATACCCGCACCCCTACCCCAATCCTTGCAGGAAAAGCGAAACCGGTTGCGCTCTCCCAACCCTCCTCTCCCTCTGGGAGAGGGACCGGGGGTGAAGGTCAACTGATCCCTTCCTGGCGTTTGGCAATGGGCATGCGCCAGCCGGTGCCAAAGGCGCGATCGGTCACGCGCAGGCCAGGGGGAGCCTGGTGGCGCTTGAACTCGGCACTCTGCACCAGGTGCAGCACCTGCTGAACAGTGTCGGGATCAAACCCTTGGGCCACCAGCTCGGCAGCGGATTGGTGCTGCTCGATGTGCCGCTGCAGGATGGCATCCAGCACGTCATAGGGGGGCAGGCTGTCGCTATCTTTCTGGCCGGGCCGCAGCTCTGCCGAGGGGGGCTTGGTGAGGATGGGGAGGGGAATCCGTTCCTGGTGGCGGTTGATCCAGCGGGCCAGGCGGTAGACCCAGGTTTTGGGCACATCGGAAATCACGGCCAGGCCACCGGACATATCCCCGTAGATGGTGCAGTAGCCCACCGCCAGCTCCGACTTGTTGCCCGTGGTCAAGAGCAGCCGGCCAAACTTATTGGAGAGGGCCATGAGCAGGGTGCCGCGAATGCGCGATTGCAGGTTCTCTTCCGTGATGTCGGGGGGCAGGCCAGCGAAGGGCTCAGCCAGGAGGTGCTGGTAGCTCTCCATAATCGAGTGGATGGGCAGCTTCAGGGTAGGGATCCCCAGGTTTTGCGCCAGTTGGTAGGCGTCCGTCAGGCTGCCCGGGCTGGAATAGGGAGAGGGCATGAGCACCCCCAGCACCCGCTCTGGCCCCAAGGCGTCGGCGGCAATGACGGCAGTTACCGCTGAGTCAATCCCCCCCGACAGGCCCAGCAACACCTCGCGAAAGCCGCATTTGCTGACGTAGTCGCGGGTGCCTAAGACCAGCGCCTCGTAGAGCTCTGCTTCCGGCTCCGTTGGCCAGCGGGATCCCTGAACTTCCGGGCCTTCCTCAGGAGGGTGAACCAGCGCCTCCACATCTACCATCAGGCAGTCCGGCTGAAAGGCAGCGGCTTGGGCCACCAGCCGGCCCCGGCAGTCTAGGGCGCAACTGGCCCCGTCGAAAATGAGGTCGTCGTTGCCCCCCACCTGGTTGACATAGAGGATGGGCAGGGCGTGCTTGCGGGCCAGGGATCCCAGCATCTGCACCCGCAATTTTTGCTTGCCCAGGCTAAAGGGAGAGGCCGACAGGTTGATCAGCACATCGGCGCCGCAGCGGGCCATCTCTTCCACCGGATCCCGGTGGTAGCGGCGGTGTTGCCAAAAGTCGCGGTCGTTCCAGATGTCTTCACAGATGGTGAAGCCCACTCGGCGGCTACGGTACTCAATGGGCTGGGGCGGGGATCCCGGCTCAAAGTAGCGGTCTTCGTCGAAGACATCGTAGGTGGGCAGGAGCGACTTCTGGAACCAGTGGCGGATCTGCCCCCCTTCCAGCCAGGCCGCGGCGTTGTAGAGGGGTCGCCCCTCCGGCAGCGGGTTGGGCTGCACGGATCCCACCACCACCGGAATGCTCTCCCGCAGCCGGGCCGCCAACTGCTGCAAAACTTGGCCTACCCTCTCAATCAGGGCCGGGTAGAGCAACAGATCCCGGGGCGGGTACCCCAACAGGGCCAGCTCAGAAGTAATGGCCAGCTCCGCTCCTGCCGCTGCCACCGCCTCGACCGCCGCACGGATGCGCTCGGCATTGCCGCTGAGATCGCCAACGGTATAGTTGAGTTGCAACAGCGCTACCTTCACTTGGCCCCCTTGGCCGAGAATGGCGGACTCCACGATGATAGGCCAGCTCAGGTCGTTCGGCTTGCCCACAGGCGGGTCGGCTACTCCGCTGTTGCTGGCAACTCTGTTTCGGCTTCTGGATGGAAGTAGCGGTAGATCTGGCGGGCCAGCTTGGGGCCAATGCCAGGTACTTGGGCCAACTGCTCCTCAGTAGCCATCTGGATGCGGGCAAGGGAGCGAAACGCCTCCATGAGCAGCTTTTGCCGCTGCTTGCCTAGACCAGGGATCTCCTCCAGAACCGAAGCCTGTTGGCGTAGTTTCCGCTGCTGGCGATGGTAGGCAAGGGCAAAGCGGTGGGCCTCATCCCGCAGACGCTGCAACAGCAGGCGGGCCGGATCCTGGGGCGGCAGCCGCAGCGGCTCAGGATCCCCAGGCCGAAAGATCTCCTCTTCCCGCTTGGCCAGGGCAAAGACCGGCAGGTGATCCAGCCCCAGCTCTGCCAAGACGGCCATCACTGCTGCCAGTTGCCCCTTGCCCCCGTCGATGAGCACCAAGTCCGGCTGATCCTCGGAAGTCATCTTGCTGAAGCGACGCCGCGCCACCTCGGCATGGCTGGCAAAGTCGTCGGAGTGGCCAGGCCGCACCTGGGGGTTGCGAATCTTGTAGCGGCGGTAGTGTTGCTTGGCCGGCAGGCCATCGATAAACACCACCTGGCTGCCCACAGCGTCGGATCCCTGGATGTGGGAGATGTCGTAGGCTTCTAGGCGACGGGGCGGCTCTGGCAGATCCAAAACTTCCGCCAAGCGCTCCAGCGCTGCTGCCTCCCGCTCCGCCAGGCGCTGGCTGCGGGCTAGCTCTAGCTGGGCGTTCCGCTCCACCAGTTCGATTAGCTCGGCTTTGCTCTGCCGCTGCGGGGCAAGGAGGCTGACCTTGCGCCCCTTTTTCTGGCTCAGCCAAGATTCCAAAAAATCGCGATCCGGCAACTCATACTGGGTCAAAATCTCGGAGGGAATTTCCACCGGGTCGCAATATTGGTAATGTTCCTGCAAAACCCGCTGCAAAATAAGAGCCGGGTCGTCGCCGCGGTTTTCGGCCACAAACCCTAGCCGTCCCACCAACTTGCCCGCCCGCACCTGAAACAACTGGATGCAAGCCCGCGAGTCGTTCATGGCCAAAGCTATGGCATCGCGGCTGGCGGTAGAGTTGGGCAAAGAGACCTTCTGGGATTGGCCCAGTTGCTCTAGGCCGCGGATTTGATCCCGATAGCGCGCCGCCGCCTCATAGTTTTCTTGCTGCGCTGCCTGGGCCATTTTCTCCTTCAACTCACGGATAAGCTCGTCCGTCTGGCCTTGGAAGATCATCGCCACTTGAGCAACGGTCTTGCGATACGCTTCCGGGCTAATCAAGCCCTGACAGACACCAGGGCAACGCCCGATGTCATAGTTCAAACAGGGGCGGTCCTTGTAAAGCGGCTTGGGGCGCTGGCGCAAGGGAAAAATGCGCTTTACCAGACCGAGGGTGTAACGCAGCAGGCCCACATCGGTATAGGGCCCGTAGTACTTATCTTGATTTTGGTTGAGACGGCGGTGGCGGGTAATGTAAATCTGCGGGTAAGGCTCTGACCACGTAATGCACAAATAGGGGTATTTTTTATCCTCTTTGAGGAGAACATTGTAGGGCGGCTGATAGGTTTTAATGAGATTGTCTTCCAGGGCTAGAGCTTCGCTTTCGTTATCAGTGACGATAAACTCGATCTCGCAAACCTGAACTACCATGCGCTGAATACGAGGAGACAGGTCGCCGGTAAAGCGAAAATAGGATCGCACGCGAGATCGCAACTTTTTGGATTTGCCCACATAGAGAATCTGGTCGGTGGCATCCCGCATCAAATAGACACCAGGTTCGGCAGGAATCTCCTTAAGGCGGCTTTCTAGAACCTCAGGGTTTTGAATCAGAGGGACAGTCATACAGCTTCGCTCCAACAGGCAAAGCCAGGGATCCCAAGGCTTTCATTCAGTGATGACCAAGTCACTCCCATCTTAAAATCATCCCATCGCCCAGTTGGCTGCAGTTCATTTTCTGGCCGGCTAAGTGTAGCTATCACTCGACTGAAAAACCTCCCAAGCGTTTCGCAACGCTGCCGGGCCGCAGCCCTGCCGCCCCTAAGCCCGTTTCCTTCGGGGGAGGAGATGTGACAGACGGTTTCGCGACAGCTTGCAACGCTCCCACCGGGCACTTCCCCCTGGAGAAGGGGGAGAGGTTTTCTGTCAAGTTGTTAGAACTTGTTTGCCAAGGTCGCCTATTGAATGACTTGGCTCATGTAGTTTCTCCAAGTTTGGGCGGCGATGCTGCTGCTGCCGCGGGTGGGGCTGGCGTCGTCGTTGCCCAGCCAAATGCCGGTTACCAGAGGCGGATTGGGCGTGTAGCCGACAAAGAGCAGATCCCTGTTGGCGGTGGTGGTGCCCGTTTTGCCGGCCTCCCCGATCCCAAGGCGGGCGGCGGTGCCGGTGCCGGAGCGGATCACCCCTTGCAATACGGCGGTCATCTGCTGGGCGACGCTCTCCGACAAAACCAGCCGCTGCGAGCGGGGATCCTCGCGACCGGGGTAGATCTCGCGGCAGGTGCGAAAGTCGTCGGGGTTGGCGCAATCGCTGCTATCCAGGATGCGGCGGATGGTGTGGGGCCTAGACCAAAGGCCGCGATTGGCCAAAGGGGCAAAGGCCGCGGTCAGCTCCAGCAGGTTCACCTCCATCGTGCCGAGAACCAGGGAAGGATAGGGCTGTAAGGGGGATTGGATGCCCATTTGCCGCGCCATGGCCACCACCCGCTCCAGCCCTACCTGTTGGGCCAGCCGCAGGGCGATCACGTTTTCGGAGAGGATCAGGCCGCGGGCCAAGTCCATGGGGGCACTTCCCGAGCGGCAGCCCTGAAAGGTGAGGTTGCCCCAAGTAAGCGGCTCACAGGAGAGCACCTGCGACAGCGGGATCCCCTGGCTGAGGGCAGCGGCATAGGCGAAGACTTTGAAGGTGGATCCGGGCTGCCGTTGGGCTTGGGTGGCACGGTTAAAGGGGCTGGCGGTGTAGTCGATCCCGCCCACGAGAGCTAGGATCTCGCCGTTGCGGCTGTCGAGGCTGACCAAGGCGCCTTGGTTGAAGCCCAGGCGGGATCCCACCTCGCGCACCGTTTGGGCCAGGGCCTGCTCCGCCAGCCGCTGGTAGGGCAAATGCAGCGTCGTCTCGATGACGAAGTTGCCCTCTGCCGAGAGATCTTGCCCCAAAAGCTGCCGCAGCTCCTGGAAGACGGTGCTGTAGAAGTAGGGGGCAACTGTCGAGGTCTGGGAGCGCAGGTTGGGGTTGAGGGTGAGGCGGCTGCGCCGGGCCCGCCGAATCTCCTCTTCCGGGAAAACTTTGAGCTCGCTGAGGCGATCCAACACCCGATCCCGGCCCCGCACGGCGGCCTCGTAGTTGGCGACGGGGTTGAAGGCGTTGGGGGCGGGCAGAATGGCGGCCAGGGTGGCGGCTTCGGAAAGGCTGAGCTGGCGGCTGGGGATCCCGAAGTAGAACTGGGCGGCGGTCTCAAAGCCGTAGAGGCCGTTGCCCAGGTAGACGTTGTTGAGGTAGAGGGTGAGGATTTCGTCTTTGCTGTAGCGCCGTTCCAGCTTGAGGGCGGCGACGGCCTCCCGCAGCTTGCGGCCAAAGGTGTTGCCTGAGCCGGTGTAGTCGCGCAAGACGGTGCGAGCCAGTTGTTGGCTGATGGAGCTGCCCCCCTGCTGCACCTCCCCGGAGCGCAGGTTGACCCAAAAGGCGCGGGCAATGCCCAGCAGATCGACCCCGAAGTGGGAGTAGAAGCGGTGATCTTCGGCGGCCACCACCACTTTGGGCAGAATCGGGCCAAAGGCTTCCAGGTTGGGCAGCTCCCGGTAGAGATCCCCCTGGTGGCGGCGCAGCTCGGTTTGCCGATCCCCGGCCAGGACGATCAGGGGGTTGCGATCGGCGGCCAGCGGCGGTTCTACTGAGAACTTGCTCCACTCATGGCCGATCCAAAGCCTCGCCCCCAGCCCCAAGAGCGCCATCAGGATCAGGCAGCCGCGCACCCCGTACACCTGCGGCGGCGGTGGATCCAACACCTGAATAACCACGCTCTCCGGATCCCGGGGCGGGCCAAGGCTGAGTCGCTGGCCGTGGCGCAGGATCACCCGCCGCACCCGCTCGGCGCCGCCAAAGGGCTTGAGGCGAAAGACGCCGTTGGTGGAGTCTTGATCTTCCAGTTGGTAGCGACCAGCGTTCCACCCCAGCCAGTAGAGGAGGGGATGCAGAGGGATCCGCCACCCCAAGCCAGGCAGACGCCAGCCCGGACGCGGGCGAATGCGGGCGTGCAGATGGCTCACCGCAGGGGCGGGGATGCGGATGGTGGCCACCGTCTGGCTGCGACCAAGAATGTCGGATCCCTGCAGGACAAACACCTGGGGAGGCTCTCCTGGGCAGGTGATCTGCAGGCGCACCGGGCGTTTGGGGGGAGGGGGCTCGGCAGGCTTGAGGAGGGCCGTAGGCCCGACCGGAAAGGGCCTCGCCAGGGTCTTGAAGAAGCGAGCGACGGTGCCCCGTAGGGAATTCTTGTCTTCAGAAGCAGACATGGCTCAATCTCCCCGCAATTCGCGCGCGCGGCGCAGCAGCTCCTGCAGGGTCTGGCCGGGACGAGGGCCGGCGGCGGCTGGAGTGGCTCTGGGGGCTGGGCGGGGCTGGGCAACGGGGACGGTGGGCGGGGGATCCCAAACGGCCATGTAGAGGTGGCCCTGGGGGGTGCGCTCGACCACGCCAGACCAGGGGCCGACGCGGAACTGGACGCGCTCAGAACGGTTTTCCCGCACCGCCTGCAGTTCTCGCTGCAACTGGGGGGGCAAGGGGGCCTGCAGCATGTCTTCCAGCAGCCCTTCCGCCTGCGGGGCGGGCACGTCGTCGGCGACGGTGGCCTCGATTTGTTGCAGCGCCAGGCTGGATTCGTCGTAGGTGAGGCTCAAGTTCATGCTGCCCAAGCGGTACAGGTCGTAGACGGTGTTGGGCCGAGCGCCTCGCCCCTGCTGGCTGGGGGATCCCAGGGCGGCCCGCACCACCTCGCGGGAAGTCTGGAGAGGGAAGGCGCGCAACACCGGCCCGCTGTAGGGTTCTAGCTCCGGTGCCGGATCCCGACGGGTTGCGCCCTCGTCCTGCCCAGCACTGCTGCCAAGGATATCCGGAACGAGAACTTCAGGGGCCGTATCGGGCTGCGCCTCCGCTCCTGGGCGCTCATCCTCTAACTCCGTGGCAGCTGGCGAGGGGCGAGAGCCGGAGAGCACCGGAGCCGCAGGGCGCTGCAGCAACCGTCCCAACCCCCAACTCACCAAGGCCAAGCCCAGCAAACTGCCCCCCAAGAAGGGGATCAGGCGGGCCCAGAGCAGGGATCCCCTGTTCTCGCTGGCCATTGTCGGGGGCGCAAGCCGCAGCGTGCCGGCCGTGGCCAGGGGGGGCGCCGAGGGAAAAAGCGGGCCAGAGGGGATCGCTGGAAATTGAAGGGCAACAGCCTGGGAAGCTCCTCTGGGGGATCCCTGCGCTCTGGCTTGGATGCGCTCCAGCTCCGCCAACACATTGGCCACCGTGGGCGGACGGGCGGCCGGATCTTTGGCCAAACAACTGAGGATCAGATCCGACAAACCGGCGGGCAGCGCCAACGGCAGTCCCAGCTCTTCCAAAGGCAGGGGACGCTGCTTGTGGTGGGCCTGGTACCAGCCCGGGAAAGATTCGGTGGTAGGCTGGAGGGGCATCTGGCCGGACACCATCTGGTAGAGCATGATCCCGAAGCTGTAGATGTCGGAGCGGGCATCCAGCGGCAACCCTTCCAGTTGCTCCGGGGAGGAGTAGGCCAGCGTCCCCAGGTAGGCGTGGGTAAGGCTGAGCGACTCGCGGGTGTTGAGCAGCTTGGCAATGCCAAAGTCCACCAGCTTCGCCAGCTCCCCCAAGCTTTCGTCGGCCAGCACGATCACGTTGGCCGGCTTGAGGTCGCGGTGGATCACCTGGATCCGCTGTCCTTCCAGGAGGATCCCTTCGTGGGCTGCTTTGAGCCCCAGGCCAATTTGGCGGGCCAGCCGAAAAAAGCGCTCCAGCGGCAGAGATCCCGTCGCCAGAATGTCCTTGAGGGTTTGGCCGTTGAGGTATTCCATCACATAGAAAGGCACCCCATCGGCAGTGATGCCGTAGTCGCTTACCTTGACAATGTGCAGGCTTTTCTGGCCCAAAGCGGCGCAGGCTTTGGCTTCCCGCTCAAAGCGCAGGCGGGCCTGCTCGTCCATCGCCGGCTGGGAGAGCAGCTTAACGGCCACTTCCACCCCGCCAAAAAGCAGATCCTGGGCCAAGTAGACCCGCCCCATGCCTCCTTGCCCCAGCAGATGGGTCAGGCGATAGCGCTGGGCCAAGAGGCGACCCAAAAAGGGATCCGACGCAGTAAACATAGGGAATCGCGGCGGTAGAGAGAACAGCGCAGAGCCCCCGCAGGGATCCGGCCAGAGTGGGCTACCTCTACCATAAGCACTGGGGCCCCAATAGGCTATGCTCACCCCCGTCGATCCGGTTGCTTGGAATGTCTTTGCCCGTCGTTTACCACCCCGACTACAGCGCCCCCCTGCCGCCGGGCCATCGCTTTCCCATGCCCAAATTCCGCCTCCTGCACGAGCTGCTGCTGCGGGAAGGGGTGATCCGCCCTCAGCAAGTGCATCAGCCGGAACTCCCCCCCCTGGCTTGGATCGAATCGGTGCACACGCCAGAGTACGTGCGGGCCTACTGCGAGGGATCCCTGGAGGCCAAACTGCAGCGGCGCATCGGCCTGCCCTGGAGTCCCGAGCTGGTGCAGCGCACCTGTCGCGCGGTGGGCGGCACCGTCCTGACCGCCCAATTGGCCCTGCGCCACGGCCTGGCCTGCAACACCGCCGGCGGCACCCACCATGCCTTCCCCGCCTACGGCTCCGGCTTCTGTATTTTCAACGACCTGGCCATCGCCGCCCAAGTCCTGCTGCAGCAGGGGCTGGTGCAAAAGGTTCTGATTGTAGACCTGGATGTGCACCAGGGCGACGGCACCGCCTGGATCTTCCGCTCCGAGCCGCGGGTGTTTACCTTTTCCATGCACTGCGCCGCCAACTTCCCCGCCACCAAGCAGGCCAGCGACCTGGACGTGCCCCTGCCGGTGGGCCTGGAAGACGAAGCTTATCTGCAAACCCTGGCCGACTACCTGCCCGATCTGTTGGCTCAGGTGCGCCCGGATCTGGTGCTCTATGATGCGGGGGTGGATCCCCACCGCGAAGATCTCTTGGGCAAGCTGGCCCTCAGCGACGAGGGGCTCTTCCGCCGCGATATGCAGGTGCTGGACACCTGCTTAAAGCGAGGCTACCCCGTTGCCTGCGTTATCGGCGGCGGCTACGGCAACGACCTCGCTCAGCTTGTCTACCGCCACTCGCTCCTGCACCGGGCTGCCGGCGAAGTGTACCGGCAATACCGTCTCTAGCTGGCCGCGAACTAGGCGTATTCGGCGATCACCACCGTGATGTTGTCCCGACCGCCCCGCTCTTTGGCCGCCTCGACCAACTGGCAGGCCAGTTGATCCAAATCCTCCACCTTCAGGCAGTACTCGGCGATGACCTCGTCATCTAGCTCTTCGGTGAGCCCGTCACTACACAACAGCAGGCGATCCCCAGGGCGCATTGTAATCGGCTGAACAGCAGGCGGCCCTGCATCGGGGCGGCCCAGGCAGCGCTCGAGAATGTGGCGCCAGGGGTGCATGCGGGCTTGCGCCTGGGTCAACTCCCCTTGGCGAACCGAGCGAGCTACCAAGGTGTGATCCTCCGTCATCTGCTGCATCTCAGATCCGCGGAGGCGGTAAAGGCGAGAGTCGCCGATGTGAGCGCTCCAGCAATTGTTGTTGGGATCCACCAGAGCCACCACCACGGTGGTGCCCATGTCGGCCCGCTCCGGGTTTTCTCGCTGGTCTTTAAGAATGGCCTCGTTGGCCGCTTCTATCGCCTCGCTGAGCAGCTTGGGCGCTGGCACGGTCTGCCAACCCCGCTCAAGGCACTCGCGAATGACCTCGACCGCCAACAGGCTGGCTGTTGCTCCGGCAGCGTGCCCTCCCATGCCATCGGCAACGATGAAGTAACGTCCTTCTGGATCACAGTAGTAGGCATCCTGATTGCTGCTGCGGACCTTGCCTGGATCCGTAGCGCAGGCATATCGTCGCATCACATCAGTGGCTCTGATCCATTTGCCTTTAAGAGTACCCTGACCAGCGCCAAAGCGGCGAGAACGGCCAAAGCCAGGGTGACGATCGCTAAAGTAGCATGCCCAGCCGAAAATAGCTGGGTTGCGCTGAGAAAAAAAGTTGCAAACAACACCGCGTAGATAACTCCCCGTCCGGTGCTGTTCAGCTTGCGCAGCAAACGCTCTGCCTCGCTGGATCGCACCCGCAGGCGTAGCTCCCCCTGTTCCAGCTTGCTCAAGGTCGCTTCAAGACGGCGGGGCAAGCTGAGGCTGCTGCTGGTGAACTCTGCCGCCTGGCGGCTGACCTGGGCTAGCAGAGTCTCCGTCTCCGGTTTGCTACCGTTCATCAGCTCCTCCGCGAAAGGCTTGGCCACTTCCAGGAAATTGAACTCCGGATCCAAGCTTTTCCCCAGCCCCTCCAACGTGGTCAGGGCCCGCATCACAAAGGTAAAGGTGGCGGGAAAGCGAAACGGCTGATCGTAGGCCAGCTCGTAGAGGTCTTCGCTGATGGCCATCACCGAGATCTCGTCGGAGCTGTTGGAAAAGGGCTTGTCCATGAAGTGATCCAACATGTACTGCACCGAGCGGCGTACTGGCGCCAGATCGGCAGTGGGCACCAACACGCCCAGCTCCACCAGCGAGGCCACCACCAGGTCGGCATTTTTGGCCACCACAGCCGCCAGCATGGCCACCAACTTTTCCTTGATGCCAGGGCGAATGCGCCCCATCATGCCGAAGTCGTAGAAGATCAGCGTGCCATCCGGCTTGACGGCAATGTTGCCAGGGTGGGGATCGGCGTGAAAAAAGCCGTCTTTGAGCAGTTGCCGCAAATAGGCCTCTGCCCCCAAGCGGGCCAAGAGCTTGCGATCCAGCCCCGCCGCGCTCAGGGCTTCGTAGTCGCTGATCTTGATCCCTGGCAGGTATTCCAGCGTCAGCAGGCGGGGGGAAGTGTAGCGCCAGTACACTTTGGGGACGGCAATTTGTGGCATGTCCCGAAAGTTGCGGCGAAAGGTGTCGGCGTTGCGGCCCTCGTTGAGGTAGTCCACTTCCTCCCAGAGGGTGCGCCGACACTCTTCGTAGATGCCGATCCAGTCGCGGCCCGGCCCGCCCCAACGGGTGTGGTACTGAAAGAACTCGGCAATACCGCGGCAGATCTCCAGATCGATCGTGAACAGGCGGGTCAGGCCCGGACGCTGCACCTTGACCACCACTTCTTCGCCGGTCTTGAGCTTGGCCCGATGCACCTGCCCCAAGCTGGCCGCCGCCAAGGGGGTGGGATCGAAATAGCTGTAGATCTGCTCAATGGGCTTGCCCAACTCTTGCTGCACGATGGCTGCCACCTGTTCGTAGCCAAAAGCAGGCACCCGATCCTGCAGCTTGGACAGCTCCTCGACGTACTCGGAGGGGAAGAGATCGGCCCGGGTGGAGAAAAACTGCCCCACCTTGATAAAAGTAGGACCGAGGTGGAGCAGCGTCTCGCGGATCCAGATGGCCCTGGCGCGGCGGCGTTTGGCTTTGCGCTCCGCTGTGGGCTGCCCCCCGTAGCTCCACGCCTGCTGATCCAGCCAGAGGTAAAACAGCCAGGTGAGCACAAATCGCCAAATATCAATGAGGCGGCCCCAGCGGGTGTAGTTTTCTCGGGCCCAACGGTAGGCGGTATAGGGCTTGGCGGGTTCGGATCCCAAAACGGCTCGGGATGGGAGTGTGCTGGCGTTCAAGCGTTTCGACTCCGATACTTCTGCAATTCGGAGCGCAACTGCGCCACCTCTGCCCGCAGGTCGTCTAGGGTTGCCTGCAGGTCTTCTGCCTTGAAGGGGGGTGCCGCCATTTCCTGGGCAGCTAGCGATGCTTCCGCCTCAGCCCGGGCCATGACATCCTGGGCAAAGGTCTGCCAGCCCTCTTGGAGCTCCGCCCACACCTTGCCCACTTCCCCGGCAAGGTCGGCAAGGGTGCTCTCCAGGCGCTCTCGCAGCACGTCGGCCACCGCCTTGCCGACAAAAAAAGCCCGCACAACTGGATTGTTCATGTAACCCAAGTGTTAAGAAGCATCACCCAGATTATAACGAATCTTGCCCCAACCAAGCCGAAGAGCCGATCCACCCGAACGGCGTCGGATGATCGGCTTGAGAGCTTGGCAAGGGCGCAGTGGGTAGGAGGCCGAACCCTCAGCGGCGGTTGGTGGTCATGTCGGGGATCTTCAGATCGAAGACGCTGATGTTTTGCCGCGCTGCCGGCTTGGGATTGAGCATGCGGGCCATGTTGAGGAAGTTTTCCGGATCCCCGGGCTTGGGAGGCCGAGTAATCCGGTAGGTGCGCACCACTTCCCGCGTCGAGCGCTTCACGCCGGAAACATCCCGCCACCGCGCCCCGTAGCGGGGGTTGAGCAAGTTGGTCGGCTTCTCGGAAAGGCGGCGGCGCTGGTAAGGCACCACATCGTCCCCGAAGGCGGCGTTGTACTCCTCACTGTCGACAACGGCGTCGATAAAGCCGTTCAGACCGCGGGTGGCCAGGATGATGGAGTACTTGATGCGCTCCTGCTGGCTGTAGGTGGGCCGGCCCAGGAAGCGCTGGAAGGTGATCTCGACGAAGCGGTAGTTGTCGTTAGGAACCATGACCAGATCCCGGTACACCTCCGACTTGCCCAGGCCACGGATAAACTCCTTCACCGAGATCGCCCCGTTGCGCAGCTGGGACTCCAGCGCTTTTTGCCGGTAGCTCTCCAGCATCAGGTGTTCGCTGAAGATCTGCCGGTAGGCGGCGCGGATGACATTTTCGATGCCCGTCGGGTCGTCGGGGCGATAGGCGGGCGGGGTTTCGTCGCTGGGTACAAAGTAGCGCTCCACCCGCACGCTTTGCGTGGTGGGGCGATCGGCAAGCAGCGGAAGAGTCATAGGTTATGCTCCTGAGGAAACGAAACAACAAAATGGCAGGGGTTATGGATCAGCAGCCAGCTCCTGCTGGCTTAGGCGGGCGCGTAGGGGAATCAAGGGATCCGCATCCTGCAAGGCCATTTGCAGGGCTGCCTCGACGGCAGATCGCAGGGACGCCTCTCCCAGCCGAGCCAAATCCGTCAGGGATCCGACGGCGGCATAGCGAACTCCCCAGTCGGCGTCGCCCAGGCATTGCCGCAACAGGTGCAAGGCTCGCTCTTGATCGGAGAGGGGCCGCCGTGCCGCTACCTGTCCCAGCCCACGGGCCGCCGCTCGCCGCACGCTAGGGGCGAAGTCCGCCACAATGGCTTCCGCCAAAAAGGGGTAGGCATCGCCGTGGCCGATACGGGCCAACGCCCGCACCGAATAGGCGCGCGCCCCATAGTCGAAGCCATCGATGTTGGCCAGCAAAGGCCCTACCGCCGCCTCCCCAAAGCGCAACACCTCTTCCAGCGCGGCCTCCCCCACGGCAGGGCGGTTGAAGCCAAAGGCGCGAATGAGCAGGGGGATCCCTTCCACGTGGCCCAAGGATCCCAGCGCTCTCACCACCCGCAACAGTTCTTCCGCTGAGGTGGCCTGTTCCAGTTCAGCGGCCAGTTGAGCCACAGCAGCGGGAAGCACTTGCGCAGCCGAGGAAGAGGACATAGACAACCCAGAGGCCAAGGTAAGTAAAAAACTAACGAAACATCCAAGCGAGCCAATAGGGGGGGAGAGCCCCAAGCCCTTTCACGTCTAGAACAGCCTGTCCAGTTGCGGGATGATCGCTGCTGCCACCCGATCCGGCGGCACTCGCCCTAACTGCAGCGCCACGTCGAACAGTCGCTTCAGAGCATTGATGCGCAGGTTAAGCGCCACATCGGCTGTCGCCAACAGCGGCGCCCCTGCCACCCAGCCGGATTCTGCCAGATCGAAAAGGGCCGCCTGGCGCAGGCTGAAATTGGGGTGGGCCAGCAGCGCCACCAGAACTTGGGTCAGCTCCTCGGCTTGTGTAAAGCGATAGAGCACCCAAGCGGCTGCCGAACGCACCCGCTCCGAGGGGTGGCTTAAGAAAGGCCGAATCGCCGCCTCGGCCTCGGTGGCGTTGAGCTGGCCCAGCGCTTCGATGAAGGCTTCCCAGGGCTGCTCCTGCTCCCGCGACTGCAGCAAGGCCAGCAAGGGAGCCACCGCCCGCCGGTCTCCCAACTGGGCCAGGGCATAGGCAGCCTCTTCCCGCACATGCAGATCGCTACAGCCAAGGGCCTCGATCAGGCCGGGCACGGCCCGCACGTCGCCAATTTGCCCAAGGGCTTTGGCCGCATTGCGCCGTAGCGGGTAGCCCCCCAAGGCGGTGCGATCCCGCTCATCTCGCAACGCCAACAGCAGTGGCTCTACCCCCCGCGGATCCCGAACCGTGCCCAAGTACCAAGCGGCATAGTACCGATCTTGCGGGTCATCCCCCTGCAGCCGCGCTATCGCCTGCTCCCAGGTGAGCGGCTGGGGCAGCACCGCTGTGTTGGATGTCATGGGAACCCTTGCAGAGCCGTCCATGGAATCGAGGCCACCTTGCCGATGACTGCCGTTGAGCAGAGGGATCCCTTACTCAGCAGCGCCGTTGCTCTGGGCAGGGGCCGCCGATAGAGCAGTGACCTGCACGATTTTGCCGCCCATCCGCAGAATGCGCTGCATCTCCGTGGACAGCCGGCTGTAAGGAACTGTGATGCTCATGGTACTGCGACGCACCTTAGCCGAGGTGGCCAGAGCATCGGGTGGGTTGAGCAGGCCAGTGTACTCAACCTTGTAAACCCGGCTGCCGGCTTCCGTCAAAGTTTCAGGGCCGCTGGTGCTTTGACCAAACATCGTTTTCCCCCGAGTCGAGTTCAACTTTGTGCGGCACCTGGGCACGAAGACCTCTTGACCGCCAGAGAGGCCGCAAAAGCCACCTCTAGAGGCAGAACTGTACCCAGGCACAAAAGCTTGGGAAGCAGGCAGACAACCTAGCTGGCTCGAAGAGAGCCGCGGCGCCGAAAACCTGGAAACGACCAGCTCAGCTCCACTTGGGCTGCTGCCTGCTCTGTAGGGGCACTCAATTGGAAGACGAAGAAAGAGATCGCTCCCCCAAAAACGGGATCTCTACTCTGGCATCCCTTAGCTAAGGGCGTTGATGGCGTAGTCGAAGTAAATGGCTGCTTCGTTCGCCGCTTGGCCCTTCAGCATGCCCAGAGCACGGCTCTTCATGTGCTGCAGAGCTACAATGTACCAGCTCGGGGAGAGGTTAAAGGAGCGGTTCACCTCCCGCAGGCCCGCCACCAGGTATTCATCGAGGGGGCCCGTGCCGCCTGCAACCAGCGAGTAGGTGATAAAGCGCAGGTAGTAGCCAATGTCGCGGGCACACTTGGCCTGAAACACATCGCCGTGACCCATTTCGCCCGGCTGGGTCAGGTAGGGGAAGCGCTTGAACACTTCCTGCACCGCTTCGCGCACCAGCGTTTGTTGGTTTTGGGTCAAGACACGGGCCGCTTCCAGAGAGGCAGCAGCGCGCTGGTAACGACCATTAACGGCCTGCAGCTCGCTGGCATTGAGAAAACGCCCTTGATTGTCAGCAGCGGCAATCGCTTCGGTAATGACAGTTTTCACCTTGCAACTCCTAAATGCGTTGACTGTTAGCAAAAGTCTTAGTTGAGCAGCCGGCACTCCTCCAAGTTGGGAATGCCTGTCTGCCTGTCGGAAAAAAGGGATCTAGGCGATCTCACGGAGCTTTAAAGAGGGACGACCGCTTTTAACTTAAACAATGGCGGCAGCCGCCTTGTCGAAGTAGCTGGCCACCTCGCTTTGCAGCGCCGAGCAGTCGCCAGGGGTGATGCCGTTCGGATCCATGATCTTGGCCAGGGCTTCCTTCTTCATGGCCGCAATGGCGTTGGCCATGGAGCTGGTGGGCACCCCCAGCGCAATGTAGGTCTCCCGCAGGCCGTTGAGGCAGCGATCTTCCAGCACCGAGCTATCCCCCGCCAAGGTGGCGTAGGTGATGTAGCGCAAGATGATCTCCATGTCCCGCAGGCAGGCGGCCATGCGACGGTTGGTGTAGGCATTACCGCCAGGGGCGATCAGATCCGGCTCCTGGGCAAACAGGGAACGAGCCGCGTTGGTTACGATTTGGGCGGCGTTGCTGGTCATGCGGTTGACAGCATCCAGGCGTTTGTTGCCTTCTGCCACCAAAGCCGCCAGACGGTCGAAGTCTTGATCACTTAAAAAGGCACCGCGTGCATCTGCCTGAGCGATCACCCGGGTAAAGGCGTCTTGCATGATGGATCTCCTTCTGGTCTTTCCAAAAAGCGATGGGCGACTGGCTGAACCTCTCAAAAGTGGGATCCCAAACTCTGTTGTTTGCGGGATCCTCCTTGCCCAAAAACCGGGGATCCTGTGGAGCGGGTTGCTCAAAACTACCCCCACCGAAGCCCCAGATTTTGAGACAGGTCAAGAACCTCTGCGACTTTCAGACAGCCGAGCATCCAGGTCAATTTTATAGCGTGGGAGGGATGAGTGTTTTGTGAAGATTTACAAATAAACAGGCACCAGAGTGTCTGCTTGGCCGCCAATCCTCTGGCTCTGTTGGGTCAGCAGGCCAGAAACTGGTCGGCGAGGGCAGTAAAAAAATGTAAACATTCGTTTCACTTGTTTTGAGATAAAGGCAAGCCTCTTGCCCACACACTGCAGCAGTCAATGTTGCGGGGTACCTATGCCTTGCAGGGCAGCTTTGAGATCCCGGCAGAAGTGGGCAATTTGTTGCAGCCCTTGGGCGGGGGTGGGGGCCTTGGCCAGCCGTTGCACAAAGGCACTGCCCACGATCGCCGCATCCGCTCCCCAGAGAGCAATCTGGCGGGCCTGGTCGGGGGTGGAGATGCCGAAGCCTACCCCAATCGGCAGGGAGGTGTATTGGCGCAGTTGCTGCAGCAAGGCCGGGATCCGCTGCTCCAGGGTGGCCCGTTCGCCGGTGACGCCGGTGGTGCTGACCAGGTAGATAAAGCCGCTGGACTGTTGGGCAATACGGCGCATTCGCTCGGCGGGGCTGGTGGGGGCCACCAGCAGGATGAGGTCGATCCCCTCCGCCTGCGTTGCTTCCCGCAGGGATCCGGCCTCTTCCAGGGGCAGGTCGGGGACGACCAAGCCGGCACAGCCGGCCTGGCGCAGTTGCCGCACAAAGGTGGGGATGCCGAGCTGGTGGATGGGGTTGTAGTAGGTGAACAGGACGAGGGGAGCCCGCAGCGAGAGGCCCCGCAAGCCCTGCAAGATGTCGCCCAAGGTGACGCCCCGGCTGAGGGCGCGGGTGGCTGCTGCCTGGATCACCGGCCCATCGGCCAGGGGATCCGAATAGGGCACCCCCAACTCGATGAGGTCGGCGCCGTTCTCCTCCAAAACTTGCAGGGCCGCAAAGGTGGTTTCCAAGTTGGGATCCCCGGCGGTGAGGTAGGGGATGAGGGCGGCTTCGCCGCGGCTGCGCAGCGCCTGAAAACACGCGGTGATCCGGCTGGGCATGGGATCTGTCCAAGCTGAGGAGATGGAGAGCACCCCCTACTGTAGCGCCTGCCCTAGGGGAGGGGCACAAAATCGTAGCCGGTGCCGGAGCGGTTGCCCCGTTCAATGCGCACCAGCACATGGGGAGCATCGCGGTCGCCGGAGGGCAAAAAGCGCACCTCCCCGGAAGCGCCGTCTGGCAAGCGGAAGTTGGGGTCGCCCAGGGCAGTGAGAATGCCGCTGCGGCTGGGGGATCCCTGCCGAATAGCCTGGAGAAAAACACGGGTGGCGTCGTAGGCCAGTGCCGTGCGCCAACTCACCTGCCCTCCCCACATCTGGGCTGCCTTCTGGGCAAAGCCGCGGTTGCGGGGCACGTCGGGATGCCAGGGCACCGCCACCACCAGCCCCTCTACTGCTGCCCCCCCTTCCTTGAGGGTGGTGAGACTAAACAGCACATCCCCCCCCACCAGGGCGAGGGGCTGGCCAAGGGCAGCGTTCTCGCGGGCAACGGCCAGCGCTTTTTCGGCCACGGAAGCCGTGGGCGCCAAGAAAGCCGCCTGAGATCCCTGCCCCAGAGCTGTCTGCAGGCTGGCCTGGGGGTTGAAATCGGCTGCCGACAGGTCGAAGGTCGCCAGCACAACGCCCCCTTCGCTGGTCAGGGTAGCGGCAAAGGCGTCGCGCAGGCTGGTGCTGTAGGCGCTGTTGGGGTTGTAGAAGATGGCCACCCTCTGCAGGCGCAGTTTGTTAAGGACATAGCGGGCCAGTTGCGTGCCAGCAATCTGGTCGGAGGGGACGGTGCGAAAGATGGCGTTCCCCAGCAGGCTGATGCGGGTGCTGGTGGAGGTGGAGGAGATCATGGCCAGGCCGGCAGACTGATAGATCTCAGCCGCCGCCAGGGTGGCATCGCTGGCGTTGTGGCCGATCACCCCCAGGATCTCGGGCTGGCCCACCAGGGCTTTGGCCACTGCCGCCGCTCGCTCTGGGTTATCCCCGTCGTCGGCAATCACCACCCGCAGCAGCCGCCCTGCAATACCCCCTTGCTGAAATAGCTCCTCTTGGGCCTGGGCCACGCCGCGCAGGGTCTCCTTGGCGCGGTTGGGGTTGCTGGAGATGGGCACCACCACGGCTATGCTCAAGGGGTTGCCCTGCTGCTGGGCGCGGGCGTTGTTGAGGAAAATGCGAGCTTCCGGGTCGTTGCGGTTGTTCTGTAGCCCCATCTCTAGGAGCGGGATCGCCGCGCCGAAATTGCCCTGGCGCAACAGCTCTGCTGCAGCCACGGCGGCGGGACTGCTATCGGCAAACAGGGTGCGCTCGCCGCTGGTTAAGAGCAGATCTTGGGCCCTACCGCCCAACCCTGGCAGAGGGATCCCTTCTGGCCAGCGGATGTAGCCCGCCTGCCAGGCGCGATGACCACCCCAGAGGAGCAATAGCCCTAGGGCAATGTAGACGATAGGGGGTGGAGACTTCGCAGCCATGGGCCCCAAG
Source organism: Synechococcus sp. 63AY4M2 (assembly GCF_002760475.1). NCBI lineage: Bacteria > Bacillati > Cyanobacteriota > Cyanophyceae > Synechococcales > Synechococcaceae > Synechococcus > Synechococcus sp. 63AY4M2. The sequence continues at coordinate 1,385,916 of NZ_AXUX01000001.1, read as the reverse complement.
GAAGAGAACAGCAGAATCCGGACAGCAGGGGTACCGCTCACGCCTTCAGGAAGCTCTTGGACCCCCCCTCTTCAAGGATCTTCAAGAACTTTCTTGAAGTATACGCTAAGGATCGGGACGGTAGGAAGGGCTGTTGCGGTATTGGCGCTCCAGTTGCTCCACAATGGAAACAGGAACAGATGGGGTTGCCGGGGGCTCTTCTGGAGGTGCGCCGGCCTGTGGCTCGGTCTCCAAGTTAGCCGGCTGAGAGGTGGCCCAAACGACTCCTGCGATCAGCAAAAGAACCAAAGCGGCAGCGTAAAGAAATGCGGCAATGGCCATTGGGGCAAGACTCTAGCTTTCCCTTCCCATGATAGAGGTTGTCGAAAACCCTTTGCCTCAGGATCCGCTCGAGCAAGCCCTGTGGGACTGGCACCGGGGCCAGGCGAGGGGATCCCTGCTCTTGCACGCCTACAGCGCCGAGGGGATCCCGCTGGCAGAGGAGCCCCAGGTGGTCTCGCCGGAGGTGTTCTTCACCCAAGAGCTGCCGGAGGTGGAGGCCCTGGCCTTAGAGCTCTGCCGCGGTCGGGTGCTGGACATTGGCGCCGGCACGGGCCGCCACAGCCTGCTGTTGCAGGAGGAGGGGTTTGCCGTAGCCGCCCTGGATCGCTCGCCGGTGGCGTTGCAGATCATGGCCGAACGGGGGGTGCATTGCCGCATCGCCGCCGACCTGTTCCACTGGGAGGGGCCGGAAGAGCCCTTCGATACGCTGCTGCTGCTGATGAACGGCGCCGGCCTGGTGGGATCCCTGGCGGGGTTGGAGCGCTTTTTAAGCTTGGCCCGCCACTGGGTTCAGCCCACCGGCCAGTTGCTTGTGGATTCCACCGATCTAGCCGATCTCAGTGAAGAGGGCGACGCGGCGGATCTGCCGCAGGTAGAAAGTTCAGCTAATTCTGAAGCCGAGGATCGGGAGAAGGGGAGAGACTGCAGAACAGCGGGCGAGGCAAAAGCCAGGGTGGTGAACTTTGTGGCCGAGTACGGCGGGCAGCGCGGGGATCCCTTTCCCTGGCTGTTTGTGGATCCGGAAACCCTGCTGCGCTGTGCCCACGCCAACGGCTGGCAGGGACAAATTCTCTACCAAGAGCCGGAGGGGGCCTTTCTGGCACGGCTTGCGCCTCTCTAAGCGCAGCCCCTTAGTGGGACAGGATCTGCGACAAGAAAAGGCGAGAACGCTCTTCCTTGGGGTTGCTGAAAAACTCTTGGGGGGTGTTTTCTTCCACGATCTTGCCGCGGTCGAAGAAGACAATCCGATCCGCCACCTCGCGGGCAAAGCCCATCTCGTGGGTTACACACACCATGGTCATGCCCGAGCGGGCCAGCTCCCGCATCACGTCCAGCACCTCTTTGACCATCTCCGGATCCAAGGCCGAGGTGGGCTCATCGAAGAGCATCACCGCCGGATTTATGGCCAAAGCGCGGGCAATCGCCACCCGCTGCTGCTGCCTCCCCGAAAGTTGACCAGGATACTTCTCGGCTTGCTCGGCGATCCCCACTCGTCTCAACACCTCCATAGCCCGTTCAACTGCCTCGGCCTTTTTCTATTTTCTATGAGCGCAACTGCTGAAGCGAGTGGAGCTAGCTTTCTGGCCCGCCATCGGCGGAACATCGCTGTCTCTCTGGCCCATCGTCTAGAAGCAGCCAGGGCAGCCAACAACACCCACCTGCTGGAGTTGCTGGAACAGGAGCATGACTCTAGTCAATAATAAGCTCAACTATACTGAAAATAATGTATAATATGTTCAGTACGGATTACTACCAGTTGATCTTTCTGTTTACTTTCGAGTCTGCCAACATGGTAGCCAAAGCAAAGCAGAAAATTGGTAGTAAGACGACACGGAAACTGCGCTTTGGGTATTCTACTCAAAGCTTTGCGGGATACCGCCATTCTGTTTGGACTCCGTCCCGCTAACGCGAATGGAAACAAGCAGAATGCTATCGCTGCATAGTTGAACAGTGATGTTCAGCAGTGTTCAGCGTAAATGTATCAGCAACGGCAACCAGCAGCAGAGTCCAGCGGCAGGGATCCCTCTGTTTCGGGTCTATGGCGCCACCTTTGGGAGGGTCTGAGCATCGGTTATCGGGCTTTAGGCGGAGGTGGGATCCGCTTGTTAGGATTGACCTAAATCACGGGAGAGGCGCGGGGATGGTTTGGCAATTGCTGACGTGGCCGGCCCAGAGCTTGCTGTGGTTGGCGGAGCAGATTCGCGAGCGGGCCGAGGCACAACTCGACAGCAAAGAAAACCTCCAGAAAGAACTCACCGCTCTCCAGATTCAGCTCGATCTGGGGGAGATCGATGAAGAGACCTATAGCCAGCGAGAAGAGGAGATCCTGCTGGCTCTGGAAGCCCTGGCCCAGGCCGAAGCCGGCAGTGCCGACGAGGATCCCTGAGTTCTGCGGGGGATCAGAACATGGGAGAATAAGCTTGGGTTGACCTCATTTTCCTACCCTGGGTTGCTTTCCATGGCCGAATCCCGCGAAACCTTAGTGCTCCGCGACGAGCAGAACCAGCCTCTGAAATGCGAGATCCTGAGGCAGGTGGTCATTGAGGAACAAGCCTATGCACTGGCCACGCCCGTGGACGCCGTGATCAAAGTTCTGGTTTGGGAGGGGGAAGAAGAGCCCGGCCAAGCGGTGAACGGAGATGCGGACATGGAAGGGATCCTGGATGAGCCGGATCCAGAGGAGCTCCAGGCTGCTATCCCCACCATCCAGGCCGTCTTGGAGGAGTTGAACTTGACTCTGCAGCAAAACGGCTTCGACATCCTGACGGTGCAGGGAGAGTTGCCCCCTGTTGAAGAGGAAGATGTGTTCGAGCTGGGCGAAAGCGAGGAAGATGCCCAGGAATTCCAACTGCTGGCTACCTTCTTCTACAAAGACAAGAAATACGGCATCTTTACGCCCCTCGACCCAGTTCTGGTCTACGTGGCCCTGCCTGACGAGGGGGATCCCTACCTACTGAACCCAGAGGACTCGCCAGCCCTGTTCGACCAACTCAATGCTGTGCTGCTCGATCTGGACGAGGTAGTGGAAGAGGAGGAGTACGATGATGAAGAATATGACGATGAAGACGAGGACTAGGCAGCTCGGGGTTTCTGCCTGAGAATTGAAGGCACCTGGGCCAAAAAGCCCAAAGGTGGAAGTACCAAGCCTCTTGCCCCAATGCAGCCCCTTGGTTGCCGCTCAAGTCGATTGGGCGGAGTCTTTTTGTTGCCAGCGCCAGCTAGGGGAGCGGCAGATAATGGAAGGAGGCCCTCGTTCAGTTCCCCAGGCGTTGCCCGATCCCAAGGAGCAGCAGGGATGCAACCGGTTGACCTGACCACCCTCCGTGCTGTGCTGGCAGATCTAAAAGGGGCTGAGGCCGGGGGGGATCCCTTGCTGCCTGCCCGCGTGGAGTGGATCCAGCAGACGGATCTGTGGACGGTGGTGATTGGCCTGCGCACCCTCAAGGCGCGTCCTTGCTTGCTACTGTCTTGGCATCCTCAGGCGGCCCGAGTTCACCTCTGTCAGGCTCCCCCCAAGGAAGCAGAGGACTTGCCCTTTAGCCAACACCTGCAACGGCACCTGCGGGGTTTGGCGCTGACGGAGCTGGCGCTGCTGGACGAGTGGGAGCGGGTGATTGACTTTCGCTTTGCCCCGCGCCCCGCGGATCCCCCTCAACGCCACCTTTATCTGGAAGTGATGGGCAAGTACAGCAACGCCATCTTGGTGGACGAGGGGGGCATGATCTTGGCCTGCGGCCACGGGGTAAGCGAGCGACAGTCGCGGGTACGGCCGGTGCAGCCGGGTCTACTTTACGAAGCTCCCCCTGCCCTCAGCGATCCCATCCCCCAGCGAGCCGAGCCCTTCTCCCAGTGGCAAGAGCGTCTTGCCCTAATCCCTGGCCCCATTGCTCAGCGGCTGCTGCGCTGCTACCGCGGCCTGAGCCGGCATTTGGCAGAGGCCATGTGCCTGCAGGCCGGGATCCCACCCCAAACCCCCAGCAACCAACTCTCGCCCCAGGAGTGGCAGGCCCTGTTTTTTTGGTGGCAGGACTGGCTGGCCCGCCTGGAAACGGCTCAGTTTAAGCCGGCCCTTACCCCCCAGGGGTACACTGTTCTCGGCTGGAGGGGCTCTGGCGGGGATCCCTCTACACCCAACTTGCATCAGCTCCTGGAAGCCTACTACCAAGCCCAGCTCAACCGCGAACGCTTTGAGCGAGAGCGGCAGCGCCTGGGGCAAAAGCTGGCTGCCCTGCTGAAAAAACTCCGCCAGCGGCAAGAGCACTTCGAGAGGATGCTGGCCGACTCGGCCCAAGCGGAAGCCTCCAAGCAGGCTGCCGATCTGCTCATGGCCCATCTCCACCTCTGGCGGCCAGGGCTGAGCTTGATGGAGCTGCCAGACTTTTTTAGCGGCCAGATGGTCAAGATCCCGCTGGATCCGGAGAAAAACGCTGTTCTCAACGCCCAGGCCTACTACCGCAAGCACCGCAAACAAAAACGAGCCCAGGAGGCCGTCCAGCCCTTGCTAGAAGCTGTAGCGCAAGAGATCCGCTACCTGGAGCAGGTGGAAGCGACCCTGCAGCATCTGGGAACCTATCGGGATCCCCAGGACTTGGCCGCCCTTCGAGAAGTTGAGACCGAGCTGATTCAACAAGGCTACCTAGAGAGCCCCAGCCGGGCAGAGGGATCCAGACGGGCCTCTTCAGCCAGCTTCAACCCCTATCGCTTCACTAGCCCCAGCGGCTTCTCCATCTGGGTGGGGCGCAACAACTGGCAAAATGATCGGCTGACCTTCCGCGTGGCCCAAGACCAAGATTGGTGGTTTCACGCCCAAGAGATCCCCGGTAGCCACGTGCTGTTGCGCCTGCCTCCGGGCGCGGTGGCCGAAAGTGAAGATCTGCAGGCGGCTGCCGATCTGGCGGCGTATTTTAGCCGCGGTCGCTTCAGCGACCAGGTACCGGTGGTGTATACCCGCCCTAAGTGCGTCTTCAAACCCAAGGGATCCCCACCCGGCATGGTGGTTTACCAGCAGGAGCAGGTGCTGTGGGGCCGTCCCAGCCGTGCCCAGTTGCTTGTGGAAAAGGAGGGGGCGCCCAAGCCGGAGGTTCCAGCAGAGCTACAGCCCTCTACTTGGGGTTGACTACGGATCCCATAAACAGCACAGTTTGCGCCTCCCGGTTGGCTCCGGAGGCCACAATGGCAAACCAGAAGGGGCGATCTGCTACGAACTGGAAGGGCTCTTGCCGGTCGCTGGCGGTGCGGGAGACGATGACCCCGGTGGCGGCTGCCGCCCCGGATCCCTTTTCATCTACTTCGATGGCCGCCTTGTGCAAGACTCTGCTGACCTGCGTCGGCTCTGGGGTCATCTGGCTGAAATCGGCCTGAGGGGAAAAGGCGATCCCCAGGCCCAACTGTTGCAAAGCCGGCACCAGATCGGTCTCGTAGGCCAGCTTAAACTTGGGGAGCCGCAGCGAGCCGGGGCGGGTGGGCAGGGATCCCGTCCATTCTTGCCAAGTTTCTGGGCTGAGCTCCTGTCGCAGGGCTTCCAGGCTCACCCCTGGCTTGGGCAGCAGGATCACCATAGCCAGTTCCCCTTCCCCATAGGGCAGGCGCACCACCTGGAGCTGCTCGGTCTCCCGGTAGCCGTAGCGACCGGATTGGGCCATCAGCGGCACTTGGACACGGCGGCCATCTGGGCGGGTAAAGGGCTGGGGCTCTGTCAGGGCCGGATCGAAGGGTTGGGTCCACTCTCCCTTGAAGTAAATGGCGTTGAGCAAAACCAGCCTGTCTTCCCGGCTGAGGCGATCCACGATGCGGTCGATCTGGCCCTGGGTGCGCTCGGCTACCCAACGGTTAATCGCCTGCACCGTCTGGCGGGATCCCAGCTCCACCCGATTGGCCACTGCTTGGTAATAGGTGGCCAGCGCCTGCAAAAAGGGAGGCCGCAGGGTGAGGGTTTGATCGACCCAAAGGCCGTTGGCAATTTGCACCTGGATCGGCCCTTCTGCTTGGGATCGCTCCACCAGCCAGCGCGCCATCTGGGCATTGGTCCAGTTCAACTCATGGAGGGAGAGGTCTTGGGCCTCCAGCACCTCGGCCATGGCCGCCTGCGTTTCCCCAGCGGCGCCGTTGTACAGCATGCTCAGAGCCAAGTGAATGCTCAAAGGAGAGAAAAAGAGGTTCTCTTGCGGCTGCTGCTGGAGCAGGCGATCAAACAGCTTTAGCGCAAAGCGACTTTGGGCTTGTTGGGCCACAGCCTCTTCTCCATAGCCTTCCCCATAGGTCACGGTCGGCTCAAACGGGATCCGCACCGGGGCCTCCTGGGATCCCATCCCCTGTGCGGGCCAGAGACCCAAAAGCAATAGGCCAAACAGAGCCAGAAGCGAGCTCCGGCTCAGCGAGGATCTGCTCAAAAGGTCTTTCATGGGGTCTCTCCTGGCCGGGTGGGGAACGATAGATAGACTCTATGGCTATGGTATCGGGTTGGGGGTGGATGGCTCTTTGCGCTTGAGGAGAGATCGACAGGCCAAAGCCCGCAGGAGATCCCGGCCAAACTGGCTACGGATCCCCTCCCTCTTCAACCTAAAGAGCAGGGTAGGATCAAGCCTGCACAGCTAGCTCGGCAGGAGACAAGGGATGAGTTTGCGGGCAAGGGAGGGGCGGCGCTCTCGCCGGGTTGCCACAGCGGGCGGGATTGCCTTAGGCCTGGCTCTGCTGCTGGGATGTACTGCTGGGGGATCCTCATCTTTAGAAGCCCAGGAGACGGCAGCCGTTGCCAACGCGACCTCGGCCAAAGGAGAGCCCCAGCACCTGCCGGTGGCAGCAGAAGTCACCATCGCTGGCCGGCGCTTTGAGCTGGAAGTGGCCCGCACCCCTGAGCAACAGCGCTTGGGCCTGATGTTTCGCACCGATTTGCCGCCTGATCGCGGCATGTGGTTTCCCTTCGACCCGCCCCAGCCGGCTGCCTTCTGGATGTTTAACACCCTGCTCAACCTGGACATTATCTTTCTCCGCCAAGGCCAGGTGGTGTACATCGCTGCCGATGTGCCCGGTTGCCCCGCCCAACCCTGCCCCGTCTATGGGCCACCCTCTGACCAGTTGGTAGATGGCGTGCTGGAGTTCCGCGGCGGGACGGCGGCGGCCTTAGGTTTGCAAGTGGGAGATACGGTTGAGATCCGCGAGCTTCCCAGCTCCGCCCCTTGATCTCTATCTCCCCTCTCCCTTTCGGAGAGGGGTTGGGGGTGAGGGCTGGGAAAGGGGCTGGGGGTGAGGGAAGACAAGCTTGCAGAAGAGGTTGAGACCATGCTCCTGGGATCCCAAAAGCTGCCGTTGGCCGTCTTGCTTGCGGCCTGGGATGATCTTTTCAGGGATCTTTGCGATGATTTTTGAGGGTCGCCAACTGCTTTGAGATTGATGCCAAGAGGCGACCGCGAGCCCAGGATGGTTTGGCTACTGCCGGCAAAGCCCTATGGATGTTAGCAGCGTAACTCAGTGGCTGGGGGTTGGGGTCGTTGCCCTGGCTTCCGTCCTTTGGGCCGAGGTTGTGCGGGATGAGCGCCATTGGCTGGCCCACCAGTGGCCCTGGCTGATGCCCAAGCACACTCTGCACCACCGCCTGTTTCGCCCCGATCTCAGCGTGGTAGACCCGAAGCTGTACCGAGAATCCCAGTGGCACCACGATGTCCCCGAAGCGGCGACGATGATCCTGGCCGGGATCCCTTGGGTGGTGCTGTTGGGACAGGGATCCTGGCTGTATGGCCTAGCGGCGGCGGTGGGAGTGGTCTACTCGGCCAGTTTCTTAGCTGCTGGCCTGCTGCGGGGCTGCGGGCTAGCTCTGCAAACGGATATTACCCACCAGCCGGGGCCTTTCCCTACTCCTCCCAGCCAGTGGCATGTCAACCGCGCCTACCACTGGCGGCACCACTTTGACGACACCAACGCCTACTTCTGCGGCACCCTAACCTTGCTGGATCGGATCATGGGCAGCAGTCTCTCTTTTAAAGGCAAGCGCGTGGCCATCACTGGCGCCTCTGGCACCCTGGGCCGGGCCCTCTTGAAGCACTTTTCCCGCCATGGGGCCAAAGTCATCGCCCTCAGCTCCCATGCGGATTCGGTTTCCATCGAAGTGGACGGACAACTTCAGCCGGTGCCGACTGTTCGCTGGCAGGTGGGGCAGGAGGGATCCCTGGCCGAGCTCCTGGAGGAGGTCGATATCCTGGTAATCAACCACGGCCTAAACGTCCATAGGCAACGGGATCCCGAATCGGTTCGCCAGTCCTATGCCGTCAACACCTTCTCGGCATGGCGCCTGATGGAGCTATTTTTCCAGACGGTGCGCGGCAATCGGGAAATGGCCACCAAAGAGGTTTGGGTGAACACCTCCGAAGCCGAGGCCAGCCCTGCTTTTAGCCCCCTCTACGAGCTCTCCAAACGGGCACTGGGCGACCTGGTTACCCTACGCCGTCTCGATGCTCCCTGCGTGGTGCGCAAGCTTATCCTTGGCCCTTTCAAGAGCCAGCTCAACCCGATTGGAGTTATGTCGGGGGATTGGGTGGCCGCCCAAATCCTGGCCCAGGCCAAACGCGACTGCCGCAACATCATCGTCACTATCAATCCCCTCACCTACCTACTTTTCCCGCTGAAAGAGTTGGCCGTCAGCACCTATTTCCGGCTCTTCAGCCGCCGCTCTTCTCCACTAGCCGTCCCCGATCCCAGCGCTGGGATCCCAATCTAGGGAGTCGGGCAAGTCCTAGCCAGCTTATGGCATTGGGCGCAAAGGTGGAGTAAGACAAAAGCAGGTTCTTTGGCGTCAGCAGGATGGGATCCCTTGCGCTAACCCGAACTTTTGGGGAGCGAGAGGGCTCTTCCGCTCGATCTCCCTTATGAACCCTGGGTGTGAGGAGTAGGAGTGAGTGTAAACATGGTGCGACAGTGGGTGAGCGCAGTCCTCTGCGTGGTGGGCGGGGCTTTAATGCCGGGGCTTTTGTCCGGCTGTGCCATCCCGATGCCTTCGGCATCCGCGGGAGTTTCTGAGATCCAGGTGCGCTTGGTGCATGTGGCCCCCAATGCCCCTCGGATCGACTTGGAAGTGGGAGGGGTAAGGGCTGCTCAAGGTGTAGCCTATGGCTCGGTGAGCGAGTACGTGCGTATGCCGGCGGGCGAGTACGACATTGTTTTGTTTTCAACCCCTGAGACGACCAGCCCTGGCCAGCCCGCGAGTTTTAAGGACTCCGTTCCGCTAGCGCGAACGGTTGCGGCCAGAACTGTGGCCAACCTCAGAGGCGGGGGAGTGTTCTCGGTGGTGGCTGCTGACGAGCCCAATCGCGTGACGGCCTTAGTTTTGGAAGACAACATCAACTCGCTGTTTGACCAAGCCCTGGTTCGGTTTGTTCACGCTGCCCCTGATGCGCCGGCCCTGCAATGGCAGGGGGAGCAAGGGCGGGTGCTGATACCTCAGTTGGCCTTCGGGCAAGTTTCCACCTTTCAAGCCATGCGACCCGGCTTTACCCAAATTCAGGTGGCCATAGCTCCTTCAGCCCCCGCGCCAGGTGGGCAGTCGTCTCCTGGCCGGAGCATTCCCTTGCAACGGTTTGACCTCCAGTTAGAGGCAGGGAAAGTCTATACCCTTTACGTGGCGGGGCTGATGCGCAGCAATCCGGGCCTAAACTTGGTGCTGGCAGAGGAAACGCGGGCTCGTAGGCTCCTATAGCAAGGCTGCTTGCGGCTTGATCCTCTCTATACTGTGAGACTAGCCAGTCGTCTCTAGCTTTGGGGACACAGCCCGTGGATGCCTTATTTCAAGTGGTGGTGCTCAGCCAAACCCCAGATCCCGAACGGGTGATCTACCAGGCGATGCACCAAGATCACAGCCCTGATTTTGTTACCCCAGAGAGCCGGATCCCGGAAAAATATGGCGAGGCCGTGGTGCGGCATCTGCTGGAGGGCAACCGTGGCCACTATGGGCCGCTGGAGCACCCTCAGATCACGTTTGGGGTAGGCTATTTTCCCCATGCTGTCATGCAACAGGCCCGTACTCATCGGGTGGGAATTTCTTTCGACGTTCAATCTTTTCGATATACAGGCCAGCAAATTGCCGATTTGGGCAAAAGACTCTTGTCTGGGCCCCGGAGAACGCCCCCCAACCCCCCGCCCGGCCCCCCCAACCAGCCCCCCAGCCCCCCGTATACGGGGGGCTGGGACGAAACTTCTGCTTTTGCCGACAAAACCGGGGCAGAGTTAGCTTTGCAAGAGTTGGAAACTCTATTTTACGTTCCCGCCAGCGTCAAGGAAGGCAAAGCCAAAACCCGCCAAGGCTTCAAGCCCATCTCTCCCGAGGCCCTAAACATCATTCTTGAGCAGTATCGCAGCCAGGCCATTGCCTATTATCGCCTGGTCGAAGAGTGTGGGGTGCCCTATGAGGATGCTCGTAACATCATCGGCTACGGGATCCGCCAACATTTTGTAGTGTCTTTTAATTGCCGCAGCTTGATGCACTTTCTGGATTTGCGGGCTAAGGAGGATGCCCAGCGGGAGATCCGCGAGCTGTGCGAGTTGATGTGGCCCCACTTCGAGGCTTGGTGCCCCCATGTGGCCGCCTGGTACCGCCAAAACCGCTGGGGCAAGGCCAGGCTTTCTCCCTAACAAGTTCCCAACCATTGGGGACGACTATGGATCCCAAAGCTTATGAACAAATGGCAGGCCTAGAGGATCGACATTGGTGGTTTGTGGGCCGCCGACAGATTCTCAGCCGGGTTATTGCAGGGATCCCTCTTCCTCCCTCAGCTTGTATCTTGGAAGCGGGATGTGGCAGCGGTGGCAACCTGGAAATGTTGTCTCAGTTTGGCCAAGTCTGGGCCATGGAAAGAAGCGAAATAGCATTGCCTTTGGCCCGGGCTCGTGGCATTGCGATTGTGGAAGAAGGCGAATTGCCGCATCGGATCCCTTTTGGCTCTCAACAATTTGATTTAATTGCTCTGCTGGACGTTCTGGAACATTTAGACGAAGACACAGCAGCTCTGGAAGCCCTCATCCAGAGGTTAAAGCCATCTGGCTACATGGTGATCACGGTGCCGGCTTATCCCTGGCTGTGGAGCGCCCATGACGAGCTTAATCACCACAAGAGACGCTACACAGCGGCACAACTTCTCTCCTTACTCAAGAGCGCCGGCTTGCAAATTCATACCTTTACCTTTTTCAACAGCTTTCTCTTCCCTCTGGCAGCAGGGATCCGCCTAGCCCAGAAAATACTTCGCCTGCGGGAAAGTCCAGACTTGAAAATGCTGCCCCTTTGGCTCAATCAACTTCTAGCAGAGATTTTTGCCGCGGAAGCCTATTTGATCCCCAAGTTTTCGTTGCCCTTTGGCCTGTCGTTGTTGGCGGTAGCCAGCCCTATTGCGGCAGCGGGACGGAGCCCTTTGAAAATTGCTCCTCTGGGAAACTGAGCCTCTTAATCCTCAACTTCTCGCCGTTATTACCAGTTTTTTGAGTCAACTTGGCCGATCGCGCTAGCGAGACGGAGTCCTTGCAGCCTCAAGGGGATAATCTAGATTGTTCCCAGTCTTCGTTTTTGGAGGAGATAGCTCTTGGCCGATCGCGCTAGCGGGACGGAGTCCTTTCGCACCAGGGAGACGGAACCTTTGCGCAGCTACGCCCTTCGCTTGGATCCGCATCGTCTGTGGGTGCCCCTAGCTTGCTTCGGGGATGGCCTTTGTATTTGGTTGGCCTTTGGGGCAGGTTACTGGCTGCGCAGCTTGCGCCCTCACCAGCTTTTGCCGTGGGATGTTTATGCCGGCCTGGGATTGCTGACCGTTCTCAGCTACTGGGGCGTTCAGGCCGGTTTGGGCGGATATGGCGAATCGAAGCGCCTATCCCGCTTTGAGGAATGGGCCAGTTTGCTGCTGGGGCTGGGGGTGACCTTTGGCCTGGTGTTAGCAGGGGCCTTCTTCGTGCGCTCTGTCTCGCTGTCGCGCTTGGTAGTGGGCTATGCCGGCCTGCTGGCCCTGCTCGGCCTGACGGGGATGCGGTTAGCGCTGCGGCTGGGCATGGGCTGGCTGTATGCCCGCGGCCAGGGGCGGCGACGGGTGATCTGGGTGGGATCCGGCTTGCTGTTGGCCGAGGTGCTGGAGCGGCTAGAGCGCTGCCCGGCTTTGGGGTTTGAGATCAAGGCTTGGGCCGTGGCCGGGGATCCCTCGGCGCCAGAAGCGGGGCCTCTGCAAAAGCTGGAGCGCCTGGATCCCGCTCATCTGGTGGCCTATGTGCAAGCTCACCCTGAGATCCAAGAGGTGTGGTTTGGGCAGCCGGAGCTGGCCAACGCGCCCCTGCTTCTTACTTTGCAGGCTCTGTCGGTGCAGGTGCGCCTGGTGCCAGATATTCTTGGCTTCTTAACGGTTAACCTGCAGTTCCACTCTCTGGACGGGATCCCGCTGCTGACGCTGCGCCACCCCCCTTTGCGCTACGCCCACAACCGTTTCCTCAAGCGAGCTATGGACATCTTGGGAGCTTCCCTGGGCTTACTGTTGCTCAGCCCCCTGTTTGTGGTCATCGCCGTGCTGGTGGCCTGCAGCAGCCCCGGCCCCATCCTGTATTGGCAGGAGCGGGTGAGCTTGGATGGGCGTCGCTTTTGGATTGCCAAGTTCCGCACCATGCGGGTGGATGCTGAAGCACCCGGCCAGCCGCGCTGGACGCGCCCCGGGGATCCGCGCCGAACCAAGATAGGAGCCTTTTTGCGCCGCACCAACCTGGATGAGCTGCCCCAGCTTTGGAACGTTTTGAAGGGGGAAATGAGCTTGGTGGGCCCCCGACCGGAGCGGCCCTACTTTGTCGAGCAATTTAGCCAGGAGATCCCCAAGTATCTGGATCGGCATTTGGTCAAAAGCGGCCTCACCGGCTGGGCTCAGATCCACGGCCTGCGGGGAGACACCAGCATCGCCCGCCGCACCCAGTATGATCTCTACTATGTGCAAAACTGGTCCCTGTGGCTGGATCTGCGCATCCTGGCCATTACCCTTTGGCAAGGGATCCGCGGACGGCTGACCGGATATTAGGGGTTGCTTATGCCATCCTCGCCCACGCCCCAAGAACTCCTTTACGAGGGCAAAGCCAAACGGGTCTACCGCACCGCCGATCCCCAGGTTTACCTCTGCCAATACAAAGACGACGCCACGGCTTTTAATGCCCAAAAGCGGGGATCCATCCCCGGCAAAGGAGAAGTCAACTGCACCGTCTCTAGCCGGGTGTTTGCCTACCTGGCGCAGCAGGGTATTCGCAACCACTTCTTGAGCCAGACCGGCCCCCGTGAGATGCAGGTGCGCGCCCTACAGATCCTGCCTTTGGAAGTGGTGGTGCGCAACCGCACTGCCGGCAGCCTCTGCCAGCGCTTAGGCCTGGAGCAGGGCCTGCCCATCGAGCCACCCCTGGTGGAGTTCTACTACAAAAACGACGCCTTGGGAGATCCCCTGGTCACTCCCGACCACATCCGCCTGTTGCACCTGGCCACGCCGGAGCAGGTGGAGAAACTGGGATCCCTGGCTTTGGCAGTCAACACTCACCTTGGCAACTTCTGGCGGCGCTGCCGGCTGGAGCTGGTGGACTTTAAGCTGGAGTTTGGCCTGGACGAGGAAGGGCAGATTTGGCTGGCGGACGAGATCAGCCCCGACACCTGCCGCCTGTGGGATCTCCAAGGGACCGAGCCGCGGGTGCTGGATAAAGACCTTTTTCGCTTTGATCTCGGCGATCCGGCAGCCGGCTACCAAGAGGTGCTGCAGCGAGTGCTCCAGGCTACTGATCCCAATCTCCCCTCTCCTGCAGCGCGGGAGAGGGGCAGGGGGTGAGGGTGCCATGACTTCTCCCCGCCCCCCCGGCCCTGACGAGCGCTTCCGCCGCCAACTGGCCGACCTGTTGGACACCTGGGTGGAGCAGGGGCTCATCCAGCCGGCGCAGCGGGATCGCCTGCGCGAGCACTACCAACTGGACAGCTTGCCGCGAACAGCTGGCAGCCGCTTTGCCCTGTTGCTGCTGCTGTTGGGCGCCGTGCTGGTGGGCTTGGGGGTGATCTCCTTCGTGGCCGCCAACTGGGACGCCATTCCCCGCTCGGCCCGAGCCTTGGGATCCCTGGCCCTCATGGTGGGGCTGCAGGTGGCCGGCTTGCGGCTCTGGCAGCAGGGATCCCCGCGCTTAGGCAGCGCTTTGTTGATGGCCGGCGAGCTGTCTTTGGGGGCCGCCATTGGCCTGATGGCCCAGTGGGTTCAAATCGGGGGATCCCTGGCGGGCTTGTTTTTGGGCTGGGGGCTGGGCAGCTTGGCCGTGGCCTACAGCTTGGTCCACACCCCCAGTGGCGTCTTGGCCTGTCTTTTGTTTGCCCTGGCTGGAATGACTGCCGTCTGGGAAGGAGGGATCGGCTCGGCTCTGGATCCCCTCTACCCCTGGCTGGCCCTGGGCCTGTTGCTGCCTCTTGCCTATGGGTGCCGCTCCCGCTGGATCTTGGCTTTGGCGCTGGTGAACTTCGGCCTGGCGCTACAAAGGTTGGCAGAGCGCTGGGACAGCTGGACCCTCTGGCTGCTGCTTGGCCTTGCCGTCGTCTGGGGGCTGGGAGTCGGGCACCAACGCCATGGGCACTGGCTAAGCCGGATCTGGACCGGAGAAGAGGGCCAGGGTGGCGAGCAGGAGCAGGGCTTGGATCTGATCCCGACGGCGGAGGGGCTGGCTTTGCTGGGGTTGGGCTTCTTGCTCTACATTTGGAGCTTTCGTGACGCCTGGGACTGGGATCCCAAACCCCTGCCCTTGTTCCAAGCTGGGGATCCCTGGGCGGGCCTGTCGGCAGCAGGATTGCTATTGCTAGCCGGTTGGAGCTGGTGGCAGGGCTGGCAGGCAAAGAGTTCCCAGCCCGTTTCTGCCTGGCTGAAGGACGCTCTGGTTCTCATCTCCCTGGCTGCCCTGGCCCTTTTGCTGGCGATCCGTGCGGCTGTTTCTGGGAACTTGACCTCAAGGGTGGCCCTGGCCTTTGTTGCCCCCTGGCTCCTGACCCTGCTGCTGGTGGGATTGTCGGTGATCCTCTGCTGGGAAGGTCTGCAGCAAGGGCGACGGGGGCGCTTCTGGCAGGGGCTATTGGGCCTGACCTTGGTGGTGCTGACCCGCTTTTTCGAGTACGAGACCGGCCTCTTGGCCAAGTCGGCAGTGTTGGTGGCCTGTGGGATCGGAGTGATCTGGATGGGGCTGAAGTTTGAGAGACGTATCTTTAAGAGTAATGCCTAGGTCGATAAAAGTTTACAAGAAATCGGGACACATCGGGAACTTACTCTTCCCTGAAAAGTCTTTGTTGGTAGAAGGTTTCCTGGAGAACGTCAATGAAAAAAACAGGCCTGGGTCTAGGGATACTGGCTCTACTCTCTTTTTCTAGTTTTTGGAGTTATAGCTCTTCTTCAATTGCTGCGGGCGGAGATCCGTTTTGGGAGCATTTCCCAGTAGCGCAAGCTCCGAGGCCGGCTGTGCCCGCAAGGCCTAGGTCTCCAGGAGCCGCACCCTCGCCCGTTCCCCAAACTGGGGATCTCGATGAGCTGTTCCGCCAGATCCCTATTCTCCCTTCCTCAAGACCGTTGCCCAAACTCCCCTGTTCTCAGCCTATGCAGTTGCAATCGGTAAGGCTGCAGGCTCCGCCACCCAGCCCTGCTGTTCCTTTGCAGTCAGAGATCCCGGCCACCATTTGGAGCAATCTCCAGGGTTCTTACGGAACTACCAACTGGGCAGAACCAAGCCCCAACAAAGTCTTTGCCCATACTTTTCAATGGGATCCTCCTTGTAAAACAGGCTGCCGGCTGGGAGGTACCCTGACATTTGCCTACCGCAACAATCTGCCGGCTAGCAGTAGCAGTGCTCCGGATGCGGGCAACGACAAGTACTACGTGTACAACGGCGGCACTCTAACTCAATCGGGGTTCTTATATGCTTCACCTGTGAGTTCGGCCGGTCAGACTTTTACCAAAACCCTAACGCTCTCTCCCGCTGAAGTTGCCAACAACAGAGTTACGTTGGTGGTTCAAGACGACACGGCTGTTTTGGAAGCTAAGGTAGAGCTCAACTACTGCTGCTGTGAATGTGAGTTCCCTATCTAAGGTAAGTTCTTGGCAGCAGCGACGGCAGAGGGGAGGATTTGAAACTCTCCCTGCCGTTTTTCTCTCCCTTGGCTGGCTTTTTTCAGAGCTAGCCCACAGAATTTAGCGGCGAGCCTGGGCAAAAATGGCCTGCAGGATTTCGTCAGCCCCCTGTTGCTTCAGCTTTTCCGCCAGGGCTGTTCCCACCGCTTCCGGATCGGCAGGGGAGCCTGTTTGGGTATCGCGGATGAGCTGTCGCCCCTCCAGGTCGGCCACCATGCCGGTCAGGTGCAGCTCTTCCCCCTGGACTTGGCTGTGGACGCCGATGGGCACCTGACACCCCCCCTCCAAGGCCCGCAGGAAAGCTCGCTCGGCCAAACAGCGGGCTGTGGCCTCCGCATCGGCTAAGGGTCGGATGAGCTCCAGAATCCGCTCATCCCCCTGCCGGCACTCGATCCCCAGGGATCCCTGGCCAACCGCGTACAGAGACACACTGGGATCCAGCACCTCGTGGATCCGCTGTTCTTGGCCCAGGCGCTTCAGCCCCGCCACCGCCAAAATTAGGCCGTCGTACTCCCCCCGATCCAGCTTGGCCAGGCGAGTGTTGAGGTTGCCCCGCACATTCTTAAATTGCAGGTGGGGAAAGGCGTGGCGCAGTTGGGCCAATCGCCGCAAAGATGAAGTGCCGATCACCGTTCCTGCTGGCAGGGTGGCCAGTTGGTAGCCGCGCAGCTCTTCCCGCAGCACCAGCGCGTCCAAAGGATCCTCCCTCTGCGTAATCGCCCCCAGGACCAGGCCTTCCGGCAAACGGGTGGGCAGATCCTTAAGGCTGTGCACCGCTAGATCGCTGCTGCCGTTGAGCAGGCTGACCTCCAGCTCCTTGGTAAACAGGCCCTTATCGCCAATTTTGGCCAGCGCCACATCCAGGATGATGTCTCCCTGGGTGGAAAGGGTGTGCAGCTCTAGCGGCAATCCCGGATGGTGGGCCTGCAACTGTCCCATTACCCAGTAGGTCTGGGCCAAGGCCAGCTCACTTTTGCGGGAGGCGATCCGCACCGGCTGGGCAGCCCCTGCCGAGGGTTGCCAGGGAGTTGAGGCCAGTTCGCTCATGGCTGCTGCAAAATCCGAGAACACCGTCTTTCACGCTAACTGACTTTGCGGCGCCGCACGGCAGCGGCCTTCAAGATCCTTAACCAAAACTGCCATTTCCCCCCGATCCAGACTTTACTACGGGGATCCCAGCCGGTAGGATAAGTAGACGGATTCTCCGCCGCGGCGGGGAGAGTTGTGGTCTGTCAAGCCTCCTTCTCCAAGGTTGCTAGAGGACAATTCTCTGTAAGCACAGGGCCCCCTGATTTGCTTGGTAGTCTGCCTGGATAGGTCTTATGGAAGAAAACAACGTCGGCAACGGCACTCAGTTACTGCTCAAGCGCACCATCCCTGTCAAGGTGGTGGTCACCCCCCTTTGGAAGAAAGAAATGCAGGAGCAATTGGAGCGGCAGATCGAAGCCACCGATGCTCAGATGCAGCAACTGGAGTTTCAGGGCAAGCGGGCCATTGCCGAGCTGGAGAAGCAAAGCCCTAACCCCAACAGCCCCCAGGTGCTCCAACAGGTGGAAGCGGTGAAAAGCCGCGTGAACGAGCAAAAGATCAAGCTCTTGGATCAAAAAAACCAGTTGCTTCAGCAGATCAACCAACTGAACAACCTGGAGCTGAACCAAGAGGTGCTCCAGGGCAGCGTGGAGAGCTTCTTCCGCGTGCAAAAGGGAGACAACCTGATCCAGAAAATGCAGGTGGAGATCCTGCTGGAAGATGGGGTGATCAAGGAAATTCGCGGCAACCCATAAGCTCTTCATATCCTTTGGGAGGACAGGGATCCCTTGCTGTGGGGTAGCAGATCAAGACCTTTGGTCTTAACCCAAGTCGGTGGCAACACAATAGGTGACAATAATTAACGGCCTCTTAGCAGCCGCTGGGCTCAAGCTTGGGACGGCTGGTGCGTACGGGCAAAGTTGTTACCTACGAGATGCTCGCCATGTCTGAGTTTGTCTGGTCAGAGCCTGCCCCCCTCGAGGACCTACATCTTCCCGATTGGTTGCTCACCTCGGCTCAGCGCCGCCGTCTCAAAGCTTTCCTGGTTCTGGCGACGGTGTGGGGGCTGGTCAGCCTGATGCACCAGGTAGCGGTAGCCCGCTGGTTTACCGTTGGCCTGGCCACCTTCATGGTCATCCACATCAACCGCCTGTTCCGGCTGCAACCGGCGGCTCTGCCGCCCCCCTTGAGGCTTTACCCTCCTGGAACAATGGCCTGGGATCCCGCCGCCGCCGAAACGGCCTCCCTGCCTTTGCCTGAGGTGGGCGGGGCTCAGCCCTTAGCGCTGGCGGGTTCTCCTCTGCCGCGAGTGGCGGTGTTGATCCCGGCCAAAAACGAAAGCGCAGTGCTGCCGCGGCTGCTGCACAGCCTCACCCAGTTGGATTACCCCAGCAGCCACCTGGAGCTGTGGGCCATTGACGATGCCAGCAGCGATGCTACCCCCGACATCTTGCAGGAAGCCCAAAAGCGGATCCCTCACCTGCGAGTTTACCGACGGCCACCAGGGCGAGGAGGCGGCAAGTCTGGCGCCCTCAACGAGGTGCTGCCCCTGACGCGGGGGGAGATTATCTTGGTCTGCGACGCCGACGCCATTGTGCCTCCGGATTTGCTGACTCGCACCCTGCCGCTGTTCGGCCAGACCCCCCGCCCCGGCAGACGGACAATCGGCGCCGTTCAGGTGCGCAAAGCCTTGAGCAACCCCAACGTCAACTTCTGGACCCTGGGCCAGGTGGCGGAGATGGCCTCCGATGCCTACTTGCAGCAGCAGCGGGTGGCCATCCGCGGGATTGGGGAGCTGCGAGGCAACGGCCAACTGGTGCGACGGGATGTCCTGGAAAAGTGCGGCGGCTGGAACGAGAACAGCCTCACCGACGACCTGGATCTTACTTTTAAGTTGCACCTGGCGGGGGTGGATATTGCCTTTTTGACGGAGCCGGCCATCGTCGAAGAGGGAGTCACCTCTTGGAAAAGCCTTTGGCACCAGCGTTGCCGCTGGGCGGAGGGGGGCTACCAGCGCTACCTCGACTACTGGCCAGGGATCCTCAGCCGCCGCCTGGGCATGGCCAAGACAGTCGATCTCTGGGCCTTTTTCATCTCTCAGTACCTGCTGCCGATGGCCTTAGTTCCCGATACCCTCTGGGTGCTGTTGACGGGCCACTCCTCGGTGCTGCTCCCCTTGAACGCCCTGGTCATGGGATCTGTGACGGTGGCCTTCTACCGCGGCCTGCGCCAGGTGGAGGGGCTGCGCGGGCGAAAACTCTGGTGGCGTACGGCTCTGGGCTTGGTGTACATGCTCCACTGGCTGCCGGTCATGATCGTGACCACGGCTCGTATGTGTGTGCAGCCCAAGCGGTTGCGGTGGGTAAAAACGGTGCACCATGGCCTCTAGTTCTGCTGTTGGGGATCCCCCAGATCCTGCTATCCTAATCAAACGCCAGCTCACCAAACTACCCAGCCCGACTATGGCCCGCCTCTACTACGACACTGACGCCAACCTGGATCTGCTGGACGGCAAGACCGTCGCCATCATCGGCTACGGCAGCCAGGGCCATGCCCACGCCCTCAACCTGCGCGACAGCGGTGTCAACGTCCTCGTCGGCCTCTACCCCGGCAGCCCCTCTTGGCCCAAAGCGGAGCGGGACGGGTTGACGGTCAAGACTGTAGCAGATGCTGCGGCTGCCGCCGACTGGGTGATGATCCTGCTACCGGACGAAGTGCAAAAGACCGTCTTCCAGAGCGAGATCCGCCCGCATCTAAAGCCGGGGAAGGTGCTCCTATTTGCCCACGGCTTCAACATCCACTTCGGGCAGATCCAGCCGCCCGCAGACGTGGATGTCATCATGGTCGCTCCCAAGGGCCCCGGTCACCTGGTGCGGCGCACCTACCAGGAAGGCCAGGGGGTGCCGTGTCTGTTTGCCGTCCATCAAGATGCCTCCGGGATGGCGCGGGAGCGGGCCATGGCCTATGCCAAGGCCATCGGCGGCACGCGGGCCGGCATTTTGGAGACCAGTTTCCGCGAGGAAACTGAAACAGATCTCTTCGGCGAGCAGGTGGTGCTCTGCGGCGGCCTCACGGCTTTGATCAAGGCGGGGTTTGAGACCCTGGTGGAAGCAGGCTACCAGCCGGAGCTGGCCTACTTCGAGTGTCTGCACGAGGTTAAGCTAATCGTGGATCTCATCGTCGAGGGGGGCCTGGAAAAGATGCGCCACAGCATCTCCAACACAGCAGAATACGGCGACTACACCCGTGGCCCCCGCATTATTACCGAGCAAACCCGCGCTGAAATGAAGCGGATCCTGTCAGAAATCCAAAGCGGCCAGTTTGCCCGCGAGTTTGTCTTGGAAAACCAGGCCGGCAAGCCCGGCTTTACGGCAATGCGCCGCCGCGAGGCGGAGCACCCCATCGAGAAGGTGGGCAAAGAGCTAAGGGCCATGTTTAGCTGGCTGAAGCAATAGCCAGAGGTCGTCTCACAGGCAAGTCTCGTGCTGGATCTGAAGCTGCTGCGGGATCGCCCAGAAGAGGTACGCCAAGCCCTGGACAAGCGCGGGGCCAGTGTCGACCTGGACGGCATTCTCCAGTTGGATCGGGAGCGCCGCCGCTTGGAGGCCCGACGCGGCTCTCTGCAGGCAGAAAGCAACAGCCTCGGCAAGAAGGTCGGCGAGCTCATCCGCCAGGGAGCGGATCCCCAGGGAGCGGAGGTGGCGGCCCTGCGGCAGCAGGGGGCAGATCTCAAGGCCGAGATCGCCCAACTGGAACAGCGGGAGCGGGAGCTGGAGGAGGAGGTGCGCGCCCGGTTGCTCACCTTGCCCAACTTGCCCTTGCCCAGCGTGCCGGTTGGCCAGGATGAGGCCGACAATGTGGAGGTGCGCCGCTGGGGGGATGCGCTAAAACCCACCCACCCCGTCCTTCCCCACGACGAGGTTGCCGAAAAGCTGGGCCTCCTGGAGGTTGGCCGTGCCGTCAAGGTAGCCCAGAGCCGTTTTGTGGCTATGGTAGGGGCAGGGGCGGCTCTGGAGCGGGCCTTGATCGCCATGATGCTGGAGCGCCACATTGCCGCTGGCTACACCGAGGTGATCCCTCCCTTTTTGGTCAACAGCGCTGCTCTGGAGGGGACAGGGCAACTGCCCAAGTTTGCCGCTGAGAGCTTCCGCTGTGCCGACGACGACCTCTGGCTGATCCCGACGGCGGAAGTGCCCCTCACCAACCTGTACCGGGAGGAGGTGATCCCAGCCGAGCGCCTGCCGCTCTATTTCTGTGCCTACACACCTTGCTTTCGCCGCGAGGCCGGCAGCTATGGCCGGGACACCAAGGGCCTGATCCGGCTGCACCAGTTTCAAAAGGTGGAACTGGTCAAAGTTACCCACCCCACCCAGTCGGAGGCAGAACACGAAAAGCTGGTGCAAGATGCCGAGGCCATTTTGCAGATGCTGGAGCTGCCCTACCGGGTAGTGGAGCTGTGTACCGGCGATCTAGGTTTTTCAGCAGCCCGCTGCTTCGATCTGGAGGTGTGGTTCCCCTCCCAAAACCGCTACCGCGAGATCTCCAGTTGCTCCAACTGCTGGGATTTCCAGGCCCGCCGCGCTAACCTGCGCTACAAAGAAGCAGGGCAAAAGGGCACCCACTTCGTCCACACCTTGAACGGCTCCGGCTTAGCGGTGGGACGGGCTCTGGCCGCCCTGTTGGAAAATCACCAGCAGCCGGACGGCTCGATTCGCATCCCCCAGGCGCTGCGTCCTTTCCTCAGCTCCCGCTTCCTCTCGGAAGACGGCGCTCTCCGGACTGCTCCCTGAGCCATTCTGCCGCGGTGCTCCAGCAAGCCATAGCTGTGGAGAGTATGAGAGTATGTCAATCTAGATAGGGATCCCTACCCTGCCAGGGTTTATGTTGCCCAAGCATCGTCCCAAGCAACTCTCACTAGGCCCTCTGGAATCCGAGATCCTCGATATCCTTTGGGAGCTGGGCAGTGCCAGCACCCGCCAAATCCACGAGCGCATCTTGGCCGATCCCGACCGAGAGTTGGCCTATGCCTCTGTAACTACGGTTTTGCGGCGCCTAAGCCAGAAGGGCTGGGTGAGCTGTGAACGTCGCACCGATGCAGAAGGGCGGAGTCTGCCGATGTTGTGGCGGCCCCGTCTTTCTCGCCAGGAAGCTGCCAGCCTCAGGGCCTTTGCCCAGTTGCAGCAGTTTTTGGCGGTGGGCGACCCAGACACCGTGGCAGCCTTTGCCGATAGCCTGGATCAGGCCAGCGTGTCCCAGTTGCAGGCGATTGCCGAGCGGTTGCGGGCGGCCCGCGAGGCCAGGAGGGATCCCCAATGAGCCACTTGGGCATGTTGCTGTTGGGTTTGGCCCTGAGTTGGCTGTGGCGGGCCCAGGTGCGGCTGGATCGAGCTGGTTCCTGGGCCCAGCGCTGGCAGTGGGCCTGGATCCACTTCTTGCTGCCGCCGCTGTTTTTGCTAATGACTGCCCTTGCTTTGGCTTGGATGGGGCCGTGGGGACAAATGGCCGGGGCAGGAGGCTGGTTCTGCTACGGCTGTGCGCTGCTGTTGCTGGCGCTGGCTGCAGGCGTGGCCCTGCGCTGGGCTTGGGAGTACTGGCGCGTCTGCCGACGCGCCCGCCTGCGGGCTCTGGCCCAAGTCAATTTGTATGGCTCTTCGGCCTATGTCTTGAATTTGGAGATCCCTTTTGCTGCCCAAGTGGGGGTATGGAAGCCGCAATTGGTGGTCAGTCGCGGCCTGCTGGAGCAGTTGGATGAAGAACACCTGCGGGCGGTGCTGGCCCACGAAGAGGCCCACCGCCACTACGGCGATACCTTGTGGATGTTTGCGGTGGGCTGGCTGCGCCATCTCAGCAGCTGGCTGCCGAATACAGAGGTCCTCTGGCAGGAATTGCTCACCCTGCGGGAGCTGCGGGCAGATCGCTGGGCGGCCCAACGGGTGGATCCCTTGGTGCTGGGAGAGGCTCTGGTGCAGGTGGTGGGCTATGGCATGGCGCAGCAACCGGCAGCGGCTTGGGTTGGCTTTGCCCTAGAAATGGGATCCGGTGCGGGGGGACGGCTGCAAGAGCGCATCGATGCCCTATTGCAGCAAGAGGAGTCAGGCCCGGTCGCCTCCCACCTTTCCCTGCAGGGTTGGGCCTGGCTGGGGCTGGCTCTCCTGCCTCTGTTGGCCATCCCCTTTCACAACTGAGGTTGACGCCATTCCCCAGCTTGCCTTGGCGCGCCGGTGGGCAGCAGCTTTACAGCCGCTTGAACCATGGCCTGGACAGAGCCAAGAATTTCTTCCTCCGCGGGAGTTGCTTGATGGCCTTTTTTTTCCTACGATGGAAAATACTTCGATCCTCGGTAGCTCAGCGGTAGAGCGGTCGGCTGTTAACCGATTGGTCGCAAGTTCGAATCTTGCCCGAGGAGTTGGGCGGGGGGATGCAAGCTTGATGTTCTCCTCAGCCCGAGAGGACGAGGATTCTTTCTCGCTTGTCGCAAGCTACGCGGACGGGCTGGCGCCGCTGCCACCGCGCCCCCTTTTTCCCACCCTATACGGGGGGATGAAAGGGAGGCCGGGGGCGCCATCACCCCGACTCCTGGGCGACGGCAGGGACATCGAAAGCGTGGGCAGTCGACTCCAGCCTGCAGGATGTCGAGATGGGGAGACTTATCTCCAGGACTAAAGTCCGGGGCTTGTGCCTCCCGACTTGCTGGTCACCCCTAGTTGGGGTTGGGATGCCGCTGCTGAAGGAACGCTTCGATTTATAATGCCCTCTGGCCGTTTCACCTATTCCGAGGGTAATTGCTGTGATCGACCTGTCGCGGATCCCTGCCCAACCAAAGCCAGGCCTACTTAACCTCCTGATTGAGATTCCGGGCGGGAGCAAGAACAAGTACGAGTTTGACAAAGACATGGGCGTAATGGCCCTAGACCGGGTGCTCTACTCTTCGGTGCAGTACCCCTACGACTACGGCTTTGTGCCCAATACGCTGGCAGGGGACGGGGATCCTTTGGATGGCCTGGTGATCATGGATCAGCCCACCTTTCCAGGGTGTGTGATTGCGGTGCGCCCGCTGGGCATGCTGCAGATGATCGATGCGGGGGAGCCGGATGAGAAGTTGTTGTGCGTGCCCGCTAAGGACCCTCGCTATGCTTCCGTAACCAGGCTGGAAGATATTGCCCAGCACCGCCTGGACGAGATTGCCGAGTTTTTCGCCACCTACAAGCGCCTGGAGAAGAAAGAAACCCAGATCTTGGGCTGGAAAGGCCTAGCCGAAACCGAGGCAGTGATCGCCAGCAGCATTGCCACCTACCAACAGTCCAAGTAGCTCCCCAACTTTTCTGGACTGAAGCTCCCAGTTGGCGCCAATCTGTTCTGGCTTGGATTCCTCGAGCTAGCTTAGGGTTGGACTCGATGGCTTCTGCTATGGCCGATACCCTTCAGCTTTGGCTTTACCACCTGGAACAATGGGCAACGCAACTTGTCCAAGGCCAACTGCAGCACCTTTCTCCGCTGAGCCTGCTGCTGGTGGGTCTGGCAGGTCTGGTCACCAGCCTTTCTCCCTGTATGCTCTCCCTGTTGCCGGTAACCATCGGCTACATCGGCGGCTACGCTCCCACTACCCCCGCCGCTGCCGGAGAAGTGCGCTGGCAGGTTTGGGTGCAATCGCTAGGCTTTGCGGCTGGCGTGGCTTTGACGCTCAGCGGGCTGGGCTTGGGAGCAGCTTTGCTAGGCCGGGTTTATGGACAAACCGCTGCCTTTGGATCCCTAGTGGCGGGAGGGATCGCCATCCTCATGGGCCTGAACCTGCTGGAAGTTGTCCCCTTGCGCTTCCCCGATTGGTTTAACCGGTTGGAGATCCCTGGCCAGTGGCCTGGGCTAGGCCGGTCGGTGTTGCTGGGATCCACCTTTGGCCTGGTAGCTTCTCCCTGCAGCACGCCGGTTTTGGTGGCCCTGCTCGGCTGGGTCTCCACCACAGGGCAGCCCTGGGTGGGGGGCGGGCTGCTGCTGGCCTATGCGCTGGGGCTGGTCTCGCCGCTGCTG
The DNA here is from genome assembly GCF_002760475.1 of Synechococcus sp. 63AY4M2. NCBI lineage: Bacteria > Bacillati > Cyanobacteriota > Cyanophyceae > Synechococcales > Synechococcaceae > Synechococcus > Synechococcus sp. 63AY4M2. Next base: position 1,360,696 of record NZ_AXUX01000001.1, on the reverse strand, counting down.
TTGGCGGGGGTGTTCGCCGGCTCGATGAAGCAACTGTTGGCCTTGCGGCGCTGGTCGATCTGGTTTACCTATGCCAGTGGCGTGGTGTTGGTGGGCTTTGGCACCGTGACGATCCTCTCCGCTTGGGCCTAAGGGATCCCTGCTGCAAGCTAAGATGGGGCTGCCCTCCAGTTGGGGGGCAGTTCAGATCTTGAGCTGACAACTTCCCATGGTTATCCCCTCTCTGCCGCTGTCGCGGTGGCTTTCCCCCTTGCGTCGGTACTTTCGCCATGAGCTGCTGCCGCTGCTGGCGGATCTGCGTCTGGCCATCGGCCTTTTCTTGGCAATTGCCCTTTTGAGCGCGGTTGGCACGGTCATCGAGCAAGAGGAAACCGTGGCCTTCTATCAGGCCCACTACCCCGAGCATCCGGCCCTGTTTGGCTTTCTCACCTGGCGGCTGATCCTCAAGCTGGGGCTGGATCACGTCTATCGCACCTCTTGGTTTCTGGCCCTGTTGATCCTCTTTGGCAGCAGCCTGGCCGCCTGTTCTTTGACGCGCCAGTGGCCGATGCTCAAGGTGGCCCGTCGCTGGAGCTACCTCACCCGTCCCCACTCCTTCCAGCGGCTGCCCTTTTGGACCTATCTGCCCCAACGCTCCCTGCAGGGGCTGCCGCAGCGGCTGCGCCAGCGGGGCTATGCGGTGTTTCAGGACGGATCCCGACTTTACGCCCGCAAGGGTCTGATTGGGCGGTTTGGGCCTATCCTGGTGCACGTCAGCCTGCTGCTGATCCTGCTGGGGGCCATCTGGGGCAGCCTTGCCGGCTTCAAGGCCCAAGCGCTGATCCCCAGCGGCAGCGTCGCCGCCATTGAACAGGTAACCGGGGCAGGGGATCTGGCTCATCTACCCACCTGGCAAATTCGGGTCAACCGCTTCTGGATTGACTATGCTCCTGATGGCCGGGTGAAGCAGTTTTACTCAGATCTCTCGATTTTGGATGGGGGCCAGGAGGTCAAACGCCAGACCATTTCCGTCAACCATCCCCTCTCCTACCGGGGGGTGACCCTCTACCAGGCTGATTGGAGCATCGACAGCATCCGCATCCGCCTCAACAACAGCCCTCCCTTTCAAATCCCGGTGGTGCCGGTGCCCACCCAAGCGGGCAGCAAGCTCTGGGGCGCTTTTGTCCCCACCCGGCCAGACCTAAGCGAGGGCCTGACGCTGTTGTTGCCCGATTTGCAGGGGACGGCCCTGCTCTACGACACCCAAGGCCAGTGGATAGGATCCCTGCGCCAGGGCATGAGCCTGGCCCTGGACGAAGTTGCCCCCCAGCGCTTCCCCAACCGTCTTACCCTGCACCTAGACGAGGTTATCGGCGCCACCGGTCTGCAGATTAAATCCGACCCAGGGATCCCGCTGGTCTATCTCGGCTTTGGGCTGCTGATGCTGGGGGTGGCGATGAGCTATTTCAGCTACAGCCAAGTTTGGGCCCTGGAGACGGAAGCAGGGCTCTACCTGGGAGGCAAAACCAACCGCGCCCTGGTGAGCTTCGAGCGGGAGTTTGCCCGCCTGGTGGAGCAGCAACTGCTCTCCTCTCCCCCTTCGCCGGCAAAAGAACCCCCTCCTGCCGCTCGCGTCGGCGGGACGGAGTCCTTAGCCAACGGCTAGCCATGGCGGCTGTTTGACCGGCAACGCTGCCCAGGGTCATCTAGCTCCCCTCTCCCTGAGGGAGAGGGGCTGGGGGTGAGGGCGGAACTGCCCAAATCCGGCAGGCTGACCGCGAACAGGGTGCGGTTCTCGCCGCTTTCCACTTGCAGGATCCCTTGCAACAGCTCCACCGCCTTTTTCACCAGCGGCAGGCCCAAGCCGGTGCCCCCCTGGTGGGCGTAGTCCAGGTGCGGGATGCGGTGGAACTTCTCGAAGATGCGCGGCAGGTGCTCCGCTGGGATCTCGACACCGGTGTTGGTGACCTGCAAATGGAGACCCGACGAATCGACCGCCACTTCCAGATGAACCTGCTGGCCGGCAGGGGTGTACTTGGCGGCGTTGGCCAGCAACTCGCTCAAGATGCGGGTGAGCAGCCCCACATCGGTGTTGAACAAGATGGGTTCAGAGGGGGGGTAGGAGATAAAGGTGAGCTGGCGCTCTTGAAAGCGCAGGGCAAAGGGCGGCAACAGCTTTTCCAGCCACTCGCGCACCTCGAAGCGGGCGATCTCCAGACTGCGGCTGCCGGCCTCTAGCCGCTGCAAGTCCAGCAGGTCGTTGACCAAGTCCAGCTCTTTTTGCCACTCCTGTTTGAGGATGTTGAAATAGGGGATCTGCGCCTCGGAAAGGCCGCGCACCTCCAGCATTTTCAGGGCCATTTTCATGCTGGTCAGAGGCGTGCGCAGCTCGTGGAAGACCATGCTGAGAAACTCTTCTTTGAGCTCGTTGAGCTGCTGCAGTTGCTGGAGCTGAGCCTGGGTTTCCTGGTAGAGGCGGGCCTGGCGAATGGCGATGCTGCACTGGGTGGCCACCTGCTCGGCAAAGTGGATCTCGGCCTCGGTAAAGCCCTCCTGGGGCAGGCGAACTAACTTGAGAAAGCCCAGCAACGAGCCGGTGCCTGAGACAAGCTGCCCTTCTTGCTCTTCTACAACCAGGGGGCAGGCAAGCAGGGTACAGCGCCCCCGCAGCGGGTGATCCGTGCTGAGGTAGAGGGTCTGGCCTTGGCGGAGCTGGCGCAAAAGCACGGGATCCAAGGGCAGAGTGACCTTGCCCAGGGGGGGCAGGGATCCCGCCGCTTCGTAGGCCAGCGTGTAGGTCTGGGTTTCCGGATGGATGAGGGCCACACCGCAGGCGCCCAGTTGGAAAGCCTGGGTGAGCTCCCGCACCACGGTGGCCAAGATCTCCTGTTCGTCCAGGCTGGAGCGCACCTTGTCGCCAATCAGCCGCAGCAGTTGCTCGTATCTCACCCGCTGGGCCAGCTCGGCATTGCGCACCTCCACCTGGTAGCGCAGCTCGGCGTTGGCAGCTTGGAGTTGCTCAAACAGCTCCGCCTGTTGCAGCGCCAGCCCCAGTTGATCGGCAATTTGTCGCAAAAAATCCGGCATCCAGGGATCCCATTGTTTGGGGGCGCTGCACTGGTGGGCGATCAACAGCCCCCAGAGGCGGGCCGGCTCGCTGTCTTTGCCGTCAGGGCCAGCCGCCTGCAAAATGGGCACCACCAAGTTGGCCCGCACCCCCAAACCGGCCAGCAGCTCGCGGTGGCAGGGCTGGATGGGGGCGGTGTCGATATCTTCAATGGCCGAAATGCGGCCCTGCTGATAGGCCTGGTGCCACTGGCTAACAAAGCATTGATCTTCGATAACCAGGCCCAGCAGGCTCAACTCTGGCCGGCTGACCGATTGCATGGCGATCTCGCCCACCCAATTGGGGAAAAAGCGGTAGATCACCACCCGCTCCACATCCAACAAACGGCGGACTTCTTCTACGGCAAAACCCAGGATGGACTCCACCTGCAACGATTGCCGGATCCCTTGGGCGATGCGGTTGAGCAGCCGGGCTTGGTGGAGTTGCAGTTGAGCCTGCTCCTGGGCTCGCTTGCGCTCGGTAATATCGACAATGGAGGCAATGCCGTAGATTTGTTTGTCGGGAGTCTCCGCCACAAAAGACGAGAGGTCAACCCAGAGGATCTCGCCGCTTTTGCGGATGTAGCGTTTTTCCATGCGGTAGCCCCGGCGGCGGCCCGCTCGTATTTCTTCGACATAGATTGCCTCCTGCCGCAGATCCTCAGGGTGGGTGAGGTCGGCGTAATTCATGCTCAAGAGCTCGGCCTCGGTGTAGCCGGTGAGCTGGCAAAAGCTCTCGTTCACCTTGACGATCTGCCCCGCCGCATCCGTAACTGCCATGCCCACCGGGGCTTGCTCAAAGAGGTTTTGAAACAGATCTGGCTGATCGTGCAGCGAGTGCTGCCGTTTTTGTTGTGGGTTCTGCAACTCTTTTTCCTGGGTCAAATCCTGTACGCTGGCAATGCCGATTACCTTCCCCTGGGCATCCTGCCAGGGGGCATCCAAAATCCGCACCGGAAACCGCTCGCCGTTGCGACGCATAAAGGTCAGCTCCCAACCCTGCGGGGGCCGACCCTGAGCCAGCCCCTGGGCGAAGGCGGTGGCGATCTTCTCCATCTCCTCCGGGGGCCAATAGACAAAAGGGGGATCCTTAACGCCAGCGGATCCCGGTAGTCGCCGGCGGCCAAGGTTACAACAGGGGCGGTCATCGCCTCAGCCAGGGTGGATCCCTGCCAAGATCGGTCGCTGGCCACCCACCGCAACACAAAAGGATAGCTTGGTAGCCCCGTACTAAAGTACGGGGCGGAAAAGCCCTTGAGCCACTTTAGTTGCTTCTTTGTTATAGTTAGTACAGAGCTTCTCCAGGAAAACAACCTACTGCGGTGCAAAACCCGCGCGGCAATAACTAACCTGGAGGAACTTAAGTCCGAAGTAAGCAGAACTTTGAGGTTATGCCTCAAAGGACTGTCTAGGGGCGTCTTGACAGCGCCTTTGCGAGTCCATTTTGGGCTGCGTAAGAATCCCCTGGGTGGGAGTGTCAAATCCACAGCCGTCAAAATGTCCACCACTCGGCCTGCATCCACCACCAAGGCGTAGGGCCGGGAGCCATTCTTTTGCGCCAACAGGGAGAGAACCTCGGCAAGGGGGCTGTCGAACCCGACCAAGAGTGGCATCTGGCCAAAGCACTGTTCCAGGGATCCCGATGAAGAGCGCAAGTCTTGCACCATGTCGGTGTCAGGGGATAACCGAACCTTAAATTGCAGTCAGAAAAATTTGCAAACAGTATGGCAGAGGGAAACTTTAGCCAAGACCAGACAAAATACTTACTTACGGACTTACTTGCAGGCAGTTTTAGCTTTAGGCATTTGATAGCTTTAACCCAAGCTTAACTTTACTTACAAGTTAGAGTACCACGTCGCGCAAAGAAGTTTCGAATTTTGATATAAATCTTTACATCTATCTGCTGTTTAATTTGCTGGTGCCGAGACTTGGGGAGCAAGTTAAGCTCTTAGCTCGCTGTTAACAGGAATTGTCGATCTAAGTTGCGGCTCTTCCGGTTTATCGAGGTTTTTCCTTCATCTAAAAAGGGGCAATCGCCATCCTGTTGCTCTGTTTTTTTCAAGTATCTTCGCGTCATCGAGTTGAGCTTGGGTTGGTTTCATTGGAGACAGATTTGACAGATTTTGAGCGGCTGCCAGATTACTTGAGTTCAGCCCGTGCTGCCGCGACCCCTCTCAGCCCTCCGCTCCCGGCGAGGGAACTTGGGAAGCTGGCTGCATTCTAAGCCTCATCAAGTACCCATCTGTGGCTGTGCTGCCCAGGTGAGGAGTTTGCCCCCTACACTGAAATTGGGCAAGTTGATCCCGATAGCTAGGGGATCAGATGTTGCCGGCGTTTTGGGCTTAGCTCTTCTCGATGGCTTTTTCTCCGCCGCTGACAGATTTTCTCTCCGGCCAGGCCGCTCCTATTCCCATCCAAACTCCCTCGACGGTTCCAGAATTGGCGCAGCTCCTAAAAGAGTGCCGCGAGCGGAAGGTGCTGCCGCTCGGGCAGGGGAGCAAGTGGGGATGGGCTCCTCGCTTGGAGGCTGTGGATCTCATCCTCAGTACCCGTGGGCTGCGCCGCTTGATCGACCATGCGGCTGCCGACCTAACGGCGACAGTGGAGGCCGGTATGACCCTAGGGGAGCTACAAGCCATCTTGGCAGAGCGGGGGCAATGGTGGCCGGTGGATCCCCTTTACCCTGACTGGGCCACAGTGGGGGGCATCGTCGCCACGGCCGATACGGGCTCGCTGCGCTGGCGTTACGGTGGGATCGGCGATTTGCTGCTGGGCATCACCTGGGTACGGGCCGATGGGGAGGTGGCCAAAGCGGGTGGGCGGGTGGTTAAGAATGTGGCCGGCTATAACTTGACGAGACTGTTCGCCGGATCCCTGGGCAGTTTGGGGATCCTGACGCAGGCGACCCTACGGCTCTATCCCCTGCCGGCAGCCCAAGCAACTTTGGTGGCTACAGGATCCCTGCCCGATTTGGAAGCCTTGGCTCGGCAGGTGCTGAGGGCGCCGGTCAGCCCGGTGGGGGTGGATCTCTGGCTGAAGGCAGAAGGGCCCCAGCTCTGCCTCCATTTCCACGGCTCCGAGCGGGTAATTGCCCAACAGATGACCCAGGTGCAACAGCTAGCTCCTGCAGGATTGAGCTGGCAAGAGGCAAGACCTGAAGCCCCGCCTCTGCCCTCCCGCCGTGCGGGGATGGTGTTGGCCAAGTTCGGCTGCTTGCCTAGCCAGAGCCTGGCTACTCTAGAGCAGTTTCAGTCTCTATTTCCCGACGCTCAGGTGCAACTGCATCGCGGCTGTGGATTGGGGCGAGCCTGGATCTCCCAGCCTGAGGTGGGATCCCTGCTACAGTTACAGCGCCACCTCAAGTCGGTGGGCGGGTTTCTCCTGCTGCTGGAGGCACCGGCAGCCCTGAAGACAGCTCTGGCCCACGATTTCGGCCCGACGGCGACCCTAATGCGCAAGCTGAAGCAGCAGTTTGATCCCGCCGCCATCTTCAGCCCCAGCTTGATATAGCTACTCCAAATCACGCCGAAACGTGACATCCTCTCCCGCTAAGCCCTGACGGGCTGTAGACGGGAGCTTCCGAGAATCACTTCCCGGAGTTGCTGCTTCAACGGACTGGTAAACCAGGATCCTCCACAGCCAGAGAGCGGCAGTCCCACCGCCCCCCTATATCCCCCCGTATACGGGGGGACCTGAGTCCACGCTTCAAAATCTCGATAGCAGCGTTCAAGTCTCTGTCCCACGACCC
>NZ_AXUX01000001.1:1332334-1352484 GCF_002760475.1 Synechococcus sp. 63AY4M2 | reverse complement strand
CAGTCTCCAGCCGGTTGATTCGCAAAGAGTTCGTCACAGAGGTGGCACGGTTCTACAGCAAGCCTGTATTTTGGACAGGGGCCTATTTTGTTGCCTCTTGTGGTGGGGTCACCGTTGAGGAGTTGAAGAAGTATGTCGAGCAGCAGGCAACGCCCAGATTGTGAGACTCAGGGGCATTGAACCCCTTCGTCTCACCGCCTATCCCCCATCCCGCCAAGCTGCGCTGTGGCAGGAGTACCCCGGAGGTTCTGATGGCGCCGTTAGCGGGCGTGCGCAGGGATCCCCAGCATTTCCAGCAAGGTTTTAGCAGCATCCTGGCCGGAGAGCCAGGCGCCTTCTACTCGCTCCCCGGCACACCAATCGCCGGCACAGACCAACGGCAACCCCTTGCCGGCACCGGCAGGGACGTGGGTGCCCAGGCTGGCCAAACCTATCGTTTCCACAGGAAAAGCGTAGCGCCAGCGATGCACCTGCATCCATTGCGGCGAGGCCAGCCAGGGATCCAGCCGTTTGGCGGCGTGATCCAGCAGTTCTCGACCAGCTTTTTCCAACTCGGCGGGGCCGGCATCCAGATACCGCGACGACCACTCCGCCCCCCCGTGCAAGACCACCAGCGGCGGCAAGGGCTGTAGGCGCTTGCTGCTGTCCAGGGCCAGCCAGGCCAGCATCGGATCCTGCAAACACTTGATCCCCTTCCAAGGCGGCAGCGGCGTGCTCTTCGAATAGCCGGCCAAAACGGCAATGCAGGGCTGGTAGGCGGCGGATCCCGGCAGAGAGAGCAGGTTGTCGGCAGGAGGGATCCCCTCTTGCAGCAAAGGCAACAACTGGGGAGCTGGGATTGCCATCACCACTGCCGCGGCCTCGTAGCACTGGCCGTTTTCGGCCTGTAATTGCCAGGTGGTTGCCAGCGGCCTGAGGCCGACCACACGCGTCTGGGTGTGGATGGACAAGGAGGTGGCTAGCTGTTTGGCCAGCGTCGTCATGCCCTGTGGGCAGATGTAGCGGGGTTTCTCGGCGTTGGAGTCCTCTGGGCGCAACCCCTCTCGATCCAGCAGGTGCAACGAGCGCGTCCATTCCCTCAGCAGCCCCAGGCCCAATAGCTCCTTCAGCCAGCGATAAAAGCTGTCGGAATCGGCGGTCAGGTATTGAACCCCGTGATCTACAGGCACTGTTTGTCCGGCATGCTCAACCCGCCGGGTGGCCATGCGCCCACCCAAACCCACCGATTTCTCCAGCACCAAGACCTCCAGCCCCGCCCGCCGCAGTTGCCGTGCGCAGGCTAGGCCAGCCACCCCGGCCCCGACGACAACGACGTCCGCCGACTTTGCGTTGCCCAGGCCTGGCCTTGCCCCCTGGAGATTTTCGTCTGACATACAGGGCCTATCGGCTGCAACCGGATCCCACCTTCAACTCCCGCTCTTGCCAAAGGGGTTGTTGCCCCTTTCGCCGAAGAGCTTGGCTTCCCCCTTGATGGCAGCCTTGATGATGTTGTAAGCGGCCCAGCCAACCACCAAAACAATGGGTGCCAGGACGATCAGCGGACGGAGATCCATATCCATAGTTTCATCCCCCTCTCATCAACGGAGTAACAAGAGCTTCCAGAGTTAGCAACTGCTGGGATCCCGAAGAGCGAAGCTTTTTTGGGGTTTGGGTTTCGCTTTGGGCGGGGTACAACTCCGGAAGAACGGCTATGTCCAGAATAAACCCAGGTATACCTTCTCCCGCTAAGCCCTGACGGACTGGGGCAAAAACCTCCGCTCACGCCAGCAGGACAGGATCCCTGGATGATTTCTCAGAGTTGCTGCTTACTCAGGATCTTCACACAGCCGGAGAGTGGCTGCTTCGCCGTTCCTAGCCCATTCTGCAGCAAGCCCGGCTTCTGGACAAGAGCTTGCCTTGTTGCCTCTTGCGGGGATGGGCCAATCGAGCTAGGCGAGAACGTCCGTCGCTGGCGCCACGTAGACTGCGCCCGAGAGTAGCGCGGAAGTTTAGCCAGCCAGGGAGTAGCGCTCCATCAAGTAGCAGAGGCAATCTTGGCGGATGATGCGGCTGTTGAGGGTGAGCATGCCGGGCATGATGGGCACGCGGGTGCGAATTTCGCCATCTTGGGCATAGAAGAAGCGATCCGCCACATCTTGGCCCTGCTCGTCTTGTACCTCCAGGTGGAAGCCGTTGTTCGTCCAGCCGATGCGGGTGTGGGGAGGGAGCTCCCGAAAATTGAGGAGATCCAAATCGGGGGGAAAGCGCAGGTGCGGGTCGCCCGCCTCTTCCCCAAAGCCGAAGCTTACCTCGTCTGGGATCTTGACGATGGCGACGCTGTGGAACAGGTCGATATCCTGGCTGAGGACGGGGCGTTGCGGCAGCGCCGACAGGTGCAGGCAGGCTTCCAGAAATTCGCAGGCATGTTGGGTGCCGTGGGGCTGATCCGGCTTGCCACATTCCAGGGTTACCGCCGGGCAGAAGCGCCCAAAGGCCATGCTCTGCACGCCTTCTGGCCGCCTGAAGTAGAGGACAGTGCGACCAAACAAGGTGGCCAGGTGCAAGGTGGAAGGATCTAGGTAATTGACACAGGCGTAATGGGGGTTGGTGCCCGTGTTGTTGTGGATGTCAACGCTGGCAAAGACGCCGCGTTGCCGCATCTGCCGCAAAACCGCCTCGGCCATGGCATGCTCGGGGGTGGAGCCGGGGACCCAAATGCGGTTGTAGTCTGGCTGGCCGTCCAGGCGCCGCTGCCCATAGCGAGCAGCCCGTACATTGCCGATGAAGAGAGACAGAGAACGGGGCAGTTCCCGCCGGGTGTAGCGGCGCAGAAGCTGTTGCACCGCCTGCCAGCCGGTGACCTCGTTGCCGTGCAGCAGGACGGATACAAACAGGGGGGGATCCCGCCGTCCCGCCAGATGGATAAGGGTCGGCCCGCCCAAGCGATCCTCCAGCTGATGGGCCTCTAGATCCAGGAGTTGATCCGGCAGGTGGTCGAGAACGGTGAGCATAAGGGTTGGGCAAGCACCTCAACGCAAACCTTTTGGCTGCTCAAGGGCAGAGGGGATCCGGGAAATCGAGCCCTCTCTCTAATTCAGAGCCCTCACCCCCAGCCCCTCTCCCAGCGGGAGAGGGGAGATGGAGATTGGGGTAGCGAACTGTCTCATCCCTAGCTGGAAATAAACAACTGGCTGCCGTGCTTGGGGCTTGGGTCGTCGCCCTGCCCTTTGAGAAGGCATCCCTTCCGATACAGGCATGCCCAGGCGGTGATCTGTCTCCCCTGCCATACAGGGAGAGCGCTTCCCTAGCCGAGATCCCAGGTGTGTACCGGCCGGCCTTGCCGCTGCCGTTCCCAGTAGGCACAGGTCAATTGTTGCATATCTTTACCATGCCGAGCCACGTAGCGGCGCTGCCAGGTGGCCCCATTCTGCCCCGACTCTACCCGGGCGCGGAGAATGCCCAGATACTCCTGGATATCCTGGGGGGCCAAGTCCAGTTGCGCCAAGCCCGCCTCTGCTTGCGGGATCAGCTCTTGCAGCAGCAATTGGCGCAGGGATCCCTGCCAACCGTTGAGCCAAGTGATGGGGGCCTCGAGGCCGAAGCGGGCGGCCGCGTAGAAATTGGCGCGGCACTGGGCAAAGCTCAGCTCCTGCTCCGGGGGAAGGGGTCGGGCTCCCAGGGCTTGCACCAGGCCAAAGTAGAAGGCTGCATTGGCGATCATGTCCGGCAGGGTGGGGCCTGCTGCGGCCACCCGCTGTTCGATGCGCAGATGGGGATAGGGATCCACCCCCACCAGAGGGCGGTTCCAGCGCCAGATGGTGCCGTTGTGGAGGCGCAGATGGGCCAGCTCCCAGGGAGAGGCGGCCAACGTTTGCGGCAGCACCACCGGGTAGCAGCGTAGATTTTCCCAGAACAACTCCATCAGGGACTCTTGCACATAGCCTTGCCCAAAGGTGACGCGAGGTTGGTGGGTGGGGGCAAGGGGGGGTGGGCCATCCAACGCCTGCTCAAACACAGGGATGCGGGTTTCCGCCCATAGGTCGTGCCCGAACAGATAGGGAGAATTGGCCGCCAGCGCTACCAAGGGGGCCGACACGAGCAGGGAAGCGTTGAAGTAACGGGCCGCTTGGTGGGGGGCCACCTGCAGATGGATTTGAAAAGAGGTGGTGGCTGCCTCCAGCATGACGTTTGGGTGGGTGACCCGCAGCAGGGTGGCAGGCCCTTCGATTGTCAGCCCCAGGGGCGGGATCCCCGAGGGTTGCTCGCGCCGGTGCAGGTTCAGGATCTGCTCGTTGAGGGCCAGATAGCGTTTGCGGGGGGAGATCATCTCCAAGGTTAGCTGCTGCTGCTGCAGCGTGGGTAAAATGCCGATGGTCATCAGCCCTGCCTGCAGTTGCTCGGCCACTCGGCAACAGCGATCCCACCTCTGTTCCAGCTCTTGGCGGAGCTGCTGCAGAGCGGATGCAACCAAAACCTGGGGCCGGCTGTTGAGCTCGATGTTGAAGCGGGCCAGTTCCGGCACCACCAGCGGGTCGTTGACGGCCTCCAGGTAAGCTGAGTTGATCGGGGCCGGATCTCCCTGGGGGGTGACCAGCCAAGCTTCCAGCTCAAACCCGCCCACCGGGGATCCCTGGGCAAAAGGCCGGCAAATGGGATCCAGCCCCGGCAGGCCGGCCAGCCAGCGGTCCAGCAGATCCGTCTCCTGCTGCAGCCGAGCTTTGAACTCGGCAAAGTCCTCTGCGCCAAAGCTGAGGGAGGCAATCTCTTGGCCCATCGAGACAACTCCGCGGCTTTCGTGGATGAGATCACTGCACTGCTGGTATCGGGCTTCAGCTTTCGACGAGAAAAATATGGGCCGGCATCGTCCAGGGATCCAGCTTGATGTAGTTGGTGGATCCCTGCCAGGAGTACTGCTGGCCGTCCAAGAGGTCGATCACCTTGAAAGTTTGCCAGTGTTCCAAACCCAAAGCCCCCAGGTTGAGGGTGACCCAGCCAGATTGAATGTGAAACGGATCCAGATTCACCGCCACCAAAATCCGGTTGCTGCCATCAAAGGTGCGCTTGGAGTAGCAGATCAGGGCCTCGTTGTCGGTGGGGTGAAACACCAGGCTCCAGTCGCTTTGCAAAGCCGGGTTTTGCCGCCGGATCTGGTTCACCTGCGCGATCAGAGGCCGCAAGTTATCCGGCGCGTCCAGATCCCAGTGGCGGATTTGGTATTTTTCTGAGTCCAGATACTCTTCGCTGCCGGGGCGGAGCGGGCGGTTTTCACAGAGTTCAAAAGCGGGGCCGTAGATGCCGTAGCTGGCCCCCAGCGTAGCCGCCAGGATGAGGCGCAGCATAAAAGCCGGGCGTCCCCCCTTTTGCAAAAACTCGTTCAGAATATCCGGCGTGTTGGGCCAGAGGTTGGGGCGGTAGTACTCCCGCATCGGGGTTTGGGTGAGCTCGGTGAAGTACTCGGTCAGGCCCCATTTGTCGTTGCGCCAGGTGAAGTAGGTATAGGATTGGGTGAAGCCCAGCTTGGCCAAGGATTTCATCAGCTTGGGGCGCGTAAAGGCTTCGGATAAAAAGATTGTCTCCGGGTGCTTGGCCTTGATCTCGCCGATGCACCACTCCCAGAAGCCAAAGGCTTTGGTGTGGGGATTATCCACCCGAAAGATGGTTACCCCTTGGTCGATCCAGTATTCGATAACGCTTTTTAACTCCTCCCAGAGGGCCTGCCAGTTTTCCGTCTCAAAGTCGAGAGGGTAGATATCTTGGTACTTCTTGGGCGGGTTTTCCGCATATTGAATGGTGCCGTCGGGCCGCTTTTTAAACCATTCCGGGTGCTCTTTCACATAGGGGTGATCTGGCGAACACTGGAAGGCGATATCGAGGGCGATGTCGATGTTGAATTTTTTGGCCTCCGCCACCAAGCGATGAAAATCCTCCAGGGATCCCAGTTGGGGATGGATGGCCTTGTGCCCGCCTTCTGGCCCGCCGATGGCCCAGGGGGAGCCCACGTCATCCGGCTCCGCCGTCATGGCGTTGTTTTTGCCCTTGCGGAAGGTGCGCCCGATGGGGTGGATGGGGGGCAGGTAAAGCACATCAAAGCCCATCTCGGCAATCTGCGGCAGGCGGGCGATCACATCCTGGAAGGTGCCGTGGGTGTGCTCGTCAGGGCCACAGGAGCGGGGAAACAGCTCGTACCAGGTGCTGAAGCGGGCCTTCTCCGGATCCACCCAGACCCGTCGCTCCGGGTAGGCGGTGACGAAGCGGCGCTCGCCGTAGAGCTGCATCAGGGATCCCAGCGTCGGGGAAAGGGCGATCTCGATAGCTGGATCCCCGCCTTGGCGGAGCATTTGGGCGTAGTTGCGCAACTTCGCCGCCAGATCCCCGCTTTGAGCCTGGGCGGCCCGCTCCACGAGCTCCGCCCCGATCAACAGCTCCACCGCCACATCCTGCTCGGCAGCCACCCGCTTGTGCAGATCCTGCTGCCAGGTTTTGAAGGGATCCACCCAGGCCAGAATCCGGTAGAAAGCTTGGCCGATTTGCGTGACCTGGAACTGGGCCCGCCAGCGGTCGTTGCCGAGGGGCTCCATGAAGATCTCCTCCCAGTCGGTTGCCCCGGCCTGGCGGAAACTGAGCACCGCCGAGAGTTGGTCGTGGCCATCGGCGAAGATGTCCGCCTCCACCACCACATACTCCCCCACCGTCCGCTTGATGGCGTAGCGCCCGCCGTCGATTTCCGGCGTCACCGCCTCGATGATGGCGCGTTGCCGACCTTCCGTTGGCCACATCATGATCCCTCAGCTTGCCTTTGCCTGCTCACAGGCTTGCCAGCCTGCCCTTTCAGAATGCCCAACCGACTTTACGTTAGCCCGCCGTTACCGATACATCTTCGATGCGCAGGGCGGGAAAAGCGGTGGTGCCGTTGAAAACGGTTACCTCTTGTGAGATGGCGGAGATATTGCGCAAACAATCGTAGAGGTTGCCGGCAATGGTGGTCTCCAGGATGGGGCGTTTTTCGCCGCCTTTAACCAAAAAGCCCCCCTTCACCACCCCGGAAAAATCGCCAGTGATGGGGTTGCTGCTGCCGGAAAGCCGGGTGACGATAATGCCCCGCTCCATCGCATACAGCTCAGACAAAGGGGTTGTCCCCGGGGCCACGCTCAAACAGGCCGGCCCCACGCCCGGCAAGCTGCCCGCCCCCCCTGTGGCATGGCCGTTGGACGGGATCCCGGCAGCCCGGCCTTCGTAGCTGTTGTACATGAAGTTGCAGAGGATCCCTTCATGGATCAGGGGGGTAATTTGGCGGGGGATCCCCTCGCGGTCGAAGGGCTCGATGGGGTAGCCAGGCAAGCCCAGCCCCTCGGAAACCAACGTCAACAGGGGGCTGGCGATCAGGGATCCCATCTTCTGCGCCAGCGGGCTTTTGCCTTTGCGCACCGCGTCCGCCCCCAGCACAAAGACGAGATCCCCCAGAAACTCTTCCACCACATCCGGCGGCAGGACGATGGGGCCGCGGAAGCTCTCTCCCTCGGTAGCTCCCAAGGCCCCCACACATTTCTGGACAAAGCGTTCAAAAGCCCGCTCCAGCGCCGGCACCAGATCCGCCCGCTTCTGGACGCTGTCGCCGTCGTAGGCAAAGCTGCCCACCTCGTCCCCATCGATGGCCATGCCGAACAGGGATCCGCCCGCCTCGACGCTGTGGTAGTTGGCGCGGATGCCGGTGGAAGAAGCAATGGCCACGGTATCCTCTTCTACGCTGAACGAGCCGCTGTCGATGGTGATGCGCGGGTCTTGGGAGCGCACCCACTCCACCAGTTGGGATCCCAGTTGCGTCAGCTCGGCGGCATCCAGTTCCAGCAGGCCTGGGTCAAGGGCAAAAGGCACCTGGGGCAGGGGCTGGGGATCTGGCAGGCCGTTGAGGGGATCCGCCGGCGAAGCCTTGGCCATGGCCACCGCCTCAGCAGCCGTCTCCGCCAGATCCTCAGGGCGGTTGGAGGTGGCAAAGCCCAGCCTGCCGCCGCAGAAAACCCGGATGCCGAACAGGGTCTCGCTGCTGCTGCGGGCCAGGTTGAGGTCATTTTTCTCAAAGGTGACTTCCGTCTCGCGGCCTGAGTTGGCGAACACCTCTGCTTGGTCAGCTCCGGCAGCCAAAGCCTTTTGCACACCCTGTTCGCAGAGATCCAGCAGGTTTTCAGGAGAAATGACGGAGCCGGCCATAGAAAACTTGAGATCCGCAAGAGAACAGTTCTATTATCGACCCTAGCAGCAAGGCCTGCCCCAGGAACGGGGCCCAGAAGAGCGCGCCTGTTTCAAGCGGTTCCCTCAGGCGCCGGGATCCGTTTGCCGGCGGTTTTCCGGATCCCTATCGGATCAGGGCTGCTCCAGGGGCTGATCTGAAAAAAGCAGGGGGGCAATGTTGGCTGCCTGGTTGAGCGGGATCTCGTCGTGGATGGCGTACTGATAGAACTGATCCAGCCGCTGACACAAACCTTCTGGGGTCAAAGCCTGCACGTTGGAGCTGATGATGTAGCTCTGGGCAGGAGAGGCCCGAAAGGCCTGAAAGGCTTTGCGACAAAAGGCCTGCTTGGCCTCAGGATCCGCCTGGCGCCACTCCGGCCCCGTCAGTTTGCCGGATAGTGCCGGCTGGGTGGCCGCCCAAGCGCTGGACGCGACCAGGGGCAGTCCTGTTGCCAAGATCAGGCCAGCCAGGATCAGAAACAGAAGGCCTCCCTTTAAAAATATCTGACGAGAAAAGAACTGAAGCCGTTGCCAGTGTTGCCCCATGGTTGGATAGGCTAAAGGTATCCCTTCGATCATACCGATCGCAGGAGAATCCAAAGCGGACAGCTTCTGCTCGTTTTGCCTGCTCCCCAGGGTTCTTGTAACCGTCAAAAAAGCTTGGCCGATCTCAAAACAATTGCCAGCACCCGTCCGTCCCGTGGCTCGCAGCAAACCCCGCCAAAAACAGCGTTTTCCCCACCTCCTCGGCTCCAAGTGGACTTCCGTTCAGCCGGTGATGGGTTGGCGACATTTTCAGGTCGCCGCCCGCCAAGAGGGAGAAGGGGGGCTGGTGTTTGCCGAGCTGAGGGCTGTCTGCGATCCCCAGGTGCGCCTCTGGGTCAACGCCGCCACCCTCAAGAACCGGGATCTCTGGCAGCCGGGCTGGGCACCGCTGGAAGACGGGATCCCTCTAGCGCTGTATCCTTAAGCAAGGGGGAGAAGTCTCGGAGAAAAAAGATGCCCAGGTGCGATGTCTGCGGGAAAGAGCTCAGCTACAGCGATTATCAGTGGGCCAAGCGCTGTACCAATCCCTACGGGAAATCCCACCTCATCTGCTTCGACTGCTACAGTGGCTCTTCTTGTCCCATCTGCTACTCCCCTCTCGAGTCGGCAGAATAGAGAGAGGTCGTTCTCAAAAGCCGCTTGTCCTCTCCCCGTGAGCCAAGCTCTTGGGAGGAAGTGGCAGAGGTCTCGATGGTTTTCCCAAGGGAGCCCGAACAGTGCGCATTGGCCAGGGCTATGACATCCACCGCCTCGTCGAGGGGCGCCCCCTGATCCTAGGTGGGATCCGGATCCCTTACGAAAAAGGGCTGTTGGGCCACAGCGACGCCGACGTGCTCACCCACGCCATCATGGACGCTCTCCTGGGGGCCGCCGCCCTGCGGGACATCGGCTACTACTTTCCCCCCGAAGACGAGCGCTGGAAGGGGGCAGACAGCATTCTCCTCTTGCAGCAGGTGGTGCAACTGGTAGGCCAAGAGGGCTGGCGCATTGCCAATGTCGATAGCGTCGTGGTAGCGGAGCAGCCTAAGCTCAAGCCCCACATCCCCGCCATACAGGCCCGCCTGGCCGAGGCCATGCAACTATCGCCCAAACAAGTAGGCGTGAAGGCCACCACCAACGAAAAACTGGGCCCCGTCGGCCAGGGAGAAGCCATGGCCGCCTTTGCCGTCGTCCTGTTGCTGGAACGCTGAGCCGCCGCTTTCTGGGAAGCACCTGGTCATCGCGCTGCCCAAGCTGCCAAACTGGCAAGCAACCGCTTCAAAAGTTTGCCCCAATTGCCGTGCAACCCCCTGCTGCCTCGATTGGGAGAGGGGCTGGGGGTGAGGGGCGCTGGCGGGCCCTTTCAAACTTGCTCGGATACTCAGCCAAGGAAATGGCAGGCCAAAACACCACCTCAACAGAGCAGCTCAAGAGAAGCCTTTTTGTTCCCCTATTCCTAGGGATCCTCCTCCTCTGGCTTGGCGCCTGTGCTGCTCCCGCCCGCCCGCCCCATCTCATTGCCACCGTTACCTCGGATCCCAAAACCTTCAACACCTATCTGGCCACCGAGAGCTCCAGCCGCGACGCCATCGCCTACCTAGAGGCGGGCCTGGTCACCCTCGATGAAGATACCCTCCTGCCCAAGCCGGAGCTGGCGGAAGGCTGGGAAGTGTCTGAGGACGGCTTGCGCTATGTCTTTATTTTGCGGGAGGGGCTGCGCTGGTCGGACGGGGAGCTCCTGACGGCGGCAGATGTGGACTTTACCTTCAACCGCATCATCTTCGACGAGCGGATCCCGACCTCGGCGCGGGATGTGTTGCGCATCGGCGAGGCGGGGGCGCTGCCCCAGGTGCGGGCCTTGGACGAGCGGCGGGTTGAGTTTGTCCTGCCGGAGCCCTTCGCCCCCTTCCTGTTGCAGGCCGGATCCCCTCTCTTGCCCAAGCACATTCTGGAGCCCACCGTGGAGCAGGTGGACGGCCAGGGCAACCCCCTCTTTTTGCAGACCTGGGGAGTTGACACGCCGGTGCAGGAATTGGTGGGGGCCGGCCCCTACGTCTTGCAGGAATATACCCCCGGCCAGCGGCTGGTGTACCGCCCCAACCCCTACTACTGGAAAGGGGAAGGGATCCCGCGCATCGAGCGGGTCATCCTGCGCATCGTGGACTCGGAAGATACGGCCCTGTTGCAGTTTCGCTCCGGCGAGACCGACGTGTTTTCGGTGCGGGGCAGAGACTTTCAGCTCCTGAAGCGGGAAGAAAAGCGGGATCAGTTCACGATTTACAATCTCGGCCCCACCCTCAACAACAATTTCTTTGCCTTCAACCTCAGCCGGGCCCGCAACCCCCAAACCGGACGGCCCTTTGTGGATCCCGTCAAAAGCCGCTGGTTCAACGATTTGAACTTCCGCCGGGCGGTGGCCCACGCCCTAAACCGCCAGTTTTACGTCGAGAGCGTCCTGCAGGGGTTGGGCGAGATCCAGCACTCGGTCTTCTCCCCCGCCAGCCCCTTCTACCTCAGCCCAGCAGAGGGCCTGCCCACCTACGACTACGATCCCGAGAAGGCGCGGCAACTGCTCTTGGCTGCCGGCTATACCTACGACGCCGAAGGCCACCTGCGGGATCCCGACGGCAACCGCGTCCGCTTCAGCCTGATCACCAACGCCGGCAACAACCAGCGGGAGGCCACCGGCGCCTTGATCAAGGCCGACCTGGCGCGGATCGGCATCACCGTGGACTTCACCCCCATCGCCTTCAACACGGTGGTGCAGCGCACCGACAGCCGCGACTGGGAAACCTTGTTGCTGGGCTTTGGCGGCGGCGGCACCGAGCCCAACAACGGCTCCAACATCTGGCGCAGCGATGGCCGCCTGCACCTGTTTAACCTGGGGGATCTGCCCGGCAACCCCGCCGAAGGGGTGGAGGTGAGCGATTGGGAGCGGGAGATCGACCGCATTTTTATCGCAGGGGTGCGGGAGCTGGACTTTGAAAAGCGCAAGGCCCTCTACGACCGCTTTCAAGTGATCATCCAGGAACAACTGCCCCAGATCGGCACCTTCAATCCCCTGGTGCTCTCGGCCCTGCGCAACCGCCTGCAAGGGGTGGATCCCCGCCCCATCCTCGGCCCTCTCTGGAACCTGGATCAGCTCTCCATCCAGGACGTGCTGCAGGAGCGGTAGCCTACCTCACCGTCAGCTCCACCTCCCCCGTGCTTCTAAGGACGTTGATCCCCACCCCTCCTGCCTGGAGATACAGGCCGATGTCCAGGGATCCCCGCCCCACCTGAATGTTCTCAAGAGTTACATGAGGCAGCCATAGGGGCAGGGTGGGCTGAGTCAGGTGCACCCGCTGGGCCAGCCCGTCGATCTCCAGCCCCAGGCAGGCCTGCAGCAGCAAGAACACGCTGGCTGCCGCCCAAGACTGGGGCAGACAGGCCACGGGGTAAAGGGTGGGGCCCTCCCGCTGGCGCCGGCGAAAGCCACAGAACAGCTCCGGCAGCCGCCGCAGCTCCAGAAACTGGCTGGCATCGAACAAGGCCGTCAACACCTGGGCCGCTTCCGCCTTGTAGCCATAGCGGGAGAGCCCGGCTGCAATGAGGGCGTTGTCGTGGGGCCAGATGGAGCCGTTGTGGTAAGACATGGGGTTGTAGCGCCCTTCCCCTTCCGCCAGCGTGCGGATCCCCCAGCCGCTAAAAAAAGCCGGCTCCACAAGTTGGCGGGCAATGCGCTCGGCATGCTGCGGGTGGGCGATCCCGGAAAACAGGCAGTGGCCCATGTTGGAGCTGCGCACGCGGCAGGGCTGCTTGCGCCCGTCCAGAGCCAGGACATACCCCCCCAGCTCCTCGCACCAAAACTGCTCCCAAAACCGCTGCTGCAGCTTTTCTGCTTGCTGTCGCAGCTGGGCTGCCTGCGCCTGCCGCCCCAACAGCTCCGCCATCTCCGCCGCCAACCGCTTGGCCTCGTAGGCGTAGCCCTGCACCTCGCACAGGGCAATGGGCGGCTCCGCCAGGGATCCGTCGGCATGGAAGATGGCGTCTTCCGAATCTTTCCAGCCTTGGTTGCGCAGGCCCCGCCGCGCCTTGCCGGCATACTCCAAAAAGCCGTCGCCGTCGGGATCCCCGTAGGTGTCCATCCAGCTCAGGGCTGCCTCGATATTCGGCCACAACTGCCGCAACAGCTCGAGATCGCCGCTGCGGCGCACATAGCGCCCCGCCAGCACCACAAACAAAGGGGTGGCGTCGATGCTGCCGAAATAATTGCCAAAGGGGATCTCGCGGGTCTTGGCCATCTCGCTGTAGCGCTGCTCGTGCAGGATCTTGCCCGGCTCGGCATCGCGGCTGGGATCCACCTCCTGGGCCTGGTGGGCCGCCAGGTACAGCAGCACCCCCCGTGCCAAATCGGGAAACCACCAGAGGGTGGCCAAGGCGGTGATCAGCGCGTCGCGGCCAAAGACCGTGGCAAACCAAGGTACCCCGGCGTGGGGATAGAGCCCGTAGGGGGTGCGGGCCAGCATCATCACCAGGTCGTCCCGCGAGGCGTTGAGCCACTCGTTAAACTGGGCGTTGCCAGTGTCGATGCGGTGGGCCAGAGCTCTTAGCGCCGCCCGATGCTCCCGCTCCGCCTGCAGGGCCTCCTGGTAGCTCAAGAGCGGGATCTCCTCGCCGCCATAGCTGCAGACTACCCGCACCTCCAAATCCCGCTCCTCCTGGGGCGCCAGCGGCACCCACCACTGCGCCAGCTTTTCCGAGACCACCTCCGGCGCAGGAGAAAACAAGATCCGGGTTTGCCGCTCCACCCCGTCCAGGCCGCGGTAGCGCAAAGTTACCCCTTCTGAGCTCACCTGGGGTGGCAGCACTTGTCCCCGCTGCGAGCGCCGGATGCCGCGAATCTCAAACATATCGGCAAAATCGGCCTCAAAGCGCAGGGTCAGCGGCACCCGAAACGGCTCCGAGCCGTAGTTGTGGATGCGAATCCGCTCGTAGGCCACGTTGTTCCACAAAAAAGTAGTCCGCAGAACATGCAGGGTATCTTGACCGATAAACTGCCCCTTCGAGGTGGTGAACTCGGGGTTGGTCAGATCCACCGCCAGAATATCCTTGTCTTCTCGCACCTCCGAGCTAAGCAACAAAAACTGCTTCCCCTGCAAATCCAAGACCAGCCGCGACAAAAAGCGGGTATCATCCCGAAACAGGCCGTGATCCCGGATGCCGAGGGGGCGCATGTTGCCCAGCCGGTCAAAGATGGCAAAGCAGTTGTCCTGCTTGAGGACGTGGGGACGCGCCTCCACCAGCGAAGCGCTGGCGCGGATGTAGTACTGATCCTGAATCTGGATAATGTCTTCGGCCATCTCGGTCTTCCCAATATCTGGCCCAAATAAGGCGAAAAAGCGGTTCCCAAACAGCACCAGCTTCCACTGGGCAGGGTTGGCATCTGTTAAGCCACCTTTTTCGAGATCTCCTGCCGCTCGTTCACCAGTTGCCGGTAGAGGGCCTCATATTCCGACACCATCCTCTCGACGCTAAACCGCTCCTCAAACACCTGCCGCACCCCGGCTCGGTCAAGGGATCCCACCTTTTCGATTGCCTCTACGGCCTCTTCCACCGAATCGACAATAAAGCCGGAGCGGCTGTCCGCCATCACCTCAGGCACCGAGCCAAAGCGGGTGGCGATCACCGGCGTGCCGCAGGCCATCGCTTCGATCATCACCAGCCCAAAAGGCTCCGGCCAGCGGATGGGAAACAGCACCGCATAGGCCTTGCCCAAGAACTCGCTTTTCTCCTGTTCGGTGATTTCCCCCACGATCTCCACATTGGGGTGGCGGCTGGCCAAAGGCTTAATTTCCAACTCGTAGTACTGGCGATCCACCGCGTCGATCTTGATAGCAGCTTTCAGCGGCATCCCTGCCCGCGCGGCAATTGCAATGGCCGTGTCCAGCCCTTTTTCCGGCGAAACCCGACCCAGAAAGGCCAGGTAATCCCCCTTTTCTGGATAGAAACGGTGGAGATCCAGGGGCAAACCATGGTAGACCGTCCCCACCCAGCGCGCCTGGGGCAGGGGCCGCCGCTGGGCATTGGAGATGGAGACCACCGGAATGTCCTGAAACTCAGTGTAGAGAGGCTGCAGCTCCGGAATGTCCAGTCGCCCGTGTAGGGTGGCCAAAAAAGAGACTTGAGGATGGCGGCGGGCCAGGGCGTAGGGATAGTAGTCGATGTGGCCATGGATAATGTCAAACTCGTTGGCCATCTGAAAGGCCTTCTCCACCATCAGGATGTGGGGCGCCACCGTGTCGATGGCCGTGGGATCCAAGCGCAGAGCCCGCTCCCGAAAGGGGATCAGGCGGGCTTGGGTTTGGGAGTCGCCGCTGGCAAATAGAGTCACCTCGTGCCCGCGCCGCACCAGCTCTTCGGTTAGCCAAGAGACCACCCGCTCCGTGCCGCCGTAGAGCTTGGGGGGCACGCTCTCGTGCAACGGGGCAATCTGAGCAATGCGCATCGTTATCCTCCGAACTAAAAACTTGGCAGCCGTTCGGGGCTGTTGGCTGCGCCGAGCTGAAAGGCGCTTTCCGGGCGCTGATCCCGGCAGCACAGTTGTTTGACAGTCGGTCGCAGATTTTCTTGCTGCTAACAACCCCTTGGCTAAAGCAGGATAAAAACAGGATCCAGTCAGAGCCAGGTTTAGCCTCTATGCTAGCCGGCTGAGCCTGCTACAGGGGCTGGCAAGAAAACACCCCAATTCCCGAATCTGGCCGAACTTTTCCGGGATCCCTGGAGGGAGAAACGTCGGCGGCGCCTCTTGCAAACCCTAGCTTACCCCCGTGCCGGAGCCCAGCAGCCTCCTCAACTTGCAGACCTTGAACACCTGCTGCCCGGCAAGCATTTCAAAAACAACCTCGGCTCCCCAGACAGCCAAGGAACTGTCTCCGCTGGTTAGGTGGGCCTAGGCGTTGGGGTGGGCGAAGGGCTGGGACGAGGGGAAGGGCTGGGCGAAGGCGACACAGAGGGAAAAGGATTGGGCGTGCCGGTCGGGGTTGGTGTTGGGGTGGGTGAAGGCGGCGGCAGTACCCGCAAAGGGGCTTTGGCCGAGGCAATGCGGCCTTGAGTGTCTGCTACCATGGCCGTAACCTCGTAATCTCCAGGAGGGACAGAGGCCGGAATGGTGATGGGAAGGGTGCCGATGCAGGTTCTGCTGTTGACCTGACAGCCGGCGGCAGCGGCAGTGAAATCAAACGTGAGGGTGAGAGGGTTTTGTCGGATTTCCACCCGGAAGCTGATGCCGCTGCCCAAACCCGCAGGAGTTGTTACAGCCACCAAGACATTGAAGGGAACCGTCTGTCGCGCGTCCGTCAGTGCCACCACGGCAATCGAAGGTGGCTCCGCCGAGAAGGAAGCGGTGGGGGAAGGGCTGGGGAACGGATTCAAGAGTGGGGTGGGGGTCGGGGTGAGCAGAGGCGTCGGGACGGGAGTAGGCGTCGGACTGGGGACGAGAAAAGGCGTGGGCGTCGGTGCCACAACCGTTACTGGCACAGGCGTAATGGTGACCGAGGGCTGTTCGCGGGCATCTTCTTGGCAGGCCACCAGTGACAACGACACAAAAGCGGCTACACTCGCTCTCATTGCGGAGAACATCCAGCTCTGGCGGAACCTAGGGGGCTGCTGTTTCATGGGCTTTGGCTCCTCATAACACAAGCTTTGGGGTTTTGTTGGGAGAACTGAGTCTCGGCAGCGTTCAACTCAAAACCCACACAGCCCTGCTCCCTCAACTGCGAAAGCAGAGTCTCGCGGGTGCTCCTAACACTATAGATAGAGCCTCAATTTTTTGTAAACACTACGGGTGACATCTACCGCATGGGATCCGCCTCGGCGGTGAGATCTCAAGGGCGCTCAGGTTAGACTGGTAAGTGCCACAGCAAGAGGGGATCCATGGCAGCGAAGGCGGGAGCAGAACCATCTTCAGCGCAAGCAGGGCTGCAAGAGCGACCTGCTGAATTCTGGAACAGCCAGGAAGGGCCCAAAGAGGCCTGCGGGGTGTTTGGCATTCTGGCTCCCGGCGAGGAGGTGGCCAAGCTGACCTATTTTGGGCTGTTTGCCCTGCAGCATCGAGGCCAGGAATCGGCGGGCATCGCCACCTTTGAGGGGGCCTTTTGCCGAGTGCACAAGGCGATGGGGTTGGTTTCCCAAGTTTTTGACCCGGTAAATCTGGGCCAACTGAGCGGCGACTTGGCGGTGGGCCACACCCGCTACTCCACCACCGGCTCCAGCCGCGCCGCCAACGCTCAGCCGATCATTGTGGAAACCCGCCTGGGGCCGCTGGCTTTGGCCCACAATGGCAATTTGGTCAACGCCGAAGAGCTGCGGCAAGAGCTGGAAGCTGCCGACCGCCACCTCACCGGCAGCACCGACTCGGAGTGTATTGCCCACGCCATTGCCCAGGCGGTCAATCAGGGCCAAGGCTGGGTGGAAGCCACCTGTCAGGCTCTGCGCCGCTGCCGCGGGGCCTTTAGCCTGGTCATCGGCACGCCAGAAGGGCTGATCGGGGCGCGGGATCCCTACGGCGTGCGCCCGCTGGTGTTGGGGTTTTTGAGCCGCAACCCCACCAGGCAGGAGCTGCTGCAGCCCCAGATGGTGGGCAGCCCTCATTGCCCCGAAGCCCCACGGTTACACTATGTCTTAGCCTCCGAGACCTGTGCTCTGGATATCATCGGAGCCGATTACCTGCGCCAGGTGGAGCCGGGGGAGCTGGTGTGGATCAGCCGGCAAGGGTTGCAATCGGTGCGCTGGGCCGAGGCCACCCCCAAGCTCTGCATCTTCGAGATGATCTACTTTGCCCGCCCCGACAGTTGCATGCATGGGGAAAGCCTCTACTCCTACCGGGTGCGGCTGGGGGAACAACTGGCCAAGGAAGCGCCGGCAGAGGCCGACTGGGTGATCTCGGTGCCCGATTCTGGCACGCCGGCAGCCATCGGCTATGCCCGCCAGGCAGGGATCCCCTACACGGAGGGGCTGATCAAAAACCGCTATGTGGGCCGCACCTTCATTCAGCCTACCCAGTCGATGCGGGAGCGGGGCATTCGCATGAAGCTCAACCCCCTGGAAGACGTGCTGCGGGGGCAGCGGATTGTGATCGTGGACGACTCGATTGTGCGGGGCACCACCAGCCAAAAGATCGTCAAGGCCCTGCGCCAGGCGGGGGCCACCCAAGTCCACATGCGCATCTCCAGCCCTCCGGTTACCCATCCCTGCTTCTACGGCATCGACACCGACAGCCAAGATCAGCTTATTGCCGCCAAGTACTCGGTGGCAGAAATTGCCGAGAAAATCGGGGTAGACTCTTTGGCCTACTTGAGCTGGGAAGGCATGCTGGCCGCTACGGGCCGGGATCCCAATTCCTTCTGCTCCGCTTGCTTTACCGGCCACTACCCCATCCCCATCCCGGAGGGGCTGAAGCGCTTCAAGCTGGCTTTGGAAACGGCAGCCAGCCGCAAAGACCGCTAGGAGCCTGGGGGGAGAGGAGGGTTCGCCGCAGTTTGCATTTGAATGCCTGCAATCGCCATGACTTTACGCCTGCGCCAGCTAGGGGATCCCATCCTGACTCAAGTGGCTGAGCCGGTCGCCGAGTTTGGGACGCCGGCTTTGCAAAACCTAATTGAAGAGATGCTCGCCACTTTGAAAGAGGCCCAAGGGGTGGGCTTGGCGGCCCCTCAGGTGGGATTCCCCCTCCAGGTCATCATCGTAGCCTCCCGTCCCAACCCTCGCTATCCTGATGCACCCCAGATGGAGCCGCTGGTCATGGTTAACCCCCGCCCCCTAGCTTGCAGCGAGGAGCAGGTGCTGGGGTGGGAAGGGTGCTTGAGCGTGCCCAACTGCCGCGGCCTGGTGGCCCGTTCCCGCGAGGTGGAGGTGGAGTACCACACCCCTGAGGGATCCCGGCAGCGGGTGGTCTGGCGGGATTTTCCGGCGCGCATCTTCCAGCACGAATACGATCACCTCAGGGGCCGATTGTTCCTAGATCGGCAGCCGCAGCAACTGCTCTCTGAGGCCGACTACCAAGCCCAGATTTTGGCCCAGCCCCCTGCCTGAGGATCCCAACATGCCCTACCTGGTCATCTACGACGGCCTGTGCAACCTCTGCGCCAGTGGAGTCCAGCTCTTGGAGCGCCTGGATCGCGGCCAGCAGTTTCGCTACGCCCCCATGCAGGATGGAGCTACCCTGGCCCAGTGGGGGATCCCGCCAGAGCAGATGGAATTGGGGATGATCCTGATCGACCTGGAGCAGCCGCAGCGCCGCTGGCAGGGCTCCGCCGCCGTCGAACAAATTGCCGCCCTCTTGCCCAGCGGATCCCTGTGGCTGGCCCTCTACCACAACCTTCCCGGCCTCAAGCTTTTGGGAGACTGGAGCTATGCCCAGATCCGGGATCACCGCTACGAGTGGTTTGGCCGCCGTGACACCCTTTATCTACCGGCTGTCTGTGAGCGCTGCCGGGATCCCTTGGCAGAAAAGGACTGAAGCTCTTTTTCTGTAAACTGCAATACTTATCTGCCTGGCCCAAGGGATCCCTTTGCCAAGTTTGAATTCCTATCCTCAAAGCTGGCACGTTTGAAAGGTTGAAGTTGAACATATTAGCATATCGAAATATTAGTATATCGAAGAATACCTTCCCGGTGAGAACTCCCCAAGTCTGACCTTGTCTTTATCCAGGGCCAAAGTAAAAATAGAAACGAAGTTAGCCGACAGGGAGTGGGCTGTGGCTACAACTGGATATGGAAAGACTAAAGCTGAAGGAGTTGCCGGCAGTTCAGGAGCCGTTCAGCTAGTCCTTAGGAGTGGCCATCCTTATGGGGGAAACGGGACTGTTGGAAGCTTTGGTGAA
This sequence comes from Synechococcus sp. 63AY4M2, assembly GCF_002760475.1. Classification (NCBI taxonomy): domain Bacteria; kingdom Bacillati; phylum Cyanobacteriota; class Cyanophyceae; order Synechococcales; family Synechococcaceae; genus Synechococcus; species Synechococcus sp. 63AY4M2. The sequence goes on along the minus strand of NZ_AXUX01000001.1, from coordinate 1,332,892 downwards.
AAAAGCAGAAAGATTCTTCTACAGACAACGCAGCAGCATCTGGATTGGCAGGTGCAGTTTGCAGTTTGGAAGACCTTACTAAGCTCTGGCATACCTCAACTGGTGCAAGTAGCAAAAACCTATCAAGTTCCCCTGCGTCCGGTTGGAGACATCCGAGAACGATATAGAGCCGGCGAGCGGGACTTTCGCTGGGCAGATCTGAGGAGGGCCAACCTCAGCGGGCTAAACCTAAGGGGGGTGGACTTAAGCGGGGCCAGCTTGAGTCGAGCGAGACTGGGCCAGGTCAATCTAAGCCACGCCAGCCTGGTTGGAGCCAACCTCAGTCAGGCAGACCTCAGTGGTGCAGACTTGAGGGGAGCCGACTTAAGCGGAGCCAACTTGATGGGGGCCAATCTCATTGGGGCCAACCTGCGGGGAGCCAATCTAGCAGACGCCAACTTGAAGTGGGTCGTCATTTCCCGCGAAACGCAAATTGACCGCAAGTGGCAACTGATCTGGGAAATTGTCAACGGCCACGCCCAGGGGAAAAATCTAGCTCAGGCAGACTTGAGCGGGGCG
>NZ_AXUX01000001.1:1324372-1327553 GCF_002760475.1 Synechococcus sp. 63AY4M2 | reverse complement strand
GGCTGACCTGAGCGGGGCCAACCTGAGCAAGGCCGACCTGAGCAGGGCTGACCTGAGCGGGGCCAACCTGAGCAAGGCCGACCTGAGCAGGGCTGACCTGAGGGGAGCAAAGCTGGGTGGCACGAACCTAAAGGGGGCAAACCTATGGGGCGCAAAACTAAGTCCCGGCTGGGATCAATTCGCCGACTTGAAAGGGGCCATCCTCCCCGACGGAGCCATCCATCCCTAGCCTGATCCCTTGGCTACACTACCTACAGCCGCTCTCAGTGGATCCATGAGTCCCTCAGATCTCGCCTTTGCCAGCAATCACCAAGACATCCTCACACTGCTGGACTTAGTGGTTCGCGCCCGCTACCCTTTGATCTACCTGGTTACTCCCGAAGAAGCCCCGGCAGAGGAGCTCCTGCAAGTTCTAGCCGATTCCCTCAAGCCCAAGCGCAAACTCCTAATCTGGGATATCGTCTCCGGCTGGTCAGATAACGGCCAAAACAAAGGCCAATTGATGCCTGCTCTGGGCCGCATCGGCGCCATCAAAGAGGACGAGGCGGTTATTTGTGTTCTCAAAGACCTAAACCCCACCCTGAGAAATCCGGAACGCTCGGACAATTACCCCGTCATCCGCTACCTGAAAACCCTGGCCAGAGAGAGCCGCCACAGCCGCAAGTCCATCATCCTCTTGGGCCAAGAAGCCGTTGTCCCTGCCGAGCTGCGCGAGGAAATTGTGGTCTATGATTTTCCCCTGCCCAGCATCGCCGAAATTGAGCGGATCATTACCCGCGCGATCCCTGCCCGTCAACTGGAGCTAAGCGGCCCGGCGCGGGAACAACTGGTTCGAGCCTGCCAAGGACTGACCCGGCAGCGCATTGAGCGGATCCTGGCCCGCGCCCTAGCCGCCAAGGGCAAGGTCAGCGAAGGGGATATTGATCTCGTTTTGGAAGAGAAAAAACAATACATCCGCCAGACGGAAATCCTGGAGTTTTACAACCCCTCCGAGACCTTGCAAAATGTCGGCGGCCTGGAAAACCTCAAAGCCTGGATTCGGCAGCGCCGCAACAGTTTTAGTGCCCAGGCCCGTGCCTATGGCTTGCCCAGTCCTAAGGGCATTTTGCTGGCCGGGATCCAGGGCACCGGCAAGTCTCTATGTGCCAAAACCATAGCCCGCGAGTGGCGCATGCCCTTGCTCAGGCTGGATGTGGGGCGACTCTTCGGCGGGATCGTCGGCGAAAGCGAAAGCCGCGTGCGCCAGATGATCCAAATTGCCGAAGCCATGGCCCCTTGTGTGTTGTGGATTGATGAGTTGGATAAAGCCTTTGGCGGCGTCAACAGCGAGTTTTCAGGGGATTCGGGCACCAGCAAGCGGGTCTTCGGCAGCCTGATCACCTGGATGCAGGAAAAAACCAAACCCGTTTTTATTGTTGCCACCGCCAACAATGTCCGCATCTTGCCGGCCGAGCTGCTGCGCAAAGGCCGGTTTGACGAAATTTTCTTCGTCAATTTGCCCAACCAACGGGAGCGGGAGGAGATCTTCCAAGTCCACATCCAGCGGCTGCGGCCCAACCGCGTGCGGGATTTTGCCTACCCTGAGCTGGCCATGGCCAGCGAAAACTTCAGCGGCGCAGAAATTGAGCAGACCATCTACGATGCCATGCACATGGCCTTCAACCAGGATCCGCCCCGCGAGTTTACCCAGGAGGATATTCTCGGCGCCATTCGCCAAACCGTTCCCCTGGCCGCCATCGCCCGCGACCAGATTCAAGACTTGAAAGCGTGGGCTGCCGAGTCCGGGGCCCGAACGGCCTCCCGAGATCAACACCTTGTGCACGAGCTGCAAACCCTGGTGCAAAAAAGAGGGCTGGGCCCCATCGAAGTCGACAGCCCCTCCTCATTTAAGTTTTCTAACTAAGGCAGCTCTACCGAGGTGGGCTTGGAGGCGTAGGTTAGGCCCCAGCCCAATTTCTCCCGCATGACGCGGAAAAACTCCGGTCGGCGTAGGCGAATCAAATCTGTGCAGTAGGGGGCGCGGACAACGCGAATTTGGTCTTCTGGCAGGATGTAGCAGCCGGCATTGCCGTCCGCTACCAAAACCAGCGGCTGAGGGCTGGCGGGGCTGATCCATACCTCTTCCGAATCGGGAAAGACCAGAGCCCGTGAGGCCATCGAGTGGGGACAGATAGGGATCAACTGCAACACCGGCAGGCCGGGAGTGATGACCGGCCCTCCCGCAGAAAGGGCATAGGCGGTGGAACCGGTGGGGGTGGCTAAAATAATGCCGTCGGCAGCCACATCCAGCGGTGAGTGATCCCCAATGGTTACTTCAAAGTGGCACATGCTGGTCAAGGGCTCGCGGTGGAGCACCATCTCGTTGAGGCTGAGCACCTCCCAGCGCAATTCGTTGCCGCGGTAGGCCTGCACCAGCAACATGCTGCGGCGATCGAGAATGTACTCGCCAGCAATGGCTGCCTTGGCCGCCTCCTCCAGGTGGGTTAGGTAGGTCTCTGTCAGAAAGCCCAGGTGGCCCGTGTTCACGGCCAGCAAGGGGATCCCTTTGGGGGCCAGTTGCCGGGCTGCTGCCAAAACGGTGCCGTCTCCCCCCAGCACCACGGCAAACTTCATGCTCTCGTCAAAGCCGGCGGGGGCCAGGCTGTCCACCTTGGTCAAGCAGACGGGACTGTCGGGCTTGGCGTAGCCAAGGATGCCGCCCCAGTTGGGTGCGACACAGACTTCCCAACCCTGTTCCTGAAACCAGCGGGACAGGGTTTCGCTGCTGCGCTTGGCGGCGGGCTTGGCGTCGTTGTAGAGGATCCCGGCTTTGGGCTTGCTCATGGGGCAGTGGTGAGGCAGAGGGTGCCAAAACTGATACATTTACGCTGAACACTGCTGAGCATTACTGCTCAGCGGTGAAGCGATAGCATTCTGTCCGTTTCCGTTGTCACTACGCGATGCTGACGCGACCGCGCTACTCGGACGGAGTCCAAACAGAAAGGCGGTATCCCGCAAAGCCCTGAGCATGACACCCAGAGCGCCTTGCCAATCTCGTGGTAGCCTATGGTTGCACTTCGGGCATCTAAACACCTTTGCGCCACCCAACTTGGTGTGGATGTGCCCGCACTTGGTACAGGTTTTGCTGGTGTACGCTTCCGATACTTCCACGACAACCACGTTTTTCTTCTTGGCTTGAAAC
>NZ_AXUX01000001.1:1279925-1319142 GCF_002760475.1 Synechococcus sp. 63AY4M2 | reverse complement strand
GTTTTGGTGAAGTAAACCTAGCTTCCGTTCCGGGGTGCCCTGGGCTCGCCTCCAGCTTCGCCCTTGGGCTGGGCAGCGGATCCCGCTTTGCGGGCGCTTTTGCAGCAAACGGTGGCCGGCCCGATGGCCATAGCCAATCCCATGCTGTTTCCTCCGCCCAGGGATCCCTTGCCTTAGAATCAGGCTGGAAGGCCTCCCCAGCAAGGTCTGGTTTCCCCTTGGTTTGGACAGGCTGAGGGGAGTTGCTGTCAACCTCGCTCCTTTCCCCATGCAAGCCTGTACCCTGATTGCCCGCGCCAAGATCAATCTCTACCTAGAAATCCTCGGCTCCCGCCCCGATGGCTATTCCGAGGTGGCCATGATCCTACAGAGCATCACTTTGGCGGATCGCGTGCATCTCCAGCGCCGTCCCCACGGGATCCTCTTGATTTGCGATCACCCGGAAGTGCCGGCAGATGCCCGCAACCTGGCCTACCGCGCGGCTGAGCTGCTGCAAAGGGAATGTCGGGCTGAGCTGGGAGTGGAGATCCAGCTGGAAAAACAGATCCCAGTAGCAGCGGGCTTGGCGGGCGGCTCAGCGGATGCGGCGGCAGTTTTGGTGGGTCTGAACCAGCTTTGGGGCCTGGGCCTGACGGTAGGAGAACTGCAGAGCTTGGCGGCCCGTTTGGGATCCGATATTCCCTTTTGTGTGCAGGGGGGGACGCAGTTGGCTACGGGACGGGGAGAAGTTTTACAGCCGCTGGCCGACTGGGAAGGGATCCCGCTGCTGTTGGCCAAGCCCCGGCATCTAGGGGTTTCCACCGCCTGGGCCTATCAGGCCTTTCGGGCTCGCCACGCCGCTGCCTCGCCTTCTGGCGCGCCCTCCCGGCCCACCTTGCCTCAGGTGCTGGCTGCTCTGGAGCGTCGGGATCTGCTGGGCTTGGCCCGCAGTTTGCGCAACGATCTGGAGCAACCAGTTTTGGCCGAGCACGCTATCGTGGGAAAATTGCGCCAGGCCTTGCTCGAGGCAGGAGCGCTGGGATCCCTGATGTCGGGCTCAGGGCCGACGGTGTTTGGGATCATGGCCAGCCTGGAGAGGGCCGCCCAAGCCCGTGACAGTCTGTGCCACCACTTTCCAGAGGTGGATTTCTGGGTAACCCAGTTTGCTCCCACCGGTATTCTGCTGGAGCCGGATCCCCAGGCCCTCCGTCTCCCCTAGGGCCGGTCAGCTCAACTGGGCTAGCCCGGCCTTGGGAAAGGTGCTTTGCCCGCCCCGACCTCTGACTTGACAAGCTTTGGTAACAAGTAGGACATTGAAGCTCTACGGAAAGCAGCTCAAAACTGGCTTGGCCGCAGGCCGGAGAGGAAGATGAGCGAGAGGACGTTGTTTGACAAAGTCTGGGACGCCCATACGGTGCGGATCTTGCCCTCAGGGCAGACGCAGTTGTTCATTGGGCTACACCTCATCCACGAGGTCACCAGCCCCCAGGCTTTTGCCATGCTGCGGGAGCGCAATCTGCCAGTTCTTTTTCCAGAGCGGACGGTGGCGACGGTAGATCACATTATCCCTACAGACAACCGGACGCGACCTTTTGCGGATCCCTTGGCAGAGGAGATGATCCAGGAGCTGGAGCGCAACTGTCGCCAATATCGCATCCGCTTCTACAACAGCGGCTCCGGCCAGCAGGGGATCGTGCATGTGATTGCGCCGGAGCAGGGGCTGACGCAGCCGGGGATGACCATTGCCTGCGGCGATAGCCACACGTCTACCCATGGGGCCTTTGGGGCCATTGCCTTCGGCATCGGCACCAGCCAGGTGCGGGACGTGCTGGCCACCCAAACTCTGGCCTTGTCCAAGCTCAAAGTGCGCCGCATCGAGGTGCACGGCAGGTTGGGGCCGGGGGTTTACGCCAAGGATGTGATCCTCCACATCATCCGCAAGCTGGGGGTCAAAGGCGGGGTGGGCTACGCCTACGAATACGGCGGCAGCACCATCGAGGCCATGAGCATGGAGGAGCGCATGACCCTCTGCAACATGTCCATCGAGGGGGGAGCCCGCTGCGGCTACGTCAATCCCGACGCGGTAACCTTTGAGTATCTAAAGGGACGGGAGTTTGCTCCTCAGGGATCCGACTGGGAGGAGGCAGTGGCCTGGTGGCAAAGCCTGGCCAGCGGCCCCGACGCCGTCTACGACGACGTGGTGGTGTTTCAGGCCGCAGAGATCGCCCCCACCGTAACCTGGGGAATCACCCCTGGTCAGAGCATTGGGGTGGACGAGCGGATCCCGGCACCGGAAGAGCTGCCGGAAAGCGAGCGGGAGCTGGCCAAGGAAGCCTATGCCTACATGGGCTTGCGGCCGGGGGATCCCATCGTGGGCACGCCAGTGGATGTCTGCTTCATTGGCAGTTGCACCAACGGCCGCTTGAGCGATTTGCGGGAGGCGGCCAAGATTGCCAAAGGACAGCGAGTAGCGCCTGGAGTGAAGGCGTTTGTCGTGCCCGGCTCGGAGCGGGTCAAGCAGGAGGCGGAACGCGAGGGCCTGCGCGAGATCTTTGAGGCGGCAGGGTTTGAGTGGCGGGATCCCGGCTGCTCCATGTGTTTGGCCATGAACCCAGACCGCCTCGTAGGCCGGCAGATTAGCGCCTCTTCTTCCAACCGCAACTTTAAGGGTCGCCAGGGATCCCCCAGTGGGCGCACCCTGCTCATGAGCCCGGCCATGGTGGCGGCGGCGGCCGTGAGCGGCAAAGTGGTGGACGTGCGGGAACTGCTCTAGCCAGCGGGGCCGTTCAACCTCCCCCGGCAGCCTGAGCGGCTGCCGGCTGCGAAGAAGGGGGCTAAGACTGGAGAAGCGGGTAGAAGTGCCCCACCGGCCCTTGTCCTGCGCCGATGGCCAGAGGATGCCGCAGGGCTTCGGTAACATAGGCCTTGGCTGCTAGCGTCGCCGCCAAGGGATCCTTGCCCCAAGCCAGTTGCGCCGCAATGGCTGCCGAGAGGGTACAGCCGGTGCCGTGGGTGTGGCGGGTGGGGATGCGCTCGCTTTTGAGGATCTCCAGCCGCTCGCCGTCAAACCACACATCCACCCCCTGCAGTTCCCCTGGCATACCTCCCCCCTTGACCAAAACCGCCTTACAGCCCAGGGCGTAGATGCGGCGGCCCGCCTCCTCCATATCCGCCAATGACTGCAGCTCCATCCCTGCCAAAATCTGGGCCTCGTAGCGGTTGGGGGTAACGACCTGGGCCAGCGGGATCAGCCGCTCGCGGATGGCCTGGATGGCGTCTTCTGCCAGCAGCTTGGCCCCGGTGCGGGAGACCATCACCGGATCCACCACCAGCGGCTGCAGGGCCCACCGCTCCACTTGGCGGGCCACCTCCCGCACGATCTCGACATTGAGCAACATGCCGGTTTTGATCCCTTGCACCCCGATATCCTGCACCACCGCCTCAATCTGGGCGGCCACCGCCTCCGGCGGCAGCGCATCCACGCGGTTGACCCCGAGGGTGTTTTGGGCAGTTACGCAGGTGAGGGCGGAAGTGCCGTGGACGCGCTGGAAGGCAAAGGTGCGCAGATCCGCTTGAATGCCCGCTCCGCCGCCGCTATCGGATCCGGCAATGGTGAGGGCAACAGGGGGATGCTGCTCGGCCAACATTGGAGCCGACATTGGTTCAGATGTGGGGACAGACATTGGCCAAAGGACAAAAACTGCCGAGGGTACCGCTAGCCATTTCTGTCCTTCAGCGTAGCAACGAAATGATTCCCGCTAGCCTCTGAGGTCTTGGGAAAACTCTTTCAGACCCGATAGGCAACGCAGTTGCGAACGCGCCGGCGGCGCGGGCGCTATCCCCAACTCCCCTCTTCCTAAGGAGAGGGGTGGGCTGTCTTCAATCGGAATGGCCATCGTCGGTAGTAGCTACTACCTCCACCCAAGCCCTATCCCCCTCCACCGCCGTCAGGCTCCAGCGCAGAAGCTGAGCTGGCTGTCCTAGCTCCTGGGCCACCTGCTCGGTAAGGGATCCCTCCAGTCGAGCAGCAGAAACCGGCAGGCTTAGGGGCAGGGAAAGGCGGAGAAAGTGCAGCTTCACAGGCCGTTAGAACTCCTTTGAGTAACCCGCACAGAATTGCCCTCAACGGGGGTGGATATCCAAGCAGGGCTAGGAGCCAAACTGGAGACGATAGACCTCCTCCTCTTGGTCCGTCTCCACCTCTAGATTGGAAGTAGGATAGGCTACACACAGCAGCACAAAGCCCTGAGCCTTGAGTTCCGGCCCGATCCCCATGGCGTCAGGCTGGGCCACGGATCCCGACTTCAGCCTCCCTGCACAGGTGGTACAGACTCCCGCCTGGCAGGAAGAGGGCAGCTCTAGGCCGTGTTCGAGAGCCGCCTGTAAAACTGTCTGATCTGCCGCCGCGGTAAACCGGTAGGTTTGGCCCCGGTGATGAACGGTTACCTGGTAAACCATAGCCGTCATCAGGAACGAACCCGCGAAGGAGTGCGGACCACCGTCAGCGACTGCGGCTGGCGCATTTTCTTTATCTGAACCTCGATCTTCTCAGCCCCCTCCGCCTTCAGGTCGGCGATGTAGCGACCTTTATGCGCCTCTGCTTCTTTCTCGCTGGCGAAGGGGCCGTAGTAATAGGTGCAGTCGTCGGTGGTGATCTCAACCCAGACTGCTAGGCCCCGCAGCCTATCCAACAGCCAGACCAAAGGGTTGCCCACGGGATCCATCCCCCCTATTAAGCGCAAAGGATGACTCAGGATCTTTTGCAATCACCTAGATTCTACTGCCTTCGTTGAGGATTTGTTGAGAAATGTTTCGACCTCGGTGGGGGGAGCGCTGCCGGTGGATCTCGTAGAGGGCGATGCCCGCCGCCACCGAAGCATTCAAACTTTCCGTGCGGCCCGCCAAGGGGATCGACAGCAGTTGGTCGCAGTGGCGCTGGGTGAGCAAGCTGATGCCTTCCCCTTCGGATCCCACCACCAAGGCAATAGGTCGGCGAAAGTCGGCGCTGTAGATAGGGGCAGCCCCCTGGCTGGTGGTGCCATAGACCCAAAACCCCTGCCCTTTAAGATATTCCAGGGCGCGATTTAAGTTCACCACCCGCGCCACCGGCAAAGTAGAGAGGGCCCCCGCTGCCACCTTCATCACCGTCGCAGTGACGCCTGCCGCCCGCCGCTGTGGGATCACCATCCCCTGCATGCCAAACGCCTCCACGCTGCGGGCAATAGCCCCCAGGTTGTGGGGATCCTGGATCCCGTCCAGCACCACCAGCACCGGATGGGGGCCGGACTGGCGGCTCTGTTCCACCAGCTCTTCCAGATCCACATAGCGGTAAGGGGTGGCCTGGGCGGCGATCCCCTGGTGGTTGGCTCCAGCGGTGAGAAGGTTTAGCCGCTGGAGAGACACCTCATCGATGACGGTACCCCGTGCTTTGGCTTCTTCCAACAAAGACCAAAATTGGGGGCTGTAGCGCAACCGCGGCAGCACCCACACTCGGTTAAGGGTGGCCTGGCTTCTCAGCGCAGCCAACACGGTTTGGCGACCGTAGATGATCTCTTGTTCAGGTTCGGCTTCGGGATCCCGGTTAACCTGCAGCTCCCCGTCTTCTGGACTGGCAACGGGAGGGCTGGGATTTGGCTGGGGGCGCTCCTGCTCAGCCTTGCGACGAAGCGGCTTTACGGGCGGCTCTTGCGCCGCCGGCTGGAGATGGAGCGGGGAGCCCCCCTCGCGCCGTTTGGTCTGCTTGGGCTTGTTGAAGGGTTGCCCCGCCCCTTGCCGCTGCAGCTTGCTCCGGCGAGACAGCCGTAAGGGAGGTTTGCATTGGGAAGGCTTGGGCATGGGCAGAGAACGGTGCAGAGTAAAAGCCGATCTTAACCTTCCCCCTCGCCTATCGTCTTGGCCAAAACATCGGTGAGAGCGAGAATGTGGCGTAGCCGCTCGGGATCGGTGAGGTAAAGGTAGCCCAAGATGGTTTCCAGGCCACTGGCATTCTGGTAGTCGGCCAAGGGCAAGTGGCGGGGTGGACGACCGCAGCCGTTGCGGCCCCAGCGGACGATCTCCCGCTCTTCAGGGCTGAGATAGGGCAAAAGCGCCAACAACAATCTGGCCTGAGCAGATCCGCGTACCCGCCTTACCACCTGCCGATGGTAAAGCTCTGGCCGAGTGGGAGGAAACAACTGCTGCCGTCGCACGTGCAGTTCGTAAATGGCGTCTCCCAGGTAGGCCAGGGCTGCAGGCGACAGGCGACCGATCTCAGCCAAAGAGAAGCTTGCAGAAGTGGGATCGGACAGGAGATCGCTCACGACAGCTTACAAAAACTATTTGGCTATTTGGAAAAATGCCTAGAACCGCTGCCGTCGGTTCATAGCAAATTCGAGACTCCACTGGCTGGCTCAGTCTATGCTAGGGCAAGCTTCCTGCCTTCTGCCAGTCTCACTGCTGCCCTGAACTTTTCCCTCGCCTGCTCAGGTTATTGGATCACAAAGACGCTGCAAGCCTTGAAAAGCCAGCTGAAACCCCGTCAAGAAGCTGGAGAGCAAAATCCAGGGAAGCTGTGGGCAAGCGGGCCGGCATCAACGCGAAAAGCTGGAAAGCAGAGCCCATCTGGCCAAGCCGCCGCTCAGCAGAGGATGGAGAGACTCGCAAGGCCGTCCAAGACAAGGGGATGGATGGAGAGGGGAAGCCGCTTAACCAAAATTGGGAAACAACAGATCTCCATTGAGCAGAAGCAGGTAGGCGACGATTGCCCCGCCCATGCCCCCTACCAAAAAGCCGGCGGCCAGTTCGCTCCAAGATTGGGATCCCTGCACCGGCCCGTCGTTGCGCTGCGGGGAGACGGTGCCGTAGAGAGAGAGAGCTGCCGTCATGATTAAGATCAGGCCACAGGCTCCCAGGAAACCGCTCAGCAGGCCGATGGGCTCGCTGCGCAGCGGCCCTAGCTTGGCAAAAGGCCCCACCAACCAATAGCCGTGGGCCATGCCAATTTCCAAACCCCGCCAAATGGAGCTCAATCCCGGCCGGTTGATGGGCAACCAGTCTATCAACAGACGGACAACAGGCGCGTGGTTGATCGGCGTCCAGAAATCGCCAATCTGCGGATCCCCTTCCGGGACGGCGATATATCCCCTATTAGGAGAAACGGTATCGGCAGTGGGTTCAACCATGTCGGCAACTCTGGTTCCAGTGCAAAAAGGGTTAGAAAAACCTCAAATTCCAAAAAGTCTGGCTTAAAAGACCAGGGATCCCTGTGGGTGTTGCTGGCGCGGCTGGGGATCCCTGGCTTGCGAGTTCAGAACGTCAAAATGTCGGGGAAGAAGCGGTTGATCTCGATGAACAGCGCAAAAACGAAGCTGGAAAACAAGATAAAGGCCACTGGAGCCGTGGTGAGAAACTTGGTGAAATCAGACATACATACCTCTCAAGTTGGATGGGTGAAGCTAAGCCAAAAGCCGAGGAGAAGCCCCTTCTTCAGCGAGGAGAGATGGGCACGGCCTCTTCCGGCTCCTGAATTTCGCCGCTGGCAATTTCCTTGAAAGCAGCGGCAGGCCAGGCCAAAGCCGTGAGGAAACAGCGCAGCGCCAAGGGGACGTCGATGATGCTTTCTTTCATCTCCGGCTCGTCGCTATTCCGGACAGCAATCAGATAGGAGCGCCCAGCCCAGCCCAGCCAGCCGGCGATGTAGAGGAAAAGCAGGCCAGGGATGAGAAACTCGCCTGCATGGCTCCAGCGGCCATCGGTAACCAGGTGGGGCAAGCCTTCTTCGCCACAGAGCAGCTTGCTGTAGCGCTCAAAACGCTTTTCGGTTTGGACCAACTTTTGCTGGTAAAGGGGAGCCAACTCAGGGCTAGCGTTGCGGATTTTCTCTTCAAGGCTGCTCAGGCGCTGATCTCGTAGAGCCTGGAAAGCAGGAACTTCGCTACAAGGCTTCAAGCCAATCAAAGGCTCTGCCTGCACTGCCTGGGTAAAACCAAGCGCTAGGCAAAGGGCCAAAAGGAGACTCAAAAGGGTTCGCATGGCAGGATGTGTCCTTGAGCTAGGGACTCAATGGGGAGGAATGCTCAGTGCAGAAACGAGCACCAAACGGTTAGTATCATACTCCTGAGCGCCTTATCCGGAGGGATCTCGGGTTTTAGCTCACACAATTCTTAAGGATCCTGAGGCATTCCCACCCCTTTTTCCCATGGCCTGTGTCCTTGCCATTGAAACCAGTTGTGACGAAACGGCTGTGGCGGTGGTGGAGGCGGAGCCAACCTGGCCAACCTTTGCCCCGCGGCAGCTCAGCTCGGTGGTAGCTAGCCAGATCGACCTCCATGCAGCCTACGGGGGCGTGGTGCCGGAGGTGGCTGCCCGCCGCCATGTGGAAACTTTGCCATTTGTACTGGAGTCAGCGCTGCAGCAGGCCGGGCTAGGCGTAGCCGAGGTGGATGCCATTGCCGTAACTTGTGCGCCGGGCCTGGTGGGATCCTTACTGGTGGGGCTGATGGCGGCCAAGACCTTGGCGCTGCTCTACGATAAGCCCTTGATTGGGGTACATCACCTGGAGGGCCATCTCTTCAGCGGCTTTTTGGCCACAGCCGACTTGCAACCTCCCTGCCTGTGCCTTTTGGTTTCGGGAGGCCACACCAGCTTGATCTGGATGAAGGACTACGGGGAGTACCAGACGATGGGCCGCACCCGCGACGATGCTGCCGGCGAAGCCTTTGATAAGGTGGCGCGGCTGTTGGGGCTGGGCTATCCGGGCGGGCCCCAGATCGACCGCTGGGCGCAACAAGGGGATCCCCATCGCTTTCCCCTGCCGGAAGGCAAGCTGGACCACCCCTACGACACCAGCTTCAGTGGCCTGAAGACGGCTGTGCTGCGCCTCGTCCAGCACTTGCAGCAGGAAGGCCAGGAGCTGCCCATTGCCGACATTGCCGCCAGCTTTCAGGCCTGCCTAACGCGCGTCCTCACGGAAAAAGCCGTGGCCTGCGCCGAAGCTCTTGGCCTCTCAACCCTGCTGCTGACTGGCGGGGTAGCTGCCAACCGGGAGCTGCGCGCTCGCCTTCTGGAAGCGGGCCAGCAAAAGGGCCTGCGGGTGGTGATCCCGCCCCCAAACCTCTGTACCGACAACGCCGCCATGATTGGGGCAGCCGGCCTCTGTCACTGGCTGCGCGGGGAGGTCTCCCCCTTGGATTTGGGCGTGGCTTCGCGCATGGCGCTGGAGGAGATCCCTGCTCTCTACACGGCTGGGCGCAAAGATTACCGCGAGCTGCCAACAGGTTCTGCCGTCGCTCTCTGACGCTGTCTCACCTCGAGGTAGATGAGCAAGGCGTTGATGTCGGCGGGGTTGACGCCGCCAATGCGGGCCGCCTGGCCCACGGTCAGAGGCCGGACTGCCGCCAGTTTCTCCCGCGACTCTTTGGAGAGGGTGGGGATGGAGTGGTAGTCCAGATCGGGGGGCAGGGGGCGGTGGTACTGCTTGCTCACCTGCTCGATCTGGGCTTGTTGCCGCTGGATGTAGCCGCTGTATTTGACAGCAATTTCTGCTGCCTCCTGCTCAAAGGGATCCAGCTCCTCATTTCCCAACCCCAGCTCTAGCAGGTCGGCGTAGTGGATCGGGTTGCGGCGCAGGAGCTCGGCCAAGGTGGCGGATCCTTTGATCCCCTGGCCGGTCAGTTGGCTGAGGTGGATCCCGGCGGGGTCGTGGGCCTTAACCCGCTGGGTTTCCAGGCGCTCGATCTCGGCGGCAATGCGGGCCTGCTTGGCCTGGAAGAGGGCCCAGCGGCGGTCGTCGATGAGGCCCCATTCCCGCCCCAGGGGGGTGAGGCGTTGGTCGGCGTTGTCGGCGCGTAGGATAAGGCGGTATTCGGAGCGGCTGGTGAGCATGCGGTAGGGCTCCCGCAGCTCTTTGGTGCAGAGGTCGTCGATGAGGGTGCCGATGTAGCTGGACTCCCGCGGCAGGGTTACCAGCGGCTTCCCCTGCACCAGGCGGGCGGCGTTGATCCCGGCAATGAGCCCCTGGGCTGCTGCTTCTTCGTAGCCGGTGGTGCCGTTAATTTGGCCGGCACAGAACAGCCCCTGCACCTTCTTGGTCATCAGGGTGGGGTAGAGCTGGGTGGCCGGCAGATAGTCGTATTCCACGGCGTAGGCAGGCCGCAGCATGACGCACCGCTCCAGGCCGGGCAGGGAGCGCAGCATCTGGATCTGGATCTTTTCTGGCATCCCCGTCGAGAACCCCTGGATGTAGAGCTCCGGCAGATCCCGCCCCTCTGGCTCAATAAAAATTTGATGGCTTTCCTTGTCGGCAAAGCGGACGATCTTGTCTTCGATGCTGGGGCAGTAGCGGGGCCCCTTGGCCTCCACCCAGCCGCCGTAGACCGGCGTCTCGTGGAGGTTTTCGCGGATGATGCGGTGGGTCTCCGGCGTGGTGCGGGTGAGATAGCAGTCCATCTGCTCCCGCGGCACCCACACCTCCGGGTCAAAGCTAAACCAGCGCAGGTCGGGATCCCCTGGCTGCCGCTCCATCACGGAAAAATCGACGCTGCGGCGATCCACACGGGCAGGGGTGCCCGTCTTCAGCCGACCTGTCTCAAAGCCCAGTTGGCGCAGGGTGTCGGTCAGGCCTTCGACGGCAAATTCCCCCGCTCTGCCAGCAGGCTGCCAGTGGCGGCCAATCCAGATGCGCCCTCCCAGAAAGGTGCCCGTGGTCAGGATCACCGCCCCACAGCCGAAGACGCTGCCAAAATGGGTAACCACGCCCACCACCTCATCGTTGCGCCCCAGCACCAGGTCGGTGACAGTGCCCTCGCGGATGCTCAGATTGGGCTGGTTTTCCACCACCGAGCGCATTACCCGCGCGTACTCCCGCTTGTCGGTTTGCGCCCGCAAGGCCCATACCGCCGGCCCCCGCGAGCGGTTGAGCACCCGCTTTTGCAAATAGGTGCGGTCGGTAACTTTGCCCATCTCGCCGCCAAGGGCGTCGATTTCGTGCACCAGTTGCGACTTGGCCGGGCCCCCCACAGCGGGGTTACAGGGCTGCCAGGCGATCTTGTCCAGGTTCAACGTCAGCATCAAGGTATTACAGCCCAGCCGCGCTGCCGCCAGGGCCGCTTCACAGCCAGCGTGTCCCCCACCCACGACGATCACGTCGTAGTGGTCGAGAAAGTCCACGTTGTCCCGTCCAACTTTGAGCATAGGATCGCCCCCGCGGAATACCGGGATCCCCTATCCCAATTAGGTTGTTACAGCTTGTTTCTCCAGTCTAGCGACGGATAGAGGGCTATCCCCAAATCTCGGCAAGAGAAAGCCAGACCTCCACCAGTCTGCCGCTCCGAGGTTGCCCAAACCGGCTAGGATCCCGCTCTCCCCAGCCGGATCTAATTCAGACTATTTTAGTCGGGTTTAGTTGACGGGGTCGATCGCGGGTGATAGGATTGCCCTCGACGACGGGTAAACAAGATCCAGCCCTTTCTCCTGTCTGAGGCTTCCTATGACCCAAACCCTTTCCCACCGCCCGCTCAGCCCTGCCGATTTGCCGCCCAGCTCGGCCTTGCGCACCCTCCAGGTGGGCTTTAGGCGCTTGCGCTGTCGGGAATGTGGGGCCGAGTATGAGCCGGTGGCCAAGCACGTGTGCGACCTGTGTTTTGGCCCCCTGGAAGTGGTCTATGACTACGACTGGCTCAAGAGCGTTGTCAGCCGGCAGAGCATCCAGGCCGGGCCGCTCTCCATCTGGCGCTACCGACCTTTCCTGCCGGTCCTTTCGGAGCGGCCCATCGATGTGGGCACCGGCATGACGCCGCTGGTGAAGGCGGAGCGGCTGGGCCGGCGGCTGGGGTTAAAAAACCTCTACCTCAAGAACGACGCCGTCAACATGCCCACCCTCAGCTTTAAGGATCGGGTGGTGTCGGTGGCCCTGACCCGCGCCAAGGAGCTGGGCTTTACCACCGTTTCCTGCGCCAGCACGGGCAACTTGGCCAACTCCACGGCTGCCATCGCCGCCCACGCCGGCCTGGACTGCACCATCTTCATCCCGGCGGATCTGGAGGCGGGCAAGGTGCTGGGATCCCTCATCTACAATCCCACCGTCATGGCCGTGGAGGGCAACTACGACCAGGTCAACCGCCTCTGCGCCGAGGTGGCGGATCGCTACGGCTGGGGCTTTGTCAACATCAACCTGCGCCCCTACTACGCAGAAGGCTCGAAAACCTTAGCCTACGAGGTGGCGGAGCAACTGGGGTGGCAACTGCCGGATCAGGTGGTGATCCCGCTGGCGTCGGGATCCCTGTACACCAAGATTTACAAAGGTTTTCAGGAGTTTGTGAAGGTGGGGCTGGTGGCGGAGAAGCCGGTTATCTTCCACGGCGCCCAGGCGCAGGGATGTTCGCCCATTGCCCAGGCCTTTCGCGAGGGGCGGGATTTTGTTACTCCGGTTAAGCCGAATACCATCGCCAAGTCTATTGCCATCGGCAACCCTGCCGACGGCATCTACGCCCTGGAGATTGCCCGCAAAACCGGCGGCCAGATCGCGACGGCCACGGATCCCGAGATCGTGGCCGGCATCAAGCTCTTGGCCGAGACTGAGGGTATCTTCACCGAGACGGCTGGCGGCACCACCATTGCCGTGCTCAAACGCCTGGCCGAATCGGGCCAGCTTGATCCTGAGGCGGTTACGGTAGCCTATATTACCGGCAATGGCTTGAAAACCCAGGAGGCGGTGCAGGCGCACGTGGGCCATCCGCTGGTGATCTCGCCCAAGCTGGAGAGCTTTGAACAGGCATTGGAGCGCGCCCGCACTCTGGAGCGGCTGGACTGGCAGGAGGCTTCGGTTTGAAGCGAGAGGGATCCCCCTGGGCTCTTAACGGCGTCTTAGTGAAGAACTGTTACGATCCCTGGCACAGACCCACTCGCTCAGGAGCTCTGCACCATGCCTATCCTCCGTTCTGTCCGTCACTTTGCGCGTCGCTGCTTGCCGGTGGCAGTGGCGGTGTTGACCCCCCTTGCTTTGGCTCCCACGGCTCGGCCTCAGGGGCTGAACACCATTGCCGTTGAGCTGGAAACTTTGCCCAGCAGCTACTCGACGTTGGCGACGGCTTTGCGGGCGGCGGGGCTGAACACGGCGTTGGCGGGGCCGGGGCCGTTCACGGTCTTTGCCCCTTCCGATGTGGCCTTTAGGAAACTGCCGCCGGGCACCGTGGAGACGTTGTTGCAGCCGGCCAATCGGGATCAGCTCACCCGCATCCTCACCTATCATGTGGTGCCGGGGCGGATTACCTCGTTTGACCTGCGGCCTGGCCAATCGGCCACTCTGACCACCTTGGCGGGGCTGCCGCTGCGGGTGCAGGTGGGAGCCGATGGCAGCATCCGGGTCAACGGGGCCAATGTGAACTTGGCGGATATTCCGGTTGCCAACGGGGTGATTCACGGCATTGACGGGGTGCTGCTACCCTAGTCTTCTAAGGTTGGTCGCTGGACGAAGCATTGGCTTATGGCAGTCAAGGTGTTAATTCCCACCACGCTGCGGGTGCTCACCCGGGATCAGGAGGTGGTAAGTTGCGAGGGATCCACCGTTCGGGAATTGCTGGAGGCCTTGGAGCAGACCTATCCGGGCATCAAGGCGCGGCTGTGCGATGAAAAGGGGGAATTGCGCCGCTTTGTCAATCTCTATGTCAACAGCGAAGACATTCGCTTCCTCCAGGGATCGGACACGCCTCTACAGGATGGGGATGAGGTGAGCATCGTCCCTGCTGTTGCCGGGGGATGAAAGTTGCCGAGCCGGCTGTGGCTGCTTGGGAGTGGTTAAGCAAGCCGGCGCCGCTGGTGGCGCCTACGTTGCTGGGCATGGTGCTGGTGCGGCAATTTGCCGATGGGCTGCAGGTGCGGGCGCAGATTGTGGAAACGGAAGCCTACACCGCCGGCGATCCGGCATGCCACGCCTATCGCCGCAAGACCCGCCGCAACCAGGTGATGTTCGGGCCGCCCGGCCATCTCTACGTCTATCGCATCTACGGCCTCTACCACTGTCTCAACATCGTCACCGAGGCGGAAGGGATCGCGTCAGCGGTTTTGATCCGGGCAGCCCAGTTGGATTGCCTGCCGGAGTGGATCCCGGCCAACAAGCGCTTGAAACCGGCGCGGGTGGCGGCGGGGCCGGGCCTGCTCTGCCAAGCGCTGCGCATCGACGGATCCCACAATGGCTGGCGGCTGGAACCGGTGGCAGCCGGCCAGGAAGGCATTTGGCTAGAGGGATCCCCTGCTTGGGAGGCACAGTTCCCCATTGTCCAAACTACCCGCATCGGCATTACCCGCGGGGTAGAGCTTCCCTGGCGCTGGTACATTAAGGGGCATCCGGCGGTGTCGCACTATTAGTGGGGGCAAGCCGACAATGCTGCCGCAAGGCAAAGACTCCTGGCAAAGGCTGTCTGGGCTGGTCAGCGGCGTTGTGCTGCTCCTGCCCGCGTTGGCCCAGCCGGTTGCAACTTCTCCAGGACTCTTGACAATGCAAGCCCAGCGCCACTCCCCCTATCGCACCAGGTTGCAGCGCTGGCATGCCCCCCAAGGTTTTCAGGGCTGGTCAGCCCGCGGGATCCGGCTGAACGCCCAAGGGCAATTGGTCTTAGATCCAGAGAGCTGGCGGCAAGAAGTCAGCCTTGAGGAGCCGCAGTCGCCATTGCGCGGACGTCCTTTTCATCCCCCCGGCAGCTATTGGGTGGGAGAAGCCATCAGCCCGGAAGTTCCCGCCAGCTTTCCTCTGGTGGAAGCAATCGTCTCCTGGAATGCCACCACCCCTCCCGGCACCTGGCTAGAAGTGGAGATCCGGGCCAAGCTTGCGGGGCGCTGGACGAAGTGGTATCACGCCGGCGTGTGGGCTGCCGATCCGCCCACCCTGGCCAGCCACTCCGTGCGCGGGCAGGAAGACGCAGATGGCAACCTGCACACGGACTTGTTGGTGCTCAAGGATACCCACAACGGGGCAGAGGCTTTCCAAGTCAGGGTGCGCCTGTTCACGCAAGAGGCGGGCCGCTCTCCCCTGGTGGATCAGGTGGCGGTTGCCTTTTCCAACCAGCCGGCCCAGCCCGACCGCCTCTCCCCTGGGGATCCCAGCCGCTGGGGCCAGGTCTTGGAGCTGCCCTTGTGTTCCCAAATGGTCTATGCCGACGGGGGAGCAGCTTGGTGCAGCCCCACTGCCTTGGCGATGGTGATGGCCTACTGGCAGCGGGATCCCCCCCCCTGTGAGCCGTTGGTGCGCGCCGCGGCGGCCGGGGTGTACGACCGGGTTTACCAGGGCCACGGCAACTGGGCCTTCAACGTGGCTCATGCCGCCGAGCGGGGTTTGGCCGGCGTGGTGGCGCGGCTGCAGAGCCTGGCCCAGGCAGAAGCCTGGATCGCGGCCGGCGTGCCGGCTATCCTCAGCTATGCCTGGGGCGAGGGCGAGCTGGAGGGGGCGCCGATCCCCAAAAGCAACGGCCATCTGGCGGTGCTGGTGGGGTTCGACCGCCAAGGGGATCCCATCCTCCACGATCCGGCGGCCAAGACCAACGAAGAAGTTCGCCGCACCTACCGCCGCGACCAGCTAGAGCCTTTGTGGTTGGCCCACTCCGGGGGTACCGTCTATTTGATCTATCCGCGAGGGTGGCCAATTCCGGACCCATAGGTTAGCCCCGGCCTTCCACCGGGCTGGAGGCTTCTGCTCGAAGAGGCTGGGATATCGAGCGGACAAAAACGAACATGGCTTGGCGAGCATCCGATTGCCATCTGGCTTTTCGACGGGGATTTGAGTAAGGATATTAAGAAGTGAGGAGTGCAACTCACCCTTGGGTGAGACGGCTTAAGCATGGATAGGGTTAGGGTTCAAGGCCTGCGAGGCTGGCTGAGGGGTTTCCCTATGCCGAGCAGGCGGTGGGGCGCGGCTGTCCGCAGAAAAAGTAGCGGGGCAATTTCTGCCGGCTTTTACGTGAGTTGCTATCGACATGGAGGTTTGGGTTCCCGCCGCTTCCCAGTTTGTGGGAGAGGATGAGCTGCATCATGCCACGACGGGCTTCCCCTGCACCGCTATCTTTGCCGGCGCTGAGTGCTCTGGTGCTGGCCCTCTCGGCCTGCGGCGAGCTCTCTTCCTCTAATTTGTCTCCCAGCGTCGTTTCCCCTTCTGCCCTGCAGCCGGTTTCCACCCCAACTCCCCTCGCCCCCGCCGCTCTCACACTCGAACAGGCCCGCCAATCGGGTTTGGCGGTGCCCAACAACCGCATCGTCCTGCTCCTCCAGGAACAAGGATCCGATCTGGTGGCCCAGCTCCCTGCCTCCGAGGTGGATCGCTGGCTGGCTCGTACCCCCACCTGGCCGGGGGTGGAGGGGATCGATCTCAGCATTACCCTGGGCAGCTATCGCCAGACCGCCAACGCGCCCCTGCGCCTAGGGCAGCCGGCCACCTTCACTTTTACCAACCCACCTGCCGGGGAAGCGGAGCTCAGCGCCATTGCCTACCGGGGATCCACCACCTTGGCACAAGGAAAGGGATCCCTGACCCTTTCTGCCCGTTCTGGGGGCTCTGGCGGTGCCAATCGCCGCCTTTCTATGTTGGTGCTCTCCGGGGTAGAGGTGCCGCTGCTGCACACGGGATCGGGGGTGCCGGCGCCCGGCCAGCCGTTGCTGCTGTCGGGGGAAAATCTGGAGCGGGCAGAAACGGTTCTCTTCGCTTCAGCCGCCAATCCCGAGCGCAGCTGGAGAGGGGAGATCCGCTCCCGCAGCAACGACCGCCTAACGGTGATGCCGCCGGCCTCCCTTGCCGGCACTGTTTGGGTGGCCGTTGCCGATGCTGCAGGGCAGGGGTTGGGAACCCTGGTTTACGAGTGGCCGGCCCCTACCCCCTCACCCACCCCTACTGCGGCAGCAGCCTCAGCCTGGCGGGTGGAGACCTTGCTGCATGGCCGCACCTCCTCGGCAGTTAACCCCGGGAACAGCGCCTCCGATAGCGGCGGCGAGTCCAGACTCTCCCTCGGACAGATCGGCGGCATTGCCGTCGACCCGGAAGGATTCTTTTACTTAGCTGACCCGGCCCAGCACCGGATTTTTCGGCTTTCTCCCGAAGGGGAACTGGAGGTGTGGGCGGGCAGTGGCAAGGCCGGCCATCGAGACGGAGCAGCGGATCAGGCGCAGTTCGACTCTCCCCAGGGGCTGCTCTGGGATCCCAAGGGAGGATTGTGGGTGGCCGACAGCGGCAACCATTGCCTGCGCTACATCAGCCGACAGCGGCGGGTGAGCACCTTTGCCGGCACCTGTTCAGCCGGCCACCGAGATGGAGAGCGCGACGAGGCGCAGTTTCGCGAGCCCTTTGGCCTGGCCTTGGGTCTAGACGGCAGCCTTTACGTGGCCGATCGCGCCAATCGTCGCATCCGCCGCATCACTCCCACGGGCAAGGTGACGACGGCCGCTGGCACCGGCCAGCCGGGATCCGCGGATGGGCCGGCAGACCAAGCCCAGCTTCTGGAGCCGACAGCTCTGGCAGTGGACAAGGCGGGTAGCCTCTGGATTGCCGATAGGCATCGCCTGCGCCGGCTCTCTGCCGACGGACACCTGACCACCCTCTCCCAGGCGGAAGCAGGCTACCGCGATGGCCCTCTGGCGGAGGCCCGTTTTCAAACCCTTGCGGGGCTGGCTTTCGACAGTGCGGGGGTCCTCTGGCTGACTGACCAAGACAACCGCCGCATTCGCCGTCTTCAGCCCAGCGGGCAGGTCTCTACCCTGGCCGGGGGGGATGAGCCGGGCTGGCAGGATGGCCCGGTGGTCTCAGCTCGCTTCCAGCGGCCTGGCTCTCTACTTGCCTTGCCAGACGGCAGCTTGGTGGTGGTGGATGCTGGCCTGCCTGGCTTGCGGCGTCTTAGCCGCGTCGTCCCCCAGCCCGCCACTCCCGTTTCGAGGGGATCCCCCTAGCCGCGGCGGTAGCGGGCCAGGGCCGCTTCGTAAGCCCGCCGACTGGCCTGCAGGGACTTTTCCAGATCCACCACAGGGCGGGGATAGTCCACCCCTAGCCGCACGCCAAACTGCTTTTGCTCGGCGGCGCTGAGGCGATAGGGCTCGTGGATCTTGTCCCCCGGGATCCCGGCCAGCTCCGGCAGCCAGTGGCGCAGGTAGTGGCCCTGGGGATCGTAGTCGCGGGATTGCTTGGGAATGTGGAAGTAGCGGAAGCCGCGGGCATCGTTCCCTACGCCGGCGGTGTAGTTCCAGTTGCCGTAGTTGCTGGCCACGTCGTAGTCAATCAGCAGCGATTCAAACCATTCCGCCCCCAGACGCCAGTCGATCCCCAGGTTTTTGGTGAGGAAGCTGGCCACATTCTGCCGCCCGCGGTTGGACATGAAGCCGGTGGCGGCCAACTCCCGCATGTTGGCGTCCACCAGGGGGTAGCCGGTCTCGCCGCGGCACCAAGCCTGGAAGCGATCCCCGTCCTGCTGCCAGGGGATGGGGATCCCCTGGATCCCTGCGGGGCGAAACAGCTTGGCCCCATGCTTGGCCAAGATGAAGCGAAAGTAGTCCCGCCACAGCAGCTCAAACACCAGCCAGTAGGTGGATTCGTTGCGCACCCGCTCCTCCTCGTAGCGCTTGACTTCGGCATACACCGTGCGAGGAGAAAGGCAACCCAACGCCAACCAGGCAGAAAGACGCGAGCTGTCGTTGGGATCCAGCATGCCGTTGCGGGTTTCTTTGTAGACGCGCAGCCGGTCCAGATCCCAGATATAGGTCTGCAGGCGGGCCTGGGCGGCGGTGCTGCCGCCGGCATAGACAAAGCGGGCGCGGGGATCCGGCGGCGGCAAGCTCAACCCCAGCGCCGCCAGGGTGGGCAGGGGGCCAGGATCTAGCCCCGGCGGCAGGGGCGGCAGGGAGGGGATGGGCAGGGGAGCGCGAATGGCGGCCTTGGCTTCCACCTGCTGGCGGAAGCGGGTGAACACCTCCGGCAGGTCTGCCAGGGCAAAGGGGAGATCTTCGGGGTGGTAGAGGGTGTGACCCCAGTCCAGATGGAGCCGGATCCCCAAGGGCTGCAGCGCTTGCTGCAGGGCCTCAGCAACCGCCTCCTCCTCGGTGCCCACCTCTTCGTGGGCATAGACAGCCTTCACCCCCCACTCCCGCGCCAGGGCCGGGATCACCTGCTCCGGCTGGCCTTGGCGAATGACTAGGTCAGAGCCGCGGGCCCGGAGCTGCTGCCGCAGGTCGGCCAGGCTCTCCAGCAGGAACTGGGCGCGGAAAGAGCCGGTCTTGGGAAAGCCAAAGGCCGTCTGTCCAAAGTGGCGCGGATCTAGGCAATAGAGGGGAATGAGGAGAGATCCCTGCTGGCAAGCCCGCGTCAGCGGCTGGTGATCTAGCAGGCGCAAATCGGTGCGAAACCAGAGCAAAACGGCCATTCTAGACGGATGCCAGCGCTTCCGCTTCTTCTTGGGGATCCCTCCTGGGTCGCCCCAGTTCCGGGCTGGGGACGAAATGGGGCACCTGGGCAGCGGGGATGTGGATGGGGGCCTTGGTGCGCGGGTGATAGGTTTGCCGGGCCGGGCGGTAGCGCAACGAGAAGGTGCCAAAGCGCGCCAGCCGCACGGATCCTCCTTCCGCCAGACATTGGCTGATGCTGTCTAGCATGGCCTCTAGGGCAGCGGCAGCCATTTTGACGGTCAGGCCATCCACCTGGGCGGCCATCTGGCGGGCCAGCAAACGACGATTCAAATGGGGAAGAGAAGCCACGACCACTTATCCAGACAATGGCAACGGGACAACAGCGGCCCTGAGCTTGATGCTCCCAACCTGATATGGCGAGAACTCCATCGGAAAAGAGAACGGCATCTCCCAGGCCGGCTACCTGAAGCTGAAATGTAGGCTTGAGGAAACTGAGAGCTGGGGCGGCCACCTTGCGGCAACTTACACGCAGAGAGGATCCGACACCGCAACTGCCACTAATCCACTGTCTAGCCGGTAGCCAGACTGCTCAACTCGGCTCATCCTTGGCGTGGCCGGAATCGACCACTTCCAGCTCGCTCTCGAAAAACCAGTGCCGGGAGCGATCGGGAAATTCCAAAATGTAGCCGATGCCACTGCCATCGACCACCCGCCGTGCCAGCACCACAGCCTCCTTGCCCACCAGCGCGCTCACCTCTTCTTGTCCGCGATCCTGAATAGAGCGCACCCTAACCTTATCCCCAACTTTGATCACCATAGTCGATCAGGGTAACCGCGAAGAGCTTTACCACTCAAGATGGTACGCCAAAAAGGATCCCTGCCGGAATCTGGCCCGACCGGGCTGAGGCCAACGGGGATTGGCTAGGATGGAAAAAGAGCGTTGTGCCCCCGACTGCCCCTGTGATTGCCCTCTCCCTCAAGCCAGCCCACTGCTCCTGGAGCGTTATCAGCTTTCCCTCCACCCTCTATACCCAGCCGGTTCTGGATTTGTTGATTGCCAAAGTTCCCCCCCCCTGGAGGGCGGAGGTGCGTTTGGGCCTGCAAGAGGCGATCATCAATGCCGTTCGCCACGGCAATGGCCTGGATCCCAACAAGAGGGTGATCGTCGAATACGCCAGCTCCGAGCCGTTTTATCAGTGGCTGGTGCGGGATCAGGGATCCGGCTTTCGTCCCCAGGAGGAGCTAAACCGCTGCCGCTGCGGCATCCTGGAAACGGAAGAGTCAGGGCGGGGAATGCTCCTGCTCACCCAAATTTTCGACTTTGTGCAGTGGAACGAGACGGGCAACCAGCTCTACTTGGGCAAGTACATTCACCCCGGCTGCCGGGATCCCTGGATAGTTTGACGGGCTCCACTCAGTACCACTGCCAAAATAGCTTGCCCCTCTGGAGGAGCCAGTGCCCCCGATCCGGATAGGGAGCCTCGGACAGCGTCAGGGCAGTGGTGGCGAAGGCCAGGCGCGTGGACGACCAGCGGGATCCCTGCAGTTGGGGCAGCCAAGTTTCCGGTAGAACCCCCAGGGATCCGTACCCATAGCCCAGGTTGCGGTGGGGCAGGGGGGCCACCAGGCGGCGCCAGGCGCGGCTGGCGCTCAAGGGAGGATCCGCCAGGGCCGCTTCCAAAGCCGCCAAAGAAGAAGCCAGGTAGGAGTAGCCTTCCCGGTCGGTGTGGTACACCTGGGCCGAGAGAGGCGATGCTTCCGGGATGGCGGGCAGGGCTTGGGGAAGAGCCTCTGCCGCCTGCACCCGGGGAGAGCCTCCCCTGCCGCTGACCTGCAGCAGCCCACCGGCCAAGAGGGGGATGTCTTCTCGCGGCGTGGAGTGGCTTGGCTGGGGTTGCGGCTGGGCCGCCGGCTTGCTCCAGACAGTGGCGGTGCCATGCTTAGTTGCAATCGACACCACCTGCCAGCCCTGGGCGATTGCCCGCTCATCCAGCGTTGGCGCATCCGGCCTCTTGCCAACCCACAGCCAGGCCAGTTCCCCATCCGTGGGCAAAAAGGCAAGGGCAAACTCTCCCCTTTCCGGCAACAAGTGCTGCCAGTCCAGCTCCACCTGCAATTGCAACTGCTGCAGCCATTGGCCGGGATCCAGCCGCAGGCCGAAGAGGCTCAGGGGTTGCATCCGCCCCAAGCTCTGCCAAAGGTTGGCCCAGTTCTGTCCGGAAATTAGCGCTAGCGTCTCGTCGGGCAGATGCCGAATAACCTGCGGATGAAAAGCTTCTACCGTCGGCAAAGCGAACTCAGCAGGCGTATGCCAAAGGGCGGCAGTTTCGGCCACCAACCCCCGAAAGTTGACCCCTAGCCCCAGCCCCACTGCCTGCAACGCCAGAGCGTCGGGAGAGGGCGATTCCGGATTTTGCCAGAAAGC
The DNA here is from genome assembly GCF_002760475.1 of Synechococcus sp. 63AY4M2. NCBI lineage: Bacteria > Bacillati > Cyanobacteriota > Cyanophyceae > Synechococcales > Synechococcaceae > Synechococcus > Synechococcus sp. 63AY4M2. The sequence goes on along the minus strand of NZ_AXUX01000001.1, from coordinate 1,297,394 downwards.
CCAACCCACATGCGCCTCCTGTAGCGGCTGGATCACCTGCCGAAACTGCGGCTTGCTCACCAACGACAACTGCGGCAACTGCCACGCATCGATGGCGGCGCGAATGGCAGCAGCCTGTTCTGCCAGCAGCACATAGCGCTCGCCGAAAAGGGCTGCCGTGAACCCCTGCAACTCCGGAAGCGGGCTGGACACCACCTGAATGCCCTTGTAGGTATCCACCTGCACTGGCAAGCCGGCCAAGCTCTGCCGCTCCCACAACAGGTTCAGCTCGAATTGGGCAAGCGCCGCGTCGCGAGTTTCCAAGGCAACCAAGGTGCCCCACTCCGGCAAGCTGGCCAAGAGGGTGCTTTTCCCCAGCCAGGGCTGCACCTCCCGCTCGAAATCCAGGGCTCCCCCGGCCAGCATGGCTCCCAACCAGCCCGGGCCTGCGCCGGAGAAAAACTTCCGCCACTGCTGACGAGTGGCGCGTCGCTGGGAAGCGGGGGTTGCCGCTTGCCAAAATGCCTGCAAATCCTCGAGAGGGGCGGCCAGCAGCAACAGCGCCTGGGTGGAACGGGGAGCTAGGCCCACAATCGGCGGCAGCGCCGGGCGAGATAGCAACAAAGCCAGAGGGCTTTGGGTGAGCAGCCAGGTGATAGCCCACACCACCAGGGCAGCCAGAAGGCCCAGACCGATCAGGATCCCGCGCAAGAGTTGCCGTTGTCCCATACCCACATCCACAGCCTGAAAGACGCGCCGTCTTGCCTCGATGCCAGTACCTCGGCACGGCGTAACCATCTTACCTGCGAGGGGAAGTTTGCGCGCCTTGCTTGCCTTTGGCCCGAACTCGGAGTGAGCGATAATGGGTGCGGCGTTTGCAGCGATGGCTCAGCGATGCGCATTTCCTTGAAGTGGCTGCGGGAATTGGTGGACTTTGAGCTTTCCCCGGAAGAATTGGCAGAAGCCCTCACTCTGGTGGGGTTTGAGGTGGAGGAGATTGAAGATCGCCGCAGTTGGGCAGAAGGGGTGGTGCTGGGCAGGATCCTAGCCGCCGAGCCCCATCCCAATGCTGACAAGCTGCGCGTTTGCCAGGTGGACTTGGGATCTGAGCAACCGGCCACCATCGTCTGCGGAGCGGCCAACGCCCGCGCCGGCTTGCTGGTTCCTGTGGCCACGCCGGGCACTCATCTGCCCGCTGTGAACCTGACCATTGCCAAAGCGGAGAAACGGGGAGTGCTCTCGGAAGGCATGATCTGCTCTTTGGCCGAGCTGGGGCTGGAGAGGGCTTCGGAAGGGATCCACGAATTTCCGCCTGATTTGGATCTCAAGGCCCACCCGCTGGGGTCTGACGCCCGCCCGCTGCTAGGCCTGGACGATGTGGTGTTGGATCTCACTTCCACCGCCAACCGCGCCGATGCTCTGAGCATGGTGGGGATCGCCCGCGAGGTGGCCGCCCTCACCCGCAACCCGCTGCGCCTGCCGCCGGTTCAGCCCCTACAGGCCAAGCCCATCCCCAACTTCAACCTGCGCATTGCCGACGCCAAGGCCTGCCCCGCCTACAGTGGCGTGTTGATCGAGGGAGTGAAGGTCGGCCCTTCTCCCGACTGGCTCAAGCATCGCCTGGCCGCCGCTGGCATGCGCTCCATCAACAATGTTGTCGATGTTACCAACTTGATCTTGCTGGAATGGGGCCAGCCCCTGCACGCCTTCGATTGGGATCGCCTGCTGCAGGTCATGGGCAAGAAGAAGCCCACTATTGAGGTGCGCTTTGCCCAGGCGGGAGAAACCCTGAAAACCCTGGACGGCCAAACCCGCACCTTGCACCCTGAAAGCCATCTCATCGTGGCCGGCGGCCAGCCGGTAGCCCTAGCAGGTGTGATGGGGGGAGAAGAGACAGAAGTGAGCTCGGCCACCACCAGCATTTTTTTGGAGGCCGCCCTCTTCGACCCGGTGGTGACGCGCCGCTCGGCCCGCTCGCAGGGACTGCGCACGGAAGCCTCGGCCCGCTATGAGCGGGGGGTTAATTTTGCCACCCTCGACCTGGCGCGGGATCGGGCGGTGCAGTTGATTTTGGAGCTGGCGGGAGGATCGGTGGTTGGCCTCACCACCTTTGACCAACGGCCACCGCTGGAGCGGACGCTGAAGCTGCGGCTGTCGCGCCTCATCGACGTGTTGGGGGAAGAGGTGCGGCCAGAGGATGTGGAGGAGATCTTGCCGGCCTTGGGCTTTCAGCTTTCCCGCTGTCAGGCAGTTGCCCCGGAGGCTCCCCCCCTCCCTGCTACGGAGACAGCGGGCGTGGCCGGCTGCGTTTGGCAGGTGTCTGTTCCCCCCTACCGCCTGCGGGATGTCGAACGGGAGATCGACTTGATTGAGGAATTTGCCCGTCTCTACGGCTACGACCGCTTCTCGGAAACCCTGCCCACGGAGCCGCAGGTGGGATCCCTCTCTGCACGGGAAACTTTGACCCGGCAAATTCGCGAGGTGATGCGGGGCATCGGCCTGACGGAGGTGTACCACATCTCCCTCTGTCCGGCAGAGGAGGACAGCTCCTTGGTCAAAATCGCCAATCCGCTTTCCCCCGAGTACTCCGCTGTGCGCAAGGCGCTGTTGCCGGGCTTGGTGGAGGCTTTTCGCTTCAACTGGGATCAGGGCAACGGCCCGCTGCAGGCTTTTGAGATTGGCCACGTCTTTGCCTATGCCCCTCCCTCCAGCCCTGAGCCCTATCAGGAGGCGGAGCACTTGGGCGGCATCCTGGGCGGGGACCTCAACCCCAATGACTGGCGGCACCACAGCCGGCCCATGGACTGGTTTGAGGCTAAGGGGCTCTTGGTCTCGGCGCTGGAGCGGCTGGGGTTTACTTCTGAGTTTCGCCCCGATCCCCCCGAGGCGCAATCGCCGCTGTTGCACCCCGGTCGCCAGGCCGGCATCTGGATCGAGGGATCCCGCATTGGCCTATTTGGGCAGTTGCACCCCCGCCTTTGCCAGGAGAAGGATTTGCCGGAGGAGGTCTATGGGTTTGAGGTGGATCTGGATCCCTTGTTGGCCAGCCTGGAGAAGCGGGGCCTAGTGCAATTTTCCCCCTTTTCGCCTTTTCCGGCCTCGGATCGGGATATCGCCTTCTTTGCGCCGCTGGAGCTGTCGGTGGCAGACATCGAGAAAGTAATCCGCCAGGCGGCAGGCCCTCTGCTGCAGTCGGTACAGCTTTTCGACGAGTACCGCGGCCAAGGGGTACCGCCGGGGCAGCGCAGCCTCGCCTTCCGACTGGTGTACCGCGCTCCGGATCGCACCCTCACCGATGCCGAAGTGGAAGCTGCGCAAAACCAGGTGAGGGCCCAGCTAGAAAAGCACTTTCCGGTTACCTTGCGCAGCTAGCCGTCTGCTAGTTTCTAGTACGATCTTCGGGAAGTTTTACACGGGACTTTTGGCCGTGCAGAGCAACGCCTCTCTTTTGGCAGCAACCAGCTCTCAGGCTGTGGCCTGTGATCCCCTAACACGGGCGCAGATTCTCCTCGAAGCCCTGCCCTACATCCAGCAGTACCAGGGGCGCATCATGGTCATCAAATACGGCGGCGCCGCCATGGTGCAGCAGGAGCGCCGAGCTGAGGTGCTGCGGGATATTGTTTTTCTGGCCTGTGTCGGCATTCGGCCGGTGCTGGTGCATGGCGGGGGGCCGGAAATCAACAGTTGGCTCCAGAAGCTGGACATCCCTTTCAAGTTTGTCGACGGCCTACGGGTAACCGATGCCGCCACCATGGAGGTGGTGGAGATGGTGCTGGTGGGCAAAGTCAACAAACAGATCGTCCAGCTCATTAGCCTGGCTGGCGGATCGGCGGTGGGGCTGTGTGGCCGGGATGGCAACCTCATTAGAGCTCGCTCCCAGGGTCGAGCGGAAATTGGCTTTGTGGGGGAGGTGAGCAGCGTCAACCCGCAGGTGCTGCACACTCTGCTAGAGGGCAACCAGATCCCAGTCATTGCCAGTGTGGCCGCTGACGAGACCGGCCAAGCCTACAACATCAACGCCGACACCGTGGCCGGGGAGCTGGCAGCCTCTTTAGGGGCAGAGAAGTTAATCCTCCTTACCGATACCCCAGGCATTCTCAGGGATCCTGAGGATCCCAGCTCCCTGATTACGCTCCTGGATATCGAGACGGCCCGCCAGTTGATCCAGACAGGGGTGGTCAGAGGGGGAATGATCCCCAAGGTGCAGTGCTGCATTCGCGCCTTGGCCCAAGGGGTGCGCGCTGCCCACATCCTGGATGGCGGCTCCCCTCACTCCCTGCTCCTGGAGCTGCTGACCGATGCCGGTGTGGGCACCAAGATGATCCCTTCTCAGTTCTCTGCCCAGTTGGGGAACGGAGCTTCCCTCTAGTCTTCGTTCGCGACAGCGGTGCGGCAATGGGATTTGCGCCCATGGCTGAGACATTGAACCACGGCTTGGCGGACCCTTGTCGGGTTTAGCTGGGCCCCAGCTCCTTGCTGGCGCGCGCCAATCTCCACGAGGTGTCATCAGCGTTCTTGGGTAGAAGTCCGTGAGCCTTGCTACCTCTTCCTCCAGGGATCCCCGCAGCGACTGGCGGCTGCTGCGGCTGCTCTGGCCCTATGCCCGTCGGCACCTGAAGCTGTTGTTGGCGGCCTTGGCCTTTTTGCCGCCCCTGGCCCTAGCCGATGCGGTGCAGCCGTTGATCCTGCAGCGGGCCCTGGACGGCCCCATCGCCCAAGCGCTTGCCCAAGGCGACAGTGGGATCCTCGCCGGCCTCTGGCCCTACGCGGGCCTGTTGATCCTCACCCTGCTGGCCCGCTGGGTTTTTCAGGCCCTGGAAGGGTATAGCAGCCAGAAGCTGGGGCAGTTGATGACCCGCGACATCCGCAACGATCTCTTCGCCCACGTGCTGGCCCTGCCGGCCCAATTTTTCGATCGCACCCCGGTGGGCAAGTTGATCACCCGCATCACCAGCGATGTGGAGGCCTTGGGAGATGTGTTTTCCACCGGCGCGGTCGGCATCGTCAGCGACCTCTTTACCCTGCTGGTAATCGGGGTGGTGATGCTCAGCCAGCGCTGGGATCTGGGCCTGCTGCTGATCCTCATCGTCCTGCCAGCCAGCGCTGTAGTGGTCGAGCTGCAGCGCCGCTTTCGCGATGCCAACTTTCGCGTGCGGGAAGAGCTCTCTAAGCTCAACGCCTGGATCCAGGAAAACGTCTTGGGCATTGCCGTGGTGCAACTGTTTCGGCGGGAGCGGCTCAACAGCGAGATTTTTCAAACCATCAACCGCCGCTACATCCAAGAGGTGGATCAGACCATCCTCTACGACGCTGCCCTTTCCGCCGTTTTGGAGTGGGTTGCCTGGCTGGCGGTGGCCGCTCTCCTCTGGGTGGGCGGGCAGCAGGTGCTGGCAGCCGGCAGGGGGGAGTGGCTGGGATCCCTGCCCCGAGAACCTCTCACCTTCGGCAGCCTCTACGCCTTCATCCTCTTTTCCCAGCGCTTTTTCAACCCGCTGCGCCAGTTGGCGGAAAAGTTTACCGCCCTGCAGGCGGGGTTCACCGCCGTGGAACGCATCGACCACATCCTCCGCCTGCCCGTCGCCATCCGGGATCCCGTCAGCCCCCGCCACCTGCCCCCAACCGCCAAAGGAGAGGTGCAGTTCGAGCATGTTTGGTTTGCCTACAACCCCGGCGAGTGGGTGCTCAAAGACCTCAGCTTCACCATCCGCCCCGGCGAAAAGGTCGCCCTCGTGGGGCCCACCGGCGCTGGCAAAAGCTCCATCATTCGCCTACTTTGCCGCCTTTACGAAGTAACTCGCGGCTGCATCCGCATCGACGGCGTGGACATTCGCCACCTGCCTCAGGCCGAGCTGCACCGTCACCTGGGCGTGATCCTGCAAGATGGATTCTTGTTCTCTGGAGATATCCAGCAAAACATCACTCTAGGAGAGGAGGGCGAGCTGGCAGAAGTGGAGCGGGTGGCCCGTCAACTCCACCTGCACGAGCTCATCCGCGATCTGCCCCAGGGCTACGCCACCCCCGTGCGGGAGCGGGGCAGCAACCTCTCCAGCGGCCAAAAACAGCTCATCAGCTTTGTGCGGGCCCTGTGGCGGGATCCGAAAATCTTGGTCTTGGACGAGGCCACCGCCAGCCTAGATGTGGGCACCGAGGCCCTGATCCAATCCGCCCTGGAAACCCTGCTGCGGGATCGCACCGCCCTGATCATCGCCCACCGCCTCTCCACCATCCGCCACGTGGATCGCATCCTCGTGCTGCAGCGAGGGGAACTGAAAGAACAGGGATCCCACGCCGAGCTCATGGCCCTCAACGGGCTCTACGCCCACCTCTACCGGCTGCAAGATTTGGGCAGCTAGCGACCAGAACCAAAGCGAGACCGAAGCGCCCGCAGGGTGGTGAAGCTGGCATCCGCAAGCGCGATGCGGGCTTTGCAGAGGAGCAGATTGCCATTATCTAAAGCCGTGTCTTTCAGGCTGGCCAAACCGTCGCCGGCCTGCACCAGAAACCGACGGCTCCAGGTGGAGAAGTTTTTGCTGAAGGTGTTGATCAGGCGTTCCATGGGGACTGCTCGTTCCGCTTTGAGTCTCCTACTTAGCCTACTCCGCCGGCAAGCGATCTCCGCAAGCCTGAGCAATTCCCGAGAAAATTGTTACAGATTATTAAAAACTTGCTGTCAAGGCGGCAGACTAGCTATCATGAACCGCAAGTCCGGCATACAACGAGAAACAGTTAGCCATGAGTCAGCGGCCAGAGGTTGTGGAAGGCGCAGAGGCCAAGCAAAAGGTGACGTTGTATCTCCCACCCGAGTTGCACCGGAATCTGAAGATTCGGGCTGCCGTGGAGCGGGAGCCGATGTCGGCAGTAGCGGAGAAGGCCCTCACCTTCTACCTGCTTCACCCGGAGGTCATCGAAGGGGTGCAAGGCAGCGCCTACCGCGTCCACCGCTGCCCTGAGTGCGGCCATCCGTTTGTCATCCGCAATGGGGAGGTGGTTTCGCTTCACCAGCAGTCCGCTTCTGAAGCCATCCTCGAAGAGGTGGAGCCGGAATACTGGGGAGCGGCCTCGGCCTCCGAAGAGCAACGACAAGACGAGCTGGTGCCCTGCTAAGGCTTTTTGCGCTGTTTCAAAGGTATGCCTCTTTGTGAGCTTGAGCAGACAGGAGGGGTATAAAACAAGGGTTAGTAAAGAGCAAGTCAGGATATCTCAAGTACTTTGAAGACAGGCAAACTCCAGACGCCGTTTTCCTTCCTTTCTGTCGGTTTCGCTTAGATTTCCCTCCGCGCAGTTGGTGTTTCCCATGCAAGAGCTCAGCATTCTCATCCAAGCTCAATACCCACTGCTCTACCTGGTCACTCCAGAGGAAGAACGGGCGGAGGCAGCTCTGGCGGCGATCGCTCGCACCCTCAAGCCGCAGCGGCGCCTGTTTGTCTGGACGGTTACCCACGGCATTGTTGAATACGGCAACCCCCGCAGCCTCACCCAGCACAACACCCAATCCCCCCAGCCGGCTATTCAGTGGGTGATGGAGCAAAAAGATCCCGCCATCTGCGTCTTCAAAGATCTGCACGACTTTTTGGACAACACCGAAGTCAAACGCTGGCTGCGCGATGCCATCGCCAGCTTGAAGGGATCCCACAAAACCATCTTGCTGATGTCGCCGGTGCAGGTAATTCCCGTCGAGCTGGAAAAAGACATTTGCGTGGTGGACTTTCCCTTGCCGGACATGGCCACCCTGGAGCGCACCCTCAACCGGCAGTTGGAGCAGCTTCCCCGCGGCGGATCCCTGAGCCCTGAGGCGCGGGAAAAGCTGGTCAAGGCAGCCCTTGGCCTAACGCAAGACGAGGCGGAAAAAGTTTACCGCAAGGCGGTGGTGATGCACGGCCGCCTCAGCGAGGCAGAGGTGGATATCATCCTCTCTGAGAAAAAGCAGCTGATCCGGCGCAACGGCATCCTCGAATTCATCGAAGAAGACGAGACCATCGACGCCGTCGGCGGCCTAGAGGAGTTAAAGCGCTGGCTGCTGCAGCGCTCTGAGGCCTTTACCGAGCGGGCCCGCGCCTATGGCTTGCCTCAGCCCAAGGGACTCTTGATTCTGGGCGTACCTGGCTGTGGTAAGTCCTTGATCGCCAAGACCACCGCCCGCCTCTGGGGCCTGCCGCTGCTGCGCCTGGATATGGGCCGGGTCTACGATGGCTCTATGGTCGGCAAGTCGGAGGCCAACCTGCGCAGCGCCCTGCGCACTGCTGAATCGCTGGCGCCGGCCATCCTTTTTATCGACGAGCTGGACAAAGCCTTCGCCGGAGCGGCAGGTTCCAGCGACTCCGACGGCGGCACCTCCAGTCGTATCTTTGGCTCCTTTCTCACTTGGATGCAGGAGAAGCGCTCGCCGGTGTTTGTCATGGCCACGGCCAACCGCGTGGATCGCCTGCCGGGCGAATTCCTGCGCAAAGGCCGTTTTGACGAGATTTTCTTCGTGGATCTGCCCAACATTAACGAGCGCATGGAGATTTTCCGGATCCACCTGAAGAAGCGGCGGCGCGACATCAGCCGCTTTGATCTGCGCCAGCTAGCCGCCGCCTGCGAGGGCTTCTCCGGCGCGGAGATCGAACAAGTTTTGATTGCTGCCATGTACGAAGCGTTTGCCCAGAACCGCGAATTTACCCAACTGGACATTTTGGCAGCAACGAAAGCAACTCAACCGCTATCTCGCACCATGACGGAGCAAGTGGTAGCGTTGAGGGAATGGGCCCAGCAGCGGGCTCGGCCTGCAGCAGCCTCTGTAGCCGAGTACCAGCGGCTGGAGTTCTAGCAGGGGGGTGAAAGGCCAGAATCGCCTTGGCAGAGGCAGAGACGGCTAAAGCTCAACCTTCCCCGCTAGGCGTTGCCCATTGTTTGTGTTGATGTTCCAACCCCTACACATACACAAAGGAGAGAAACACCATGTCTCATTTTAGCACCTTGCGCACCAAGATCACCGATGGCCAGATCCTGGTTAACTCCCTGCGCGATCTCGGCTACACCGTTAAGCTGAACGCCGATGTGCGTGGCTACAACGGCCAGCGTGTTCGTGCCGACATCGTGGCCCAGTTGGAGGGCGACTACGATCTGGGCTGGTCCAAGAACCCCGACGGTTCCTACGACCTGATCGCCGATCTGTGGGGCGTGGCCAAGAAGCACAACCAAACCGAGTTGATCAACTCCATCAACCAGAAGTACGCCGTCAACAAGACCTTGGCCGAGGTGAAGCGCCCTGGCTTGAACAACGCCAACGTTAAAGTGGTGATGCACTAAGCCGGATCCCGTCTCGCCATTGCTGCGGCCATCTGCGCCGAGCAGATTAAAAGAGGGGCTGAACTCAGCCCCTACTTTTTTGCTTTTTGCTGCTTTTGGGTTAATGAGCCGAGCTACCCTACGCTTCGCTAAGGGCGGCGATGCCGGGCAGCTCTTTGCCTTCCAGCAGCTCCAGGCTGGCGCCGCCGCCGGTGGAAATGTGGGTCATTTTGTCGGCTAGGCCCACTTTTTCCACAGCCGCCACCGAGTCGCCGCCGCCGATAATAGTGATGGCACCGGCCTGGGTGAGGTCGGCCAGGGTGCGGGCAATGGCTTCTGTGCCAGCGGCAAAGCGGTCGAACTCAAACACACCCATCGGCCCGTTCCAGACTACGGTTTTGCACCCTTGCAGGGCGGCCTGGAAGGCTTTGACCGATTCGGGGCCGATGTCCAGGCCCATCCAGTCTTCCGGAATGGCGTGGATGGAAACCGTCTGGGCGTTGGCGTCTTTGTCAAACCTATCGGCGACCACCACGTCCACCGGCAGCAGCAGCTCCACGCCCCGCGCTTTGGCCTTCTCCATCAGGGAGCGGGCCAGATCCAGCTTGTCGGTTTCCACCAAAGACTTGCCGGTTGGGATCCCTTGGGCTTGGTAGAAGGTGAAGATCATGCCGCCGCCCAGCAGAAGCTTGTCCACTTTTTCCAGCAGGCGCTCGATGACGCCAATCTTAGTAGAGACTTTGGAGCCGCCGATGATGGCCGCTAGCGGTCGCTGGGGGTTCTCGATGGCGCCTGATAAAAATTGCAGCTCCTTTTCCACCAGGTAGCCGGCCACAGCGGGCTGGAGGTAGGCGGTGACGCCGGCAGTGGAGGCGTGGGCGCGGTGGGCGCTGCCAAAGGCGTCGTTGACAAACAAGTCGGCCAGGGAGGCCAGCTTGCGGGCAAATTCTGGATCGTTGGCTTCCTCTTCGGGGTGGAAGCGGACGTTTTCCAGCAGGGCCACCTGGCCGTTTTCCAGAGAGCTGACCACGGCTTCGGCCTCAGGGCCAATGCAATCGGGGGCAAAGGCCACCGGCTGGCCCAGGAGCTGGGCAAGGCGGACGGCCACAGGGGCGAGGCTATTGCCCTCGCGGGCGATCTGGATGGCGCCGGTCGCCTTGTCTTTCTGGATGGGGCGGCCCAGGTGGCTGGTGAGGATGACCTTGGCGCCCGCCTGGGCCAAGGCTTGGATGGTGGGCAGGGAGGCGCGAATGCGGGTGTCGTCGGTGATGTTGCCCTGGGGATCCAGAGGGACGTTGAAGTCGGCCCGCACCAGCACACGCTTGCCCTTGAGATCAAAGCCGGATGACAGCAGGGATCCCAGTGTTTGTTTGGCCATCGTCGTCCCTCCCCCTGGAGCCAAGAGAATTTTTTTCTAGTTTTTCTCCCGTATCCTACCAGGGATCGGATCCCGGCGGGAAACCCGGGCTCTGGAAATCCTCTCCTCCCTGCCTGCGGCCTGAGCGATTGTAACGGTTTGCAAATAGAATGAAAGTGTTGCTTGATCGTCATCATCATGCGTGTTGCCATTGCTGGGGGAGGGCTGGCGGGGCTGGCCTGTGCCAAGTATCTCTGTGATGCCGGGCATCAGCCGCTGCTGTTTGAGCGGCGGGAGGTGCTGGGGGGGCTAGTGGCCGCCTGGAAAGATGCCGACGGGGACTGGATCGAGACGGGGCTGCACAACTTTTTCGGCGCCTACCCCAACACCCTGCAACTGTTCCGGGAGCTGGGCATCTCCGACCGCCTGCAGTGGAAGGAACACAGCTTGATCTTCAACCAGCCGGACAAGCCGGGCACCTACTCCCGCTTTGACCTGCCGGACATTCCCGCTCCCTTTAACGCCATTGTCGGCATCCTGCGCAACAACGACATGCTCACCTGGAGCGAAAAGGTGAAATTTGCCCTGGGGCTGGTGCCGGCCATGGTGCGCGGCCAGCGCTACGTGGAGCAGATGGATCGCTACAGCCTCTTAGAATGGCTGCGCCGGCAGGGCATCGATGAGCGGGTCAACACGGATATTTTCATTGCCGTCTCCAAGGCGTTGGCGTTCATCAACCCGGACGAGATCTCGGCCATGGTGCCCCTGACGGCTCTGAACCGCTTTTTGCGGCAAAAGGACGGCTCTAAGATTGCCTATCTGGATGGCGCCCCGCCGGAGCGGCTTTGCCAGCCGATGGTGGACTCCATCGTGGCCCGCGGCGGCCAGGTGCATTTGAATGCGGCATTGCAGGCCATCGACCTCAACCCCGATGGCAGCGTGGCTGGCTTCCGCTTCGCCACCCCTGCCGGGCCCTTGCAGGTCACTGCCGACGCCTACGTGTCGGCCCTTTCGGTGGATGCGCTCAAGGAGCTGCTGCCGGCTCGGTGGTGGGAAATGCCCTATTTCCAGCAACTGCGCGAGCTGGAAGGGGTGCCGGTGATCAGCCTGCAGATTTGGTTTGACCGCAAGCTCACCCACATCGACCACTCGCTCTTTTCCCGCTCGCCGCTCTTGAGCGTGTATGCCGACATGAGCAACACCTGCCGCGCCTATGCGGATCCAAAGCGCTCGATGCTGGAGCTGGTGCTGGCCCCGGCTGCCGAGTGGATCGAGCGCAGCGATGAGGAGATCTTTGCCGCCACGCTGGAGGAGCTGAAAAAACTCTTCCCCCAGCACCTCACCGGCCCCAACCCCGCGCGGGTGCGCAAATGGGTGGTGGTGAAAACGCCGCGCTCGGTCTACAAAGCCACGCCAGGTCGGCAGCAATACCGCCCCACCCAAGTCACCCCCATTCCCAACTTCTTCCTGGCCGGCAGCTACACCTTGCAGCCCTTTCTGGGCAGCATGGAGGGGGCTATCCTCTCCGGCAAGTGGGCGGCTGAGGCCATCAGCAAAGGGATCCCGTCTCAGCCAGCTTCTGCTTCGCCTGCGAGCTTGGCGACAGCAGGGGTTTAATGCCGCCGAAAGGCAATTTCCTGGAACTTGAGCGTCTGGGCTATCCAGCCTGTCCGCTTTCCCGTAGTGTTGAGATGTGCCCTCGCTGTCCCCATCTGGCCCCGCGCCCCTGGAGATAAGCCCGATGAGTCCGCTGGAGCAATCTTTTGCCCTCTGTCGCCAGATTACGGCCAAGCACGCCAAGACGTTCTATTTGGGATCCCTGCTCCTGCCCCGACCTAAGCGGCGGGCCATCTGGGCTATCTATGCTTGGCTGCGACAGACGGACGAGCTGCTGGATGGACTGGAAGCCAGCCAGGCAGAGGTGGAGGTCACCCGCAGCAAGCTGGAGCAGTGGGGATCCCACCTGGAATCTTTGTTCCAGGGGGGGGAGCCGCAAGTTCCCACCGACCTGGCCCTCATCCACACCATCCGCACCTACCGCCTCTCGATTGAGCCCTTCCGCGAGATGCTGCGGGGGCAGAGCATGGATCTGGACATTCGGCGCTATGCCACTTGGGAAGAGCTGCGGGTCTACTGCTACCGGGTGGCCGGGGTAGTGGGCCTGATGTGCTCGGAGATCATGGGGTTTGTGCCGGGCCGGGATGGCCGCGAGGAGGCGGTGGCGCTGGGGATCGCCATGCAACTGACCAACATCTTGCGCGATGTGGGGGAAGATGCCCGCCGCGGGCGGATCTACCTCCCTCTAGAGGATCTGCGCCGCTTCAACTACTCGGAACGGGATCTGTTTAACTACGTCATCGACGAGCGCTGGATGGCCCTGATGGACTACGAGATCCGGCGGGCTAGAGAGCTCTATGCCCAAGCGGAACGGGGGATCCCCACGCTGCAGCCGGACTCCCGCTGGCCGGTGGCGGCATCTCTGATGCTCTACCGGCAGATCCTCAACGCCATTGAGCGCAACCACTACCAGGTGTTTCGCACCCGCGCCTATGTGTCTACCCTGAGCAAGGCGCTGGCGCTGCCGGTGGCCTGGTGGCGGTCGTGGCGCTCCAACTACTACGGCTACTAGCTGCGCTGGCAAGAGGAAGATCTATGCTGAACCAGGCCTTGCACCGACCCTATCGGCAAATCTGGGAAGACAGTTTAACCATCTTCTGGCGCGACTGGCTGGATCTGCGCGGGCGGGTCTGGCAGGTGGTGGCTTCGGGGCTGGTGGCCCCCCTCATCTACATCGTCGCCTTTGGGGTCGGGCTGGGCGGATCCCTGCGGGCCGAGGCTTTGGCCGACGTGGCCGGAACCACCGCAGCCGGTTCTTACTTGCGCTTCATTTTGCCGGGGATGGTGGCTCTTTCGGCCATGACCATCAGCTTTGCCGGCACCACCTTCTCCATTTGCGGATCGCGGCTGTTTACCAAAAGCTTTGAGGAATTGCTGTTGCTGCCGGTACACCCGCTGGCGCTGCATTTGGGCAAGGTGCTGGCGGGCATTGTCCGCGGCTTGCTCACGGCTTTGGGGGTGTTGGCGGTGGGGGTGCTGGGCACCGGTGCTTGGGGCCTGCTCCATCCCCTGTCGCTGCTGGTGCTGCTTTTGGATTGCGCCGTCTTTGCCGGCATTGGGGTAATCGCCGGCTTGAAGGTGCCCAGCCTGGAGAGTGTGGGGGTGCTGACTAACTTTCTGATTACGCCCATGTCCTTTCTGGGGGCCACGTTTTTTGATCCCAGTCAGTTGCCAAGTTACCTGCAGGTCTTGGTCTATTGCCTGCCCCTTTCCTACGCCAGCATCGGCATGCGGGCAGCCGCCTACCAGCCCCTGGCGGAGTTCCCTTGGTACACCGTGGCGGTGCTGGCAGGGTTGGCGGCCATCCTGGCCCTGGTGGGAGCTTACCTGTTTTCCCACCAGCAGGATTAGTTGCCCTTGCCAAACACCTCTGGGTAGCGAGCCAGTTGCTCCCGCAGGTCTTGGTCGTAGCGCAGGGCAATTACTCGGTAGCCGTGCCCCAAAAGCTGAGAGCGCAGTTGGCGATCCTGGGCAGCCTGGGCGGGATCGTCGTGCACTGCGCCGTCGCAGAAGATGCAGATGTTGGGATCGTAGAAGAAGTCGGCCACGCAGCGGGGCTCGGCGAGGGCTTTCTGGGCCTCATCGGGAAGGCGATAGCCCCCTTCGGCCAGCAGCTCCAGGAAGCGGCGCTCCAATTCGGAGCGAGGGTCGAGGAGCTGGCGCAGCCACTCCAGTTGCTCTTGGCGGGAGCGGCCCAGGGGACGCAGCTCGGTGCGGCTATGGGCCAGCTCCCCCAGAAGATCTCGAATCTTGTATCGGTCGAGCTCCAGCGCCTCCCGTTGGTTGGCGTAGCTGAGCAGACACTCGTAGCAGGCTGCGCGGCACTCGGGCCGCAGGTCTTGGATCCCGGCTTCTGAGAGCTGGAAGTGGCAGATCTCTAGCGCCGCCTGGGCCACTTCGGCAAGGGCCTGGGGTTCCTCCACCAGCCGCCGCAGGACGCCGGCTCCCCCTTCTGCCGTCTCGTAGAACAGCAGGGCCCGATGGGATCCCTGGCCGATGGACTCGGCGGCCAGCTCCGTCTCTTCCAGCTCAAAAGTCTCTTCGATCCCCCGCTTGAGGGCGTAGCGCAGGGTCGTTTCTAGGGCCTGCAGATTCCCCAGGCTGGGCTGAACCAGCCGCACCAGCAAGAGGTTTTGGGTAGCGCGCACTGCCAGGCGGATGGGCTGCAAGGACATCTGGCTAGACGAGCTGGCTCTATGGCCCTCCAGCTGAGCTCGAGAAGGGACTTCGCCGTTGTCAAAGTTGACCAGGAAACCTCGCCCCCCACTGCCCCGCCAGCCGGAGTTGATGCGCAGCAGCGTGGCGGCTGGGGCATAGCGCAACTGCAGCAGGGGAGTTTCGCCCCTTAGCACGTCGGCTTCCTGGACGCGGTAGCCTGAACTTTCGGGAGCAAACTGAAAGAAAGTCTGCAGCTCGTATCCCTGTCGCCGCCGCTCTTCTTCGTCGGCAGTAATGCGATCCCGGCGCCGCATGCGCACATTAGGCATTTCCAGAAGCTGCGTTAAAAGGCTATTTTGCCCATCGAAGCGGGTACCGCAGACGGGGCAGCAATCCAAGGAGGGATCCCCAAAGGCCCCACAGCTAAAGCAGAGCTTGTGGCTGCTTTTGCGCTCCTCCAGGCCGCCGGGCGGAGCCTGAAAGGCCACCGATTCCCACTGGCAGCCCTCGTGGTAGAGGAAGTTGTGGGGGGCAAACTCGCGAATGGCCAAAAACCGGGGCCGGGCGATAAACTCCCCTTCGCTGCCGCGGGGCACCCAGGCGCGCACGGGCAAGGCAGGGAAGTTGTAGCCGGGCAGGAACCCCTCGCTGGCTAAGTAGCGGTAGGGGTAGAAGTCGCTTTCCTCCCGCTGGGTATCGATTTGCAACAGCAGGTTCCGCTGGCGCAGAGCCTCCTGCTGGCGGCGCCTGGCTTCCTGCTGGTCTTCCCGGCGGCGAGCCGTCTGCAGTTGCTGGTTAGCGGCTTCCAACTGTTGCGTGGCGGCCCGATAGAGCTCCCGCCAGCGGTCAAAAGCGCGGTCAAAGGCGCGGGGGGCTTCTTCAATAACCTGCTGGATCCAGCGCCGGCTAAACCAGCCGCTGCGCTCTAGCACTTCCCGGTCAGCAGCCAAGAGCGCCTCCACCCGCTCTGCCACCTCTTGGCGCGCCGCCTCCCCTAGCTGAATGGAGGCAACTACCTCTTCCCGCAGGGGCAGCTCTGGCCGAGCTGAGTCGATGACCGTTTCGATGGAGTTGCCCAAGGGCAGGCGCACCTGGGCCAGCCAGACGGCGTGGATGTGGGCCCGCAGCAGCGACTCATTGGCCAAGTCCAGGCGGGGAGGTCGCACCCGTCCAGCCACCATTTCGGCCCGGCGGCGAAAGTAGTACTGGTCGTGGCTGTTGAAGGCGCCGCAGTAGCTGAGGATGAGCCCCGGCTGCCCCTGGCGACCGGCCCGACCGCTGCGCTGGGCGTAGTTGGCTGGCGTTGGGGGAACGTTGCGCAGGTGCACCAGATCCAGATCGGCAATGTCGACCCCCAGCTCTAGGGTGGGAGAGCAAATGAGGTAGGGAAGGCGGCGCTCCCCGGGCTCATTGCGGAAGCGTCTCTCTCGCCGCTCCCGCTCCCCCGGCTGAACCACCTGGGCGGTGTGCTCTCTGGCTTCCAGGGATCCCAGCCCTGCTGCCCCGGCTCGGTAGAGCTCCTGGAAGAAGGGGTTGATGGGACGGCGGACGGAGGTGTAGCCCTCCTGCTGGGCGCTGCGGGAATACAGAGGATCCGGCGGCGGCAGGCCATCCCCCAGACACCAGTGCAGACAGCCGGCGTCTAGCTGGTAGGCTACCTGGCCATTTTCCACGTGGCGCCGTAGCAGGCCCTGTCTGACCAGGAGAGACAGCAGGGACTCCAAAAACCTGTCGTAGGCTTCTTGGTTCAGATCAAGGCGCCTGCGGAGGAAGCGACCAATGGTGCTGCGGGGGCCCAGGCTGAGCATTTGCCCGTTTTCCCGGGAAGGGTTCTGGCCAAAGCAGCGAGCCGTCCGCAACTCCTCATGCTCTTCCAGGCCCCAAAACTCATTGAGATATTGCTGGGCGCGCCGGCGCAGCCTTCTCTGGGGCTCTGCCTTGAGCACGGGCACATCGATGGCCAATTGGCGCCGAAACTGATCCAACAGAGCCCGCAGCAGTTGCTCTTGCTCCTCAAGGCTAGTTTGGGCAAACCAGGGGTGAAGGGAAGCCAGGGCTGAATTTTGGCAGAGCTCCCCGAGGCCGCGGTACTCGATTTTCAGCAGGCCCACCTGTTCCAAGTTGGGGTGGGTAACCCGCCAGCCGCGCCGCAGATCTTCATAGAGCCGGTATTCGGTTAGCTCGCTAAAGGTCTGCCACACTTCCTCGGCACTGGGCGAGTCGGGATCCAAAGCCGGGTTTTGGGCGATGTCAGCAAGCTCCAGGCCAGAAGCCCGCACCACTTCCTGGGCCACCTCGTCAAAGCCCAGCTCTTTTTTCTTGAGGAGGGCAGCATAGAGCGAGGCCCGCAGAAGGGCCACATGCACAAAATCGTTGAAGTGGCCGGCCTGCAGGGAGGCATCCTGGCGGTTGTCGGTAAAAGTCAGCAGCTTGCTGCAAGCGGCCTGGGTTTGCTCGGCATGGCGCAGCAGGGAGGTGGCAAGGATGGTGGTGGCGCTGGAGCGGCCTTCGCTGGAGAGGGAAGCCAGCTTGACAAACTCCCGCTCGCGGCCACTGTAGTACTCGCCGCAGGCCAGGCACAGGGAAAAGGG
>NZ_AXUX01000001.1:1267425-1274925 GCF_002760475.1 Synechococcus sp. 63AY4M2 | reverse complement strand
CGAACCTTGGCCAGCTCCTTGCCCAGACGCCGGGCAGCCGCCAGGAGAAAATGTCCAGAGCCACAGGCGGGATCCAGAACTCGCAGCGAGAGGATGGCCCGTTCCTTTTCCTCGCGGCTGGCTGCAGACTTCAGCCGCTCCTGTAGCACCGGCTCTAGGGCCGAGCGGACAAGTTCCGCCACCAGATCTGGCGGGGTGTAGTAGGAGCCGGTGCTTTTGCGTTCGGAGCCGTAGCTGAGCTCAAACTGAGGCGTCGCCTGCGCAGTAAACAAGATCTGGGGCCGGTAGTCGAGCAGGCTTTCGTAGACGGATCCCAGCTCTTCCACATCGAGAGCGGCATAGTTAACCCGGCGCGGCGGGGAGGTCGCGTTTTCTCGGTAGTAGGCCAGATGCCAGAAGGCCTGCAGCAGATCCCGGTTGCTCAGGCTGCACTCATCCAGCTCCAGAGGGGCAAACAGCTCTCCGTTGAGAGGAGCAGCCCCCAGCAGCTCCGCCAGCTCCTCTTGGGAAAGCACCCTCCAGAGCACCCGCAGGCTGCACCAGAGATCCTCATGCTCCGTAAAAGCGCTGCGCCGCTCCAAAAGCCGCCGCAGCCGACCCACGCCGTAGTGATCCCGGTAGAGAGGACTGGCGCTGATAAGCCCCCGCTCCTCCGAGACCAAGAGAAACAAAAAGCGATAGACCAGCCGCAGCAGTTGTCGGTAGAACTCCTCCGGGGTGAGGCGGTTCAATCCAGAAGAGGCCAGCCGCTCCCGCAGTTGGGAGTTTTTGGGATGGGCAAGAAAGCCGTTGGCCAAGCCCTTGAGGCATTCTTCCACCCCATCCCGCAGCCGCTCGCGGACTCGCCCCCCCTGTTCCAGAGCTTGCTGGTAGTACTTCTCCAGCCAACACTCCCGCGCCTGCTCCGCCCTTTGGGGCAGGTGGCTGCGGTGCAACAGGCGAAACAGGATGGCAAAGTCGTTAAAGCGCTGCTCCTCCAGGATCTGCTGCAGGTCAAACTCCACATAGGCCTGCCGGCGCACAAAGGTGCTGTCTCGCAACAGGCGGAGGATCAGCCCGTTGGTGACGATGCCCCAGAGGTGCTCGCTGCGGTTGAGATACTCCTGCAGCAGCGAGTGAGGGGCTAGACGCGGCCTGCCAGTAGGAGCCAGCCGTCCCAGCTCCTGGCGCACCCCCACAATGTGCACCGGCGGAGCGTCCTCTGCTTCGCCAGCTCGGTGGGAGATGGCAAAGGTGGCGCCGTCAATCTCGTAGGCCCGCTGGTTGTAGCGCAGCTCGTAGCCCAGAAGGCTGAGAAAGGGAATGACCCAGGCATCGCGGGTAACCGACGTGGCCGGATCCCCTTCTGGCAGACGGGCCAGCCGACGGCGGAAAACTTCCCACTGGGTGCGGGCATCGGCAAAGACGCTGGCCATCTCCTCGGTCAGGCTGCGCTTGTCGTCTAGCCCAAAGTCTCTCGGCTTCTGGCCCGGCAGCTCGCCGGCCAAAAGCTGCTCCAGGATGTCCGGCCCCAAGAGGCCCCCTTCAAGGCGTAGTGCAGGAAATTGGCTCATCTGGACAGCAGAGGTTGTAGGACAAGAATTCCCAGCAGATCCGGGGGAAACTGCGGCTTAACCTCCAGCCCGCGCACGCGCTGGGAGATAGCCTGTCGGATGCGCCTGTGGGCATCAGCCAGCTCGCCAGCCCGCCGGCAAATGGCCTCCCGGATCCCTTGCTGAAGGGGGTGTCCTAGGCCCCAGTTTTCTGCAGTCGGCGGCCAGGGGCTGAGGCTGTCTAGCACATGCTGCACCAACTCCTGCTTTTCCGCGAGCGGCAGGTTGGCATCTGGCGTGGCTTTGGCCAAAAGCTGGAGCGCTGCCCCAGTTTCCAGCCAGCGGGCTGCGCCTCTTTCCAGGCCAACCCCTCCCAGCACCAGCACCTCCTCCGTCAGCAGAGGCTGAGCCAGCGGCTGCTCCACCAGGTAGCGCACGCGCAGCAACAAGAGGGTGGTGAGCTCGGCCACAGCCCGCGTCCGCACAACCCCGCAGCGGGAGACGACGGCCTCTTCAGGATTATCTAGAGCCTTCTCCAGCAAAAAGTGGGCCAGGGCAGCGATGAGGCGGTGGTTGCGGCCAACGTACTCCGCTCCTTCTGGCGTGGGGGAGACAAAGCTAATCCGCCAGTGTCCACCCTTGGGCTGGGGCAGGGCTGAACGAATGGCCTCCGGCAGGGTTGCCGTGCCCTCTCGGCTGAGGTTGACCTGGAAGACTCCAGACTGCCGGTCAGGGATCACGGCCAGGCCCAGGCGCTGGGCGGCAGCGAGAAAAAATTGCTGTACTGCCTGCGGATCCCCCAGCACGGCGTCTGTAGCCTCCAGTTCCCGCTGCACTTCTTCAGGCTTGAGGGATCGCTGGGCAAAACGGGTGCGGTTGCGCCGCTCCTGCTCGGCAGAGCGATCCCACCGGGCGTGAAACCGGCTCACCTCTGCCATCCCCAGATCCAGCTCCAACTGGCGCTCCCCTGAGCCGGATCCCTGGCGCAAAAAAAGCGCCTCCAGCACCGCCTGGGTAACGCTTTCACTCGCTTCGGGAACAGGCACGTGGGTGCCAAGGGTGCGGCGAATTTCCCGCGCCTTGTCCAGCAGCACCTTTAGCACCACGCCGTCCACAGGGTTATCTCGCCCAAAAAAACGAATGACCTTGACCCGGGGGGCCCGTTGGCCGTAGCGATCCACCCGCCCCTCCCGCTGCTCCAGCCGGTTGGGGTTCCAGGGCAGGTCGTAGTGGATGACGGCTGTCAATTTTTCCTGCAGGTTGATCCCTTCCGAGAGGCAGTCGGTGGCCACCAGCACCCGTGGCTGGTCAACGGCCATTTCCGCAATCTTGGCCTCCCGCTCCTCGTCGCCCATGCGGCCGGTTACGCAGGCTACCTGAGTTGCGGATCCCAGGTGTTGTCGAAGGTGGTCGGCAAGATACTCCGCCGTGGCCACATAGCGGCACCAGAGAATGGGGTGAAAGCTCTCTTTGAGGAGCCGCTTCACTAGCTCGATGGCCCGCGCCAGCTTGGTGTCTTGGTCTACGCCACGCAGTTGACCAGCCAGGCGGGCGAGCTCGCGCAGCCGGCGGCGGTCGCTGTCGGGCAGAGTTTGATCTGCTGCTTCGAGGGCTGGCAGCGGTAATTCGTCGTCAGTACGCTCTTCTGCTGACTCGAACACCCAGCGGCTAAAGCTCTCCTCGGCCTCTTCAGCTTCTTCCTCCCGGGAGCCTGCACCGCGATTGGCCAGCGCTGCCAAGGCCGCTGCCGGACTGGACATGACACAGCGCAAAAGAGCCAGCGCCCCCCAGTAGCGTACTCGCCGCCGCCGCTGTTCCATCTGCTGGCCGGTGCGCACCAGCTCCGCGCAGAAGGCATAGGTGCGCTCAAACAGCTCGCGGTAGCGGGGCGAAAGGTCATAGGTCTCATCTTCAGCTTCTCGGCTTGGGAAGCAGGCGGTTTCTTGCCAGGTCTCCTTAATGTCCCGCCGCGTGCGCTGGACAAAGTGACGGGCCAGCTCGAGGCGCTGGCTCTCAGTGAGATCCTGAAAGTCCCACGCCTCAAACTCAGGCCGCAGCAGCCCCAGCAAGGAACGGAAGGCCTCTGGGATGCCGCTGTGGGGAGTAGCCGTCAGCAGAATCAGGTGGCGGTTGGGCGCTTGGGCAATGGCTCTCAAAAGGGCATGCCGCTCCTGCTGAGCTCTGCCGGAACTGGCCGCCGCCGCACCGTGCACTTCGTCGGCAATGACCAGCTCAGGACAAAACTGTAAAAATTGAGGGCGGTTGCGCTCTGTTTTGACAAAATCAATGCTGGCCACCTGCACCGGGAAGTATTCGTAGAGGCTCTGTCCCAGCGGGGTTTGCCGCTCCAGTTGCCCTACCGTCCCCGAGCGGATAACTACCGGCTCGAGGTGAAACTTCTCGGCCAGCTCCCTGGCCCACTGCTCGCACAAATAAGGCGGGCAAAGGACACAAAAGCGCCGGATCTCGCCGCGATCCAGAAGTTCTCTGGCTATCAGCAGCGCTTCGATGGTCTTGCCCACTCCCACGTCGTCGGCAATAAACAGCCGCACCGGATCAAGGCGCAGCGCCATGAGCAACGGCACAAACTGGTAGGTTCGGGGCCGGATGGAGATGCGCCCCAGCGAGCGAAAGGGAGTGGCGCCCTCGCGCAAGATAAGCCGCGCTGCCTGCCAGAGGAGATGGGCGGCTGCAGCATCGGCAACTCGGTCGGCGCAGGGCAGCGGGAAGAAGGCCGGCTCGATGCGCTCAAAGGGCAAGGTGCCGCCTACAAGGTTCATCAGTTGTCGGTGAATGTGAATCGCATCCTCTGGCGTACCAGTAAGGGGCCGCAGCACTACCCCTTCTTCGGAATCAGCGGGGAGCACCACCCACTCGCGGTGGCGGCAGCAAACAATTGAGCCAGGCTGCATCGATCGGGATCCCTAGAGAGCTTTCTCCATTTGGTATACATCTTTGCCGCTTTCCGGGAATGACTGCCGAGCTTCTGCGGCTTTTTTGAGAACCCCCTACAGCCTGCCTGGACAGAACTTCTGCCGGCGCCATGGCCGGCAAAAATTCTACGTGTTGGAAAATGGCCCAGTTGGGTCTCGCCCAAGCCTTTTGCAGGGATCCCTCCTACCCAAAACGTGGGGTGACGGTAGGATGAAACAGAGCTGGCCCCAAGCACTTCCAGCCGCTTGCCCGATGAGCAGCAGCCGTTATCCGTTTGAGCGCGTTCGCGAGCACTTGCTCTTTCAGTCTTTGGAAGATGCTGAGTGGAAGGCATTGACGGCTGCCCTACTGCCCAGCCGCTTTTCCCCCGGCCAGGTGATCTTCCAAGAAGGGGATCCCAGTAGCGACCTATACGTAGTTCTCAGCGGGATCGTGGAGCTGCGTCGCCAGTACATGCGCCATCCCGGCGATTATTGGCTGGCCACGCTGCATGCCGGGCGCGTGTTTGGGGAACTTTCCTTGCTGACGGGACGGCGACGTTCCTTTACCGCGGTGAGCCTGACCGAAGTGCAAACCCTGCGCCTCTCCCGCGAGGGGCTGCTCCTATTGCCCCTGGAAGTCCAGCTGAAGCTCTACCGCGCCTGGACCCAGATCATCGGCGAGCGCGTCTTTTGGCTCGACAGCATGTTCGCGGATCTGCTGGAACAGCGGGGAGCCGAAAACGTGGCCTCGGCTATGGCCTTGCTGCAGCAGCGCTACCCCGCTTGAGGAAAGCCAACCCCTGCAGGCAGGCCGGGATCCCTAAAGTTAAATATCAGTTGATACTACTCAAAAAAGAGGCCAGAAATAAATCAAGCGGTGGGATCCCAAATTTTATCTTCAGAATAGCCAGGGGTTGCGGTATTATGTGCTAAGCAGCCCCAAAGCACTTCAAGCAGCGAGGTTAAGAGCAGTGGTCAGGGTAGCCATCAACGGATTTGGTCGTATCGGTCGCAACTTTTTGCGGTGTTGGCTGGGTCGCTCCCAGTCCAATCTCGATATTGTTGCCATCAACGACACATCAGACGCCCGCACGGCTGCCCATCTGCTCAAATACGATTCCATTCTCGGGCCGCTGCAAGGGGCGGAAGTGGAGGCCGTCGAGGGTGGCCTGGTGGTTAACGGCAAGCATATCCACGCCGTTTCCGATCGCAACCCCAGCAACCTGCCCTGGAAAGAGTGGAAGGTGGATCTTGTTATTGAAGCTACAGGGGTGTTCGTAGACTATCAAGGGGCCTCTAAGCACCTTGAGGCGGGAGCCAAAAAAGTAGTGATCACCGCTCCGGCCAAGGGGGGCGACATTCCCACGTTTGTATATGGCGTTAACCAACACACCTATGACCCGGTGCGGCACAACATTGTCAGCAACGCCAGTTGCACCACCAACTGCCTTGCCCCCATCCTCAAAGTGTTGCTGGACAAGTTCGGCGTCTTGCGGGCCACGATGACCACTACCCACAGCTACACCGGTGACCAGCGGATTTTGGATGGCGGCCACCGCGATCTGCGACGGGCGCGGGCGGCGGCGTTGAGCATGGTGCCCACCACCACCGGGGCGGCCAAGGCGGTGGCGCTGGTGATCCCCGAACTGAAGGGCAAGCTGAACGGGGTGGCGGTACGGGTGCCCACGCCCAACGTGTCGCTGGTGGACTTGGTGGTGCAAACGGAGCGGCGCGTGATTGCCGAGGAGGTGAACGCGGCTCTCAAGGACGCTTCAGAGACCACGATGAAAGGGATCATTGCCTACTCCGATATCCCCTTAGTCTCCATCGACTACCGCGGCCACGACTGCTCGGCGATTGTGGATGCCGAGATGACCAGCGTGCTGGACGGGGATCTGGTGAAGGTGATGGCCTGGTACGACAACGAGTGGGGCTACTCGCAGCGGGTGCTGGATCTAGCTGAATATATGGCTGCTCACTGGGTTGAGTAGGCTGTTGTTTCCTGCCTCAATCCCTCAGAGGCGGAGAGGGAGAATTCGGCAAAAACCTGCCAGCGCTTGCCGTCATGGAGGAGGAGGGTCAGGGCAGAGGCGAGAAAGGATCCCTGGAAGAGGCGAGCCTTGAACTGCGGCCAGGCGGCGCGGAACTGGGCCGGCTGGAGATCCCGGAAGGCCACAGTCATGTGGGGCACAAAGGGACGGGCTGGAGCCGTTGCTTCTTCTTGCTTGAGAAGGAGGCTCATGTGCCGCTGGGCCTTGGCCTGAAGCTGTTGCAGCTCGGGGGAGGGCTCGACGTGAATATAAATAACCCGTGGCGGGAAGGCGCCGAAGCCACAGAGCTCAACGGCAACTGGCGCCTGCTCCTTAGCAAATGCTTCTAGGGATCCTGTCAGGGCCGCCAGCTGGGCAGTGGGCCACTCGAAAGGAGGCACCAGGGTGATGTGAGGGGGCGAGCGCAGGGCTGCGCGGCTGGCGAATTGCTCGGCAAACTGTTGTTTAATGGCGGTCACTTGCTCCTGCAGGTCTGGTGGGGGAAGGAGGGCGAGAAATAGCCGCTGTTGGGGAGCATCGATCAGCATTGCCGGACAGGTGAGGGATCCTTTTATCCAGGCTAGGGCAGCACATCCCCAGGCCTCTACCCCATTTCCTAGGGGTCAGAAGGTTTGTCGGGATGCCCGACGTCTTCTTTAACTACTCATATAATTATCTAGTGATTATTCGGTGGCAGTAGGAGCATGACTCTAGTCAATGATATGCTGGACTATACTGAAAATAATGCCCAGTATGTTCAGTATGGCTGCTTGGTATGGCTAGGTATGTAAAACCGAGAGAAGCGGCGGATTATTTTGGGGTGTGTCTCCACACCTTGAGGCGATGGGAACAGAAGGGCTGGATCCATGCAGTACGTACACCATCCGGTAGGGCGAAAAGGTATGACCTCGACAGCTACATCAGAACGCCAAAGAAAGCCAAACGAGTCGTTTTGTACGCCCGAGTCAGCAGTCGAGGGCAGAAACCAGACTTGGAGAGACCGATTGCAAGACTGGTTGACCT
>NZ_AXUX01000001.1:1248664-1265760 GCF_002760475.1 Synechococcus sp. 63AY4M2 | reverse complement strand
AGGTTGGCCAAATCTATCCATGACGCCGGTTGGGGTGAGTTCCTGCAAATTCTGGCAGCCAAGGCTGAAAGAGCTGGGCTGTTGACGATTGCAGGGGATCCCCGCGGCAGCAGTCAAGGGTGCTCGGGGTGTGGTCGTGAGGTGCCCAAAGAGCTGCATGAGCGGTGGCACGATTGTCCGCACTGTGGGTTGAGGATTGGCAGGGATCACAACTCGGCGAGGGTCATCAAATCCAGAGCGGTGGGGCGTCCCGTTCTTCAAGCTCAGGAAATGTCCTGCCATTGGGCAGGAGTCACTGGGAAGCCTGCACTCTATGCGTCAGCATAAGTGCGGGAGTACGTCACCTCTCCAGATCCGGATCCTCGCCCAAAGCCCGCAACCTTGCTGCCAGACGCTCGGCCCGCTGGCGTTCCTGTTCGGCTCGTTGGCGTTCCAGCTCGGCCCGCTCATCTCCCGTCAAAAGCAACTGCCCTTTGGCATCGCACCAGCGCAGCCAGCGGGCTTGTTTCCCCTCGAAAACTCCGTCCCACAGCCTCAGGCCCAGCTCCACCTGTTCCAGCCAGGTCTCGGTCATTTCCGCATAGTGGCGGCCCCGCAGCTCAAAAAGGCGCAGCTCCTCGGATCCCAGCTCGTGGTTGGGATCAAAAACCACGTAGTAGCTGACCCGCATCTGCTCGTAGCGGCTGAACTTGCCACCTAGCTCGTCGCCTTCGCGGTTGGAGACAATCTCGATCACCACATCCGGCGGCTTGTCAAATTGCCAGAGCAGATAGCACCGGTTCTGCTTCTCCCACCATTGTTCCGGCACCGTGACATCCAGGCTGAGAAAAACATCCGACACAATCGGGGGGCGACTGGGGGTTGTGTAGATCCCGACATTGGCTGCTGCCAGGAAGGTTTTGTGGGGCAGAGAGCTGTAGAGCGAGCCAGTCAGGAGGCGCTGTTGCTTTTCAGAGGCAAAGTTATCCGCCGGGGTATCGTCCTCAGTGACCAGATCAGCGACATCGGGCAGCAGCAGTTCAGTATCCATGGGCAAAGGCAGTCGGGGATGTCGACATCTTCGCCGTTTCCCCTACTTTTTGCCGCAGAGGACAAGGGCGGCAAAGCTGGCCGCTCTCCAGAAGGGATCCCGCCCGCAGAATGGGGTATCACGGCAAAAGGGCTCTCTTTGAGGAGGAACCTTGAACTGCGACGTTTTGGTGATCGGCTGTGGGGTGGTGGGCTGTGCCATCGCCTACGAATTGGCCACAGCAGGGCTATCGGTGGTTGGGATCGACGCCAGGGATCCGGCCTCAGGCGCCACCGGGGCCTCGTTGGGGGTGTTGATGGGGATCTGCAGCCGCCAGCCAGATGGGGAGGTGGTGCAGTTGCGCCTGAAAAGCCTGGAGCAGTTCGATCCCCTGATTGCGCGGCTGGAAGCCGACTTGGGTCGGACTTTGCCCGTCAATCGGCACGGCATCCTCAAGCTCCTCCGGGAGGAGGAAGTGGACGCTTGGCAAGCAACCCTGGCGGCTCGCCGGCAAGCAGGTTACCGCCTGGAGTTTCTCAGCCCTGGCGAAGTGGGATCCCTGCAGCCAGGTTTGCGCAGCGACCTGGGGGGAGCCCTCTACTCTCCCCAAGATCGGCAGATCCAACCCCGCCTCCTTACGCAGGCGCTTGTGGAAGCAGCCCAACGCAGAGGCTGCCGCTTCTTCTTCCATCAGCCGGTTCAGAAGATGCAGCGCAGCCCGGATCCTCCCTTTCGCCTACAGGCAGTTTATACGCCAGCCTTCGCCTTCTCGGCAGGCCATGTCGTTCTCGCTGCCGGCCTGGACAGCTCCCCTCTGGCCGAGGAGCTGGGCTTGCGGATCCCTCTGCAGGCGGTCAAAGGCCAGGCTCTGCGGGTCAAAGCGGCGGGGATCCCCCTGGGGCCGGTGGTCAGCGACGAGGATCTGCATCTGGTCCCCCTGGGGGATGGATCCCTGTGGGTGGGGGCAACCGTGGAGTTTCAGGCCCCCCATCCCCAGCCGACGCTGCTGGCCTTACAGGATCTGCTGGCCCACGCCATCGGCATCTGCCCGGCCCTAGCCGAAGCCACCCTGCTGGAGCACTGGGCCGGCCATCGACCCCGACCGCTGGGGCAGCGCGCCCCCATTCTGGGGCCGGCTCCCGGCTATGTCAATCTTTTGGTTGCCACCGGCCACTACCGCAATGGAGTGTTGCTGGCCCCGATTAGCGCCGCCATCCTGAGGGATTTGGTGCTGAAAGGGGAAACAGCCCTGTGCGATCTAAGCGCTTTTGCCCCAAGACCTAAACAGGGCTGAGCTGGCCTATCCACTGAGGTAGCAAGACTTATGTCAGAATAGAAGGTTGCCCGGCTCAGGCCGGGCCAGTGTGTGATCTGTCGAGTCCTGCAAAGGAGAAAAGAGCCTTGCCGAAATTTGCCCTGAAAGCCCTCTGGCTGGAAAACGATTTGGCCATCGCCGTGGATCAGGTGGTGGCCAAAAACCGCAGCCCCCTCACCCGCTACTTTTTCTGGCCGCGGGATGACGCCTGGGAACAGCTCAAAGCCGAGCTGGAGAGCAAAACTTGGATCAGCGAGGAAGATCGCATCACTCTACTCAACCAAGCCACTGAACTGATCAACTACTGGCAAAACGGCGGACGCGAGCGCCCCATCAGCGAAGCCCAAGCCCAGTTCCCCGACATCCTCATCGGCGGCAACGCCTAGCTCTCCCCTCCCCGCCGAGGCCGCGACTCCAAACCCAACCCATCTTGATGGGGATCCTGCTTTTGGGCTAGATTAGCACTCGGGATTTCAGAGTGCTAACTTTGGGCTCGGCCAAGCCAATGGATCGCCGGGGCCCTTCTGGGATCCCACTCCGCCTGGCAGCGCTAAGCGGCCCAGTTGAAACTAAGAGGATCGGGGATTCTATGGCAAAACAGATTCTGTTTAGGGAAGAGGCCCGCAAGGCATTGGAGCAGGGCATCAATCAACTGGCGGATGCAGTTAAGGTTACCATTGGCCCGAAAGGGCGCAACGTCCTTCTGGAGAAAAAGTTCGGCGCCCCCCAGATCGTCAACGACGGGGTCACCATTGCCAAGGAAATTGAATTGGCGGATCCTTTGGAGAACACCGGTGCCCAGCTGATGCGGGAAGTGGCCACCAAGACCAACGACGTGGCCGGAGACGGCACCACCACAGCCACCATTTTGGCCCAGAGCATGGTGCAGGAGGGGTTGAAGAATATTTCGGCAGGAGCCAACCCTGTAGCTTTGCGGCGCGGCATCGAGAAGACCACTGCCTACCTGGTGGAGCAAATTGCCGCTCAAGCTAAGCCTGTGGAAGGCCGCAAGAACATCGCCGAGGTAGCTACCATCTCTGCCGGCAACGACCCGGAAGTGGGGGAGATGATCGCCAGGGCCATGGATGCCGTGGGGCGAGATGGGGTGATTACGGTCGAAGAGTCCAAGTCCTTGGAAACCCAATTGGAAGTTGTCGAAGGGATGCAGTTCGACCGCGGCTACATTTCCCCCTATTTCGTCACCGATACGGAGCGGATGGTGGCCGAATACGAAAATGCCTATCTGCTCATCACCAGTAATAAGCTCTCCAATCTTCAGGATCTGGTGCCTGTTCTGGAGCGGGTAGCGCGAGAGGGACGGCCGCTGCTGGTGATTGCCGAGGATGTGGAGGGAGAAGCCCTGGCCACTTTGGTGGTCAACAAGCTGCGGGGGGTGTTGAACGCGGTGGCGGTGAAGGCGCCGGCTTTTGGGGATCGGCGCAAGGCCATGTTGGAGGACATTGCCATCCTCACCGGTGGGCAGCTCATCTCCGAGGATATCGGCATCAAGCTGGAGAACGTCACCCTGGACATGATGGGGGTGGCCCGCAAGATTACCGTTACCAAAGACAAGACCACCATTGTGACCGACGGCAGCACCAAGGCGGCGGTGGAGAAACGGGTGGCCCAGATCCGCAAGCAACTGGAGACCACCGATTCCGAGTACGACCGCGAGAAGCTGCAGGAGCGGATCGCCAAGCTGGCCGGTGGGGTGGCGGTGATCAAGGTGGGAGCTGCCACTGAAACGGAGCTTAAAGACCGCAAGCTGCGCATTGAAGATGCCCTCAACGCCACGCGGGCGGCAGTGGAGGAAGGGATCGTCCCCGGTGGCGGGGCAACGTTGCTGCACCTTTCCAAAGGGATCCCGGCCTTCAAGGCCAACTTGAACGCAGAAGAACAGGTGGGGGCGGACATTGTCTGCCGGGCTTTGCAGGCGCCGCTCTATCAGATTGCCCACAACGCTGGCCTGGAGGGGTCGGTGGTGGTGGAAAAGGTTCTGGAGAAGGAGATGCCCTTTGGCTTTGATGCCCTGACGGGCACCTATGTGGACATGTTTGCTCAGGGGATCGTGGATCCGGCCAAGGTCGTACGCTCGGCGCTGCAGAATGCCGCTTCCATCGCCGCCATGTACCTCACCACCGAAGCCATTGTGGTGGAAAAGCCCGAACCCAAGACGAAAACAGGAGCGAGCCGCTCCGGCGGTGCGGGGATGATGTAACTCCCCTAAACCATGCCCTTGTGGCCTAGGCCCCTATTCAGGGGCTTTCTCCCGTCTCCGGTCGCAGCAGGGGGAAGGCGATGACATCGCGGATGCTGGCAGCGTCGCACAGCAGCATCGCCAGACGGTCGATGCCGATGCCCAGGCCACCGGTGGGGGGAAGGCCGTACTCCAGGGCAGTGAGGAAGTCTTCGTCCAAAAAGTGGGCCTCTTCGTCTCCGGCTGCCTTCAGGGCCGCCTGGGCCTCCAGCCGCTGCCGCTGATCCACCGGGTCGGTCAGCTCCGAGTAGGCGTTGGCCGTCTCCCGCCCGACGATAAACAGCTCGAAGCGCTCCGCCAACCCCGGCTTGCTGCGGTGGGGCTTGGTGAGCGGACACACCTCCAGGGGATAGTCGAGAACAAAGGTCGGCTGGCGCAGGCGGCTCTCGCAGCAGTGCTCGAAGGCTTTGACCAACAGCTTGCCAGGGGAGTCGTGGGGGGAGAGATCGGGGATCCCCTGCTGGGCCAGGGCGGGCAAGAGCTCGGCGGTGGATCCCTTTTCCACGTCGATGAAGATGCCGGTGGCCTCCTCCACCAACTCCTGGATCGTTACCCGCCGCCAGGGTGGGGTGAGGTCAATGGTCTCCCCTTGGTAAGTAATTTGCAGGGATCCCCGCACTGCCAGGGCGGCGTTGCAGACCAGGGCTTCGGTCAGCTCCATCATCGTGTGGTAGTCGGCAAAGGCTTGGTAGGCCTCCAGCGAGGTAAACTCCGGGTTGTGGCGGGTGGAGATGCCCTCGTTGCGAAAGACTCGCCCAATTTCGTACACCCGCTCGATCCCGCCCACCACCAGCCGCTTCAGGTGCAGCTCGGTGGCAATGCGCAAGTAGAGATCTAGATCCAGGGCGTTGTGGTGGGTGATGAAGGGACGCGCCTCCGCCCCGCCGGGGATCACCTGCAGCACCGGCGTCTCGATCTCCACAAAGCCCCGCTCCTCCAGGGTCTGCCGCAGGGAGCGGACGATCTTGGCCCGGTCGAGCAAGGTTTGCTTGACCTCGGGGTTGACGATGAGGTCAACGTAGCGCTGGCGGTAGCGTTTCTCCACATCCCGTAGGCCGTGCCACTTATCGGGCAGGGGCAGCAGGGCCTTGGTCAGCACCTGGTACTCGTCCACCCGCACCGACAGCTCCCCTTTCTCGGTGCGCTTGAGACAGCCCTTGGCCCCCAGCCAATCGCCCACGTCAAGCAGCTTGTCCAGGTTCTTGAAGGCCAGCTCCCCCATGTGCTGCGTCAGCCGTTGCTTTTCCAGGTAGAGCTGGATGGTGCCAGAGCGATCCTGCAGGGTAAAGAAGGCCAGTTTGCCCATGACCCGCCGCGCCCGGATCCGCCCGGCCACCGCCACCTGCACATCCTCCCGCTCGGCGCCGGGCTCGAGATCGGCAAATTGCGCCTGCAACTCGGCAGCCAAGTGGGTAACCGGGAAAGAATAGGCGTAGGGCAGGATCCCTTGCTCCTGCAGGTGGCGGGCCTTTTCCAGGCGGGCGGCCCGTTGGGCAGCTTCGCTGCTGCTGGGGAGAGTGGACATAGGGGTAAAAGGGATAGAGGATTTCAGGGACGGACGGGATCCTTTTTTACGCTTCCAGCGGCGCGATCCCGTGGGAACGCAGCAGCTCCAAAAGTCTTTCGGCCCGTTGGCGTTCTCTTTCAGCCCGTTGGCGCTCTCTCTCGGCCCGCTGCTGCTCTAGGGCGGCCTTTTCGTCGCCGGTGGGTAAAACTTGGCCCTCTCGGTCACACCAGCGCAGCCATTCCGTGTTGACGCCCTCGAAGGATCCCTGCCAGAGGGTCAAGCCCAGGCCAATCTCCTCCAGCCAGGTGGAATCGAAGGGAACCAACTCTCCCCCCCGCCGCTGAAAAAGAACCAGTGGGGATCCCTGCAGCTCCCGCAGTTGCCGCAAAGGATCGTAAACCCCGTAGTAGCCCACGCCGGCGCGGGCGTAGTCCCTGAGTTTGCGGCCCAGCTCTTCTCCCTCGCGGTTGGAGACAATCTCAATGACCACGTCGGGAGGCTTGCCCATCTCCCAGACAAAGTAGGTGCGATCTTCCTTGCGCTCGAAGCTGGCGGGGGGAGCTACCTCCAGGCTGAGCATGACATCGGGCACGAGCGGCGGCTGCTTGAGGGCGTAGAACAGGCCGACGTTGGCCGTGGCCAGGAAGGGGATCGGCTCGCCGCTGTCTTTGGCTCTGGGCTGAAAGGAGGCGTAGAGGGCGCTCGTGAGCAGGCGCTGCAGCTTCTCCGAGTAGATGCTGTCCACAGGCTGGTCGTCCTCGATCACCAGGTCACTGATATCGGGTGGGGGCGGCGGTGGAAACTCCGCTGCCGGCGTCGAGGGCTTGAGGGGGCTAGAAGGTGCAGAAACCATGATGCCGGGATCCTTTGCAGGGCCGCTGCTAGCGACTGCTCGGTTGTTGGTCAATCGAGCCGATATCGAACCATCTCGAGGGTAGCAAAGGTTTTGGGGAAAAAGGCGACCAGAGAGCTTCTCCAATCCACACCAGAGATAGAAGCCCAACCCTGGGCCGAGGGCCTGCCTCCTGGAGCGGGGCAAGAGACAAAAAATCCTGCCCGACCTCCTCAGCTTTGGCCGGATCCCTTTTGGAAAGCAGCTAGCGCTCCGCCTGGGCGTTCAAGCTGGAGACGATCAGGTACACCACGAAAAGAAACAGGGCTACCAACGCCATAGGTCGATCCTTAGGTCAGTCTCTTGCGCCAGGGTCTGTAGGATAGTGTGCCCATCCGGGCCGGGATCCGGTTGCTGTTGTCGCACAAATCTTTATTCTATGACATTTTCCCGTAGCTTGGTTCTTGGCGGAGCTCGACCGCCCAACTGGGCAAGTTGGGGATCCCTTCTCACTGGCCAGGCTCGGAGCTGGGCAGAGCCACCAGCAGAGCTTCCAACACCCGCTGCACCCGGCTCAAGCGCAGGCCAGAGTCGGCCAAAACGGGGCTGTTGGGGATGATGGCGTGGCGGAACCCCAGCTTGGCGGCTTCCTTGAGGCGCTGCTCCAACTGCGCCACCGGGCGCACCTGTCCCCCCAGGCCCACCTCGCCGATCAAGACCGTAAAGGGATCCACCTGGCGATCTCGGAAGCTGGCGGCCACGGCCACCGCCACCCCCAAGTCGGCAGCTGGCTCGGCCACCTGGATGCCGCCGGCGGAGGCAATGTAGGCGTCGTATTTGGAAAGCGGGATCCCCACCCGTTTTTCCAGCACCGCCAAGATCTGCAAAAAGCGGTTGAGCTCGATGCCGGTGGCGGTGCGGCGGGGGGAGCTGTAGCTGGTGGGGCTGACCAGGGCCTGCACGTCCACCACCAAGGGGCGGGTGCCCTCACAGGCGACGATGGTGGCCGTTCCCGGCGTGGCCTGATCCCGGCTGCTCAAAAAAAGCTGCGAGGGATTGTCCACCTCCACCAAGCCAGAGGCGGTCATCTCGAAAACGCCGATTTCCTGGGCCGCCCCAAAGCGGTTTTTGACGGCGCGCAGCAGGCGGTGGCTCTGAAAGCGATCCCCCTCAAAGTACAAGACGGTGTCCACCAGGTGCTCCAGCACCTTGGGCCCGGCCAGGGATCCATCTTTGGTAACATGGCCAACGATGAGCAGGGCCACCCCCAGTTTTTTGGCCACTCGCATCAAGAGGCCGGCGCATTCCCGCACCTGGGAAACGGATCCCGGCGCCGAGCTGAGCTGCCCCCAGAAGATAGCCTGGATGCTGTCGATGATCGCCACCTGGGGCTGTAGGGCCTGGATCTCGGCCACAATGGCCTCCAGGTCGGTTTCCGCCAATAGGTAGAGCTGCTCGCTTTCTATCCCCAGCCGCAAGGACTCCGTCCCGCTAATGCGAGCGGCGCGCAGCTTGATCTGCTGGGCCGATTCCTCCCCCGACACGTACAAGATGGGCCCCCGCTTGGCGAGATGCGCAGCAGTCTGCAGCAGCAGGGTGCTCTTGCCAATGCCTGGATCGCCGCCGATCAACACCAGGGATCCCGGCACGATGCCACCTCCCAACACCCGGTCGAACTCGCCGGAGCCAGAGGAGAGGCGGGGGTGGCTCTCCGAGGAGACTTGGGAGAGGGGAAGGGCCGACAGGGGCATCCCGTTGCCGCGGCTGCGCTGGGGAACGAGCCGCTGCGGTGGCCCAGACTTAGAAGAGGGGGCGACGACCACCTCCGTCAGCGTGTTCCAGGCGCCACAGTTGTCGCAGCGGCCCAAAAACTTGGGGTAGCGCTCGCCGCACTGGCTGCACTCCCAGACGGTTTTGGCCTTGGCCATGAACAGGGATCCCGCCTCTTTCTTAGGATACAAGGACTCCGACCGGCTGCCGCTAGCTGTGGGGCAGGGGAACGGCGGGAATGGGCACCTCTGGCAAGGCCAGGGATCGGCACTGGGCGTGGTGGCGCAGCAGATGGTCACAGAGCACCAAAGCCACCATCGCCTCCACCATCGGCACCGCCCGCGGCAGCACGCAGGGATCGTGGCGCCCCCGCGCCGCCAAAACCGTCTCCTGCCCGTCGAGGGTGACGGTGCTTTGGGGCTGGCGAATGGTGGCGGTGGGCTTGAAGGCCACCCGCAGGACGATGTCTTCCCCGTTGCTGATGCCCCCCTGGATGCCGCCGGAGCGGTTGCTGCGGGTGCGCCAGCCGCTGGGGGTCATGTAGAACTCGTCGTTGTGCTGCTTGCCCGTCAGGTAGGTGCCGGCAAACCCCGAACCGATCTCAAACCCCTTGCTGGCCGGCAGCGACATCACCGCCTTGGCCAGGTCGGCCTCCAATTTGTCGAACACCGGGCAGCCCAGCCCGCGGGGCACATTGCGGGCCACACATTCCACCACTCCCCCGAGAGAATCTCCTTCCCGCGCCGCTGCTTCAATTTTTTCAATCATCGCCGCCGCCGCGGCTGGATCGGGGCAGCGGACGATGTTGGCTTCCACCTGCTCCGCCGTCACGGAGCTGGGATCCACCTGGGCCTCTACGTCTTGGACCCGCTGCACATAGGCCAGGATCTCTACCCCTGCTGCCAGGCGCAGGATCTTCTTGGCGATGGCCCCGGCGGCCACCCGGCCAATGGTCTCCCGCGCCGAGGCCCGCCCTCCCCCCTGCCAGTTGCGGATGCCGTACTTGGCCTGGTAGGTGGCATCGGCATGGGAAGGGCGGAAGGTGGTGGCCATCTCGCTGTAATCCTGGGGGCGGGCGTCCTGGTTGCGCACCAGGATGTGGATGGGGGTGCCGAGGGTAAAGCCTTGGAAAACCCCGGAGAGGATCTGGCAGCGATCCGCCTCCTGGCGCGGCGTGGTGATGTGGCTCTGGCCGGGACGGCGCCGATCCAGCTCCGCCTGGATGTCGGCCTCGCTCAAGGGCAGCCGCGGCGGGCAGCCGTCCACCACCACCCCCACCGCCCCCCCGTGGGACTCGCCGTAGGTGGTGACGCAAAACAAGACGCCGAAGGAGTTGCCGTTGGCCATGGGATCCCTGAGCAAGAAGCTGCCCGCTCGCAGGCGGCTGGGAGAGACTGTCTTCTATTCTGCACCAGAAGGCTTGCGGACGACGCGGTGCAACTGACGGCAGCCGGCAATCCCCCGCAACACCAGGTGGGGATCCCAGCGCAGCTCTGCGTCAAGGGGCCGCAGGTGGGGGTAGAGTAGCTCGCCATCGCCGCCGGTTACTAGCAGCGGGCCTTGGGGAAAGCGGCGGCGCCAGTCGGCCAGAAAATCCCGCAAGCCGGCCAGCAGGGTATGAAGAATGCCGCTGCGGATGGCGGCCCCAGTGTTCCTGGCCCAGCGGGGGGGTATGGGAGCGCCGGGATCCCACTCCACTTTGGGCAGCCGGGCGGTGTGGTCGGCCAGCGCCTGCGCCTGCAACCCCAGGCCGGGCAGGATCGCTCCTCCCACCAGGGATCCCTCGGCGTCAGCTCCCGTCAGGGTCAAGGCGGTGCCGGCGTCGATGACCAAGCAGGGCCAGCCGTAGCGGATCCCGGCGGCCCACAGAGCCAGTGCCCGATCCAGCCCCAGGCTTGGGTAGGGATCCCGCAGCGGCACCTGGGAGAGCTCAAGGCAATGCACCCAGGGGGATCGGGGCGGCAAAGGGGCAGAGCCAACGGCAGCTAGCCACAGCTCCGTCTCTTCTGGCCAGGATAGGGGTTGGTGGGCGGGAAACTGCTCCACCTTCACCAAGCTCTCGCCAGCAAACCAGCCCCAGCGCACGTGGGTGTTGCCCACCACGGCGGCCAGCCACCGCTCTGCCTCAGAACTCATGCAACAGCTCCGCCTCCACGCGAAACAGCTCCACCGGCTGATCGGCAGGGATCCCGGCCAATTGCTTGGCGGTGGAGAGCTGCCAGGCCGTCGTCAGAGCCTCTCCGGGCAGCAACACCGCCCCCCGTGTCCCCGCGCGAATGAACAGGCCCATGCGGGTGGGATCCACCTGCTCCAGAGAGGGGATGGGCACCACCCGTCGCACGATGGCCACCTGAATAGAAGCCGACTCCAGCTCGCCGGGTTGCAGGGGCCGATAGCGCCAGTCGCGAGTAACAGCTCCCACCGCCGCCCGGATGGTGGCCCTGGCCAGATCCTCGCCGCCGGGATCCAAGCTGCCCCAACAGCCGCGGGGCCGTCCCTCCCTGGTCACCGTAACAAAAACTCCCGCCGGGCGCCGCCAGTGGGGCGGGATCTCTTCTGGAGCAGGCAGCACCTGGCCAGTGGCGAAGTAGTGGGCGATGGCCTGCCGCGCCAGGGCCGGCAGCGTCTTGGGCAAGGGTTGCGGCTGGACGGGAGCAGGGATCCCCTCCGTCCCGCCGTTGCGGGGCAAGGCGCCTGCCGGGGAACTCGTGGCCGGGGACGGGATCCCGCCAACGCGCCCAGAAACCTCTGGCCGGGATCCGGCCAGCAGCCCTAGCCCTGCCCCCAGAAACAAGGCCAGCAGGCTGAGCGATCGAATGGCAAAGGTGGACACGAGCTGAGGATCTTGCCAACCCAACTCTAGGCTAGGCTATGCCCCCGCTTCTGCAAGTACTTGAAAACGGTGTTCAGATCCTTGTCGCCCCGCCCGGAGCAGTTGACCACCACCCGCTGCTGGGGGCCAAGCTGGGGGGCCAAAGTCTTCAGGTAGGCCAGGGCGTGGGCCGTCTCCAGGGCGGGGATGATCCCCTCCAGGCGCGACAGCAGCAGCAGCGCCTCTACCGCCTCGTCGTCGGTAACTGCGTAGTACTCAGCCCGCCCAATCTCCTTTAAGTAGCTGTGCTCCGGCCCCACACCGGGGTAATCCAAGCCAGCGCTGATGGAATGGGCCTCCTGCACCTGGCCTTCTTCATCTTGCAGCAGGTAGCTCATGGCCCCGTGCAAGACCCCAACGCGACCGCGGCTGAGGGTGGCGGCGTGGCGGGAGGTGTGTAAGCCCTCCCCGGCAGCCTCGATGCCGATGAGCCGCACCTGGGGATCGCGGACAAACTCGTTGAACAGACCCAGGGCATTGGAGCCGCCGCCCACACAGGCCAGCAGCACGTCCGGCAGGCCTCCCCATTTCTCTTGACACTGCTGTCGCGTCTCCTGGCCGATGATATCGTGAAAGGTCCGCACCAGCTTCGGGTAGGGGTGGGGTCCGGCCACCGTGCCAATGACGTAGTGGGTGGTCTCCACGTTGGTTACCCAGTCGCGGATGGCCTCGGAGAGGGCGTCTTTGAGGGTGGCTGTGCCTGATTCGACCCCCCTTACCTCAGCGCCCAGCAGGCGCATCCGCTGCACATTGGGGGCCTGCCGCTCCATGTCCACTGCCCCCATGTAGATGACGCATTGCAGCCCAAAACGAGCACACACCGTTGCCGTAGCCACCCCATGCTGGCCAGCGCCAGTCTCGGCAATGATCCTTCGCTTGCCCATGCGCACCGCCAGCAGCACTTGGCCGAGGGCGTTGTTGATCTTGTGGGCGCCGGTGTGGTTGAGATCCTCCCGCTTCAGGTAGATCTGGGGGCCGCCGTAGTGCTCGGTCAGCCGCTGGGCAAAGTAGAGGGGACTGGGCCGCCCGACAAAGTCCCGCAGTAGGCTGTGAAACTCGGCGCGAAAGTCGGGATCCCGCCAATGCTGCTCAAAGGCTTCCTCCAGCTCCGTCAGGGCGCTCATCAGGGTTTCCGGCACAAAACGGCCCCCAAAGGGCCCAAACCGGCCCCGAGGATCCGGACGCACCTGCGGGTCAAGGGGATCCCAGGTGGCAGGGGCAGCAAGAGGAGTTGAGGTCATGGCAAATGGATTGGCGCGGGCTTGACAGCCGGCAATAGGAGACAAGTTTCCCTATTCTACAGAAGATGGAAACTCGGGAAGGCCACTGTCCAAGCTATCTTATTTGCCGCCCTGGATGGTGGGATCCCGCCGAAATCACCTTTGAACAGGGGGCTTCCAAGGATTTTTACGATCAGGCCGTCCGATTTTGGGGGCGGCCTTTATGGACAAGCATCTGCAAGAGTTGCTCCAGCAAGAAGATCAAAAGCGCAGGGACGAAGAGCTGCGCCGCACCTATGCCCTTTCTCAAAAGTCTCAGGGAGCGGCAGTCTTTTTGTCGTTATTGCTGGCTTTTGCGGCCTACATTTATACGCGGCGATGGAAAGCGCTAATGATCTTTTTGGGGTGGTGTATTTTTGTCGGCGTGTTGTTTAGCGATGAAGAAGGAGAAGTTTCTCTCCCTGGACTTTTTCTGGCCTCCACCTGGGCAGCGGTGGACAACTGCGCCGCCATCCAGCGAGCTAGAGAAAAAATTGAACTGCTACGCTCCGGGCAAAGCCCCGATAGCAACCGGCAGACTTAATCGACCTCAAATCAACAAGCTGGAAACCCTTCCTTACTCCCCTCTCCCTGTGGGAGAGGGGCTGGGGGTGAGGGATCCCTTTGCCAGCAGCAGGTTAGGACAAGGGAGCCTAGAATGGCCGCAGATCCGAGGAAACCAAAACCATGAAGTCTGCTGCTTGCCTAGCCTGTCTGCTCGCCGGTCTCCTTGGGGGGGAAGGGATCCCGGCCCTGGCCTCACCCGCTCTTTTGGTGCTGGCCCAGTCCGGCTTTCAGCCCTACATCAATGTCCGCTTTGGCTATCGCCTCGACTATCCGGCTGATTTTGTCCCCCAAGGGGAATCCGACAGCGGCGACGGCCAGGTGTTCATCGGCAAAGAGGGGGCCGAGCTGCGCGTTTGGGGTGGGTACAATATTCTTCATGCAACGCCCGCCAGCGCCCTGCAAGAGGAGCTGCAGCGCAGCCGGGAAAGCCGACGCCGGGTTACCTATCAAGTTGCCGGTCGGGATTTTTTCGTGGTCTCCGGCTACGAGCCAGACGGCCAGCGGATTTTTTACCTCAAAAAGCTCGTCAGCCCCTCTCTAGAGGCTGGCTTTGAATTGGTCTATCCGGCCAGCCGGCGCGAGCGCTACGACCGGGACGTGGAAGCCATAGCCCGCTCCCTGCGCTTTGTGGATCCCTGACCCAGGCCCAAGTTGGGGCATGATCGTAGGGATCCCTGGCAAAACCCCATGGCCGAGAGACCGCTGGACAGTTGGCTGCGGGAACGGATGCAAGCCGTTGGCCTCTCCTCTTGGCAGGCTCTGCAAGCCCGGGCGGGGATCAGCCGCCGCGCCCTCGATCAGGTGCGCCAAGGGCAGTGGGGATCCCTGCGCCTGGAGCAACTGCAGAAGCTGGCTGCCGCTTTAGAGTGGGAGTTGGGATCCCTGCTTGGCGGTGGCGACCCTAGTCCAAGGGGCTCGAACACTGCAGAAGCGATCTTTTCCCTGCTCCAGCCGCTGCTGACCAGCTACCCCACCGTCCGCGAGATTGCCCGGCGCAAGCCCGATTGGCCGGCCCAAAACGTGACGGCCCTCTTCCGGTCGCTGGATGCCCTGCTGCAGCAGTGGGGGTATGAAGCCATCGGCAGCCCTCTTGAGTCCGTCCCCTTCGACCCGCAACTGCACCAGCCGGATCAGCCGGACATTCGGCCAGGGGATCCCGTCTACATCCGCTTTGTCGGCTACCGCCGGAAAGACTACATCCTCTGCCCGGCCAAAGTCAGCCGCTCGCTGCCCGGAGGATTGAGCTGATGGCACCTGTCCCCAAAGCAACGCTGGCTATCGATTTCGGCACCAGCAATACTGTGGTGGCAGTTTGGGATCCCGTCCAAGAAGCGCCCCGCCTGCTCAGCTTTCCCGGCCTTTCCCGCCCGGGCTACTCGGCCATTCCCAGCCTGGTCTATGTCAAGGGAAAAGGCCAGCTCTTGGTGGGGGAAACGGTGCGGGCCGGGCGTTGGGGGGCAGTGGAGCCGCAGCGGCTGTTTCAGGGCTTCAAGCGGGATCTGGTGGCGGAGTTTGTCCCCCCACCGCGGATTCTCGATGGGGAGCGCTACGACGCCGAGAGGGTGGCTCAGGCTTTTTTGCAGGCGGTGATGGAAGCCGTCCAGCAAGAATACCTGCAGCCGCAACAGGTGGTGTTTACCGCTCCCGTCGGCTCCTTTGAGCGCTACTTGAACTGGCTGCGGGGGGTGGCCGGGGATCCCGTTCAAATTGTGGACGAGGCCACTGCCGCTGCCCTGGGCTATGCGGTCGGCCAGCCGGGATCCGTGGTGCTGGTGGTGGATTTCGGCGGCGGCACCCTGGATCTCAGCCTGGTGCGCACCCTTGCCCCCCAGCCGGGCAACCCCGTCCTCAAGGCAGAGGTGATCGCCAAGGCCGACGCCTACGTGGGCGGGGTGGATATCGACATCTGGATAGCCGAATACCTGCTGGGGCAACTGGGGCTGAGCCGGCAGCAGCTGGGGGCCCTGAGCTGGATGACGCTTTTGGAACAGGCAGAGCAGCTCAAGATTGCCCTTTCCACTCAGCCCGAGGCCGTGAGCAGTTGGTTTGACGACGAGGCCCTGACCGCCTATGAGCTGCGCTTGGATCGGCAGGCGCTGGAGGAGATTTTAGAAACCCACCAGCTCCTCGACCAGATCCGCCAGTGCCTAGACGAGGTGCTGCTCAGCGCCCAGGCAAGGGGAGTGGGCAAAAGCCAAATTGAGCAGGTGCTCCTGGTGGGAGGCAGCTCCCAACTGCCGGCAGTCCAAGAGCTGCTCCGCTCCTACTTCGGCAAAAAGAAAGTCCGCTGCGAGCGCCCCTTCGACGCCGTGGCCCTGGGCGCTCTGCAGATGGGCCGCCAGGTCAAGCTCGAGGATCGCCTGCACCACAGCTACGCCATCCGCCTCTGGGATCCCTGGCAAAAAAGTTACATCTACTATCCCCTCTTCGAGCGGGGCAGCCCCTACCCTTGCCGACGCTCCGAGCCCTTGATCTTGCAGGTGGCCAACGATGGCCAGACCGAAATTCGACTCGATGTGGGGGAAGTGGCCCAGGTGGCCCAGGCTGAGGTGGTCTATGACGAGCTGGGGCGCATGAGCAGCCGCCAACTTACCCGACAAACCGATTTTCGATCCCTGGGTGCTGAGCCGGCTTGTCTGGCCCGCCTGCAGCCCCCAGGTCGGGCAGGAGAAGATCGCCTCAAGGTGGAATTTGCCGTCGATGCCTCGCGGCGGCTGTTGGCCACTATCTTCGACTTGCAAACCCAGCAGCTTTTGGTAGAAGCCCAGCCCGTAGCCACCCTGAGTTAGAGAAAGGCACTCAGCTTCTTTATCGCGCCAAAACCCAAACAGTGCCGCCTGGCCCTTCTCCCCCCTGGGAGAGGGGCTGGGGGTAGTCGCAATGGCAGCGTGGAGCGCTTGGGCGGATCCCTTGTTGAACAATCGCCTATTTTGCTGTAAAGCGCGGGGGAAAAGTCTTAAGCTCATCCAGAATGACTGTATATCCCCTGCAGTGGCTTTGTAATGACTTGACAGATATAGTCATTTCAAATAGATGCAACGTTTCTCTACGTCGTTATTGCTACGCAACGCTGTCGCGAAGGCGCCGGCAGCGCGAAGCACTATCTCTAGCTCCCCTCTCCCCCTGGGAGAGGGAATGGGGGTGAAGGCCGACTCCCCTGAGCTCAATCTCTCAAGAATTAGAAACGACTGGCCCTACTGCTGACAGGTAAACTAGCTTCCCGTCGTAGAACAGCGCTGAGCCTTGGTCGCCTTGCTGCGAGTCTGCCCGGTACTGATACATTTACGCTGAACACTGCTGAGCATTACTGCTCAGCGGTGAAGCGATAGCATTCTGTCCGTTTCCGTTGTCACTACGCGATGCTGACGCGACCGCGTTAGTGGGACGGAGTCCAAACAGAAAGGCGGTATCCCGCAAAGCCCTGAGCATAACGCCCAGAGCGCCTTGCCAATCTCGTGGTAGCCTATGGTTGCACTTTGGGCATCTAAACACCTTTGCGCCACCCAACTTAGTGTGGATGTGCCCGCACTTGGTACAGGTTTTGCTGGTGTACGCTTCCGATACTTCCACGACAACCACGTTTTTCTTCTTGGCTTGAAACTTCAGGAACTGCTTGAACCGGTAGTGCGCCCAGGTGAGCATCGCCCTTGCTGTCTTGCTACCAAACTTCCTCCCTGCCTTGGCAACCATCTTGGCTGACTCGAAAGT
>NZ_AXUX01000001.1:1162668-1246449 GCF_002760475.1 Synechococcus sp. 63AY4M2 | reverse complement strand
GAGGGGCAATGCAAACCGGAGCAGAAGCTCAAGTCCAACAGCGAAAAAAGGAGGCAGGATCCTGGAGAGACATTCGGCTGTTGGTATTGGACATCGACGGCACGATTGCCGGGCCTTCCAACCAGGTTTCGGAGCCGGTGCGGCAGGCCATTCAAAAAGCCAAGGCGGCAGGCGTGCGGGTAGCCATTGCTACAGGTCGGATGCATCGCTCTGCTGAGCGGTTTCACTACGCCATTGGGGCCGATATGCCCCTCTGCAGCTATCAGGGGGCGCTCATTCGCGATCCCGACAGCCAAAAGACCTTGAAGCATTGGAGCCTGGACTGGTCGCTGGCGGAGGAGCTGCTGCAGGTGCTGCAGGATCAGCCGGTGGGGGTGCACCTCTACATCGACGATCAGCTCTATTTGCGGGAGCTCAGCCCCCTCAGCCAAGCCTATGCCGAGCGCTCCCAGGTGCCGTTCCAGATGCTCTCCCCCGCCCAACACGGGAAAAGCCCCACCAAGATCCTGGCTGTTTCGGAGGATACGGAGTTTCTGCAGCAACTCCAGGGATCCCTGCGGCAGCGGTATTCTCCTGAGCAGATCTACCTCACCCGCTCGGAGCCGATTTTTTTGGAGGCCACCCATGCGGCGGTGAACAAGGGCAATGCCGTTCGTTTTCTGGCGGAAGAGCTGCTGGGGGTGTCGGCGGATCAGGTGATGGCCATCGGCGATGGCGACAACGACATCGAGATGCTCCAGTATGCGGGGATCGGGGTAGCCATGGGGAACGCCTCGCCGGCTCTGCTGCCCCACGCTGATTGGGTTGCTCCCCCCGTCACCGAAGATGGGGTGGCGGTGGCCATTGAGACCTTTATCCTCGGCTAGTTGCGGATGCAATGGTGAGCTTGGCAGATTCTCCTTTTCCCCAAGTCACGTTGCGTCCAGAACAGCAACGGGCATTGGCGTATCGGTCGGGGCCTCTGGGGATCGCGGCAGTTCCGGGGAGCGGCAAGACGTTTATCCTGGAGCTGCTAATCGCCGATCTCATCCTGAATCGCGGCGTTCCACCGGAGCGCATTGGGGTGTTCACCTACATGCGTTCGGCGCGAAGCAATTTGATCAACCGCATCAACCAACGCCTGCAACAGGCGGGCTATCCGGATCGCTTTACCCAAGCCTTCACCTTGCACTCGCTGGCGCTGCGGGTGTTGCGGGAGGTTCCCGGCCCTTGGGAAGAGCTGTCCATCCTGGAGGAATATGAACAGGAGCGCCTGCTCAGCCGTCTCTGCCGCGCCTGGCTCGCCCACCACACCCACCTCTGGGAGCCCTTGATCCCTGCCGAGAAGCCCCACAAGGTGGTCCGAAACCGGCTGCGGTTTCGACGCAGCTTCCAGCAGATGGTGCGGGCGGTGATCAGCACGGCCAAGAATCTGCGTCTGGGGCCGGAGGCGATCCCCACAACTACTCAGGGCTATCTGGGCTGGGCGGCCCCCATCTATGCTGCCTACCAAGCGGAGCTGCGTCGCCTGGGCAAGCTGGACTACGACGACCTGGGCTGGCAGGCAGTGGAGCTAATCGAGCGCGACCCGGCCCTGCGGCAGCAGGTGCAAAATTGGTACGACTACCTATTCGAGGACGAGGCCCAGGACAGCTCCCCCCTCCAAGAAGAGCTGCTGCGGCTGCTCAGCCAGCGCACCGGCAACCTGGTACGGGTCGGGGATCCCAACCAAAGCATCATGGGCACCTTCACCACCGCCGAGCCGCGGCTGTTTCGCGCCTTTTGTCAGGCCAATCCCCAGGTGACGTTGAAAGAGTCCAGCCGCAGCGCCCCCCAGATCCTGGAGTTGGCCAACCGCCTGGTGGACTGGGTGAACCAGAAGCACCCCATCCCAGCCCTGCGCACCGCCCTGGCTCCCCAGCACATTTGCCCGGCCAGCGCTGGCGGCCTAAATCCCCCGGCCAGCGAAGGGGAGGTGGTGTTTCGCCGGGTAGTCGGATCCCCGGAGCAGGAGCTGCAGGAGGTGACGCGGTGGGCCCTGGCAGCCGCCCAGGCTTTTCCCGACCAGACGGTGGCCATTCTGGTCACCACCAACGAGCTGGGGGGCAAGGCCCTCGACTACCTGCGGGAACTGGGGGCAGAGCAGGTGATCGATCTGTTGCGGGGCAACCCCAGCCAGCGGCGGGTGTTGCTGCAACTCAAGGGAATCATCGACTGGTTGGCCCAGCCCATTTCCTCTGCCCGCTTGGCCGCTGCTGTGGATCACCTGGCCGACTGGGCCGGGATCCCGCGCCTGGAGCTGGGGCCGATGCTGGACTGGATCCGCGCCTCGCTGCCGGAGCGGCTGCTATTTCCCCAGTTTGGGGAAGCCCCCACTTTGCCGGATAGCCCCTCTTGGCAAAACTTGGGCAGGCTGCTGCG
Source organism: Synechococcus sp. 63AY4M2 (assembly GCF_002760475.1). NCBI lineage: Bacteria > Bacillati > Cyanobacteriota > Cyanophyceae > Synechococcales > Synechococcaceae > Synechococcus > Synechococcus sp. 63AY4M2. The sequence goes on along the minus strand of NZ_AXUX01000001.1, from coordinate 1,244,049 downwards.
CATCCTTGCCGGTTGGCTGCGGGCCGGGCGCTCCCCTTGGCCGGAGGTGCTCAATGTGATTGTCCAAAGCCTCTACCGCAAGCCGGAAGAGCTGTTTGTGGGTTGCTACGTCATCGACCAGTTGGAGCAGGTGCTGGGATCCCTGCCCGAGGTCGATTGGCAGGAGATTGCCCAAGAATTGCGGGTGATTCTGGATCGCCGCCTCAACAACCTGCCCTCGGAGATCTTTGCCTTCAACCCGGAGCCGGGCAGCATCACCGTTACGACTCTGCACCGCGCCAAGGGCTTGGAATGGGATCAGGTGTTCATCCCCCAGGTGTCGGCCTACGAGTTTCCCACCTACTCTGAAGAGCGACCGGTGGGGCTGAGGTTTTTGGAGGATGTCGATATGAGAGCAGAAGCCCTGGCCCAGTTGCGGCAGCTCAGCCGCAGAAGTTGTTGGGAGCAGCAGGCCGACTCGGCCACCGAGCAAGCCTTTTTGGATCTGGCCGCAGAGCGGCTGCGGCTGCTGTACGTGGGCATCACCCGCAGCAAACGGCGGCTTACCCTCTCCGTCTCCAGCCAATCTCGCTTTGGCGAAGAGCAGAGTGCATCGTTGGTGTTTCGCGTGTTGAGCCGCCCTTGCGAGGCAAGTTGACAGCGAGGCGCCCGGGCCTCTGGTTCTTCATTGCCCCGCGGCAGGCTGCTAGCATGGCTAAGCCCGATAGCGCCGCCTTGCGCGATGGGGCAGTCGTTTAAAAACATGGGTATTCTGCAATGCAACCTCGGCGTGTTGCCCGCGAACTGGCCCTGCTGGGGGTCAACCAACTGCCGGCCACAGCGGCCAAACTGAGCGAAAAACAACTGGAGGACTTGCTGCTGGCAGCCATCCGCGCTCTGCAGGAAGAGACCCATGAAACTCTCTCCACAGCGGCGGCGGAGATCCAGCGCAGCGATCGCCTGTTGCACGAGAGCGATCCCCTGTTATTGGCCGCTTCTGATGCCAAGGAAGAGGGCGGAGCTCGCTCTCTTACTGTCCGCCTTCAGCAGGCCCAACGACATCTGCAACGCTTGGAAACGGCTCTGAAGGAGGCCAACGCCGGCGACACCGTGCAGGGAGAATTGCTGGAGCTGGCCCACCAAGCCCAAGTGGCCCTCAGCAACGCCGGCCAAGCCCTGGAACACCTGGAACAGCGGCTGTACAGCGTCCGCCGCATCCTGGATGAGGTCGTTCAGTTGTCCCAAAAGGCGGTCAACCGGCTGGGAGTTGCCCTCTCCATGCCGGAGCTGTTGCACATTGCCCAAGCTCAAGAGGTACGCGCCTACGCTCTCCAACTGTTGACCGCCCTGCGCACCCATAAGGAGGCTATCGACGCCCGTTTGCAAGGGGTTTTGGTAGGCTGGCAACTGAAGCGGGTGGGGCGGATCGAGCGCGATATCCTGCGCCTGGCGGTAGTGGAAATGGAGATCCTGCGCAGCAGCCCCGACAAGGTCGCCATCAACGAAGCTGTAGAATTGGCCAAAAAATACGGGGATCCGGAGGCCGCCGCTTTTGTCAACGGGGTGCTACGGCGGCTGGTGGACAGCCGCATGGAAGCCCCTTTCGGTCGGAATCCTTCGCCAGCCGGGGATCTCAGAAGCTAGGCTCCTCACTGCCTTAGGGTGAAGGCCCTGCGTGGGGCAGATTGTTTGACCCTCCTACCGCCCAGGGGATTTTTACGCAGTCCGCAAGCGGACTCACAGAGGCGTTGTCAAGACACCTCTAGACAGTTCCTGGAGGCAAGGCCCCAAGGTTCTGCTGACTTTTCTGATCGCGTCAGCGGGACGGAGTCGTTGCAGGTTGGCTGAGACGGCAGTCTCTTCCGGACGCTTGCCACCGGTCGGGTTTTTCACCGTCTTAGGGGCTCGCCTGGGAACGGCACGCCTCGGTGATAACTATGCCATTGATGAGCAGCTAAAGTTGCTCACGGGCCTTTCCGCCCCGCACTCAAGTACGGGGCCAGCCAGCTATCCCTCTGTGTTTTCGATGGGGAAGCGGGCGATGAGATTCGAACTCACGACATCCAGCTTGGGAAGCTAGCGTTCTACCACTGAACTACGCCCGCAGGGATCCAGGCTCGACAACCTGGAGACTTTCCTAACGCATAGTTTAGCATTTCTTGGACGGGATCCCTGGTACAACAGAAGCAGCGTTCTACTTCTTTTGTTGATCCATGCCGGCCATCCTCCTGCTCTCCGGTAGTCCTGGCCCTCTTTCTCGGGAAGCCGCTGGCCCGCCACCGCGGTCGGAAGCGATTTTGCACCACGCTGCCGGGATCCTGTCCGGTCTGGGATTGACGACGGAGTTTGTCTCGGTGCGGGATTTGCCGCCAGAGGATCTGGTGCGGGTTAACTTTGAGAGCCCTCACCTCCAGCAGATTCAGGAAAAGGTGGCCCAGGCTGCCGGGATCGTCATCTCTGCTCCTGTCTATAAAGCTTCTTATCCAGGCGTGTTGAAGGCGCTGCTGGATTTGCTAGACCAGGATGCTTTTACCGGCAAGGTGATTCTCCCCATTGCCACCGGGGGAACCCTGGCCCACCTGCTGGCCATCGACTTTGCCATGAAGCCGGTGCTGGCCGTGATGGGCGCAACCCATATCTTGAAAGGGATCTACATCCTCAGCTCGCAGATCCAGTTTGAGGCCGACGGCACCCTGCGGCTGGAGGCCGACATTGAAGAACGTCTGCAAGCAGGGATCCGGGCGCTTGCCCAGGCGGTGAAATAAGGATTTTTCGTTCATGCGGAAGCGCCCAGCCAACAACTGAAAGGCAACTCTCCGGTGCAGCCTTCAGGGATCCCTCAACAGCACCGTCGCAGTCACAGCGGCACTTTGTCCCAACCGGTCGAAAACCCGTAAACTGAGCAGGTAAGAGCCGGGCACCAAGTTCAAAGGGGGGCGGATGCGGAAGCGAGTAGTGCAGGACACGTTGCCGGAGACACAGTTGACCTGGGCTGCTGACAGCGTCTGCACCTCGATCCCCGACCATGACACCTGAAACGCCAGCTCCGCTGGGAGCCGCCCCGGCACCGACACCGAGACCCCAACCTCCAAAAAGCCGCCCCGGCTAACGGCGGCAGGAATGTCGCTGCTGGTGATTAGCGGCGGCAGAGGGGGGCTGGCAGTGAGCGCGGCGGCACCACAACCGACCAGAGCCACGCCCAGCAGGGCCAGCGTCAACCCCCAAGGTTTGGATCCCAGCTTGATCACAGGGCTCCCGCTTCAGAACTCCATCCCCCAAGTATAGAGGATGGAGGCAACATCTCTAGCGTTAGTTTTGGGAGAACTCAAAAATTCACGCTATAGGTGGTGTCAAGCTGGATATTTGCCCGGAGCATCTGCTAGAGTAAAGCCCATAATCTGTCGAGCAGCCGGGCTATGGAAGTGGAAGAGGAGCTGAAAGCTTTGCGGGCGCGCGTGCGCAACTTGGAGCGATCCCTAGCAGAGTCAGAGGCACTGTCATTGCAGCAGATTGAATGTACCCATCGCCTGGAACAGCAACTGCTGGAAGCGCAGGCCCAACTGCAGGAGCGGGAGCAAGCTTTGCAGGCTTGTCAAGAGGAGAAGGCGCGGCTGGAACAACGTCCTACCCTGGAAGCTTTTCAGCTCCAACAGCAGCACATTGAAGAGTTACAAAATCTTCTCTGGGAAATGGAGCGCCGACCCACGCTGGAGCACTACCAGATCCTGCAGCAACAGTTGCAGACCAGCCAAGCAGAAATCGAAACCCTGAAGGCAGAACTGCAGCGGCGCGTCGATCCGGCCCGGTTCTATCAACTGCAGCAGGAGCTCTGGGAGCTGAAACAGCAGGCCAACCAGTTGGGGGAATACGCCGTCAAGTTGCCGCAGGTACAGCTTTTACAAGCCCAATCGCAGCTCCGCATTCAAGCGCTGGAGGAAGAGAAGGCGCAGTTGCAGGCGCAAATCCAGGAGCTGGCCGCTCGGCCCTCTGCGCAGGAAATGGAAGCCCTACGGGCGGAGCTGGAGGCGGCCCACCGCCAGGCCGAGGCTGAGGGGCAGCGTCTCAAAGCCGAGCTGGAAAGCGAAAAGGCACGCCTGCAAGCCGACCTGAATGCAGCGCAGCAACGTCTTCGCGAATTGGAAGAACGCCCTTCGCAGGAGCAATGGGCAAGCTTGCAAGCGGAGCTGAACCAGTTGCGCCAACAAGCCTCTTTTGCCAAGGCCGAGCGAACCACCTTGCTGGCGGAGCTGCAGCAGAGCCAGCAGCGCCAGGCAGAACAGGCCCAGCAAATTGCCAAACTGGAGGCGGAGCTGCAGGCTCTGCGCCAAGAGCGAAAAGCCCAAGTGGATCCCAGCGGCGAGGCGGAGTCTCTGCAGACGCAGCGGCTCCTTGCTCTAGAAGAGCAAGTGCAGGCTCTCACCCGGGAGCTCGACGCCTTGCGGGCCGAACGGGATCAGCTTCTCCAAGAGCTGGCTCAGCGGCCCACCCTTGTCCAGTGGCAGGAAGTGCAGCAGCAGCTTCGGGAGCTGGCCCAGCGACCAACTCGGGAAAGCCTGGAAGAAGCCCGGCGGGCACAGGAGCTGGCGGAGGCCCATCATCTGGTTAGCCAGAAACAGATCGAGAAGCTGCAGCAGCAGGTGGCGACTTTGAAAACCGAGTGTGTGCAGGCCCACGCCTATGCCCAAACTCAGGAAAAAGAGGTGGCCCTGTTGTTGCAACGCAATCAGGAGCTGGAGGAGCAGCTAGCCGCTCTGCGGCAGTCGTCTGCGGCTCCTCCCCAAGCAGGTGTCGAGCTCAGGTCTGGCCGCCCGGCTCAGGAACGGGTTCAGGCGGCAGCTGAAGGGCCTGCTCCCTCCCCAGCGGTGGCTGCCGCCCCACCCACCAGCCGACCCACAACTGGGAGAACGCCCGCTGGTGGGATCCCACCCCTTGCCCTTGAGGAGCGGCAGGATCGGGCGGAGAAGCTGCTGAGACGCTCCGCCTTGGCGGCTGCACGGGCTGGGGGAGAAGGGGGCAGCCGCAGCCGCATCGAGTTGCCGGCTTTTGTACAGCGGCGGCCCTACTGAGGCTGCCATTCTTGCGGATCCAAGCGCTCTCCCGCCTGGAAACGGGGCCAGGCCCAGCGCAGCAGGGATCCCAACTGGGCGTGGAACCGCTCCGGCGCAAATTGCAAGGCATGGGTCCGAATCCGCTGCGGATCCCATTCCTGGCGCTCCGCCTGGCGCAGCCCTTCGACGAGGGCTTCCACCCTGGCTTCGGGGATGAGGATCCCCGTCTGGCCGTGGATGACGGTCTCGCGGGTGCCTCCCCGGTTCAGGGCGACCACAGGACGACCACAGGCTTGCGCCTCCACCGCCACCAGGCCAAAATCCTCTTCCCAGGGAAACAGCAGCAGCCGGCAATTGGCCAGCAGCTCCTGCAGGCGGTCTTGGGGCTGGTGGGGCAAAAACTCCACTTGCGGCCCTGCCAGTTGCTTCAGTCGCGGCAGCTCCGGCCCTTCCCCCACCACTACCAGGCGGCGGCCCAGCTGCTTACAGGCAGCGATCGCCAAATCCACCCGCTTGTAGGGCACCAGCCGGCCCACCACCAGGTCGTAGTCGGCTTGGGGATGGGTTACCGGCTCAAACCCCTGCAGCGGCACCGGCGGATAGATAACCACAGCCTCGCGGCGGTAGAGCTTGGCCAGGCGCCGGCGGATGTGCTGCGAGTTGGCAATCAATAGGTCTGGCCGCTGGGCTGCCACAAAGTCCCACTGGCGCAGGCGGTGCAACAGCCAGCGGCTGAGGGCGGCAAGCGGGCGGATCCCCGTCAACCCCTCCCGCTCCAGATAGAGCTCCTGGTTTTCCCAGAGGTAACGGGGCGGGCTGTGGATGTAGCTAAGGTGCAGAGTGGAAGGCCCTGTCAGGATCCCTTTGGCAAAGGCATGGCTGCTGGAGATGACGCAGTCATAGGCGGAGAAGTCAAAGCTCTCGTAGGCCAAGGGCATCCAGGGCAGCAGGTACTTAAGGCGGCTGTGATAGTTGCGCCGCAGCACCCCCAGCCAGCGGGCCCAGCCCTGCAAAAACGAGGTGTAAACCGACCGCTGCTGCCAGCTCGGCGGCAAGGTGTGGGACGAGAAGAGGCTGACGTAGAGAGGTGCCTGTGGGGCAAAGGCAAGGAGCTCCTGCAAAACCTTTTCCGATCCCCCTGGCCAGATCAAATACTCGTGCACCAGCGCCAGGCGCTGCGCCCAGGAGGGATCCCAAGCAGGCATGGCTAGGCTTGGGTCGAGGGGGACCTTTTGCCGATGGGCCCGCTTACTTGCCTGGCTTTCTCGTCCAGCCGTTCGCTGATGTAGGCGTAGATCTCGCGGAAGCGGGGCACTGCCCGCATCTCTAGGCGGCTGCCGTCTTTGAGGGTGAGCACCATATCGCCCCAGGTGCCTAGGCCCCGTGGCACCGTCACCACCTTGGCAATCTCTTTGTAAATGACATCAGAGCGCTCCTTGCCGCCCCAGCCGCCGATCACAGTGATGCGACGGTTGGTTATCCGGTAGTGAACCCAAAGCTTGCGCACCAGGGCGCCCACAAACAGAGGCAAGCCAACGAGGGTGAGGCCGAGGAAGGAGTTCAACACCAGATCGCCCGTGTGAGGGCCGCCCTCAAAAAAAACTTCTTCTTTGATCGCCATGCTCAGCCCACCTAATGTCGAATGTCAGCATCAACAATGCTAAAAACAATCTTAAGCTAAACGGTTTCTCACCCCAACTGTCTGCCGAGTTAGCGGTGGATGCGGGATCGAGTCAGTTTTTGGAGGGCTTGCCCCGAGCGGTAGGTAGCCAAGATCAGGTGAACAAACAACACCATCACCACCAGCGCCACCGCCACCGCCCCGACATTGCCCAGCCAGCCCCACCCTTCCAGACCTGTCAGAGCCACCAAAGCCCAAGAGGCAGGGTGCAGCATTCCCCCCAAAAGAAGAATCTGGGAGAACAGGTGCCCGGCTGTGAAGCGGGATCCCAACGCCACCAGCGCCAGGCCGCCGCCGATGTTGATCAGCCCCATATTGCCCAAAAAGGCGTAGCAGATGTGCCAGGCGTACTTTTGTTTGGGCACCTCTTGCCAGGAAAGGGGTTCCCTAGGGATCCCTGGCAAATCTTGCGGAGCGGGCAGCAGCGGCTGAACCTGACTGAGGATGAGGCCCAGGACGATGGCTGCCAGCAGCATCACCACTCCCGCCTTTACATTGAGCTTGCCAGGGATGGCCAATTCAGGATGTGCCAACATTGCAGGTTCTCTCGATCCCGTCCTAGCCTATCCTGTCTTTGCCCCCAACCGGCAGATTGGCCAGCGGACTGCTGGCTGGAGAGGCTTGGCTATCCGGATAGAGCGGCGTGCCGCAGCGCTTACAAAACTGGGCATCCTCATCGTGCTGGGAGAGGCCGCATCCCGGGCAGGCCCACTGCAGCGAGGTGCCGCTTTTCACCAGTTGCTTGATCAGCTCCCCTACTTGCCAAGGGATCAGGGCCACGCCCGTCAGGATCATCAGCACCGTCAACAGCCGGCCCAGCTCAGAGGTGGGGGTGAGATCCCCAAACCCTACCGTGGTCATGGTAACAACCGAAAAGTAGAAAGCATCCAAAAAGGTGGCAAAAGCGCCGGGATTGGCCGGATGTTCCACCTGGTAGATGAGGCCAGAGTAGACGAAGACAATCGCAAAGAGAGTAAAAAGGATGCGCAACAAGATGCGGGTGTCGGCGGAGATGACCTGACCAAAGAGGGTCTTGCCCTCCACCAGGCGCAGCAGCCGCAAGATACGAAACCAGCGCAAGAGGCGGATAAAGCGAATATCCGTCAGCCCGGCAAAAAAAGGCAAAATCGCCAGCAAGTCAATGAGCGAATAGAGGCTGAAGACGTAGCGCAGCTTCTGCAGGGCCGCTGCCCAGCGCAGTAGATATTCCACCACGAATAGGCCGAGGATGAGGCGATCCAGCCGCTCCAGCCCAAGGCGGAGTTGGGGGGGAATGGGGTAGGTCTCCACTACAAAAAAGGCAGACGAACAGAAAACCAGCACCGCCACCAGCCAATTGACCCAGCGGCTTTCGGGTGTGTCCTGATCCCCCCAGTAGCGCTGGAGGAGGCCAGCAGGGGCAAGCTCAGTTTGGGTGGCCTGGGAGGGTAGGGTGGTCACAGACGGGATCCCGTTGGGAAGAGATCGAGAGGGTTTCCCTTGAGCGCCTATCGGGCGTACCTTGACTAGGTTAATGGAAACTAGTAGTAGAGCAAACTTCAGTCCTGCAAACGTCTAGGCTTGAGTTGAGCATTGAATCGATGTTGCCTCCCATTGTCCTGGCTTCGCAATCTCCTGCCCGCCGCCAATTGTTAGAAGCTGCCCGGATCCCTTTTCGCGTTCAACCCAGCTACTTTGACGAAAGCCAAATCCAGAGCCCGGATCCGGTGGAGCTGGTGCAGAAGCTGGCTGCGGCCAAAGCCGAAGCGGTGGCGGCTCAGCAACGGGAGCCCGTCTTGGTGATCGGGGCTGACTCCGTGCTCTACCTAGGGGGGGAGATCCTGGGCAAGCCGGCCAATGCTCTAGAGGCGGAACGGCGCCTGCGGCAAATGCGGGGCGAAGTGGGAGAGCTCTACACGGGCCATGCCTTGATTGACACGAGGCAGAACCGCCGCCTCGTCCACTATGCGGTAACACGGGTGTTTTTTGCCAAGCCCAGCGACGAGGAGATCCGCGCCTACGTGGCCACCGGCGAGCCGCTCAATTGTGCTGGCTGCTTTGCCATTGACGGCCGCGGCAGCTTGTTTGTGGAGCGGATCGAGGGGTGCCCTGGCAACGTCATTGGGCTGAGTTTGCCGTTGCTGCGGCGCATGATCCAGGAATTGGGCTATTCCCTCACCGAAGCCTGGAATTAGCCGTCTAGATGCCGCTTGAGCAGCTCGTTGGCCAGCTTGGGATCCGCCCGTCCTTGGGTTTTTTTCATCAGTTGCCCGACAAAGTAGCCGAAGAGCTTGGTTTTGCCCTCCCGGTACTGCTGCAGTTGCTCGGGGTTCTCGGCCAGCACCTCGGCGATCATTGGCTCCAAGAGGCTGCTATCGGAGATCTGGGTCAGGCCCTTGGCCTCCACCAGGGCGCGGGCCGAGCCGCCTTTTTCCAGCAGCTCCGGCAGGATCTCCTTGGCAATTTTGCTGGAAATAGTGCCTTGCTCGATGAGGCCGATTAGCTCAGCCAGGGTTTCCGGCTTCAAGGCGATGTCCGGGTAGTCCAGCTTGTGGGTGTTGAGGTAGCTGGCGATGTCGCTCATCATCCAGTTGGCGGCTGCCTTCGGGTCGGCGCCGGCAGCAACCACGGCCTCAAAGTACTCGGCGGTGTTGCGTTCGTCGCTGAGGTAGCGGGAGTCATACACCGAGAGGCCGTACACCTGTTGGTAGCGCCGCCGCTTCACACTGGGCAATTCCGGCAGCTCCGCCTGCCAGCGGGCTTTTTGCGCTTCCGTCACACGAATGGGCGGCAGATCCGGCTCCGGAAAATAGCGGTAGTCGCTGGATCCCTCTTTCTTGCGCATGCTGATGGTGCGCTGGCTGTTTTCTTCCCAGAGGCGGGTCTCCTGTACGATGGGCTCGCCTGCTTCCACGGCCTTAACTTGGCGGTTGAACTCGTACTCGATGGCCCGCTGGATGGCGTTGAAGGAGTTCATGTTCTTGATTTCCACCTTCGTGCCAAAGGTCGGGGAGCCCAGCGGGCGCACCGAGATGTTGACGTCGCAGCGCAGGGATCCCTCCTGTAGGTTGCCATCGCACAGCCCGGCGTAGCGGAGGATGCGGCGCAGCTCCTGTACATACTCGGCTGCTTCTTCCCCAGTGCGGATATCCGGCTCGCTGACGATCTCGATGAGGGGAACTCCTGCCCGGTTGAAATCCACCAGGGAATAGCTGGATCCCGACAGCCGATCGCTGCCGGCATGCACCAATTTGCCCGCGTCTTCTTCTATGTGCAAACGGGTGATGCCGATGCGCTTGCTGCGGCCGTCGCTGAGCTGGATCTCGACCCAGCCGTGGGTGGCAATGGGCAGGTCGTACTGGGAGATTTGGTAGTTTTTGGGCAGGTCGGGGTAGAAGTACTGCTTGCGGTCGAACTTGCTGTAGGGGGCGATGGTGCAATTGAGGGCCAGGCCAGCCTTGACCGCGTATTCCAGCACCTTCTCGTTCAGCACGGGCAGGGTGCCGGGCAGGCCCATGCAGACAGGGTCAATTTGGGTGTTGGGGGGAGCGCCAAAGGCCGTCGCGCTGCTGGAGAAGATCTTGGAGCGGGTGCTGAGCTGGCAGTGCACCTCCAGCCCAATCACAGCTTCGTATTCCACTTTGGCAGGGGCAGCAACCGTCATGGCCAAACGAGAAAGAGTAGGTTTTCCCATTCTAGTGGGATATCGCTAGCTGCTGAGCTGCTGCCTCAAACGGTGGGGCGGATCTCGAAGGTGGAGAGGCCTTCGGGTGGCTCGAAGCGGTGTTCGACGGCCTCCACCCGCGAGCCGGGGCTGCCCTGCTGGCACCAGCGCAACATCGCCTCCACCGCCGCCGGGGATCCTTCAAAAACCGCCTCCACCCGGCCATCCCGCAGATTGCGCACCCAGCCGTGGACGCCGGCGTTGCGGGCCATGGCTTCGGTGTAGGCCCGAAACCCCACTCCCTGAACCCGCCCGCGCACCCAAACGTGAACGCGAACCCTGTCGCTCATGCTGAGGGGGATCCCTCCGAGGTGTTGCCAAGTTCTGAAGCCGAGGGCGACTCGGCTGGCTGGGCCGTAGCTTTCTCCGCCTGCTGCTCTAGGCGCTGCCAGAGAAAGTTGACAAGGGCAACCAGTCCCACGATCCCCAGCGAGATCCCGCCGGCGTACCCAATGGCTTGCCACAGCACAGGAGACATAGGCCAACCTCGCTGGTGCAGAAAGCTCCCTTCTGACCTTACCAGACGGAAACCCCAGAGAGAGGGGATCCCTGGCGGCTTGGCCCTCTCCTCGACAACGCCCTCCAAGCTGGACAAGATTCGGCACAATGGGGAGAAGTGTTGCTAGCGAGCAGTTGAGAAGAGGCCATGGCCCACAAACTCTGGATCTACGGCCAATGGGTTGACAGCCAAGGGGGAAACCTGATGGTCATCGAGAACCCGGCTACGGGCGAGCAATTGGCGGAGGTGGTGGACGCCAGCCCTGCCGATGTGGATCGGGCGGTGCAGGCGGCCCACACGGCTTTCTACGATGGCCGTTGGTCGAAGCTCACCCCCGGCGAGCGATCCCTGGCCCTCTGGAAGTTGGCGGATCTCATCGAAGCTCGCGCTGCCGAGCTGGCCCGTCTGGAGTCGGAAAACACCGGCAAGCCCTACGAGCTGGTCAGCTTGGGAGGGGATCTGGCCTTTGCGGTGGATAACCTGCGTTTCTTTGCCGCTGCCGCCCGCGACATCCATGGTTTGAGCGCCGGAGAATACGCCAGAGGTTACACCTCGCTATTTCGCAAGGAGCCAGTGGGGGTGTGCGCGCAAATTACCCCTTGGAACTACCCGCTGCTGATGGCCGTCTGGAAGATCGGCCCCGCCCTGGCTGCCGGCTGCACAGTAGTGCTCAAGCCCGCTCCCACCACCCCTCTGACTACCCTGATGCTGGCGGAGCTGACTGCTGAGGCCGGGATCCCGCCGGGGGTGGTCAACATCGTTACCGGAGGCGATGCTACCGGCCAAGCCCTGGTGGAGCACCCGCAGGTACGCATGGTCAGCCTCACCGGCTCTACTGCCACTGGCAAGCAGGTGATGCGGACGGCGGCAGACACTCTCAAGCGGGTGCATCTGGAGCTGGGAGGCAAAGCCCCGTTTTTGGTTTTCGAGGATGCCGACGTGGAGACTGTGGCCGCCAAGGCTGCTTTTGCCGCCACCTTCAACAGCGGCCAGGACTGCACGGCAGCCACCCGCCTCTATGTGCACGAGAGCAAGCTGGCGCAGATGCAAGAGGCCATCGTCGAGGCGATGCGCAAAGTAAGGCTGGGATCCCCTTTTGAGGCGGGGGTGGAGATGGGGCCCTTGGTCTCGGCAGCCCAGCGGGAGCGGGTGAGGGGATTTGTGGAGCGGGCCAAAGCCGAGGGAGCCAAGGTGCTGACCGGCGGGCGGATCCCTCCTCAGTTTGACCGGGGCTACTACTACGAACCCACAGTGATTACCCATGTCGATCAAAAAGCGGAGATCGTGCAGAGTGAGGTTTTTGGGCCGGTCCTCACGCTCGGCTCGTTCCGCGAAGAAGCGGAAGCGCTACGCCTGGGCAATGACGTCCTATACGGGCTGGCGGCTTCTGTGTGGACTCAAGACCTCGGACGAGCCATGAAACTGGCCGCCGATCTGGAGTTCGGAACCGTCTGGATCAACGATCATCTCCCCATCGCCTCCGAGGCTCCCCACGGCGGCTTCAAGCAATCGGGATTTGGCAAAGATCTCTCGGCAGAGGCCGTGCGAGAGTATCAAATTGCCAAGCATGTGATGATTGCTACTTGTTGAGGGGTGGCTCTGGCAACCTCGTTCGAGGAAGAGGCTAGCGGTAGCCAGTTGGCAAGGCTCCGGGAAACTCCTACAAGCGATAGACTTGAGTGCATGTCTCCCTACCTCGAGCCCCTATCGTGCCGATGGCCACGTTCTACTCCTCAACCTCAGGATCGGCAGCTCTAGCCCCTCCCCGCACTTTCCCTCTTACCGCCGTGGTCGGCCAGCAAACCGCCAAGCTGGCTCTCCTGTTGGCGGCGGTGGATCCCAGCTTGGGAGGAGTGGTGCTGGTGGGGCCGCGCGGCACGGCCAAGTCGGTCTTGGCCCGAGGGATCCACGCCCTGCTGCCCCCCATCGAGGTGATTGCCGGCTCCTATTGCAACGACGACCCGGCGCGGCCCGAGACCTGGTCGGACTGGGCCAAGGCCCGCTACCCCCAGGGAACGACACCCCCCACCCAGGTGATAGCCCCTCCCTTTGTCCAAGTGCCTTTGGGGGTGACCGAGGATCGGCTCTTGGGATCCGTGGATGTGGAGGCCTCGGTGAGGCAGGGGGAAACGGTTTTTCAGCCGGGGCTCTTGGCTGCCGCCCACCGCGGCGTGCTCTACGTGGATGACATCCACCTCTTGGACGACGCCATCGTCAACCTGCTGCTGACGGTGGTGGGAGATGGGGTCAACCGCCTGGAGCGGGAAGGGCTGAGCCTGCAACACCCCTGCCGGCCTCTCTTGGTGGCCACCTACAACCCCGAAGAGGGATCCCTGCGCCCCCACCTGCTGGATCGCCTGGCGCTGGTGGTGCCGGTGGGGCAGGAGCTGAGCCTGGAAGAGCGCAGGGAAATTGTCCAGCGGGCAACGCAATTTGTCGACGCTCCCGAGTCCTTTCTGGCGGAACACCAAGCGGAACTGGAGGAAATCCGCACCCGCATTCTCCTGGCGCGGGAGTGGCTGCCCCAGGTCAAGCCCAAGCGGGAACAGATCCTCTACCTGGTGCAAGAGGCCATCCGCGGCAACGTCCAAGGCCATCGAGGGGAGCAGTTTGCCCTGCGGGCCGCCTGTGCCCTGGCCGCCCTGGAGGGACGGGATCGCCTGGTGGCCGAGGATCTGCAACAGGCAGTGCAACTGGTGCTGCTGCCCCGCGCCCGCTACGATCCCGACCAACCCCCGCCGCCACCCCAATCGCAACAGTCGGATCCCCCGCCCAGCTCCTCCGACAACAGCGACCCAGAGGAGACGGATCCCCAGCCGCAAAGCCCCAGCCTGCCCCAGGAGTTTTTCTTCGATCCCGAACAAGTGGCCCTCGACCCGCGCCTCTTGGCCTTTGCCCAATCCCTCAACCAACAAGGGAAAACGGGATCCCGCAGCCTGGTGTTCAGCGCCGACCGGGGCCGCTACGTCAAGCCCATCCTGCCCCAGGGCGCCAATCCCCGCATCGCCGTCGACGCCACTCTGCGGGCGGCTGCCCCCTACCAGAAAAGCCGCCGCCAGCGGCAGCCGGGGCGGGCCGTCATTGTTGAGCCCGGCGACATCCGCGCCAAGAAGCTGGCCCGCAAGGCAGGGGCCTTGGTGATCTTCGTGGTAGACGCCTCCGGCTCCATGGCCCTCAACCGCATGCAGGCGGCCAAAGGCGCCGCCCTGCGCCTGCTCACTGAGGCCTACCAAAACCGCGACAAAGTTGCCCTGATTGCCTTTCGCGGCGAGGCTGCCGAGGTGCTGCTGCCCCCCACCCGCTCCATCGAGCTGGCCCGCCGCCGCCTGGAATCCCTGCCCTGCGGCGGGGGATCCCCACTGGCCCATGCCCTCACCCAAGCGGTGCGCCTGGGGGTGAACGCCCGCGCCAGCGGCGACGTGGGAGAGGTGCTCCTGGTAGCCCTCACCGATGGCCGGGCCAACATCCCCCTCAGCCGCTCCCTGGGACGCAGCGAAAGCGATCCCATCGACCTGAAGCAGGAGCTGCGGGAGATCGCCCTGCGCATCCGCGCCCTGGGATTGAAGCTGCTTCTCATCGACTCGCAGAGCCGCTTTGTAACCACCGGTTTCAGCGCCGAGCTGGCGGAACTGGCGGGCGGACGGTACTTTCATCTGCCCCGCGCCACCGACCAGGGGATCGCAGCCGTGGCCCGCTCGGCCATGCAAGAGGGACGCCCATACCCTTGAGAGAGCAGCTCTCCCTCGGTAGGAGCTGTAACTTTTCTTAATGGTTGGTTATGATCCCTGTAGGCGCTCTTAGCTTGCCCTATGGTCACAGGACTCCTGCCAGAACTCTCTTTGCCTCATTCCATGCTTACTGACTGGGTCAGCCGGGGAGTGAGCGCAGCCATTCGCGCTCTCTTCAAGCAGGCAGAGCGGCTGGAGGCGCGCGTGCGGGCAGAGCCCATCGCCAAGCTGTTGCAAGGACGCATCGACAGCTTTGAGCTGGTGGGCCAGAACCTGCAGATGTACAACGGCCTGCGGCTTTCGCTTTTAGAGCTGTTTTGCAACGCTGTAGCCATTGACTTTAGCCAAATCTGGCAGGGTCGGATTAAGCTGCGGCAGCCGGTGCAGGCCAGGATGCGGGTGGTGCTGAGCGAAGCGGATCTGGCGCGATCCTTTAACACGCCTTTTGTGCTGAACAAGCTGGCTCAGGTGGATCAGGGGGGCAAGCCGCTCTCATTTCATCAGGTCGAGGTTCACCTCACCCCAGAGCAGCGGTTGCGATTGCAGGCCGAGGTTCAGCCAGGGGGAGAAAAGCCCTTGCAGGTGGGCTTTTCCGCTCGCATCGAGGTGCTAGAACGTCGCCGCATTTGCCTTGCCGATCCGCTGTTTGAGGGCGACACGGAGGAGGGGCGGGCCCTGAGCCGAGCCTTGGTGGATCACCTGAATGCGCTCCTGGATTTGGATCGGCTAGCCCTGCAAGGGAGCAAGCTGCGAGTAGATCGGGTGTGCCTACAGCCTCACCAGATGATCCTCTACGGCAGCGCTGCTCTGGTGCGGTTTCCCACCCGCTAGCCCCCCTGGGAAAATGCTTGACAACCTTTTGGAAGGCGGGTACGCTCAGGGGTGGTGAGGAGTGAAGAGAAGAAGCCTCTGGGGTCGAAACACGGACAGACGCCCAGAGGTTTTTTCATGACCTGCTCAGCCTCAACGGGGACACCGCCATCCCTACCTAGCCTCCGAGTTTTAACTATTCTCAACCACAGGGGATGGGGGACTTTTCCCAACACCCCGGCCTCTTGCCCCAATTGGGAAAAAGCCTGTCCCCCCAAACTGGCTACGACCCTTTGAATTCAGGCTGGGACATAGCACCTGCCACAACTTTTTTTGCTCGAAAAGGTTCCAAAGAGTCTCCCCTGAGCCTCAGGGGTCTTGGTTCAGTTGCAAGTCCCCTCCCAGGTCATCGCCTGCCAGAAGGCCGCAGAAGGTTGGTGCAACACAATGCGATTGCCATCGGGATCCCGGAAGTCCACCTCCTGGCCGTGAAAGGCCTGCCGCAGCGGCGAAACGGAGATCTGGTGCTCCGCCAACACCGCCGCCAGGGATCCCAGGCATGCCGCCAGATCCTGCACCTGCAGGCAAAGACTTGCTGCTCCCGCCTGGGCGGCAAACTCTGGATGGAGACTGCGGTAGAGGCCCAGTCGCAGGCCAGGCAGGCGAAACTCCACATACACTGGCTCTCCCTCCCTGGAGAGCTGGACTTGGGGCGGGATCCCCAAGAGGGCCTGGTAAAAGTGCAACAAACGGGGCAAATTGGGGGTGGCCAAGCTCAGCAAAGCTGCAGCAATCTGCATCGCAACCGGAAAAAGGAAGCCACTCATTCTAATCCGAACTTCCGCTGATAGCCAGCCCTAACTGCGCCACTCGGAAAGGGATCCCCGCCTCTCCTAGGATTGGACTATAGTAGGTAGCGAGACTTGCTGCTCTTTCTTCACGAATAAAAACTGGAGCAACCTACCGTGGGGCTATTCAGCCGATTTTCCCGTGACATGGGCATCGATCTGGGCACGGCCAACACCCTAGTCTATGTGGCTGGCCGCGGCATTGTCCTACAGGAGCCCTCTGTCGTCGCCATCGACCAAAACACCAAACAACCGCTGGCCGTGGGGGAAGATGCCAAAAAAATGTTGGGCCGTACCCCGGGCAACATCGTGGCTGTGCGTCCTCTGCGGGATGGGGTGATCGCCGACTTCGACACGGCGGAGATGATGCTGAAGCACTTCATCCAGCGGGTGCATGGAGGTCGTTACTTGATCGCCCCGCGCATCGTCATCGGGATCCCAAGTGGGGTGACCGGCGTAGAGCGACGGGCAGTGATGGAAGCGGCCCTGCAAGCCGGCTCGCGGGAGGTGTATTTGGTGGATGAGCCGGTGGCAGCAGCCATCGGCGCGGGGCTGCCGGTGCAAGAGCCCACCGGGAACATGATCATCGACATCGGCGGCGGCACCACCGAGGTGGCCGTCCTCAGCTTGCAAGGGATCGTCCTCAGCGAGTCGGTGCGGGTGGCAGGAGACGAGCTGAGCGAGGCCATCATTCAGTACATGAAAAAAGTTCACAATCTCACCATCGGGGAGCGCACTGCCGAAGAGATTAAAATTCAAATCGGCTCTGCCTACCCAACTCAAGAGGAGATGACCATGGAAGTGCGGGGGCTGCATTTGCTTTCGGGTTTGCCCCGCACTGTGACGGTGAAGAGCACTGAGATCCGTGAGAGCATGGCCGAGCCCCTCTCGGTCATTGTGGAGGCCATCAAGCGCACCCTGGAGCGCACGCCGCCGGAATTGGCGGCAGACATCATCGACCGCGGCATTATGTTGGCGGGAGGGGGGGCGTTGCTCAAGGGGCTAGACGCCCTGATCAGCCATGAGACCGGGATCCTGGTTCACATTGCCCCGGATCCCCTCAGTTGTGTGGTGCTCGGTACAGGGCGGGTTTTGGAGGATTTCAAAACCTTGGGTCGAGTGTTGAGCGGCAGCTTCAAGGGTTAGAGGAGTTTCCTCTGAATCCCTGATTCGAGGTGTGAGTCGAGTGGGTTAGAGAGGTATTGCTTGAATCGGCTACACCAGTGGTGGATGCGTTATGGTTTGGGGTTGCTCCTGTCTGCTTCGGCGATAGGAGGGGCGTGGGCTTTGCGCCAGACCCAGGGATCCCTGCTGGTGGAGCTGTACAGTTGGCTCACCGCACCCATCCGTCCACCTGTGGATCCTGACGCCGTACTTAGCCAGGCCGCCACCCGCGAGCTACAGGCCCTGGTGGCCGAGCTGCGGCACCAAAACCGCGAGCTGAAGCGCCTGCTGCAATTTACCGAGCAAATGCCCCAAGCAGGGATCCCGGCGGCGGTGGTGGGCCGCAGCGCCGATCACTGGTGGCAACAGCTCACCCTCAGCCGCGGCAGCCAGCATGGGGTCAGGGTAGGAGATGTGGTTATGGCACCGGGGGGATTGGTCGGGCGGGTTGAGGCGGTAACCCCCAACACCAGCCGCGTGCTGCTTATTAGCGATCCCACCAGCCGTGTCGGGGTGATGCTCAGCCGCAGCCGGCACATGGGCATCTTGCGGGGCACCGGCACCCAGAACGCCATCTTGGATTTTTTCGATAAGGATCCCAAAGTGGAAGTGGGGGATGTGGTGGTAACTTCGGGCCTGAGCAGCTTCTACCCGGCGGGGGTTGTGGTGGGAACGGTTCGAGCCATCAACCTGGATGCCAGCCCTGCCCCACAAGCCACAGTCGAATTGTCGGCGCCCCTGGGCCTCTTGGAGTGGGCCTTGATTTACCGCTATGCTCAACCTTAAGTCTCGCCTCAATTGGCTGGTCACCGCCTTGTCAGGGCTGTTGGCGGTGGTGGCCCCTTGGTGGCGGGGGCCGGGCTTGGAGCTGGCGGGCCTAACCCCCGATTGGCCCCTGATCTGGGTGGTGTGCTGGAGCGTGCGGCGCAAGGCTTGGCAGGGGGCTGTTGCCGGGATCACATTGGGTTTTCTGCAGGATGCCCTGACCAACCCTTATCCTACCCATGCCCTGGGGTTGGCGGTGGTCGGGATCCTCACGGCCAAGTTGCAGAAGCAGCGCTACATGCAAGAGGACTTCATCTCCGTGGCTTTGATCGTCTTCGGCATGGTGGTGATTGCCGAGACGCTGATGGCGCTGCAATGGATGTGGCTGACGGCCTCTCAGGGATCCGCTGGCCTCGAGCCGGCGGAAATGGCAACTTGGTTGGATGGGTTGGCAAACTCCTCGCCCGCCGCCGGCGCCATTGGCGGCGATGGCCCCCGTTCTCTGGAGAGCATCTGGTGGAACCATCAGCGCAATGCCCTCACGTCGGCCATTTTAAGCAGCCTGTGGGCCCCCGCTCTCTATTGGCCCCTCAGCCGTTGGTGGCAATCTCAAGAGCAGGATTTGAGAGAGACCTAGCTGCAGGTTCTGCCGCCAGTGATCTGCATTCCCCACAGCCGCTGCCGGGCGCGATGGGACATCGGTTGCACAGCTACTGCTCCCAACGGCGGCAAAACGGTTCCTTGCCCCATTTCCTCTCTCCCTAGGAGAGGAACGGGGGGTGAGGGCTTGGGGTCGCTCTCAGAGGGATCCGTTTTCGCCTAAAATGACAAAGCCCTCTGCCACCCACTGCCAACGGGCCAACAGACTCTGGGCCAAGCGGATGGGAAGGTGTTGAGGTTGACTCGATTGAGGGAGAGGGATCCATGCCTCATACCATCGTCACCGATATTTGTGAAGGCGTTGCCGACTGTGTGGAGGCCTGCCCCGTCGCCTGCATTCACCCTGGGGACGGCAAAAATGCCAAAGGCACCGACTACTTCTGGATCGACTTTGCCACCTGTATTGACTGTGGCATCTGTCTTCAGGTTTGCCCTGTGGAAGGGGCGATCCTGCCGGAGGAAAAACCGCACCTGCAGCGAGTGCCCAACTAGCCCGGCGGGCTGCTTCTTCCCAATTTTGCAATTGCCTTTCAGCCCAGAGAAGCCAAAGCCACAACGGCGCTGGTCAACCAGTTCAAGGACAGGAGCCCGCCCAGGAAGGCCAACGGGATCAGACCCGCCAGGCGCCACCACTCCAGATCCAGCGCCACCGCTGCCGCCCGCACCTGCCAAACCACAAACCACAACAGCGCCACGAACCCCAACAGGGATCCGGCCACTCCGCCCAAGGATTGGGCAGGTCCCAGCAGCAGCCAGGGCAGGCCAGCAAAGCCCGTCAGGCAGAGGAGCGACGCAAAAGAAGGGGCAGCCCGCCCAAAACAAAAGGCCAGCGCCTGCAGCAGGGCCGCCAGGCTTACCCATCCCAGGAAGCCTGCCAGCAGCGCCAGCACCATGCTCGGCAGGTTTACCCCGAAACGACGCACAGCCTCGAGAATGTTCAGCAGCGCCACCACCCCAAAAGCTTGCCAGAGAACAGGCTGTTGCCGCAGCGAGCGAAAGGTGGGCTCCGGCAGAAACCAAGCGCCGTAAATGTTATCCAACAAAGAGTCGAGCATGGCCGGCAAAAAGTCGGTCTGCCCTCCTATCCTAGCCCAACGACAAGAGGGCTCCTCCAAAGCCAAGCAAATGCCGATCCCGTCCTTGGCAAAGCCCTGATGAGCACTTGACAAGCACGGCCCGCAGATGCGGTATGATGGGCTAAGGATTCTGAGGCGTTGGTGACTGCCGTTACGTTTTTGCGATCGATACCCTTCGACAATTAGGACGGGTGTGGATGTGAGAGCAGTAAGCCAAACTCGATTTGGAAACTATCGATAGTCATCCCCGATGTCCTACACTGGCTTTTCCAGGTCGAAAACCACGGTAAAACGGCGCAATAGGATCCTCAAGAAGGCTCTCGCTGGAGGGCCTTCTTGCTCTTAATGGCTGCACGGGATCCCTCGTCAGGCAAGTTTTGAGGGGAGCTGAGGTGGTTGTGGGATGGGGGTTAGGCGGCCTGTTGTTTGGCCTGTTGGCAATTTTGAACGGCAGGGATGCGGCGCCAATTTAAGTTAGCAAGCACCAGGGCGCTGAGGGGACGGGTGTGAGCCAGCAGCCCGGCAAGGAGCAGCAGCCAACGGCTCAAGGCAGAGCCGGCCAACAGCCAATGGATGAGCAGAGCTGCCCCTCCTCCTTCTACCCCTGCCGCCAAGACCCAGGCCCAGGCAACTTTCCCATGCCGGGACAGGAGGATCCCTTGCAATCCACCGACGCCAAGCCCCACCAGCAAGCCACGCAGCGGGCTGGCCATCGCCTGCAAGGCGTTCTGCAGCCAGGGATCCCTGGGATCGAAAGCGAAGGTTGCCATCCCCGCCTCCAGGGTATCTGCTGCTACCCAACCCAAAGCCGTGGCCAGCAGCGTGGCCGCCACCCACCGCCAAGAGACCTGCCGCCGCAATACCGCCCACTGGAGTAGCCCCATCCCCAAGCCCAGGCCGGCCCCGGCCACCGCTCCTTGGAGCGAACCCAAAGCAGCCAGCAGGGGAGCTGCCGCCCCCAGCCCCAGATAGCCGATCCCAGCCGCCGCCCAATTGGCCAGGAGCCAGCCCAGGGCCAATCCTTTGCGCTGGCGGGGCTTGCCTGAGGTGGGGAGGGTGGGCTTCTGGTGGGGGCTAACCTGTTCCTGGCCGACCTGCTGTTCGACCTCGCGCAGCCCCTGTTCTGCCGAGGGGTTACCCGGCTCCAGCCGCAGCACTCCTTGATAGTCCATCTGGGCAAGGCCCCAATGGCCCTGCCGCTGGTGGGCCAGGCCGCGGTATAGGTAGTAGCGGGCTTCGTTGGGGGCACTCTGGATCAGCTTGTTAAGCAGGTGGACAGCCATTTTGTATTCGCCTGCCTCGATCAAACGCACCGCCCGCTGCAGCTCTTCTTCCTCAGCTTCCGAAACAGGGGCGGCTCGGCTCTGCTGGGTGGCTTGCTGGCCAAAGCCGGCAGGGATCCGCTGCAGAGGAGCCTTTTGAGGGGGAGGCGGGATCTTGTCCCCATAGACGGCTCGGAGCTGCTGGGCCAGCTCCTCCATGGTGGCCGGGCGAAGGGCAGGGTCTTTCTCCAAGCAACGCAGCACCACCTTTTCTAGGGCCTCAGGGATGGGGTGGGGCAGCGGATGGTCTTGAAAAGGGCGGGGCTTTTGAAAGTTGTGGACGTGGTACCAGCCCTGCAGGGTGTCGGTCTCTGGCTCGAAGGGCAACGCACCGGTTAACAGCTCGTACAAAACCACCCCCAGGGAATAGATGTCGGAGCGGCCATCCAGCTTCTCTCCCCGCATCTGCTCCGGCGAGGCATAGACCATCGTGCCCAAAAAATACCCGGTTTGCGTCAGGCCACGAGAGGTTTCCCCCATGAGTTTGGAAATGCCAAAGTCCAGGAGCTTGACCCGTTCTTTGCCATCGGGCCCTTTTTGCACAAAGATGTTGCTGGGCTTGATATCGCGGTGGATGACCCCTCGAATCGAGTGTTTGCCCAGATCCATGTGAAAGTTGTGGGCGTGGTGCAGGGCCGAGCAAATTTGCAAAGCCAAGTTCACCACCCGCTCTGGGTGCAGGGGACCTTCCCGTGCCAACACATAGTCCAAGCCCTGGCCCGTGTAAGGCTTGGCCTTCAGGTACTCCATCACCAGGTAGGGCTGGTTTTGGTACAGACCGTAGGAGCGCACCTGCACAATGTTGGGGTGCTCGCCCAACAGGGCGCTGACCCTGGCCTCGTCCAGGAAGCGCTGCTGCAGTTGCTGGTAATACTCCGGCTCCATGTCTGGCGGCGGCGGGCGCAACAACTTAACGGCCACCGGCTCGTCATTCAACTGGGTATCCACCGCCTCGAACACATTGCCGTAGCCACCCTCGCTGATGTGGTGGGTCAGTCGGTAGCGGTTGCCGATCAGTTGTCCAATTAGGCGCTGGTTCATGGAGGAGGAGGGCCAGCCGAGGGGAGGGTCTACCTAAAATGATTCTAGTCAGCTTGAGGGCGCAAGACCTGTGGGTGAGGGATCCGCCCTTTTTCGCCCCAGAAGTCAGGGATCCCGCTAGGATTGGGGCATGGGTGCTTCTCCTGAAACCGCTTCTCTCCCGCCCTTCTGGCTGGAGGTTACCGAGTTTGCCCTGCAGGCCACGGCAAAGGTCGGAGCGCAGCTCTTGGCAGACTTTGGCCAGGCCTCCTCTACGGAAAAAGCGGACGGCAGCTTGGTGACCGCTTCTGACCAATGGGCGGATCGCGCCTTTCAGGAGGCAATTGCCGCGGCCTACCCGGATCACGGCTGCCTGAGCGAGGAGTCCAACCACATTTTCCTGGAGAAAGAGTGGTGCTGGGTGGTGGATCCCCTGGATGGCACCACCAATTTTGCCCACGGGATCCCCATCTGGGGCAGCTCGCTGGCGCTGTTGCACTGGGGTGTGCCTGTGTTTGGCTGTGTGCATCTGCCCCCCATCCGCCAGACTTTCTACGGCTACTGGCCTCAGTTTCCCGACGACGCGCCGGCAGGAGCTTTTCTCATCCGCCACGACCGGGATCCCGTCCGTCCTCAGCCCATTGGCCCCAGCACCGCCCCACCCGGACCCAACCAACTGTTTAATTTTTGCTCCCGCAGCAGCCACTGGATTAGCCCGCAATTTCCCTGCAAAGCCCGCATGCTGGGCGGCGCTGCCTACAACCTGCTGGCGGTGGCCGGCGGCAGCCTTTTGGGGGCGGTAGAACGCTCGCCCAAGATCTGGGATGTGGCGGCGGTGTGGGCCATTGTCAAGGGGGCCGGCGCCGTTTGGGAACCCCTTGGCCCTGCCGACCCGGATCCCGGAACGCCCTTGCTCCCCGGCAAGGACTATGGTCGGCTGACCTATCCGACCCTGGTGAGCGCTCAGAACAGGTGGATCCCCGTGTTTCGGGCTTTCATCGCTCTGTAGCTCTCGTAAACCGCCTGGACGTTGTACCAGTTGAGGAAGAAAACCCGACACAGCTCCAAGGCCAACTGCGAGCGGCCCTGCCGGATCAACCAGCGCAGCAGCGGCTCTAAGCGCTTCTCGTTCAGCCACCCCCCCAGCGACAGAAGGCCCCACAGGCATTGATGCAGAGGCGTCAGTTGGATCATCAGGCGCACGGCCCAGGTGGGGTGCTTTTGGTAAAAGAGGATGCCCATGCGGCCCCGCTGCCGCTCCCGCTCGATAAGGGCTGGGATTTGCGCCAGCTCGAAGGGCGGATGCCAATGGTAGCCGGTGGCTTGGGGGCACTTGACCAGGCGCAGGCCCAGGCGCTTTAGCCGCACCCCCAGCTCCAGGTCTTCCCAGCCGTAGAGGTGAAACCGCTCGTCAAAGGGGCCGGCAGGGGTTTCACAAGCCCGCTCCAGCCAATGGCGGGCAATGGCCACGTTGCCGGTGGCAAAGAAGGCTGCCGAAAAATCGGTGGGCTTGAAGGGCTCGGAGCAGGGATCCCGAAAATTGCAGGTGTTGATTACCCGCCCGTAGGTGAAGACCTTGGCCTCGTGGGGCGAGTCGGGATTGCCGGTAACCCCGTGTCGCCGCAGCATCTGGGCATGAGCGGCCAAAAAGTGCTCCACCACCACCAGGTCGCTGTCGATAAAGACAATGATGGATCCCTGGGCGTGGCGAAACCCCAGGTTGCGGGCGGCAGCAGGGCCGCGGTGTTCTTGGCACAAAAGCCTGATCGGCGGCAAATCTGGCGGCTGGCTCTGCAGCCATTCCAGCGTGCCATCGGTGGAGCCGTCGTCCACCACCACCACCTCGTAGCCGTCGTAGGGGCCAGGCTGCTGCTGCGCCAAGGCCTGCAGACATTTCTGCAAGATGGGACGGCGGTTGTAGGTGGGGATGATGACGCTGATGTACACCGGGGATCCCTGGCTCGTAAGGCAAACCCTACCCCTAAAGTCAAGGGGTTTTTCCATACGGCTAGAGAGCTTTGAGCAGCTCTGCCGCCTGGCGCACCGTCTCGAAAAAGTGATGGACATTGGCCTCCGGAGTGGTGTGGTGCACGCCGTGGCCCAGGTTCATGATGTGGCCGCGAGATCCCGCCTTTTGAATCACCTCCAGGGTGCGCTGCCGGATGAATTTCGGGGATCCCAGCAACACCATCGGGTCGAGATTGCCCTGCACCGCCAGGGATCCCAGGCGGGCCCTGGCCTCGGCCATATCGCTCATCCAATCGAGGCTGAACACATCGATGCCAGCTTTGCCCACCCGCTCCAACAAAGCAGCGCTGCCGTTGATGTAGAGAATGAGCGGCACCTGCGGGCACCGAGCTTTCACCTGATCCACAATTTGCTTTTGGTAGGGCAAGGCCCAGGTTTCGTAGTCGCCGGGGCTGAGCTGGCCGGCCCAGGTGTCGAAGAGCTGCACCACCTGGGCGCCGCACTCGATCTGGTAGATCACGTAGCGGGCAATGCTATCCGCCAGCTTACTCAGC
Source organism: Synechococcus sp. 63AY4M2 (assembly GCF_002760475.1). NCBI lineage: Bacteria > Bacillati > Cyanobacteriota > Cyanophyceae > Synechococcales > Synechococcaceae > Synechococcus > Synechococcus sp. 63AY4M2. Next base: position 1,219,224 of record NZ_AXUX01000001.1, on the reverse strand, counting down.
AACTGATGCAACACCTGCGGCTGAGTGAAGGCCAGGCTCTTGATATGGGCATAATCTTTGGAGCTGCGGCCCTCCACGGCGTAGCAGGCCAAGGTCCAAGGGGAGCCGACAAAGCCCAGCAGCGTCGCCTTCCCTTCCACCTCGCGGCGCAGAGTGCTGAGGATGGTCTTGATAAAGGGCAGGCTTTCTTCCGGCTCTAGCAGTCGGATTTGCTCAACTTGGGCCTGGGAGCGGATCGGCGGGTCGATGATCGGCCCCTGCTGCTCCACCAACTCAAAGGGGATCCCCATGCCCTCGAGGGGGGTGAGGATGTCGCTGAACATAATGACGCCGTCGGGGGCAAAGGCGCGAAACGGCTGCAGCGAGATCTCAATCGCCAGCTCCGGGATCTCGCAGCGCTGCTTGAAGGTGTATTTGCTCTGCAGCTCGCGGTAGGCCGCCATGTAGCGACCCGCCTGGCGCATCATCCAAACGGGGGGACGATCTACCACTTCCCCGCGGGCCGCCCGCAGCAGACGGTCGCCATCGCCGACGGAGGAAGGAGAAGCGCTGAGCTGAGCAGGTGAGTGGGACATGGGAAGACCAAGCCGGTTCAAGATCCTCAATGCATCCTGACATTGGGGGGACGGCTAGCGCAAGCTCGCGGCCCTTCCTCTTGACCCTTTCCTTAGGGGTTGCAACTTGCTTTCACCGGCTGAGGAAGGCGGATCCCGACCTAGAGTGGACATGAGATAATGTCAGCTTGCAGGCCTGTTGTAGAACCCCTTCCCGCCGTTGCTGAGTTGAGAGGAGCCCTCCCTTGGTTGCCCAAACCTTCAACCTGGACACCTACTTGAGCCAACGCCAGCAACAGGTGGAAGAGGCGCTTTCTGCGGCATTGGTTCCCGCCTATCCGGAGCGCATTTACGAGGCGATGCGCTACAGCCTGCTGGCGGGGGGGAAACGCCTGAGGCCGATCCTCTGTCTGGCGGCCTGTGAGTTGGCCGGCGGCTCTGTGGAGCAGGCCATGCCCACCGCCTGCGCCCTGGAGATGATCCACACCATGTCGCTGATCCACGACGATCTGCCGGCGATGGACAACGACGATTTTCGCCGCGGCAAGCCCACCAATCACAAGGTATTCGGCGAGGATATCGCCATTTTGGCAGGAGATGCCCTGTTGGCCTATGCCTTTGAGCATATCGCCAGCCAAACGCGGGGGGTGCCGCCGCAGTTGGTGCTGCAAGTCATTGCCCGCATTGGCCATGCTGTGGCGGCAACCGGCTTGGTAGGGGGCCAGGTGGTGGATCTGGAGTCCGAAGGCAAAGCCATTTCCCTAGAAACTTTGGAGTACATCCACAGTCACAAGACGGGTGCTCTGCTGGAGGCCTCGGTGGTTTCGGGAGGGATCCTGGCAGGGGCCGATGAGGAGCTGCTGGCGCGGCTGAGCCACTACGCTCGGGACATCGGCCTGGCTTTTCAGATCGTGGACGACATTTTGGATGTTACTGCCACCAGCGAGCAACTGGGCAAAACGGCAGGCAAGGATCAAGCTGCCGCCAAAGCCACCTACCCCAGCTTGTTGGGCCTAGAGGCTTCCCGGCAGAAAGCTGAGGAACTGATCCAATCGGCCAAGGAGGCGTTGCGCCCCTACGGATCCCAGGCCGAGCCCCTGTTGGCTCTGGCCGATTTCATCACCCGCCGCCAGCATTGAGACAAGAGGACAAGAAGGTAGATGGGATCCCTGTCCACCCTGTCGGAGACCCTGGTCGCGTTCTGGTGCCGGAGAGCCCTATGCTGCAGCAGTTGATGGCCAACCACGTTCTCTGGGTTGCTCTGCTGGCCAGTGTCTTGGCCCAGGCCATCAAGCTGATCCTGGCCTATGTGCGTTCGGGCAAGCTCAACCTGCGGGTTTTGGTGGAGACAGGGGGGATGCCCAGCTCTCACGCAGCGCTGGTAACGGCTTTGTCGGTGGGGGTGGGGCTGGAGGAAGGCTGGGACAGCCTGCTGTTTGCGGCAACGATGGTCTTTGCGCTGGTGGTGATGTACGATGCCGCCGGGATCCGTCAGGCTGCCGGCAAGCAGGCGCGGGTGCTGAACCGCCTCATGGAAGAATGGTTTGAGGAGAAGGGTGCAGATCGCTTCCAGGAGCCCTACTTGAGGGAGTTGCTGGGCCATACGCCCGTCCAGGTGATCGCCGGAGCAGCCTTGGGGGCAGCCTGTATCACGTTATCTTTTGTCCTGGGAATCAACTGAACGCAATTGGGGCATGCTAGAGCAGGAGCATCACGGGTGGTCATGGCCTCCAGTTCTCAACCTCGTCCGATCCAGCGCTGCCCGGCCTGTGGCAAGCCGATCCCGGCCTATCGCTACAAGTCCCCCTACTGCGACCACTGCGGTTGGCGGGCAACCCCGGCAGGGCAAACCCCTCAAACAGGCGGATCTGGGGGCCAGAGATCCGGAGCTCAGGGGAGTAGGATTCAACAACACATTCAGCGCCTCGGCCTGCCCCCTCTGTTGCAGCCGCTGTTGAAGTTCGACTTTTACCTCTATCTGGGCTGGGGGATCAGCCCTCTGTTTCCGCTAGTCGTGGATCGACCGCTGCTGGCCGAATCCAATTACCTGTTGCTGCTCCCGCTCCTGTTGAGCTGGGGGCTGCTCTACTTGGCAGTGCGGGATCGGCCGTTGCCCCAGGATTTGCGGCTGCCGCGGCTGCTGCTGGATGTGGCGTTTATCCTGCTGCCCTTCTTCCAAAAAATCAACGTTTCCAAGGCCCCCAACCGGCCCTACTGGAATGCTCTGCTCATCTGGGTCATCGGGCTCCTCCTGTTTGCCGCCGTGGGGCTGTGGAGCTTTAGCCTGCTTCTGACGGCATTGACGCTGCTGTTGACCAGCTTCTGCACGCTGCTGTTCTAGCCGAGATGGTTGACAAACACTCCAGCCTCCCATGAGCATTCCTGCTGCCCGCCAACGCTTCCTCCAAGAAATTCAAGCGGATCCCATCGATCTGGACCGAGCGGCCCTCTGGATCGCCCAAGAAGCCTATCCCGACTTGGATGTAGAAGAGTATTTGGCCGCTTTGGATGAGATGGCCGCAGAAGTGCAAGAGCGTCTTCCTCCCGAGCGCTACCCCCTGCGCGTCATCCGGATTTTAAATCGCTATCTCTTTGAAGATCTGGGCTTTTGTGGCAACAGCGAAGACTATTATGACCCGCGCAACAGCTTTTTAAACGAGGTGATCGATCGGCGCACCGGGATCCCGATCACTCTTTCTCTGATCTATCTAGAGCTGGCGCGGCGGATCGATTTTCCCATGGCAGGGGTAGGCATGCCCGGCCACTTTCTGGTGCGGCCCCTGTTTGCAGACGCGGAGATTTTTGTGGATCCCTTTCATCAGGGAGAAATTTTGTTTCCCGAGGACTGCCAAGAGCGTTTGGCACAGATCTACGGGCCCAGGATCCCTTTACAAGATCATCACCTCCGCCCCACCCCTCCTCGCCTAATCTTGGTGCGGCTGCTCAACAATCTTAAGCAGATTTACTTGAGCCGCGCCCAGCTAGAGCTTGCCTTGGCAGCGGTGGAGCGCATCTTGTTATTGATCCCAGAGTCCTTGCCCCACCTGAGGGATCGGGGCTTGCTCTGTTACCAGTTGGGGCGTTGGCAGCAGGCCTGTCAGGATCTGAGGCACTACCTCAACCAGGCGACCCTCCACCCAGAGCTCAGCGGCCCCGACGAGCATTTAATCCAAGAGATCCTACAAAGGCTAGAAGCTTACTCTGACTAAAGTCAGGTGCAGCAATTGCTCGAAAAAATCCTCCAATCGAGAGCTGGCCACCTAAGCAATACGGATCTCACCTGAGATCTCGCCTTGCCATCTTTGGGTGTCGCTGGGGCTTTTGCAAGAGTCTGGAGCAGCTTTCACCTCCTGGCGAAGAATTGCCTCTACCAGCTCGTCTAAAGCTTCCAGGTCAGATAGGTTGTAGTCTTTTTCCCGAAGGATTTTGTTAATAGAAAACTCCTGCTGCAGCGTCAGGGTCGAGGATCGTAAGACCTCGTCGATAATCTCGCGAATGCTCATTACAACCTCACAATCTGATGGCAATCTCAGCGGAGAATTTGTTATCTGAGCTCATAAACCTAGAATGCAAGAAATACTTGACGTAGCCATCCTGAGGATCACGTATTTTGGCCAAGATCTAGGGCCGCCCATGCTAAGGGAAACTGCCAAGGGTACTTTCACGGGGCCTCGCCGAGGCTTGGGAGCTCCCCAGGGAGGCTTGTCCGGTTCGCCTTTCCCAATCTTTTGCGAAGGGGGTGGGAGTGATGGGTTCACCCGATAGCTGCTGCAGTTTTGGCGACTTTGGGGCCAGTCGCGCCACGAGTGAGTTGCTTGGTCTAGGATCCCGGGGGGCGATCCACTAGTCTGTTGGTACTCCATTAGGATGAAGTGGGATCCTGTCGGCTAGCGGGTTTTGTGGGAAATCCCAGTCAAATCGCAGGTGAGGTTGTAGCACCATGACATTGACTTGGCAAACGGATGGACAGACTTGGTTTCTTCTGCCTCCCCAACCCCGTGCCGTGATCCACTTTCTGGGCGGAGCTTTTGTGGGATCCGCCCCACAATTTTTCTACAGCCGCCTGCTGGAAGAATTGGCCCGTATGGGCATGGCCGTTGTGGCTACCCCCTACACCACCGATATCGATCACGCGCAACTGGCTTTTAAAGCAGCGCAATCTTTGCATAGAAGCCTGCAGAGCAAAGGTTTGATGGGGTTGCCCCTCTTTGGCTTGGGCCACAGCCTTGGCGGTAAGCTGCAGATCCTCTCCTGCCTAGCCCTTCCTTCTTTGGGATCCCAGCGGCGCGGCAATATTTTCTTGGCCTACAGCAATGCGGGACTGGAACGGGCGCTGCCGGTGCTGCAGGCCTTGGCCCAGGCGTGGCCGCAACAGCAACTGAGCACTCTGTGGCGGATGTGGATGGGATCCTCGTCACCGCCAGTGAATCTGTGGTTGGAGTTTGAGCCTTCTCCGGCAGAAACCAATCGCCTTATCGAGGAGCAGTATCCGGTTAGAAACAACCTGCTTGTAGAGTTTCAGCAGGATGATATTGACGATATTCCGCTGCTCTATCAACAGCTTCGCCGCAAGTACGGAGGCTACACCGAATGGCAACGCCTGGAGGGGGATCACTTAACCCCGCTGGGTTTCAGCTATCCTTTCCGGGTCGGGGGGGAGTTCAGTCCCATCGATGCTTTCGCGCAGTTTTTTTATCAAAACTTACTGGCTCCTAACCAACGAATGATCCGGAGTATTCAAGCCTGGCTGGCAGCACAACTGGCTTAGTCGAGCCAGCTTAGGTCGGAGAGGAGCTCCTGTGAGTGGGGAGACTGAGCCTGCAGAGGAAACAGCATCTGTAGAATATCGCTCATCAGGAAGTAACAGGTTAAAACACCACCGGCAGCTACGGCCACCAGCGTTCCCGCCAACATGCGCGAGAACTCCTGCCGCTGAAACGCCTGTTCCATTAAGCGCAGCGCCCAGAACCCCAGTAGGATCACAATGGCAAGGATAATCAACATATCGTAATCTAAGCTGTAATCTATTGTAACGAACCTGTCGCTCAACTGCTATTGACAAAACCTGGTTAAAGCGTAAAGAGTTCTCTGTCTTCTGCAGCCAGCAACTTGTCGGCGGGGTAGCGGCGGGCGCGGCCCCCTGGGGCCTTGCCGGCCTTGTCTAAGCTACAGGCCCCAAAGGGATCCCGCTGGCAAAGATTGCTGGGCGTTCAAGCGGCCTACACCTGTCGCCCTTCGGGGGAAGCGCCGGCAACTGTTGCAAGATCTGGCAAAGGAGAAAGCTTCCGGGCAGCTCCTAGCTCCTCAGGCCAATTGTCTGCAGGATACCAAAATACATCGACCCGCCAGCGGCTGCTCGTAGGGGGATCCCTTACACTTGAGCTAACTGCTGCTTGAGAGGTGGGGTATGGTACGGCGGAGGCTGGCCGGCGCGGCTGGATCCCTGGCACTTCAGCGTTCTCTGCAGGCTCCTTTGCAGCAGCGCAGCCGGGCGATCAACCGTCGCCGCAAACTGATCTACCGCAGAACTCGCCTACTCTACCAGCGCAACTTGCCCCTTTACCTGCGCAATTTGCTGTTGCAGTACCGCACCAGCTTTATCTACAACCTCAAAGCTAGAGCTGTGATCAGAACTCGCTAGAGAATGTCGAGCTATCTTTTCGCTCTCAGCACAACGGTCTTCACAGCGCGAAAAACAGGCAGATGGCGATGGACATTGCCCTGCCGGAAAGTCTGGATTTATAGTTAAAAATTGTTGTCTGTAAGTCTTCTAAGAGAGAGGCCGGTCTCCCTCCGAGAGAAAAGAGTTGGAAGCGGGAGCCAAGCTAAGGCTACCGAATTGTAAAGCGGCCAACTCCTATCTTCTCGCCGTTGACATGAACCTCGACGCGGTAGCGCCCGGTGTAGGGTTGGCTGAAGCTGAGAAAGCCTCGCACCGTGTCGGCTAGGGGATCCCAGGGAAAATCAAACTTGCGGATCAGTTGCTCGCTCCCGGCTTCTCCGCCCTTGTAGTACCAGAGCATCTCCACCTGGGCGTTGGCAGGGAGGCTGCCCACCGGCAAGATGGCCCAGATCAAGGTGTCGGTGGTCTTAAACTCGGTTGTGGCCTCGCCAGGGCTGCCGTCTCCCCGACCTCGGTGCAGGCTGATCACCCTTGTCCCCGCCTCGTTTGGGGCTTTCTGGCTATAGGCGCGGGCATTGGCTTGCGCTTCCTGAGCGAGGCGATCCAGCTCGGCCAGCAAATCTTCCTGCCGCTTCAGGGCCTCGGTTGCTTCCTGTAGCCAGTGGGCGATCGGCTGCTCTGGAGCTGGGGAAGAAGGCTTTCGGGCGGCCCCGGTAAGGTTTTGGATGGGAAAGCCCCGAGCCGTCCCCACCTCGCTGCCCAGCAAGTTCAGCCAGCGGCTCCGCATTTCGGGTGTCATCTCTGGCTTGGCGGCGTAGGCAATGCGCACAGGGCCGTCTGGGCCTTGGGTGATGCGGCCAATTTCATGCTCTTGGATCCCGGCAACCTGCCCACGACAGCCGGCGCTACGGAACTCGTAGAGGACATCCTCTTCGCTTTCCCGGTGAAACTCCCACATTGTTTGGGGGCAGTACTCTAGGAGATTATTCCGCATATTGTTTGCCAGGAAGCGGGGCAATTTTGGTACCTGAACGTTCATGACCGAGAGCATTTCTCTCCAAGAGGCCAAGCTCGCCTCGGGCCGTATGAGAACAGTCAATGTAGCTGTCTCAGTAACTTGGCGATCGGCAAAAGCCCACTCCCCCACATCTCCTTCAATGAGGACATTTCCTGAAGGGCTGAGGTGAGCCAAGGCAAAGAGCAGGCCGGCAAAAAGGTTCAACATGATGATCCTCCCTACCAAGATTTGTACTGGGAAATGAGAGGGGAAAGTTCTCAATCAGCTCGCCGGGCAGGCAACGAAAGGAGACTGGACAAGAAGGACAGCCCTTTGTTGTCGCTTTCTCAAGGCTCACCCCAGAGGAGCTCAATGATCCGGGTGGCTTTTGGCAAAATGGCAGTTACAGCCTGCTTGGGCAAAACCCGTATCGTCACACGAGCTGAAACCTTACTCAGGTAAGGTTTTTTCTGTGGGCTATATTCCTTTGAACCGCAAGCTCTAGAGGGCACCAGTAGCCTATCACAGGCTAGCTCAGTTTCGATCCCTGTTTTTCAGAAACGCCACATTCTTTCTGAGCAGTATACTCGTTTACCTTAAGCAGATATGATTTTGTTCGTTCAAAAACCTAAAACTCTCTCGGATGACAATTGAGAGTCATCGAGAACAAATCATTCACCGGAGTCGTCGGCGCCAGAAGGGAGGATCTTCCCGGTTATCAACCAGTTATCCCCCACAGTCTGCAGTTGCGGCTCCAACAGTTGCCAGCTTTGGTTCACATCCGGGATCCCTTCTCCTGCTACGGGGGTTGGCGCGTCGGCCCCGCCCAAGATCTTGGGAGCGATGAAGGCGGCCACCTTCTGGATGGCCCCATCTTTAAGGGCTGCCCAGGCCAAGGTGCCGCCGCATTCCCAGAGGGCACTCAGACAGCCTCGCTCAAAGAGAACCTGCGCCGCTTGAGCCGGGGTTACTTGATCCAGGTGCAGCAGCTCCACCCCTTGCTTGGCCAGGGATCCCCAGAGGGGATGGGCTTCAGTGGCCTCGGTAATCACCAAAGTTGGCGCCTCCTCCGCTCGCCACAGGTGGGCCAGCGGGGGCAGATTCAGAGAGCGGCTGAGAACCACTCGCAGGGGCTGGGATCCGTGAAAATCCGGCAGGCGGCAGGTAAGGTGGGGGTTATCGTGCCAGACGGTGCCGGAGCCCACGATGACTGCATCGTGCCAGGCCCGCTGGCGGTGAACCCACTCTCGCGCCAGCGGATTGCTGATCCAGCGGCTGTGGCCGGTGGCGGCGGCGCTCTTGCCGTCTAGGGTCATGGCGTATTTGAGCAGGCCAAAACACCGTTTCTGCACAATGGCGAAGGCAAAGCCTTCGTTGAGCTCCTGACATTCCTGCTCCAGCACCCCCACCGTCACCTCAACCCCTGCCTCCTGCAGGCGGCGGATCCCTTTGCCGGCCACCAGGGGATTGGGATCCTGCATTCCCACCACCACCCTCCGGATCCCGGCAGCCAGGATGGCCTCGGTACAGGGAGGGGTGCGCCCGTAGTGGTTGCAGGGCTCGAGGTTGACGTAGAGGGTAGCGCCCTTGGCCAGGGATCCCGCCTGTTGCAAAGCCAACACCTCGGCATGGGGCTGGCCGGCTCCCGGATGAACGCCTTCCCCCACCACCTGATCCCCCCGGACAATAACGCAGGCTACCCGCGGGTTAGGGGAGGGGCGCTGCGGTGTGGAGCGGGCCAAGGACAGGCACCGTTCCATCCATTGCCGATCCGAGTTCATAAGGGGCCGGGATCAAGCTACAGTTGCTCTGGATTCTAGCCTTGCCATCTGGGGAACAAAAGCCGACCCGTTCCCTTCAAGTGCGCGACGGATCTGGGCGCTGTTGGCGACTTCACCCGCTGGCCCGTCCAGGAGCTGGAGGGCGTTTTTGGTAAGCTGGTTACGGCCTTGGCAGAAGGGATCCCATGGACAGCCTTCAACTTTGGCAGCGCTACTGCGATTGGCTCTACTACCATCCCGAGCTGGAAATTTTTGTTGATATCAGCCGCATCCGTTTTACTTCCGCTCAGGTGGAAGCGCTGCGGCCTGCCTTTGCCCGCGCCTTTGCCGAGATGCAGGCCCTAGAAGCCGGGGCCATTGCCAATCCCGACGAAGGCCGCCAGGTGGGCCACTACTGGCTGCGGGCGCCGGAGCTGGCTCCTAGCGCCGAAATTCGGCAGGCAATTCAAGACTGCGTTGAACAGGTGGAGAGCTTTGCCAAGAAGATCCACTGCGGCACGATCCCAGCCAGTGGGGGAGGGCGTTTCACCGAGCTGCTCTGGATTGGCATTGGCGGCTCGGCTCTGGGGCCACAATTTGTGGCGGAGGCCCTGGCTCCGCTGCAGCCGCCCTTGAACATTCACTTCATCGACAACACGGATCCGGACGGGTTTGACCGGGTGCTGGGACGGCTGGCCGGCAAACTGGGACAAACCCTGGTGGTTGTCACCTCCAAATCCGGCAACACGCCCGAGCCGCGCAACGCCTTGGTGGAAGTGGAGCTGGCTTACCGGAAGGCAGGGATCCCCTTTTCTGCCCATGCAGTGGCCATCACCGGCCCCGGCAGCCAATTGGAGCAGCAGGCGCGGCAGGAGGGGTGGCTAGCCGTTTTTCCCATCTTCGACTGGGTGGGGGGGCGCACCTCGGAAACTTCCGCGGTGGGCCTGCTGCCGGCAGCGTTGCAGGGGATCGACATCCGGGCTTTGCTGGCCGGAGCTGCCACCATGGACAAAGCCACCCGCGTACCCCATCTGGAGCGCAATCCTGCCGCCCTCTTGGCCATGGCCTGGTACATCGTCGGCGAGGGGCGAGGGCGCAAGGATATGGTGGTTTTACCCTACAAAGACCGCCTGGCGCTGTTTAGCCGCTACCTGCAGCAGTTGGTGATGGAATCTCTAGGCAAGTCCCACGACCTGCAGGGCAACCGCGTGGAGCAGGGCCTAACCGTCTACGGCAACAAGGGCACCACCGATCAGCACGCCTACGTGCAGCAGTTGCGGGACGGCCTCAACAACTTCTTCGTCACCTTCATCGAGGTGCTCCAGGATCGCGAGCCGGGGATCCCTTCCCCCTTCGTAGAGCCCGAGGTAACCAGCGGCGACTATCTGGATGGCCTGCTGCAGGGCACCCGCCAAGCCCTCTACGAAAACGGGCGCGACTCCGTCACCATAACGCTGCCGCGGGTGGACGCCCGCTCCGTGGGGGCCCTGATTGCCCTCTACGAACGGGCAGTGGGCCTCTACGCCTCTTTAATCCAGGTCAACGCCTACCACCAGCCGGGGGTGGAAGCAGGCAAGAAAGCGGCCAGCGCCGTCCTGCAGCTCCAGCGCCAGGTGCTGGAGGTGATGCGAGAGCAAAAGGGATCCCTGACCTTGCCCCAGTTGGCGGAAAAACTGAGCTGCCCAGAGCGCATCGAGACCCTGTACTGGATTGTGCGGCATCTGCAAGCCAATGGCCGCAGTCTAGTGCTTGTGGGGGATCCTGGCCGACCCTTGGAGCTAAGCATCCAGCCGCGCCCGGCCTGAGAGTATAGAAGAGGCAACCTGAAGAGAGGTTTGACCAATCTGTACCTTACCTTAAACCCCTCCTGTGCAGCCGGCCTGTCTGCCTAGAATCGAGCAAGAGGCTACTCCAGGAGGAGACTATGGACCAACCTGCCGCCGTCCTGCCTTTACAAACCCCAAAAGATGTCTCCATCGAGGACATTGAGCAGGAGCTGAACAAGATCTGGTCCTCCAAGGGAGAGAGCGTTGCCGCCCGGGCTGCCACCTTTACCCTGGTGGTGTATGAGTCGCTAGACGATGCCCTGCTGCTGCCTTCCCCCACCGTCGAAGCCATTGCCACCCAGAACCCCTGCCGCGTCATCGACCTAAGGGCCAAACGGGAGGGAGCCACAGACGACGCCATCGAGGCCCAGGTGGCGGCCTATTGCCCGGTGACCCGCGAGCAGCGCAGCTCGCTGGTGTGTTGTGAGTACATCACCCTGAAAGCGCCGGAATCGGCTTTTGTGCGCGCTTGCAGCACTGTCGCCTCGCTGTTGATCCCCAACCTGCCCACGTTCCTGTGGTGGCAAGGGAACTTAGACTTGAATAGCTTGTTGTTTCAAAAGCTGGTAGCCCTGAGCAACCGCGTCATCGTCGACTCGCGGGGCTTTGTCAACTCAGAAGAAGACCTGCAGGAAATTCATCTCCTCATCAGCGAGGGGCACCACTGCGGGGATCTCAACTGGCGACGGCTGCTGCCCTGGCAGGAACTCACCGCCCAAGCCTTCGACCCCCCAGATCGGCGAGAGTCTCTGTCCTGGATAGATCAAGTAACCATTGACTACAGAGCTGGCAACCCCTGCCAGGCCCTCCTTTTCTTGGGCTGGCTGGCCAGCCGGCTGGGGTGGACGCCCACCGAGCGGGCCCAGACTTGGGAACACGACTACGAGATCGACCGCATCCGCTTCCAAACCCAAGCGGGAGGCGAGGTGAGGGCAGAATTGGCTGCCGTGCCCCTGGTCTCGGAGATGAGCCAGGCGGGAGATCTCATCGGCTTGCGCCTCACCTCCAGCAACCAGGAAGCCGACGCCTGCACCGTGCTCTGTTCAGAAACCACAGGGTGCATGCGCATGGAAGCCAGGGGAGGTGCCCAGAGGTGCGTGGTTCGCCAGGTGGCTCCCCTGGAGCAGGAGTCCTTGGAAACGCTGCTAGCTGCCGAGTTGCAGCGGCCTGGCCCCGACTATCTTTACGAAGAGACCTTAGGGGTGGTGGCCCAGATCCTCAAATTAAAGAAAAGCGGAGCGCTGGGGTAGAATCTCGATTTCGTTGTTGGCAATCTTGGGGAGACGGATACTGTCTCGCGTTCAAATGCAGGGAAGCGAAGACCCCAACCCAGCGCTTGACAGACGAGAACCTAGGCTTCTCGGGATATCCCGACAAATCGGCCCAAGAAAGCTAGCCAGATCCGCCTATCCACTGTCGAAGCCAGCTCAGCGCAGCCCCAGGACGGAGGCCAGCACGCTGTGACCTACCAGGGCTTCCACCGCAATGCTCATGGCAAACCCCAGCATGGCCAATCGCCCGTTCCAGCGCTCGGCCTTTTCCGTCCACCCAATTTCCCACTCGGGCGGAGCCTCGCCCTCTTGCCCATACTGAGGCACGTATCGCGGACGAGCAGCACCCTCCCAGCCCGCAGGACGCTTGGAGTTGAAGAAAGCCATCGAACCGAGGGCAACAGCAGCCACCAGCCCGCTCACCATAACGGCAATGTAAGGAAAGAAAGGGTTGTCGAGGATCATCGGCCTGTTGGGTTCAGTGAAACAGTCAATAGCCTGGGTAGCGAGCCGATCGGGCAGCCCCCAGACAAAACGCCCGACCTGATGCTTGCGTAAAACTCAGATGTTCTCAACTATCGCAGTCCCAGCCACTGAGCGAGAGTGGTGGCAAAAACACTGTGACCCACCAGCGCCTCTGTGGCAACGCTGATCACCAAACCCACCATAGCCAGGCGGCCATTCCAACGCTCCGCCTGCTCCGTCCAGCCCGGGATCCAGTCGTTGGTGGTGTCGTAGTATTGGGCCACAGAAGCGGAGTCCAGGCGAGAAGGGATCCTAGGAGAGGATTGCATAGGTAATGCCTCATAACTGTACGTAAACAAACTTAACATAAAATTACAGTTCTTGACAACTTTTCCGACTGGCGAGGGGAGGTAGGGATCCCTGGCGAGAGGGAAGGAGTTTGCCGAGGGGTGCCCAGAGCGATGCCATACTGAGGGAGGTAGGCTTCTGCGCAGACTATGGCGGTATCCTCTCTTTCTTCCCCCAAGCTGGACCAGGCTTTTGACGCTGCTGCCGACTTAGCTGCCCAGGTGCGGTCGGATTTTCCAATTTTGCAGCGCCAAGTCAACGGCCAGCCGCTCATCTATTTTGACAATGCGGCCACTTCCCAGAAGCCGCTGGCGGTTTTGCAGGCAATGGATTTCTACTATCGGCACAGCAACGCCAACGTGCACCGGGGAGTGCATACTTTGGGCAACGAAGCCACGGAGGCCTACGAGGGGGCGCGGGAGAAGATTGCCCGCTTTATCAACGCGCCTTCCCCGCAAGAGATCATCTACACCCGCAACGCCAGCGAGGCCATTAACCTGGTGGCCTACAGTTGGGGCATGAGCACCCTAGAGCGGGGGGATGAGATTATTCTGTCGGTGATGGAGCACCACAGCAACTTGATCCCCTGGCAATTCGTGGCTCAAAAGACGGGGGCCTGCCTCAAGTTTATCCAGATCACGCCCGAGGGCGAGCTGGATTTGGAGCACTACCGCTCTTTGCTGGGCGACCGCACCCGCCTAGTGGCTGTAACTCACGTCTCCAACATGCTGGGATCCATCAACCCTGTCCGGGAGGTGGTTGAGTTAGCCCATCGCTGTGGGGCCAAGGTGTTGCTGGATGCCTGTCAGAGCGTGCCCCACATGCCGGTGGATGTGCAGGCCCTAGACTGCGATTGGCTGGCCTTTTCTGGGCACAAGATGGGCGGCCCCACGGGGATCGGGGTGCTCTACGGCAAGCGGGAGCTGCTGCGGGCCATGCCGCCCTTTTTGGGCGGGGGCGAGATGATTGCCGAGGTGTACTGGGATCACGCCACCTACGCCGATATCCCCCACAAGTTTGAGGCGGGCACGCCGGCCATTGCCCAAGCGGTGGGTCTGGGGGCAGCCGTCGATTACCTAAGCCAGATCGGTCTGGAGCGCGTGCATGCCCATGAGCAAAAGTTAACCGCTCGCCTCCTAGAAGGGCTTCAGCGCATTCCAGGCATTACAATCTATGGCCCCAAGGACCCGACGCGCCGGGCAGGACTGGTCAGCTTTTCGGCGGAGGGCATCCACCCCCACGACCTGTCCACCCTGCTGGATGAGCAGGGGATCGCCATCCGGGCTGGCCACCACTGCACCCAGCCGCTGCATCGCCACTTGCAGGTGCAATCGACGGCGCGGGCCAGCGTTTACCTCTACAACACCCTGGCCGAGGTGGATCGCTTCCTGGAGGTGCTGGCGGAGGCGGTGGCGTTTTTCAGGGAGGCCTTGGGGTAGCCGAGGAAGATGCTCTACCGCCGCTTTGGGCGCACACAGCAGCTTATGTCGGCTTTCTCCCTGGGCAGCATGCGCCTAGTCCATGTGCCGCCGGAGCAGGCCCAGGCCACGGTGGCAGCGGCGCTAGAAGCAGGGATCAACCACATCGAAACGGCGCAGGCCTATGGCCAGGCCGAGGTGCTCTTGGGGGAGATCCTGCAGAAGCTGGCGGTGCCGCGGCAGCGCTTGATCCTGACCACCAAGCTCACGCCTGGCGAGAGGCTGCGGGAACGGCTGGAGGGATCCCTGCAGCGGCTACAGGTGGAGTATTTGGATCAGTTTGCCTTCCACGGCATCAACCTGCCCGAACACCTGGAGTGGGTGCTGCAGGAGGGCTTGCCGCTGCTGCGGCAGGCGCAGCAGGAGGGCTTGGTGCGCTACATCGGCTTTTCCACTCATGGATCCCTGGAGCTAATCCTGCAGGCCATCCAGAGGGGCCAGTTTGACTTTGTGAATTTGCACTACCACTTTTTCCAGCAGCGCAATGCCGCGGCCCTGGAGGCGGCAGCCCAGCAGGATATGGGGGTGTTCATCATCTCCCCTGCCGACAAAGGGGGGATGCTCTATCGCCCGCCCCAGCGTCTCCGGGAGAGCTGTGCGCCCTTTAGCCCCCTGGAGTTTGCCTATCGATTTTTGCTGGCGGATCCCCGCATCCACACCCTCAGCCTGGGCATTACCCATCCCGACGAGCTGCAGACGGCCCTGGCGGCCCTGCAGGATCCCGAGCGCTGGTGGACGGAGGGCCTGCAGGTACAGGAGCGGCTGCATCAAGCGGAGCAGGAACGCCTGGGCTCCAGCCGCTGTGCCCAGTGCTACGCCTGCCTGCCCTGTCCCGAAGGGATCCACATCCCAGAGGTGCTGCGGCTGCGCAACTTGGCTCTTGCCCACGAGATGACCGAGTTTGCCCAATATCGCTACAACATGTTCGGCCAGGCAGGGCACTGGTTCCCAGGGGTGCCTGCCGACCGCTGCAGCGAGTGCGGCGACTGCCTGCCCCGTTGTCCGCAGCACCTGCCGATCCCGGAGTTGTTGGCCGAAACCCACCGCCTTTTGCACCGCTCTCCCATCCGGCGGCTGTGGGAGTAAGGGCCCCTTCTCCCAGGGGGTGAGGGGGGTGAAAATCCTGGCCAGGAGAGCCAGCTAGGGGGAAGCCTCTTGTTGCTCCGGAGTTCAAGGCTCTAGCGCCGCTTGCTGCGCAGGGTTTTGGCACGGTTGTGTACCTGTCTAACAAACAGAGGCAGGAGCTGTTCCTGAATGTAGGCAAAGGCTGCCGGGAGGCCTTCTCTTTCGTAGATAAGGCCGATTTCTGCCTCCACCTGGGTGGGATCCCGCAGAGCCGACAAAAATTGGTTGGAGGTGAGCCAGGTGAAGAGTTCCGCGCGGCTAAGATCGCAGCCGGGAGGGGAAGGCACCTGCCAGTCGGGTGGCGGGCCGAGCAGCCACTGGCGGGCAAAGAGGCTCAGCACCGCATCTCCTAGCCACGCCTTGTCCCGTCGGGATCCCTCGTCCAACTGGGCCACCTGCTGTCTGACGGTCGAAGCAAACTGGGATCCGGGCACCATGGGCAGCACTTAGAAGGAGCAGCAAGGGTAGCAGAGCTTCCCTGCCTCATTCTACTAAGATGGGGTCTGGCCCACCCTCAGCGGGTAAAGGGGCGGAGTTGGCTGTTTTGAGGATCTCAGTGCATGTTGTTGGAGCTTACCCCAGAAGAGTGCGAGGCGGTGATCCCGCTGGTGCCGACGCGGCTCCAGTACGCAGCTTACTGGAGCGATGCCCTCAAGAGCGTAGGCCGGATCATTACAGCTATTTTGGTGGGCGTAGCGCTGCTGGTGCTGTCTCGCGCTTTTGGCGAGGGATCCTTCTTGGGGGCAGTCTCCTTTCTGGCGGGGTTTCTCTCGTTGCTCTACCCTTTCCTCTGGGGGCCCCTCTACACCATCTCCCGCCGGCAGCTAGCCTTTCGCGAGATCCCTTACGGAGGGCTCTTTTTTGGCCAGGTGTTGAGCACCCGCCGCTACGAGGTGGTGGTGGAAGAGCGGGAAAAGGTGGATGAAGAGGGGCAACTCTATATTGAAGAAGTGCGCGAGCGCCAGTTTGAGATGGAAATTGGCGATGAAACAGGAGTTCTCTACCGAGTGCGGGCCAGGGACGATCCCCGCTACCGGCGAATTGTTAAAAAGCAATCGGTGCTGGCGCTGGTGAAGGCCTATTCCCGCGATCTGCGGCGCCGACCGACCTTGAGCGAAGTCTACGTGGTCAAGCTAGGGGAGTGGGTGGGAGATGTTTCCTATCTGGATCGGGAGGCGTTTTTGGAGTTGGCCGACGAGCTGCTGGCGCTCGAGCTAGGACCGGAGGCGAAGGCATAGAAACCTTATGTCAGAGGCTGGAATCACCCGCGCAGCTTGGATCGTGGCGGCCTTGGTGGTGTCGGCAGCCCTGGGGCCGCGGTTGGCTCTGCCTTTGGCTGGGATGGTGGGCTTGGTGATTGTCGAGCAGGTGGCCTTTGGGGGGCGGCTCTCGGGGTTGCTGGGCGCGCTGCTGGATTGGGCTTCTCCAGCCTATCGGCGGCGGGTCATCTGCCACGAGGCAGGACACATTGTGGTGGCCCACCTGCTAGGGATCCCCTTGCGCGGCTACGTGCTGGGCCCCTGGCAGGCTTTCCGACACGGGATCCCCGGCTACGGGGGAGTGCAGCTGGATCAAGCCCCCATGCGCACCTGGGAAGCCCAGGGGGGCATCCCCTGGGCAGATCTAGAGCGCTACAGCCTGTTTTGGATGGCAGGGGCTGCCGCGGAGTCTCTCCAATATGGCCAAGTGGTGGGAGATGAGGAGGATAGACAACAGTTGGCCAAGCTGCTGGCAGGGATCTCAGCAGCCCAGCCCTTGACCTCTGCGGCTCAAATGAGGGCCTACATCAACCGCTTTCTGCGCCAGAGCCGGGCCTTGTTGCAAGCCCACCCCGAAGCCTATGCCGTTGCCGTCCGGCACCTAGAGCAGGGATCCCCCCTCCAAGACTGCCTAGCTGCCCTTGCGGCCAGCTTGGAGGAGCGGTGTCAACAACCTCCCTCGCCCTCTTCTGAAACCTCTTGCTGATACACTGTGACATACGAAAAAAGCTCGGGATCCCCCAGGCTCGGGATCCCAGCGGTTGACTACATCGTTGTGTCGCTTAGGGAGGATCCATCTTGCGCCCCATCCTCATTGCCGGCAACTGGAAAATGCACAAGACTCAGGCTGAGGCTCGCCAGTTTCTGCGCGAGTTTCGTCCAGCCCTGCAAGCCTCGTCTGCAGGGGTGAGGCCGCAGCGGCAGATCATTCTCTGCGTGCCCTTCACAGACCTGGCCGTGGTGGTAGAAGAAACGCGGGGATCCGGCATGGCTGTGGGAGCCCAGAACCTGCACTGGGAGGATCAAGGGGCGTTTACGGGAGAGATCTCCGGCCCCATGCTGGCAGAGCTGGGGGTGCGCTACGTTATCGTCGGCCACAGCGAACGGCGGCAGTACTTTGGCGAAACCGATGAAACCGTCAACCGGCGCTTGGCCGCGGCCCAGCGGCACGGGCTCACCCCCATCCTCTGTGTGGGGGAAAGCTTGCAACAGCGGGAGCAAGGCCTGACCGAGTCTTGGATTGTGGGACAGTTGGATCGCGCCTTGCCGGGGATCGATCTGCGCAACCTCGTGATTGCCTACGAGCCAATCTGGGCCATTGGCACGGGGAAAACCTGTGCAGCCGCCGAGGCCAACCGCGTCATCGGCCTTATCCGCCAGCATCTGGGCGCCGACCACCTGCCCATCCTCTACGGTGGCTCGGTCAAAGCCAGCAACATCGACGAGCTGATGGCCCAGCCGCAGATTGACGGTGTACTGGTGGGAGGGGCCAGCCTCGATCCCCAAGAGTTTGCCCGCATTGTCAACTTCCAGGCCCTGACTCCTGCCGCAGCAGCGGCTCCCTAGGTTCCTCAGCGAGATTGCCCCCACAGTAGAGCCACGGGAAAAGACTTGAGGATGGCGCCCACCGACAAGGTGTCGCCGGCAGGGATCCCTTCTTGGGTGAGGCCATTGACCCACTCCAGCCGCTTCCAGCGCGGCAGCTGAATTTCTGTGTCTTTCCAAACAGCGTCCCCCAAGGGATCCTGCGTCTGGTAAATTAGGGAAGTTAGGAAGCGGGGCGCCACCACCAGGACGACTTGTTTGTCGTGCTGACGGGCAAAAGCAATGACATGGTTGGCATAGGAGCCGCTCACCTGCAGGGGAATATAACTGCCTTCCAGAAATAGCTGCGGCTGTTCCTGACGGGCCTTTAGCACCTGATGGATGAGAAACAGCTTAATGCGGCCGTCGTGGCGGTGAAGCAGAAGATCTTGGATAAGTTGCAGGGGATCCTGCTTGATTCGCCGTTGAATTTCTTCGAGGTAAGCCAGGCGGCGGGAAAAGTCCACAGGCCGACGATTGTCGGGATCGACCATGCTGAGATCCCACAGCTCCGTGCCCTGGTAGATATCCGGGATCCCAGGGCTGGTGAGCTTCAGCAGGGTTTGAGAGAGAGAGTTAAAGATGCCAAAGTGGGCAATTTTGCGCTGAAAGGGCAGGAAAGACTCCAAGAAGGGGCTTGAGGGCCGCAGGATCTGATCGATGAAAGCAAGGGTAGCTTCTTCGTATTCGGTATCGGGGCGAAGCCAAGCAGTATGAACCTTAGCTTCCCGAACTGCTTTAATGGCGTAGTCTTTAACTCGCTGGATAAAGGTAGGAACTTCCTCTGGTTGAAAAGGATAGGAGCCGATCAAAGTCTGATAAAGAAAATACTCGTCGTTGCGATCGGGCAGCTCCGAACGCTTCGCTTGCTTGCTGCGAACTTTGTAGCCAAGATTCAACTCATGCCAGAGTTTAATGTGCTTCTCCCATTCAGCGGGGAGTTCCGAGAGCACATTCAGGCGGGCCCGCACATCCTCGCCGCGTTTGGTGTCATGGGTGGAGGAAGCATTCATTGAGAAGGGCCACTGGGCTGCTCGTTCTTGGTTAAAGCGATGGAACTCTTGGACAGAAATGCCAAAACGATATAGATCCCCACCTACTTCGTTCAGGGATAGCAGCCTGTTGTAAACGTAGAAGGCCGTATCCTCTACCCCTTTGGCCATGAGAGGGCCAGCCAACTGTTGCAGCCGCATGGCAAAGTAGATTTGCTCGTTTTTCTCTTCCTCTGAGACGTTTTCGGGGAACTCAAGGCAGAGAAAGCGCTGCAGGAAATTCAGCTCGTTAACCAAAATGGGCAGGTTCTCCTTAGCTTTCTCTACAGCTTGGCGGACGGCCTGTTGACCTTCTGAGCTGAGGATCCCTTCGTGGATGTAGACTCGGTAAACTGGGAAACACACCAAAACCTCTGCCAAGGCTCGGCGCAAGCTGTAGAGGGTGAAGTCATTGGCATAGCGGTGATGGCTGGTAATCTGCTTGAGCAAAAAAGCAAGGTTGTCCATGTCCCCTGCCAGGTTGCGCTCGATAATCAGCCGTTTTTTATCTTCGATAACCTGTTCTGGTGACTGTTGCAGGTTGGTGAAATCTTGATAAAGAGCACTGAAGGCTTCTGCATTCTCCGATTGGCAAAAGATGCCATTAAGCTTAGCTAAAAAGTCGTAACCCGTTGTGCCTTGAACTGGCCATTGCTGAGGTAGCTTCTCATTAGCTTCTAGTATTTTTTCTACCACAATGTAGAGATCTGGACAGCGTTCTCGCAGACGGTGGAGATACTCCTCTGGGTTAAATAGGCCATCGATGTGGTCGATGCGTAAACCTGTGAAGCGCCCCTGTTCTGCGAGCTTGAGAATGAGCTGATGCGTTTTGCGAAATACTTCGCGATCTTCCATCCGCAGCGAGATCAGATCGTTGATGGTAAAAAAACGACGATAATTAATCTCCTCAGCACCCACCTTCCAAAAGGAGAGGCGAAAGTTTTGCCGTGCCAAAAGGCTGTCCAACAAGTCAAAGCTGGAGGGATCCCCGGGCTTGCCGTTGAAGATGGCGATGTTCTCGTCAAAGAAGCTTTGAATATGCGGGCTAGAGGTGTAGAGCTCCCAGAGGGAGTGCTTGGCAAAGCTAATTTGATCCGTGCGCTCTAGGAGATCCTCTTTGCTAGGAATAAACTTGAGGCTGAAGAGGATCCCGAGTAGTTTGACATAGTCGGGGTGGCTGCGCCCTAGTTTCCGCCGCAACTTGCCCAGGTTATAGGTAAAAACATCGGCATAGGTGTCAATATTGAGAGGAAATCTTAAGTTGTAGTAGTTAATGCTCAGGCCGTCGGCATCATAGCGTAGCTGAATCTGGCCTGACTCCAGGCACTTGTTGTAGAAGTCGCCCAGGAAGGGAGCAAGGATTCTGCCCTTGATCCCCAGATAGGAGTGATCCCAATTCACGTCAAAGTAGTCGATAAAGTCTGAGTTAGGCCCGCTTTCCAAAACATCCATCAGCATTTGGTTTTGGCCGTCGTAGGCCATGTGGTTGGGCACGATGTCTTGGATCCAGCCGATTCCCTGCTGGTTGAGGGTTTCCCACAAGAGTTCAAACTTTTCACTCCCCCCTAACTCCACGTTGATCTGCCTGGGATCCACGACGTCGTAGCCATGGGTGCTGCCCTTGCGGGCCTGAAAGATGGGGGAAGCATATAGATCGCTGATGCCCAGCAACTTCAGGTAGGGGACAATTTGCCGCGCTGCCTCGAAGTCAAATCCAGCGTGAAACTGAATGCGATAGGTGGAAGTCGGGATCCGCATGACGACCTCAAAACGACGACAAGGTGGCTCAGCCCATGACCAGAAGGGATGTTTCCAGGGTAGCGGCTAAGATCGGGAGGTCCCGCATAAAGATCGGCAAAACCCTAGATAGGTGTTCAGGGGCACAAGAGCGCCAAAGGGCAAGCAACGATGCTAAACCAGGCGGCGGCGAGATGGGCAACGATTTTTCTCTTGAGCGGCACTTCTGGGAGCGACCTGAGCTTTGCCCAAGGGGAGTTGCGGGTGGGGGACGAACCGGTTTTCACCCTGCCCACTCCCGCTGCCTCTGCCCATCTGCGTCTGGTGCAGCAACGTCTGGAGGAGATTTTGCTGCAGGCCAGCAGCTCCCAGCCCCAGGTCGGTTTGGAGATCCCTGCTCCTCCCACTCCGGATCCCTTGGTGGCTCCTCTGCCAGCCCATACTCTTCTCAATGGGCAACTGCCGTCGACAGTGACGCCGGTGGATGCAGAGGCCTACGCCACTTCTCAACCGGCGGATTTGGCGCGACGGCTACAGAAGACCCTAGACTCGGCGGAGAGCCAGCAGCGGCTCTATCGCCGATAATGGGCGGCTGGTTACCGGTGGACCGTGCATCGGGAATCATGTCGTTTATTGGCAGATCCCTTTTGGGGAGGATCCCCTGGGGTTTTCCTATCAGCCGGTGCTGCCGGATCCCCCGCCGGAGCGGCTATTTTTGTTAAACCGCCTGCCTCAGTTTGTGCCCTACGAGTTGCGACCCTAAGCGTTTTTCTACGGCCTCCTATGTCCTCTACACCATCCACGCCAACCCTTCCCCGCCAGCCCCGCATCCTGTTGGGCCTGCGGGCTGACCATTTTCGCCATCCTGTGGATCTGCAGGCAACCCGCTCTCTGCAGCAGGTGCCGGGGCTGGGCCTGCTGATTCAGAATTTGCTCGGCTCGACGGCAGGGGAGATTTTTTATCTGGATAACATCGCCTCGAGCATTCAAATCAACGAGCACCAGTTGCCGGAAATTCACCAGCTTCTGGTGCAGGCCTGTCGCATTCTAGATCTGGAAGTGCCCCAGCTCTACGTGCGCCAAAATCCCGTGCCCAACGCTTACACTTTTGCCATGCAGGGGAAAAAGCCCTTTATCGTCCTGCACAGCTCCCTGCTGGACTTGCTGGAGCCGCCGGAAATTCAAGCCGTGATCGCCCACGAGCTGGGCCACCTCAAGTGCAACCACGGCGTCTACTTGACGATGGCCAACCTTCTCATGCTTTCGACCAGTTTGCTCCCCTTCGGTGGGCTCTTCTATCAAGCGCTGCAAGATCAACTGCTGCACTGGCTGCGCTGTGCCGAGTTTACCTGCGACCGGGCGGCGCTGCTGGTTACCCAGGACGCAAGAACGGTGATCTCGGTGCTAATGAAGCTGTGCGGCGGCTCGCCGCAGTTGGCCGCCAAGCTCAATGTGGATGCTTTTCTGGAGCAGGCCCGCACCTACGAGGAGCTGGACGACGATCTCTGGCAGCTTGAGCTGAAGCAGATGCAGACCATTGGGCGCACCCACCCGCTGCCGGTGCTGCGAGCTCGGGAAATTGAGCGCTGGTTCCGCAGCAACACTTACCGGCAAATTTTGGAGCAGCACGGCTCGACTGCTGCCTGAGAGGCCAGGATGGCTTCCCTCGGAGTGACCTCTGGCCTCCCCCTGATTGTGGGGGAGACCCTTTTCGATTGTTTCCCAGACAAGGTGGTGCTGGGCGGTGCGGCTTTGAATGTGGCTTGGAACCTCAAAGGGCTAGGATCCGATCCCGTCTTGCTCAGCCGCGTCGGCCAAGATGAGGCGGCAGAACAGTTGTTGGCGGCGCTGCGGCGGCAGGGGCTGCGTCTGGAAGGGCTGCAGCGGGATCCGCTTCACCCCACCGGCCAAGTCCGGGTCACGCTGGATGGGGAGGGGATTCCGACCTTCGCCATCTTGCCCGACCAAGCCTACGACTACATCCAGTTGGACAGGGCAGCTCTGCAAGCCCTCCGCCCCAGCCTGATCTACCGGGGCAGCTTGGCGGCGCGTCGAGAAGCAGCCCATCGCCATTTTCAGGAGACCCTTCCCACTTTGGGCTGTCCGGTGTTTTTGGACCTCAATCTGCGGGATCCCTGGTGGCGCCCAGGCCCCGTCCGGGAAATGCTGCGCACCTGCGCTTGGCTGAAGCTGAACCAAGAGGAGCTGGAGCAGGTGGTGCAGTTAGAAAGCATCCCCGCCGGCAAGGTGGAGGAACAGGGGCAGGCCTTGCGGGCGCGGTTGAACCTGAGGGGCTTGTTCCTAACGCTGGGGGCGGCAGGTGCATTCCTGTTCACCGGTAGGGGGGTGTATCGGGGGGAGCCGGTGCCGGTGCCGCGGCTGGTGGATACGGTGGGGGCAGGGGATGGGTTTAGCGCGGTGGCCATCCTGGGCCTGCTGCAAGGATGGCCGGAGGCGGTGTTGCTGCAACGGGCGGTGGAGTTTGCGGCGGCCATCTGTGGAGTTGCGGGGGGCGCCCCCCCAGATCCGGCGTTCTATCGCCCCTTCCGGCAAGCGTGGGGGCTGTAGAAGCTACTGGAACTGGCGCCAGTGGAACTGGGCGTAGCGCCCCCCCTTGCTCAGCAACTCGCGATGATTGCCCTCCTCCAACAGTTGCCCCTGCTCGAGGACGAAAATGCGATGGGCGCTGCGCACCGTAGAAAGGCGGTGGGCGATCACAAAAACCGTGCAGCGCTGCATCAACCGCTGCAGAGCTTCCTGCACCAAGGCCTCAGACTCGTTATCCAAAGCAGAGGTGGCCTCGTCCAGGATCAAGATCTTGGGGTTGAGCAACACGGCGCGGGCAATGGCCAACCGCTGCCGCTGGCCGCCGGAGAGGGTAACTCCGCGTTCTCCAACACGGGTGGCGTAGCCATCGGGCAGGCTCTCGATGAAACTGTCGATGTTGGCCACGCGGGCCGCCTGCCGCACTGCTTCCAGGTCAAAGTCCTCTTGGCCGTAGGCGATGTTGCTGGCGATGGTGCCGGAAAACAGGGTAATCTCCTGGGGCACGATGCCGATCTGGCGGCGCAAGCTCTTGAGGGTGACGGTGCGGATGTCGATGCCGTCGATGCGGATGCAGCCTTCCTGGGGATCGTAGAAGCGCGGGATCAGGTTGACCAGGGTGGATTTGCCGGCGCCGGAGGATCCCACCAGGGCGACAATCTCGCCGGGGGCCACCTGGAAGCTGATCTGTTTGAGCACCGGCTGATCTGGTTTGTAGGCAAAGGAAACCTGCTCGAACTCCACCCAGCCTTCAATGGGCGGCATGGGGCGGGCGCCGGGCAGCTCCCGCACGCGGGAGCGGGTATCCAAGAGCTCGAAGATCCGCTCCACCGAGGCTTCCCCCTGTTTCAGCTCGCTGTAGTTGTTGGTGATGTGGACAATGGGGTCGATCAGCATGGCGACCCCGGCAATAAAGCCAAGAAACTGGCTGCCGGTCAGGTTGCCCTTGCTAATCTGCCAGCCCCCCACCCAAAACACCCCCAACACGCTCATGGCGTACAGAAAGCCCACCACCGGGTCTTGGATAGCTTTAACCTGTTCGGTTTGGAAGCGGGCCAGGCGGTTGTTCTCGGCCATGGCGCTGAAGCGGCGGATCTCGTAGTCCTCGGCAGCAAAGGCGCGGGTGAGGCTGATGCCGGCAAAGGCTTCCGTCAGAAGGGAGGACAGGTCGGCCATGCTCTCCTGGTTAAGGCGGGAGCGCAGCAGCAGCCGCTCCCCAAACCAACTGATCAAGGCGCCCATCAGGGGGGCAATCACCAGGGTGGTCAAGGTGAGGATGCCGTTGAGGTAGAACAGGTAGGCCACTACCGCCAAGATGGTGAGCACGCTGGGGATGAAGCGGTGGAAAAAGCGCTGCACCACTTCGCCCACCCGATCCAGATCGCCGGTGAGGCGGTAGACCAGGTCGCCGGTGCGGCTGCCGGAAAAGTAGTCCACATCCAACCCCTGCAAATGGGCGTAGAGCCGTTGCCGCAATTCCAATACCATTTGCAAAGAGGCCTTGGCCATAAGGGTGTCCTGGCCGTACTGGAAGGCGCCGCGCACCAGAAAAAACACCACCCCGATCAAGGCCAAGATCCGCAGTTGCCCCAGATCCCCCGCGCCGATGGAGCGGGCCACCCACTCGATCAAGTAGGCGAGGGCAGGCATAGTGAGGACAAAGCCAAGGGTACAGGCCAGCCCCAGCAGCAACATCCACAGGTGGGGCCGAATGAAGGGAAAAAGGCGGCGATAGCTACGACCCGGATGCACAGATCTCAGAAGAAAGGGCTTCTGCCCCACTCAGCTTACCGGATCGGGCCACAAGCTGCTGCCGGGATCCCTGGCCAGCGGGGTTGTCTCTTAGACGGCTCTGGCTAGCCTAACTTTTGCCCATACCTGGCAAGGGGGGATCCCCTTCTTCGACGGCGTCTGCGCCAACGTCGCCAGCGGGAGACCAGGCAATCGCTGAGGCTGTGGTTCAGCGAACCCAGCTCCAGCCCCATGCCCACCCAAAGCAGCGTCTCTGCGTGCGCATGCAACCCTTGCCAGAGGTGGTTGCGCCAGGCCCAGGGCCGCCACTGCCACCAGCCCAGGCGGGATCCCAGCCAAGCCCCCGGCAGGCCCACCCCCGCCACCCACAGGCCCAGGTAGAGCACGCGCAGGGCAGTGCCGACGATCGGCCCGTGGGACCAGAAGGAGCGGTGTTGCAGGCAGCGGCGGTAGGGGAGCCAAATCCAGCGCAGGAACAGCCAGCGGCGATACTGGCGAGAGTCAGTGTCCAGATCCCCGGAAAACATCAGGCCGCTGAAGAGATAGGCGGATCCCACGGCCAGAGCTACGGCAGCGCTGTTGCCCAACAGGCCGGCTGCCAAAGTGACGCCGGGAGCTGTCCAGAGGGTGATGCGATCGTGGGTGGATCCTAGAGGCATGAAGCCAGCGCAGCGCTCCGCTGCGGCTGAGTCTAGCCGCAGGAGAAGGAAAAAGCTTGCCCTCAGGCCGGGATCCCTCGATTGAGGCGATCCAACACCTGCAACTGCCGGTAGAGCATCTCCACCCGCGGCATCTGAATCCCGCCTTGCTGGGCATAGCGGAGCGGGTTGGCAAAAATAGCCTCCAGTTCCAGGGGACGCTTGCGCTCGTAGTCGATCTTCATGCTGGTTCGGTAGGGGGCCATCTTCTCGGTGCTGGCCAGCATCTCGGAGATCAGGGTCTGCGGGAGGTGGCGGCCACAGGCGGCAGCCCCCTGGATCACCTCGTGCATCAGCGTTTCCGCCAAAGCGCGGGCCTCAGGGTCGCGGATCATTTGCTGGGTATCGGCGTTGAAGATCACCGAGAGGCCGTTGAAGGGAATGTTCCAGACCAACTTCTGCCAGCGGGCCAACATCAGATCCGGAGAAAGAGAGGTCGGGATCCCGGCCCGCTGAAAATCTGCTTGAACTTGTTGAAGGCGAGGCGTGATCCCCTGGGGCGCATAGCCGGGGCCGTATTCCGCCAGCAGCACCGAGCCATAATCCAGATGACAGATGTGGCCGGGGCCGACTTTGTTGGAGCTGATAAAGCACAGCCCGCCGATCACCCGCTCAGGGCCAACCCAGTTGGCAATCTCCGGCTCCGCCCCCAGGCCGTTTTGCAGCAGGATCACCACGCCGTTGTCCGCCAGCACAGGCGGCAGCAACCGTGGCAGGAGGTGATTTTGGGTAGCTTTCAGGGCCACGATCACCCCTTCGCAGACGGGCATCTCCTCCACGGCGGCGTAGGCATTTACCTGGGGTAAGTGAAAGTCGCCCCAGCAGGACTCTACCCACAGCCCTTTCTGGCGCACGTGGTCGTAGTCGCTGTGCAAGAGAAAATGCACCGTGAAGCCAGCCTGTTGCAGTTTTGCCCCGTAAAACCCTCCCAGGGCGCCTGTGCCCAAGACAGCGTAGCGACGGGTTTCCGGCAAGACAGCCATAGCGGCAAAAGTCGGCAGATTATCCCCACCATACCGCACCCCAGGGGCGTCTCAGGCTCACTCTCTGCTGTTTTCCTCAAGTTTGGCGTCGATCAACAACACCCGCTCCTCGCCGTCGGTTTCCCGCAGGTGCACTTTGACGATCTGCTCAGGGGCCGTGGTTAGCTTGTGACCGCAGTAGTCTGGTTGAATGGGAAACTGGCGGTGGCCGCGGTCGATCAACACGGCCAGGCGCACTTGCTCCGGTCGCCCAAAGTGGTTGAGAGCCTCCAGAGCCGCACGGACGGTGCGACCCCGGAAGAGCACATCGTCCACCAACACCACTTCTTGGCCGGTCAGATCCCGCGGCAGCTCGCTGCGATTGGGAGTGCGCAGGCCGCCGGAGCCCAGGTCGTCTCGGAAGAAGGTGATGTCCAGCTCTCCTACCTGCGGTGGGCTCCCGAAGCCGGTGGCGATGCGATCCCGCAGGCGGTAGGCCAAGGGGACGCCGCGAGTGCGAATGCCGATCAACACCAGCCTGTCCAGGTGGGGGTGATCCCTGGCAATTGCTGTAGCCAGAGCGTCGATCAGCTCCGCTATCTGCTGCGCATTGAAGACCTCGACTGTGGACATGGATCCCTGTCCCCCCCTCGCCAGTTGGGACTCAGCTTATAAAAGCCCAAATTAGCCCAATCTGCCGGCGGGATCCCCATCCGGTAGGATAAAAGTAAGAGCAATCCCAAAGCCGTGGAGGTTTCCTGGAGGGATCTGCGATGTCTGTTGCTTGGCCGGCTTCTGGTTTGGTGAGACTGTCCTGGCTGACCCCTTTCCTGCGGGGTGCGGTGTTTTGCGGGCTGATCCTGTGCCTGGGTGTCGCCCTCTTGGGATCCCCGTCCTGGGCAGAAGACTACAGCAAGCGGGATCTGCAGGGGGCGAACTTTGCCGGACAAGACCTGAGCGGCTGGAAATTTCTCAAGGCCAACCTGCGACAAAGCGATCTCAGCCATGTCAAAGCGGCAGGGGCGAATCTGTTTGGAGCCAACCTCAGCAGAGCCAACCTGCGGGGGGCCGATCTGCGCGGCGCCACCTTGGACATGGCCAATTTGCAAGGTGCCGACCTGCGGGAAGCCCAACTGCAGGACAGCATGATGTGGCTGGCGCGGGTGGAAGGGATCGAGATCGAGGGGGCGGATTTCACCAACGCCCTGATCCGCAAAGATGCCCTTGCCATCCTCTGCGAACGGGCCAGCGGCGTTAACCCCGTCACCGGGCGGGCCACCCGCGACACCCTCGGATGCGACTAATCCCTCACCCTCGGACCCTCTCCCCTGAGGGAGAGGGGGGATGGGGAGGCCAGGAACGCCCTGTTTCGCCGCAAAGAGGTGTGGCTCAGGAGGTGGGGGCAGCCGCCTCAGAGCGGGCGGACGGGCGCCGAAACTGGCTGAGAAGCGAGTTCCAGGCCAAGCGGGCCATGGATAGCAGCCAATTGCCCTCCAATTCCTTGAACAAGTCCATGTTGAGCTTGAAGGCGTAGTTGGCTTCCGCCACAATGCGCTCGATGGTGGCCTGATCCAGCTCCAGCGCGTCCAACTGGGCGCGGTAGCGCTGCTTAAACTTGCCCTCGTGGGGGATCTGCTCGAAATCGTAAAAGGCCGTTCCTTCCCCCGGCGGCAGGCCCATGGCCCGGCGGGCGATGTTTTTCAGGATCTGGCCGCCCGAGAGGTCGCCGATGTAGCGGGTGTAGGCGTGGGCAATCAGCAGAACCGGGTCTTTTTCCACCACTTCTCGAATGCGGTTGACATAGACCTGGCAAGCGGGAGAGGGCTTGACCACGGCACGCCAATTGGGGCCGACAAAATAATTTAAATCCTTCTCCAGGCTGGCCCTGCGCCACAATTCGGGATAGTAAAGCCGGCCCACCAGCGGGTGCTCTCGCAATTGGGCAAAGCCCTCTTCCAGAGCGCTGTAGACAAAGTAAAAGTTGCCCACATAGCGGCTGTAGGCTTTTTTATCCACCACTCCCTTGAGGAAGCACTTGATGAAGGCCATATTCTCGGCCATGGTGTGGGACTGCTTGGTGCCCTCCCGCAACTGAACCGAGAGGCTGGCATGCTGGTGTTTTTGTTGCAGACTTTGACTCACAAAATCCTCCTCGCCAAAAACGGCTGCTTGTGTGAGCTGTTTTCAAAAACATCAATAAAGGTCGCCCTGGCCCCAGAGGCTGTGTAACCCCACTTCAACCCCTTCTCATCTGAATGGATGTGGATCCTGCCGGGGAACGACGCAGACCAGACCTCCACCAGGCTGAGCGCGCCCTCCAACGACTTGACCTAGCCTCCAGGCCCACCCCACTTTTCCAAGCCCTTTGACGACCGGCAAGCGGAGTCGGAGCAGCGGCTGACTTCCCAACGGTCAATGATTAGAATAATCTGCTTAAGTGTGAATGGATGTGAACAATCCTTAAGGCAGGTTGGGGATCGCCCCTGGCTTGGCAGCTTGGCTGGGATCCCAGGGGCCGTTGCCAAAACTTCCCGGATAACCCGGCGGCCCTTGTAACGTTCGTTGACGATCGTTGGCAGGGTTTCTATAATTAGAGGCCTGACTGCAGCGCAACCCCTGCCGAGCAACGCATGACACAATTAGCAGTGCCATCCCCTGCCGCTCCTACCTTGCCTGACCTGGTAGAGATTCAGCGGGAGAGTTTTTTGTGGTTTTTGCGAGAAGGGTTTGAAGAGGAGCTCCTCAGCTTTTCCCCTATCGTCGATTACACAGGCAAGCTGGAGCTGCACTTTCTGCCGGAGTACCGCCCTGGGGATCCCTCCAAAGGGTACAAGATCAACAAGCCGCGCTACGACCCTGAGGAAGCTAAGCGACGGGATGCTACCTACCAAGCGCAAATCCGGGTGCCCACTCGCCTGATTAACAAAGAGACGGGCGAGATCAAGGACATGGACGTCTTCATCGGCGAGCTGCCTTTGATGACGGATCGGGGTACCTTCATCATCAACGGCGCCGAGCGGGTGATCGTCAACCAAATCGTGCGCAGCCCCGGCGTCTACTACAAGTCGGAGCTGGACAAAAACGGTCGGCGCACCTACAGCGCCAGCCTCATCCCCAACCGGGGCGCCTGGCTGAAGTTTGAGACCGACAAAAACGGCCTGGTGTGGGTGCGCATCGACAAAACCCGCAAGCTCTCGGCGGCGGTGCTGCTGAAGGCCTTGGGCCTGAGCGACTCGGAGATCTACGACAGCCTGCGCCACCCCGAATTTTTCCAAAAAACCATGGAAAAAGAGGGGCACTACAGCGAAGAAGAGGCCCTGATGGAGCTGTACCGCAAGCTGCGGCCTGGCGAGCCTCCCACCGTCTCCGGCGGCCAGCAGTTGTTGGAATCCCGCTTCTTCGATCCCAAGCGCTACGACCTGGGCCGAGTAGGGCGCTACAAGCTCAACAAAAAGCTCAATCTCAACGTGGCGGAAAATGTGCGGGTGCTCACCGTCACGGACATCTTGGCCGTCATCGACTACCTGATTAACTTGGAGTACGACATCGGCCATGTGGACGACATCGATCACCTGGGCAACCGCCGCGTGCGCTCGGTGGGCGAGCTCTTGCAAAACCAAGTACGGGTGGGCCTCAACCGCCTGGAGCGGATCATCCGCGAGCGCATGACGGTCTCCGAGTCAGAGAACCTCACCCCGGCCTCGCTGGTTAACCCCAAGCCCTTGGTGGCGGCCATCAAGGAGTTCTTCGGCTCCAGCCAGCTCTCCCAGTTCATGGATCAGACCAACCCGCTGGCGGAGCTGACCCACAAGCGGCGGCTGTCGGCCTTGGGCCCCGGTGGCCTGAGCCGGGAGCGGGCCGGCTTTGCCGTGCGGGATATCCACCCCAGCCACTACGGGCGCATCTGCCCCATCGAAACTCCGGAAGGCCCCAACGCCGGGCTGATCGGATCCCTGGCCACCCACGCCCGCGTCAACCAGTACGGCTTCATCGAAAGCCCTTACTACCGGGTCGAAAACGGCGTGGTGCGCAAGGATCTGGGGATGGTCTACCTCACCGCCGACGAGGAGGACGAGTATCGCGTGGCGCCGGGGGATGTGCCGGTGGATGCCGAAGGCCGCATCACCGCCGACTTGGTGCCGGTGCGCTACCGCCAGGAATTTACCACCGCCCACCCCAGCGAGGTGCACTACGTGCAGGTGTCGCCGGTGCAACTGATCTCGGTGGCCACCTCCTTGATCCCCTTTTTGGAGCACGACGACGCCAACCGCGCCCTGATGGGGGCGAACATGCAGCGGCAGGCGGTGCCCCTGCTCAAGCCGGATCGGCCTTATGTGGGCACGGGTTTGGAAGCCCAGGCGGCGCGGGACTCTGGCATGGTGGTGGTGTCGCGCACCAGTGGCGTGGTGACCTATGTTTCCGCCGACGAAATCGTGGTGCGGCCAGACGACGGCGGGGATCCGATTGTTTACCGCTTGCAGAAGTACCAGCGCTCCAACCAAGATACCTGTCTCAACCAGCGCCCTCTTGTCTACGCGGGGGATCGGGTGGTGCCCGGGCAGGTGCTGGCGGACGGCCCGGCGACCGAGGGAGGCGAGCTGGCCTTGGGCCAAAACGTCTTGGTGGCCTACATGCCCTGGGAGGGCTACAACTACGAAGATGCCATCTTGATCAGCGAGCGGCTGGTCTACGATGATGTCTTCACCTCGGTACACATCGAGAAGTACGAGATCGAAGCCCGGCAGACCAAGCTAGGGCCGGAAGAGATCACCCGCGAGATTCCCAACGTGGGGGAAGATGCCCTGCGCAACCTGGACGAAAACGGCATTGTGCGCATTGGGGCTTGGGTGGAAGCCGGCGATATTTTGGTGGGCAAGGTCACTCCCAAAGGGGAGTCGGATCAACCGCCAGAGGAGCGGCTGTTGCGGGCCATTTTCGGCGAGAAAGCTCGCGACGTGCGCGACAACTCGCTGCGGGTGCCCAACGGCGAGCGCGGACGGGTGGTGGATGTACGCATCTTTACCCGCGAGCAGGGGGATGAGCTGCCTCCGGGCGCCAACATGGTGGTGCGGGTTTACATCGCCCTCAAGCGCAAAATTCAAGTGGGGGACAAGATCGCGGGCCGTCACGGCAACAAGGGCATCATCTCCCGCATCTTGCCGATCGAGGACATGCCCTACCTGGCGGATGGCACGCCGGTGGATGTGGTGCTCAACCCCTTGGGGGTTCCCTCCCGCATGAATGTGGGCCAGGTGTATGAGTGCCTCCTGGGCTGGGCGGCAGAACACTTGGGGGTGCGCTTTAAGCTGATGCCCTTCGACGAGATGCACGGCCTGGAAGCCTCGCGGTTGACGGTGGAGGCCAAGTTGCGGGAGGCCCGTGAAAAAACCGGCAAAGACTGGATCTTCAACCCAGAAGGCAAGTACTGCGGCAAGATCCAGGTGTTCGATGGTCGCACTGGCGAGCCTTTCGACCAGCCGGTTACGGTGGGCCGCGCCTACATGCTGAAGCTGGTGCATTTGGTGGACGACAAGATCCACGCCCGCTCTACCGGTCCCTACTCGCTGGTAACCCAGCAGCCCCTGGGGGGTAAGGCGCAGCAGGGTGGCCAGCGCTTTGGCGAGATGGAGGTGTGGGCTTTGGAGGCGTTTGGAGCGGCCTACATCTTGCAGGAGCTGCTCACCGTCAAGTCGGACGATATGGTGGGGCGCAACGAGGCCCTCAACGCCATCGTCAAGGGCAAGCCCATCCCTCGACCCGGCACGCCGGAATCTTTCAAGGTGTTGGTGCGGGAGCTGCAGTCCCTCTGCCTGGACGTGTCTGTCCATAAGGTGGAGGTGGACAGCGACGGCCAGACCCGCGATGTGGAGGTGGATCTGATGGCCGATGTCTCCAGCCGCCACACCCCCTCGCGGCCCACTTATGAATCCGTTACATCCGAGGATCTTTCTCCAGCGGCAGGAGGAACCTTTACCTTAGCCAGGCGCAGCCGCGAGGAAGACGAAGACAGGGAGGAAGAGGACGATTTTTGATTGATGCCAGGGATCCCATTCGGCTCAGGAGAGGAGGGGTGGGGTTCCTCTCCCCTTCCTTTGTAGTTGCTAGGGCAGCAAGTCAGGAGAACAACGGCAATGGCCAAAACGGAGCAACGCTTTGACTATGTCAAGATTGGGCTGGCTTCTCCGGAGCGGATTATAGAGTGGGGCCAGCGCACCCTGCCCAACGGCCAAGTGGTGGGAGAAGTCACCAAGCCGGAGACCATCAACTACCGAACCCTCAAGCCGGAGATGGATGGTCTCTTCTGTGAGCGCATCTTCGGGCCGGTTAAGGACTGGGAGTGTCACTGCGGCAAGTACAAGCGAGTGCGGCATCGCGGCATTGTCTGCGAGCGCTGTGGGGTGGAGGTGACCGAGTCGCGGGTGCGCCGCCATCGTATGGGCTACATCAAACTGGCCGCCCCGGTCACCCACGTTTGGTACCTGAAAGGGATCCCCAGCCACATCGCCACGCTGTTGGACATGCCGCTGCGGGACGTGGAGCAGGTGGTGTACTTCAACGCCTACGTGGTGGTGGATCCGGGCAACGCTCCCAACCTCTCCTACAAGCAGTTGCTGACCGAGGATCAATACCTGGAGATCGAGGATCAGATGTACGAGGAGGGATCCGAGCTGCAACTGCCGGAGAACTGGGCCATGATCGGGGCGGAGGCCATCGAACGCCTGCTCAAGGATATCGACCTGGAAAAAGAGGCGGAGCAGTTGCGGGAGGAGATCGCCAGCGCCCGCGGCCAGAAGCGGGCGCGCCTAATCAAGCGGCTGCGCGTGATCGACAACTTCATCGCCACGGGAGCCCGGCCAGAGTGGATGGTGCTGCGGGTGCTGCCGGTGATCCCGCCCGATCTGCGCCCGATGGTGCAGTTGGATGGGGGGCGCTTTGCCACCAGCGACCTCAACGATCTCTACCGTCGGGTGATCAACCGCAACAACCGCCTGGCGCGGCTGCAGGAGATCATGGCGCCGGAGATCATCGTGCGCAACGAGAAGCGTATGCTGCAGGAGGCGGTGGACGCCCTGATCGACAACGGTCGGCGGGGGCGCATGGTGGTGGGGGCCAACAACCGTCCCCTCAAGTCCCTCTCCGATATCATTGAGGGCAAGCAGGGGCGTTTCCGGCAAAACCTGCTCGGCAAGCGGGTGGACTACTCTGGGCGTTCGGTGATCGTGGTGGGGCCCAACCTGCGCATGCACCAGTGTGGCTTGCCCAAAGAGATGGCCATCGAGCTGTTCCAGCCCTTTGTGATCCACAAGTTGATCAAGCGGGGCATCGTCAACAACATCAAAGCCGCCAAAAAGCTGATCCAGAGCAATGACCCGCAGGTTTGGGACGTGCTGGAGGACGTAATCGACGGCCACCCAGTTTTGCTCAACCGTGCCCCAACGTTGCACCGCCTCGGGATCCAGGCTTTTGAGCCGATCCTGGTGGAGGGGAGGGCGATTCAGCTCCACCCCTTGGTCTGCCCGGCTTTCAACGCCGACTTCGACGGCGACCAGATGGCGGTGCATGTGCCTCTCTCCTTGGAAGCCCAGGCGGAGGCACGCTTGCTGATGTTGGCCACCAACAACATCCTCTCCCCGGCCACAGGCGCTCCGATTATTACTCCCAGCCAAGACATGGTGTTGGGGTGCTACTATCTGACGGCGGACAATCCCCACGCCCCCGACCTTGGCGATCGTTATTTTGCCAGCCTGGAGGACGCCCTCATCGCCTACGACCGCGGCGTCATCGGCCTGCACAGCAAAATCTGGGTGCGCTACAGCGGCCCGATGGAGTTGGGCAAAGAGGAAAAAGAGTCGGAGCCTCAGATTATCGAGGAGCCGGGCGGCACCCGCCTCAAGATCACCAACTACCGCCGCATCCGCGAGGATCGGGACGGCAACGTGATCAGCCAATACATTCGCACCACGGCGGGCCGGATCATCTTCAACAAAACGGTGCAAGATATTTTGTCTGCTTGAGGCTGCCCCTGTGGACGTTGCCCTTGTCGATGGGTAGCTGGGATCCCTGCCCCCTTGTCCAGAACTGTCAGAGTTATCACCGAGGCATTATGAGCGAAAAAGGACGCTTTTCCGCCGGTCTAGTCCGGCAGGCCGCCGATGGCGCCAAGGCCAAGACCCCGCCGCCCCCTGTACCCTTTCGCAACTATCAAATCGGCAAAAAAGAGCTGCGCAATCTGATTGCCTGGTCGTTTGCTCGCTACGGCACCGCCCGCACCGCTCAGATGGCGGATGCTCTGAAGGCCCTGGGCTTCAAATACGCCACCCAGGCTGCCGTTTCCATCAGCATCGAGGATCTGCGCATTCCACCCAGCAAGCGGCAGTTGTTGGCCCAGGCAGAAGCGGAGATCGAGGCGGCCACGGAGCGCTACACCCGCGGCGAGATCACCGAGGTGGAGCGCTATCAAAAGGTGATCGATACCTGGAACCAGACCAACGACCAGATTAAGGAGGAGATGCTCAGCAACTTCCGCCAGAACGATCCCCTCAACTCCGTGTACATGATGGCCAACTCGGGGGCGAGGGGGAACGTCTCGCAGGTGCGGCAGTTGGTGGGCATGCGCGGCCTGATGGCCAACCCGCAGGGGGAGATCATCGACTTGCCGATTAAAACCAATTTCCGCGAGGGCCTGACGGTTACCGAATACATCATCTCTTCCTACGGGGCGCGCAAGGGCTTGGTGGACACGGCTTTGCGCACTGCCGACTCTGGCTACCTGACCCGCCGTTTGGTGGACGTGTCTCAGGATGTGATCGTGCGGGAATCCGACTGCGGCACCGACCAAGGGATCCTGCTGGAACCCCTGATGGATGCGGACAAGGTGGTGGTGTCGCTGGAGGAGCGCCTGGTGGGCCGGGTGCTGGCGCGGGATGTGGTGCACCCGCAAACCCAGGAGATTCTTGCCCGCCGCAACCAAGAGGTGGATCACGACTTGGCCAAGGCCATTGTGGAGGCCGGCATCCGGCAGGTGATGGTGCGTTCTCCCCTCACCTGCGAGGCCAACCGATCGGTGTGCCGGATGTGCTATGGCTGGAGCCTGGCCCACTCCCGGCTGGTGGATCTGGGGGAGGCGGTCGGGATCATCGCCGCTCAATCGATTGGGGAGCCGGGCACCCAGTTAACCATGCGCACCTTCCACACGGGAGGTGTGTTTACCGGGGAGGTGGCCCGCCAAATTCGCGCCCCCTTTGCTGGCGTGGTGCGGTTCCCGAAAAATCTGCGCACCCGCCCCTTCCGCACCCGCCACGGCGACGATGCCCTGCAGCTAGAAGCGAACAACCAAATTGTCCTGGAAGGGCCAGACGGACAACGGGAAGTCTTCGACATGACGCAGGGATCCACTCTGCTGGTGCGGGACGGGGCCCAGGTGCAGCGGGATCAGTTGATTGCGGAAGTGACTGTAGCCAAGGCCGTGCGCAAGAGCACCGAGAAAGCCCAGAAGGAGGTGGTGGCCGACTTGGCGGGGGAAATCCGCTTTGCCGATCTGCCCATCGAGGAGAAAACCGACCGCCAGGGCAACACCACCTGCACCGCGCAGCGGCAAGGGTTGATCTGGGTGATGTCCGGCCAGGTATACAACCTGCCGCCGGGGGCCGAGCCGGTGGTGAAAAACGGGGATCGGGTGCAGGCGGGGGATGTGATCGCTGAGACCTCGCTGGTAACCGAGCACGGCGGCATCGTGCGGCTGCCGGAGCGCAGCGACACCAAAAGTGGGCGCGAAGTGGAGATCATCAACGCCGCGGTGGTGTTGCACGAGGCGCGGGTGCGGGTGGAATCCCACCAGGGCCGGGAGCAATTTTTGCTGGATACGGCCAGCGGCCAGACCTTTGTCCTCAAGGCCACGCCGGGCACCAAAGTGGGCAACGACGAGGTAGTGGCGGAGCTGATCGAGAACAATTTCCGCACCCAGACGGGCGGCCTGGTGAAGTTTGCCGGTGTCGAGGTGGCCCGGCGGGGCAAGGCGAAGCAGGGCTATGAGGTCATCCGGGGCGGCACCTTGCTGTGGATCCCGGAGGAGACCCACGAGGTGAACAAGGACATCTCCCTGTTGAACGTGGAGGATGGCCAGTACGTAGAAGCCGGCACCGAGGTGGTGAAGGACATCTTCTGCCAAAATGCTGGCGTCGTCGAGGTTATCCAGAAAAACGACATCCTGCGGGAGATCGTCATCAAGCCCGGATCCCTGCATCTGGTGGACGACCCCGCCGACCTGGAAATACCCACCGGCACGCTAATCCAGCCGGGCCAGAAGCTGCTCAGCAGCATCGTCCCTGACCGATTGGTCTATCTGGAGCAGGTGGAGACGCCTGAAGGGCCAGGCCTGCTGCTGCGCCCGGTGTACGAGTACGAGATCCCCGACCGGCCGGTGGTGCCCAGCCAAGAGTCTACCAGCGAGTCTGGCCGCTCCATTCGCCTGCGGGCGGTGCAGCGCGTTCCCTTCAAGGATGGGGAGCGGGTGAAGTCGGTGGGGCCGGTAGAACTGCTGCGCACACAACTGGTGCTGGAGATCGATACCGACGCCCCGCAACTGAAGGCCGATATTGAACTGATCCAAGATGAGAAGGATCCCAGTATCCGTCGCCTGCAACTGGTGATCTTGGAAACCCTGCTGCTGCGCCGAGACGTGGAGGCGGATCTAACCCAGGGGAGTACCCACACGCGGCTGTTGGTGAGCGAAGGAGACAGTATCGGCAGGGGGGGTGTTATCGCCCGCACCGAGATTCAGGCCAAAAAAGCCGGGATCGTGCAGGGGATCCGCCAGGGCGCGGAGGTGGTGCGACGGGTTCTGGTGGTTACCGACGACGACCTGCTGACGGTGCCTCTGACGGGCCAAGCCAGCGTCGAGGTGGGAGCGCTGGTGCGGGCCGGCGACGAGCTGGCGCCGGGGATCCCTGCCCCCGAGTCGGGGCAAGTGATGCAGATTGCCGATGGCCAAGTGGTGTTGCGGTTGGCGCGGCCTTATTTGGTGTCGGCGGGTGCCATTCTGCAGGTGCGGGATGGGGATCTGGTGCAGCGGGGGGATTCTTTGGCCCTCCTGGTGTTTGAGCGGGCCAAGACGGGGGACATCATCCAGGGTCTGCCGCGGATCGAGGAGCTGTTGGAGGCCCGCAAGCCCAAGGAAATGTGTGTTCTGGCCAAGCGGCCCGGCACGGTGCAACTGAGCTGGCGAGGAGAAGAGCCGGATCTGCGGGTCATCGAAGCCGATGGTACGGTTACCGAGTATTCGGTGATGCCGGGGCAAAACCTGATCGTGGTCGATGGCCAGCCGGTACAGGTGGGGGATCCGCTGACCGACGGCCCGGCCAACCCCCACGACCTCTTGGAGATCTACTTTGAGTACCATCGCCAAACCTTGGGCGACGACCAAGCGGCACGGCTAGCCTTGCGGGAGGTGCAGCGCTTCCTGGTCAACGAGGTGCAGAACGTCTATCGCTCGCAAGGGGTGGAGATTGCCGACAAGCACATCGAGATTGTGGTGCGCCAGATGACCTCCAAGGTGCGGGTGGACGACAGCGGCGACACCGTCCTGTTGCCCGGCGAGCTGGTGGAGCTGCGGGAAATCCAGCAGACCAACGCTACCATGGCCATCACCGGCGGGGCGCCGGCTAAGTACACGCCCGTTCTGCTGGGGATCACCAAGGCCAGCTTGAACACCGACAGCTTCATCTCGGCGGCCAGCTTCCAGGAGACCACGCGGGTGCTGACGGAGGCGGCCATCGAAGGCAAGTCCGACTGGCTGCGGGGCCTGAAGGAGAACGTGATCATCGGGCGCTTGATCCCGGCGGGCACGGGCTTCAGCACCTACGAGGAGATGGCGCCAGAACCGGAGCCGGAGGAAGAGGAGGAGCCTGTTGTGCTGCCAGAGCTGCCGCCTCGCCTGATCTTGGATGACGACCAGCTCATCGACGACTCCACCCCCGTTGACGAGCCGACGGAGGATGAGGGAGAAGAAGAGTGAGGCGTTGGCGGATCACCAGCCCTGGGCGGCGCTACAGGCTGAGATCGTCGCTTGCCGCCGCTGTCCCCGCCTGGTGGCTTGGCGAGAGGCGGTTGCCCAGCAAAAGGTGGCCCGTTTTTGTGACCAGCTCTACTGGGGCCGACCGGTGCCGGGGTTTGGGGATGTGCAGGCGCGGCTGTGGGTGATCGGCTTGGCGCCGGCAGCCCATGGGGGCAACCGCACCGGGCGGGTGTTTACGGGGGATCCCAGCGGGGATTGGCTATTTCGCGCTCTGCGCCGGGCCAGGTTTGCCAATCAACCCATCTCTCTGCACCGGGAAGATGGCCTGCAATTGCGGGATTGCTACATCTCAGCCGTGATGCGCTGCGCGCCGCCGCAGAACCGCCCCACCGCCGCAGAAGCCAAGACCTGCCTGGGCTATCTGAGACAAGAGCTGGAGCTGTTGACCCAGGTGCGGGTCATCTTGGCGTTGGACCATAACCACATGCCATGGCCATGACGACCTTGCTGAGCCGCCAGGCCCGGCGGGGATCAGGCGGGCTGCCAGGTTTCCAGGCGGTAGGCGCTGTCCCAGAACAGCCATTCCAGGCGAGAGGCGGTGACAAAAGCAGCCGTCATCTTCTCCCGCGTCGCCGCTGTGGTCTGCGTAGCCAAGGAGTCGGTGATGTCCAGGGCCTGTTGCACCACCTGGGCAAATTCTTCCCCGGCATAGGTGTCGATCCATTGTTGATAAGGATTGTTGGGCTTGGCGGTGCGGTAAATGGCGGATCCCACCTCACGGTAAATCCAGAAGCAGGGCAGCACAGCGGCCATGGCCACCTCGTAGGGATCCAAGGCAGCCGCAGCCAATAGAAAACGGGTGTAGGCGAAGCAGGCAGGAGCGTAGGTTGTCTCCGGCTGGATGTCGTAGAGGCGAAAGTAACTCTCGTGCAGGCTGCGCTCGGCCACAATGGCCCCCAGGGCAAAGTTCAAGAAACTCACCACCCGCTCAGCCCCCTCGGAACGGGCCCCGATCAAGGCAAGGGCGCGGGCAAAATCGGTGAGATAAAGAGCATCCTGCTGCAGATAGAACTGAAAGCGCTGCCGCGAGAGGCTGCCTGCGGCCAGCTCTTGGTTAAAGGGGTGATCCAAGATCTGTTGGTAGATGGGCTCGATCGTCTGCCAGAGGTGGGCGGTAAAAGATTGAGACATGGTGGCTCTCTCGCGGCGTTTCTGGGGTTCTTTTCAACTGATTGAGATCTCTGGGTGTGGGGGAAACTCTTTGGGTGCCCTGTGGCCGGAAAGTTGGACGTGAGTATCTCGATTCCAGATCCCTACCCCCGCTAGGGCGGGGATCTCCTTGTCTCAGATTGCCCCTCCTCTCAGTTACCGCTTTTCAGGGGGTCAGCCCAGCTAAACCTAGGCTTCGGGCATAAGGGGACGGAAGCCGTGCTTGCGGGACAGTTGCCCGATTAAATCCAGCTTTTCTAGGGTGATCAAGTTGCGGCCCCAACTAAAATTGGTGTACAGGCCCTCGAACTCCAGGAGCATCGCCTCGGCAAAGCAGGCGAAGAGCTGGCGGGCCGGGTTGGCCACATTCAAAAATTGCATAATATTCCACTCGATATCGAGAGAGTGTTCCACCATGCCGCCGTCGATCACGTACAGCCCCTTGCGCTGCAACTTGGAGGCGATGTTTTTCGGGTAGCCACCGTCGATGATCACGCAGGGATCCGGAAGCACCTGAGGATCGAGGGTCACTCCTTGGCTCATGCTGGCCACCCAGACGATGAAATCGGCGCGGGGCAAGGCCTCTTCCAAGGAACAGACCTCCCCTTTTTTAAGTTTGGCCTGCAGCTCTTCCAGGCGTCGCCGCTCGCGGGCTATCAACAGCAATTTGGCCGGGGAAGTGTGGGCTACCAACCACTGGCAGATGGCACTACCGATATCGCCGGTGGCCCCCACCACGGCAACTGTGGCAGCTGCCAAATCCATGGCGTAGCGCTGGGCCGCCGCCTGCAATTGCTGACAGATGATATAGGCCGTGTGGGTGTTGCCGGTGGTAAAACGCCGAATTTCCAGGTCGATGTTGCGCACCCGCCTGAGGGTGTCGAGGCGAAAATTCTCGAAAATAATGCTGCTAAATCCTCCCAGGGTGGTGATGTTCAAGCCGCGCCGCTGCGCCAAGGCCATCGCATTCAAAATCTTGCGACAGGCCGCCTTCACCCGTCCCCCCGCCAGCATTTCCGGCAGGAAACAGGATTCGACGTACTGGCCATAGATTTTTTGGCCCGTGATGCTGGTCACCACGATCTCGTCCACCACCTGAGGCGGAGCCATGCACCAAAATTCCAGGTCGCTCTCCGCATATTCGGAATACCCCAGCTTATCTGCCACCCGTTTTGCGTGGGCCAGGCTGGTCAGGTGCCCGATCAGGCCGAACATAGATGCTCACTCACTTCGATACTTAACTTTATGAGCTCCATCCGGATCCCATCAAAACATGTCCGCACCCAGAGAGGGTAGGGAGCGTTCCAGCCAGGCCGGAAAACCAATCGGCAGGCAGAGTTGAGTTGCGTCAGGCGGCCCGCAGACCCTGGGCCGAGAGGCGCATTACCTCGCGGGTGTTGAAGCCGATGCTGGCCAGGGCCTCGCCGTAGGCGATCATGAAGTCTTCTACAATGGCCTCGCGATCCATGTAAATGGCTTCCACATCCGCCTCTACCTGCTGCAGCATCTGCCGAACTAGAGGCAGATTTTGGGCGTTGGCTGCTTCGATCTGGGCTTTAACCTCGGCAAAGTGCTCGCCCAGCCAGCGCTCCCCAAAATTGAGGTGCAGATACTCGTCCTTAACTACCCCCTCGGTGATCTTGCGGGCAAAGTCATCGGCAACCGGGATGTAGATGTTGTAGGCGGCAATGGCAAAGCACTCGATGATCAAAGACTGAATGACAAAACAGGAGACCAGATCCCCTGCCGCTGCGGCGCTTTGGAAATTGTCCCGCAAGGGCGCGAAAAAGGCGCGGGCAAACTCCACATCGGGTTCCACCTGCAGGTTTTTGCCGCAGGCCTGGAAGCCTTTCATGTGGCGCAATTCCATCTTGGCCAGCTTGCGCAGCTCCTCTGCAGCTTCCGGCAGCATTTCGGCCAGCTTGAGGTAGTTGTCGTGGGCTTCTTGTTCGCCTTCGATAACAATACCGTTGATGCGGGAGTAGGCCTGCCGATACCTTGGGCTGCTGTAGTCTAGGGCAGTGCCGCCCCCATCAGTGGGGGACGGGGGGGTGTTGGGCAGGACGTTCGCTGGGGCCATACTCGTGCATCTCCTTTTGTAGTTGTAGATTGTTGTGAACCGCTTCGCCGGCCCTTCAACAATCCTGGCGCTTGCCACTAAATTGTTCCTCTACTCAGAATAGCCTCAGGTGGTGCGGAATTCATCGGATCCCTTTTGCCCAGGGAGGCAAGCCTGTTAGGGTGAGTGCTCAGGTGCCGTTGAGGAGCCGGGGGTATGTCTGCTCTTGGGGAGGGCCTGAATCAGCTGCGCCAGTTGCTGGTGGATCTGGAGGAACAATCCCTCGATCAGCCGATTGGCAGCGCCGAGGAGGTGTTGCAGGCAATCGAGATGGCGACGGCTTTTGAGCTGTTCGAGGCGGAAAGCAGCCGTTTGCTGCTGCAGATTGTGGCCAATCTCTGGGATCGGGTACGCCAGCACGATCTGTCGGCGCAGGAGATCGAGGCGGTGGCAGAGAAGCTGCGGGCGGTGGGCTATACCGATGCCGAGATCCAGGAGATCTTGGATCTGGAGCCTCAGGACAACTAGCCGCAGGCTAGGCGGAAACCATGCCCAACTCGGCGGGAACGACATCTGCTTCTAGGTGAGTGGCCGTGTCGTAACAGGCTCCCCGCAGGTTGGCAAGCTTGAGTTTACAGCCGCTGAGGTTGGCCCCTTTCAGGTTGGCGCCGCTGAGGTTGGCCCCCGCCAGGTCTGCCTGGCTGAGATCGGCACCACTCAGGTCGGCTGCGGTCAGGTTGGCGCCGCGCAGGTTGGCCCCTTGCAATCGAGATCCCTGCAATTTGGCCTTTTCTAGATTGGCCAGGCGCAGGTTGGATCCCTGCAGATCGGCTTGGCTGAGGTCGGCGCCGCTCAAGTAGGCCCGCTCCAGGTTGGCAGCGGCCAGTTTGGCCTGCTGGAGGGTTGCTCCGCCCAGGTCGATCCCGGCCAAGTCGGCACCGGCCAGGTCAGCTTCGGCCAATTGGCTGTTGCTGAAGTCCCGCTCGCCGCTGCCATAGCGCTGCA
Source organism: Synechococcus sp. 63AY4M2 (assembly GCF_002760475.1). Lineage (NCBI taxonomy): Bacteria > Bacillati > Cyanobacteriota > Cyanophyceae > Synechococcales > Synechococcaceae > Synechococcus > Synechococcus sp. 63AY4M2. The sequence goes on along the minus strand of NZ_AXUX01000001.1, from coordinate 1,175,924 downwards.
ACAGTTCCGCTGCGGTTTCGACCATTGCTTTTCCCCATCCTAGACAAGTCGGATCCTACCGAGGAACAGGGTTGCCGCCAAGGGCGCACATCCTCCAGGCGGCGCCTATCAGCCATGCCTCCAGATCCGAACATCTGCCAAGGCCATCAGCCCTCTTGCCTGCGAGAGCGCGCTAGGATGGGCGCAACGCCCTTTTCTCTGGATCCCATTTGTTCTGTTATGAGCTTGCCCCGCGTGCCCCGCTCCCGGCCCCGCCCAAAGTTACGCTCGATCCCTCGCCGCAAAACCGAATCGGCTCTCTATGCCGAGATGCAGCAGCTCACTGTGGAAAAGCAGCGGCTCAACCAGGAATTGGAGTTCATTCAGGAACGGCAAGGGCAAATTCAAGCAAGGCTCCGGGAAATCGAACAAGCGCTACAGCGTTTTCAGCAGGAGGCAGAGAGCTTTCGGGATCCCGCCGCTGCTCGAGAACCGGGCACTGGCCGCTTCTCCTCCTCCCGTTTCCCGCCGATGACCTTTGAGTACTGAGCCAGTTCCCTGCCGAGTGGGGAAGCCAAAGCCATTGCCAAAGGAGCAAAAAACTGGGTTTAGAGCCCCGTTCTGTCCTTTGGGACGGCCTTGTGGTACCTTTTGTATGGCGGCATGGGTAGTCAACCGCTTCAAAAACCCAGTAGTCTAACCCCTAAGACATTAGCTAGGGTTTTGTATTGGCCTTGAAGCGGTACCCTTGGGCAGAAGAGAACCGAGCCGCGAGACCGAAGTCCAGGGGTAGACCTGTTGGCTTTTGCTACCGGGATCCAGCCGCCCAGTCCGAGATCTTCTCATGGCCCATTCTGAAACTCCCATCCGGCATCGCTGAGTCCATAACTGCAACTGAGTACACAAGGAGCTGAGCCTCGACCATGGTTACTGCCACCGCTACTGCGACCAACGTTGGCTACATCACTCAGGTCATTGGACCTGTGATCGACGCCGAGTTTCCCAGCGGCAAGCTGCCTGAAATCTACAACGCTCTCAAGGTGGAGGCGACGACCGAAAGCGGATTGAAGGTCAAAGTCACCTTTGAGGTGCAGCAGCTTTTGGGGGATAACCGCGTGCGGGCCGTGGCCATGTCTTCTACCGATGGCTTGGTGCGGGGCATGCCAGTGGTGGATACAGGTGCCCCGATTACCGTGCCGGTGGGCGAGGCTACCCTGGGTCGCATTTTCAACGTGCTGGGGGAGCCAGTGGATCAAGGAGAGCCGGTGCAAGCCAAGGAGTTTGCCCCCATCCACCGCAGCGCGCCGCCCTTTGTGGAGCTGACCGTCAAACCGGAGCCCTTTGAAACCGGCATTAAGGTGATCGACCTGCTGGCCCCCTTCAAGAGAGGTGGCAAGGTGGGCCTGTTTGGCGGCGCCGGCGTCGGCAAGACGGTGCTCATCCAGGAGCTGATCCACAACATTGCCGAGGAGCACTCCGGCCTATCGGTGTTTGCCGGCGTGGGAGAGCGCACCCGCGAGGGGAACGACCTCTACAACGAGATGAAAGAATCGGGGGTGCTGGACAAAGTAGCGCTGGTGTACGGCCAGATGAACGAGCCGCCGGGCGCTCGTATGCGGGTGGGCCTGACCGCCTTGACGATGGCGGAGTACTTCCGCGACGTCAACAAGCAGGATGTGCTGCTGTTTATCGATAACATCTTTCGCTTTGTGCAAGCTGGCTCGGAAGTGTCGGCGCTGTTGGGCCGCATGCCCTCGGCGGTAGGCTACCAGCCCACCTTGGCCACGGAAATGGGCAACCTGCAGGAGCGGATCACCTCCACCAAGCAGGGATCCATCACGTCGGTGCAAGCGGTGTACGTGCCCGCCGACGACCTGACGGACCCGGCGCCGGCGACGACGTTTGCCCACCTGGATTCGACGGTGGTGCTGTCGCGCAGCCTGGCGGCCAAGGGCATCTACCCGGCGGTGGATCCCCTGGATTCTTCGTCCACCATCTTGCAGGCAGACATTGTGGGCGAGGAGCACTACAACACCGCCCGGGCCGTGAAGCAGACGCTGCAGCGCTACAAGGAGCTGCAGGACATCATCGCCATTTTGGGCCTGGACGAGCTCTCTGAAGAAGACAAGCTGGTGGTGGCCCGCGCCCGCCGCATCGAGCGCTTCCTGTCGCAGCCGTTCTTTGTGGCCGAGGTCTTCACTGGCTCGCCTGGCAAGTACGTGAAGTTGGAGGACACCATCAAAGGCTTCCAGCGCATTCTCTCCGGAGAACTGGATCATCTGCCGGAGCAGGCTTTCTATCTGGTGGGCACCATCGAGGAGGCCATCGAGAAGGCGGAGAAGCTCAAGTCCAAGTAATCCCTCACCCTCAGCCCCTCTCCCAGGGGGAGAGGGGGGTTGGCGGCTGCTGAGGATCCTCGGCCACAGGCCCGAAGCGGTAGCCTTTGCCATAGACGGCGTGGATCAACTCGGGGGAGCCGGGCAGACGGAGGCGGCGCCGCAGCAGGCGCACCTGAGCAGCCAGGACGTTGCTGCTGGGGGGATCCTCGCCGGCCCACACCCGCTCGTAGATCTGCTCGTGGGTGAGCAACTGGCCGGGGTGGGCCATGAAGTACTCCAGCAGGCGGAACTCTTTTTGGGAGAGGTGGATCATCCGTCCTTGGCGGTAGGCCACTTGGTTCTCCCGATCCAGCTCTAGGTCTCCAATTTGCAGGCGAGGGATCCCTTCGCCGGGGCCGGCAGCCCGCCGCAAGAGGGCTCGCACCCGCGCCAGCAGCTCCCGCAGCTCGAAGGGCTTGACCAGGTAGTCGTCGGCGCCGGCGTCCAGCCCTTCCACCCGGTCGTCGAGAGTATCTTTGGCGGTCAGGAAGAGGATGGGGGTGGCGCGATCTACCTGTCGCACCTGTTGGCAGAGGGAGAGGCCGGACAGGCCCGGCAACATCCAGTCCAGTACCAGCAAGTCGTAGGGTGGGGCTGGGGGCTTCTGCAGCAGCTCCCAGGCGCTGTTTCCCTCGTAGGCCACGTCCACGCTGTGGCCCTCTCGCCGCAGGTGCTGGGCCAGGGAATCGGCCAGCTCCACTTCGTCGTCCACCAACAAGATGCGCGCCATGCTCTAGGATTCTGTCTCGTCGTCGCTTGCCGGAGGGGCCAGGGAGGGAGGGGGCTCCAGTTGTAAGCAGAGATCGTAAAGGCGGCGCCGCGTCCACAGGGGGGATCCCTGGAAGCGCCGGGCCAGTTGGCGGCTGGCAGCGGAGCGGGGAAGGCCCTCGGCCAGCAGGCGGGCCAGCTCCTGGCGAACTTCCGCTTCCGAGGGGGAGGTTTCTTCGCCCTTTTCGGAGGCAGGCCGCCCCTCTAGAACAAGGGTGAACTCCCCCCGCAGCGGCTGGGCGGCGCAGTGCTCCAGAGCGGCGGCCAGGGATCCCCGCCAGAAGGACTCGTGCAGCTTGGTCAGCTCGCGGGCCAGCACGATCTGCCGCCGGGGGCCGCAGTGAGCCAGGAGATCTTGCAGGGTTTGCTGCAGGCGATGGGGGGCTTCGTAGAGAACGACGGTGCGCTCTTCTTGGGCCAGTTGTTGCAGACGGGCTTGTCGTTGGCTGGCTTTGAGCGGCAAAAACCCCTCGAAGACAAACCGCCCTGTGGCCAGCCCAGAAGCAGCCAAAGCGGCCACTGCCGCTACCGGGCCAGGCACCGGGATCACCGGGATCCCAGCTTGGATACAGGCGCGCACCAGTTCCTCTCCTGGATCGGAGATGGCGGGTGTGCCGGCATCGCTGATTAGGGCCACCGACTGCCCTGCCGCCAGATACTTGAGGATTTGCGGGATGCGCTGGGCGGCGTTGTGCTCGTGGTAGCTGATGAGGCGGGCGGAGATCTGAAAGTGTTTAAGAAGCTGGCCGGAGTGGCGGGTGTCTTCTGCCGCCACCCAGTCCACTTCCCGTAGGACTCGCAGCGCCCGCAGGGTAATGTCTTCGCGGTTGCCGATAGGGGTGGCCACCAAGTAGAGGCTGGCGGTGGGGCGCTCCATCTCGACAAGGCCAGAGCTAAGCGGGTACTGCTTTCCAGGTTAAGGGATCCCTGTGGCAGGATCGGGGAAGATTGGCGGGAGAAAGCAGGTGCGCCTGACCACGCGAGCTACCTATAGCATCCGGGCTTTGCTGGATCTGGCGATGCTTGGCCAGGTGGCCTCGGTGCGGGCCATTGCCGAGCGACAGCAGATCCCGGCCCCCTATCTGGAAAAGCTGTTGATCGAGCTGCGCCAGGCTGGCTTGGTCTGTTCGCAGCGCGGGGCGCAGGGGGGCTACCGGCTGGCACGGGCACCGCGGCGGATCCCAATTAGCGCCATTTTGGCGGCGGTGGGAGAATCTCTGGATCCTCTCCCGGCTGAGAGGGCAGGGGCTCAGCAGGAAGGCTCTGCGGATGGGCTGGACTGGGTAACGGAGGCCCTCTGGCGGCGGATCGCCCAGCGGGTGGAGCAGGTGTTGGAGGAAACAACTCTGGAAGATCTCTACTTCGACGCCCGCAGTTGGCAGGCAGCCCAAAGTCAGGGGGGAGGGTTTGTGGTCTGATCGCGCCTGCGGGAGGGAGACCTTGCTGTTTTTCCCGAGTCAGCCAGCCGCTCCCCTGGTGCTGGCGACGGCTTTGGGTCTGGATTACTGGTTGGCAGATCCCTGGGGGTGGCCCCATCCGGTGCGGGTGATGGGGGCGGTCATCGCCTGGGGCCAGAGTTGCATTCTCAGGCGCTGCCCAACGCCGGCGGCCCAGCGCTGGGGCGGGGCAGCTCTCACCCTGGCGCTGCTGGCGGGATCCTACGCGGCAGGCTGGGGGCTGATCGCCGTTGCCCAGGCTCTCCATCCCTGGGCAGGGATCCTGATGCAGATCATCCTGATGGCCAGTTGCCTAGGGGGGCGCAGCCTGCGCTTTGCCGCCTTGGAGGTGTTGGATCCCTTGGAAAAGGGGGATCTGCCGCAGGCCCGCCAGCGCCTAAGCCGCTACGTGGGCCGGGATACGGAGCACCTGACGGAGGCGGAGATCTTGCGAGCGGTGGTCGAGACGGTAGCCGAGAATACCCCCGACGGGGCGACGGCCCCTTTGTTCTATGCCTTTTTGGGAGGGGCGCCCTTGGCTTTGGCCTACAAGGCCAGCAGCACGCTTGATTCGATGGTGGGCTACCGCCATGCCCCCTTCACCTACCTGGGCACGGTGCCGGCCCGCTGTGAGGATGGGCTGACCTGGCTGCCCTGTCGCCTGACGGTGCTGACCCTGGCCCTGCTCAGCGGGGATCCCTGGGGATTTTGGCAGCGCTGTCGCCGCGACGGGCGGGCGGATCCCAGCCCCAATTCGGGGTGGAGCGAGGCGGCCTTTGCCTGGCGGCTGCAGATCCAGTTGGGAGGCACCAATTTCTATCGCGGCATCCCCAAAGAGAAGCCCAAGGTGGGGATCCCGGCTCGTCCCTTGAGCCCCCAGGTGGTGCGGGAGAGTCTGGGGCTGCTGAGGCAGGTTCTGGGGGTGTGGGGAAGTTGGATGGTGGGAGTAACTCTAGTTCTCAACTCTCCTCTCCCTCTAGGAGAGGGGTTGTAAACTACTCCAGACTAAAGTCAGGAGCTTTTAGTAGCCCTGCAGTCGGCAAACCGACCGCGGACCTCTGGGCTGGTTTACAGCAGCCCCAATCGACCGTTCCCAGTGCCTTAAAAGCCGTTTCTGGTGCGCGCAACACTAGGATAATTCAGAAGCAGCTAAAGCTGCCTAAGCCGAACAGAGGCAGAAAAGGCGAGGTCTTGCAGTCAAAACTGAACGGTCTGGAGCGTCGCATGCGCATGGGAAGGAGCTCCGGGATCCAAGGGCTTTTAATCTTAACGGGTGCTAGCTCAGCGCCCAGCGCTGCAGGGCAATGCCGAGGAGCAGGCCCAGGCCGCCAAAACGCAGCACCTGCCAAAAGGTGGCAGGAACGGGGTTAAACACTTCCAACAGGTAGGCTTGCAGACGTTGTTCCAATTGGCTGACTTCCGCCTGGATTTCAGCCCAGTGTTCGGGGGAGAGCTGGGATAGGCGCTCCAGCTCGCGCAGGTCGGCCAGCCGCGCTTGCAAGATCTCGAGCTTGGCTTGCAGAGCCTCAAGGGAATCGGGGGAATCGGGAGGAGCGGTCACGGCTGCGCCTCGGCTGGGGGGGCGGGGGAACGGGATCCGGCAAACCCGGTTTGGATCTCGTTGAAGGGTTTGGCTTGGATCACCCCTGGGGGGACGGGATCCAACTGGAAGAGGGCGCGAATGGCGTTTTCCACTTCGGTGATGGGGCGGTTGCCAATGGATTGGTAGACGAGGTTGCCCTGGGAGTCAAAAAGCAGGGTCTGGGGGACTTGGCCGCTGTAGTATTGGCCACGCTCATCCCCAGGCAGGAGGGAATCGACAGAATAAGGAATGAAATAGACTCCCCAGCCATAGCGAACTTGCAGGTTGGCCAGGGTGGCTGCGTATTTTTTGCAGTCGCTGCTGTCGTCGATGTAGTACACCAGCAGGGCCGGGATCCCTTGTTCTTTGGCCTGTTTCAGGGAGACACGAGGGGGGATCATGCCGCCGTTGGAGCCATAGAGGGCAAAGATGTTGCCGTCGTAGCGGTCGTCGTTGAGGAGAGCATGGGCAGGCGGAGACAACCAGCCCATTAACACGACCCACAAAGCTACCAGGAGAAGACGCAGCCACAGCATGATTCAAAACAGCATGATCCAGGGAGGATTGTCGGGCAGAGGGGAGGCTCTCTCATTGTGCCATTTTGCCCCGGTTCAGTCTCAGGGGCGGTGGATGATGGCCTCGACCCGCCGTTGTTTTTTCACCGGATCTACGCCCACCAGCCGGATGTAGTCCTTGGGAAAACGGCTGAGGCACTGCTCGACAGCCTGACAGGCAGCGGCCCATTCTCTCAGGTGGGCAACTCCACACTCCTGCCAGGAATGAACGCGGTAGCGGCGCGGATCCGCATGCTCCACCAGGATCTCATAGCCTTGGGCCAGGATCTGGCGAAGCTGGGCCTGCACGTCTGGGTTGAGGGAAACTGGGGCAGGATCGGCCGAGTTGGCAGCCACAGGAGGAGGGGATGGCGGGGAAGCGGGGGGCGGCTCTTGAGGAGCGGAGCGCCGGAGGCCAAGGTATTCCTCGGAGAGGCGACGGGCTTCTACTTGGTGTTGCTCGGCTTTGAGCTGGTGGCCGGCCTGGATCAACTGCTCCAGAGAAAATCGCGGTGGCGGAAACTGGGGGGCGCCCTCTTTGCTTTTGAGCAGGCGAAAGGCAATCCCTTCCAGGCCGACTTCTTGGATAAATTGCCATACCTGCTCGTCGTAGAGCTGGGCGCGCAGGGCGCCGAAAAAGTCGATGGCCTGCTCGGGAAAGGCGTCCACCAGGCGCTCAATCTCCTCAAGAGACAGCCCGTCGGCTTGAAAAATGCCGTGAACGATGTGGATGCGGTCGGTGCGGCTGGGCTCCCAGTAGAACTTGCGCATGCGCCCATCGCGGATGAGGGGGGCATAGAGGGTGGAAAAGTCGTTGCCGGTGGCGATGATGGGCACCCGCGGCAGGGGCTTGGGATCGTAGCTGCCGGGAAGCTGCACGTTGGTGGGGTTGTCGGCGATGTTCATCAGGGTGGCGCTCACCAGTTGGGTGTTGACGGTGTACTGGGTCATGCTGTTCAGGCGACCGGCGCCGGCATCCAGGTCGTTGATCATCAGCACGGCCATCTGGCCAAATTTGCGGATGTGCTCGGCAGCTTCACGGTAGCGCAGGCGAATCATACGGGCGGGATCCCCGGCGTCGGGACTTTCCAGCTCGCCCCCCGAGATGTGGACGGCATAGACCTTCATGCGCTCAAAGATGAGGTTGCATTGGAAGGTCTTGCCCTCCCCCTTGCGCCCGTGGATGCCCAAGATGAGCGGAACGGGCACGTCGGGCAGAGGAAGATGATTTTTGGTCAGGTGCAGGGCGACAACTTTAAGAAAGGTGGGGGGGATGTAGTAGCTCATCGGTGAGCTTGGTTGCGAGAGTTTCTATTTCCTCCATTGTCGTTCTGGGAAGTTGGCCCCTGCCCCTCCTCGGCCCAATTCTCGGCGGGCAGCAGGGACAATACTCCAGATAAGTGCTAATTATCTGGACTATCGGCAAGGGGAAAGAGTGCCCACATGGGCGTTGCCATGGGATTACGCGGGAGGTTAGTTTTTGTAACAGTCTTCCGGCAGGGCGACCCCAGAGATGGCAACACAAGCTTTTCTGGCGCTCTGGTCAGGCCGGCTTAGACGAAAAGCTGTCCATCTAAGGGTGAGATCTTGCTGTTGAATTGCCTAAGCTCTGTGTTGCTGGCTGTCGAAGCCGCCGCTCCCGTCGAGGCGCCAGGGGGAGACAACCTCTCTCCCTTGATCTTGGTGGCGGTGCTGCTGGCCTTGGTGGTCATCTACTTGGCCAGCCGCGTTGGCGGAGAAATGGCCGTTCGCCTGAGTTTTCCCCCCGTGCTGGGAGAGTTGCTGGGAGGGGTGTTGGTGGGCGGTTCTGGCCTGGGGTTACTGGTTTTTCCCGAAGGGCCGCTTTCTGCCGAGGCGTTGCCTACCTTGGCCCAGTCCTCAGCTCTGATGCAGATTCTGCAGGCCACCGCGGGTCTTGACAAGGGATCCCTGGTGCAGGTGTTCTCCTCCCAAAGCCAGATCATCGACATCCTCTCGGAGATGGGGGTGGTTATCCTTCTCTTTGAAATTGGTCTTGAGTCGGATCTGGGGGAACTGTTGCGGGTTGGCCCGCAGGCGGCGGCCGTGGCCGTTATTGGGGTTGCTGTGCCCTTTGCGGCGGGAACACTGGGCCTGCTCTACCTCTTTCACGTGCCTGTCATCCCTGCCATCTTCGCCGGGGCGGCTCTGACGGCAACCAGCATTGGCATCACCGCCCGCGTCTTGGCCGAGCTGCAAAAACTCACCTCCCTCGAAGGGCAGGTGATCATCGGCGCCGCCGTCCTGGACGACGTGTTGGGCATCATCATCTTGGCGGTGGTGGCCAGCTTGGCCAAAACCGGAGAGGTTGACGTCGCCGATGTTGGCCTCATCGTCGTCAGCGCTGTCGTCTTTCTCGTCGGCTCTATCGTCTTGGGGCGACTCCTCAGCCCCTACTTTGTGGCTCTCCTCAACAACCTGAAAGCCCGCGGCAACCCCCTTTTGCCCGCTCTGGTCTTGGCTTTCTTGTTGGCCTACGTAGGGCAGGTGATCCACCTGGAGGCGATTTTGGGCGCTTTTGCCGCCGGCCTAATTCTAGGGGAAACCGACAAGCGCCAGGAGCTAGAAGAACAGATCAAGCCCGTTTCCGACCTGCTGGTGCCCATCTTCTTCGTCTGCGTCGGGGCCAAAACCAACCTCGCCGTGCTCAACCCCACCCTCCCCGCCAACCGCGAGGGGCTGATCATTGCCGTCTTCTTGGTTAGCGTTGCGATTGTGGGCAAGCTGGCCGCCGGCCTGGGGGCGTTCGGCAAGCCGGGCATCAACCGCTATGCCATCGGCGTGGGCATGATCCCGCGCGGCGAGGTGGGCCTGGTGTTTGCCGGCGTGGGAGCGGCCAGCGGGGTTCTCTCCGAGGCTCTCGACGTCAGCATCATCGTCATGGTGATCGCCACCACCTTTATCGCCCCCCTCTGGCTGCGGGGAGTATTGATCGGGGAAGTAGACTCTCCTCCTTCTCTCCTGGATCTGCAGGCAGAAGCATCAGAGCAAGACCGCGTCGAAACCCCATCAGCTCGCTCAGACTCAGAGCAGGTGGGCATTCCTGAGAGTTGAATCACCTCGACTTTCTCCCCAAACGTCCCCAGAGCGTCTGGAACAGCAGCCACAGCGGGTTGCGACGGCGGGATCCCACGTCTTCAACCTTCTCCGCCCTCTCCTGTTGGGGCAAAATCACCCGCATCGAGGGCGGGTCAAACCGCTGCATCGTTGTGGAGCGCCGATCCACCACCTCCGCCTTTAGGCTGCGAAAGCTGACAGACTGGAGATACCGCTGAAACTCTTCGTTCGACAACTGGCGAATGCAATACTGCATCCGCACCTGATCCCCCAACTGGATCTGATCCCCATCCTTGAGATCCCAGCTCAGACATTTCTGCCCGTTTACTGAGATGCCATTGGTGCTGCGCTTGCCTTCGATATTGCCGTCCAACAGCCGGTAGGTGTAGCCACCGCCCTTTTGCGGCAGCCGCAAGAGCAGCGCGTGCTGCCGAGAAACCGCCGCCGAATGGACGACAATGGCGTTGCTGGGATCCCTGCCGATGGAATAGGTGGCGGCACTGAGGGCCACAGCCCGCCGTCCCTGCTCGTCATCGATCACCAGCACATGCCAAGTCTGGGAGGGGGAAGACGCTGGGTCAGCAGGCATCGTTTGGGGTTGGCTTTGCCAGAGAAAGGTTCGGCAGAAGAAGGGCCTTCCTTCATAATGATAGGATAGGGCTTAGCCACCCGCGAGGAATCGTAAACAGCCGCCATGACTGCAACTCCCTCCCTTCTTCAGGAACTTCCCCCCATCTACCCTGGCGTGGCCGTGCGGGTCATCAATCCCAACGATACCTACTACCTCTTTGAAGGACAAGTACAGCGGGTTACCGACGACCATGCCGCTGTCCTCTTCGAGGGGGGCAACTGGGATAAATTGGTTACCTTCCGCCTTTCGGAATTGGAAGTGGTGGACAAGTCCCGCCGCTAGCTCCGCTCCGCTTTCCTCTAGAACTTCCCCATGCGCAGCCATTGGCAGGAACCTTTCCTTTGGATCCATGCCGCCGGGATCCTCCTCTTCCCCTTGTGGATTGGGCTAACCGTCATTGGGTTGGCCACCGGGGATCCTCTCCTGTCGGTGGGAGTAGAGCAGGCCGCAGTGGCTGTGGCGGGCATTGGGCCAGTCTTTGCCATGCAGTGGCGCAAGCCCTTCGATGTCTTCAGCCTGTGGGTGGCCGCCGTTCCTCCCGAGGAACTCACCCCCGACCAACGCCGCATCTTGGCTGCCTTCCTCAGCCCCGAACACAAGATCTTGACGCTATTGGCGGCACTCCTGCTGCTGGAAGTCTTTGAGCGCCTCTACGACTTCGCCCCCCTCTTTGCCCCCCTCACCCCTGGCAACGGCACCCGTCTGGCCGGCCTGGCCATAGCCGCCTTCGGGTTTTGGGGGGCCAACCTGTTCTTGCAGATCCCCCTTGCTGCAATACGGGTACTTCTCCTCAGCGAGCCGGAGCTGGCCCAACTGGATCCCATCCCTGCTGAGGAGATCGAGAGCCGCTTCTCCGTTGTTGGCGATCGCCACACCCCGCTGTTGCAACGGCTGCTGCGCCGGATTGCCGCAGTCCCATCGCAGGCACAAAAAGATGGAAATCAGAGACTCGACTGTAAAGTAGAAGTAGCCGAAGCTGCCGGCTCAGATGCCGAATCCGAAGGACGGGAGGCTGCCACACCGGAAACGACCCCTGACTTCACTTAGACAGGTTGCTGGGACGGATTTCTACCCCAAAGAAACTGCAGCTCGATGCTAGAGTGGACGGGATCCAGACTGTTGTCTGACCATCGGCGTTCTCCTGATCTTCGAGGCTACCGCACCGGCAATGGCGAGCAACTTTTCCTTCCGCTTTAAACAGTTCACCCAACGCCTCAGAGAAACCACCCAGCTTCCCCAGTTTTTCACCGAGCAAGCCACCAGCGAAACCCAAAACCTCGCGCGGGAGTTGGCATTGGTTGGGGAATACGCCACCCAGCTCAGCCAGGTGGTGATGGAGGTGGACTTCCTCAACCAGCTCTACACCCGTCTTTTGAACGAGCGGGAAGTGCTGCAGCAGGAAAAAGACAACTTAGAAGCGCGGGTCTTCGAGTTGCAGCAGGAGCGCAACGAGACTGAACCCCAAGTGATGTACCTACGTGAACAACTGAGCCAGGCCGCCTTTCAACTGGAGCAAACGCAAAACCGCGAGCGCAGCCTCAGCGAGCGGGAACGGCAACTGTCGGAGATCGTGGCCCAACTGGAGCGCCGGCGGGCTGTGCTCAACCAGGCCATCGAAAACCTCACCAACCAAGAGGCCGATTACACCGTTCGCAACAAAGAGCTAGAGGCCGTCATCAAAGATAACGAGCGCAAAGCCAAGCAATACCTAGAAGCCGCCAACCACTACCGGGCGTACTTGGAAGAGCTGAACGCCCAGATACAGGAAGCTCAGGCCAAGCTGAGGAGCCTCGGTGTTGAGCCCAAACCCGCCGACCTGCCGCGGCTTGAGGATATGGAAAAGCCAACTCCCATCCCCACGCCGCCGCCCTCTACTCCCATCGGCTACCCACCACCCCAACAGCCTCCTCCACCCCAGTCGGGCGGCTACTGGTCGGACAGCCCCTTCGATGACGATCCCTGGAGCTAGGGGCTATCCCAACAGCGCTTGTAAGTCAGCTCTGCGGCAAAGCTCAGTGCCCTCTGCCCTGAGCCGCCTTGGGAGAGCTGAGGGAGACGCGTACCCTAAAGAAGAGATCCACAGTAGGGGATCCAGCGTCCAGTTACACCCAAGCCAGACCTATGGAACTGACTGTGCCGGATTTGCAAGCCCTCAGCCAATGGGATCGGCAGTTCTGCCGCTTTGCCGAGCAGCAACAGCTCCTCAAGCCCAAACAACTGGCCTTGGCCCTGAAGATCCAGCGGCAGCAGCACGGCCCCCTGGCCTTGATCCTCTGGCAGTTGGGGTTTGTGGGCCTGCAGCACTTGGCGCAGTTTTGGGAGAGAGTATCTGGCGACGCTGACCCGGAGCTGCTCCAAGACAAGGCCTTCGGCTGACAAAAAGGGTGACTGCTGCCGTCTGTTTTCCTGGCCGAGGAGCGAGACTGCAGTATGGCCTTTTCGGACTCCACCGTCACTCATCCTGAAAGTCCTGTAGCGGTGAGCTGCGGCTGATACATTTACGCTGAACACTGCTGAGCATTACTGCTCAGCGGTGAAGCGATAGCATTCTGTCCGTTTCCGTTGTCACTACGCGACGCTGACGCGACCGCGCTACTCGGACGGAGTCCAAACAGAAAGGCGGTATCCCGCAAAGCCCTGAGCATAACACCCAGAGCGCCTTGCCAATCTCGTGGTAGCCTATGGTTGCACTTTGGGCATCTAAACACCTTTGCGCCACCCAACTTGGTGTGGATGTGCCCGCACTTGGTACAGGTTTTGCTGGTGTACGCTTCCGATACTTCCACGACAACCACGTTTTTCTTCTTGGCTTGAAACTTCAGGAACTGCTTGAACCGATAGTGCGCCCAGGTG
>NZ_AXUX01000001.1:1061366-1157768 GCF_002760475.1 Synechococcus sp. 63AY4M2 | reverse complement strand
GTCCTTCTTGGGTGCTCTGATGTAGCTGTCGAGGTCATACCTTCTCGCCCTACCGGATGGTGTACGTACTGCATGGATCCAGCCCTTCTGTTCCCATCGCCTCAAGGTGTGGAGACACACCCCAAAATAATCCGCCGCTTCTCTCGGTTTTACATACCTAGCCATACCAAGCAGCCATACTGAACATACTGGGCATTATTTTCAGTATAGTCCAGCATATCATTGACTAGAGTCATGCTCCCTTCCTGCAGCGCCGCCCGCCCCCCAGCCACCATCGGGTGAATCTTCTGGTTAGCTGACCTGTTGTACTTGGCCGACTGCCGCTTGCGTAAGCAGAAGAGGGAAAGACAGCACTCTGCACCGCTCCTGCAAGAGGGTGGCTGGGCGCTCTTTCAGCGTGGTTGGCCTACCAACCCTGTCGCTGGAAAAAGCTGGAATCCACAGCCATAGGTTTTGCCCTGCAATCAAGTCGATTCTTCCGGCAACAGACCCTTGGGATCCTCCGGCGGCGGCAGATGGGCCAGATCCCCACGGGATTCGCTCCCCAAAACTCGCGCCTGGATTCTCTTGATCACGACATAGAGCACCGGCACCACCAGCAGGCTGAGCAGGGTCGAGACGAACATACCGCCGATAACAGCCGTGCCCAGAGACTGGCGGCTGGCAGCCCCGGCGCCACTGGCCACGGCCAGCGGGAAAATCCCCAGGATCGTGCTCAGGGCCGTCATGAGGATGGCGCGGAAACGGGTCTCCGCCGCCTGGATCGCGGCCTTGACCAGCGGGATCCCCTGGGCAACCAGTTGGTTGGCAAACTCCACGATCAAGATCGAGTTCTTGCTGGCCAGACCGATCAACATCACCAGCCCCACCTGGCAAAAGATGTCGTTGGCCAGGCCCCGCAGCAGTTGGGCCGAGAGCGCCCCCAGAACCGCCAGCGGCACCGCCAGCAGAATGATCAAGGGATCCACATAGCTCTCAAATTGGGCCGCCAGCACCAGGAAGACGAACACCGACCCCAAAGCGAAGATCAGCGGCGCCTGTCCCCCCGACTCGATCTCTTCCAAGGACAGGCCCGACCACTCGAAGCCAAACCCCTGCGGCAGCAAGCGGGCAGCCAGACTTTCCATAGCCCGAATGGCTTGCCCTGAGCTGAAGCCCGGCAGCGGGCTGCCCTGGATCTCCGCCGAGCGGAAGAGGTTGAAGTGGTTGATGATTGCAGGGCCGGTGGTCTCCTCCACCTGAACCAGGGTGCTCAAGGGCAAAAGCTGCCCCTGCCCACTGCGCACGTAGAACTGGCCGATACGTTCGGGGCTGCCCCGGAAAGCCTGATCCGCCTGCACATAGACCCGGTAGTTGCGGTTGAACAGGTCGAAATCGTTGACATAGGTGCCCCCCAACAGGGTCTGCAGCGTGCCGAAGACCTCGGCCAGCGGGATCCCCAGCACCTGGGCCATGTCCCGATCCACCTTGACCTGCAACCGGGGGGAGTTGGCGTTGAAGGTGGGCGGGTTAATCCGCACGCCCAGGGGGGGTTGGCCCGGCGGGGGCGGCGCGTTGCCCACGAAGAAAAGCGTGTTGGCCGTCTGCTGCAGCAGGTTGAAATCGTTCACCCCCCGATCCTGGAGCTGGAAGGTGAACCCGCCCGTAACCCCCAAATCGGGAATGGCTGGCGGCAAAATCGGGATCACCAACGAGCGGCTGATCCCGCCCAAAAAGGGCCCGAACAGCCGGTTGACAATCGCCTGCGCCGATTGTTCCGGTCGCCGCCGCTCGTCCCAGGGCTTGAGGGTGGCGAAGATTAACCCGTTCCCCGGCGAGGGCCCGGTAAAGCTGAACCCCCCCACGATCACCTGGTTTTCGATTTCCGGGATCCCGTCCAAAATGGCGCTGGCCTGCCGGATGACCCGGTCGGTGTAATTGAGAGAAACCCCCGGCGGCCCCTGGATGATGGTGATGAAAAAGCCCTGATCCTCATCCGGCACAAACCCGGTCGGCACGACCTGGAACAGCCAGTAGGTGAGGCCCAGACAGGCGACAAACCCCGCCACCACCAGCAGCCGCAGCTTCACCACCAGCTCCAGGAACCGACGATAGGCGGCGCGGATCCCTTCCACGGCCCGGTCAAACCAGCGCAACAGCCAAAACATCTGCTCCGAACGGGGGCGGATCAGCAGCGCCGACAACGCCGGAGCCAGGGTAATGGCATTGAAGGTAGACAGCGAAACCGATACGGCAATGGTGACGGCAAACTGCCGGTAGATGCGGCCACTGGTGCCGGGAAAGAACGCGATTGGCACAAACAGGCCCAACAGCACCAGCGTCGTGGCGATCACCGCCCCCAGGACCTCGTTCATCCCCGCCGAGGCCCCCTGCAGAGGCCGCATGCCGCGGTCGCGGATGTAGCGGGAGATGTTCTCCACCACCACGATGGTGTCGTCCACCACCAGGCCGGTGGCCAAGGTGAGGCCGAACATGGTCAGGGTGTTGATGGAAAAGCCGAACAGGCGCACAAACGCAAACGTCCCCAGCAGCGCCACCGGGATCGTGACAGTGGGGATGAAAGTGATGCGCCAATCCTGCAAAAAGATAAACAGCACCAGCACCACCAGGACAATAGCCTGCAGCAGGGTGAAGATCACCTCCTGCACCGACTCCGTAATAAACAGCGTGGCGTCGAAGGCGATCTCGTAGATCAAGCCGGGCGGGAAGCTACGGGAGAGCTCCGCCAACGTCTGCCGCACCTGCCGCGACACCTCCAAGGCGTTGGCATCCGGCTGCTTGGTGATGGCGATCCCCACCGCCTCCTGGCCGCCGATGCGGAAGAACGTATCGTAACTTTGGGCCCCCAGCTCCACCCGACCCACGTCGGCAATGCGCACCAAGCTGCCGTCGGGGCTGGCTTTGAGCACAATTTGGGCAAACTCCTCCGGCTGCGACAGCCGCCCCGTAGCCTGGACGCTGATCTGAACCTCCTGATCCGGGGGGCTGGGCTGGCTGCCGATCTGTCCGGCAGGCACCTGGATGTTTTGCTGGCGCACGGCGTTCACCACATCCAGCGCCGTCAGCCCATAGCCGGCCAGCCGCGTCGGATCCAGCCAGATGCGCATGGCATAGGTGCGCTCCCCGAAGACGATGACATCGCTGACGCCGCGAATGCGCCGCAGGGCATCGCGCACGAACAGCTCGGCGTAGTTGCTCACAAACAGCTCGTCGTATTCCCCTGCCTCTGAGCGCAGCGCCACCACCTGCACAAAAGCGCTATCGCCGGCCTTTTCTACACTAAGGCCGTTTTGGATCACCTCTGCCGGCAGCCGCGCCTGCACCCGTGCCACCCGGTTTTGCACATCCACAGCCGCCGTGTCCAGATCCCGATCCGGGCTGAAAGTGACGGTGATCTGGCTGGTGCCGTTGCTGCTGCTCACCGAAGAGATGTAGCGGATGCCCTCGACGCCGTTGATCTCCTGCTCCAGCACATTGGTTACCGCCGTCTCCACCGTCTCGGCATCGGCTCCAGGGTAAACGGCGGTCACCCTCACCGCCGGCGGCGCCACCTGCGGGTAGTAGTCCACCGGCAATAGGGGAATGCTCACCGCTCCCACCAGCACAATGATGATGGAGCAGACGCTGGCAAAAACAGGACGGCGAATGAAAAAGTCGACAAACATAGGCCAGGGATCCGCGTAAGGAGTAGAAGGGGATGACCAAGTTGGGAAACCGCTCAAGAGGAGAAATCTAGGGCGGGGATCCAGGCGGTCTCCCCTCCCCTTGCATCCTCTGCTGCAAAAGCACCTCATCGACAATCGGGGCGCCATCGCGGATTTTTTGCAGGCCGCTCAGCACAATCGGCTCGTTGGCCTTCAGCCCCTCCAGCACCTCGTAGCTGTTGCCGTAGAGGGATCCCAGCCGCACCGGCCTTTGCACCGCCACCGCCCCGGGGGGCTTGCCCTCCTCAGGTGGCTCTGTCGTCTGCACCGTGTAGACAAAGGTTTGGGCGCCCAGACGGGCTACCGCCGTTGCCGGCACCAGCAAAGCTGGCCGCTCCTCCCAGAGGATGCGGGTTCGCACAAACTGGGCTGGTCGCACCAGCGGGCCGTAGGCCTTGCGCAACTGGCCGGCGGGGTTCTCCAGCAGGGCCTTGGCCAGCACCGATTGCGTGCTGGCATCGGCTTCAGGCGCGATGAAAGAGATTTGGCTGGTGCCGATCACCTCGCCGCGGCTGTCCAAGATCTGCACCGGTGTGCCGATGCGCAGGCGGGGGGCCTGCTGCAGCGGGATATTCAGGTTCAGCTCCAGCGCCTGGGTTTGGGTCAGGGTGGTCAAAACCGTCTGGGGCGTCACATAGTCCCCCTGCCGCACCAACACTTCCCCGACAATACCGGCAAAGGGAGCCGTGACCTGGAAAAACTGCAATTGCACCTGCTGCCGCTCCGCCTCGGCCCGGGCCCGCTCCACCTCCCGCTCTGCCCGCACAATGGCCGCCTCTTGGGCCCGGATCTGCTCCTGTTGCGCCGCCAAGGCCGCCTCCGCCTGGCGCAGATCGCGGCTGGACTGATCCACTTGCGCCTGGCTGATGGCCCCCTCGGCCAAGAGGCGCAGGTTGCGCTGGTGTTGATCCCGGGCGAACTCCGCCGCTGCCTCCAGCCGCAGGCGATCCGCCCGCAATTGGCTGAGCACGGCTCGGCTGCTCTCCAGGTTGGCCTGAGCCGCCGCGATCCCGGCCGCTTGGCCGGCCACCGCCGCCTGTTGTTGCCGGCTGTCGATGGCAAACAGAGGCGCCCCGGCAGAAACCTGGGATCCCAGCCGCACGAACACCTGGGTCACCTGGCCGCTCACCTGGGGCCGAATACTGGCCACCTGCTGGGATCCGAGGCTGGTGATGAACTCCGACGTCTCCTGAATGAGCCGTTCTTCCACGGCGCCGATGGCCACCGGTGTCGGCTGGCCTTCTCCACTCTCCATGCCGCGAGGGGGCCCGCCGGGCCGACAGGCAGCCAGGAGCAAAGAAAAACCCAACAGCGGCAGAACTGTTCGCAATCGCATCCTCAACCTGCTCCCCCAACGAGCACCCAAACAGAGGGATCCCCCATCTGCATTGGCTCAACCAACCAAGGTAATGAGCCTGTGCCTTCCTGTGCCTGTGCAAAAGCGCTGGCCATCCTTCCCAATCCAGAACTAAGTTGACACTCCCGCCGCCTGAAGGCGGGGGATTCTTACGCAGTCCACAGAAGGACCCGTAACGGCGTTGTCAAAGCGCCTCTAGACAGTTCCTTAAGGCAAAGCCCCAAGGTTCTGCTTACTTTCTTAAGCAGGTTGGCGGCAGCATTTGCCTCAGCGTTGACCAACCACCCCTTTGCCGTTTGGTACAGGCCCCGCTTGACACGCTTCCCAGAGGGTCTCCACCCGTCGGGTTTTTCACCATAATTAGGTAGCTCATCTCCATCTAGGAAGCTCGCCTGCGAACTGTACGCCTCCTCCGCCTCGATAAACTCAATGCCATAGTGCTGACATAATTCCGCAATACGCTCCTTTAACCAACCTGTTGGAATTAAAACAAAGTTTTGGTTATTGACCTTCCCTAAACCGCATTCTTGCTTTTGTTCTTTGTTCCAACCAAAGATGATTCTCCCAATCGAGTGGTGCAAACAGAAGTCAATGACCTTGCGCGCAGCTTTGTGAATTGCATCTCGCATCCTCCGGCTTCTTTTTTCCGTAATTCGCTCAAGTTTCTGCGACCAAAACCCCTGCGGCTTGTCAGTCTTAAGCCTAGCCACCTCCTTGTTGTACCACTGGTTAAAGGATTTGACTTTGCGTCCGTCAATGATGAAGCTATGCCCTAAGTTGCTAACGCACGTAAGCCAGTTGTTTACTCCGTGGTCAATTGCTAGTACCTTTTTTGGATCCAGCGATTGCGGTTGAGCGGGCTTAGCATAGATCCACTCCAAGTAGAACACCCCATGCCTGGGCAGAATTCTTAGCTCCTTAATATTTTTCCAATCTAAGTTGGTAGGAAATCGTATCCAGAAAGCGTCTATCCCAAACCAAGCTTTGACCTGGTTGCCGAGCGGCACTCTGACTCTTCCTTCTTGGAACTTAAGCCACTTCTTCGGGTATGCTACCGTGAACATTCCCTTCTTACGGTAGCGCGGTAGGTTTGGTCTTAAGCTAATCTCTTCTTGCAAGAAAAGTTTCAGCTTTGTCTTAAAACTACTTAGTGCCTCAGCTACAGACTTACACGTCTGTTGTGCGGCGGAAACATACATTGCGATAAAGTGCTTGTTTTTGGTTCTCACCATTTCAGCGCAAAGCTCACCATAGCTTGCCCATCGCTTTGTTTTGAAATAGACTTGTCGCGCATAGTACAAAGCGCAGTTGTACACCTTATTAGACTGTTGACACAAGTACTCTAATACGGGGAGTAGCTCCCTGTCCCTGACGAGAACCTGCTGACAGCCGTACCCCATACTTGTTGGTAAGTGGCATGATAACTGCAGTCTAACATAAGTAAGCAACAATGCGAGAGGGAAGCCAACGGTACAATCACTACAACCATGCTGTGGGGCTAGCGGTTGTTCGCCTCGTTTTTTGCCCAAAGAGAAGGAAAAAGGTCTTGGTAGGAGAAGTCAGGAACAGGTTGTTTGAGCTATGGCAGGAGCTGTCTAGCGAGAAGGGTTGGCATGTGAGAGCGATTGAAATAGCTCCAGACCATGTCCACCTGTTTCTTGAGATTAAGCCTACCGACCCAATTCATCTTGTGGTAAAAGCATTCAAAGGTAGAGCTTCCAAATATTTAAGGCAGAAGTTTCCTAACCTGCGAAAACTACCTAGCCTTTGGAGCAGAAGTTATTTTTTCTGTACTGCGGGGAATGCTAGCGCTGAGGTAATTCAAAACTATATCAATGACCCACATCATTGGTAAGCGACTAAAGTCGCTCTCGGGCTTTTCCGCCCCGCGCTAAAGTGCGAGGCTACCAAGCTATCCCTCTGTGTAGGCTTAGCCAAAAGCCCAGCTTCGGGATCCAGAGCCCCAACTGGCCGGACAACGGCCATCTTCGGCTAGACTGTTCCAAAGTTGTCGCGCAAGCAGCGGGTCTTTTGTTGCCTGGCGCGAAGGCGAGTTGCCGGGGTTAAAAAAGCTGACATGAGAACTGTGGCCGTAACCTGGTTTCGCCCACCGCAGCTTCAGCTTCGTCCTCAGCACTGGCTGTGGAGCTGCCTCGGGGCAGCAGCCATCACAGCCCTCACGGCGGCTGCCGCTTGGGCGCGGCCGGTGTTGGAAGTGCGCATGACCATGGGCTTGCCCATCAGCCCCAACTACTGGTACCTGGTGGCCCTCAGCCGGGCCGGCAGCCCCGGCCCCACCGCCAATCTGGTGGATCCCAATGTCCGCGTCGGGCCCAATGAGTATGCTTTTGTCCAGAACTGGGACTACCTGATCCGGGTTACCCCCCTCAACGAAGAGTCGGTCTTGCAGTCCACCATCCAGCGGTTTGGCGAGCCGGAGCGGGAGCTTGCCGTCGGCTTCAACCAGGTGCGGGTGGAGCGCCTCAGCCGCGACCGCGACACCCTCCGCTTGCAGATCGACATCTCCGAGCTAGAGGGCCTCGACGGGCGGGATCAGGATATCCAGGTGGCTCTCCTCACCGCCCGCGCCCCCTTCCGCGTCGCCCCCGAGGAAACCAACTTGGCCATTGACGCCACCCGCGGCGAGCTGCCCCACTACTACCGCCTCAGCCTCTCCAACCAGCGGCAGGTGGTCGTGGACGATCCCCAGCGCCAGGAGACGATGCGCCGCAGCCGAGAATTGATCCAACAAAGTGGCTCCGGGGCTGCCCTCAGCCGCGAGCTCATCGAGGGGGGAGCCTTGGAAATTTTGGCCGCCAACATCCTCACCTTTGAGCTGCGCCTGGTGGATCGCTAGGGATCCGCTCCCCTGCGCGCCCAAGGCGGGGCCCAGATTGCCGCCATTTCAAGCCCCTTCTGCGCCAAGAGAAGCTGGGCTGGGATCCAACATCACAAACAGAAACGACTCCAGCCCCGCCAGGTAGGTGAGCACCTGCTCCTGGGCCGCTTCCGGTTCTATCTGATGGGCTTGGGCCGCCTGCTCGATCAAGCTGGCCACCGCCACTGGCCCCTGCAAGAGGGATCCCAGCCAGGCCATCTGGGGAGCCGGAATGGCGAGGCGGCCGCGGCTGGCCCCCGGCCAGTTCATAGTAAACTCCAGCTTCTTTTCGTAGGCCTGGGCGAAGTTGCGGCGAAATTCGGCATTGTCCATCAGGATGGGGTTGAGCTGCACCCTGCCCTCCAGCCAGTCGGCGTCGCTCCAGGGCAAGACCAGGGAAGAGCCGGGGTGCTCGGCCCAAAAGTCGATCAGGCGGTGGTCGGGGTAGATCAGCTCGTAGAAGTGGTTTTGCTCGGCGGGAGAGAGCTTGTCCAGCTCCGCCTCTAGCCAAGCCGGCATGGCTCTGTCTTTAAACAGCAGCGCCGGATCCCAGTCGGCGTAGTCCACCAGGCAAACCAAGCCCAGCTCTGCCTCTTGGAGCATGCGCATCAAGTCTGGGATTAAAAACCCCTTGTCGCCGGGCAAGAGGTAGTTGGCGCGGATGTTGGTGTCGTCGCTGTAGATCTGGGGATCCCAGTGCAGGGAGACCCGCAGCTCGTCAGAGGCCAGGCTGGCCATGAACTCCCGCACCCGCCGGCAGGCTTCGGGCGTGGGCAGATCAAACAACCCCAGCAGCCGGAACGCCTCCTGCATGCGCAAGATCACCTGCCGCTGGTAGGCGTGGTGCAGGTTGGCCCGCAGGATGCCGTCCGGCTTGAGCACCCGCTTGAGCGCCTTCAAGCCCGCCACCGGATCCTCGAGCAAATAGAGCACGTCGTTGAGGCTGATGAAGTCAAACTGCTGCCCCAGTTGTTCAATTTCCAGCAGGTCGAGGGCGTACAGCTCCACCTCTCCGAAGCCGTGGTAGCGCAGGCGTCGCTCCGTCCCCCGCACCGACTCCGGCGAGAGGTCGCAGGCCACCAGCCGTGCCCCCGGGTTGGCCTCCGCCAAGATCAAGGTCTCCCAGCCGGAGCCACAGCCGACATTGAGGATGGCGATCCCCTCGCTGGGCAGGATGGCGCGGGTGCGGGCGTATTGGGCCGTCGTCCAGCTTGAGCGGTATAGGCTGCCGATGGCGTTGCGCCCTGAGGCCTCAACGGGCACGTTGGGATAGGGCAGTTCCTCGTAGACTTGCCGCAAAGACTCGGTCGTGCTGCCGGCCATGGGATCCGCTCCAAGAAGCTGCTCCCTATGCTACTGCCTCAGGAAGGCCGCGATGGCAGCGGCAATGGCCTCATTGCCCCCGCGATCCAGCTCCTCCGGCGCCTGGGGTGGGTGAGGGGGATCCCGCAGGAAGTCCCAGGATCCCGCAAAGAACTCTTCCGGCGAGAGGATGCGGTGCCATCCGTAGCGCCGCAATCCCTCCACCAACAGGGGCGACTCGGCAAACCCCGACCGGTTGACACAGGCCATGGGCGTGCCACAGCGCAGCGCCTCTGCCAAGGTGCCATAGCCCGGCTTGGACACCACCCAACGGCAGAGGGGCATGACATCCACCGGCCGCCACACCTGGCCGTCTAGAATCTGCAAGTTGGGCAGAGCAGGAGCCTTTGGGTCGAAGGTGAGAAACTGCCAGTCGGGAAAATCCGTCAGCCGCTCGTAAGGCAAGCCCTGCAACCCCAGCCCGCCAAAGGTTAACAAAACCGTGGGCCGCTCCCGCTCCAGCCCCAGGCGCCGGGCCACCTCCTCTCCTGAGTAGCGCGGATCCGACCCCGTCAGCCCCACTGCCTCTTGGTGAGGGAAGGCGGCCATAGGCTCGGCAAAGGGCAGGCGAAACAGCCGCTGGCAGCGCCCGTACAGCTCGCGGATCCAGGCCACCAAGGGCTGAAACTGGGGGCCGTAGTCTTGGTAGATAAAATCCCAGCCGAAGTTGCTGGCCATCCAGCAGGGGATCCCGGCGGCCTCGGCAATGGCGGTGGCGATGGGGGGCACATCCGCCAGGATCAACGGCACCCCCTGGCTGCGAATGAACTCGGCCTCCTCCCGGATGAGGTCGGCAGCCCCCGCTTGAAACGCCTTGAGAGCAGCCAGCGTGGCCGGCAGATCCGCCTGCAAGCCATCCGGCTGCACCACCCCCACATCCAAACCCCGCGGCCGGTGCACAAACTCCCCTTCCCCGTAGCGCTGCAGCAGCCAGGCGGGGGCCGGCGTCACCCAAATGGGCAGGATCTGCGCATCCTGCCGCCGCAAAGTGTTCACCACCGCCGCCAGCCGGGTGACGTGCCCAAACCCGTGGGCCGTTGCCGCTACATAGAGAGGAATGGGATTCACCGCCATAGCCTTAAGAAAGAACAGGCTGAGGTTTTTCCCGCCGGGATCCCCAGAGGTTGCCGGCCAAGATAAGTCCCAGGCCCAGCACCGATCCCGGCGCGATCGGCTCCCGCAACAGCACCCCAATCAGCCCCAGCGACAAGAATGGCGTTACATAGACCCAATTGGCCAGGGATCCGCGCTCGTGGGCCAGCTCCAGGGCCCGCAGCCAAAACACAAAAGTCAACCCCATCTCCGCCAAGCCGATGTAGGCTGCCCAGGCCAGCCCCGCCATTGTCCACCTCAGCTCCTGAAACGGCAAGAGCAGCAGGCAGTAGAAGCTGCCGAAGACAAACCCCATGAACAGCTTCAGCACCGCGTCCCGTCCATCCCGCACATTGAGCAGCCAGTAGAGGGCCCAAATGGCAGCGCTGCCCACCGCCAGCCCCACCCCCCAGGGATCCTCCACCTGCCAGGTGTCCCAGGATCCCCCCGTGGCCACCAGCACCGCCCCCACTAGGCTCATGCCCAAAGCCAGCAGCAGCCGCCCGCGCAGGCGCTCCCCCAACAGCGGCGCCGCCAAGAGAGCCAGCAGCAGCGGCCAGGTGTAATTCAAAGCCAGCGCCGCCTGGGCCGAGAGGCGATCATAGGCCTGGAACAGCACCCCGTAGTAGCCAAGCGGGTTAAGTAGCCCCTGCAGCGCCGACAAGGCAATCTGGGATCGCTTCTGCTGGCGGACAAGATGCGCCCGCCCTGTAGCCACCAGAACCATCCCCAAGATCAGGCAGGAGCTGCACGCGGAAAAAATTAGCAAAAGCGTTGGCGCAAGGTGTTGCAGGCCAAACTTAAAGGCGCTGGCCGCCGTGGCCCAGCCCAAGATAGCTGCCGCCAGGTAGGCATAAGCCCGCCAGGGATCCCTGCCCATCAAAAGCGGTCCAGATCCCTGTCGTCCGCCTTTGGCCTAGCTCCGGTGGAAAGGCCCAGCCGCGGCGCCACCACCCAAACGTAGAGCAGATAGCCCAGCCCCGCCACCACTGCCCACCTGAGAACGGTGCCGAAAACCCGGAAGAACAGCCCGACCAGAAGAATACAGCCCAGAATGGCGAAGACCGTCACCAGTGGACGCCCCCAAGTCTCAACCCAAGCTCGGACGGCACTTTTCCCCTGAGACGCAACGGATGTTCCTGGATCCCCAGAGGCCGCCGCCGCTTGCTCCAGTTCACGCTCAAGCTGTTTCAGCCGTTCTTGTTCTGAGAAAGAGAGATCGGACATAGAGAGCAGTCTCCAGCGGTGTCACCTCCATCTTACGAGCTGCTCCCGAAGATGGGCAGACTAAGCCCGCGCCGAAGGGATCTCCTGAACCATAGCCCGGAACAGATCCAAAGCCGGGCCAGGGCGACGGTTAGGACGCGGAGCCGGGATCTCGTTGGGCACAAACGGCTTCTCAACCACCACCTTGGGCTTGGCAGGCGTAGCCGTTGCCGCAGGGCTAGAGGACTGGGTTGGAGCGGATTGGGCAGGCGCCGGACGAAAAGGGCCGGTAACAAAATCCACTAGGCCGCCGAAGAGAATGCCAAAGAAGGAAAAAAGACCGCCGAACAGCTTTTTGAGGATGCCCATATAAGAGTTTGCCGATGTCGTAAAGTTCTGCAACTGGCCATTCATTATTGTTAAGAACGGGCAGCTTGGCTATAGGTAGATATGCTTTTTTCGACTCAGGGATCCCATACCTGCCTGCCGGTGGCATCAAACCGCCGCAGCGGCAGGGCCAACTCCAGCTCCTGCAGCTCCAGCGGCTCCGAGAAGCGCCGGCTGCGCCCCAGCTCAAAGCCATCCGCTGCCGCCGGATTCACCGCGTAGCCGATATCCGCCATGGCTCCCACCGTGAGGATGCTCAAGGGGTTGGGCACCCCCCGGTCGAGGCGGCTGGTCATCAGCTCGCGGCCCAAGACGCTCTCCCGCCAATGGGCATCGCGGGATCCCTCCCCAAACTGATTCTCTAAAGGAACAGAAGGGGCGTTCCCCCCCAATGTGATAAAAGCGTCAACTGCCCGCGGGCCGATAAAGCGGGGGTCATAGCCCGGCGGCGTCGGCTGATCCCGCCCCACCAACCCTACCGTCAGCCCCTTGGGATCCCAGACGCTGGGCAAAAAGCCAAGCGCATGGCCCAACTCGTGCAGGGCAGTAATGGGCAGATCCCCCCGCTCTTCCAAAGCCGAGAGGTTTTGGCTGTTGAAGAGCACAATTGAATAGAACGGCAAGCCATTCGAGGCCCGCACAAAGCAAGGAGCCGCCCCCCCCAAAACCCGCTCGTTGCCTAGGTCTCTCGCCCTCACCTCTACCAACAGATCGTCAATGGGGAAATTGAGCGGCGTGCTGGGAAATCCCCGATTGCATGCGTCGGCCTGAATAGAGGTGGGGGGCAAATCTGGCTGGTCCCCGACAATGATCTGCTGCCATCTCAAGGCCGCGCTGCGGACAATGGCTTGCTGACTGGGAGTGAGGCTGTTGTCGGGAAAGCGAAGGTCGATCGTGAACTGGGGAACAGAGGTAGGCGTCAGCGAAGGCAGAACAGTCGGGGTAGGGGTGAGGACGACAGCTGGAGTAGAGGTGGGAACGATGGTTGGAATGGGAGTAGGAATGACACTTACCGAAGAGGAACCACCACTTCCCCCGCAAGCCTTGAGCGCCAGCAGCAAGAGCATCGCCACCAGGGATCCGATCGGGCGCAAGCTCCACGTTCTGCCGCCAAGCTTCCGAAAATCCTTCACACTGCCTCCCAACCCAAAAGCCCCACAGCCCAGACAGATCATACCGGTTGCCTCCATTTGCCGAGCAGGATTGGCCCTGGGCTCTGCCACCCATACCCATTCTCAATGGGCGATGTCTAGGAGGCTGGGGAAACCTCTGTGGATCCTCATGAACAAAAACTGGGGCCTGAATGACACAGCAAGGATAGCTTGGTAGCCCCGTATTTTAGTGCGGCGAGGAAAAGCCCGTAAGCAAGTTGCTCGCCAATGGTGTGATTGTTGATGAGGCGTGCCCTTCCTAGGCAAGCACCCAAAACGGTGAAAAACCCGAGTAGGGGCAAGCGCCCAGGAGATGTCTCAGCTAACTTGCTAAGTAGGCAGAACTTTGGGGCTTTGCCCCAAGGAACTGTCTAGAAGCGTCTTGACAGCCCCCTTGCGAGTCCGTTCCTGGACTGCGTAAGAATCCCCTGCCTTTAGGCAGTGGGAGTGTGAATAATAACAGTCACCTCAAGAGTGAGCGAAGATGGGCCTGGCGGCACGTTTTTTTGAGCCCTTTCAATCCAGCAGGTCGGAAGAACCGTCTTCCTCTTCTAGGCTCCAACCCGCCCCCAAAGCGTCCGCTGCTGCCGCCCGCAACGCCTGAGTGTCCGCCCACAACTGCGCAGGATCCGATAGCGGATCCGACAAAGGCACCAAACGCAAGATGCGGCTCTCTTGAACCAGATCGATCACCACACTGGGCCGTTCCCCCTCCAGGCCTGCCACCTCCGAGGGGGAGGGATCCCGCAAGCAGGCGTAGTCAAAGCTGTTTAGGTTGAGATAAAGGCTGCGATTGGCCACCAAGGTAGCCGCCGTTGCATCCTGAAACACCTCCATCACATAGCCCTCCCCCTGCTTTCGTACCCGACCATCGACAATATCGAAGTAGCGAACCCGCCCCAGATCCGCCAGAAGACGGTAAATATCCCGCTTATTAACCAAAATTCCGCTATCTACGATACAGGGGGCACAAGGACGAGTGTCTGTCATGGAGCAGTCGGTCTTGGGGAGCAAGCGGATCGACAACAGGCAAGAAGCAATTAGAAGTAATGCTCAACAACAGCTAGCAACCATCGCAAATCCTCTAGAAAATAGCAACCCCCCACAAGTCTAAGACTCGGGCAAACAAAACCAGAGAACCTCAGGCAATCAAGACGAGAAAAAGTCAACAGCCCTACAAACTTAAGCCATTGCAGTACAGCCCTTTGCTTTGCTCCAAAAAGCCTCTAGCCTGCTTCTCGGAAAGGCTCAGTTCTGGCCTCCCTCGAATGTACCACAGCTTTCCAAAAAGGGGCACCGATCCCTCCCAGGTAAAGGACAAGGGAAACTGGTCAATAGCCAGCAGATTTTCATCTGTATATTGTGGGAAAATAGGTGATTAAAGGGTTTGAGACACTAGATATTGTAGGTAAGGGTGAGGACGGGCCATCGCGACCGAACCTCTGCCCTAGGATGGATCTTGGCTACCCTTTTGATTTACTTGTCCAGATCGTCTGTCATCGATGACGAAAGCTTGCCAACAGCCTGTTGGGCCGCACCACCCACCGCTTGACCAACTTGGGGGCCGAGAGGGGTAGCCTCAGTTAGACGAGTTCTGCTTAGAACATCCAAGAGGCTCTATTAGGTTTAAAGTGAGGAGTAACCCGACAAAGAGTGAGGCTCGACCATGACGCTGGCTCAGGAGGCAACCGCCCAAATCCCCGCCTTTTGCGAAGGGATCCGCTACTTTGGCGATCCCTGGCCGGAATTCGACCGCCTGGGTCAGGAGCCTGCAGTGGATGCTGCCACCGGCAAGCTGCGGGATCCGGGCAGTCGCATGGCCGCCTACCAAACCCTGCTCTATGCCGATGCGCTGCGCTATCTCACGCTGCAGATGACCGCCAGCAAAGCCTCGGGCCACCCGGGCGGCTTTGCCAGCCAAGCGGAAGCCTACGCCGCTTTGGTGTACTTGGGCCAAAAGAACATCCCTACCGAGGTGGGCCACCACGCGCCCGGATTCTATGCCGCCATGTTCTTGGATGGATCGCTGGCGGAGATGGGCATCCACACTGTCTCCGACTTGCAGGCCCGCTTTCGGGAACGGGAAGGGCTGCTGGGTCACCTCTCTGGCTACATCCCCGGCCTGCTGGCGCCAGCAGGGCCGCTGGGGCAGGGGCAGCACTTTGCTATGGCCGCCGCCTTGCTCTACCCGGATCGGCTCTTCCCCGTCACCATCGGCGATGGGGGCCTGGGGGAGCCCTACGTGATGAGCTCCATGATCCACTTTCACACCGCCTTCCCGCAGCGCACCAACTTCCTGCCGGTGCTGGTCTGGAACGGCTACAGCCAAGAGCACCACAGCATGATCTCTACCTTCACCAACGCTCAGATGGCCGAGTACTGGCGGGGCAACGGCTTTGAGGAAGTGGTGCTGGTGGATGCCAAAGACTTCGACGATGCCCAACAGCCTGGCCCCTACGTGGATAGCACCCAATTTTCCCTGGAAGCCCGCTTGGCCTTTGTCCAAAGAGTGCTGGTAGAGATGGAACGGGCCATCCAGTGCGCTCTAGGCGGCCACCTGACGGTTTTCATCCTCAAGCAACTGAAGGGGGCAGGCGTGCACGCCAAGGGATCCAAATCCCACAACCTCTACGCCCACCACACCTTGGATCACCCCGACATCGTGGCCGCTCTGGAGGCACGGGCCCTGCACCCAGCCGCTTGGGCTCTGGTGCGCCAAAATTGTGAACGGGCTGCTGGCGGGCCGGCAGCCAAGGTGGTGGTAACCGAATTCGTCCGCCCTCTGCCGCCCTTGGGATCCCTCAACTTAACCGAGTTCTCCCTCGGCGATAAGCAGGTTTCCACCACTGCCATCGGCGCCCTGGTGCTACAGGTGGGGCAGAAAGACCCCGACTTTCTGGTGGCCAACGCTGACGGCAATGAGGCCTCTGGCCTTGCCAATGTCAACCAGGGCCTGAAAGTGATCCACCCCACGGCGGATCCCCTCTACAACCAACAGCCCCAAGGGCAGGTCTACGAACCCCTTAGCGAAGATGCTTGTGCCGGCCTGACGGCAGGCCTGGCGCTCTTTGGCGGGCGCTCCCTGTGGTGTTCTTACGAATCCTTTGCCGTCAACGGCCTGCCCATCTGGCAGACGGTAACCCAGGCGATGGCCGAGCTGCGCCGCCCCACCCCTTCCGCCATTGCTCTCTACACCGCCGGAGCCCTGGAACAAGGCCGCAACGGCTGGACCCACCAACGCCCGGAAATTGAAGCCTACCTGGCGGCCATGATGCGCAACGGCAACATTTTCCCCCTCTTTCCCCCCGACGCCAACTGCGCCCAAGCCGCCTACGAGTGGGCCTTGTCTACCTACAACAAAGGGATCCCGATCTTTGCCAGCAAAACCCCCCTGCCCATCCGCACCACCCTGGAACAGGCTCGCCAAGCAGTAGAGCAGGGCTGCACCGTGCTGCAGGAAGTGCCCGGATCCCGCACCGTGGTCTTTGCCGTGGTGGGGGATATGATCCTCCTGCCCGTCTTTGCCGCCGCTGAACAGCTCAAGGCCCAGGGGAT
Organism: Synechococcus sp. 63AY4M2; assembly: GCF_002760475.1. NCBI lineage: Bacteria > Bacillati > Cyanobacteriota > Cyanophyceae > Synechococcales > Synechococcaceae > Synechococcus > Synechococcus sp. 63AY4M2. The sequence goes on along the minus strand of NZ_AXUX01000001.1, from coordinate 1,141,076 downwards.
CGGCAGCAAAATTGTCTCTGTGGTCAGCCCCCGCCGCCTCTATCGCCCCGGCGATATAGCCTGGTCTACCTGTGCCCAACCCGATGGGGAGTTCATGTCTGACCAGGAGTTTGCCGCCTGGTTTGCCGGCGAAGCCCTTATCGGCGTGACCGGCGGCTCCAGCCTGATGTTGGAGCCCCTGTTGCTGCGCTACACTGGCCCGCGCGACATCTTTGCCTGGAAACGCGGCGAAACCACCGCCACCCCTACTGAGCTCATGGACTACAACGGCCTGACAGCCCAGGCGCTGGCAGAGAGGGCAAAGCAATTGCTAGGCTAAGGGCGAGCTTTTAGCTTGGTCAGCATTGTCCACCTTATTTTTTCCTATGACTGAGGCTAGCTATCTCCGAGAGAAGCTTGAGAGTATATCTCCCACCGAGAGGGTAGAGCGAATTGTTGTCCAACGCTTTGCTGTTCCTCTCCTGCAGGCGCTTGGCTTTGACGAGTCGGAAATTAGAGAAGAATTCGAGACAGGTTGCGGCCAGGTCGATCTCGCAGCAAGAAAGAACGTAGATCCTGAAGATATTTTCTTGAGATCCCCGAAGAATCCCTACTTGCTTTTGGAGGCAAAATCTAGAGCAGTTAATCTCAGAGAAGGATCTTACTATAGAGATGCAGTTTGTCAGATAGAAAGTTACTTGCTTGCCAAGAACTGCAAATCTGCAAAATGGGGAATTATCACCAATGCAAATAACATCCAGCTTTGGAGGAAGCACGGAAAAGTCGTCCACCCCGCTACAGCAAACCTTGATATTAGCTCAGATAACATTGAGAGCATAGTGCGTAACTTGCGAGACAAGATAGAAAACTATGAGCGCGCTCTGACTGTATGCATGTATAACAATAAAGGGGGCGTAGGCAAAACAACGACGGTCATTAACCTTGCGGCAACACTAGCAACCAAGAGAAAAAAGGTCTTAGTTGTTGACTTTGATTCTCAGGGTGATCTGACAAGAAGTTTGGAAGCCACTCCTGGAAAAATTACACTGACGCAATGTTTAAAGGATCCCAAAATAGACGTCCATGCCATTGTCCAAACATATAAACTCAAGGGATTTTCCATCTTCGACATTATCCCAAGAGACCCTGAACTAGAGACGTTGACTGATAGCCGGGCAGTAGCATATATCCCAAAGGGAACTCGGCGCCTTCGCGATCTCATTGCCCCTCTTCGCAATGAGTATGATTACATCCTAATCGACTGCCCAACTCAATGGCTTTACTTTAGCCAGAGTGGTGTTTTTGCTGCCGATGTTATTTTGATACCTACCCGCCCCGACGATCTGTCTTCCCTGAATAATGCTGCTAGAGTAATCACCAGCTTTGTTCCAGAAACTGCTAGGTCACGACAGGATGGTGGCCCTATTGCTTTGCCTACCTTTTTCAACGGCGTCTCTTCGGGAAGTGAATACACTATTAGACTAGCTCACGAAGAGATACAGAAGCTTATCAACCAGGAGAAAAGTGTAGATCTACGTCCATATTTCTGGCCGCATTTTAAGAAAGGTAATGAAAACAAAAGCATTTTTAGGATACCTGACTATGCAGTGATATCCTCTGCAAAGTTTGCTCGAATTCCTGCCGTCTTTAAGGACAGGAGAGTTTTAGAATACTACCAGAGTCTTGCCCGTGAGTACTTTATCGATGAGTGAGTTTTCAGATCTAGGTAGGTTGGTTAACTTACCCCTTGAGAGCATTACGCCCGCCGACGGGTTTTCTGCTCCCTCCTTCCTTGTTGCCGCAGCCGCAGATCAGCTAAGGGCGACAGGAGGACACAACTGGGTTCCTCTGCTGGTGGTCGAGGCTGGCAACTATCAGTACAAGGCCATTGGTAACCATTTTGTCTATGCAGTTGCTCGAGAGGCAGGGCTGGAGAGGCTCTGGTGCATTGTTGTCGATCCCGACCCAGAGCAGGTTAAGCAGGCCCAAATCCTCACCAGAGAAATTGTCCCAAAGGTGAATCTGACAGAGGCCCCGAGAGAAACTATCTTGGCCGCGTTGAGATACCTGGCCGAGCAGCCCGGCACCCCCCTTAAGGGAGTTGATATAACCATTGCAGCCGCGCGAATTGCGGAGGCAGATAGGAGCTGGTGGCAGGACTTAACCCCCATAACCAAGCTGGGGTGCAAAATTACACGAGGCAAAAAGTTGGAGGCCCTGAAAGAAGTATTTTTTCTAGCTCCTACAGCGCCACCTCCTAGCCAGAAGAAGTCGTCTAAAAAATCCACAGCATCTGCCAGGGCCAAGAAAACAAGCGCAACTCGCTCCCGCAAAAAGAAAGAGGGCTAGAAGGGCGGCAGAGCAAGACCAGCTTTACTCTTCTCTTAGTACCGCTGTTCTCCTACCCAAAGGCCCACCAGCGCTGCCTGGCCCCAGGGATCCACCTTCACCTCTGCTCGCAGGGTTTCTGGGTTGCGGCGGATCTCTAGTTCCAGAACATCTCCCAGCGCTTCCGAAATGAAAAACTCTTCGATCCCAAACCTAAGCTGCCACCCATCGAACCAACCTTGCAGGGCGACCTCCGCAGGCTGCAGATCCTTGGGTCGGTCGCGGCTGATGCCGATGGCCTGCCAGGGTTGAGCGGGATCCCCGGCAGGAGGAGCCAAGCACAGGTAGAGGATCCCTGGCTTAGCGAGCTCAGGGGACCAGCCGGGCAGTTTCTCTAGGGTGGAAAGCTGGGCAACGGTGTAGCTCAAAGCTACGTAGCGGCCCCGCAAGGGGTCATAGGGATCCAGAGGAGCAATCTGCAAGTAGATCGGGGAGCCAGTGGCAAGGGTAAGCGCCTTCCGAGCTGGCACCAGCCCAACCAGGCCCACCTGCAGCACCAGGGCCAGCCAAAACAGGGATCCCTTAAGAAAAGGAGGCGACATTGCCAGCCGACGAGAGCAACTTCCTGCACAAAGATGCTATCCTAGTTAAGCATCTTCCCGGCTCAGTAGCTCAGCGGTAGAGCAGGGGACTCATAAGCCCTGGGTCGCGTGTTCAAATCACGCCTGAGCCATCCTTCCTAAGGCTCTGGTTACAGCTTGTGGAGGACAGTTAAGCTGGAGCTCCGGCTTTTGCTCTCAGGTTGCAAGAGGCGGCACTTCCAAGGGCGAGCAAAGCCCCTTGAGCTATTCCGATCCCGGATAAAAGCCGAGATCCATTACCTGCTCAAGCGTGTAGGGACACTCGGCGGGCAGATCCTCTTCCGAGAGCGGCGTTTCTTTCACCACCAACAGGATCCCGTCTTGGTAAGCCTCTGGCAGAGCTGCCAAAAGCTCAGGCTTTAGGCTAGGACTCTCTTTGAGCAATTGCTGGATTTGGCGACGTTGTTCGCTAATAGTTGCCCGCCAACTTTTGCCGCGAAGCTGGAGCTGGAACTGCCCCTTGAGGAGGTGTCCCGGCAGGATCCCCAAGCGATTGACCAATTCGCGGCGCTCTTGCCTGCCCAAAGCCTCGATTTCCTCTGCCAGATGGCCCGCTCGCTCCGAGAGGCAGGGTTTCGCTTTGAGCAGTTGGAACAATTCTACATGCCTAGCCAACCAAAGTGGTTCGGCTACACCTACTGGGGTATAGCCTCCCCTGAGCCGGAGGGGGGATCCCAGGCGGGTTAGCCGCTTCTAAAGCCCGACCTTGCCTTTCTCAGGGCTAGTCACAGAACTGCAGCCGGGATTGCGGCTGTCGCATGGCCGGATCCAGCTCGCAGATCAGCTCGAAGTTGATCACCCGCCAGCGCTGCGGCGAGCCACCGGCTCCTTCAGGAAGCTGGGAGCTGAAGCTAACCGGCAGGCCGTAGAGGCGGGGTGGGCCGGGGCGCCGCTGGGATCCCTGCTCCAGGTAGGGGGTGAGCAAAGAGCGGTAGCGCTCGGCCACGATCACCTGCGTGGCCCGCATCCCCTGCATGCGCAGGCGATCCAGCTCTTCGTGAATCTCGAAGCGGATCCCATCGGCATGGGTGTGCTGGCGGTACCAGCGGCCTTCCCAGAGGCGCCAACGCCGCCCTGATTGCAGGTGAACCAGCTCCTCTTGCTCGGGATCTGCCTCAAAGGCGCCGTGGCGATGGCAGAGGTAGGTATCGGTCAGGGTAAGGGCCGCAATCGTCTGCCGACAGTGGGGGCATTGAATGCTGGGGCCAAAGATGGGATAGGAGAAAGCAACGGTCATAGGAAACCCCACAGAATGCGGCTGGGTGTCTGGGCAAATCCGCGGCTGTCCACATTAATTATAGGTGTGGCCTTTTGCAGATCTGGCTCACGCGGATCCCTCTGGCCAAATCCGACAAAGTATTCTAAGATCATAGCCAGGGAAAAGCCTGCCCAAAGCCCCCCGCGACGGCAGGTAGATTCCCAAGGATCTCCGCAATGATAACGGGGAGTGGGTAGCGCCCACTTCTTTGCTTTTTTAGGGGGAAGATGCCCCCGCTGCCGGCTCCAGCTTCGCTGGGCTGGGATCTGGCCGTTACACCGAGTTGGCGATGAGTTGGCTATGGTTCACCCTCTGATCCCGCAGTTGGAGAGTCTGGCCCGTCCCTTGGCCGCTCGACTGGGGTACGAGTTGGTACAGATGGTTTTTCACACCAACCAGTATCCGCCGGTGCTGCGGGTGGATATCCGTCCGCTGGATCCGGAGCAGGAAACCAGCCACGCCGATTGCGAAGCTATGAGCCAGGCCTTGGAAGTGGAGCTGGATCGAGTGGATCTGATCCCCGGCCATTATGTGCTGGAGGTCTCCAGCCCCGGCATCAGCAACCTCCTCATCAGCGACCGCGACTTTGTGGTTTTCAAAGGGTTTGCGGTGGAGGTGACGGTGGATCCCCCCTACAAGGGCAAAGCTGTCTGGTCAGGGCATCTGCTGGGTCGGGATGAGGAGAAAGTTGCCCTATCCCTCAAGGGACGGCGCGTGCAGTTGCCCCGCGCCTCGGTGCAGCGGGTTGTCCTCTCAGAGGCGGAAACCGAGTAGAGGAATGGGGATAGAGAGGACGTTCGAGCGCGAAGTGTGTTGCCCTGTCTTCGCGTCGGAGCTGCCTGCTGTGCGGCGATGCATTTCCCGTCAGGATTGCGGAGCAACAGTGATAGCAGTTTCATCCCAGCTTAAGTTGCATTAGGAGGACAACAGCTTATGTCGATGGTGCCTCTGCCCGGTTTGGCAGAAATGGTGGAGATGATCTCGCGGGAGCGCAACTTGCCCCGCCATGCGGTCACCAACGCCTTGCGGGAGGCGCTGCTCAAGGGCTACGAACGCTACCGCAAAACCATTCAGCGAGATGTCGTCTTTGAAGAAGACCACTTCCGCAACTTCGATGTGGAGCTGGATGTGGAGGCAGGGGGCTTTCGCATTTTGGCCACCAAAACCATTGTCGAGGAGGTACGGGATCCAGATCACGAGATCTCCCTGTACGACGTGCAGCAGGACTACCCGGAAGCCGAAGTTGGCTGGGAAGTAACCAATGACGTCACTCCCCAACAGGCGGAGTTTGGCCGCATGGCGGCCATCCAAACCAAGCAGGTGCTGGCCCAGAAGTTGCGTGACCAGCAGCGCCGCCTGATTCAAGAAGAGTTCCGCGACCTGGAAAATACCGTGTTGCAGGCACGGGTGCTGCGCACGGAGCGGCAGACGGTGATCATGGCGGTATCCAGCGGTTTTGGGCAGCCGGAGGTGGAAGCCGAACTGCCCAAGAAGGAGCAGTTGGCCAGCGATCGCTACACCCCCAACGCGGTGATGAAGGTCTACCTCAAAAAGGTATACGAGGGATCCCGGCGGGGGCCGCAGCTTTTGGTTTCTCGGGCCGACGCCGGCTTGGTGGTGAACCTGTTCGCCAACGAGGTGCCGGAGATCGAAGAGGACATTGTGCGCATCGTGGCGGTGGCGCGGGAGGCCAACCCGCCTTCCCGCAACGTGGGGCCGCGCACCAAGATTGCCGTCGATACCGTGGAGCGGGACGTGGATCCGGTGGGGGCCTGTATTGGGGCAAGGGGATCCCGGATTCAGGCGGTGGTGGCAGAGCTGCGCAACGAGAAGATCGACGTCATCCGCTGGTCGCCGGATCCGGCCACCTACATCGCCAACGCCCTCAGCCCGGCCAAGGTGGTGGAGGTGCGGTTGGTGGATCCGGAGATCCAACAGGCCCATGTGCTGGTGACCAGCGACCAGCTCAGCCTGGCCATCGGCAAAGAGGGGCAAAATGTGCGCCTGGCCGCTCGCCTCACTGGCTGGAAAATTGACATCAAGGAAGTGGAGAGCTACCGGGCAGCGCTGGAGGAGGCGCAAGCGCAGGGGCTGCCGTATCCCTTCATCACGCCGGCGGCTTTGGAGCGCTTCCGGCGGCGGGAAGAGCGAGCCGCTTTGGGGCTGGACGAGGAGTACCCAGAGAAGCTTCGCCTAGAGGAGGAGCTGGAAGAGGACGATAGGCTGGAGGAAGACTGGGTCGAGGAAGACGAGGACTTCGACTACGACGCCGAGTTCGACATCGCCCAGCCCAAGGCCTAGAGCCGAGGGGCCTCGGCAGTCGGTAAACTGAGGTAAAGACCCTTTCCGCCTGCCCTTGAACTCCTCCCAGCCGATCATCCTTGGTATATCGGGCGCCTCCGGGATGCTCTACGCCGTGCGCGCCCTACACGTTCTGCTCAGCCTGGATTACCGCGTCGAGGTGGTGGCCTCCAAAGCGGCCTATCAGGTGTGGCAAGGGGAGCAAGGGGTGCCGTTGCCGGCAGATCCCCAGCGGCAGGCCCAGTTTTGGCGGCAGCAGGCCGAAAGCGAGGGCGGATCCTTGGTCTGCCACCGCTGGCAAGATGTGGGGGCAACCATTGCCAGCGGCTCCTACCGCACGCAGGGGATGTTGGTGATCCCATGCAGCATGGGCACGGTAGCCAAGTTGGCCGCTGGGCTGAGCTCTGACCTGCTGGAGCGGGCGGCTGACGTGCAGCTCAAAGAAGGCCGCCGCCTGGTCATCGTGCCGCGGGAAACCCCCTTCAGCCTCATTCACCTGCGCAACCTGACCATCCTGGCAGAGGCAGGGGCGCGCATCGTCCCGGCCATTCCGGCCTGGTACCACCAGCCGCGTACCCTCTTGGACTTGGTGGACTTTGTGGTGGTGAAGGCCCTGGATCAGTTTGGCATCGACAGCGACCTCATCCAGCGCTGGCAGGGGATGCGTCAGCGTCAGATCCTCAAGCTGCCCCCCGAGGACTAAAGGGATCCCTTGGCCCTCATCCCTAGCCGCTTTCCCAACCGGAGAGGGAGGTTCCCACCTAGCGCGATCATTCATCCATACATAAGGTTTCACCGCTAGCAGGGAGGGCACTGCTGAACCTGGGCAGGGGAACTGGCTGGACTAGCCAGCCGCGGGATTCTTGCGAAGGTGGGTGGACAAGTTAGGGCAAGTCTCCAGGCTAGCTGCCCACTCACTAATGAGGGTGTTGACCCAGTGGGGCAGCTCGTCGTGAGCGCAGTGGCCCACCCCTGGCAGCTTCACCAACGTAAGAGCCGGCTGCCAGCGCTTAAACTGATCCGCCAAAAAGCTGGGCACCGCCGGATCTTCCTGGCCCCAGAGGAGGAGAATGGGCATCTTGAGCGTGGGCAACAGGCGCTTGGGACTGTCGAAGCGGCGGCAGAGAATGGCCCTCAGGCTATCCAAAAACACGTGGGCTGCCCCCGGCTCAAAGGCCGGCCTCTGGAAGATCTGCACCAGCTCCTCGTCCACCTGCTCGTCCCGCTTGTAGACATTTTTGATCCAGGCCCGCAGCACCTCGGTTTGTCGCAGCCAGTTAAACAAATGAGGATAGGTGAGCGGGCAGCCCAAAACAGCCAGGATCCCTTCGCAAAGGGCCTGCACCAACACATCCCAAGGAGGGGACAATTCTTCGGGGTGAGGCCCATCGGCACAACTGATCAAGCACAAACCCTTCACCATCTGGGGATAGCGGGCAGCCACAATCACCCCCACCAGGCCCCCAATGGAATGGCCTACCAGGAGGCTGGGCTGCTGGATGTGGGTTCGCCAAAACTCGTACACCTGCTCGACCCACAGATCGACGCTGTAGGCGATCTCCGGCTTGGCACTCTCGCCAAATCCCAGCAGGTCGAGAGCATAGACGGAGCGCTGGGATCCCAGAGGAACAATGTTGTGGCGCCAATGGCCCACCGAGGCCCCAAAGCCATGGATCAAGATGGCCGGAGCCGCCGTCAAGTTCACCTGGCCGCTGGCGGTTTGGGCGCGACTGGGGGTGTAGGTGAAATGAATAGGCCAGCCGCGCCAGAGCCAGGTTTGGGAATGACCATAGCGAGGAAGCCCTGAGACGGGATCCCTGCTGCCGACCGAAGAGGGGGGCGTCGCAGGGGAGGGGAAACCTGCCCCGCCGACAGCAGCAGAGGGAGAAGAAGAAGGAGGGTTATGTTCAGGCAAGGGAGGATTGACACTCCCACCGCCTAAAGGCGGGGGATTCTTACGCAGTCCACAAAAGAACCCATAACGGCGTTGTCAAAGCGCCTCTAGACAGTTCCTTAAGGCAAAGCCCCAAGGTTCTGCTTACTTCTCGCTCCAGAGGATTTGTTGCTGCTCGGGTTTTTCACCGTAGTTAGCGTTTTCCCCTGGTCTGGCTAGGATTATAGCAGTTAGCAACTAAAGTCGCTAGCGGGCTTTTCCGCCCCGCACTAAAGTGCGGGGCTACCAAGCTATCCTTTTGTATGTGACAACAGCAGGCCCACCTCCATCAGGATAGACCGATCTTAGCGGTTGCTGGAGGGCGTCTAGAGTGGACTGGAGGGGCGTTTCTCTCAGATAACCCTCTTGAGCGGCTTTTTCTGGACATTCCCCACCCCTTTTTCCAAACAAAACCGCTTGCGTCAACAGGATGGAGAAAACCCTCCTGCCAGATGTGGCTCTGCCTACCGATCCCATGATGGATGAAACAGCTTGGATAGACCCCATTACAGCGGCCAGCTTCCGCCAGATTGACCAAGAGATCGGCCCCCACCCCTGGCAAGGGATCCCCTATGAGATCGTGCGCCGCGCCATCCACGCCACCGCTGACTTCGAGCTGCGGGATCGCTTTGTGTTCAGCCCCACGGCAGTTGAGGCGGGACTGGCGGCCCTGCGGCAACGGCGGCCGCTGGTGGTGGATGTGCGGATGGTGGCCGCCGGGATCCAAGCTGGCCTCGCGGCGCAGGGGATCCCGCTCCATTGCGCTTTGGACTGGGCAGAAGAGCCTCTTGAAGCCGGGCAAACGCGCACGGCCCAGGGGATGGTCAAGGTAGCCCGGCGCTACCCGGAAGCGATCTTTGTCGTCGGCAACGCGCCCACGGCGCTGCTGGCGCTGGTGGAAGAGATGCGGGCCCAGCGGATCCGGCCCAGCCTGGTGATCGGGGTGCCAGTGGGCTTTGTGGCAGTGGAAGAGGCCAAACGGGCGCTAGCGCAAACGGATGTCCCCCAGATTCGGGTGGAGGGCCGCAAAGGCGGATCCCCGGTGGCCGCTGCCATCGTCAATGCCCTACTGCTGGCCGCCCGCCGGGATCCCATCCCCAACTGACTAGAATTGGAACGACATCTTCAGACCTTTCCCATGACCCCCGAACAAGAGGAGTGGCTGATCCGCAACCTTCAGCTTCAACAAGAACAGCTTCAAGAGATCCGAGCCGAACAGCAGAGAGCTGCCGAGCGGTTTGAGGCCCAGATGACGGAGATGCGGCAGGCCTTTGCAGCCCAAATTGCCGAGATCCGAGCCGAGCAGCAGCGGGCCGCCGAGCGTTTCTCCGCCGAGATCGCCGAGATCCGAACTGAGCAGCAGCGGGCTGCCGAGCGCTTTGAGGCTCAGATGACGGAGATGCGGCAGGCCTTTGCCGCCCAAATTGCCGAGATCCGGGCCGAGCAGCAGCGGGCCGCCGAGCGTTTCTCCGCCGAGATCGCCGAGATCCGAACTGAGCAGCAGCGGGCTGCCGAGCGCTTTGAGGCTCAGATGACGGAGATGCGGCAGGCCTTTGCCGCCCAAATTGCCGAGATCCGGGCCGAGCAGCAGCGGGCCGCCGAGCGTTTCTCCGCCGAGATCGCCGAGATCCGAACTGAGCAGCAGCGGGCTGCCGAGCGCTTTGAGGTCCAGATGGCCGCAATGCGAGCCGAGCGGCAGGCCATCGAAGCCCAGCTCCAGACCGAAATCCAGGAGATCCGGACGCTGATTCAGCACAACCAGGAGCGGATTCGCCAGAACGAAGAGCGGGGAGATGAGCTGGAGAGGGCCATCCAGGAATCCCGCCGCGATATGCAGGCCGGCTTTGCCGAGCTGAGGGAGGCGCAAGCCCTGATGATGGAGCAATTCCGGGAGCGGGATGGCCGCCTGATCGAGGCTCATCTGGGCTTTATTCGGGAAATGCGGGAGATGCAGCGGGAAGTGGCGGAGTTGCGCCTGGATTTTCTCAACCACATGCGCCAGTACCACCCGCCTGTCGAACGCTAGATGGCTACGACAACATCTGGCCGATCACCTCAGCTTGCGGTTATAGGGGTAGCAGCAGATGGCTCGGTGGCCTCTTGGGCGATTCCCCCCCTCTCCCAAGCGCAAACCTTGGCCGGGCCCTCCAGCTTGCTGCAGCACTTTGCTGACCATCCGGCCCGCCAGATCCGGCTTACTGGACCAGTGGAAAGTTGGATCCCGCTTTTGCAAAAGGAGCTGGCGCAGGGATCCCTGGTTTTGTTGGCCAGCGGGGATCCGCTGTTTTTTGGGATTGGGCGCCTGTTAACGCAGTACTTCCCGGCGGAGCAACTGGCCTTTTATCCCCAAGTCAGCTCAGTGCAGTTGGCCCTCAACCGCCTGCAGATCCCCTGGCAGGAGGCCACCATCCTCAGCCTGCACGGGCGGGGGGTGGAGCGGTTGCAAGACGCCCTTAGGCAGGGATCCCCTCTTATTGTGGCCCTGACCGATCCGGAGCACACCCCGGCGGCGGTGGCCCAGTTTATCGCCGACCTGCGGCTGCCGGTGCGCTACCAGGGCTGGGTGTGCAGCCAACTGGGATCCCCCCACGAGCAGATCCTGCCCCTGCAAGAAGGGGAGAAATCTGCCTTCCCCAGCCCCAACTTGGTGGTGTTGCGGCGCGTTGAGCCGGAACCGGATCCCCGCCGCTGGCCTTTGGTGGGGATCCCGGACGACCAGTTCCACACCTTTCCCGACCAGCCCGGCCTGATCACCAAGCAGCCCATCCGACTGCTCACGCTGGGGGCGCTGCAACTGCCGCGGCAGGGAGTGGTGTGGGATATCGGGGCCGGCACCGGTTCCGTAGCCGTGGAGATCGCCCGCCTCTCCCCCCAGCTCCAGGTCTATGCCATCGAGCGCAACGCCACAGGCATTTGTCTTATCCGGCGCAACCGCCAACGCTTCGATCTGGAAAACCTGCACGTGATCCCGGGGACAGCGCCCCGGGTGCTGGCCGACCTGCCGGATCCGGAGCGGGTGTTGCTGGGGGGAGGCGGCAAAGGGATCCGCGATCTGCTGCCGGCGGTGGCGGCCCGCCTGCGGCCTGAGGGGATCTTGGTGGCTAACTTCGCCACCCTGGAAACCTGCAGCGAAGCTCTGCAATGGCTGCGCTCGCGGAGCTGGCAGGTGCGGGTGGAACACATCCAGATCTCCCGTTCCACGGCCTTGGCCGAGGGCACCCGCTTTTCCCCGCTCAACCCCGTTTACCTGCTGCAAGGGATCCCTTCAAATTTGAGGTTGCAGTAACGGCCTCGTCGCCCTGCCCCCAGCTGGGGGCAATTTACCCCTCGTCCTCCTCATCGGTGGTGAAGCTCGGTCGGTACAGGTAGGAGGGGCGGTTGGTCTTCTTAATTTGATCCTTGATGGACTCCAGGTCGATGTAGCGATCCGCCAAGTTAATTAGCTGGTCGCTGGTCATCGAGCGCAGGCTAACTACCTCCACCCGCGCCCCTTGGTAGCTGACGGCATTGACTGCATAGGCCAGATCCCCATCGCCGCTCACCAGCACCGCCGTCTCGTACCAGCGCACCAGCGACAACATGTCCACAGCGATTTCCACATCTAGATTGGCCCGCTTGGAGCCATCGGGCAGTTGGGTCAGCTCTTTGGTAACCACACGGTAGCCGTTGCGGCGCATCCAGAGCAAAAACCCCTGCTGCTTTTCGTTGTTGCGATCGACGCCGGTGTAGAAAAAGGAGCGCAGGAGGGGAGAACGGCCGGTCAGCGTCTTCAGCAGGCGGGTGTAGTCGATCTCAATGCCCATCTGTAGGGCGGCATAGAAGAGGTTGGATCCGTCGATAAAGATGGCCACGCGCCCACGGTCGTCCTGGAAGGGATCCGGGGGCTGAAAGCCGGGCTCAGGATCAAGACGCAACATTCGGGCTTTCTTCTCCAAGTTTTGGCAAAGGGATAGAAAAAGATAAAGTATTAAAAGCTATAGGAACAAGGCGTCGGCAAAAAAGGCCCTGGCTGGAGAGATACGTCATTTACCCTAGCGCAGGAAGCTCCCTCCACCCGGAAGACTTCCAAAATCCTAAAGAAAAATACTCACCGGAGGACGCTTGCAGATGCCCGCCCAAGAGGGGCCGCCCCCTTACTGTTTTTCCACCCCCTTGCGCAGGGGGGTGTTGCGCAGCCGCTACCGGCGCTTCTTTGCCGAGGTGGAGCTGGAAAATGGGCAACCGGTAACCGCTCACTGCCCCAACACCGGGCCGATGACGGGGGTTTGCCAGGTGGGAGCGCCTGTGTACCTCTCCTATCACCCCGATCCCAAGCGCAAATTGGCCTACACCTGGGAGATGATCCAGGTGGAAGGGGTGTGGGTGGGGATCAACACCGGCCTGCCCAATCGCCTGGTGGAATGGGGGCTGGCACGAGGGTGGTTTCCCCAATTGGCGGAGTTCTCCCGCTGGCAACGGGAAGTGACTTGCGGCAGGAGCAAAATCGACTTCCTGCTGATGGGAGACTCTGGCTTGGCCTACCTAGAGGTTAAAAATACCACTTGGGCCGTGGGATCCCGCGCCCTGTTTCCCGATACGGTGACGACTCGCGGCCAAAAGCACCTGGAAGATCTCATCGAGATCCGCCGGCAAGGGCAGCGGGCTCTGCTGCTGTATTGGATCAACCGCGCCGATTGCACCGAGTTTGCCCCCGGCGAAGAACGGGATCCCCGCTATGCCCATCTGTTTCGCCAGGCGCTGCAGGCTGGGGTTGAGGTGCTGCCCTACCGGATCGCGGTCTCGCCACAGGGGATCCGTCCGCTGGGTTTGGCCAAAATAGTGGCCTGAGCGTCGTCTTGGAAACCTGCTGCCATGCAAGTGGCCACCTGGAACGTCAACTCCATTCGCACCCGGCTGCCCCAGGTTTTGGCTTGGCTGGACAAGCAGGGATCCCTGGATGTGCTCTGCTTGCAGGAGACCAAGGTGGTGGATGCGGACTTTCCCCGCGCGCCCTTTGAGGAGCGAGGCTTTTACGTAGAAGTGTACGGGCAGAAAGCCTACAACGGCGTTGCCCTCATCAGCCGGGAGGTGCCGGAAAAAGTAGAGCGTGGCTTTGGGGCCCTGCTGCCGGCAGCGGCGGAGCTGGACGAGCAAAAGCGGCTGATCGGCGGCCTCTACCGCGGCATCCGCATTCTCAACCTCTACGTGCCCAATGGCGAGGCGGTGGGATCCGACAAGTACGCTTACAAATTGCACTGGTTGGCCCGCCTGAAGGATTACCTCAACATCGCCCTGGGCCAGGGGCAGCCCATCCTCCTCTGCGGCGACTTCAACATCGCCCCCGAAGACCGGGATATTTACGATCCCCGCAAAGCCGGGGAAATCATGGCCTCGGAGCCGGAGCGGCAGGCCCTGCGGGAGATCCTGGCTTTGGGGTTTGAGGATGCCTTTCGCAAGTTTAACCCGGACCCTGGACATTTTAGCTGGTGGGACTACCGCGGGGGTGGGTTCCAGAAGAACCGCGGCTGGCGCATCGATCACTTCTACCTTTCCCCTCTGCTCCAGGACAAAGCTACTGCCTGCTGGATCGACGTCGAACCGCGGCGGGCACAAAAGCCCAGCGACCATGCCCCTGTGGTTGTGGAGCTGGCAATCTGAAATCCCCAGGCTGCTCGCTTGCCAATCCTTAATTTCAAGACAACAGCGGCCACCTGCGTTAGGCTGATAAGTGTTAACGAATGTATCGGGCTATCGCGATGGCGCTCTTTGGTTTTGGCAAATTGGGCAAGAAACTGACCCTGCCCACCCCGGAGGAGGCTTTGCCGGGCCGCTCCGAGCCAATGGCGATCGTCAACCGGCACTACGTCAAGGGCACGCCGCTAAAGCCCCCCTTTCCGGAGGGCATGGAGCTGGCCCTGTTCGGCATGGGCTGCTTCTGGGGAGCCGAGCGCAAGTTTTGGCAGTTGCCGGGAGTGTTCACTACTGCGGTGGGCTACGCCGGCGGGTATACTCCCAACCCAACCTATGAGGAGGTTTGCACCGGCTTGACCGGCCACAACGAGGTGGTGCGGGTGGTTTACGATCCGGCTCAAATCAGCTACCTGCAGCTTTTGAAGGTGTTTTGGGAAAACCACGATCCCACCCAAGGGATGCGGCAGGGCAATGATGTGGGCACTCAGTATCGCTCCGGCATCTACGTCTATTCCCAGGCCCAGCAGGAGCTGGCAGAAAAAACCCGCGATCTCTACCAGCAAGCCCTGAGCGCCCACGGCTACGGCCAGATCACCACTGAGATCCTGGAGGCTCCAGAGTTCTACTACGCCGAAGACTACCACCAGCAATACCTGGCCAAGAATCCGCGCGGCTACTGCGGCTTGGGCGGCACCAAAGTTCCCTTGCCAGAGCTGGCTGCCGAGTCTGTTTGAGCCACACCCTGGCCGTCCCACCCTCACCCCCGGCCCCTCTCCCTGAGGGAGAGGGAAGTTAGAGCGGCGCGTTCGTGATGAGGTTGCCTAGCGATAAGGATCCCAAAGAAGGCCTAGAAGATGCGGCGGGAAGGGGATCCCCGCTCTAGCAGCTCCTTGGCCACCAGGGTCACCACTGCCAGCAAGGAGAGCACCACCGCTGCCGCATAGGCCGAGCCCGTGGCATAGCTGCGGTAGGCATCTTCCACAAACAAGGGAAGGGTCTGGGTACGGCCGATGATGTTGCCGGAGACCACGGCCACCGCCCCGAACTCCCCCATGGCGCGGGCATTGGTCAGGATGACGCCGTAGAGAAGGCCCCAGCGGATGTTGGGCAGGGTGATGCGCAAGAAGATCTGCCAGGAATTGGCCCCCAGCGTTTTGGCGGCCTCTTCCTCTTCGGTGCCGGCCTCTTCCAACACCGGCAATACTTCCCGCACCACAAAGGGCAAAGTGATGAAAGCGGTGGCCAGCACAATGCCCGGAAAGGCAAAAATGACCCGCAGATTCCAGGATCCCAGCCAACCCTGACGGCCAAAGATCAGCACCAGCATCAGGCCGGCTACTACCGGCGAAATGGAAAAGGGCAGATCGATGAGGCTGAGCAGCAAGGCCCGCCCCGGAAAACGGCGGCGAGCCAGGGCCAAGGCGGCACAGAGGCCGAAAAGGGTATTGAGAGGCACGACAACCAAGGCAGTCAGCACCGTCAATCGGAGGGCACTGAGCAGCTCCCGCTCGGTCAGGTGCTGCAGAAAAGCTGGGATCCCTTCTCGAAACGCTTGGTAGAAGATGTTCACCACCGGGATCCCAAGCAGCAGGGCAATGTAGAGCCCGACAATGCCGATCAACAGGCCCGACAGCCAAGGGTTTGTCGATGGCTCCGGTTGGACCCCCGATATCCCGTCAGGTTTCATGGCGACTTCCCCAAGCTTGCAGAAGGTTAATCACCACCAGCGACAAGAAAGAGATCCCCAGCATCACTGTCCCGATTACCGTTGCCCCGGCATAGTCGTACTGTTCCAGCCGCTGGATCACCAGCACTGCCGCGATGAGATCCCGGAAGGGGATGCTGGAGGCGATGATAACGATGGAGCCATATTCGCCCACAGCGCGGGAAAACCCCAGGGCCACCCCGGTTAAAACAGCGGGCAAAATCTGGGGCAGCACCACCCGCCAGAAGGTCTGCCAGCGGGAGGCGCCCAAACTCCAGGCCGCTTCTTCCACCTCTTGTTCCAGCTCCTGCAGCACTGGCTGCACCGTCCGCACCACAAAGGGAAAAGAGATAAACAGCATCGCCACCCCCACCCCCAAGCGAGTGAAGGCAATGCGGATCCCCAAGGGGGCCAACAGGGATCCAATCCAGCCGTTGCTGCTGTAAACCGTCGCCAGGGTGAGGCCGGCAACAGCCGTGGGCAGGGCAAAGGGCAGATCAATCAACCCCTCGAGGAGCTTTTTGCCGGGAAAGGTGTAGCGCACCAACACCCAAGCCGTCAGGGTGCCCATTACACCATTCACTAAGGCCGCCAGCAGCGCAGTTACAAAAGTAACTTCATAGGCGGAGAGGGCCACCGGATCCGTCGCGATCCGCCAAAACTCCGCCCAGCCCACGCTGCTGGACTTGGCGATCAAGGCGGCCAGCGGCAGGGCCAACATCAGGAAGAGATAGCCCAAGCTCAGCCGCCACGGCCAAGACAGTTGAAACCCAGCTTGCTGCAACTTTCCTCAAGCTCCCAGCGACATCGGACTTCGTCCCGCCGTCGCCAGCGGGGTCATGGCAGTTTTCTTGTCGTTTTTTTTGAGGGGAAAGGCCTTGACCACCTTGGGACGGACATAGACCTGCTGCCCCACCTGCAGCGGCTGGCTGGCGTATTGATCCCGGCTCAGGTGGGCCCAGAGGGATCCGCCATCGCTCAAGACCAGCTCCGCCTGGATCTCCCGCCCCAGGTGGATGATCGCTTTTACCCACGCGGGGACGCCGCTGCTATTGGGGTTGACCTCGATCTGCACATCGTGGGGGCGCAAGAAAAGCTGGTGCGGGCCGGCCTGCGCCTCGGGAAGCTGGCAAGATAACAGGGAGCGGGGAGAGAGCTCGTTAACCGGGCCGATAAAGCTCATGACAAAGGGGGTGGCCGGGTGATCGTAGATCTCGGCAGGGGATCCCACCTGTTCGATCCGCCCCTGGTTCATGACCACGATCTGGTCGGCCACCTCCATGGCCTCCTCTTGGTCGTGGGTAACCAAGACGGTGGTGACGTGCACCTTGTCGTGCAGGCGCCGCAGCCACTGGCGCAGCTCCTTGCGCACCCTGGCATCCAGCGCCCCAAAAGGCTCGTCCAAAAGCAATACCTGCGGCTCCACCGCCAAGGCGCGGGCCAGGGCCACCCGCTGCCGCTGCCCCCCCGAAAGCTGGGAGGGGTAGTGATCCCCAAACCCCGACAGTTGCACCAGCTCCAACAGCTCGTCCACCCGCGCCCGGATCTCGGCCCGCGAAGCTTTGCGGATCTCCAGGCCAAAGGCAATGTTCTGCCGCACCGTCATGTGCTTGAACAGGGCGTAGTGCTGGAAGACAAAGCCAACATTGCGCTCCTGGACGCTGGCGTGGGTGGCATCCCGCCCGGTGAGGAAAATCCGCCCCGTGTCCGGCTTTTCTAGACCAGCAATGAGGCGCAAGAGGGTGGATTTGCCCGAACCCGACGGCCCCAACAGGGCGACCAGGGATCCCGTGGGAATGGTGAGATCCGTAGGGTGGAGGGCCTGAAACTGCCCAAAACGCTTCGATACCCCTGCGATGGTGATGCCCATAGGTTCTGCCTAGCTAAGGGTTGGCCGGACGGCGTTTCTGACGAAGGAGGGAGCCTCTAATCTACGGTAAACCTGTCAACAAACCGTTGATACAGCCCCCAGGATACCCCGAACGGGGAGAGGAAGACAAGGGATCGGTCTACAACTGGGCTTGGATGCGGTCAAACAAAGCCCCGTCGGCAAAGAAGCGGTTCTGGACAGCTTCCCAGCCGCCCAGGTCGGCGACAGTCACCAGATTTTTGATGGGAGGGTAGCGCCAGGCAAACTCTTGGGCCACCGTGGGCTCCACCGGCCGAAAACCCACCTCGGCAAAGGCCCGCTGCGCCTCGGGCGTAAAGAGATAGTCCACAAAGGCTTCGGCCACGGCGCGGGTGCCCTTGCGGTCTACGTTGGCATCCACCACCGCTACCGGGTTGTCGATGGAAATGTTGGGATCCGGCACCACGTAGGGCAAGGGCTGGCCGCGCAAGCCCGCCAGGATCACCTCATGTTCGTAGGTGAGCAGGGCATCCCCCTGCCCTTTTTGGAAAAAGACATCCGTAGCCTCCCGCGAGTCCCGCGGCAGGACGCGGACGTTTTTGTAGACCTGAGTAGTGAAGGCTAGGGCCTGCGGCTCAGGGACAGCGCTCCAGAGGGCCAAAAAGTTCCAGCGGGCACCCCCGGAGGTTTTGGGGTTGGCAGTAACCACCTGCAAGCCGGGCCGAGCCAGATCCGTCCAGGAGCGGATATCGTGGGGGTTGCCCTCCCGCGTTACCATCACCACCACCGAACGGGTGACGATCCCCTGGTTGGGTGTGCGACTTTCCCAACCCGGCCGAATCAGGCCGGCAGCCACAATGCGCTCCACATCCAGGCCTAGGGCCAGGGCCACCACATCGGCATCCAGCCCCTCGATGACCGCCCGCGCCTGCGTTGCCGAGCCGGCGTAGCTGCTTTCCACCCGCACCCGTTGTCCGGTCTGGGCCAGCCAATGGGCCTCAAAGGCAGGGATGATCTGGCGGTAGGCATCGCGGGTCACCGCAAAAGAAGCCAGAAGAATCCTCACTTCCCCGTGGGATCCCACCCCACAGCCACCTAGCCCCAGCAGAAGGAATCCCACCGCCAGCCACCGCCCCGCTCTCCCCCACCAGGCCACCGCGACGGGTGAAGGGATCCCCAATGGCTTCCCCGCTGCCCCTTCCATCTTCACCGCCATCCCCAAAAACTTCTCCACTTCTCCGTCCCTCACCCCCAACCCCTCTCCCAAAAGGCGAGGGGAGGTTGGAGGCTAAGGAACTATTCTACGGTAATCCAGTCGGCAAACCGTTTTTAGACCAGGGATCCCTAGGCGGGGCAGGGGGTGGGGGGGCGCCGCGTCGGCAGCGAGATCCAGCGTGGCATTGAGGAGGCCGGGATCCTCCGGGGAGGGGAGCAACTGGAACCCTAGCCGCTTGCACAGGCGGCGCATGCCCTCGTTTTCGCTGAGCACCTCGCCGGCCAGACGCCGGATTCCTTCGCAGCGGGCCACCTGAATCAGGCGGGTCAGCAGCTCCGTGCCGATCCCCTGCCGTTGATAGGGATCCGCCACCAGCAGGGCAAACTCCGCCTCTTCGGGGAGGCCGTGTCTTTTGGAGAGGCGGCTGATGCCGAGGATTGTGGCTTCTGGCTCCTGTTTTTCCGCCACCAGGGCGATCTCGCGGTCGTAGTCGTTGAAGCAGATGCGGATTAAGCGCTCGTGGGCGATGCGGGCGCTGTATTTGATGGGGTGGAAGTAGCGCAGGTAGATGCTGTAGTCGGAGACGTGGCGATGAAACTGGATTACCAGCGGCTCGTCTTCAGGGCGGATGGGGCGGATGGTGATGCCGTCCCGGAAGCTCCAGATGTACTGGGTGGGATAGGGGCGGATGGCCAACGGCACCGGTGGTTCTTGCTCTGAGCGCAGAATGACGCGGGCATCCAAAGCCACCAGCCCCTCGCCCGAGGCCAGCAGGGGGTTGATGTCGATCTCCTTGATCTCCCGCTGTTCGGCCACCAGTTGGCTGAAGCGCACCAAAAGCTGTTCCAGCGCTTCCAGCTTGACGGCTCGGCGCCCCCGCACCCCCTTGAGGGCCTTGTAGATGAGGGTATTCTCCATCAGGCGCCGCGCCAAGGTGGTGTTGAGGGGGGGAAGGCCGATGGCGCGATCCTGGAACACTTCCACCAATTGGCCGCCGCTGCCAAACAGCAACACCGGCCCAAACTGGGGATCCTCGCTGCTGCCCAGGATCAGCTCGTAGCCGTCGGTGCGGATCATCGGCTGCACCGTCACCCCTTGAAAGTGCTGGGATCCGGCTTTTTCGGCAACATTGGTCTGGATCTGCCGGTAGGCCCGCCGCACCGACTCGGCATCGGGCAGGTTGAGCTGCACGCCGCCTACGTCGCTTTTGTGGGTGAGGGTGTGGGAGTAGAGCTTGAGCACCACCGGGTAGCCGATTTGTTCGGCGGCCTCTACAGCCGCTTCCGGGCTCTCGGCCACCCGCGTGGGCACCACCGGGATCCCGTAGGCGGCTAGGATCTCCTTGGACTCGACCTCGGTCAGGAGCGTGCGGCCTTGCCGCCGGGCTTGGCTGAGGATTGGCTGCACCCTCTCGCGCTCGACCGCTGTTGCAGGGGGCAGCGCGGGGGTTTCGTAGAGGGCCTTGAGGTTGTCGCTGAAGCGCCACAGATAGCTGAACACCCGCGCCGCCTGATCCGGATAGCGGTAGGTGGGGATCCCGGCCTGGTTGAGGATCTGCTCGCCGGCATCCACCAGGGCTCCCCCCATCCAACTGGCCAGGATGGGTTGGCGAGATCCGCTGCGCCGCCAGGTCTCCACCACCTTGGCGGCCGTGGCGGTGGGATCTGTCATCGCCTGGGGGGTGAGGATCACCAGACAGCCCTGGCTGCCGGGATCCCGCAGCACGATCTCCAGCGCCTGGGCAAAGCGCTCCGGCCCGGCATCGCCCAAAACGTCGATGGGGTTGCCGTGGCTCCAGTGGGGCGGCAGGATCTGGCTGAGCTGCTCCAGCGTCTCCGGGGCAAGAGAGGCCAGGGATCCGCCGGCGCGAATGAGGGCGTCGGTGGCCAGCACCCCTGGCCCGCCGGCATTGGTGAGGATGCTGAGGTGGGGCCCTTGCGGACGGGGCTGTTTGGCCAGCACCTCCGCCATGTCGAAGAGATCTTCAATGTGATCCACCCGCAGCACGCCGCAGCGGCGGAAGGCCGCATCCAAAACCGCGTCGCTGCCGGTGAGGGATCCCGTGTGGGAGGCCGCCGCCTGGGCCGCCGCCTGGGTGCGCCCCGCCTTGATGACGATGATGGGCTTGCTCAGCGCCACCTCGCGGGCCGCCGACAAAAACGACCGCGCATCCCCGACGGATTCCATGTAGAGGACGATGCTGTGGGTATGGGGATCCTGGCCCAGGTAGTCGATGAGATCCCCCCAGCCCACATCCAGCATCGATCCCAGGGAGATAAAGGCGCTAAAGCCGACATTTTCCTGCAGGCTCCAGTCTAGGATCGAGGTGCAGAGGGCCCCGCTTTGGCTGATAAAGCCCACGTTGCCGGGCCGGGCCATCTGGGCCGCAAAGGTGGCATTTAGGCCCGTGTGGGGGTTTTGGATCCCCAGGCAGTTGGGGCCAATCAGGCGCAGCTTGCCGCGGGCAGCCTCTTGGATGGCCTTTTCCAGCTCCAGCCCCTCGGGGCCGATTTCCTTAAAGCCCGCCGAGAGGACAATAGCTCCCTTGACGCCGGCCTCGACGCATTCTTGAATAACCGCCGGCACCCCGGCTGCCGGGATGGCGATGATGGCCAGATCCACCGGCTCCGGCAAAGCAGACAGCCGCTCATAGGCCCGGATGCCCAACACCTGGTGCCGCTTGGGGTTGACCGGGTAGACCGTGCCCCCAAACGGGTGGCTGATCAGGTTCCACAAGACCGTGCGCCCAACACTGCCCTCCCGCTCTGTTGCCCCCACCACCGCCACCGAGCGGGGCAGAAAAATGGGATCTAAGGGGTGGGATCTGGCCTTCCAGATGTCGAGGCTGGGGTCAGGGCGGCGCCGCATGGGCTTACTCCTCAATGTCTGGTGACTAGGCCAACACCGGCTCCGGCTGGTGGTAGAGGGCAGCCTCCACCCGGCAGCCCCGGTAGGCCAAGACGTACAGCTCCTTCATGTCCTGAATCAGCGGGTAGCGGGGGTTGGCGCCGGTGCATTGATCATCGAAAGCCTGCTCCGCCATCGCCTCCAGACGGTCGTAGAACGCCTGCTCGCTCTCGCTGAGGGCCTCGCGGATGGTAGCCGGGATCCCTAGCTTCCGCTTTAGCTCCTCGATGGCCTCAATGAGGCGCATGACCTTTTCATCATCATTGGCTCCGCCCAACTGCAGGTAATCGGCAATCTCGGCATAGCGGTGCTTGGCGTTGGGGTAGCGGTATTGGGGGAAGATGGCCTGCTTAAAGGGGGCGTCGGTGGCGTTGTAGCGGATGACGTGGGTAATCATCAGGGCATTGGCCAGGCCGTGGGGCAGGTGGAAGGTGGATCCCAGCTTGTGGGCCAAGGAGTGGCACACCCCCAAAAAGGCGTTGGCAAAGGCCATGCCGGCAATGGTGGCAGCGTAGTGGACTTTTTCCCGCGCTTCTGGATCTTCGGCCCCCTTCTCGTAGGCCCGCGGCAGGTAGGTCATCAGCAGCTTAATCGCCTGCAGCGCCAGCCCGTCGGTAAACTCGCTGGCCATCACCGAGACATAGGCTTCCAAAGCATGGGTGAGGGCATCGAGGCCGCCGTAGGCGGTTAGCTTCTTGGGCATCTTCAAAGTGAGATCCGGATCCACAATGGCCATGCTGGGGGTGAGGGCGTAGTCGGCCAGTGGGTACTTGATCCCCACCCGGTCGTCGGTCACCACCGCAAAGGGTGTCACCTCGGATCCCGTCCCGGAAGTGGTGGGGATGCAGACCAGTTGGGCTTTTTGCCCCAGCGGCGGCAGCTCGTAGACCCGCTTGCGGATGTCCATAAAGCGCGTTGCCAGGCCTTCAAACTCCACCTGCGGCTGCTCGTACATCAGCCACATCACCTTGGCCGCGTCCATCGGGGATCCGCCCCCCACGGCGATGATCACATCCGGCTGGAATTGGCGCAACTGCTCCAGGCCGCGGTTGACGGCGCTGAGGGTGGGATCCGGCTCCACGTCGTGGTAGACATCCCACTTGATCTGCAGTTCGTCCAAAACCCGGGTAACCGCCTGCAGCACGCCCAGCTCGAAGAGGGGCCTATCGGTAACCAAAAAAGCCCGTTTTTTGCCGGCCAACTCCCGCAGCGCCACCGGTAGACATCCCGGCTTGAAGTAGATCTTGGGCGGCACCCGAAACCAGAGCATATTTTCCCGCCGGTAGGCCACCGTTTTAATGTTGAGCAGGTGGCGCGGCCCCACATTGTCCGAGACCGAATTGCCCCCCCAAGTGCCACAGCCTAGGGTGAGCGAGGGATCCAGCCTGAAGTTATAGAGATCCCCAATTGCTCCCTGGGAAGAGGGGGTGTTGATCAGCACCCGCGCTGTTTGTAGGGCATTTTCAAAGTAGGCAATATCGTCCCGATTGGCGGGATCGGTATACAAAACAGAGGTGTGGCCCCGCCCCCCGAAATTGACCACTTGGACGGCCATATCGACAGCGCTGGGGAAATCCTTGGCGCGGTAGAGGGCCAAAACAGGAGCCAATTTTTCGTAGGAAAACGGCTCTTCGGGCCCCACCTTCTCCACTTCCCCAATCAGCAGCTTGCTGCCTTCGGGTACCTGGATCCCGGCCAGAGCAGCGATGGTCTGCACCGATTGGCCAACAATAGCTGGATTGAGACGGCCATCCTTGAGGAGAATGCGGCGCACCGCTTGCGTCTGTTCCGGATCCAAAAAGTAGGCCCCTCGATGGCAAAACTCCGCCTTCACCTGCTCATAAACGGCCTCCACCACGATCACCGCCTGTTCCGAGGCGCAGATCATGCCGTTGTCAAAAGTTTTGCTGAGCAAGATCGAGCTGACAGCTGTGGGAATGTCGGCGCTGGCGTCGATCACCGCCGGCGTGTTGCCCGCCCCCACACCCAGCGAGGGGTGGCCGGAGGAATAGGCCGCCTTGACCATGCCAGGGCCCCCGGTGGCCAGGATCAACTTCACCTCCGGATGTTGCATCAAAGCCTGAGACAGCTCGATGGTGGGCTCGTCGATCCAGCCGATCAACCCCACAGGCGCACCGGCTGCCTCAGCCGCCTCCTTGACCACCTTGGCCGCGGCAATGGTGCATCGTTTGGCGCGGGGGTGAGGGGAAAAGATGATGGCGTTGCGGGTTTTCAGGGTGATGAGAGCTTTGAAAATGGTTGTCGAAGTGGGGTTGGTGACTGGCACAATGCCCGCCAAAAGCCCCACCGGCTCGGCAATGCGCTCGTAGCCAAAACTCTCGTCCCGCTCGATGACGCCACAGGTTTTCTCGTGTTTGTATTTGTTGTAAATGTATTCAGAGGCAAAGTGATTTTTGATCACCTTGTCTTCCACAATCCCCATGCCGGTCTCTTCCACGGCCAGCTTGGCCAGCGGGATCCGTTCGTTGTTGGCGGCCAGGGCAGCTTTGTGAAAGATCCGATCCACCTGTTCCTGGGTGAAGGTGGCATACTCAGCCTGGGCAGCTTTTACCTGTTGGATCAGAGCTTCCAGTTCCTCGAGGTTGGTGACAGGCATAGGTGGATCCTCCAAAATTACATCCATACAGGTTAAAAGTTGAGGCAACCGTTAGAAATTGCTGCAAGACTCCATGGGCCTGCTGACCGGCTAAGCGCCAACAGGCGCGGGAACCTGGATCTCAGTGGTCATTTTTGGGGGATGGGTAAGGGTGTTGTGGATGATGCACGCATCGACTGCCTTTTCCAACCCTTTTTGGTGTTTTTCGTCGAGCGGGATCCCACTTTTCACCCGAATGCAAATGTTGTCTAGGCGGGCAGGGTGCTCGACTTTATCTGCGGTAACAACCACTTCCAGCCCTTTGGGATCCAACTGCCGCGCTTCCAAATACTTGACGGCATAGAACCCCACACAAGCACCCAAAGAGGCCAAAAACCACTCCGGCGGCGTCATTCCCTGATCTTGGCCGTGGTTGTCCAAAGGCTGATCGCTGAGGATGCGATGGCCGCGGCTTTGGGCTTGAAATTGAACGCCATTTTGGTAGGTTACGCGCACTTCCACCGGGGATCCCTCCTCATTTTTGGAGCTACCAGAGTTGGCAAGCTGCTAGACTATTGGGTTCAACTAAGTTCAACTTAGCATTACCTTGGAGACAGCCTAAGGACTTTAGAGATGACTTTGGGATCAGGCTGGCTCAAGTCAGAATTGGCTCTAGTTTTGTTGCTGTCGCTCCAGCGATAAACTAAACTGCCACCAATCCCCGCTCGCGAAAGATCTGCAAAGCGTGGTTGATCTGTTCCGGGGTGGGCGGCTGAACATCGCTGAGGGTATAGGGCAATCCCAACTGCTGCCATTTGTATTCCCCCATCTTGTGAAAGGGCAAAACTTCCACCCGCTCCACGTTGGAGAGCGTGGCCACAAACTCGGCCAAGCCCTTGATGTTTTCCTCGGGATCTGTTAGCCCGGGAACCAGCACAAAACGAATCCAGGTGGGCTTGTGAATCTGATCCAAATAGCGAGCCAGATCGAGAGTGGGCTGCAGCGAAACGCCGGTAACTTTGCGATAGAGCTCCGGCAGATAGGACTTGATATCCAGTAGCACCAAGTCTGTATGGGCCAACACCGGCTTGGCCACGCCCAAGGGCGCATAGCCGGAAGTATCTAGAGCCGTGTGCAAGTCCAGCTCATGGCAGCGGCGGAAAATCTCCGCCACAAAGTTGGGCTGCATCAACGGTTCCCCCCCGCTGGCCGTGACTCCCCCGCCCTTGAGGTAGTAGTTGCGGCAGCGCTGGATCTCCGCCATGAGGGAATCCACCGTCACCACCTGGCCGGCATTGGGATCCCGACAGTCGGGATTGTGGCAGTACAGACAGCGCAGAGGACAGCCCTGCAGAAAGATGACAAAGCGGATCCCTGGCCCATCTACCGTGCCACAGGTCTCGACCGAGTGAATGCGGCCGGTTATCGGCGTCAAGGGGTTGAGCGGGGTATCCATACTTCTATCCTCAACAGCTTTTGCAAAATATCAATTAATCTTGAGGTTTTCTTCCCAATTGCTGTCTATGCTGCGCACACCATGGTTTTGTCTCTTTTGAGATTTGGGCTTTACCCGAACTGGGTTTTGCTTAACAGTTGACAACCCCTGGAAAGACCCCCCTACTGGGAAACACCTGCCGAGATGTTGTGCAGGCGATGGGCTTTGGGATCAAAGCCCGCCGGGAAATGGGTATAGGCATCGTAATCGGCGTGATCCAGCAAAGCCCCCTCCAAGAGAGCACCGCGGAAATCGCTGCCGAAAAGCAGGCATCCCCGCAGATCCGCTCCCGATAGGTTGGCGCCGGTGAAATCGGCAAAGCTGAGGTCACACCCCCGCAGGTTGGCGCCTGCCAGGTTGGCCCCTCTGAAATCAGCAGAGCGCAGGTCGGCACCGGCTAGGTGGATGCCCCGCAAGTCGGCCTGGGGCAGCTCGATCTCCTGGAAATCGCGCCGTCCCGCCGCGTAGTCTCTAACCAAGTCCAAAACGCTATAGCTCATCGAACCTCCTTGCTTGGGGAGGGGGATCCCTTCCCTCGACCCTGCTACGGGCAGCCTTCCGGGATCCCCCACTCCGCCGTTTTCCGTTAGAAGTGTTGGTGGAAGGTGCGGTTAATCACATCCAGTTGTTGCTCGCGGGTGAGCTTGATGAAGTTCACCGCGTAGCCAGACACTCGGATGGTGAGCTGTGGATAGAGCTCTGGGTGCTCCATGGCGTGCAGCAAGGTCTCGCGGTTGAGAACGTTCACGTTGAGGTGAAAGCCGCCATCCCGCATGTAGCCGTCCAGCAGCCCCACCAGGTTAGCAACCCGCTCCTCGGCGGTGCGACCTAGGGCCGCCGGCACGATGGAGAAGGTGTTGGAGATGCCATCCAGAGCGTCGTCGTAGGGCAGCTTGGCCACCGAAGCCAGCGAGGCCACCGCCCCCTTGGTGTCGCGGCCATGCATGGGGTTGGCCCCCGGCGCAAAGGGCTCGCCGGCCCGCCGCCCATCGGGGGTGTTGCCGGTTTTTTTGCCGTAGACCACGTTGGAGGTGATGGTGAGGATGGACTGGGTGGGGATGGCATTGCGGTAGGTCTTGTGCTTGCGCAGCTCGGCCATGAAGGTCTGCACCAGTTGCACCGCAATGGAGTCAACTCGGTCGTCGTTGTTGCCGTATTTGGGGAAGTCGCCATCCACCGCGTAATCCACCACTAGGCCCCGCTCATCCCGGATGGCCCGTACCCGCGCGTATTTGATGGCGGATAGGGAGTCGGCTGTTACCGACAGGCCGGCCAGGCCAAAGGCCATGGTGCGCAGCACGTCCCGGTCGTGCAGGGCCATCTCCAGGCGCTCGTAGCAGTACTTGTCGTGCATGTAGTGGATGATGTTCATGGTGTTGACGTAGGTCTTGGCCAGCCAGGCCATCATCTGCACCAGGCGCGGCCACACCTCGTCGTAGTCCAGGACATCGGCGGTGATGGG
Organism: Synechococcus sp. 63AY4M2; assembly: GCF_002760475.1. NCBI lineage: Bacteria > Bacillati > Cyanobacteriota > Cyanophyceae > Synechococcales > Synechococcaceae > Synechococcus > Synechococcus sp. 63AY4M2. The sequence goes on along the minus strand of NZ_AXUX01000001.1, from coordinate 1,113,736 downwards.
GGCGAAAGCAGGAGCCACCTGCTCGCCGGAGATCTCGTCCCGGCCGCCATTGATGGCATAGAGTAGGCACTTGGCCAGGTTGACCCGCGCTCCAAAAAACTGCATCTGCTTGCCGATGCGCATGGCCGACACACAGCAGGCGATGCCGTAGTCATCCCCCCAGTAGGGGCGCATCAAGTCGTCGTTTTCGTACTGGATGGAGCTGGTTTCGATGGAGACCTTGGCGCAGTAGCGCTTGAAGGCTTCCGGCAGCCGCTCCGACCAGAGCACCGTCAGGTTGGGCTCCGGTGCCGGCCCCAGGTTGTAGAGGGTATGCAGCATGCGGAAGCTGGTCTTGGTAACCAGAGGCCGCCCATCCAGCCCCATGCCGCCGATGCACTCGGTTACCCAGGTGGGATCCCCGCTAAAGAGCTCGTTGTACTCCGGCGTGCGCAAAAACCTGACCATGCGCAGCTTCATGACAAAGTGGTCGATGAGCTCTTGGGCCTCTTCCTCGGTGAGGATCCCGGCCTGCAGATCCCGCTCGATGTAGATGTCTAGGAACGTGGAAACCCGCCCCAGGGACATGGCAGCGCCATTTTGCTCTTTGACGGCTGCCAGGTAGGCCAGGTACAGCCACTGGATGGCCTCGCGGGCGTTGCTGGCCGGACGGCCCAGGTCAAAGCCGTAGCTGGCCCCCATTTCCTTGAGCTCGTGTAGGGCTTTGATCTGCTCCGAGAGCTCCTCCCGCAGGCGGATGGTTTCTTCATCCATCGTGTCCAGGTCGAGGCTGGCTTTTTGCGCCTCCTTGTCCTCAATCAGCCGATCCACCCCATAGAGGGCCACCCGCCGGTAGTCGCCGATGATGCGGCCCCGCCCATAGGCGTCCGGCAAGCCGGTGATGATGCCAGAGCGGCGGCAGCGGCGCATCTCCTCCGTGTAGGCGTCGAAAACCCCGTCGTTGTGGGTCTTGCGGTACTTGGTAAAGATTTCCTTAACCTTTGGATCCAGCTCGTAGCCGTAGGCCTTGAGGGCCGTCTCCACCATGCGGATGCCGCCGAACGGCATAATGGCCCGCTTCAGGGGCTTGTCGGTCTGTAGGCCTACAATTTGCTCCAGCTCCCGGTCGATATAGCCCGGCGGGTGGCTGGTGATGCTGGAAGGAAGGTCCGTGTCGGCATCCAAAACCCCCCGCTCCCGCTCCAGCGCCATCAAATCCTTAACCTTGGCCCACAGCCGCTGCGTGCGTTCGCTGGCCGGCGCCAAGAAGCTTTCGTCGCCGGTGTAGGGAGTGTAATTGCGCTGAATAAAATCTCGGACATCAATGCAGCGTTGCCACCGTCCCGGCAGAAAATCTCTCCCAATCGTTTGATCGGATACTTTGCGTTCTGTGGTTTTTTGGGCCTTCGATTCTGTAGATAAAGCTACAGAACGCTGCGCGCTTGCTATCATAACAATCCTCCCGGCTATTACGCCTAACAACTCCGCCAATAGGCTGGCGACAGGGCGAGGCGACGCCTCAGCAGCTGCCAAAAGCTACAACAATCTTTGCAAAAGGGAAGGCCTAGCCACTCACTTGAGGGAGAGCTTTTAGCAACTCTGCTGTTTCTTTTTTTAGATGTTGGCCCTACACCTCGCCCACTTCAATTTTAGTCTCTTGCCCTGGGAAGATGTTTTTGTGGGCGCATTTTTAACCGTGTTTTTTAATGTTGTCTTAAGAGTTTGCTGGAAAGAGTTTTGACCTTTTCCCTCGCCGAAGGGCCGACCTATGCTGAGGTAGGGCAGCCCCGGTTGCCCCACCAGAAGACCTGGTGTTCGCGTTAGCAGTGCGTTTTCTATGAAGTTTTCTATGAACCCGTCCATTCGAATTGTCCAAGGGATCCACCACCTGCACTTCTACCTTTGGGATCTGCCCCGTTGGCGGGAACACTTTTGTCGGGTTTGGGGCTTCCGGGTGGCAAGCGACGCCGGCAACACCCTGGAGCTGGAGCAGGGATCCCTGCGCTTGCGCCTGTCTCAGCCGGCACGGGCGGGGGACGAGGTGGACCGCCATTTGCAGCGGCATGGGCCGGGGGTGGTGGATGTGGCCTTGGCGGTGGGAGAGCAGGAGCTACCGGCCTTGGCGGAGCTGTTGCGGGGCCGAGGCGCCCAACTGGCGTGGATCCCGGCAGCAGCGGCGCTCTGCCTCCACACCCCCTACGGGATCCGGCATTCTCTGATCCCTGGCCCCTTGGATGCCGCCCCTGCCGAAGCGGGCCTGTTTTCCCACTGGGATCACGTGGTGTTGAACGTGGAGCAGGGATCCCTGCAGGCGGCAGCCGACTGGTATGGGCGGGTGCTGGGCTGGCGGCGGCTGTACCGCTACAGCATCGGCACCGCCACCTCCGGCCTGGAAAGCGTGGTGGTGGGGGATCCGGAAGCGGGGATCCAATGGGCCATCAACGAGCCCACCTGTGCCGCTTCCCAGATTCAGGAGTTTTTGCATGCCCATGGCGGCCCGGGCATTCAGCACGCGGCGCTGCACAGCTCAGACATTGTTGCCAGCCTGCGCCGGTTGCGGCAGGGGGGAGTGGACTTTTTGCAAGTGGCGCCGCAGTACTACACCAGCCTGGAAAGGGAGCTGGGGTTGGCGCTCCGTTCTGCCCTTGGGCAGGCCATCTCCTGGCAAGACCTGGTGGAGCAGCAGATCCTTCTGGATGCTACCCTGCCCGCTTCTGATGGCCAGGATCGCCCCCTTCTGCTGCAGACCTTTACCCAGCCCCTCTTTGGTCGGCCCACCTTTTTCTTTGAAGTCATTCAACGGCTAGGCGGGGCCACGGGCTTTGGCGAGGCCAATTTTCAGGCTTTGTTCGAGGCCCTGGAACGGCAACAGCGACAGCGACACCAGGCGCTGACCCCTTAGCTACAGCCGGCAGGGATCCGGAAAACTTTTCTCGGTTCCCTGGAAGTTTTATCCCAATAGTAAATGGCTATAGCTAAGAGTTCAGAGCAGTTGGGCGGCGATTGCTCTCAACAGGTGATTTTGGTCGATGGGCTTGGTTAAGTAGGCATTAGAGCCAAGCCGCAGCCCTTCTTCCATGTCTTCTCGGCTGGTTTTCGAGGAGAGAAAGACAAAGGGGATGTGGGCAGTGGACCGACCCCATCTCACGGCATCTAACACTCCATAGCCGTTCAGCTTGGGCATGACCACATCGCACAACACCAAATCCGGCAGGAGAGCGTGCACCATCTGTAATCCTTCCTCCCCATCGCTGGCCGCGACAGTGTCGTACCCAGCTCGTTGCAACACTTTCTGCAAATAGGTGCGGATGGCGGGTTCGTCTTCAATCACCAAGATGCGTTTGGACATGTGGCTTCGTAAAAAAGCAAACAAGAAACCCCCAATCCCTTGGGCTGGCCGTCGGCTTCCTGGAACAACCGAGAGCCGAGTTGATGCGGGAACGAACAGGGAAGCTACAGAGACAGCATAGAAAAACTCTGGGGAAAAAAGCTCCGCCAAATGGCTCATTCTGGTACCCTAACCCTCTGCAAAAATCCTGATACGGTGCAGAACCCCTTTCCTCATCCGCGGATTTGCGGCTATGGTCATTTCAAATAGCAATGCAACGTTTATCCCTAACTCCCCTCTCCCAGAGGGAGAGGGGCAGGGGGGTGAGGGTCTTATTCCGAGGTGAGTTGTCGCTCCATCAGCCTGGCCAGGGCAGCAGTGGGGGTGGTCTGTCCTTGCAACAACCGATGCACCTCCTGGGTGATAGGCACCCGGATGTTGTGTTGGGCGGCGATCTTGACCACGACAGGAGCGGTGTAAACTCCTTCGGCAGTGCCCTCGATTTCAGCCAGAACCTGGGACAAAGGCCTACCTTGGCCCAACCCGTAGCCCACCTGGTAGTTGCGGCTCAGAGGACTGTGACAGGTGGCCAGCAGATCCCCCAGGCCTGAGAGGCCGTTGAAGGTCTCAGGCCGCGCCCCTAAGCGGGATCCCACCCGGATCATCTCTGCCAAGCCGCGGGTAACCAGGGCAGCCCGAGCATTGGTGCCCAGGTGCAGCGCATCACACACCCCCACGGCGATGGCGATAACATTTTTCAGGATGCCTCCCAGCTCCACCCCCAGCGGATCGCTGCTGGTGTAGAGGCGAAAGCGCTCTGAAGCCAGGGCATGCTGCACCTGCACGGCTGCCCAGAGATCCCGGCTGGCTACCACTGCTGCTGCCGGCAAACCCTGGCGGATCTCGGCGGAAAGGTTAGGCCCGGAGAGCACCACCAACGGCTGGTTGGGGAAGGCAGCCCCCCAGATTTGGGCAGGAGTCAAAAGTTGGAGCGGATCCAGTCCCTTAGTGGCTGAGACCAAAATAACCTGCGGTGGGATCCCCACCTGGCGCACAACCTCGGCCACGGGGCGCACCCCTGCCATCGAGACTGCCGAGATGAGGATTTGGGATCCCTGGAGCACCTCTTTGAGATCCAGATCTTTGCGCCGGTCCCAAACCTGCACTCGGTGCCCCTGGGCCTGGGCCAGCAGAGCCAGCGTACTTCCCCAGGCTCCCGCCCCTAGAATGGCGATCTTCTGGGGGGATGTTGTGTTAGTTTTCATCTGACCTTTGCAGCCGCAGCTTCTCTCCCAGGATGCCTTAAACTCCCCGTTAGCAAGAGAGCGACAAAGGTTAGTATGGTTGGATACCAAATCATGGGTTCGGCCAAAGAGCAGACGAGATGACAGAAGCAGGGATCCGACGCCTTCCTGCTGAGGTAGCCGCCAAGATGGGGAGCTGGCGGCACGGCTATGCCCTCACCAATGGTATTCAACTGCACTACGTCACCCAGGGGGAAGGGGAGCTGGCCATCTTGCTGCATGGTTTCCCGGAGTTTTGGTACTCCTGGCGGCACCAGATCCCGGTGTTGGCGCAGCGGTTTTGCGTGGTGGCCCCCGATCTACGCGGCTACAACGATTCCGACAAGCCGGATCACGGCTACGACCTAGATACCCTCACGGCGGATGTCCGCGGCCTCCTGGATCACTTTGGGGCCAAGAGGGCGGTAGTGGTGGCCCACGACTGGGGAGGAGCCATTGCCTGGCACTGGGCGCAATTTTTCCCCGACGAGATCCGCAAGCTGGCCGTGCTCAACTCTCCTCACCCCGCTTGCTTTCGCCGGGAGTTCCTGACCAATTTGGACCAGATGCGCCGCAGTTGGTACTTGTTTTTCTTCCAGTTGCCCTGGCTGCCGGAGTGGGTGCTCCAGTGGAACTTGGGCGATTGGGTGCAGCGCATCTTCCGAGAGACCTCGGTGCGCAAAAGCGCCTTCACCCGACACGACCTGAAGATCTACCAAGAGGCTCTCGCCAAACCCAAGGTGCTCACCTCTGCCCTTAACTACTACCGCCACCTGTTTAGCCTGCCCACTCTGCAGAACCTGTTTTTACAGCCCCTGCGGCAGATCCTCGCCCCCACCCTGCTCATTTGGGGAGAGGAAGACTTTGCCCTCAGCCGCGAGCTGACCGAGGGAATGGATCCCTTTTTCCCCAACGGCATTCGCAAAGAATACATCCCCGAGTGCGGCCACTGGGCGCAGCAGGAGGCGCCGCAAACCGTGAATCGGCTGCTGATGGAGTTCCTCTAGGTGTCAAGTTGGGAGAGCTTTACCAGCCCCAGGGGTTCACCCTAGAATAATCCACTGAATTCTAGCAGGGGAAACGGCATGGCCCTGGAGTATCCGCCCCATCTGCGCTATGTGGACACCCACGAGTACATCCGCGTTGAGGATGACATTGCGGTGATTGGGATCACGGCTTATGCCGTCGATCAGCTCGGGGATATTGTCTTTGTCGGCCTGCCCGAGGAAGGAACAGAGATTGAAAAGGGAGAAAGCTTTGGCTCGGTGGAATCCGTTAAGGCGGTCGAGGATCTCTATGCCCCTGTTTCGGGGGAAGTGGTGGCAGTGAACAAAGCAGTGGTGGACAGCCCAGAGAGCATTGCCGACGATCCCTATGGAGACGGCTGGCTGATCAAGGTGCGCATGACCAACCCGGAAGATCTCGACGACACGATGAGCGCCGAGGCCTACGCCAGCTTGGTAGAAGGATCCTAAGACCTACAGCAACACTTCCCGGTTGCCCCCCTGCCTTTTGGCCTGGTAGAGGGCTTGGTCGGCTGCCGCTAGGAAGCTTTGTGCAGAAGTCTCTGCTGGAAGCCGGAGCAAAGAGGCGACACCGATGCTACAGGTGAGGGGAATTCCCCCCTGTAGGGGAAGGGATTGGACGGCCTGCTGCAGGCGCCCGGCCAACTGCAGGATCTGAGAGTCTGGGATCCCGCGCACCAGGAGAGCAAATTCGTCGCCCCCCATGCGGGCCAGCAGATCCTCTTGGCGAACCTGGTCCTGCAGTTGGCGGGCCACCTGGATCAGGGCTTGATCCCCGGCCAAGTGCCCCCAGCGGTCGTTGATGAGCTTGAAGTTGTCCAAGTCCAGGTAGAGCAGGTGGAGGGGAAGGCGATGGCGCAGGGCAAAGGGGATCTCCCACTCCAGCTGTTCTAGAAAAAAACGGCGGTTGTGGAGGCCGGTGAGGGGGTCATAGAGGGCAGCGGCGGCCATCTGGGAAAAGAAAGCCTCCGCCAGCCGGTCATAGTAGGCAAACTGCAGCAGGCTATTTCCCACCTGGATGCGATCCCTATCGGCCAAGGGAAGGCGAGTTACCCTCTGCCAGTTGACATAGGTACCGTTGAGGCTGCCTAGGTCGGTGAGGATGTAGGTTCCCCCTTCTCTCTCCAGCCGACAGTGCTGCCGAGAAACGGCGTGATCCCAGAGCTGAATGTCAGCCTGGGAGCTGCGCCCCACTACCGCTGTTTCCCCCAAGGGAAAGGTCATGCCCATATTGGCCCCCCAGAGCACGGTCAAAAAGGCGCCCACAGGCTCTCTCTCCACTCCCAGCCCATAGCACTCCAGGGAGATGCAGGTGGTCGGCTCTTCGAGAGACAAAGGGTAAGTATCCAAAGTTACAGGGATCCCACCTAGGCAGAGGTTATGGAAGGCTTAAGACGGCCTCTCTCCGTATTATGACGGTTTTGTCGAGCTCTGCCCACCCTCCTGCCTGCCCCGCCAGGACAAGAGGGATCCTCTACTCCAGGCCCAGCCGGCGGCGAAAGTAGGGGATAGTCAGCTCCAGGCCAAGCTGCAGAGGAATCTGGGGATCCCAGCCCAGCAGGGCGCGGGCCTTGCCGATATCGGGCCGGCGCTGCTTGGGATCGTCGGTTGGGAGAGGCCGGTGGACGATGGGAGAAGAGCTGCCGGTGAGGGCCAAAATCTGCCGAGCCAACTCTAGAATGGTGACCTCCTGCGGGTTGCCCAGGTTAAAGGGGCCGGGATAAGGGCTGTTCATCAGGCGCACCAGGCCCTCGATGAGGTCGGAGATGTAGCAGAAGCTACGGGTCTGGGAGCCATCTCCATAGACGGTGAGGGGATTCCCGCGCAGCGCCTGGACGATGAAGTTGCTGACCACACGGCCATCGTCTTCCCGCATGGCCGGGCCATAGGTGTTGAAGATGCGGGCCACGCGGATCTCGGTTTGGTGTTGCCGCTGCCAGTCAAAGGTCAGGGTTTCGGCCAGGCGCTTGGACTCGTCGTAGCAGGCCCGCGGGCCGATGGGGTTGACATGGCCCCAGTAGTCCTCCGGCTGGGGGTGCACCTGGGGATCCCCGTACACTTCCGAAGTGGAGGCTAGGAGGAAGCGGGCCCCCGTCTTTTGGGCCAGCTCCAGCAGGTGGTAGGTGCCCCAGACGCCGGTGCGGATGGTGCGGATGGGATCCGCCTGGTAGTGGGGCGGCGAGGCGGGACAGGCCAGGTGGTAGATTTGCTCAATGCCAGCTTTCTCCAGCTCCGGCGGCAGCGGCTCGGCCACGTCGTGCCACAGCAAGGTCAAGGCAGGGTTGTTGCGGTGGGCCTGCAGGTTCTCCTCCCGCCCCGTGTAGCCGTTGTCGAGGCAGATCACCGTGTGGCCCTCCTGCAGCAGACGGCTGACCAGATGGGAGCCGATAAACCCCAAACCACCCGTAACCAGGATCTTCACCAGCCCACTCCAATCAGGGTAATGCCCGCCTGCTGAACGGCCTGCCGGTCAAGGCAGTTGCGGCCGTCGAGGATGAGGGGCCGCCGCATCAGCTCGGCAAGGCGCCGGTAATCCAGCGACAAAAACTCCGGCCACTCGGTCACCAGCACCAGGGCGTCGCAATCCTGGGCCAGGCGGAACACGTCCGTTTCCACCACCACGTGGGCCAGGCCCTCCCGCATCCCCGAAGCCGACACAATGGGATCATAGGCTTTTACCTTGGCCCCCAGCCGGTGGAGCTGCTCGATGAGGGTCAGGGACGGCGCATCCCGCAGGTCGTCGGTGTGGGGCTTGAAGGTGAGGCCCAGAAGGCCGATGGTCTTGCCCTTGAGCACCTTGAGGGCCTGCTGCAGCTTTTCCAGCAGGCGCTGCCGCTGCTCGCGGTTGACCTCGACGGTGGCCCGCAACAGCTTGGCCTCATAGCCGTAGTCGGCTGCCGTCTGGATCAAAGCGGCCAGATCCTTGGGAAAGCAGCTCCCTCCCCAGCCTAGACCAGCGTTGAGGAAGGCGCGGCCAATGCGCTTATCGAGGCCGATCCCTTCGGCCACCTGGGTGATGTCGGCGCCAGTGCGCTCGCAGATGTTGGCGATCTCGTTGATGAAGCTGATCTTGGTGGCCAGGAAGGCGTTGGCCGCATATTTGATCATCTCGGCCGAGGCCAGGTCGGTGACCAGCAAGGGCACGGGATCCCCGCCCAAGCCCTGCTGGCGGCTGAGGATGGGCTCGTAAAGCTGCCGCAGGATCTCGACGGCGCGGGGGCTGCTGGAGCCAATCACAATGCGATCCGGGTAGAAGGTATCCTGGATGGCGCTGCCCTCCCGCAAAAACTCGGGGTTGCTGACCACGTCGAAGGGCGGCACCCAGGAAGACCTGTCCAGGGTGGCCAGGGAGGAGGGGGTGGGATCCCCCCCAGCCAGGGCCATCTGTTGGCTGCTTAGGCGCTGCTGGACAGCCTCGGCGGCGCCGTCGAGGATGAGCATGCGCACCCAGTCGCCGGAGCCGATGGGCACGGTGGACTTGTTGACGATGACGCGGTAGCGGTTGTCCAGGTGCTGGCCGATCCCTCGCGCCACGGCCTCTACGTAGCGCAGGTCTGGCTCGCCGCTGGGCAAAGCCGGGGTGCCCACGGCAATGAAGATCACTTCGCTGGCCTTCACCCCCAGGCCCAGGTCGGTGGTAAAGTGCAGCCGGCCAGCCTCGGCGCCTTCCCGCACCAGCTCTTCCAGGCCGGGCTCGTAGATGGGCAGACGACCTCGCTGCAGGTTTTCGATTTTGACAGGGTTGTTGTCTATACAAATAACGCTGTGGCCCAGGTGGGCCAGACAGGCGCCGGTTACCAACCCCACATAGCCAGCTCCCACGACCGCCATGTCCATGGCCGCCTCCCCCTCGCGTCGGTGCTTGGTTCTAAAATACCCCGCCGGCCCGCATTTCCTATCCCCTCGAAGAAGGTCGGCCCCTAGGGGGAGTCGGTGGCAAAATAAAGCTGAACCGGCTTGGTCTGAGGCTCCCCAGCGGTGAGCTTCCCCGATTCTGCTGCCATAGCCAGCCGCCGTCAGCGCCAGGTGCAGAGGGTGCTCTATGTCACCCTGGGGCTCAATCTTTTGGTGTTTTCGGTCAAGTTGATCCTGGGATTGGCGACGGGATCCCTCAGCTTGGTGGCCGATGCCCTGCACAGTGTTACCGACAGCGCCAGCAACATTCTTGCCCTGCTGGCAGCCCGCTTTTCCTCGCCAGAGCCGGACGAAGACCATCCCTATGGCCGCAGCAAGTTTGAGGCCATTGGAGCGCTGGGGATCGCCGCCTTTTTGGGAGTGGCCAGCTTCGAGATCCTCAGCGCAGCGGTGGGGCGGTTTTTTGCACCCCAGCCGCCGCAGCTCCGGATCGAGGGGTTGACCTTGACGCTGATGCTGGGCGTGCTGGGGATCAACCTCTTCGTGGCCGTCTATGAACGTTTCTGGGGCAGGGCGCTGGCCAGCTCGCTGCTCTTGGCCGATGCCCGCCATACCCTCAGCGATGTCTGGGTAACCCTGACGGTATTGCTGGGTCTGGCCGGGATCCACTTCTGGGGGATCCCTTGGCTGGACCAGGTGCTGGCGGTGCCGGTGGGGCTGCTGGTGTTCTGGAGCGGCTGGGAAGTGCTGCGGGAAAACGTTCCCTTCTTAACCGACCGGGTGGCTATCCCCCCCAAAACCTTGCGGGAGCTGGTTCTCAGCCTGCCCGGGATCCTCGACTGCCACGACATCACCTCCCGCGGCATCCCGGGGCAGATGATCTTTATCGAAATGCACATGGTGGTGGAGCCGCTGGATGTGGAGTCGGCCCATCGCCTTACCGAAGCGGTGGAGCAACTGCTGCAGCAGCGCTACGGGCCGGTGCGGGTCACCATCCACCTGGAGCCCTACTCCCACATCGAGGGATCCCGTTCCTAGCCACAATGGGCCTTGCATTCCTTGCTCTGCGTGGGTTTAATGGGGGTAGATTTCCCCCTTCGGGGGGGTTCCTAGAAAGTGGAAAGAAAGTGGAAAGAAAGTGGAAAGCCCGTCCTCATAGCCAAAAGCTCGGTAGTAGCGGGGAAACTCTGCCAATGCCTCGGGCTGGGGCACGTCGTGGTTGCCGGGCACCACAAAAGCCGGAAAAGGTAAACGGGCCAGCCGCTCTGCCAACCAAGCGTGGTTTTCTGGCTCCCCGTGCTGGGTCAGATCCCTCGGCAGCAGCAAAAAATCCAAGAGCAACTGCATCCGGTGTTGCAAAACCTGCTCCAGAGCCGGGATGCTTAGCTTCACCAAATGAAACCGGTTGAGATGATCCCAAAGGACAGATCCGGCGCAAGGCCCGATTGCCCCTGGGGGGATTCCGGTCTTTTGGCAGAGGATCTCCGGGATAACCTCGGCAAGGCCACCTTACAGGTGACGGCTGGGGAGGCCGACGGGGAGCAAATCGAGCTGAAAAAGCCCAATCTCTAACTCTGATTACCAACTTCGGCCGCGAGCCGGAGCAGCCTCAGCAGCCGAAGCCCACCCTGCCTGGGATTAGGGCCGGCTCTAACAGCAAGGGCTAGAAAGTGCCTCGGGATCTCGATCCACCACGTCGGGATCCTGTTGTGCTGAGCCGGCAGAGGGAAGGGAACCCGAGGTTTTACCGGAGTGAAGTGGGCTACCTCGCCTCTAAAGCTGTGTTAAGATTTTGCGTAACTTCAAGAGAGCTGGCGCCTTTCAGATCCGGTAGGGGATTTCGTCAGCGGTGCGTAGCACTATGGGCAAGGTTTTGGTTTTAAATGCCTCCTACGATCCGCTCAACATCACCAGTTGGCGCAGAGCTGTTGTCCTTTTGCTCAAGGGCAAGGCCGAGCAAATCGAGCACAATGGCAAAGTAGTCTACGGCAACATCCCTCTGCCCACCGTCATCCGCCTGCGCCACTACGTTCACGTTCCCCACAAGGAGATCCCCCTGACGCGGCGCAATGTCCTCTACCGCGATGGGCACCGCTGCCAGTACTGCGGCTGTTACGGCGAAGACCTAACCCTGGATCACGTGATCCCGCGCTCCCGCGGCGGTGAAGATACCTGGGAGAATGTAGTCAGCGCCTGTGTGCGCTGCAACGTGAAAAAAGGGAATCGCACCCCTTGGGAGGCCGGCATGCCCTTGCTCCGCCAGCCCCGCCGCCCCCACAGCACCCTTTACTTTGAAATCTCCAAAGCCGTCGGCAGCGGATCCCATCGGGAATGGCTGAAGTACGCCATCGGCCTGGAAGGGGATCCGCCGCCGGAGCTGGCAGTCAAGCCCGCCTAGCTCCCAAGGCTAAGGATGCAGGTCTGAGACCGGCGCTGCTTTGGAAAGGGGAGGAGAGGTGGTGGCCGGGATCCCCAGCTCGATCCAGCGATGGATCAGGGCGTTGACCTCTTCGGGGCGCTCATCGTGAGGGCAGTGGCCGGCCTCCAGGAAGTATTCCACCGCCTGAGGGTAGTGAGCCCGGTAGAGCTTAGAGCGCTCGCGGACCCGCATCCAGGGATCCCGTTCGCCCCAAATCAACAACAGGGGGCGCACCAAGCTGCGCAGCAGCTCGTCCACATAGCGCCCCTTCTGCCCGCCCCGCATCAGGGCCACGAACACATCGGCAGCCCCCGGATCCCGCGTGGGGCGATGAATGTCTTCCACCAGTTGATCCGTCACTGCCGCCGGGTCGTAATAGACCTGCTTCAGCTTGGAGCGAATCACCCGCGGCTGCCGCAAATACTGAAACAATAGGTAAGACACCAGGCGCTGGCGCAGGCCCCAGCCTACCAGGCCACCCAGCCATTGCCGCCAGCCAGATGGGGATCCCTTAACCGTGGAAAAGCCGCCTGCCCCGTTAAGCAGCACCACCCCCCGCACCCACTCCGGCCACTCTGCCGCCAGGCTGAGCACCACATAGCCGCCCAGGGAGTTGCCAATGGCCACCACAGGCCGCCGGATCACCTGTTGACAGAAATCCCGCAGTTGATCCCGCCAGATCTCGGCGCGATAGTCCCAGTTGGGCTTGGCCGAACGGCCAAAGCCGAGCAAATCGATGGCATAGACCTGGTAGTGTTGAGCCAATTCGGGAATGTTTTTACGCCAGTGGTCGGTGGAAGCCCCAAAGCCGTGCACCAAAAGCAAAGGCTGCCCCTGCTCGCCCTGTTTGACGTAATGGACGGATTGCCCCCGCCAAATCCAGCGTGCCGAGATAGGAGTGGCCGATGCCGATGTTGAAGCCATAGAGGTCGCTTGTAAGCTTTTGTTATTTAAGTATTCTAGATTCTTTTAGATTCTGCTCGGCCGACTCTGGAGCTGTAGCCGAGCAGCGTATCCTAAACACGGATTGGACTCGCAGCATGATCGCGTTTTTGAGCGGCCACCTCGTCGCCATCGAATGGGGAGAGCGCAGTAGCCTCACCGTTGAGGTGCAGGGGATCGGCTATCGGGTCAAGGCCCCGGCGCGTTTTCTCAAGCAACTGCCCCCCATCGGAGAGCCCGTGCGGGTGTTTACCCACTTGGTGGTGCGAGAGACCGAGCTGGTGTTGTACGGGTTTGGCTCGCCAGCCGAGCGCGATGTGTTTGTGGAGCTCATCAAAGTTTCGGGGGTGGGGCCGGCTTTGGGCTTGGCTCTGCTGAATACCTTCGGCCTGCCGGAGCTGGTTCAGGCAGTGGTGACCGAAAACGTGCGCCTACTTTCCCTCACGCCAGGGGTAGGGCACAAAACGGCCCAACGGCTAGCCTTGGAGCTGAAAACCAAGCTGGCCCACTGGCGACAAGGCCTGGAGAACGCCGATCGCCCCCTGGCCGGCGGGCCGCCTCCGGCCATCCGGGAAGAGGTGGAAATGGCCTTGCTGGCCCTCGGCTACAGCCTCCAAGAAATTCAAGCGGCCCTGCAAGCTTTGCCCTCCCAACCCCGCCCAACGGAAGAGTGGCTGCGGGATGCCATCACCTACCTCAGCCGGCAGCCATGAGCCCTCCGGATCCCCAGCAGCGCCGCATTGGCATTCTGGGCGGCACCTTCAACCCCGTCCACCACGGCCATCTGATCATGGCGGAGCAGGCCCTCTGGCAGTTCAACCTGGATCAGGTGCTGTGGATGCCGGCAGGGGATCCTCCCCACAAGCCCTTGGCCGCCGGCGCCAGCAAAGCCGATCGCCTGGCCATGGTGAAGCTGGCCATTGCCGACCACGAGCGCTTTGCCTGCTCCGACCTGGAGATCCGCCGTCCCGGCCCCTCCTACACCATCGAGACGCTGCGCAGCCTGATGCAAGAGCAGCCGGATACCCAGTGGTATTGGATTATCGGCGTGGATGCCCTGCGGGATCTGCCCCAGTGGTACCAGGCGGAAGAATTGGCCCGCCTCTGCCATTGGATTGTTGCCCCCCGTATCGATGCCGGCGACGCCGCCCAAGTGCTGCGGTCGGTGGCCGCAAAGCTGCCCATCCGGGCAGCAATCCTGGACGCCCCCACCCTAACGCTCTCTTCCACCTACCTGCGCCAGCAAATCCAAAAGGGGGGATCCATCCGCTACCTGGTGCCCCCTGCTGTGGAGCACTACATTCGCCAACACCGGCTCTACCTCAACCCTTGAAGAAAAAAAGAGGAGGGATCCCTCCTCTCCGATAAACCCGTTCACTAGAGCAACAGCCCGCCCAACTTTTTCCCAGCCAGGAGGGGCTGAAGAGAGGCTGTTTCGCTGAAAGTAGGAAGGCTTGTCTCAAATGAAAATTGCAACCCAACCTGCCGATGGCTTAGTAAGCCAAGCCCATGCTGCGGGTGGTTTCGGGGCCAAGGTAGACGCGGATGCTCAAGAAGTCCGTGGGGCAGGCAGTCTCACAGCGTTTGCAGCCAACACAGTCTTCGGTGCGGGGGGCTGCGGCAATCATGCCGGCCTTGTTGTTCCCCTTCCAGGGCACCATTTCCAACACATCAGTAGGGCAGGCCCGCACACACTGAGTACAGCCGATGCAGGTGTCGTAGATCTTGACCGTGTGAGCCATTAGCGTTCTCCAGTCGAGCTGTTTGAAAGATTAAAAAAAGGTTTACCGAAGGGCGTGGCAGCAACACCACTGCACGGGTGCCTTCAGTGTACTGTAGTCCTGCCAAACCACCCCGATCTGCGATCCAAATGTTCAAACAAATTTACATCCCCAGGGATCCCTTGCCGCGCCGACGGGAAGGTCGCCCTCGCGGTTGGGCTAGGATTGCCTGAGGAAGGACAGGGCAAGGATCCTACGAATGGGACGCTCGCTGCGGAATTGGAGAAGGCAAACTCGAAGCCAAATGCACCGCCTGGGGCCCGTTTTGGCCGGCATTCTCCAGGAAATCTATGCGGAGAACATACCTCGCCTGCGCCGCTGGGATCGGCAGCTCACCGACTGGGTGTACAGGCGTGGCTGGAGGGTGGATCCTTCCTTGCCCAAGGTGGCCATCTACGTGTTGGGCGCAGTGGTGATCCTGGCGATTCCAATTCTCACCTTGGCAGTTTTAGTGGCTCTCGCGGCCTTTCTTGCCATCCAAATAGCCCAAAAGTGGCCCCAGGAAGCCCGCCGTTATCTTCCCAGCGCCGACGAGGAAGACGACTCCGATCCCCGCCAAGGGGACTGGGACTATTGACAGGCTAGCCGTCCCTGCCCTAAAGCGGGGCATCGCCCTCGGGCGGACGGGGCGAGTCTTTTTGGCTGCTAAGGCGCTGCTTCATCCGTCTGACCAGCTTTTGCTGGGAGTGGCTTTCCAGCCTGTTGAGGCCGAGGGCGCCGGCCAGGATCCCTAACTGTAAGGCCAAGCTGGGCAGGGTGGTCTCCAGATCCCGCCCTGCCAAGGCTCGAAAGAAAAATACAAATGCCCCGATGGTGGCCGAAAAACCCACCGCCAGGTAGACAAAGCGCCGCAGACTGCGGTAGGGGGCGGCCAGTTCCGTGAGCAGCCTCACCCGATCTGCCGCTGGATCCCGACCTGGGGGCAGGGGCGAGCCAGGTTTTGGGGAAGGTTTGGGCTCCGATGTTGCCACGGCTACACCTCCTCGGGCAATAGTAGGGGATCCCGGCCAGAAATCGCCGCCAAGCTTTCCTCGGCAGCCCGACAGGCAGCCAGAATATCTTGCTCTTCCCCGCCCAAGTAGACGCGGCCAAAGCTGCCAAAGGGCATCACTTCGAGGATGTTGATGCGGGCCGATTTTTCTGCCTCGTTGGCGGCCAGGGGGGCATAGCCTGCCGGCTGCACCTCCAGGATGTAGAGGGTTTGGCCGGCTAGGAGCATCTGGCCGCGGCGGAAACGGTTGATCAACTGGGTTTGGTGGGGATCGATGTTGCGAATGATCTGGCTGGAGATGATGCGCGGCCTGAGGCGCTCCTTTTCGCTCACCCCCAAAGCCGCCAGGATGGCCCGACCGGCAGTGCGGGTATCCCCCTGGTTGCTGGAGTGTACCTCCAAAAGGCCGTAGAGGCGCTCCACCACCTGCAGCCCCGGCCTTACCGAGGTGGCTTTGAGGGCGATGTCCATAACGCGGTTGATCTCGATGCCGGGGGAAATCTCGACCCAGAGGGAAGTATCCCCTGGCAGAGGCAAAAAGCCCTGGGCCACCGTGCCCAGATAAGCAGCGTACTGGGGCTGGAGCCGATCCAAAAACACGTAACTGCGCAGGTCAATCCCCAAAGGAGTTCTCCCCCCTGTCTGTTGGGCTGGGTTGGACGTCGGACGACGGGGCCGGCATTCCTCCCTTTCTAGTCTCACGCCATCTCTTGGCTTTTGGGGAGAACAGCAGTTCGGTATCCCAACTTTCCCCTGCTACAGGTCACCCTGAGCCACTACCTTCACCGTTGTCAAGGCTTCCAGGTCGATGGGCCCGCGCACGTGCAGCCGCTGGGTGGAAATGCCCAAAGACAGGTCGCGAAACGCTCCCAAGGTGGGGATCCCGGCTCCCCGGCCTGCCGAGAGGGGAGAGGTGTTGATGTGGATCAGGGCGGCATCCACCTCCTGGAGAAAGCGCTGGGCTGCCGATTGGCTGTCGGTGAGGATCGTCTCCGATTGACGACAGCCATTTTTGTTGATCCAGGCGATCGCCTCCGTCAGGTCGGCAACGGGCTGGAGGCGCAGATGAGGCCGTTCTGTGGAGTCAAAGCCTTCCCCCAGCGGCTGAAGCTGGGGGAATCGCTCCAGAATGGGGGCTGCTGCCTGTATATCGATCCCTTGACCCAGCAAGTCTTCAATCAGGGCGGTCAGATGATGGGCGGCCCAATCGGTGTGGATCAGCAGCCAAAGGGTGAGGGGCTGATAGATCGGGATCCCTTCTGGGCCATAGCGAGCCAAGGGATCCAACAAAACCGACTTCACCAAAGGCCAAGGAGCGGTGCGATCCACATAGATGTGGCCGTACCCCAGATGCGTGACCAGAGTCGGCACTTTGCTGGCCTGCAACAGGAACTCCACCCAGCCGGGGCGACCGCAGGGGATCACCAGATCCACATAGCGGGTTTGCTGCAACAACAGCAACAGTGGGGAATCGGCCTGGGGATCGGTCGCTTGGTCTTGGGCGGGGAGGGTTTGAATGGCCCCTTCCGGGATCCCGTGCTCGTAGGCGGTCTCTGCCAACAGGTTGACCAGGGCCTGATGGGTTTTCTGGATGGGGCCGCTGCCGGCCAAGATCACGCCATTGCTCGTCTTGAGACACATGCCAATGCCATTCAAGGCAAACTCGGGGTAGATCTCGTAGACCAAGGCGATCAGCCCCAAAGGGACGCGGTAGCGGCCAATAAACAGCCCGTTGTCCTGACGGCACCCCCTCTCCAGGCTCCCGATGGGATCCGGCTGTTGGGCCAGGAGAGCAAGCAACTGGGCGGATCGCTGCAGGCGCTCGGGGGTAAGCTTGAGGCCGTTGAGGATCCACTCCGGCAGGGTTTGCTCGCGGCAGCTTTCCAGGTCGAGGGTATTGGCCTCCAACAGCAGATCGGAGCGCTCCAGCAAACGGCGCGAGAGAGCCAGCAGGGCCTGGCGTTTGGTTTCGCCGCTCAAGCGCTGGAGCTGAGGCAGCAAGCGGCGCACCTGGCGCAGGGTGGTGCTGAGGTCAAAGGCTGAACCAAAATCGGTCACTCGCTTCCCTCCTGCCCGGCTGACCGACGACAGACCTGCTCCTGACCACTGCTAACAAGAAATGGCTAGATCCACAAGGGCTGAAACTAGGGATCCCTGGCAACGATCCCAAGCATCTCAAGGCCGCCGCAGCAGCAGGATCGCCGTCACCATCAACAGCGTCAGCAACAGGCAAAGAATCAGGAACCAACTGAGCAACTGGGCTTGGCTGGGGAAGAGCAACACGCCCAGAAACCCCACCGCCAAAGCAACCCCCAGGCTGAGGGTGAGGCCCAAGAGCGCAGATCCCTGGAAAGTGCTTTGCCGGTGCAACACCCACTGATGGCCGTTCCAGAACCAGATTTTACGGTAGGGGTAGGAGACGGCCAGTTGCTCAATGTGCAAACGGTCGGGGGTGATGGCGAAAATATGCTGGCAACGGCTGCAGCCAAAAGCCTCAGTCAGGGTAATCAGGCGCAACTGACCTTGGTGGCAACAGGGGCAGGGGTAAATTTTGGTGGGCTCGATGGGCTGAGCCACTCGCAGGGACGATTTCTGCCGAGGCCACTTGTGGGGAGAGGAAAACGCCACAGCTCTCAGTCGGTGAGAAGTCGGGATCCCTCACATCCTATCCTCAAGAAAGCAGGGTCAAGCCACCCAGAGATGGTGGACGTAGCGCCAGGTCAAGATCTGGTTGAGGACGAGGAAGATCAGGCCCAGAAGCCCATAGCCCAGCTTGAGAACTCTGCTTAGGTGGGGGCGCGCCCACAGGGGAAGGAAGCCGAAATCTGTGTGCTTGGCCCAGTGCAGGAGGGCCAGCACTTGCACGAGGTGAACCGGTAGGCAGTAGCGAATCATGCTTCGCTGGCCTAGGGGACTCATGCCGGCTACAGCGATGTAGAACATAGCCCAGGCAGCTAGGTGAAACCCCAGCCGCTCCTGCCAGCGCCGGCTCTTACCGGCCACGACACTCAAACCATCCAGCAAGCCTGTAACAACTAGGGATCCCAGCGTAACAGACACAAACAGTTGGCTGAGAGCATCAGACCACAGGCCAGGATCCTGCAGCGGTGCAGAAGGAGAGAGCAAGACCTGCCATCGCTCAGGGGAAAGAACATAGGTATGAGCCTGGAAAAGGGCTTGGTAATTGGCCTGGACGCCGGTAAAGTAGCGCTGCATCTCCATGTAGAGATCCCAGCGACCGAAGCGGAGCTGACAGTAGAGGAAAAAACTCAGCCCCCCCAACAAGGCCAAAACAACGGCGCCTGCCGTCCAAAACCAACGGCGGGATAGCCGCAGCAGGGGAACCAGCGCCACCGGCAAACCCACAATGCGGGTGGCACTCATCGCAAAACCGTGGATCCCGGCCAGGAGCCCTGCCTTCATCGAATTCAAGCAGGCCAACCAGTAGAAAAAACCCAACAAGCTGGCCATGAAGAGGGATTCGCTGTAGCCCACGACAAGGTAAAAACTGCTGGGATAGACCAAGATAATCAGACTTGCCAAAACTTGCCAAAGAGTGGGGATCTGCCAGCGGCGGTAAAACAGGAAAAGGTAAATCCACATCAGCCAGCAAAAGAGCTGGGCAGTGAGATAAAGCCCCAGTTCAGGGTCAACTCCCAACAGGCGGCTCATGGCGGCCACCGCCAGGGGATAGCCTGGAAAGAAGGCCACATTGCTCTGCTCGTAGGCAATCTTGTCAAAGCCCACAAACTGATACCCCCGCTCCACAATGCTCAGGTACCAGTAGCTATCGCGCTGGGTTAAACCCTTGAAGATGGAAGCATAGTCATCCTCCTGGCTCCAAAAGGAGATCAAGAAAATCTGCAGCAGCGTCAAAGCCACAGCGGGAAGCAAAACTTGGACGGCAAAAGAGACCAGATGCTGCCGGCTGTGCTGCAAGAGGTGGCTAGGAGGGAAGCTCATTGTCGCACCTTTGCGGGTGGGGATGGCACTTTAATCTCCTCTTGGTAATCGTCATCGGAGTTCACCTGCCAGAGATCGTGGCTGCCGGGTTGGAGAATGTTCTCAGCAGCCAGCAGGCCCATCAGCAAACTGTGATCTTGGTTGTTATACTTAAACGAGCCGTAGCGGCCTACCAGTTGCAGATTTTCAAACTCGCCAAGATACCTCTGCAAAATGGCCAAGTCTTCTTTGTAGCTGCCGGCGTAGATGGGATAGGTGCGGGGCAGGCGCACCACAAAGCCACCGCAGATCTTCTGATCCTGGAGCAGGCCAATTTGGCGCAGCTCCCTCTCAGCCAAAGCCAGCAATTCCTCCTCAGGGGCTTGCCACAAGGGATCCTCAAAGTTGCACCAATACTCACAGCACAAGGGGGTTTGTTCTCGGTTGGGGAGCATAGCCGGCGACCAATTGGCAAAATTGGTTACCCGACCAACTTGTACTGTTGGTTCATTGATATACAGCCAGTTATCGGGGAAAAGCTGGGATCCCTGCACAATCAAGTAAACCAAAACGGTGTTGCGAAACTTGAGCTTGCGAGCTGCCTGCAGCACTTGGGGGGGAGGCAGTTCCCGCAGGCTCTGCACCAACACTGTCAAAGGGATGGAAGAAATGACGTGGGAGGGGGAGACCCAAGTTTCCCTTCCATCCTGGAGATGGCGCAATTGCAGCTCGACAATCCGGGATCCCTGATGTCTAAGGGCGATGACTTCTGTATTTAGCCAAACCTTTTGACCCTCAGCCAGCAAAAACTCCTGCATTTTTTCGTAGAGCTGTCCGGATCCCAGGCGGGGAAACTGAAACTGGTCGATCAGGGATTTGACCGAACCGCGCTTCCAGCCCAAGGCCTTGCGGATGGCTTGCCCAAGGCTGAGACCTTTGATGCGCTGGGCAGCCCAATCGGCGCTGATTTCGGTACAAGGGATCCCCCAGAGCTTTTCCGTGTAGCTCTTGAAGAACATCTGAAAAAGCCGGCTACCAAATTTTCCCTTGACCCAGTCGGCAAAGTTCTGGGGAGCTGGGTGCGGGATAAGTTGGGCCCAGAGGTAGGAAAGAACAATGAGCAGGCTTTCCCACCAGCCAACTTTGCGCAGGACTTCCCAGGCTTGAATGGGGTACTGAAAATAGTGCTTGCGGTAGTAGATGCGGGTAAGCCGCCGGACAGTCACTTGTTCGGATCCCAAAACCTGGTTCCACAGCTCCAGCACCGCTGGGATCTTGGTAAAAAAGCGGTGCGGGCCATAGTCGAGAATGAACCCCCGGTAGCAAATGCTTTTGGCCAAGCCCCCAACCCTGTCTTCCCGTTCCACTACCACCACAGGGAAGCCCAGTTGGGTCAAGCGGTAGGCAGCCGCCATGCCCGCCGGCCCTGCTCCCAGAATGTAGATGGGATCCCGCACGCCGCCCCTTCCCCACGATCGTCTTCAAGCGTTGCCGACATTGTACGGTAGTGCGAGAAACCCTTTCCTACACAACCCTGGGAAAATGGGTAGAGGTTAGACTGAGGAGGCTGCGGCTGGAGGCTGGCCTGTGCTGTTGACCAAGGGCTTTGAGGTAGAGATGTACACCGGCACCGCCGCCGGAGAAGTGGTGGGGTTGTCGGATCGCATCTGCCAGGCTTTGCCGGGGTTTGTGCGAGAACCAGATCGGCGCAACGTCGAGTACATCACTCCGCCCCTTCGCCGCTACGAGGATCTGCTCTGTGCCCTGCTGCGGCCTCGGCTGCAACTGCGGCAATTTTTGCGCCGCCTTGGCCCCTACACCCTGTTGCCGGGGAGCACGCTGGCTTTGGGCGGCAGCGACCACTTTGAGCGCTCGGATCCGGACAACCCCTACCACGACTACATCGAGCGCACCTACGGCACGCGGGTGGTGACCGCCAGCATTCACATCAATGTTGGCCTGCCGGATAGCGAGGCCATTTTTCTTGCCTGCCGTTTGCTGCGGGCGGAAGCTCCCCTGTACTTGGCCCTGAGCGCTTCTTCTCCGTTTCTGGACGGCCAGGTGACAGGCTACCATTCCAGCCGTTGGCAGGTGTTTCCCAAAACGCCGGCCCAGGTGCCCTTCTTCCGGGATCACGCCCATTACATCGCCTGGATGCGGGAGCAACTGGCCCTGGGCACGATGCAGAATGTGCGCCACCTCTGGGCCTCTGTGCGGCCCAACGGCCCAGAGCGGCCCTACCATCTCAACCGGGTGGAGCTGCGCATCTGCGACCTGGTGGCAGATCCGGTGATGACCCTGGCCATCACTGCCTTGGTAGAGGCCCGTCTCTGGCAGTTGCTGGCCCAGCCAGAAGCGCTGGATCCCTTGCGGGGGCCTTTGACACCGACGGAGCTGGAGAGCCTTTGCGAGGCCAACGAGCAGGCCGCTGCTCGCGAGTCCTTGCGAGCCCGTCTGGTCGATTGGCGCACGGGCCGAGAACGGGTGGCCCAGGAGTGGATTGAAGAGCTGCTGACCGAAGCGTGGCGCCTCGGCCAACCCCAGGGCCTGGGCTGCTTTTTGGCTCCCCTGCAAACTCTGCTCCAACAGGGCAACGAGGCCCAGCGCTGGCTGAAGCAGGTCGACCAGGGATCCACACCCGCCCAGGTGTACCAACGGGCCATTCAGGAGCTGGCCGAACAAGACCGAGAAAGACAAGAGACCCTCTGCCAGCTTGTTGGCTAAGCCTTTGCCCAACGGTGGGCGCTTCTCAGTCCGGTGCCTGCCCCCCACCAGATCCCCAGTTCAAACCTGACTTAGATTCGCCTAGACAGGCTCCACCACTTCCCCTAGGGCTTGCCGAGCCACACAAAAGGATAGCTTGGTAGCCCCGCACTTGAGTGCGGGGCGGAAAAGCCCGCTAGCGACTTTGGTCGCTTACCCATGATGGGGGTCGTTGATATAGTTTCATAGCTCAAACAACCTCTTCCTGACTTCTCCTACCAAGACCTCTTTCCTTCTCTTTAGCCAAAAAATAAGATAAACAACCGCTAGCCCCACACCATGGTTGTAGTGATTGTACCGTTGACTTTCCTCTCGCACTATCGCTTGCCCATGTCAGACTGCGGTTGTCATGCCGCTTGCCAACAATGATGGAGTACGGCTGTCAGCAGGTTATAGTCAGGAACAGAGAGCTAGTCCCCCTATTAGTGTGTCAACAGTCTAATAAGCAACTGTGCTTTGTACTATGCGAGACAAGTCTATTTCAAAACGAAGCGATGGGCAAGCTATGGTGAGCTTTGCGCTGAGATGGGGAGAACCCAAAGCAAGCACTTCATCGCAATGTATGTTTCCGCCGCGCAACAGACCTGCAAGTCTGTAGCTGAAGTGGGTCTATGCCAAGCCTGCTCAACCTCAATCGCTGGATCCGAGAAAAGCTTTAGCAATTGACCACGGAGTCAACAACTGGCTTACGTGCGTTAGCAACTTAGGACATAGCTTCATCATTGACGGCCGCAAAGTCAAGTCCTTTAACCAGGGGTACAACAAGGAGCTGGCTAGGCTCAAGACTCACAAGCTGCCGGGGTTTTGATTGCAAAAGCTTGGTCGAATTACGGAAAAAAGAAACCGGCGGATGCGGGATGCAATCCACAAAGCTGCGCGCAAGGTCATTGACTTCTGTTTACACCACTCAATTGGGAGAATCGTCTTTGGTTGGAACAAAGAACAAAAACAAGAATGCGGCTTTAACCAAAACTTTGTTTTCATTCCAACAGGTCGGTTCAAGGAGCGTATTGCGCAATTATGTCAGCATTATGGCATGGAGTTTATTGAGGTAGAGGAGGCGTACAGCTCGCAGGCAAGCTTCCTAGATGGAGATGAGCTACCTAATTATGGTGAAAAACCCGACGGGTGGAGACCCTCTAGGCTGAGGCGAATGCTGCCACCAACCTACTTAAGAAAGTCAGCAGAACCTTGGGGCTTTGCGTGAAGGAACTGTCTAGAGGCGCTTTGACAACGCCGTTACGGGTTCTTTTGTGGACTGCGTAAGAATCCCCCGCCTTTAGGCGGTGGGAGTGTCAATTCTGGCTTTCCCGAACTCCTCTTCTTCCACCAAAATCACCGGGATGGGGCTGGTCTCCAACACCGCTTGCGAAGTGGATCCCAGCAATACTTGCTCCCAGCCCCGCTGGCCCCGCTTGCCCATGACTATATCGGTAACCTGACGCTCCTGGGCTAGGCCCACGATGGTCTCTGCCAAAGGCCCGGAGGCCAGGCAAAATTCGTGGCGAATGTCGGCCAAGAGGCGCTGGGCCAGCTGCCGCAACTGTTCTACTCTCTTCCCCTGCGGCTCGTCGGTAACATGGAGCACAATCACTTCCCCGTCCAGCCGCCGCGCCAGATCCGCTGCCTTGCGCAGCACTGCCTCGGCCAAGGGAGAAGTATCGACGGCTGCCAAGAAGCTCACCTTGCCCTGGCTGCCCACCTTGGTGGGATCCACCTCCCCTTTTTCCAGCAGGCGAGGGGCAAAGACCTGGGTCAGCCAAGCCCCTAGGGGTGCTGTGGCCAGAATCGACAAGGCCGCTATGGCCAGGATGGTCTCTCCGCCAGGGATCCCTTGGGCCAAGGGGATGCCGCCGATGGCCGCCTGCACCGTGGCCTTGGCCATGTTGCCCGGCAGCAAAAAGAGCCGCTCCCGCCAGTTCCAGTTGCTCCCTACCGTGGAAAGCCACCAGCCCAGGCCCCGGCCCAACAGCAGGCTCAGGGTCAAAAGCAGCAAGCCGGGCAAGAGCAGGGATCCCAGTACCTGCAGATCCAAAGAGGCCCCCAGCAGGACAAACAGCACGATCTCCGCCACCGTCCAGAGGGCGTCGAACCCAAGCCGCAGCCGCCGCGCCAGCGGCCCATCCAGTTGGACGAGAAAAAACCCCAGGGCCATCACCGCCGGGTAGCCGGAAAAATAGGGCCACACCTGCGACGCCAACACCAGGCCCAGCGCCAGGCAGGCTGCCAGCAACACCTCTTGCGTGCTGTTGCGCGTCCAGTTCTGCTGCACCAGGAGCGCCACCAAAAGCCGCGCCCCCAGGTAGCCGATGACCACCCCCAGCAGGATCTCCATCCCCACCTGGAACGGCAGCCACTGCAGCGGCGACAGCTCCAGGCCGAACAGGCGAAGGCCCTCTGGAGATCCCTGCCCCAAAAAGCTCAGCAACAGGCTAAAGCCCAACAGCAGCAGCACGTCGGAAAGGGCGCTGCCGGTCAAAATGGCGTCCGGGATCCCTTTGGCCACCCCCCAGCCCAAGCTCTTGAGGCGCAACATCCCCGGCACGATCACCGCCGGCGACTCCGCCCCGATTACACAGCCCAAAAGCAGCCCCGTCGCCCAGTCCAACCCCAGGATCCAGCGGCTCAAGAGCGCCACCGCCAGCGCCTCACAGGCTGCCGGCAAAAACCCCAGCCGCAGCGCCACGGATCCCTGCTGGGCCAGCTTTTCCCGATCCAGCCCCAGCCCGGCCTTCATCAGGATAATCGTGACGGCCACCAAGCGCAGATCCCCGGCTGCCGCCAACAGCTCTGGGGACAAGACCTCTTGCAACAGGATCCCGACCAGGATCATCCCCACTAGCGGCGGCATTCCCAGCCGGCCCAGGATCTGGCCGACAAAAAAGCCCATCCCCAAGATCCACAGCCAACTGCCCAGCATCAACAAAACCTCTCTCCTCGCCGTCCGCGTGTTGAAGGGCAGCCCAGGGAGAAAAAGCCGTTCGCGTTTCTGCGGGGTGAGAACTCAACATCAAAGACTCCCACCCCCTGGATCTGCCCAGAAGAGTAGGAGTCATCAGCCCCAGCTCTAAGTCTTAGAGAAACTTTATCCCTAGGATCTGCCTGAGGCGGTTGCGGCGAACCCCATCGCCCGTTGCCGGGAAGGACCAAGCAGCCTGCCCGCAACACATGTGCCCCTTACCATATCACGCCCCATCTTCCACCGCAACCAAGCGATAGGGGTGATGGGAACGGCCAATGGAGCCATAGAAATCGCTGCAGACATTGTGGGTAAAGCGATCGCTGAGGCCGCGGGTAACCTGCTGCACCACCTGGCTGCCCACTTTCTGAACCAACTTGCGCGGCAGAACCTGCAAAAACTTGGGCAAATGCAGCCGGATATTCAGCTGGAGATCCCAGTGGACGCGGGTGGTGGCCAGGGATCCCGGTAGTTCTTCCAGCCGGAAGCTGGCCCGACAATCCACCCAGTAGGGCAGGGCGGCATCCCCCGGCAGCTCAATGGAAGTCAGCCGAAACAGGTAATCTTCCTCTGGCCAGATCTTCACCCCAAAGCTGGGCTCCAGCTCAAACCCCAGCCCGCCCATGCGGAAAAACTGCAGCCTATAGATTTCGGCAGAGAGGGGCTCCACCTGGAGTGGCCGGAAGCAGCGCTGGATCCACTGGCCATGGCCGCGCAGGTAACGGGCCAAAGTCTCCCGGTCGGTTTCCAGATCCACCTGGCCCCGTCGCGCAGCCTGTAAATCTAGGTAGGTCTTGGCGGGGGGTTGCTCCATCTCCTCCAAAGGCAGCTCCCCCTCCTCGGACAGAGCACCTTCACTGAGGGGAACGGCGGGCTTGGAGCTGGCGATAGACATCCCGAATATCCACCTGATGATGAGCAAGAGCCACGAGGCAGTGGTACCAGAGATCCGCCACCTCGCGGGCCAGGGCTGCCTTGTCTCCCTCTTTTGCCGCCATCACCACTTCAGCCGTCTCCTCGCCGAGTTTTTTCAGGATGGCGTTGTCTCCCTTGGCCAGCAGGCTGCTGGTGTAGGAATCGGGCCGGGGATCCGCCTGGCGGGCCTTGACCACGGCAAACACCTGCGACAGGGTATCGGCGGCCGGCATGGGATCCCCTTCCTTCTCGGGGAGAGTGCGGAAGAAGCAGCTTCGCGCCCCTGTGTGGCAGGCCGCCTCTCCCACCTGCTCCACCAAGATAACCAGCGCGTCGCTGTCGCAGTCGTAGCGGATTTGCTTGACCCACTGCACGTGGCCAGAAGTTTCCCCCTTGGGCCACAGCGCCTGGCGGGAGCGGCTCCAGAACCAGGTGCGGCCCGTTTCCAGAGTCTTCTGCAGCGACTCGCGGTTCATCCAGGCCATCATCAGCACCGTCCCGTCCAGGTAGTCCTGCACGATGGCCGGGATCAAACCCTGTTCGTTGTAGCTGAGGTTGTCTAGATGGGCGATTTCCGCCGGCAGAAGAGTGCGGGGCAGATTTGCTGAAGCAAGAGAGGCCAAAGCAACAACCATCAAAGGCGGCAGAAAATCAGAAAGGTTAAAGATTCCTGAAAGCAGGATAGCAGAACTCGCCCCAGAAAGGATATCTCTCACTCCCCCCAGATCCCAACCCCGCTCGGCCACTTTCACGCGCAACAGTCGCGACCAGCCTGGCTTCTGCCGGGAGAAACTTCACCCTGCAAACCAGGGGGGCCTAGCCTGGCTTTGGCCTCAGCTTGAGGTTAAATCGCTGCGCTCACCAACTCTTTGCAGCTATGGCTGTGGGGAGTATGTCAATCCAGAGCCGCTCTCGGCAGCAGCTTCCGGGTCGGCTTGCGCTCCAGAGGCCAAGTTGGCCGCTCCAGACGGGTATCCACCAACACAGAGGCTGGGGCGAGATTAACCCGCTCCAGTAAGCGTTGCAGCAGTTGAGCATCGATGGCATCCACCCTAAGGACTCCGTCCCACGGACGCGATCGGGACAGGGTTGCCGTTCCCGCCACCAGGGGAGTGGGGGTTGTTTGCGGGGATCCCGTCTCACCGCCCCCAGCTAAGGACTCCGTCCCGCTGACGCGATCGGTCAACAGCAACTCTGCCACTGCCTGGGCCACCTCATTGCCATACACCCCATCGGGGCCAGAGGGGAGCAGATCCAGCCGTCCCTGCTGAGCGGCCAGGCGGCTTAAGCCCAGTTGCACCGCCACCACGGCCGGGCCCCGCTCCCCCCGCTTGAGGGTGCGCTGGCCGGCCAGGATGCTCTCCAGCTGCGCCTTGGCCACTTCCTGGTCGCCGCTGGGGAGCAACTGCACCAGCCCCTCCAGCTGGCTGCCGGGAGAGTTGGCGCTTGCCTGCTGCTGGGGATCCTCCCTCCACAAACGGGTTAGGTCGTAGAGCAAAATGGCATGGGGCACCGGGCGGCTGGGCTGGTTGGGGCCGGCATGGCCAGTGGCCAGAATTTCTCCTCGGTAAACCAACGAAGTGCTAAAGCCAGAGTCCAGCAGCACCGCCTCGCGGATCCCGATTTTGGGCAATAGGCTAGCCAGGATGGCGGCGTTGACGTGGGTTTTGGTAACTCCGATTACCACCTGATCCTGGTCGTCCACCCCAAAAAAGGCGCGGGGTCGGAACTCGGCGGCGCTAGAGAGGCGAAACGAGTCAATCTCCGCTGGCGAAAGGGCCCGGCCATCCTTGACCAGCCACAAGCCCGCCACAAACAGGTCCGTGACATCCGGCATGAGCTGGCGAAGGTTGTCGAGCTGAGTCATCGTGTCGGGATCAAAAGGCACAAAGCGCAGCCGATCCCTGCCCAGCAGCACCAGGGGGCGACCGCGCACCACCTTGTCGTCTTCGGGGCGACCGGGGATGAACGTCTTGTGGTTGGCGGCCATCACCGGTCCCACCATGACGTTGCTGGCGGAGTTGATCCAAGGAATGGAGAAGAAGCTGCCGTTGATGCCGGCATCGGCCTGGTAGCGCTGGGCCAAGGTTCTCACCTCGTAGCGCCGCTCCGCGTGCACCGTGGCTGCCCGTCCGCCGCGGATGGTGAGGATCCTCACCCCGTCAATGACCTCATCGGTCGGGGCCAGGGGCTGAGTCACATCCAGCCAGTAGTCGGGGCTGCGGCTGAGGGTGAAGGTGCGGGCGCCGATGATGGCCTCGGTGATGCGAAACTGGTTAAAGCGCCGTACCTCCAGCAAGTTGGGCGACTGTCCCGTAAAGCCGGGATCCATCGTAAAGGCCATCCAGTAACCCGCCTCGGCCAGGTATTGCTTTACCCGCTCGTCCCGATTGCCTTCCGGATAGGCGAAGTAGTGGATGGGGTGGCCCAGCTCCTCTTCCAGCTTGGTCTTGCAGTCAAACACCTCTCGCCGCAGGCGGGCATCGTCTAGCACCCGTAGGTCAGGGGGATGGTTGACGGTGTGGGCAGCAAAGTCGATCAACCCGCTGGCATCCATCTCCCGCATCTGATCCCAGGTGAAGTGATCTTTGCTGGTGGGCACGCCGACAAAGCCGGTCTGCACAAAGTAGGTGGCGGGGTAGTTGTACTCCTTCAAAAGCGGGTAGGCGTTTTCGTAAAGCCCAAGGTAGGCGTCGTCAAAGGTGAGCAAAATGGCCTTTTCCGGCAAGGGATCCCCATCTCGCAGGTGTTTGTAAAGCTGGTCGATGTGGATGGGAATCAGCCCCGCCTGCTTGATGGCTTCAAAGTGCTGTCGCAGCTCCGCCGCCGTGGTGTCAAACCAAACCTCTTTGCGGCCGGCCACCACATCGTGATACATGATGGCGGGCACGTAGGAGAGGCTGGCCAAGGGATCCAACGCAAAGGGATCCCGCTGCAGTTGCGGCTGTTGGGGGAGGGGCGGGCGCTGTCGGGCTGCCTTGGCCTCGGCCCGAGGCGCTGGCAACTCGGCTGGGGGTGGCAGCAGCCCCGACAGGCGGCTCACCCAACCAGGATGGGCAGTGGCCCAGGCCACCAGGGCTCCCGTCCCAAATCCCAGCACTGTGGTCAACAAAGCCAAGAAGCGGAGCAGCTGGAAGCGCAACTGGGTTGGCGGTCGCTGCGCAGAGCTAGAAAGACTTCGGCCCAGGAAGGGGGATCCCCTTTTTGCCCTAGGAACTGGATGGCCGCCCCGGCGCGTCGGCGGCTGTCGAGACGTCATGTCCTCCTCCTCACCGGCAAAACCAACGTCAGCCTACCACCCCCATCTCCTGGTTGGGGATAGGGAAGCCCTTGCCCGTGGTTCCCTCCAAAACGCCCAGGGATCCCTTTCCTCGCCCAGGTAGCACCCCAGCCCATAGAAGTGGCAGCAGAGCCAAAGCCCACCGCCCCAGATGCCTTCCAGGCAAGTTAGTCGAGGTTGCTCAACAAATTGGACTCCGTAATGCTGACGATCTTGCCCCCCCTTTGGGTAATCCGCTTTACTTCTTGAGAAAGGCGGCTGAAGGGCACTTTGTACTCGACAACGCTTTTGCGCACGCCCCCTCCCACCAGACCGGCTACCTTGATGGTGAAGATCTTGTCGCTGTTGGGCAGGGACGAGGCTGCCGAAGGGGCAACCTGAGCAGGTTTGGTCGCTGGAGCCGCTTCCGCTTGCGGTGCAGCGGCACTCTCCCGCTCCAGAAGCAGCCGCCAACTGCGAGGATAGGCGGGAGCCAGACGATAAACCACCTTGTAAGAGCCGGTTACATGGTCATCTTCCGACTCCACCCTCACCACTGTTCCTGCTGGGATATCCAGTTTGGCGCCCTTGGACATGACTTTAATTCCAGGCCAATTGGTGGGCACATCCGTCAGCAGCTCAACTTCAAAGGACTGATCCCCCAACAACAACTTGGCCATGTGAATAACTCCGTTTTGCTCATCAGCAGGCGGCAGCCGAAGATCTGTGGCCGACCACGGCTTCACCGCTAGACATTTTACCGTTGCGGCTGCACCCCCTGAAGCTTCCCGCCGGCATCTGTCATCGAAAGTGGGTTTGTTGTAGATTTGTTAAGAAGTTGTAGTTGTCCCGAAGGTGGAGGGATCCCTATGCTGAGTGTGGCTCTGCCCGATCTGTCGGCAACTTCGGAGAGGTTGACGGCTGCCTTGCAGCCGGTGGCCCAGTTTTTTGCCGGCTTCAACCTGCCCCAGCCAATCGTGCAATGGGGACATCCTTTGATGATGGGCATTGTGGTAGTGGTCATGGGCAGCTTTGTCGGCCTGACCGGCTGGCGGGGGCGGGTCTTGCGCCTAGCAGCCGAGGGATCCCTGCCGGAATCGGCCCAAAAGCCGCTTTGGGATCACCGCAAGCTGGCCCCTTGGATGGCCACCTTCATTGCCCTAGGCTACACCGGCGGCCTTCTCTCCTTGGTCATGCAGGGCCAGCCCCTGCTGAGCAGCCCCCATTTTTGGACGGGATCCCTGGTGTTGCTGCTGTTGGCAGCCAACGGTGCCCTGTCCCTAAGTGGCTTTGGGGGCAACCGCGAGGCCCTGCGCACCACCCATGCCTACTTAGGCAGCCTCATCCTCTGCGTGCTCTTCGCCCATGCTTTGCTGGGACTGAAGCTGGGCCTATCTCTGTAGGCGATCCCGGCTTTCTTCCTTCCAGTGCCTGGGGTGGGGGCGTTGCTCAGCGAAGTAAGCAGAACCTTAGGGCTTTGCCCTAGAGAACTGTGTAGGGGCGTCTTGACAACGACTTGATGAGTCCGCTTGTGGACTGCGTAGGAATCCCCCGACTTTAGTCGGGGGAGTGTTTCGGGACAAAGAGACGGCCCCAGAAGTTGTAGCCAAGGGATTTTTCTGGAACTTCAAGCGAGATGAGGCTCTGTTCCCGCTGGTTTCCGAAGCCTAACGAATTCGTCTAGCCCACTTTTCAATCCCCTACTTCCAGTTCATACCTCCCTGGCGGAACCTCTGCCCTACCAGATTAGCGCCGTCTATGAAAAAATGCTGACGCGGCAGCCGCTGCGCTTTTTGCTGGCTGAAGATCCCGGCGCCGGCAAGAGAGTTATGGCGGGGCTCTTGATTCGCGGCAATCTGCACCGTTGTCTCATTGTCTGTCCTGGCAGCCTAGTGCTGCAGCGGATTGAAGCTGCGCGAACGGGAAATTTGTTTCAAGAGATCCCTTTGCTGATTGCCCGGCTGGATAAACTGAGCCGAGATGAGGCGCTGCAAGAAAAGCTGAAGGCAACAGATTGGGATTTGATTGCTGTCAATGAGGCTCACAAGCTCTCGGCCTCTTTTTTCGGCGGAGAAGTCAAGGAAACCAAGCGCTATAAGCTAGGTAAGTTGCTCTCCCAGCTAACGCGCCATTTCTTGCTAATGACAGCTACCTCCCACAATGGTAGGGAAGAGGATTTTCAGCTCTTCCTAGCCCTTCCGGGCGGGGATCGCTTTGAGGGAAGATTCTCAAGAAAGTGATGGCAATTATTGCGGAACAACCAGACTTCTACCTGTGGCAGTATCAAGAACTCTTGCGGGAGGGCTTAGCGATTGATGTGAGTACCGTCACGATACACAATCTCTTGAAAAAGCAAGGAATGACTCTAAAAAAAGACTTACCGCAGTGCGAGAGACCAAGAAGAAGAGGTGCAAAGAGAACGACTAGCTTATAGTCAAGAAGTCAGGGATATTCCAGCGGAGGATTTGATTGCCCTCGACCAGACAGGGGTGTGGGAGGGAATGAAACGGGGAGTAGCTCGGAAAAGAGGGCCTATGAGCAGGAGACAGGCACTGGCTAGAGCAGTTCTGGGCGGCTTAGCTTGTGTCGGCTTAGGTTTTGGGTGTGGTCGCGGCCCTTGGCTGCGCCAGTTGGGCACCCCTTCCTCTGACGAAGCCCGCGCCATCGCGATTGATGCCCAGGGAAATGTTTGGGTGGCAGGGGTAACCGAGGGAAACTTTTTTGGCCAAAGCTCGGCGGGGAGCAGCGATGTTTTCTTGCGCAAGTACACAAGAGGATAGCTTGGTAGCCCCGTACTTGAGTGCGGGGCGGAAAAGCCCTTGAGCAACTTTAGTTGCTTCTTTGTTATAGTTAGTACAGAGCTTCTCCAGGAAAACAACCTACTGCGGTGCAAAACCCGCGCGGCAATAACTAACCTGGAGGAACTTAAGTCCGAAGTAAGCAGAACTTTGAGGTTATGCCTCAAAGGACTGTCTAGGGGCGTCTTGACAGCGCCTTCGCGAGTCCATTTTGGGCTGCGTAAGAATCCCCTGGGTGGGAGTGTCAACCAGGGAACTTTCCCCGGCCAGACCAGCGCCGGCGGGCAGGCTGCTTTTGTGCTTAAGTACGGTCGCTAAGCTGAGGTGTACGCTGAGGAGAAGTTACTGGCGGAGCGCTTGGCGCTGGCTCTATGCATCGGATAGCCGCTTTGCCAGGGGGATGGGATCCTTCGCAAGGCGGGGTCGTTTTCCTGGAGCAGGATCCGGCCCCCATCGTTGTCCTGTCGGCAGCCGACACGGATCTGACGGCCTTGAGCGCGGCGATGCGGCTGCTGCCGGCTGATTTTCCAGCGGTGCGGGCGGCCAATTTGCTGCAGTTGC
Source organism: Synechococcus sp. 63AY4M2 (assembly GCF_002760475.1). Lineage (NCBI taxonomy): Bacteria > Bacillati > Cyanobacteriota > Cyanophyceae > Synechococcales > Synechococcaceae > Synechococcus > Synechococcus sp. 63AY4M2. Next base: position 1,080,936 of record NZ_AXUX01000001.1, on the reverse strand, counting down.
AACAGCCCCTGAGCATCGACGACTACGCCGAGAAAGTGTTGCGGCGGGCCCAGGTGGTGCTCCTTCGCCTTTTGGGGGGAAGGGCCTACTGGAGCTATGGCCTGGAGGTGGCCAAAGAGGTAGCGGCAGCAGCGGGATCCACCCTGATTGTGATCCCTGGGGATGACCGCCCCGACTGGGATTTGGTCAGCCACTCCACCGTGCCCCTAGCGGTGGCAGACCGGGTGTGGCAGTACTGGCTGGAAGGGGGGGCGGCCAATGTGGCGGCCTGCTTGAAACTCTTGGCCAGGGAGTTCCTGGGGCAGGAGTACGCCGTGCCGGAGCCGCAGGTGCTGCCCCGCCTGGGGATCTACTATCCCCCCCTGCCCAGGGATCCCCACGCCCCCAAGGTAGGGATCCTGCTCTACCGGGCCCATGTTTTGGCGGGGAATACGCAGCCCATAGATGCCCTGGCCGAAGCCCTGCAGGAGCGGGGGTTGCAGCCGCTGTGTCTTTATACCTACAGCCTGCAGGAGCCGGACTTGCCCCAGGCCATGCGGGAGCACTTCGGCGGCCAAATTGAACTTTTGTTGAACACCACCAGTTTTTCCCTCGCTCGGCTGGAGAGCGAGCAGCCCGATGTTCGCCTTTGGCAGGAGCTGGATGTGCCGGTTGTGCAGGTGGTCTTGAGCAGCGGGTCGCGGGAGCGCTGGGAGAACGCCACGCGAGGCTTGGGGGCGCGGGATCTGGCCATGAACGTGGTGCTGCCAGAGGTGGACGGGCGCATCCTCAGCCGGGCCATCTCGTTCAAGACGGTTCAACAGTGGGATCCCCGCCTGCAGACGGAGATCATGGCCTATGAGGCCGTGCCGGATCGGGTGGCGTTTGTGGCCGAGCTGGCGGCCAACTGGGTAAAGCTGCGGCGCACCCCTGCCGAGCAGCGCCGTCTGGCCTTGATTTTGGCCAACTACCCCAGCCGGGATGGGCGGCTGGCCAATGGGGTAGGGTTGGATACACCGGCAAGCTGCGTCGAGATCCTCAAAGCCCTGGCGCAAGCCGGCTACCGCGCCTGTCCACTGCCCCAGAGCGGAGATGAGCTCATCCGCTGGCTAACCCAGGGCCAAACCTATGATCCGCTGGGATCCCTACGCCCGGCGCGGCAGGTGCTGCCGGCTGCCCTCTATCGGGAGTGGTTTGCCCAGTTGCCTGCCGCTGTCCAAGGCGATCTGCTGCGGCAGTGGGGGGATCCGCCTGCCCACGACATCCCCATTGTCGGCCTGCAGTTGGAGCACGTTTTTGTCGGGATCCAGCCGCCGCGGGGCTACGACCGGGATCCCTCTTTGAACTACCACGCTCCGGATCTGGTGCCACCCCACGAGTACCTGGCCTTTTACCTGTGGCTGCGCCAGGTGTTCGGCGTCCACGCGGTGGTGCATGTGGGCAAGCACGGCAACCTGGAGTGGCTGCCCGGCAAGGGATCCGCCCTTTCCGCCACCTGCTACCCAGAAATTGCCCTAGGGCCTCTGCCCCACTTCTATCCTTTCATCGTCAACGACCCCGGCGAAGGATCCCAGGCCAAGCGGCGGGCCCAAGCGGTGATCCTCGACCACCTCACCCCGCCCCTGACCCGCGCCGAGCTCTACGGCCCCTTGGCAGAGTTGGAGCGGCTGATGGACGAGTACTACGAGGCCCAGCAGATGGATCCGGGCCGCTGCCCCCTGATTCGCGCCCAGATCCAAGAGCTGGTTCGCCGAGAGCAGCTGGACTGGCAGTTCAACCTGGAGAAAGAGGAAGACTGGGGCCGCCTCGATGGCTACCTCTGCGAGCTCAAAGAATCCCAGATCCGGGATGGGCTGCACATTTTTGGCCGCACCCCCACTGGCGAGCAACTGGTGGATCTCCTGTTGGCCCTGGCCCGCTACCCGGGCGCTGGCCAGTTGGGCCTCACCCAGGCCATTGCCCGCGACTGGGGCTGGGACTGGGATCCCCTAGCCGTTGACCTGACAGAGCCCTGGCCGGACAAACCGCCGGCTTAGTTGCAAGAAAAGGCTCGTTGTCTCGATCCCCAACCCCCCTCTCCCTCTGGGAGAGGGGCCGGGGGTGAGGGGTTGACGTTTTAATAGCGAGTTAATAGCGAGATTGGAAGTTGCGCCGCCGCTCGCCGCCGTTACCAGAGCGGAAACCGGAGGTGGGGCGTTCTTCCCGCGGGCGAGCCTTGTTGACCTTGAGGTCGCGGCCCATCCATTCCGCGCCATCCAGAGCGGCAATGGCAGCCTGCTCTTCGGCCTCAGAGCTCATTTCCACAAACCCAAAGCCGCGGATGCGGCCCGTCTCGCGGTCGGTGGGGATCTGCACCCGCTTCACAGAACCGTACTCGGCAAACACAGCGGTCAATTCCGCTTCCGTCACCTTAAAGGAAAGGTTACCTACATAAATCGACATCGACGATCTCCGAAAGAGAGAGGAACAAGCGAGATATTCGGAGAGCCGTCTGCCAATACAAAACGTGAAAACCCGTCCAGACCGGAAGAACCGAACGCTACAACCGACATTTATCTCGAGCTAAGCCTTATCGTAACACAGAGATGGGGAATGGCCACTGCAATTTCGCAAAAATAGCCGGTGCCATTAAGCTCGAGGCTACGAAAGTCGGCTGCCCAGGGCAAGAGCCGCCAAGGAGAGCGCTCCCCACTGCTCTAGCCCAACTTTTCCATGCGGGCTTGCAAAAGCTGCATCTGGGCCTCCAGCTCCGCCAGTTGCTCGCGGCTGGCCTGCACCACTTCGGGGTTGGCCCGGCTGAGGAAATTGGGGTTCTCCAGGCGGGCGCGGATCCCTTGGGCTTCTTTTTCCAGCTTGGCCAGATCTTTTTGCACCTTGGCCCGCAGCGCCTCCACATCCACCAGCCCTGCCAGGGGCACCAGCACCTGCACTGTGCCCACTACGGCAGCCGCCACCTGCTTGGGATCCCTGGCCAGGGATCCCGTGATTTCTAAGGACTCCACCTTGGCCAGCTCGCGGATGTAGGCCTGGGCGGTGGTGAGGATCCGCTGCTCGTCCGGATCGGCGGTAACCAGAAAGGCGGCGATGGTCTGATGCGGCTTAAGGCCAGCCTCTGCCCGCAGGTTGCGCAGGCTGCTGATGGTCTGGATCACCAGGCCAAACTCCCGCTCCAGTTGCGGGTTAACCCAGCTGGGGTCGGGGGTGGGATAGGGCTGGACGGAGATGGAGGTGGCTTGGTTGGCCTGGGTGAGGAGCTGCCAGACTTCTTCGGTGATATGGGGCATCCAGGGGTGCAGCAGCCGCAGAATGGTCTCCAGCACGGTGGCCAATACCTGCTGCGCCGTGCGCTTGGAAGCGAGGTCTTCTCCCCGCAGCCGGGGTTTAGCCAGCTCGATGTACCAGTCACAAAAGTCATCCCAAATCAGGGAGTACAAGAGCCGCGCCCCCTCGCCCAGGCCGTAGGCTTCCAGCTCTTCAATAACCTGGGTGGCCGTGGAGTGCAGCCGCGACAGGATCCAGCGATCGGCCAGCTCCAGCGCCTCCGGAGCCGGGGATCCCAGTTGGGCGGGGGTTTGCCCCTCTAGGTTCAGCAGCACAAAGCGGGAGGCGTTCCAGATCTTGTTGGCAAAGTTGCGGGCCGCCTCGACGCTGGCGCTCTCGCCAGTCTTGCGGTCGTAGGCCAGGCGGATATCCTGGCCGGCCCCCACCACTTCTTTAACCAAAGCGTAGCGCAGGGCGTCGGTGCCGTACTTGTCCAAAAGCTCGATGGGATCGATGCCGTTGCCCTTGGACTTGGACATTTTCGCCCCGTGCTCGTCCCGCACCAGGCCGTTGATGTAGACATCTTTGAAGGGGATCTGGCCGGTAAACTGCACTCCCATCATGGCCATGCGGGCCACCCAGAAGAAGATGATGTCGAAGCCCGTAGACATCAGGGAGGTGGGGTAGTAGCGCTTGAAGTCCTCCGTCTCCTCCGGCCAGCCCAGCGTGGAAAAAGGCCACAGCGCCGAGCTAAACCAGGTGTCCAACACATCGGGATCCCGCTCCAGCCGCTCCACGTCGGGGCCGAACTTCTCCCGCGCCTTGGCCCACGCCTCTTCGGCGTTGCGGGCCACCACAAAAGCCTGCGGATCCTCAGGGAGCTGGCCGTCGATGACCGGATACCAGGCCGGGATCTGGTGCCCCCACCACAGTTGCCGCGAGATACACCAGGGGCGCAGCTTCTCCAGCCAGCCCGTGTAAACCTTGGTCCAGCGCTCCGGAATAAAGCGGGGGTTGTGGTGTTCCCGCTCCTCCTGCAAGCAGCGGGCCGCCATCCCGGAAACATCGCAAAACCACTGAATGGAGAGCAGCGGCTCAATGGGCACACCCCCGCGGTCGCTGTAGGGCACGCTGTGGGTGTACTCCTCCACCTTCTCCAGCAGGCCGTGCTCAGCAAACCACTGCACCACCTTCTCGCGGGCCACAAAGCGATCCAGGCCGGTGAAGGGATCCCCGTTCTCGTTGAGGGTGCCGTCCTTGTTGAGAATGTTGATCAAGGGCAACTGGTGGCGCCGGCCCATCTCAAAGTCGTTGGGGTCGTGGGCCGGGGTGACCTTGACGCAGCCAGACCCAAAGGTGGGATCCACATACTCGTCGGCGATGATGGGGATGAGGCGATCCTTGATGGGCAGCCGCACAAACTGGCCGATGAGATGGCGGTAGCGCTCGTCTTGGGGGTGGACCGCCACGGCTGTATCCCCCAGCATCGTCTCCGGGCGGGTGGTGGCCACCACCAGGTACTGGCCGGGATCGGCGGCCAAGGGGTAGCGGAAATGCCAGAGGTGGCCCTTGACCTCTTTGTTGTCCACCTCGATGTCGGAGACTGCTGACTGGGTGGCCGGACACCAGTTGACCAAATACTCGCCCCGATAGATCAGCCCTGCTTCGTAGAGGCGGACAAAGGCTTCCGTAACTGCCCGGCTCAGGCCCTCGTCGAGGGTAAAGCGATCCCGCGTCCAGTCCAGCGACAGGCCCAGCCGCCGCAGTTGGCTTTTGATGGTGCCCTGGGATTGCTCCTTCCAGGCCCAGGCCCGCTCTAGAAAAGCCTCGCGGCCCAGCTCAAAGCGGCTCTTGCCCTCCTGGCGCAGTTGGTTTTCCAGGATGGTGTGCACGGCAATGCTGGCATGATCCGTGCCCGGCAGCCAGAGGACGTTGTAGCCGCGCATGCGCTTGTAGCGCACCACCACATCGGGCAGGGTAAAGGCAAAGGCATGGCCCATGTGTAGGCTGCCGGTGACATTGGGCGGGGGCAGCACCATGCTGAAGGCTTCTCCCGGCGCCTTGGGATCCGCTACGTAAAACCCCTTTTCCTCCCAAAAGCGCTGCCACTTCGGCTCGGTCTCAAAGGGGTTGTACTGGCTGGGCAGGTGGGCGAGGGAAGGTGCAGCAGTCATGCAGAATCCAGGCCAGGCTTGTTAAAGGACTACCCTATAGGTTAGCAGGCTTACTTTAAGCCGGCGGGCTCTTGCTAGGGATCCCTCTTGACCTTGTAGTTAGCTATAGGGTTTAGGCTGAGAGAGCTTCTGGAGAGAGGGAATCAACCGGGCATGTCTGAACTGCTGCGGGTGGGTCAGGTAGCCGAGAAACTGGGCATCACCCCCCAAACCCTCTACTTCTACGAGCGCCTGGGGCTCATTCCCAAGCCGCGCAGGACGGAGGGGGGCTATCGCCTCTACGGGGAGCCTGAGCTGGAGCGGCTGGCTTTCATCGCCCGCGCCAAGGCTTTGGGACTTACCCTAGCCGAGATCAAGGAACTGCTCTTGCTTCAGGAGAATGGGCAGGCTTTGCCCTGTTGGCAGGTGTACGTAAAGCTAACCGAAAAGCTCAGACAAATCGATAAGTCAATTGCCCATCTGCAGGAACTCAGAGGGGAGTTGTCAACACTCATTGAAAAGTGTCAACAAAAATTTTCTGAGCAAGAGAAAAGCTCTTCTTGCGCCATCTTTCAACAACAGCTTGATAACTCATGACAAGAGAACCCCTTGTACCATTTTCTGCTAGTGCTTGGCAGCCCTTGTGCCCAAGAAGTGGGGAGCAGGGGATCTCAATTCAACTGATTACCCTGAAGAGCCTGCTATCTCCTCCAGCTTTGGCACAATTGGATGCCGACAGCAGCTATGCGTTTTGTCGGGATCCCATTTGTCCTGTTGTTTATTTTTCTGAGCAAGGTCAGAGCTTTGGGGTTGACGACCTCAAGGTTCCAGTCTTTCAAAAAGAAAGTGGCGAGGACGTGCCCGTCTGCTACTGTTTTGGCTGGACGCGCCAGCGCATCCGGCAAGAGCTGAAGGGATCCAAAACGCCCCAGGCCATTCTGGAGGAAATTGCCGCCCACATCAAAGCCAAGCGCTGCGGCTGCCAGGTCAACAACCCGCAGGGGTTTTGCTGTCTGGAAAATGTTAGGCAGTTTATCTCTGAAGTGCAACAATGAAAAGCTCAGGAACAAAATAACTCGGACCTCTGCCCGCAACTCTAGCTATCTCAAACCCAGTTGAGAGTTTTGCCGCCGACCCACAGCTCCGCGCTGCTATCGCAATACCCTCAGCCCTGAGAGATGCGGCTAAAGTATGTCAACGATTGAAATAGGCGCTAAGCCACTCCAGGCATTGCATAAAGTAAAACACCAGGGGCCCGGTAAAGACGTAGCTATCTCCCCGATCCAAAATGCCGCCGTGGCCGGGGATGAGATCCCCGGAATCCTTGACGCCGGCATCTCGCTTCATCAGCGATTCGGTCAGATCCCCCAGCAGGCTGGTCAGCCCAATTAAAAACCCCAACACCCCGCCGCTCAGCCAGCTCCACGGCCACTTGAGGTAGTAGGCTCCCGCCACAGCCAGGGCCATGCTGGCGGCAATCCCCGCTACGGCCCCTTCCACCGTCTTCTTGGGGCTGAGGATGGAGAGCTTGGTGCGCCCAAAGGTCCGCCCACAGAGATAGGCGGCCACATCCGCTGCTATGACACAGCCGATGGCCAGCAGCGTAATCCACAGTCCTTCCCCAAGCTCTTGGGAAAAAGACAGGGCCCTGACCCGGATCCAAAAGCTGGGCAACAGCGCACAGTAAAACAACCCCAAAATCGAAGTGGCAATGTCGGCAATGGTGGCCACCTTGGGCTTAAAGAGCAAATAAAAACAGATGATGGATCCCGCCACAATAAAAGCAGGGCTGGTCCATTCCGGCTTTGCCTGCTGCAAAAACACCAGCACCTGGCTAGACAACATGGTGGTGCGCATGGCCGGCGCATTGCCCTTGGCCTGCACCAGGCGGAAGAACTCCAGTTGGGCCAGGAAAATGATCAGCCCCATGGCTGCTGTGAAGTACCAGCCCCCTAGCAGGGTAACCGTCAGGGCAAACAGGACCGCCGCAAAACCGCTAACCCAACGGGCTCCCATAGGCACACCCCGTCACGTTGGTTGGCCAAAGACCTCCTGCCCGCGGCTCCAGGTCAAAGTCCACGCCGAAGGCAGAAGCAGCCCTCAGCCTTGCGCTCTTGGTGTTTAGGATTTGCGTCTGCGCGATGAAGTCCTGCTGCGGCTGCTGCAACGAAAATGCCTCTTGCCCTAGCCTTCCAGTTTACTCTTCTTGATCCCAGAGGAACCCCTCTCTGGAACTGGGATCCCTACCTATCCCTGGGTTGGGGGCTTCAGATGTCGCGGAGCATGGAATAATTGAAAAGCTGCAAAAATTGGTTACCCTCGACCCGATTCCAGCATGGTTCAGGAACTGACGTCCCCCGTGGCTAGCGCTCGCATCTCTGCCGAAGAAGCCCGCATGCTCTACGAAGACATGGTGCTGGGCCGCCTGTTTGAGGACAAGTGCGCCGAGATGTACTACAAGGGCAAGATGTTCGGCTTTGTGCACCTGTACAACGGGCAGGAGGCTGTGTCCACGGGGGTGATCAAGGCGCTCAAGCCCACCGACTACGTCTGCAGCACCTACCGGGATCACGTGCATGCCCTTAGCACCGGGATTCCCCCACGAGCAGTGATGGCGGAGCTCTTTGGCAAGGCTACCGGCTGCAGCAAGGGCCGCGGCGGCTCGATGCACCTGTTTTCGGCAGAGCACAACTTTTTGGGGGGCTATGCCTTTGTGGCCGAAGGGATCCCGGTGGCGACGGGAGCAGCGTTTTCGGCCAAGTACCGCGGCACCGACCAGGTGACCGTCTGCTTTTTTGGGGATGGAGCCTGCAACAACGGCCAGTTCTATGAATGCCTCAACATGGCCGCCCTCTGGAAGTTGCCCATCGTCTACGTGGTGGAGAACAACTTCTGGGCTATTGGCATGGCCCACAGGCGTGCCACTTCGGTAACCGACATCTACCTCAAGGGCCCCGCCTTTGGCATGCCCGGCTACCAAGTAGACGGTATGGACGTGCTGGCGGTGCGGGAGGCAGCCCAGCAGGCCATTGCCCGTGCCCGCGCCGGGGAAGGCCCCACCTTGCTGGAGTGCCTCACCTATCGCTTCCGCGGCCACTCTTTGGCCGACCCCGACGAGCTGCGCAGCCCGGAAGAAAAAGAATTCTGGCGGCAGCGGGATCCCATCAAACGACTGGAGCGCTACGCCTTGGAACACAACTTGATGACTGAAGCGGACTTCCAGGCCATTCAGGAAAAGGTGAGCGCCGTGATTGAGGATGCCGTCCTTTTCGCGCTGGAAAGCCCTGAGCCTACCCTGGACGAGTTGCACCGCTTCGTTTTCGCTGAAGACGAGTAGATCCTGCTTGGTTCCCAGTGTCGAGGGAGTGCGGGGGCCCAACTCCGCGCAACTTTCCACCCGGGCTGCCATCGCCGCTCCCTTGGCAATCCTCCCGGCTTAGCCTCAGAGAAACCTTCTCCAGATCTGCGCAAGAGCGCAGATCTGTAAAAATCGCTTTCCATTTGTTTACATAGCTTCATATCATTGGGGTATCGAGCATGAGTATTTATTCCCGGTCATGAGCAATTCTCTTGAGTTTCCCTGGCTGTCGGCCCTGGTGCTCTTGCCGCTGCTGGCAGCCTTTGGGATCCCCCTGCTCCCCCAGAGCCGCTGGGCGCGTTGGTATGCCCTCGCTGTGGGGGCTTTGGATTTGGGCCTGATGGTCTATGTCTTCGGGCAGCGCTACGACCTGCGGGATTTTTCGCTGCAACTGGCGGAGCGCTACGCCTGGGTTCCCCAGATTGGGTTCCACTGGTCGCTGGCGGTGGATGGCCTCTCCTTCCCGCTGGTGCTGCTGTCGGGCTTGATTACGACTTTGGCGATCGTGGCGGCTTGGAATCTCACCCACAAGCCGCGTTTGTTTTTCTTCCTGCTGCTGCTGATGTACGGCGCCCAGGTGGGCGTGTTCTTGGCGCAGGATCTGCTCCTCTTTTTCTTGATGTGGGAGATCGAGCTGGTGCCCGTTTATCTCCTGATTGCCATCTGGGGTGGGCCACAGCGCCAGTACGCCGCCACCAAGTTTATCCTCTACACCGCTGCCGCCTCTATTTTCATTCTGGTGGGATCCCTGGCGATGGCCTTTGGCAGCGAGGGCTTTAGCTTGGAGATGGCAGAGCTGGGGGCCAAGTCCTATCCGCTGGCTCTCCAGATCTTGGCGTATGCAGCTTTCCTAATTGCCTTTGGGGTGAAGCTGCCGGTCTTTCCGCTGCACACCTGGCTGCCGGATGCTCATAGCGAAGCCTCGGCGCCCATTTCCATGATCCTGGCCGGGGTGCTGCTCAAGATGGGGGGCTACGGCCTGATCCGCCTAAACGTGGGCATCTTGTCGGAGGCGCATGTGTACTTCGCGCCAGTGCTGGCGGTGCTGGGGGCAGTGAACATCGTCTACGGAGCCCTGGCCGCCCTGGGGCAAAACTACCTCAAGCGGCGCTTGGCCTATTCCTCCATTGCCCATATGGGCTTTGTCTTGATCGGCATTGCCGCTTTTACGGAGCTAGGTCTCAACGGCGCCCTCTTGCAGATGATCTCCCACGGTCTGATCGCTGCGGTTTTGTTCTTCCTGACGGGGATCACCTACGAGCGCACCCACACCCTTGCCCTCGACAAGTTGGGCGGGTTGGCTAAGCAAATGCCGAAGGCCTTTGCCCTGTTTACAGCAGGATCCCTGGCCTCGTTGGCGCTACCCGGAATGAGCGGATTTGTGGGCGAGCTGACGGTGTTCTTGGGCTTGATCACCAGCGATGCCTATGCGCCGACCTTCAAGGCAGGAATTGCTCTGCTGGCGGCAGTGGGCATTATTCTGACGCCCATTTACTTGCTCTCTATGCTGCGGCAGGTGTTCTATGGGGCTCAGGATCCCGGCTTGGTGTTGGAAGACTACCTGGGGGATCTGCGCCCGCGAGAAATGGCGGTGGCTCTCTGTCTGCTGTTGCCGATTCTCGGCATTGGCCTCTACCCGCGGCTGGCTACCCAAACCTACGACGTTACAACGGTGGCGGTAGCTGCTCAGTTGCGCAGTGCCCTGCCGACGGAAATTGTGCAACGGCCCCTCCTGCCGGTGCAACCGGCTCAGGTGGCGGCTTTGCCCCCGACAGATTAGGGAGCATCGGGATCCCCGCTTCTCTCTATTGGTCTCGCCTTGAACGGAAGAGCTGTTGCTTGAGAAGTTGCTTACCTCAAGTTTCAGCTCTTCTTTTGTTTTTTTAGCTTGCTTTAACTTTCGAGTTGGACTCGTGAGTGAGGATGTTTTGGGCTGGAATTCCCTTCTAACCGACTCTCCTTGGGCTGTCAATCCTAGCGAGGATCAGAATGAATGGAGTTGTGCTCGCTCAGATTGAGCTGCACCACCAGCCACCAAAGGGTAACGTCGGAGTAAGTTGCCCGCCGCTTCAGCCGGGAAATGGAATGAACCGGATTTTGGCTGTCGATCATCCACTCCGAAGCGATGATTTGGCTCCGTTGCTGAGCATTCATTGCCTCTCCCCCTTCGCAACTGCTCAAGACTTGGAATAGCTAATATTTAGGATGGCGAATTTGTAGGGGAGCGTGTGAAAAAATATATTACGCAGGGATCCCTAAGGACAGCTAACTTTCTTAGCAATTGGGATCTCGACGGCTGCTCAGTTGAGGACCTACTGGCCGAGGAGCCCAAAAAACTTTGCAAAAGATGAAAGATTGAGCAGGGAGATTTGTCTTTGTCTTTACAAGTCTTAAGACCCAGAAAAATTCAATTCTCTCCTTCTCTGCCAGCCTGGAAACATGGGTCTTCAGCAGGGATCCCTCCCTAGGAACCGGCGGCCAGCCGATCCCAAATCTCCTCGTGGGAGAGGCCTTTGCGCACCCATTCTTCACAATTGTGCAGGCGCTGGGCGGTGCCGATGAGGAAGCGGTTGAGGTCGGCCCCCAGGGACTCGCAGGTGGTCTGCACACAGACTAGATCCCGTTCCGAGAGCAAGGAGAAGAGGCCGGCCAGCATGCCCGCCTCCAGATGGCCAGCCGGCTCCCGCCGCGCAGACAGTTCCTCCGGCCTAAGGCTGGCACGAGCAGCCAGGGCAAAGCCGGAGTTGCGGATCTTGGCTTGAACCAGGCCGCGGTCGGCGGCGGAAAAATCCAGCTCCAGGCGGCCCCAGCCGTGGGTGGCCCAGAGATCGCTGAGGGCATCGAGGAAGATCCCCATCGGCAATTCCTGCAACGGCTGTTGGTAGTAGCGGGAGAGTTCGTCTTCAATGCGGCGGAAAAACGCCTCTCCCCACTCGCGACCACAGTTGTAGAGGATGACGCGGGTGGCTTGGCCGGTTTCGTAGCGCAAGCCGGCGTAGATGGCTTCCAAGAGGGGCATGGGAAAGGCCGCCAGGCGGTATCCTCCCCGGCTGTAGAGCAGGCCGCTGTGGATGTCGGGGCGGATGTAGTAGGCAGGGCTGAAGCAGTGGCCGGGCAGGATCTGGTCTTGCAGGAGCTCTTGCAGGGTGGTCATGGCTGTCCTCTGGACTCTAGTTGACCAGCATCGACTTGGCCAAGAGCACGTAGGGGCGGATGGACTCGCTCTCTTCGGGGCCGAAAACAGCGCTGAGGGAGTCGAGCATCAACTTGTAGGCGGGCTGGCACTGGTCGCGCATCTTGAAAGATTTCAGGATCGTCTCCAGCCAGTAGAGCAACTTATCCCGCAGGTAATCCTCGTCATTGAGCAGCATAGCCAGGCAGCAGTAGCGCCACACCATGATCAGGTCGCGGCGGCAGCGCTCCCAGGCCAGGTGCCCATGTTGGCGGGGCAAATTCGGCATCATCTGTTGGAACTTTTCCATCACCCAATCCACCAGCTCCTGCTCCTTGGCCTGCAGGACTTGATACAGGCGGACTCGTTTGGGGATCCCTTCCACGTAGGCGTGTAGGGTTTTCAACTCATCTGGGCGCAGATAGCGACCCTCGCTTTGCTGCATCAGCTCGGCCACGCTTGAATTCATCAGCATCATCGGGAGCCTCCGTTGGCTGGTCTTACGCGAACATTTCCATCAGGGTAGGTGCCGGTTCCGAGGCCCCTTCTGCCTTGGCTTTAGGCAAAGGGGCAGAAGAGGGATCCCCAGTAGCCCGCAGGAGTTGCCAGTAGGGGGCAAGCAGTTCCCATTGCTCTGCTGACAGGGATCCCTGCACCACTGCACCTAGTTGATCCAGCGCCTGCGGCAGCCCCAAATACTGTTCCATCGCGCCAAGGGTCCCCTGCTGCAGAGGGGTGGGATCCCCCAGCAACAGGCTCAAGCCCAGGGAGCGCAGGCAGAAGGCCAGTTGCCGGGCCAAGAGGCGCTGAGCGGGGGTAAGAGAGGATTCTGCCCCGCCGGTGTACCCGTGCTGTTGCAGAACCTGCTCGATCCACGCCCGCTCTTGTTGTTGCAAGACTTGGTAGAGATCCAGCCGCTCTGGAAACGAGAGGGCGTAGCGGATGAGATCTTGCAGATCGTCGGGTGTCAGGTAATCCCCTTCTCGATCGGCAATGCGCTCCGGCCAAGGGCGAAGGTCGTTCATGGGTGAGGTCTCCTTAAAAAACGCGATACGAGTCAAAAGATCGAGCGGCTCGAGGAAGCAAGGCCTAAGTTGGGGCCAAGCAGGGCTAAAGCAAAGCTCCGCCAAACAAAGCGGCAAAATCCTCAAGGGTAAAGGGATCCTCTGGCGGCAGCTCTGGGCGCAGGCAGATGCCCGACCAATTGCAGCCGGCAAAAACACCGACTGGGCCAAAAGCAGGGACGCGCCGAACTCCGGCAACACTTCTGAGGAGAAAAAGGTCTGGACTGAGGGACGGTTATCCCAATTCAACCCTTGCAAAAAAACTGCTAGCGGTTGCCCTAAGTCCAGATTGGGGTTGAGGTTGGAAGTAAGCATAGGCATCCTCCCCACAATGCCGAAGAGAGGGACTGCAAAAGCCACAGGCAGGCCTCACAGTTGGCGCAAACGCTGCTCGATCTCACGGGCGCTGGCCCCTTCGCTCATCCAGAAATTGGCGGCATCGATGCGCTCTTGGCTGCCCAGCAAAAACTTGCAGTAGGTTTCGCCCATTGCGTAGCACTGGATCTCGATGCAGGCCAGCTCACGGGAGGTCATGGCAGAGAAAAATCCGGCAAACAGCCCGGCATAGAGGTGACAAACCGGTTTGCCCACGTCGCCCAGGGTGCGGGCCACCATCGAGTCAAACAGGTTGATGAACAAGAACCCTTTTTGTTTGGATTCGGTTTCCACCTCCCACTTGCCCCACCCTTGCGCCGTAAAGGGCCACCACCAGGTCTCCAGCAAAAACAAAAGGTTGGACTGCTTGACCCCAACCCCGTACTCCCGCTCGTACCACTGGGAAAAGTGCTGGGCATCGCGGACGCCCCACTCCTTGCCGATGGTGTACATCACCGCCGCAGAGGCATCGCCCACTTCCCGCTCTAGGCCGGCCTGCAGGCCGACAATGAAGTCTTCGCTAAGCAGCAGGTTTTGGGTGTTATTCCAGTCGATAATCGTGCCTTGCTCTCGGTTAAAGCGGAAGAAATCGCGGTAGCTGTAGTGAGCGTGCTTGTCGCGGCCCACCGGCATGGTGACTGCGGGACGGGGATCCGATCGAGTGGTGGTGCTAACCATGGCTTTCTCCTAAGGAGCAATCTAGACGGCAAAGTAATCGGAAAAGTCCCTAGCTTTGATGGGCTGCCTTCTTGTTGAAATTCAATCTATTGAGCCTCTAGCCTGGCCTTTTTTGCCTGTGAGCCACGGGGATTGCGCCCCCGCAGCGGCCTAGCTAAGCTGCCGCGATCCCTTAGGCCTCGCTGGTCTGGGCAAGGGTGCTGCCGATGATGCGAAAATCTTCGTTTTCCAGTTGCTTGACGGTGGAGCGAGTGATGATCTTGCCCTGCTCCACCAAAACGCGCCCCGTCCGCGGGTGGAGCAGATCTTGTTCGGCCCGCCGACCGATGAGCACTTCGATATCCCTGAGCGAGTTCACGTACATCCCCGGCGGCAGCTCCACCACCACCCCATCGGCCACCACCCGCGCCTGACAGGCCAGCCGGGAATTGCTGCGGGCGCTGGTGATTGTCTCCAGGGTTTTCGCCTCGCGGGGGGTGATGGGAGTGAGGCTTTCCATTCCCTCTTTGACGTAAACATGACAGGTGGCGCAGAGGCCGCGACCGTTGCATTCCTTTGAGACATGGAGCTCCTCCGACAAAATGGCCGACAGAAGATTGCTGTAGGTATCGACCTCCGAGACACGAGATAAAGGCTCTAGCCGGATTTGTTTAACCATAGACGGGATCCACATTAAGGGCAGACAAAAAACCCCGGCGGGCAGGATCTACTGCATAAGCAACGCAAACCAATCACAAAAATTGATTGATCCCTTCCCCTGCAGCCCCCTTGCAGGTCTACAGCAACACCTGAGTCCCCAGTCAATCAAACCAGAGCACTTCACCAGAGCACTTCAAATGATGAGCCCTGCACCTGTGACCCTGGGAGAGACTGCATTCTTTACTTAACTTATATTCTGGATCTATCTGGAGCAGGTTATTCTGGATGGAAGTGTCATAATACTTATGGAAGTGTCATAATACTTAACTACGAATAAACACGGAATTTTTTTTATCGGCTAGAAAGTTACAAAGTGAAATCACGTAAATTGGAGAAAATGACAACCCTTTCGTAAATATTTATCGCAGATCTCCCCCGGTCGTTCTGTCGGCAAGGTAAATCTTAAGTAGAACCTTCACGGTCTTTTATTGGCAATTTTGTTACAGAAGGATGTGCTGAAGTTTGCCGTAAAAGCGTATTGAGCCATTCGCTACTCTCTTGGCCATTTCTTTAAAGTAGCCCCTCGTTTTGTCTGTTTTTGTCAGTTCTGTCGATTGGGAGCTATTGCCATGGAACCACGCCAGCGGGATCCGCAAACGTTGCAAAACCTGTTGCGGGCCGCCTACCAACAGCTTTTGGAACGCCAGCCCTACCAGCACGAGAAGGCGGGAGAGCTGGAGAAGATCGAGCAGGACTTCTTGCGGGGCCAAATTGGGATCAAGCGCTTGGTTCGCCAAATTGGGGGATCCCGGCTCTACCGGCAGCTCTTTTTCAGTGCCGGCTGCAACACCCGCTGTGTGGAGCAGGCTTTTAAGCACTTTTTGGGACGGGCGCCGGCCAGCAGGGAGGAGGTGGCGGCCTATCACAACATTCTGGTGCGCCAGGGCTTTCAAGCCATGGTCAATGCCTTTATCGACTCGGAGGAATACCGCCACCAGTTCGGCAACGACCATCTGCCCCACCCCCGCCAACGGCTGAGCGGCCACCCACCTTTGGCCTACTTGCTGACAAACCAAATGCACCGGCGCCATGAGCTGGGGATGCAGGGATCCCCGCTTTTGCACAGTTTGGCGGCGATGGAAGTGGGGATCCCTTAGGCAGTGGGGCCGGGGAGGAAGTCGAGGGTATAGGCTTGGCGAACCTCCAGACCCGCTGCGCCGATCCCCAGGGCCACCATCTCCTGAAAGTAGGTTTGCCAGCGCTGGTGGGTCATGGCGCCGATCCCCAGGGTGGCGGCGTCGCCGCCGGTGAGGAGGTTGTAGTCTTGCAGGGCTTGGTGGGCATAGGCCAGAAGGGCCTCGCTCATGTTGGGGTTGTCTTGGCGGATGAGGCGATTGCCGGGGCGGGGATCCTCTAGGTAGCTCTGCCAGCCCTGGATGGAGGCGGCCACAAATTTTCGCACCTCCTCAGGGTGTCGTTCGGCAAAGGGGCGGGTGGTCTCCAGGGTGGTGGCGTAGGGGGAATAGCCGTAGTCGGCCAGCAGAAAAACGACGGGATCAAAGCCCCCCTCCTGGCGCACGCGGAAGGGCTCGGAGGTGACATAGCCCTGCTGGGCAGAAGACTTGTCCAGCAAGAAGGGCGTGAGGCTGAGGTTGTAGGGGCGCTTCTGCTCGTCGGTAAAGCCAAATTTGGCCCGCAAAAAAGGCCAGTAGGTGAGGTTGGCCCCTGGAGAGACCCAGATGGGCTTGCCCCGCAGGTCTTCTAGGCGCTCGATGCCCACCCCCGGATGGGCCAAAAGACACTGGGGATCCTTCTGGAAAAAGGCGGCCACGGTGAGCACGGGGATCCCAGCTTGCAGAGCCGCCAGAGCGTCGGGGCTGCCGCCGAGCACAAAATCTGCCGCTCCCCCGGCTAGCAGTTGCAGCACGTTAACCGCCGTTCCCCCCATGCGGATTTCCACCTGCAGACCGTAGTCGGCGTAGATGCCGGTGGCCAGGGCTTGGTAAAAGCCGCCGTGTTCGGCCTGGGCGTACCAGTTGGTGACCAGTCGCAAGGGCCGGGATCTGGCCGAAGAGGGGCGGGAGCCCGCTCCTACTGCTAGCAGAGCAGCTCCACTGGCCAAAAAACGCCGCCGCGGCCAAGGCTCTGGAGTTACACCGGACATAGGCAGGGATCCTCAGGCGGCCACGCTTTCAGTATCTCGCAAGTAGACCAGTTTTTCCTCAGGCTGGCCACCCCTTGGAAGAGGAGCTGTTGGGAGGCGTCTTCGATTTATATTTGCAAAGCAAGCGGGATCCCCTTCTTACAAGGGGCAAGATCGACATTCCAAGGGGTAGGGCATGGGCAAGGTGTATCTGGTGGGCGCGGGGCTGGGCGGGCGGGCGGGCCTGACGCAGGGAGCACTGGAGATCCTACGGCAGGCTGAGGCTATCTGGATCGACGAGCTGGTGGATGAGCGCTTGTTGGCAGAGTTGCCGCCGCAGGCGCAGGTGTGGCGACGCTCTGGGCCAGGAAGCCTCCAGGAGGGCATCCACTGGCTCATCCAGCGCTGCCGAGAAGGCAAACAGGTGGTTCACCTCAAGTCAGGGGATCCCTTGATCTTTGGCCGCGCTCGCGAGGAGATCCAAGCCCTTAGGGAGGCGGGCTGTCCGTTTGAGATTTGGCCGGGGCTGTCTTCGGCGCTGGCTGGCCCCTTTTGGGCAGGGATCCCCCTGACCGATAAGCACTTAAGCCGCGTTTTTGCCGTGCTGACTGCCCACGAGCTGGAGGCCTTGCCCTGGAGCGCCCTGGCCCAGTTGGATACTTTGGTGATTTTGATGGGATCCCGGCAGCGACAGCACATTGGCGCACGGCTGGTGGAGTCTGGGATCCCGGCAGACCGACCGGTGGCTGTGATCTGGGGAGCGGGGCAGGCAGAGCAACAGGTGTGGGTGGGCACCTTGGCGGAGCTGCAGCAGGAGGCGGGTCAGGCGAAGTTGCCGGGTCTGCTGGTGGTCGGGGAGGTGATCCGGCTGCGGCAGGACTTTTTGCCGGGGATCCCTCCTTTGCCTCCGCCGGCTCCCCTGGCAGGCAAGACGGTGCTGGTTACCCGTTCTGAGGGGCAATCACCAGCTTTTTGTGAGTTGCTGCAGGCCCAGGGGGCGCGGGTGCTGGAGATGCCGACCCTGGTGATCCAGCCGCCCACGAGCTGGGATCCCTTGGATACAGCCATTGCCAACCTGGAACAATTCGACTGGCTGCTGCTGACCTCTGCCAATGGAGTGCAGGCTTTCTTTGAGCGGCTGCAGCGGCAGGGGCGAGATAGCCGAGCACTCCACTCCCTGCAAGTGGCGGTGGTGGGATCCAAAACCGCTTCCGTGCTGGCCCAGTACGGCATTCGCCCGGATCTGATGCCCTCCGAGTTTGTGGCCGAAGCCCTGCTACCCATTTGGCCGCAGCCAGTGCAGGGGCAGCGCATCCTCTTTCCCCGCGTTGAGTCAGGAGGGCGGGAGGAGCTGGTACAGGGGTTGCGGCAGCGAGGAGCAGAGGTGGTGGAGGTGGCCGCCTATCAGTCCGCCTGTCCAGCAGCAGCGGATCCCCAGGTCCTGGAAGCTCTTAAAGCCCACCAGGTGGACATCCTCACCTTTGCCAGCTCCAAGACAGTACAGCATTTTGCCCACTTGATCCAGCAGGCAGGGCTAGGCCCTGAGATCTGGGATCCACCCGTGCAGATTGCCGCCATTGGCCCCAAGACGGCCGCAACCTGCAAGGCTGCATTTGGTCGAGTGGACATCGCAGCCCAGGAGTATACTTTGGAAGGATTGGTGGAAGCCCTCATCCAAGCGACCAACCGTTCTACCTAGCCTTTTCAGGCCGTTCGCGGTAGCGGTGCAGAGTACCCAGGTGCTCCTCATAGTGAGCCCCCATCAGCCAAACGGAACTCTCCTGGCCCGGCATCCCAATAGATACACCCAGACACCATGTGGCAGACGGCCAAGCTCTACGAAGACATTCTTTACGAAAAAACGGATGGCATTGCCAAGATCACCATCAACCGCCCCCACAAGCGCAACGCCTTCCGCCCCAAGACCATTGCCGAGCTGATTGATGCGTTTGCCGATGTGCGAGAGGATCCCAGGATTGGAGTAGTGCTCTTAACAGGCGCCGGGCCCCATACCGATGGGAAGTATGCCTTCTGCGCCGGCGGGGATCAAAGCGTACGGGGCGAGGCCGGTTACCTGGATGAGGCCGGGATCCCTCGTCTCAATGTGCTGGATCTGCAGCGCATCATCCGCTCTTTGCCCAAGGTGGTGATTGCCCTAGTGGCAGGCTACGCCATTGGGGGTGGCCATGTTTTGCATCTCATCTGCGACCTGACCATTGCCGCCGATAATGCCATCTTTGGGCAAACCGGCCCTAGGGTGGGCAGCTTCGATGGGGGCTTTGGGGCCGCCTACCTGGCGCGAGTGGTGGGGCAAAAAAAAGCCCGCGAGATTTGGTTCCTCTGCCGCCAATACACCGCAGCCCAAGCCCTGGAGATGGGTCTGGTCAATGCCGTGGTGCCGGTGGAAGAGCTGGAAGCTGAAGGGATCCGCTGGGCGCAAGAGATTCTCCAGCACAGCCCCTTGGCCATCCGCTGCCTCAAAGCCGCCTTCAATGCCGACTGCGATGGGCAGGTGGGGCTGCAGGAGCTGGCCGGAGATGCGACGTTGCTGTTCTACATGACCGAAGAAGCTGCTGAGGGCAAACGCGCCTTTTTGGAAAAGCGCCCACCTAACTTTCGCCAGTTTCCCTGGCTGCCATAGTTTGTTTGTTTTCATTAATTCCACTTCCCCGAAGGGAAGCGACTTGCCCCCAATTTTGTTGTTCTGGGGGAAACAGGAGGGTTTCCATTAATTCCACTTCCCCGAAG
>NZ_AXUX01000001.1:1028503-1060768 GCF_002760475.1 Synechococcus sp. 63AY4M2 | reverse complement strand
CCCCGAAGGGAAGCGACCCGCCTGTGCTGTGCGATTCAGCGGCTGTACGACCAGAGTTTCCATTAATTCCACTTCCCCGAAGGGAAGCGACTGCCTATCTACTCTTTTTACTCCTGCTCTTAGCCTTCCCGTTTCTCTGGTTGGTGGTTACCCTAGATGCGGTTCAAGTTGCTGTTGCAAAGCTCGAATTTTCTCCTAACCTATCTCTTGTGCTGCTGACCCTAGTAATTATTGAGAGTACGATTAATATCCCCCTTTATGAGAGAGTTTCCAAAGTAGCTATGGTACCTGATTTGGATCGATTGTGGACGATGCGCTTCTTTTGGGGTATTCCCTTAAGGCGAATTGAACAGAAAACGATTGTGGCGTTGAATGTCGGGGGTGGTCTGATTCCAACCCTATTGGCCATTTATCAGTTTACCTGTGTTTCGCCAATTTTGATTGTGCTTGTCACGGCTGTGGTGACAATAGTTAGTTATTATTCTGTCCAGGTGGTGCCGGGGATTGGGATTCAAATGAATGCCTTGATTGCTCCCCTAACGGCGGCGATGACTTCTGTGCTATTAACGGCGGGGTCTGATGTTGTGGCAGCACCGATTGCCTTTGCTGGCGGTGTATTGGCAACACTAATTGGGGCTGACCTGTTACACCTGCCCCAAATTGAGCGGATGACTCCAGGCATTCTTAGTATTGGTGGGGCTGGGGTTTTTGATGGTATTGCGCTGTGCGGTTTATTCGCCGTTTTGCTGACTTAGAAATTACTCAGAAATTCCAACAATTCACTTAATTGGTACATTCGGTTGGCTCGTAATTTATTCTGAAAAACGTTCTGAACAACACGACTTATCCCTAAAATTGATCCCCCATTAAGATGGTTTTTCTACCCACTCGTACAGTTCTAAATCCGTTGAGGCGCAGGAGTGACAGCCCCCACACTTCCGCTGGTGTACGGGGCGCACCCGCCCTTTGCGAATTAATACATCCAGGATCGGACGGAGGGCATCGGCATCCATTTGCCAGTGTTGACATAATTTGGTCAACGAAACTTGCCGGTGCGTTTGCAGATAACGTTGTAGGTCTTGCAAGAGCATCCCTTACCTCCCGGAGGGTACCCGCCGCAAACGGGGGCTACTGACGGCACGCAATCCCCACAAAACCCCCAACTGTACCAGCATGAGTCCCAATACCCACAACAGGGAACGTGCGGGGTGTTCATTAAAAGTCATGAACTGGTAATAAAAGGTGGCAACCCAATAGGCCAGCCCGGTTGTCCAACAAGCGATAAACACCGTCCAGCCTAGATTGGTTTCCCGATAGACTGCCGCCGTCGCTGATACACAGGGGAAATACAGCAGGACAAACAGCAAAAACGCAATCGCCGCCGTGGTACTGCCAAAGCGGGAAGCCATCTGCCCAAAGGTAGTCGTCTGCACCCCCAATTCCTCCGCCACTGCCTCCTCATCCCCACTCCTGCGGACTACCCCCATCCCCAGCGGGTCCAGCAACTGCTCCCCTAGGGCGGCAAAATTTTGGGGAATGCTGGCAACTGCTTCCTGGAGACCACCCCACAGGTCAAATGCCGCCGGTGGTTCCCCACTATCTGCTGCTTCCGCCTGCGCCAACTGCCCATAGAGGGAATTCATGGTTCCCACCATCACCTCCTTGGCAAACGTCCCGGTAAATATCCCCACCGTTGCCGGCCAATTCTCCGGTTGCACGCCCATCGGTGCAAATACCGGCGTAATCTGCCGCCCAACCGCACTGAGCAGGGAATCGGTACTGTCCTGTTTCCCAAAGGAACCATCCGTTCCCACCGAATTTAAAAAGCCCAAAATCACCACCATCACGATAATCATCCGCCCCGCTTTGGTAATAAACGCTTGCAACCGTCCCCAGGCGTGGATGGCTACCCCCTTGAGCGTGGGCAAATGGTAGGGCGGCAATTCCATAATGAAGGGAGCCGCTATCCCCTGTAGCAGGGTGCTTTTCATCACCAAACCCGTAAACACCGCCGCCCCAATGCCAATCAGGTAAAGCAGAAACACCACATTTTGGGCATTTTTCGGAAAAAACGCCGCCCCAAACAGGGCATACACGGACAGCCGCGCCCCGCAGGACATAAACGGGTTCATCAGAATCGTCATCAACCGATCCCGCCGATTTTCCAGGGTACGGGTCGCCATAATGGCGGGGATATTGCACCCAAACCCCACCAGCATCGGCACAAAGGACTTCCCCGGCAAGCCAATCCACCGCATCAGCCGGTCCATCACAAACGCCGCCCGCGCCAAATACCCGGAATCCTCCAACACCGATAAAAAGACAAACAATAAGCCAATTTGGGGAATGAAGGTCGCCGTCGTTTGAATGCCACCCCCCACCCCGTCCGCCAACAGCCCAATCAACCAGCCGGGAGCGTGGAGTTGTTGCAACACATGCGCCGTGCCGTCCACCGCAATCGTGCCCACCCCTATATCAAAAAAATCCACAAAGGCTCCCCCCACATTCATCGCCACGAAGAACATGAGGTACATCACCCCGAGGAAGATGGGAATCCCCAGCCACCGGTGCAACACCCAGCGGTCAATCCGATCCGAAAGCGTTTGGCTAACCTGCCCAGCGAAAGTGACCGTCGCCCCCATCACCTCCCGAATCCAGGTGTAACGGACATCGGCAACCAAGAGGTCAATGTCTTCCCCCAAGGTTTGAAAAATCTCCTGCCGATGGGTTTCTAACACCGGTGCAACGTTCGCCCCATCCACCGCTTGCAACCCGTACAGCACCGCCCAAGGGGAACCCAGACCTGCTGTATGGGAAAGTTCGGTAAAGGCTTGCTCGATCACCGGGGGATAAACAGGGCGCACCCCCGCCCCCTGCGGCTGGGTCAATGCCTGCCGGATGACTGCCTTAAGTTCTGCCACCCCCCGCCCCCGATGGGCACACAAAGGCACGACCGGACAGCCCAACCGCTGTTGCAAACCAGCCACGTCAATCCGTATCCCCCGCCCTTCCGCTTGATCCATCATGTTCAGGGCAATTACCAGCGGCACCCCCATTTCCAAAAGCTGGGTCGTCAGGTAAAGATTCCGCTCCAGATTGCTGGCATCCAGGATATTCACCACCAGGTTGGCTTCACCGCTGAGCAGGTAATCCCGTGCCACCTGTTCATCCAGCCCCGTGCCCCCCGCTGCCACATCCAGGGAATAAATCCCCGGCAAATCCACCACCGTCACCGTTTGCCCCTGATCCCGGTAGGTGCCCTCCTTGCGTTCCACCGTCACCCCGGGCCAATTCCCCACCCGTTGGCGCGCCCCCGTCAAGGCATTGAATAGGGTCGTTTTCCCACAGTTGGGATTTCCCAGTAAGGCAATCGTCCGCTTGCTCATTGCCCATCGCTCCCTAAATTTGCTTCTCCCTCCACCGGCACTACCTGTAATGCCGCTGCTTCCCCTTTGCGCAGACTCAGGGCAAACCCCCGCACCTCAATTTCCGTCGGGTCTCCCAAGGGCGCATGGCGTTTCACCTGCAGGATCGTCCCCGGCGTTAAGCCCATCCCCAGCAATTTCCGCTTGTAATCCCCCGCTCCCGGCGCATAGCCCACCACCCGCACCCGACTGCCAATAGTCGCCTCCCCCAAGGTCATCCTGGGCATTGCCGCCTCCCATCGCTCGACACCAATCCGTTCCGCCATACCCGCCCCCAACCCCCACCGCTGACCTTGACATTCCACCAGCACCGACCCGGAATCCAGATGGCTCAGCACCGTCAGCACCGCCCCCTGGGTAATGCCCATGCCCACCAACCGGGGATTCGCCTCGCCGCAATCCACCCGCACCACCCGCACCCGTTCCCCTGCCCGCATTTGAGATAGGGGCATTATTTGCAAATTACCTTCACTAGCAATTCCCGGCTTAGCCCGGCTCACTGCCGCCTCGTTGACATAGGTAAAACCCAGTTTTTGACCGTTATTTCCCGGCTGACTCCCTGAATGTGGCACCAGAACCTCCTTGATTATTAGTGGCGTTTGTAATAACTTTAGACCTGAACATAATAAATATTATTCTCAATTCAATTAAATTAAAACGCAAAGGCAACCCGACGGCGCCCCTGCCTTAAGCAAGTTTTAATGCTCAGGACGCCAAATTGTTATCAAATATTACGGATGGGATGGATTATAACTGGTCTGCAGCGCCTCATCCGCTCCTTGCCCAAGGTGGTGATTGCCCTAGTGGCCGGCTACGCCATTGGGGGAGGCCATGTTTTGCATCTCCTCTGCGATCTCACCATTGCCGCCGACAACGCCATCTTTGGCCAGACCGGGCCTCGCGTGGGCAGCTTCGACGGCGGCTTTGGGGCCAGCTACCTGGCGCGGGTGGTGGGGCAGAAGAAAGCGCGCGAAATCTGGTTTCTCTGCCGCCAGTACACAGCCGCCCAGGCGCTGGAGATGGGCCTGGTCAATGCGGTGGTGCCCGTGGAGGAACTAGAGGCAGAAGGGATCCGCTGGGCGCGGGAGATCCTCCAGCACAGCCCCCTGGCCATCCGCTGCCTCAAGGCCGCCTTCAACGCCGATTGCGACGGCCAGGTGGGGCTGCAGGAGCTAGCCGGGGACGCGACACTGCTGTATTACATGACCGAGGAAGCGGCCGAGGGCAAACGGGCTTTTTTGGAGAAGCGCCCCCCCAACTTTCGCCAGTTTCCCTGGCAGCCCTAGGGAGGGATCCTCTGTTGGATCCCTTTTGGATAGGCTGGACTCAGTTCTTGGTCTGGGCCGATGGCTTCCCAAACTCCCCGGCTGCTCTTGGTCGATGGCCACTCCCTGGCCTACCGCTCTTTTTATGCCTTTGCCTACAGCCGCGAGGGGGGCTTGCGCACCTCCACGGGGATCCCGACCAGTGTCAGCTTTGGCTTTTTGAAATCGCTGCTGGAGGTCTTGGAGAAATACCCCCCCACCCACATAGCTGTTGCCTTTGATACCCGGCAGCCCACCTTTCGCCACGAGGCGGATGAAACCTACAAAGCAGGCCGTCCGGAAACGCCGCCGGAGTTCGTTGAGGATGTGGAGAACCTCCAGCAGGTGTTGGCGGCGCTGCGCATTCCCATTTTGGCGGTGCCTGGCTTTGAGGCCGACGATATTCTGGGTACTCTCTGTCGGCTTGCTCCCCACGAGTATCGAGTGCAGATCTTAAGCGGCGACCAGGATCTGTTTCAACTCATTGACCGCGAGGGAAGGATTCGGGTTTTGCACCTCAACAGCAAAGATCGCGTCAGCGAATTTGGCCCCCAAGAGGTCAAAGAGAAACTCGGCATCTGGCCTTGGCAGGTGGTCGACTACAAAGCCCTCTGCGGTGACCCTTCCGACAACATTCCCGGTGTCAAGGGGATCGGCCCCAAGCGAGCGGCGGAGCTCTTGCAGCGCTATGGCAGCCTGGAGGAGATTTTCAACCATCTGGGGGAGATCCCTGGCAAAATCCAGCAGTACCTCAGGGAAGGGATCCCAGCAGCCCAGCACTCCCAATTTCTGGCTCGAATTCACTGCGATGTCCCCCTTTCGCCTGACTGGGAGAGCATGAGGTTAACTGGGTTTGACCCAGAGGAAGTGCTGCCGCTGCTGGAGAAATTGGAGTTTCGCAGTTTCATTGCTCAAGTGCGCAAGCTGCAAGCCACTTTGGGCGGGATCCCAGCCCAAGCCTCTCAAGCAAGGACAACTTCAAAGGATGGCTCTACCTACGACGAGGCTCTTTGGTTTGATTTTCCCGCTGCTCCCGCTCCCTCTTTGCCAGCAGTGTGCATCGTGGATACAGCGGAGAAATTGGAGCTGTTGCGGCAGGAGCTGTTGGCCTGTTCCGGGATCGTAGCCTGGGACACAGAAACCACGAGTCTGGATCCCCGCGACGCCCAACTGGTGGGGATTGGCTGCTGCTGGTCAGAACGGGATGTTGCCTATTTGCCCCTTGGCCATCGCCAGGGATCCAACTTGGACTGGGACCTGGTCAAACAGAGTCTACAGCCCATTTGGGAGGATCCCAATCGGCCCAAAAGCCTGCAAAACTGCAAGTATGATCTCAGCATTTTTCGCGCCCATAGCATCCGCCTGCAAGGGATCCAATTTGATCCCATGCTGGCCAGCTACGTTCTCAATCCAGAGGCCAGCCACAACTTGGCCGACTTGGCAGCTAGCTATTTAAATTTGCCCACCACCAGCTACGAAAAGTTGCTGGGCAAAGCAGAGTCCCTCGCCGATCTGCCCATTGCCAAAGTGGCAGAATACTGCGGCACCGATGCCTACTGCGCCTATCGTTTGGTGCCCATCCTCACCGAAAAGCTGCAACAGACTGACCCACGCCTCTGGAATCTTTTTGTCCAAGTGGAGTTGCCTTTGGCCCATGTTTTGGAAGAAATGGAGTGGGTCGGCATCCGCATCGACACTGAGTTTCTTCGGCAGTTTTCCCAGGAGCTGGAAAAAGAGCTACACAGTCTAGAGCAGAAAGCCTATGCTCAAGCAGGCGAGGTGTTTAACCTCAACTCTCCCAAACAACTGGGATCCCTGCTCTTTGAAAAGCTCAAGCTAGATATCCGAAAAACTCGCAAGACGGCCACCGGCTACTCCACCGACGCCTCGGTTTTGGAAAAGCTGGAAGGGGATCACCCAGTCATTGAAACCATTCTCCAGTACCGCACCCTGGCCAAGCTCAAATCCACCTATGTGGACGCGCTGCCGGCTCTGGTAAGACGCGATACGGGTAGGGTGCACACCAGCTTCAACCAGACCGTTACTGCCACTGGCCGGCTCAGCTCCTCCAACCCCAATTTGCAAAATATCCCCATCCGCAGCGAGTTTAGCCGCCGCATTCGCCAGGCCTTCGTTCCCCAGGAGGGATGGCTGTTGGCCTCGGCTGACTACTCGCAAATTGAGCTGCGCATCCTGGCCCACCTCAGCCAAGAGCCAACCCTCATCGAGTGCTTTCGCTCTGGGGAAGATGTGCATACCCTTACCGCTCGCTTGCTCTTTGAAAAACAAGAAGTAACCAGCGAAGAACGCCGCCTGGCCAAGACGATTAACTATGGGGTGATCTACGGCATGGGGGCGCAGCGTTTTGCCCGCACTGCCGGCGTCTCTCTAGCGGAGGCGAAGGAATTTTTGCGGCGATTTAACGAGCGCTACGCCGGCGTTTTTGCCTATCTCCGCGCCACCCAAGCCTTTGTGGAAGAACATGGCTATGTGGAAACCATCTTGGGCCGCCGTCGCTATTTCCCCAATTTGTCTCAGCTATCCGGCCATCGCAAACAGGCCGAGCTGCGGGCTGCGGTGAACGCCCCCATTCAGGGATCCGCCTCAGACATCATCAAAGTGGCCATGGTGCGCTTGCAGGAAAAGCTGCAGCATTTTCGCTCGCGTTTGCTTTTGCAGGTTCACGACGAGCTGGTGTTTGAAGTAGAGCCCTCCGAATGGCAGGACTTACGGCCCCTCATTCAAAGAGAAATGGAAGAGGCAGTGCCCCTTTCCATACCGCTGGTGGTGGACATTCAAATTGGCCACAACTGGAAGGAGGCCAACTAAGGGATCCCGGCCTCGGAGAAATGTTAAGCTATGTAAAAGTGTGTGAAAGTGTTGGTTATCTCCCTATGGCCGTTGAGATCTACACGTGGCGTTTTTGTCCCTTCTGCATTCGCGCCAAGCAACTGCTAGACCGCAAGGGAGTCAAGTACATCGAATACGCCATCGATGGGGATGAGGCGGCGCGGGCGGAGATGGCCAAGCGGGCCAACGGGCGCCGTTCGGTACCCCAGATTTTTATCAACAACCAGCACATCGGCGGCTGCGACGACCTCTACGCCCTTGAGGCCCAGGGCAAGCTGGATTTGCTCCTGCAGCAGGCCAGCTAGCTGCCTGCTTTCCTGCTAGCCTGGGCGGGATCCAAACCCGTTAACTTGTGGCTAACCGGCGGCCTGCCTGAGCTGGGCACGGGCTTGTTTGAGCATGGCAATCAGGGTGTGGTGGGCATCTTCAGAATCTTTGAGAGGGTGATCAAAGGGGATGCGCAGCTTCCGCACAGCCCCATCCACCTCCACCTGTAAGTCCATTCCTTCCGCGTCGATGGCCTCCATACGGGCCTGGACCACTCCTTCCACCTGGCCGAAGACCCTGGCGTAGAGGGCCACGGCATCGGCGTGGTCTTTGTTCATGTGCTTGCAGATGCGCTCGCTAACTTGAGGGGTGAGAGGATCGCCCATAGAAGGTGGGAATTGCCAGGTACAGGTTTTAGTCTAGCGGAGTCTTGACCGAAACCTTGGCGGCGCAGATCCCGCTCTTCCCCTTTCCCCCCGTATACGGGGGATGAAAGGGGGGAGAACGCCAATCAAAGAGCTAGTTGAGGGCAGGCTAACGGTTGCCAGGGCCAGCCATATCTCGGTCTAGGTTGCAGCCATCTCCGATCGCCCTCTGGATAGGGTTGAGACGCCTTTGCCAGCTTTGCACCTGGGGATCCGGGCTGAGGCCGTGCTCGAGAAAAAACAGCTTGCCCCCCACCCGCAGCACCCGCCGGATTTCCCCCAAAGCCTTGGCCAAATCGGGGATGCTACACAGGGTCCAGGTGCTGACCACGCTGTCAAAACTCTGGTTCGAAAAAGGCAGCTCTTGGGCGTCCGCCACCAGCCAATCGACGGCGATGGAGGAAGCCGCGATGCGGCGGCGGGCCAGGGATCCCATGCCGGGGTTGGGATCTGCCACTGTAATTTTTTGAATGTGCTCTGGGTAGCAGGCCAGGTTGAGGCCGGTGCCAAAGCCGATCTCCAAGACCGCTCCCCGCACCTGGGCCAGAAGCTGCCGCCGATAGCTCTCCAGACGCTCGCTGGCCAGAGCCCAATCCAGCAACCTCGGAAAAAGCACCTGCCGGTAGAAAGCCTTCATAAGCCGGGCTCAAGAGGTTCGCGATCTATTTTCGGGCCGTTCGAGCGTAGCGGGGTTGGGGGCCAGCTTCAGGGAGTAGAGGCCGTAGCAGGCCAGCAGCCAATTGAGCAGGCGGGCCACCACGCGGGCGGTTGGCCGCGTCGCCGCTCCCACCGCCACTCCTCCCAAGGAAAGGCCGATCACAGGGCGGGCGGCGAAGATGGCCTCACAGGTTGTTAACAGTTGAAACCAACTCAGCCCCCCCGGCTCCGGGTGGTGCACCGCCGGCGCCAAAGAGGGATCCAGCACACTGCAGTCCACCACCAAAAACACCGGCTGCTCCGGCAAAGCCTCCACCACCTGCTGCGGATCCCAGCCATCCTGGGCCCAAAAGATCGGGCTGGCGTGGTTTTTCAGCCAGGCGTAGGCGCGGGCACTGCCGCTGCGCAGCCCCACATGCACCACCGGCAGCCTATGCTGGTAGAGCAACTCCACCCAGGCAGCGTTGCCATAGCCCATATCTTGCTCCGGCTGGGTCATCTCCTCGGGCGGCATCAGGTTGGCATGGGCGCTGCAATGCACCACACTCAGGGCGAGGTAGTGCTTCCAAAGGGCACGAATGGCTCCCCAACTGGCCGCCAAGACCGAAGGCAACAGCACCGGCCACTGTTGTCGTCGCCAAGCCTGAATAACCGCCGCCTCACACATGCCATAGGGCGGCTCATCCACCAGCCCCGGCAACTGCGCCACTGCTATCTCATCCACATTGATCCCCAACCGCGGCTCAAAAGCACACAGCTCAGCACCGGCGTTGAGGATGGCCAGCGGCGCCTGCGTATCTGGGCCAAAGGCAGTGGGAATGAGGACAACCCTGGCGTTGGACTGGGAACTGGGATGGAGGGACCACTGGGCCATGGGCGTCGTTCCTGTTGCAAACGTGGGGCTCTGCCGCCTGCTTCTATGGTGGCTCAGAGAGTAAGCCGGGATCCGCCCGCGCCAGAGCTGGATCTGCTACGAAAAATTACAGTTCGCCGGCAGATCTGGGGTCAAAAATCGGGCCGATGGTACATTCAAAGTGCTCCGCGCCTCAACCCCAAGCGCGGCCCAACAACGCAAACGACGACGAGAAGGTAGGCTATGGCTGTGATGGAAGGCGATCCCCGTCAGGGGGCAAAGTTGCCCCTATTCGGGGGATCCACCGGAGGGCTGTTGAGCGCAGCCGAAACCGAAGAAAAATATGTGATCACCTGGACAGGCAAGCCGGGGCAAGTGTTTGAAATGCCCACCGGCGGCGCCGCCGAGATGGTGGAGGGCAAAAACTACCTCACCTTCGCCCGCAAAGAGCAGTGCCTGGCGCTCGGCGCTCAGTTGATCTCCGAGTTCAAGATCAAGGACTACCAGATCTTCCGCATCCCGGCGGGTGGACAGCCGGAACTGGTGCATCCCAAGGATGGTGTCTTTCCCGAGAAGGTCAACGAGGGGCGCCAGCCCGTCGGCAAGGTGGATCACAACATCGGCAAGAACAAAGAGCCGGTTACCTACAAATTCACCAACGGGAAACCCTGGGACTAATTCCGGCGACCTTTGTCTTTCTGTCTTGTCGGATCCCCTGGCCAGCCCAGGGGATCTTTATTTGTTCGTCTCCACATTTGTTCGTCTCCACTGGCAACCGGTTTGAAAGGGTTCGGCGCTGTTAGCCCTCACCCCCGGCCCCTCTCCCCGAGGGAGAGGGGAGGCGGAAGGTCATGTTGAGAAGAGTCGGATCCTTTGTCGGGCTGCCTTTTGCTAAAAAAAAAGCTCCAGCAAAGCATACCTACACGGAACTGTCTAGAGGTGTCTTGACAGCGCCTTTACGAGTCCGTTTATGGACTACGTGAGAATCCCCCGCCTTCAGGCGGGGGAGTGTCAAAACCCGGGATCCCTGACAGGGCCTGGACAAGCCTACTTGGCAACCGCCGCGAAGAACTCCTTGGATTTCACCGGGTCGGGGTTCAGGGTTCTCTGGCCGGGCTGCCAGTTGGCCGGGCAAACTTCATCGGGGTGAGCTTGCACGTACTGGATGGCCTGCAGGGTGCGCAGGGTTTCATCCACGCTGCGGCCAAAGGCCAGGTTGTTGATGGTGGCGTGCTGGATGATCCCTTCCTTGTCGATGATGAACAGGCCGCGCAAAGCCACCCCTGCCGCCGGATCCAGGACATTGTAGGCGGCGCTGATCTCCTTTTTCAGGTCGGAGACCAGCGGATACCTCAGCTCGCCCACCCCTCCGGCTTTGCGGTCGGTCTGAATCCAGGCCAGGTGAGAGTACTCGCTATCCACCGAGACGCCGAGGATCTCCGTGTCCAGCTTGGCAAACTCGTCGTAGCGATCGCTGAAAGCCGTGATCTCCGTCGGGCAGACGAAGGTGAAGTCCAAGGGGTAGAAGAACAGCACCACGTACTTCTTGCCCCGGTAGTCGGAGAGCCTCACCGTCTTAAATTCCATGTCGTAAACGGCAGTGGCCGAAAAATCGGGAGCGGGCTGCCCCACCCGCAGACATCCTTCCTGAGACATCAGTCGACGCTCCTTACGGTAAAGTACAAATGTAAACTAAACCTAACATACCATACTCATAATGACTTTGTCTTACTGGCTGGCTAAGCTGGAGCGCCGCGATCCAGGGGATCCCCATTTCTTTCCGTTTTTCGGCTCTGCCAGGTCAGGGAGTCGGTTGCCATGAGGGTGGCGCTGCAGTTTCTCTACCACTTCTGTTGTGACCGCTGCCGGCGGTGGTGGAGAGGGGATCGCCTCTATTGCCCCTACTGTGGCTATCACAATTGCGTGGAGCGCATCGATACCTTTCGCGACGCCGCGCGAGGCAGTTGCCTCACCCGTCCTCCCGATGCCCCCTCTGCCGAGCTGCCCTGCGAGGAAACCGAGGCTCGGCCTCAGGAGCCGGGATCCCCAAGCTGATTCATCCGTTCACTGCATCTGCCAGCCTGTCCAGGTGGGGGTCAGCCTCAGGCAGTGAGGAGTCCAACAAACGGCGGCAGGGGTGGCGCTCTTCCAAAATGGTGGTAGAACAGCAGCAGCTATAAACCTCCAGGTAGTCGTCCGGCTCTGCCTCGAAAATGGCATACTGGCCGGGGAAGAGGGTGCGCTCCCAGTGGCCGGGAATTGTTCGGATGACCTGAACCTGCTGAGAACGGTTGACGAAAACGTATCTTTTCATTGCGTTTTTTTAATCGCCTTAAGAAAAACTTATTGGCTTTAAGCCAGGCTATCACTCTTGATCCCCAGCCGACAATAGCCAACGGGCAAGACGGGGATCGCTCTTTCTGCTTGACTTTGGCCGATTTGTTTTCTCAGCTTATGAAAGCTGAGGCAAGGGGATCCCGAGAAGAAGCCCGCCTGGTAAACTGAGGGGAAGAGTCTGAAGATATCCTTAATTGGCCTTCATCGTTCCGACATACCAAGGGGGCACGCCGTGGACAACAAGTTGGGGCTAGAGATCATCGAAGTGGTGGAGCAGGCTGCCATCGCCGCCGCCCGTTGGATGGGCAAAGGCGACAACAAGACCGCCGATCAGGTGGCCGTCGAGGCCATGCGGGAGAAACTGAACCAGATCCCCATGCGCGGCCGCATCGTCATTGGGGAGGGAACCCGCGATGAGGCCCCCATGCTCTACATCGGGGAAGAGGTGGGCATCTGTACGCGCCCGGACGCCGAGCAGTTCTGCCGCGTGGAAGAGCTGGTGGAAATCGATATTGCCGTGGATCCCTGCGAAGGCACCAACCTGGTGGCCAAGGGCCAAAACGGCTCCATGGCGGTGCTGGCCATCTCCGAAAAAGGCGGCCTTCTGCACGCGCCGGACATCTACATGCAGAAGCTGGCGGCTCCGCCCCAGGCCAAGGGCAAGGTACATCTCGACTATCCGCCGGAAAAGAATCTTCAGATTATCGCCGAAAGCCTGGATCGGGAGGTCTCCGATCTGACGGTGGTGGTCATGGACCGCAAGCGCCACGTCGATCTCATTCGCCAAATCCGGGAGGCGGGGGCGCGGGTAAAGCTGATTACCGACGGCGACATCTCGGCGGCCCTCTCGGCAGGCTTCAACGGCACCGGCATCCACGCCCTGATGGGGATCGGGGCAGCCCCAGAGGGGGTGATCTCGGCGGCGGCGCTGCGCTGCCTCGGCGCCCACTTCCAAGGTCGGCTGATCTACGACCCCGAGGTGGTGCAGGCGGGCACCTACCTGCCGCCGGTGGAAGAGACACGACGGCAACTGAAAGAACAGGGCATCGAGGATCCCGACAAGGTGTGGGAATGCGAAGAGCTAGCCAGCGGCAAGGAAGTCCTCTTTGCGGCCACCGGGATTACTGATGGCGACCTGATGCGCGGGGTGCGTTTCTTCGGCGGCGGGGCACGCACCGAGACCTTGGTGATCTCCAGCCAGTCGCGCACGGTGCGCTTTGTGGATACCATCCATATGAAAGACGGCCAACAGCCCCGCAGCCTGCAACTGCGCTGACGGATCCCCGGCCCGACATCTCCCTCGGCAAGGGCGGCTTTCCTCTGGCGAAGGTCGCTCTTGTCCTTTGGGAAGTTAAGAAATCTATCAGTCAGTCGCCCGAAAAAACGTAATAACTCTTCAGCAAAATCCTGCAAAACCGGCTCGATACTGTTCTTAGGGTTTAGGTAGGCTGAGAAAAGTTACCTAAGCTTGCTGCAGCCGAGACAAGGCAATCCCTTGACATCGGTCTTGCCTTCCTTGTCCTAGCTAGGTGAGTTTGCTTTTGTTCATAGTTTCTGTTTTTAATAACTGTTGCTGTACAGACGACGGAGAGGCATGTTTATCGCGGTTGTCGGTCTTAGCCATCGCACAGCTCCTGTGGAGATCCGGGAGCGCCTCAGCATTCCCGAGGCCGAGGTGGGGGAGCGGATCCAGCAGCTCCGTGCCCACCCCCACATTGAGGAAGCGGCGATCCTCAGCACCTGTAACCGGCTGGAGGTCTACATCGTCACTCCAGAAATGGAAAGTGGTGTCCGACAGACGATGCAGTTCTTGGCCGAGGCGAAAGGGATCCCGCTGCCCCAACTGCGCCCGCACCTGTTTACGCTGCTCTACCAGGATGCGGTGACGCACCTGATGCGGGTGGCCGCCGGGCTGGACAGCTTGGTATTAGGGGAAGGGCAGATCCTGTCGCAAGTGAAAAAAGCGCAGCAACTGGGCCAGGCCTGCAACGGCATGGATCGCATCCTCAACCGCCTCTTCAAGGCGGCCATCACCGCCGGCAAGCGCATCCGCACCGAGACGGGGATCGGCACTGGCGCCATGTCCATCAGCTCGGCAGCGGTGGAGTTGGCCTTGCAGGAGCAGGGATCCCTTTCTCAGGGCAAGGTGACCGTGGTGGGGGCGGGGAAAATGGCTCGCCTGTTGGTGCAGCACCTCTTGGCCAAAGGGGCGGTGGATATCACCGTGGTCAACCGCTCCTTGGAGCGGGCAGAAGCGCTGGCCAAGCAATTTGAGCAGCCAATTCAAGTATTGCCTTGGGAGTCGCTGCTGAGTAGCATAGCGGAGTCCAACCTGGTCTTCACCAGCACCGGCGCCACCCAGCCCATCCTCACCTACGAGCAACTGGCGGGGGTGCTGCAGCCGGATCAGCCGCTGCTGTTGGTGGACATCTCGGTGCCCCGCAACATCGATCCCGGCGTGGAAAAGCTAAGAGGGGTACAGGTGTTCAACGTGGATCACCTCTCCCGTATCGTGGAAGAAAACCGCGCCCAACGGCAAAAGCTGGCCCTGGCGGCCGAGGCCTTGATCGAAGAAGAGGTGGAGCAGTTCATGGAGTGGTGGCGTTCTCTGGAAACAGTGCCCACCATTTCCAGCCTGCGCCACAAGGTGGAGTCCATCCGCGAGCAGGAGATGGAGAAAGCTCTCTCCCGGCTGGGCAAGGACTTTGCCGAGAAGCACCTGGAGGTCATCGAGGCGCTCACCCGCGGCATTGTCAACAAGATCCTGCATGACCCTATGGTGCAACTGCGGGCCAAACGGGACATCGAGGCCCGACGGAAGGCGATGCAAATTCTGCAGGAACTCTTTAACCTCGATCCCATGCCCTTTCAGGCCCAGCAGGAGCGCTAGGTTTTAAAGAATTGCAACAGTCCCCTCATCTTCAGGCAACAGCGGACCTTAGGATACACAAGTAGGCTACGGGATTTGGGGCTATGTTCGGGCAATACGAAGTGTTCGTGCAGTTGGCGCTGCTTGCCTTGATTGTCTTGGCAGGGCCGGCGGTCATTTTGGTGCTTTACCTGCGCGGGGCTGATATGTGAGGCAAGGGTTGCCCGGTAGCGCTGGCAGGGCAACTCTCTCTGCGATGTAACACTTCTTTGCGCTAGAGTTGTAGAGGCACCCCCAGGAAAGGCTGGGGGTAAGTTTTTCTACGGATTGAGGGCTATGCCGATCCCTATCCGCAACATTGCCATCATTGCCCACGTTGACCACGGCAAAACCACCCTCGTGGATGCCCTGTTGCGCCAGGCAGGAGCCCTGCGGGCGGAAGGAGACATTCCCGCCTGCGTGCTGGATTGCAACGCCTTAGAGCGGGAGCGGGGCATCACCATCCTGGCAAAGAACACCGCCGTTCGCTATGGCGAAACCCTGATCAACATCGTCGATACTCCCGGCCACGCCGACTTTGGCGGGGAGGTGGAGCGGGTGCTGGGCATGGTGGAAGGCTGTCTGCTGATTGTGGATGCCAACGAGGGCCCGATGCCTCAGACCCGCTTTGTGTTGCGTAAGGCCTTGGAGAAGGGCTTGCGCCCAATCGTGGTGGTCAACAAAATTGATCGGCCTCAGGCCGAGCCCTACAAGGTCATCGACAAAGTGTTGGATCTGTTTCTGGAGCTAGGCGCTGACGAAGACCAGTGCGACTTCCCCTACCTATTTGCCTCGGGACTACGGGGTTTTGCCCTGGAAGAAGCTGACCTCAAAGCTTTCCTTGCAGGCAACTACAGCGGCCCTCTCGACATGAGGCCCCTCTTTGAGGCCATCCTCAAATACGTGCCGCCGCCAGTGGGGGATCCCGCCAAGCCCCTGCAACTGCAAGTCACGACACTGGAGCACTCGGAATACCTGGGCCGGATTGTGATCGGCAAGATCCACAACGGCACCATTCGGGTTGGGGATCAGTTGGCGGTGGTCAAAGAAGATGGGTCGATTGCCAAGGGCAAGGTAACCAAGCTGTTTGGCTTCCAGGGGTTGGAGCGCATTGAGCTAACAGAAGCCACTGCCGGCAATATTGTGGCCGTGGCGGGGTTTGCCGAGGCCAACATCGGCTACACCCTCACCTCTCCCGAAAACCCGCAGGCCCTGCCGCTCATTAAGGTGGACGAGCCGACGTTGCAGGTGATGATCTGCGTCAACGACTCTCCCTTTGCCGGCCAGGAGGGCACCTTTGTTACTTCGCGGCAATTGCGGGAGCGCCTGCTGCGGGAGCTAGAAACCAACGTGGCGCTGCGGGTGGAAGAAACCGACTCCCCCGATTGCTTTTTGGTCTCCGGGCGGGGCGAGCTGCACCTGGGCATTTTGCTGGAGACCATGCGGCGGGAGGGCTACGAGTTTCAGGTGGGGCAGCCGAAGGTGATCTTCCGCGAGGTAAATGGCCAGCCCTACGAGCCCTACGAGTGCTTGGTGCTGGATGTGCCGGAATCCACGGTGGGCGCCTGCATTGAACGGCTGGGGCAGCGGCGGGGAGAGATGCAGAACATGATGGTAGGCGCGGACGGACGGGCCCAGTTGGAGTTTGTCATCCCGGCCCGAGGGCTGATCGGCTTCCGCAGCGAGTTCATCCGCATTACCCGCGGCGAGGGGATCATGAGCCACAGCTTTTTGGAGTACCGTCCCCTGACGCCGGGGATCGAGACCCGCCGCAACGGCGTGCTGATCGCCTTTGAAGAGGGGGTGGCCACCACCTATGCCCTGAAAAATGCGGAAGACCGAGGGGTGTTCTTTATTACGCCAGGTACCCGCGTTTACAAGGGCATGATCGTGGGCGAGCACAACCGGCCGCAGGACTTGGAGTTGAACGTCTGTAAAACCAAGCAACTGACCAACCATCGCGCTGCCGGCGGGGAGGAGCTGGTGCATTTGCAGGCGCCGGTGGAGATGAACCTGGAGCGGGCGCTGGAGTACATCGGCGAGGACGAGCTGGTGGAGGTTACACCGAAGTCGGTGCGGCTGCGCAAGGCGCAGTTGACGGCCTCTCGCCGCTAGCGGTCGGCTCCTACCGTCGCAGGTAGAAGCGCAGGTTGGGAAAAGAGAAGGCCCCCCAGACGCCGAACAAGACGACTCCCAGGCCGAACAACGCCAGCCACAGGCGGGGACGGCTGTGGAGCTGCTGGGATCCCGCCTGGACGTAGGCCAGATCCACCCAGGCGGTGTTGCCGCGGCGGAACCAGCCCACCACCTTGACGCGCTGACCCATGAGGGCGCGGAGCCGCTTCAGGCCGGAAAAGACATTGCCCACCGGCCCCAGGGAAGAGGTGAAGCGCAGCGGCATCAGCCCAGTGGCATCTTGCAGCTTCAGCTCTGCCCCCAGTTGGTAGCCAGCCTGTCCCAGCCCCACCAATTCCCCCTCCAACTCCACCGGCTGGCTGCGGCAGGGATCCGCCTCGGGATCGGCCAGCAAGTGCAGCACATCGGTCGGCTGGGGCGACAGGGATCCGCGGTACATCAAGACCGCCTTGGATCCCAGGCCCAGGCCATAGCCCACCACCGCTGTTGCCGCAATCACCTTGGGATCGAGGCGATCTGGCAGCGCCAGATAGAGGATCAGCCCCAGGAGCCAGCCAATTACCATCCCGCTCACTTCGGCAGCATAGATAGCCAGATCCAGCCAGAAGCGGCTTTGCAGACGGGCCCCATCCAACTTGGGTCCGGATCCCAGGCTCAACTCTGGCAGCAGGCGCAGCCGTTGGGCATACCCCGCCAAGACCTGGAAGCGGTGCCCCAGCAACGGATGGCTGGAGTTGACCTGCATCCAGCGGGCCCAGGGGTTGAGCTGATCCCAGAGAAAGACTTGGCCGGCTTGGGCGGGATCCCGCAGGCGGCTGGCGGCACTGGCGGCGGCGGTGGTTTTGAAGTCCAAGAAGCTGAAGAGGCGGGTGCAGTGCAGCAGCGAAGAGGGGCGGCGGTCGTTTTTGTGGGCCTCCTGCAGGCCGGCAGCCGCTTTGAGCAGAGCGGCCATCAGACCGTTGGGATTGCCCGTCGCTTCCACTGCAAAATGGTCGGCGTGGTAGGTGCCGAGGCGACAGAGGAAAAACAGGGGATAGGAGAGCACCGTGTAGATCAGGTAGAGCAGCGGAGCCACATGCCCGATCAGATCCCGCCGCTTGTTTGCCAGTTGGCTCACCTGCTCCAGGGCCAAGTAAACCAGTTGAACGGGGGATCCCAGTAGGGTCAGGATCAAGATGTCGCCGTTGAGGATGCGCCCCAGGGCTTGGGCATAGACGGCGGCAATCTCATCCGGGGCAAGCTGCTGCAACAGGGCCTGGGTGACCACGATGCGGCCGCCGTCGGGAAGCGTGCCATAGACAAAAGCCAGCGGCCCCCCTTCCGGGATCACCCCCAGCCGAGGCAGTTTTAGCTGTTTTTGGGCGCAGAGGCGCTGCAGCAGACGGGCAGTCTCGGGACTGTGGCGCTCGATTTCCCCCAAGGTGGCCCAGCGCAGCTTGTGCAGCCGCCGGTGCAGGTGATCCATCAGCCAGGGGGCAAAAAACAAAAGGCCGACGCCAAAGTTGACCGCCAGGCTGCCGGCTACCAACCAGCGCAGGCCATTGCGCAGCCAGGGCAGCAACCCCTGCAAAAACCAAAGCTGCCGCGGAAAACTCAGCCGTCCGAAATCCAGGTGAGCGCCCACCAGCACAAAACTCAGCCACCAGAGGAACAGAATGCCCACCCCCAGGGATCCCCACTTGGCCCAGCGCAGAGGGCCGGCCCGCTCCGGCAGGGGGATCTTCAGGCCCAATTGACCGGCCCGTTGGCGGCTGGAGAGCGGCTGAGCCTCAGGAGCTGGCTCTGGGGAGGGTGGGGAAGCAGCGGGTTTTTCCACCGTTTGGGGCAGGCGGGGCAGGATTTTTTGGGCCCAGCCTCGCGCCTGCGGATCCGGGTGCTGCAGCAGTTCCAGACAAAGCGCCCGCGCCTTCTCCGTCTCGCCCAACTGATGGTAGGCCCGCACCAGGTTCATCTGGGCCTCCAGGGCTTGGCTGTCGGATGCGCCTGCTTCGCCCCGCTGGCGAGACTGCGCCAAGTAGGCCTCCAGCAGTTGGATGGCTTCTTGGAAACGGCCCTGCTGCAGCGCCTCCCTGCCGGCCTGAAGGGCATCGGGGGTCATCAGCCTGCTCCGAGATCTGCCTGCTCCCCCAGCTTACTCAAGGATTTGGCCTTGCTGAGGTGGATCCCCCCGAAAGGGGGTAGTGGAGCAAGCGCCGCCGCAGGCAATCCAGCGCCGTCTGGGCGCTCCACCAGCGCACCCCCTCTCGGCCCCGCAAGCTGCCGAAGCGGTACTCGTGGACTTCCACTTTCCCCTCCGGGTCGGCCAAGCCCAGATAGACCAGGCCAACCGGCTTGGTGGATGTTCCCCCCTCTGGGCCGGCAATGCCGGTAATGCTCAGGGCCCAGTCGGAGCCGAGGACTTGCTTGGCCCCCAGGGCCATCTGGGCCGCCACCGGCTCGCTCACGGCCCCGTGCTGCCGCAGCGTCTCTGGATCCACCCGCAAAAGCTGCTCCTTGATGCGGTTGTCGTAGGCAACAATCCCGCCGACAAAATAGCGGGAGCTGCCCGGGATCCCGGTCACCAATTGCCCCAGGAGCCCGCCGGTGCAGGATTCCGCCACCGCCAGCGTTTGCCCCCGCTGCAGCAGCAGCTCCCCCACCACGCTGGCCAAGGTGGCCTCGTCGCTGCCGAAGTAGTCTTCCCCAGAAACCTGTAAAATCTGCTCCACCACCGGGGCAATCAACGCTTCCGCCGCCTCGCGCGTGGGGGCGCGTCCGGTAACCCGCAGGCGCACCTCCCCCTGGCTGGCGTAGGGTGCCACGGTGGGATTTTCCCCCGCCAGCAGGGATCCCACCCGTTCGGCCAAGGTCGATTCGGGAATGCCCCAGTAGCGCAACACGCGGCTGTAGAACACCTCCTGGCCCCAGCCCAGGGAGCGCAAATAGGGCACAGCCGTCTCCTGCCACATCTGCTGCATCTCCCGCGGCACCCCGGGAAAGGTGAGGATGTGCAGGTCGGGCCGCGGCTGCCAGATGAGGCCACAGGCGCTGCCGACCGGGTTGGGCAGGACGGTTGCCCCCTGAGGCAAAAAGGCCTGCTTGCGGTTGCTGGGGGAGGGCTCCATACCTCGCTGGCCGTACTTCTGCCGGATCTCCTCCCAAACCTGCGGGTGCTCCACCATCTCCACCCCGAAGAAAGAGGCCAGCGCCGCGTGGGTCAGATCATCAGGGGTCGGCCCCAGGCCGCCGGTGATCAAAATCAAACGGGAGCGGTTGCAGGCCACCTCCAGGGCGTGGTGGATGCGGGCTTCGTTGTCCCCCACCACCGTTTGGTAATAATGGGGGATCCCCAGCTTGGCCAGCTCGGCTGCCAGATATTGGGCGTTGGTGTTGGTGATCTCTCCCAAGAGCAACTCTGTGCCAATGCAGAGGATCTCAGCCCCCTGGGGAATAGCGGTTTGCGGTGGGCTCATGCTTGGCCTTGAGCTCAGCTCAGCCGCAAGTATACAAGCATAGAGGTCTCGGCCCCCCTTCACGCCCTCAGATTTTTGGCTGGTCGTCGGCCATTCCGAATTGCGATCCCAGAAGACTTGCTCAAGCTCGCCAGGGATCCTCGGCCAGCCGAGCCAAAGCTTCCAAATCAGCACCCACCACGCGGTGCAGGATCCACTCGGGATGTGGCTTGGCGCCCAGGCGCCGGTAGAACTCCAATGCCGGCTGGTTCCAATCCAAAACCATCCACTCCAGCCGCCCGTATCCTTTGGCCACCGCCTCCTGGGCCACCCGCGCCAAGAGCGCCCTGCCGATGCCCCTGCCCCGGAACTCCGGCAACACGAACAGGTCTTCCAGGTAGATTCCCGGCCGGGTGAGGAAGGTGGAGAAATTGCGAAAGTAAAGAGCAAAGCCCACCGCCTGCCCTTCTACCTCCGCCAGCAACGCCGAAACGAAGGCCTCGGGGCCAAACAGATGCTGTCGCAGCAGCTCAGCGGATCCCGTTACCAAGTGGCTCAGCTTCTCGTACTCGGCCAAAGCACAAATGAGATCAAACAGAACGGGCGCATCCTCAGGGGTGGCAGGGCGGATTTCCATACTCTTGTCTAGATCCACACACGAATTCTGTAAGATACCCGCACGAGACCAGGGGGACTAACCTGTTGACCCCGCTCCTGGGTCGGTGGAGCTCTGGCAACGCGCGACGTAGTGGGGGCAGCGACAGGGGCCCAGGGGGTTCACAGCACAGGGCAGATAGGGCGAGCGAGAAAAGTAGCGGCAGGAGGGATCCCAACTCGAGGTGGGCTGCAGCTGGCGGGAGGGAGTGGGCTCATCCCAGCTTGAGGGGCGACGGGAGCCTCTCTTTTCCAGCAGAGGGAGCAACTGGGCCAAGAACGTCAGGCCCAACCACAAACCGACTCCCAGGATCAGCGCTGGCACCATTGCCCTCCTCCGTCGGCCAACAGCCTTGTCTTCCAACCAGAACCAGCCTAGGCCAGCCGGTTGGCAGAGGGCCAGCCTTGGCAGACAGTTTCGCAACTGTCCTGGTTAGCCAGCGAAGAGCCGGGAGAAAAAACGACTAGAGTGAGAAATGGAGCCGTTACCTCGTTTTTGAATGCCATGACCACCTCCACCCTCGATGCTGCCGCCATCCTTGAGGCGTTGCGCCCGGTTCAAGATCCGGAGCTGCGCCGCAGCCTGGTGGAACTGAACATGATCCGCGACATTCGCGTCGAGCCCAAGCGGGTGGCCTTTACCCTGGTGCTGACCACGCCGGCCTGCCCCTTGCGGGAATTCATTGTGGACGAGTGCAAAGCTGCCATCCGCCGCTTGGCCCCAGTTGAAGCCATTGATGTCACAGTAACGGCGGAAACCCCCCGCTCCCCTTCTCTGCCGGATCGCCAGTCTGTCCCCGGCGTGCGCAACATCATCGCCATCTCCAGCGGCAAGGGAGGCGTGGGCAAAACCTCCGTCTCGGTCAATGTGGCCGTGGCCCTGGCCCAGAGCGGAGCGCGGGTGGGGCTGCTGGATGCCGATATCTACGGCCCCAATGTGCCGCTGATGCTGGGCCTCCAGGATCGCTCTTTGTTGGTGCGCAAGCGGGAGGACGGCGGCGAAGACATCTTCCCCCTGGAAAATTACGGCGTCAAGATGGTGTCGATGGGCCTGCTGGTGGGGCGGGATCAGCCGGTGATCTGGCGGGGGCCAATGCTCAACGGCGTCATCCGGCAGTTTCTCTATCAGGTGCAGTGGGGGGAGCTGGACTATCTCATCGTGGATATGCCCCCCGGCACCGGCGACGCCCAACTGACCCTGGTGCAGGCGGTGCCCTTGGCCGGCGCCGTGATCGTCACCACACCGCAGTCGGTGGCCCTGCTGGATAGCCGCAAGGGCTTGAACATGTTTCGCCAGTTGGGGGTGCCCATCCTCGGCATTGTCGAGAACATGAGCTACTTCATTCCCCCCGACCTGCCGGATCGCCAGTACGACATCTTTGGCTCAGCAGGCGGAGAGACCACGGCCCGCGAGCTGGGTGTCCCACTGCTGGGGCGGATCCCGCTGGAAATTGCCCTGCGGCAGGGGGGAGATGCGGGCCAGCCCATCGTGGTCGGTCAGCCTGAGTCTGCTTCTGCCCAAGCTCTGCAGCAGATCGCCAAAACCTTGGCCGGCCGCGTCTCCATGCTGGCCTTGGGGGCCGGCTAGAAGCGCTCCGCTTCCACCAACGACACCCCGAAGCTGCGTCCTCCCAAGACAATGCCCTCTTGGGCCTTGCCGCGCACGGTTACGGTGCTGTTCATGGCCGGCAAGCCCTTGTCGGTGATGACCCAGAGGGAGCCGCTGCTGTCTTGGATCTCGTACACACCCTGGCCAAACACCCCTATCTGGTTGACCACGCGACCGCGGACGTACACATTGGTGTAGCGGGAAGGATTTTGTTCGATCTGGGCAATCGGGGTTGTGCCAATGCCTAAGCGCGCCAACGGCCCACATCCTGTCAGGGCTAGGCTGGCACAGAACAAGAGTACCAGGGATCCACCGCGGAACGATTGGCCGAGTTGCCGTTTCATGGGTTGCTTCCCTCACGAGCCCTTGCTCTCACCATAGCAAGCCGGCAGCAGATCCACCGCCAAGCTAGAACTTCTCGCCAATGCCAAAGTGCAGTTGAGGCCGGCCGGCCTCCCCTTGCCCGATGGCGTAGTCGATGCGCAGCGGCCCCAAGGGAGATTGGATGCGGATGCCGGCCCCCAGCCCCAAGCCGCTGCCCGGCTTGTTGCGCACCGCCGCCGGATTGCCGATGACCGCCGCGCCGCTGCCCAGATCGGTGCCGTAGTCGGCGAAGACCACCGCCCCCACCGGGTCGAACAGGGGGAAGCGCAACTCCGCCGTCGCCGTGGCAAAGCTGCGACCGGAGCCGACGCCGCCCTCAAAAAATCCCCGCACCGAGCTGCCCCCGCCGATGGGGAAAGCATCGTAGGGAGCCAAGTCGCCAATCGTGGTGCCCGCCCGCACGTCAAAAGCCAGCACCTGCGGTCGCTCGCTGCGCGTCTCGAACAGCTTGACGGGAATGAACTGGCTGTAGCTGGTCTCGAGGCGGTTGGCGTTGAGGCCGTTCTCCAACAGACGGACCGACTGTTCGGTGGAGAGGCGAAAGACGGATCCCTGGCTGGGGCTGTTGGGGTTGTCGCGGCTGTCGTGGACAAGGCCGAACCGCAGGGTGGTGTAGCTGTCTTGGCCGCTTGCGCTGAAGGTAATCGGGTTGCCCAGCACATCGAAGCGCTCCTGCTCGCCGTTGCTGTTGCGGGCTTCCACAAATTGGACGCGGGTGCCCAGGCTGGCCCGCCAATTGCCCCCAATGGGACGGGAGAAGGTGACGCCGCCGCCCAGCCGGTTGATGCGCACGGGATCCCCGTTGGGCAGGGTCAATCCCTCGTTGAAGACAAAGCTGGAGCTCTGCTGGTTGGCGATGTTGACGTTGTAGGAGGTGGGGATCTCCAGCGTGGCAATGCGCGGGTCGGTGAAGTTCAAATCGAACAGAGTTTCGTTGGTGCCCACCTGCACGTTGAAGCTGGCGCTTTGGTTGTTGCCGCCCAAGTTTTCTTCCGAGACGTTGAGGCCGGCAAAGACCCCTGTGGCCGAGCTGACGCCGATGGTGCCGCTCAAGGTGCCGGTGCGGCGCTCTTCCACGTTCACCACCACCACCACCTTGTTGGGATCCTGGCCAGGGTTGAGCCCAACATTCACATCTTGAAAAAGGTTAAGGTCGAAAACTGCCTGGAGATCCTTCTGGATTTGGTTGCGGTTAAACACATCCCCTGGCTTGGTCTTGAGCTCGCGGGTGATGATGAAGTCGCGGGTTCTGGTGTTGCCTTGAACGCGAATGTCCTCGATCTCCCCTTCGGCAATTTCCAGAGTGAGGGTGCCATCTTCGGAGGAGCGCACGTCGGTCACCTTGGCCAGCACGTAGCCCTTGTCGGCGTACCACTGCTCGATCTCGGCCACTGCCGCTTGCAGCTCGCCAAAGTTGAGCACCCGCCCTTCTTGATCGGCAAAGGCCTTCTTGAGCACCTCCGGATCCAGAACTTTTGCCCCTTCTGTGCGCACGGCTTTGAGGATCGGATTGGGCTTGACCTCAAAGGTAACCCGCACCCCCAGGGGCGTATCGGAGGGCACCGCCCGCACATCGGCAAAAAACCCAGTGGCAAACACAGCATTGATGTCTTCCCGCAGTTGGGAGCGAGTGGAGACCTCGCCGGCCCGCGTGCGAATAGCCTTGTAAACCTGCTCGATCAACTCTGGGTCGTCGGTTCCTTCCACCACCACTTCCGCTACCAA
The DNA here is from genome assembly GCF_002760475.1 of Synechococcus sp. 63AY4M2. Lineage (NCBI taxonomy): Bacteria > Bacillati > Cyanobacteriota > Cyanophyceae > Synechococcales > Synechococcaceae > Synechococcus > Synechococcus sp. 63AY4M2. Next base: position 1,035,803 of record NZ_AXUX01000001.1, on the reverse strand, counting down.
AACTTCTGGCTCGCCAGCGGCTGGGGTAGGTGTAGGGGAGGGTTGGGCGGGGGTATCGCCATTGGTGCGCAGATCCAGGGTGCCGGGCGGGGGAGCTGATTGCGCCCAAGCCGCGGATCGCATCGACAGACCGTTCGCGAAAGCGGTGCGTAGCACTACCCCACAGGCGAACACTGAAGCAAGCCGGAGTCCGAGTTGCTGGGAACGGTTCATAGGGATCCCTCACACACCGCCAAAATCCAAAGAGCTAAGTTGCAGAACTTCTTATTGCCCGGCAGCGGACAATTGCCCTGAATTATATCAACCCCGACCCGGGCAGAGCTGAGCATTGCCGCGAGCCGGATTGCGGGCTTGGGCAGTGTAAACTACCCGACTCCAACCGCTAGGCGGCACGAAGCAGGCTTTCAGTAGCCCCCAAAAGCGCAATCCCCTTGGCACCATCTACATCCTTTCCCCAGCCACAGGCCGAGTTGACATAACGGAGCGGCCCCCAGTCCCCCTTCGCCCCCCGTACACGGGGGGTGTGGGGGGTGGGGAGTCCAGTGCGGGGCTCCTGCGGCTTCTAGCTGAAGTACAAGCAGCAGCCTCTTCTTTACGGCAGGCGCAGGGATCCCTGGCAGCGCTGGCCACAGGCCTGGGGCTTGGCTGCCTCGGCGGACAGGTTGGCTTGGGAGTTGAGGATAAGAATTGTCATGGGGGCGGGGGGCGGTGAGGGGCTGCTGTGCCAACCCCACCTGCCGGCGAAGTGCCGCGTTGGGGCGCTGGGCACAACGAAGACGATGTTTTGTAGGACATTGCCTTGTAGAGGGGTGGCGCTGTTCTGTCTGCTGTCGAGGAGCACTGTTTGCTGCGGGAGGAGTGTCTGGGCCAGAGCGGCTGGAGCGGATCCCAAACTGAGCAGAGCTGCCAGACCAGAAAAGATGAGCTTGCTCGGCAACATCAGCCTTCCTCTCCAAAATGCTGGGACGCCGGCACCTTAGCTAGTTCCATCCAAAAAGCTCTATCGACTTGCCGCAAAAAAAGCTACGCTCTAGAGCAAAATTTCTCCTGGGCACAGAGAGCTTGCAGAAACGCCCTCCTCCTCTCAGGAAGCTGCAAAAAGGTTGTGGGCAAAAATTCTGGACAGCCCAATCGGGGTTGAGGGCAAACAGGCCGACTGGGCTCGAGGGGTTATCCCGGGCAGACAGCCAGACGGGCAAAGCTGAGCAGAACCGCCCTGGGTGCTGCCCCTTTTCCCAGGAGTTCTGAGCCGCCAACCTGCCCTACAGTTAGCCGGCACCAAGGATGCTCCCCGCCATAGCCGCAGCCTCATTCGCATCTGACCTGATCCTGGCGGTCCTGTTCCCGCTCTTGGTTGAGGCGGGCCACCTGGGCTTCCAGCTCTTGAATGCGGTGCAACAACTGCTCGATCGCCCGTCCCACTGGGTCAGGCATGAGGTGGTGATCTAGATCGATGCCATGGGCGGGGATGCGGCGTTGATGGGGTGGGATGACCGCTCGACCTGGGATCCCGACCACCGTCATGCCGGGGGCCACATCTTGAATCACCACTGCGTTGGCTCCGATGCGGGCTCTAGCACCGATGCGAACCGGCCCCAGGATCTTCGCCCCTGTGCCCACAATCACCCCATCTTCTAGGGTGGGATGCCGTTTACCTTTGGTCCAAGAGGTGCCCCCCAAGGTAACCCCGTGGTAGAGGGTGACGTCATCGCCAATTTCCGCCGTCTCCCCGATCACCACGCCACAACCATGGTCGATGAAAAAGCGCCGTCCAATCCGGGCTGCCGGGTGAATTTCGATCAACGTAAAGGAGCGAGAAATGAAACTGAGCAAGCGGGCCAGAAAAAAGCAGCGCCGTTTCCACAGCCAATGGGCGATGCGGTGCAGGAAGAGAGCATGTACCCCTGGGTAGGTGAGAAGCACCTCCCAGCGGTTGCGCGCCGCCGGATCCCGCTCGAAGACACAGTCGATGTCTTCCCAGAATTGCTGCCAGAACCCCAGTTTTGGCTCCGGCTTGGCAGAAGAGGGAGAATCACTCCCCCCTGTCTCGGGGCTTTCCACCGCCGACGGCAAGGACTTCGTCCCGCTAACACGAGAGGACTCTGTTAGCATGAATGGCCTCCGGTGAGAAACCTCCACTGCTTCCCCTTCTAGCACTTTTTGTTGTCAGCAGGGGGATCCCCCGCCAAGCTCCAGGATGCCTGTTGACGCTTTTCGTCAAAAGCAGATGAAAATGAGATCACGATAGGAGCCGAATTGGCCTGTCCCCTGTTGTCGCTAAACTGGCTGGCTACCATGCTGGATCCCCTTTTGGAAGAGAAAATCCGCAACCAGGTCCGCACGCACAAGGTGCTGATTTACATGAAGGGCACCCCAGAAATGCCCCTGTGTGGGTTTTCCTACGCCGCCGTTCGCATATTGGATAGCTTGGGCTTCCCCTACACGGCAATTAACGTGCTGGAGGATCCTGAGCTTCGCCAAGGGATCAAAGAGTTTTCCAACTGGCCGACCATTCCGCAGATCTATATTGACGGGGAGTTTGTGGGCGGCTGCGACATCCTCCAAGAGATGCACGCCCGCAACGAGTTGCGTCCCCTGATCGAGGCGGCTTTTGCCAAGGCCGGCACTCAATCTTAAAGGATCCCATGCTCACCTCGAACCGCCTTCGGCAGCTCTTGGCTGAGAAGCTGCAAGCCCTCTACGTCCACGTGGAGGACGAATCACACCGCCATGCCGGCCATGGGGAACGGCAACAGGGATCCGGGGGGCACTACCGCGTGCAGGTGGTGTCGCCTCTGTTTGCCGGCAAAACTTCTCTGCAACGGCATCGCCTGGTGTACGCCGCCCTGGCCGAGGAGATGGGGCAGAGTATCCATGCTTTGGCGTTGCAAACTTACAGCCCGGAAGAGGTGCCGACAGCCGGGATCCCTCACAATTGGATAGCATAGAGGGCGAAATGGCTGCCCCAGCGGGGTAAGGGAGGAAGTATGGCAGCTCTTTTGGCCACCTGGCTGATGTCGGCCTTGAGCGTGATGATTTTGGCCTGGCTTTTGCCCGGGATCCACGTCTCCGGGTTTGGAGGTGCCTTGGTGGCGGCGCTGGCCATTGGGCTAGTCAACAGCTTGGTGAAGCCGTTTCTGCAGTTGATCACCCTGCCGATTACAATCCTGACGCTAGGTTTGTTTTGGCTGATTTTAAACGGCATCTGCTTAGCCATTGCCGACTTTTTGGCCGGGGATGCTTTCAATATCGACAACTTTGGTTGGGCGTTTGTCGGCGCCATCGTGCTCTCCATCGTCAGCGGCTTGGTTCAGCGCGTCTTCGAGCAAGCCAGCTAGGCTTGAATTTCTCGTAAACTACCCGGCTCCGACCGCCCCCCCTACATCCCCCCTTGCGGGAGGGAGAGAGGCTGAGACGAGCTGCCCTCCAATGGAGCCGCCGAATCTCCCCGCGTCAGGATTACCGGTGAGAACTCTGTTCCGCTTGGGCGAGCAGCAGCGGCGCCTACCGTTGGGGTCTACGGCCCGCTAACCCAGGTGGGTCTCCCCAGTCGTTGGCTGGAGCACTCCGCGCCGAGTCATGCGAGGCCGAGTCAGTTCCCCTATGCCCCACGGTACTGGGCAGCTTCAAAGACCAAAACCTTGAACCTGCGTCTTTAGGGCCTACGGCCCGCCAAAGGCGAACCGCGCAGCGGTAGGACGGGGCTTTGGACCCATTTTTTGGGGTAACAAGCTGGAGAAACGGTTCTCAGGCCCGCGCTTTGGGAGTGACCTCTAGGATGGTGGGACGGGATCCCGTTTGGGCCGTCTCTTGAACATGGCTCGCCTTGGCCGTCCCATTGCTGCTAGGGCGGCTTTGCGAGGTGCGCTCCTTTTGGGATCCTGCCGACGGGACAGCTCCCTCAGCCTTCCTGGCCGTGGTGCTGGCTTTTGCCTGCGCCTTGCCGGTTGAGCGACCCTTCCCTTTGGCGGAGGAACCCAGCAACTCCAGCGCCATCTCCAGCGTCACGGCTTCCGGGGAGAGATCTTTGGGCAGTGAGGCGTTTACCTTGCCGTGCTTGACATACAGACCATAGGGGCCGTCGTGCAAGGTGACCGGCTCGCCATCCTCAGGATGGGATCCCAGCTCGCGCAGGGGCTTGGCCGAGCCGCGCCCACGGCCTTTTTTGGGCTGGGCCAGCAGCTCTAGCGCCCGCTCTAGGCTGATGGTCAGCACATCCTCATCGGCAGGCAGCGAGCGGAAATCCCCGTCGCAGACCACGTAGGGGCCGAAGCGGCCAATGCCGGCCTGCACCTTTTTCCCCGATTCCGGGTGCTCCCCCAACGTGCGGGGCAGGCTGAGCAGCCCCAGGGCAATCTCAGGGGTGACCTGCTCCGGCTTCAGCCCTTTGGGCAGGGAGGTGCGCTTGGGCTTTTTGTTCTCCTCCGACACCTCTCCCAACTGCACATAGGGGCCGTAGGGACCCTGGGGAATTACGTAGACCGGCTCTTGGGTTTCCGGGTGGAAGGCGATGGGCTTGGGACCTTCCTGCTTGCGCCGGATGAGCTCCTCGATGTGTTCGGCGCTGAGATCGGCGGGGGGAATATCCTCCGGCAGGTTGGCGCGCACCTCTCCTGATTCAGTCTCTACCGACACATAGGGGCCGTAGGGGCCGATGCCGATCTTGACGGGCAGGTTCTCCAGGTAAATGGAGCGGGCCAGGCCGGAGTCGATTTCCAACTCGCGCGCCTTCACCTGGCCTTCTAGGCCCTGCTCGCCCAGGAAGAAATGGCGCAAGTAGGGCAACCAGTCTGCCTGGCCAGAAGCGATGTCATCGAGGGTTTGCTCCATCTCGGCAGTGAAGCGGGTGTTCACCAGGTTGGGAAAGTATTTTTCCAGCAGCTCGGTCACCGCAAAGGCGGTGTAGGTGGGCACGAGGGCGTTCCCCATCGACCTGACGTAGCCGCGGCTCATGATGGTGTTCAGGATGGTGGCGTAGGTGCTGGGGCGGCCAATGCCCTCGCTTTCCAACACCTTGACCAAGGATGCTTCCGTATAGCGAGGCGGCGGCTGGGTTTCGTGGCCCACCGGCTCCAACTGCAGGCAGCTCAAGGGATCCCCCTGCCGCAACAGGGGCAGATGCACTTCCCGATCTTCCAAAGCCGCCTCTGGGTCGTCGGATCCCTCCACATAGGCGCGGAAGAAGCCGGGAAAGTCAATGCGCTTGCCGCTGGCCCGAAACACCGCATCGTCCACCGCGATGAGCACGATGGTGTGGGTCTGCCGCGCCTCGGCCATTTGGCTGGCGACAGTGCGCTTCCAGATCAGGTCGTAGAGGGCCAGCTCCTGCCCTGTGAGGGGGGTTTGGCTGGGCAGGCGAAACTCCGAGCCGGCGGGACGAATGGCCTCGTGGGCTTCTTGCGCCCCTTTGGTTTTGGTGGTGTACTGCCGAGGTTCGGGGCTGAGGTACTCCTTGCCGTACATCGACTCCACGCAGGCGCGGGCGGCGCGGATGGCCTGTTCCGACAGGTGTACCGAGTCGGTGCGCATGTAGGTGATGTAGCCCTCTTCGTAGAGCTTTTGGGCGATGCGCATCGTCTGCTGAGCCGACAGGCGCAGCTTGCGGTTGGCCTCCTGTTGCAGCGTGGAAGTGGTGAAGGGAGGGGCGGGCTTGCGGGTGGAGGGGCGTTCTTCGACCGAGCTGACGACCCAAGCTTTCCCCAGCAGGCGATCCCGTAGGGCCTCGGCCTGGGCTTGATCCAACAGCACCACATCCCGTCCGGCTATGAGCTGCCCGGTGCTGGGATCGAAGTCTTGCCCGCTGGCCAGACGTTTGCCGCCCAGGCTCACCAGCTCTGCCGGGAAAGAGGCCGCTTGGCTTGCTGTCCTCGGTTGCAAATCCGCTTTCAGATCCCAGTAGGTGGCTTTTTTAAAGGCGCGACGCTCCCGCTCCCGATCCACCAAGAGCTTCACCGCCACCGACTGCACCCGACCTGCCGAGAGTTTGGGGGCAATTTTTTTCCACAGCAGCGGCGACAGAGTGTAACCCACCAGGCGATCCAAGATGCGGCGCGTCTCTTGGGCCCGCACCAGTTGCTCGTCCACCTCACGGCAATTTTGCAGCGCCTCCTGAATGGCCTCGCGGGTGATCTCGTGGAACACCATGCGGCGGGTGGGCACCTTGGGCTGCAGCACCTGTTGCAGGTGCCAACTGATACTTTCCCCCTCCCGGTCTTCGTCAGTGGCCAGAATTAGCTCGTCGGCTTTCTTAAGCGCCTCCTTCAGCTGTTTGACTACCTTTCTTTTGTCCTTGGGGATCACGTAGAGAGGCTCGAAGTTGGCGTGGACATTGACCCCGAGACGGCTCCACTCTTCTCCCTTCACCTCTTCGGGAATGTCAGAGGCCGACTCCGGCAGATCGCGTACATGTCCCATCGAGGCTTGCACCTCATAGCCGGCGGGCAAGAAGCCGCGGATGGTACGGGCTTTGGTGGGAGATTCGACAATGACCAGCTTGGGCATGATGATGTTGACTAGAAGGAATCGACTGAAGGTGGTGAGCCTCCCGACCCAGGGGTGCGGCGGATCGGCGCCCACAATCGGGTCTACCTATGGATCTATCGCTACTTCTTCTGGAGCCTAGCAAGTCTGCTTGTGCTTGGCTAGCGATCCTGGGCGGTTGACCTGGGCAGTCTGCTCCTATTCGACCTCTTAGCACAACCATGAAGCTGCATCACTTTTCCATTCGCACCGCCGATATTTTTCGCTCCATCGCCTTTTACGAGGGTCTGGGCTTTGTGGTGGAAGAACGGTTTACCGCTGGGATCACCTTAGCCTGCTGGATGCTCAGCCCCTGGGGTCGCCTGGAGCTGATGCAGGTGCCGCAGCCCCATCCTGCGCCGGATCCTTTCGGGGATCCCCACTATGTGGGCTACTACCATCCCTCTTTGGAGATCGGCCCTGAATGGGGATCCCTGGCCGACTATCTACAGCATCTGGAGGCACAGGTGCCCCTTACCTTGCTGTTGCCGCCGCAGTGCCAGCAAATTGGCGGCCAAGTCTATGAGGTGGCGTTCATCGCCGATCCCGATGGCCTGCCGATCGAACTCATCCGCCCCCAGGGATGCCCAGGATCAGAATAAGGTTTGCCCCGACGCAGGGATCCAGGAGATATCTCCTCAATTGACGGAACGGGTGGAGGCGGTCGCTCTCTCTAGCTGGGCTGGCCCTTAAGGATCCCAGCGCTAGAGGCGTTCCTTGATGGGCCAGCCAAAGTGGCAGGGGCAGAACCAGCGCCCAGTCCGGCGCCTGCGCCGAGAAG
>NZ_AXUX01000001.1:982303-1028383 GCF_002760475.1 Synechococcus sp. 63AY4M2 | reverse complement strand
TCCGGGGATCCCTCTGCTTCCAGGCTCTCGAGAGCGGACAGTTCTGCCGTCGCCTCCTCGGGCGAGGCCAGGATCCCTTGCAAATCTATCAGGCTGCCGTTGAAATGGTCGGCAAAGCGGCGGGCCACCTCCGCCAGCTCGTGGGCAAGGTGGTAGGAGGGAGGCTTTGCCGCTTGCGCTGGCGGGATGGAGTTCTCGCCAGGGGTCTCTGGCTCAGCAGGAGGAGGTTGCCCGACTCTACCGTAGCTTTGGGATCCCGCCTTGGGAGATGGCGATAAGTCTTTGGGGAGGTTGTCGCCCCTGGGGGTTCGGCTCTGCAACTTTGCAGGGGCGAGGGGTGGAGCCTTTTCGCGACCTGAGGTTTCGCCAGCACTCCCCTCACGATGGCGGGACGAAGGTCCCTGCTGCACCACCAAATTTAGCCGCACCGGGCGCTGCAGCAGGTTGTGGAGCGCAGAGCAGAGCTCGGCTTCTTTGCTGCGCACCTTGTCCACTAAGCCCTTATTGGGAAAAGCAAGGGTAATCTCTAAGGTCTCCGTCCCGTCAGAGCCAACGAGAGACTCCTGCTGCAAATAGCCGGATGCCAATAGGCCTCTGGTGATGGGGCGAAGGTTTTCAAGAAACTCCTCCCACCGGGGCCGCAGCAGCTTGAGGGGATGCGGATCTTTCGCTTTTTCCGGGCTGGCCGGCTTCTCCCGACTTGGCTTTGCCGTTTGCGACGGCGGGAGGGATCCCCCTGTTGCAGCAGGGGAAGGGGCTGGGGTCTCTGGAAGGGTTGTCGTAGGAGCTGTCAGCTCCTCGCTGGCTGGGACGGTGGGGCTAGGGGTCTTTCCGACCGTTGGCGGGCCGACGGCTGGGAGCGGCTCTCCGCCTTTGGCCTCTATTGACGGCAGCGGGACGGCACTCTGGCGAAGCTGGCCCAGCAGATCCAGCAGGGCGATCTCCAACCAAAGCTGGGGTTGCCCGCTCTGGCGAATTTGCGGCTCGCACTGGCGCAGGTGGCTCTGGGCCGCCAGCAGCATCTCCACCGAGTAGCGAGGAGCCCGCTGCTGCAGAGCTGCCCAGGTGGGATCCGTTACGGCCGCCAACTGCCGCTGTTGGGGGGCCGTCTTGGCCAGCAGCAGATCCCGGTAAAAAACCACCAGGCTCTGCAGCACCACCAGGGGCTCTCTGCCCCGCTCCAGCAATTGTCGCGTCTGGGCCAGCACCGCCTGCACATCCTGAGCCAGCAACGCATCGGTCAAATCCAAAAGCTGCCGCTCCGGGATCCCGCCCACCAAGTCCCATACGGCTTCTGGGGTGATGGATCCCTCCAGCAAGCTGAGCTGATCCAACAGGCGCTCGGCGTCCCGCAGCCCGCCCTGGGCCAGTTGGGCCACCAGGTGCAAGGCTTCTGGTGCAATGGGGATCCCTTCCTGGGCGGCGATCTGGCCCAGGTGGGCCACCATGTCGTCAAGGGGGATGCGGCGGAAGTCAAACCGCTGACAGCGGGAAACGATGGTGGGCAGAACCCGCTGGGGGTCGGTGGTGGCCAGCACAAACACCACGCGAGGAGGCGGCTCTTCCAGCGTCTTCAGCAACGCGTTGAAGGCGGCATTGCTGAGCATGTGGCACTCGTCGATGACATAGACCTTGTAGCGGCTATTTACCGGCGCAAATTGGGCCCGCTCGATCAGCTCGCGGATGTTGTCTACGCCGGTGTTGCTGGCCGCGTCGATCTCAATCACGTCCAAAGAAGAGCCGGCGGTGATGGCGCGGCACTGGCTGCATACCTGACAGGGATCCGGCGTTGGCCCCTGCTCGCAATTTAAAGACTTGGCCAAGATGCGGGCGCTGGAGGTTTTTCCGGTGCCCCGCGGCCCACAGAACAAGTAGGCCGGCGCCACCCGCCCCAGCCGGATGGCATTGGCCAAAGTCTGCACGACTGCCCCTTGGCCCACCACCTCGGCAAAGCGCTGCGGGCGGTATTTCAAATGAAGGGGTTCGTACTTGCCAGCAACGGCCATTTTTTCGAGCTCTCCAGTCGCCTTGCAAGCGCGCCCCCGCCGAAACCGCTCTTGCTGGGCAATGCTGAGGCATCCCAGGGGGGCTCCCCTATTCTGGCTTCTCCCTTTGTCCCTCAAGAGCGATACTGGGCCTGGGAGGAGATGTCGCTCCCTGGGCGGGCAGAGCTTTGGGATCCCGGCGGCGCAGCGGAGGGATCTGCGGCAATTGCACCTTCCAGCCGGGGGCATCCAGTTGATCCACGTGCTGCAGCCGGTAGCTGAGCTGGTACAGTTCCCTCTTGAGCCGGCGATTTTCTGCCTGCATGGCGGCGATGCGCTCGCGGATGGGCTGCAGGCGGGCCTGAAGTTTGCGCCGGTAGAGCTCCGGCAGCTCCTGGAGCATCTGCTCCAACACCTGCTTTTCTTGGTAGAGCTGCTCGATCTCGGCCTCGTAGCTGCGAATTTGCCGCTGTTGCTTTTCTTGGCGCAGCTCCAACAGGTCGATCTGGCTCTGCAGCAGGCGGTTGCGCTCCCGCAAAAGCTGGATCTCCCGCTCCCGCGCCGCCAGCGCTGAGGTCCACAAAGACTCTCTCCCGCTGCCACAAAGTGCTTCCTGCATCGCCTCTTTCTCGATCCATCCAGACATAGCTGCAAAGAAAGGGATCCCTCCCCCGTCACTCTATCCGGCTCGGCGGGGTGGGGCAAATGGCCCCTCCTTCTCTGGGGTGAGCCCCCAGGGCTTGCCTAACCTGGGCTTCCAGCTGCGCCAGGGATCCGGAATTGTCCAGCACTACATGGGCGCGACGGGCCTTTTCTTCTAGGGGCCACTGGCTGGCCAGGCGCGCCTCGATTTCTGCCGCCGTCAGCAGATCCCGCTGCGCCAGCCGCTGCCGCTGCTGCTCCGGGGTACAGGTCACCACCCAGATCTCGCTGGCCCAGTTTTCCATGTGGGCCTCAAACAGGAGCGGGATCATCAGGCAAACGGTGGGATGGCCTTCCCCGTGAGGACATTGGCAACTGGGTCGAGCCTCAGTCGCTTCCTCAGGCGGCGCAGATGCCCCGTGGGCCTCGAGAAACTCCCGCAGCCGCGCTTTGACAAAAGGATGGATCTGGGCTTCCAGCCAGGCCCGCTCGGCGGCATCGGCAAAGACAATCCGCCCCAACTGGCGGCGATCCAGCGCTCCAGAGGGATCCTGGATGGCCCGGCCGTAGCGCTGCAGCACCCGCTCGCGGATGGGGGATCCCACCGCTAGGGCTTGCCGCGCCATCTGATCTGCATCGGCCACCGGGATCCCGTGCCGTTCCAAGATGCGGGCCACCGTGGATTTGCCTGTGGCTATGCCGCCCGTCAGGCCGATGATTCTCATGGGAGCTGGGTGATTTCAAATGAGTTGGAGACAGGCCCAAGCGCTCCGCGCCGGCCCTCACCCCCAGCCCCTCTCCCAGAGGGAGAGGGGAGATCCCCTTCAAGGCGAGGCCCTTTGGGTAGAGGGTGGGGAAAGGCAAGGTTCTGTTAAGAGACTATACTCAAAGCCTTCCACCAAGGCCCGGCAGGAGGCTTCGATGATGTTGGTGGAAACTCCCACCGTGGTCCAACGGCGGTGGCCGTCGCTAAACTCCACCAGCACCCGCGTCTTGGCCGAGGTGCCGGCCCGCCCGTCCAAGATGCGCACCTTGTAGTCGGCCAGGTGAATGGCCTCCAGTTGCGGGTAAAACTCCAGCAAGGCTTTGCGCAGCGCCCCATCCAAAGCCGCCACCGGCCCATTGCCTTCCGCTGCCGTCACCCGCGTCTGCCCCCGCACCGCAATCTTCACCGCCGCCAAGGACTGCACCTCCGTTGCCTCGCCGCTGGGATCCCAGTCTTTGCTGCTCCAGTCGGAGCGGGTGGTGGCGCTGACATGGAAGCTGAGCACCTCAAACGGATGCGAGCGCTGCCCCAACAGCTCCCGCACCAAGAGCTCAAAGCTGGCCTCAGCGGCCTCAAACTGGTAGCCCTGCAGCTCCAAGGTCTTCAGCCGCTCTAGGATCAAGCGGGCCTGGGGATCCGACTTGTCCAGCCGGATCCCGAACTCGGCCACCTTGCTGAGGATATTGCTCAGCCCCGCCTGTTCCGAGACGACGATGCGCCGGCAGTTGCCCACCTGCTCCGGGGCGATGTGCTCGTAGGTGAGGGGGTTTTTTTGGACGGCGCTGACGTGGATCCCGCCCTTGTGGGCAAAGGCCGACCGGCCCACAAACGGCGCGTGGTCATCTGGGGCCAGGTTGACCACCTCACTGATGGCGCGGGAGATCTCTGTCAGGTGTTGCAGCTTCCCCTCCGGCAGACAGCGGTAGCCCAGCTTCAGTTGCAAGTTGGGGATAACGCTGCACAGGTCGGCATTGCCACAGCGCTCCCCGTAGCCGTTGATGGTGCCCTGCACCATGCGCGCCCCCGACTGTACTGCCGCCAGGGCATTGGCCACAGCAGTGCCAGAGTCGTTGTGGGTGTGGATCCCCAAGGGCAAATGCCCCAGGTGATGGGATTCGGCCAAGACGGCTGCCGTGATGGCGGCGATCTCGTGGGGCAGGGATCCGCCGTTGGTATCGCAGAGAACCAGCCACTCCGCCCCTGCCTCGGCAGCCGCCACGAGGGTTTGCAGGGCGTAGTCGGGGTTGTGGCGGTAGGCGTCGAACCAGTGCTCGGCATCGTAGATCACCCGCCGCCCTTGGGAGCGCAAATAGGCGATGGTGTCGCGGATCATGGCCAGGTTTTCCTGCAGCGTGGTGCCCAGCCCCTCCGTAACATGCAGATCCCAAGACTTGCCAAAAACCGTCACGTAGCGGGTTCCCGCCGCCAAGATGGCCTGCAGCAGGGGGTCATCGGCTGCCCGCCGCCCCGGCTTGCGGGTGGAGCAAAAGGCCACCAGCTCCGCCTGCTCCAGCGGCTCTTCCCGCAGTTGCCAGAAAAATTGTCCATCTTTGGGATTGGCCCCCGGCCAGCCCCCCTCAATAAAGGGGATCCCCAGCCGATCCAGCAGCTTGGCAATCTGCACCTTATCTGGCACCGACAGCGACAGCCCCTCCCGCTGCGCCCCATCCCGCAGCGTGGTGTCGTAGAGGGTGATGGCGACCGGAGAATCTGCTTCAGTCTTCATACCGCATCAACTTTTTGTAAAAGGCGGTGGTGAAATCCGGCGGCTGCCCCCGCTGCACCAGCGCTACCACGTCGATGAGGTAGTCCACAAACTCGTAGTTGACGATGGAGAGCTGGTAAGTGAGCTCGGCATCCTGATCGAAGACCACCTGCACCACGGTCAGATCTGCGGGCAACAGCGACGTGTGCCAACTGGCCAGGAAACGCACGGGCTTGTCTCCCTCGATGGCCCTCTGTCCTTCCAGGCTGCCTTTTTTGTAAAGGCCCACGGCCAGGGGCAGGTACTGCCGGCGGGCAACCGCGTAATAGGGCTGATAGAGGGACACTTCCGACGGGCCGGCGGGTTCGAGCTGCAGAGCCATGGCGTGTCAAGGGAAGAAAACGGTTAAGGACGGCAACAACCCCAACTGCAATCCAGCCTACCGCCTCGACGACTTGCTGGTCTAAGGGTTAGGGGCTCTAGGAGGGATCCGGCACCTTCTTTGGGAGAAAAGCGTTGGAAAGTCGAGAAGCTCTGCGGAAGAATAGGAGAAGTAAAGAGGGGATCCCCCCAAGCGACTCCCTCTTCGGCATGTCCTGGACCCATGGACACCAACCAAGACAGGAACATCGCTTCCCCCGCCCCAGCTCTGGCGACGGAGTGGGATCCCGTGCTGCAGCAAAAGTTTGAGCAGCTTGCCCAGATCTTGGCCAAGATGGGGCGGGTCTTGGTGGCCTACTCAGGCGGGGTGGATAGCAGCCTGGTGGCCAAGCTGGCCTGGGATCAGTTGGGGGAGGGGGCCCTGGCCGTCACTGCCGCCTCCCCTGCCCTTTTGCCCGAAGATCTGGAGGAGGCCATCTGGCAAGCCCAATCCATCGGCATCCGCCACCAGATCGTCGAGACCCAGGAGCTGCAGGATCCCCGCTACGCCGCCAACCCCGCTAACCGCTGCTACTTCTGCAAAAGCCACTTGCATGACCTGCTGTGCCGGCTGGCGCAAGCCCAAGGATACGACTACGTGGTGGATGGCCTCAACGCCGACGATCTGGCCGACTACCGGCCGGGAGTGCAGGCAGCTCGAGAGCGGGGCGTGCGTTCCCCCCTGGCGGAGGTGGGGATGAGCAAGCTGGAGGTGCGGCAACTGTCTCGCCATCTGGGCCTGCCCTGGTGGGATAAGCCGGCTCAGCCCTGCCTCAGCTCCCGCTTTCCCTATGGCGAGGCCATCACTGCCGAGAAGCTGCGCCGAGTGGGGGCGGCAGAGCGCTATTTGCGCAGCTTGGGCTGGCACCAGGTGCGGGTGCGCTCCGAGAAAGATACTGCTCGCATCGAACTGCCCCCTCACCAGATCCGAGAGTTTGTGCAAAAAACCGATCTGGAAGCGCTGGTCAGGGCTCTGCAATCCTTCGGCTACCTCTACGTCAGTCTCGATTTGGAGGGCTACCGCAGCGGCAAGCTCAACCGCGCCCTCAACCCGCCCCCGCCGACAACGGGCTGAGCCAGCCCGGGGGCTTGGGCTGAAGTTTTGCGCAGGTTTGGGGGAGTATGAAAGGGTTTTGGTGGCTCTGGCTTTGCTTGGGGGTGTTTGGCCTGGCAACGGCTGCTCCTGCCTCAGCCCAGAAAGACCAGGTGGCAGCCGCTCAGCCTGGGGATACGAGTGCCCCCGATACCCTTGCGGATCGCACGTTACGGCTGCGCTCCGACCGCCAAACCTTCGACCAACGGGCGCAGGTTTTCCAGGCGGAAGGAAATGTGGAGATGCGGCTGGGCCGCTCTGTGCTGCGGGCAGACCGCCTGCGCATCGAGCTGCAACAGCGGCGAGCCGTGGCCGAGGGCAATGTCTCGGTGGAGCTGCATCGGCAGCGCATCCAGGGATCCCGCCTGGAATACGACTTTGAGCGGGAGCAGGGAGTTTTGGAAGAGGCCTTCGGGCAGGTGGATATCGGCCAGTTGCAGGCCGCCGGATCCCCGGCAGCGGCCCTCTCGCCGCAGCGGCTGGTGCGCTTTCGCGCCGTTCGCATCCGCTTCGCTGCCAACAACTGGGAAGGAGAGCAAGTGCAGTTGACCAACGACCCGCTAGATCCGCCAGAGCTGGAGATCCGCAGCCCGCGAGTGACCTCCGCCCTGCAGCCGGATGGTTCCAGCCTGCTGATGGCCGAGGCGGGGCAACTGGTTTTCGACCAGGTCTTTTTTTTGCCCCTGCCCATTCGGCTGCGTCTTGACTCCTTCAACCGTCAGCCTCCGGTCAGCCTTTTTTACGATGACTTCGACCGGGAAGAACTGCGGCGCGGCCTGATCCTGCAAGCCAACATCGAGCTGCTGCAGGATCCCAACCTCAGCTTGGTGCTCTCCCCCCAACTGTATCCGCAGCGCCTCTGGGGGAGCCTCCAAGGGATCCGCGATGGGGTTGGGCTGCGGACGGATTTTCGTTGGCGGCAACCGGAAGCCAATGCCCAAACCTCGCTGTTTGCCGAGCTGCGCGGGATCGTCTTCGAGGAATTTGCTCGGCGCTTGCGGGCGCAGGTCGAACACCGCGTTACCACCGGCGACGGCGGCCAAGTCACCTACACCTATGCTTATCGGGAGCGTTTTTTCAGCGGGCGGCTGGGGTTTCAGATCGTGGAAAATCGCTTCGGTGTCAGCTACAACTCGCCCACCCTCCTTCTCGGCGACACCGGCTTGAATTTCAGCTACCGCATAGCCGCCGACTCCATCGACGCCCTAGGACAACTCGGCGACATCGACACCGATCCCGATCTAGCCCTGGCCAAGACCACCGACCGCATCCAGCTCACCCGACTGCAACTGGGGGCAACCGTGAGCCGCTCCTTTCCCATTTGGCGGCCCCCCAAGACGGCAGCAGATCCCCCACCCCGCTTTTCCGCTTTGCCCATCGAACAGGGAATCTGGCTCAACACCGGCCTCAGCAGCAGCCAGTCGTTCTACTCCAATGGCCGTGCCCAAAGCTATACTGCCGGCAGCATTGGCCTCGACGCGGTAATCGGGGCTTTCGTGGCCGATACCTTCGACTACACCAACCTGAGGGTGACCTACTCCAATGGCTTTTTGGCGGGGGCCTCGCCGTTTTTGTTCGACCGCATCACCACGCGGGAGCAGCTTGTTCTGGGCTTTTTACAGCAACTGTACGGCCCGCTGCGGGTGGGGGCCGAAACCACACTGGATCTCCAATCCGGCCAGCAGGTGGATACCACCTATCGCCTGGGTTACGACCGCCGCACCTATGGATTTAGCTTGCAATACAATCCGGTGCGTCAGTCGGGGGCGCTGGAGCTGCGGGTGGAGGGCCTGAACTGGGATCCCCGCCAGTCCTCGCCGAAGCCGACGACCGGAGCGAGCCTCCACGAGCCGTGATCCCCAAACTCCCAAGGGGACTCAAAATGTAATCTTAACTACTGCTCTGCGGAGATTCTCTGTGAGAAATTGCCTCGCCGCAGGGAGAAATTTCAATCCAAATCCCTCCTGATTTGAAGGGCCATTCTGAAAAATCAAAACTGTAAGATAAAATACAGAAATTACTTTTCCAGGATTCATTTTTGCTGGTTGGGATCGCCGTATCAAAGGCTACTGCAGCGATCCCCAGGCGGTGTTAGGGTAGATAGTAGGCTGAGCAGAGTGGGCTGGTGATCTAATTATGCAAACACTTGATGCGATCCCCGACAAAAAACGAGTAGAGCGAATAACCTGTAGCTACATCAACGCGACCAGCTCCGTTCAGGTGGTTCGCATCACAAATATCGAGAACTGGTACTTTGAGCGGGTGGTCTTCCCAGGGCAGCGGCTGCTGTTTGAGGCAGTGCTGGGAGCCAAACTGGAGATCCACACGGGCATGATGGCCAGCTCCATCCTGACGGATATCATCCCTTGCGAAAAGCTGCGCGTGCGAGAGACGGAGCCGGTGACGGTGGGCGCCTAGATGCCCCGAGGCCAGCGGTGTGGACTAGGTCTCGCGACCTTGCTCCTTTCTCTCCTCTCTTTCCGGGCTAGGGGAAGGTTGGGGTGAGGGGCGAGGCTTGGGCGGCAGTGGGATCTCAAGGAAACGGGCGCTCAACCGCACCGGGCTGATCTCGCGCCGTTGCGGCGGCCACGGGATCCCCAGCCAACGGGCCGTGAGCTCCAGCAGGCTGGGGGGCGGTGTGGGAGTAGGGGTGGGCGTTGGTGGTGGGGTGGGGTACAGATCCAAGCGCGGCGGACGGGGGGTGCTGACCCGAAAAGCATCGGGGGGAGGTTGGGTCAGCGGCACATTGGGATCCCCGCACCCCAGCAGGCCCAGCCCCAGCAGGATGTACAGCGTTGCGGTGCCTCTGCTTCTCATGAACAAGCTGCCGAGCATCGACACCAGACTATCACCGGGATCCCAGGGCTCTGAGCTGGGTTTGCAGATCTGCTTCCAGGGCAGATAGCTCGCGAGCTATGGCTGCGTAGCGGTTGGCAGTCAAGTTTTTGGCGATAAATTGCTCCAGCAGTTGCTGATCCCGGGCAACCATCTGGTTAAAGTACTGCTCTACGGGAACCCGTGGGTCTTCGATCAAGGCTCTGCACATCTGCAAAGCCGTGATCAACTGGGCCCGCACCTGCAAAAAGAGCGACTGGATATACCGCTGCTCGGCCTCGCTCAGTTGGCGAAAATCTCGCCAATACTGGCCCCCCTCCAGCGATTGTTGGAGCTCTTGCACCCAGCGGTTGTACTCTTTTACCTTGCGGGCGAGATCGCTGGCAAACTCCATGATCTTGGGAGGGCTATTTAGGAGGTGGGCCTCCTGCCAGCGCTGGCGAATGCGGCGCAGGCTCTGCTGCAGCTCCAAGCTGGCCCAGAGGAGCCCCAGCAAAACCACCGCCAGCAACACGACGGCCACTGTATACAGTAGCCAATAGCCGGGATCCCGCATCCCCAAAAAGATCACCAGGGCAACCACCAACAGGCAGAGGGCCAGCATAACCCAGAAGCGCAGTTGTTGTTGTTGCAGACGCAGGTACCCTTCCCTCAGGCCAAATGCTTCACAGCAAGCCTCCAGATCCGCATCCATGATCTGGCGAAACTCCTCTAGAGAGATTGGTTCGGCAGTGATCATCGAAGACCCTCGCAACGCAATCTGGGTTGAAGTCCAGGCCGTTAGGATTTGCCCTGCCAATTCCGCGCGGCTTCCGTACTCTCCTCCAGCGGCTCCAGCACCTCGCTGGCTGGAACCACCATCAACCCATAGCCCCCTTCGCGACAAAAATCGACGATCTCCTGAGTATCAAAGCGCTCGGCCAGCGGCTTGGGCAGCCCCTGCTGGGCCAGCCTTTGGGCATATTTTTTCGCCCCAAAGGCGCTCTCAAACGCAATGACAATGTCCTGCCCCCCGATCTGGCGTGTGCAGATCCCCTCTTGGCCATTGGCTTGGTAAAGCAGCACGATGACCTGGGAAGGCAAGTCTTCCGGGCTAGCCCAAGCCAACTCCTTCTCAGCCTGGGATCCGCCGCCGAGCAACACATCCCGCGCCTCGTTGAGCCGTGCCAGTTGCGCCTCCAGCAAGGGCCTTTGCCGTTCGTCCTCCAGCTCCAAGAGGGCGGCACTGAGGGTTTGATATTCTCGAAACCACTTCCTCCGGATCTCCCGTTCGCTGGCATCCGGCGGCAGGTTGAGAACTTGGAGGGCCTCGGCGGTGTCCATCGACAGCCTCTGCTCGGATTGAGAGGAACGTCACTGTCCACAGTCTAGACTAACCGCTCTGGGAGCTTTGAGAGGGGGACTCTTCCAGGGATCCCCGCTCCTTGGCGCTGTCAGCCGGTCGTTGGGTAGGAAGCCGAACTGCTGAGCAATTCCCCTTGCACCACGTTCGAGATGCCGCCAGCGGGGTGGGCAGATATCGGGCTTGGCCAACTGGATAGGCAAATCGGGCAGAGCAGCAAAGGATGGTGTGGCACAGCAAGTGGGGGTTGCCTGCCAGCAGCTACTGCAAGTTGTGAAAGAATCGCCGCTCTCCCCCTGCGTGGGAGCAAGCCGGCAGGGCTGCGGACAACGTCAAGGTTAATTCTCAGTTAAGAAAAAAGCCGTTGCGGGGTGTAATCCCGCTGCATCTATGAGAAGATGGTAAAGCTGTGCTTTTTGTTCGCACGGCTTCGGTAGTCTATCTGGCCAATTAGGGGATAGTATGCTGCACACACTATCTGGCCAATTAGGGGATAGGTCTCTGGCTCTGATCGGGATCCACTGCATCCTAGAGCTTTACGACTGCCCGGCCAAACTTCTGGATGATGTTTCCCTGGTGCAACAGGCCTTGCGGGAGGCAGCAAGACGCTCCAACTCCACCCTCTTGGGCGAGCTTTGCCATCCGTTTGAGCCACAGGGGATCACGGCTCTGGCCCTTTTGGGAGAATCCCATATCTCCATTCACACTTGGCCCGAAGCGGGCTATGCAGCGGTGGATGTGTTCACCTGTGGTCGCCACACGCGGCCCGAAGCAGCCTGTGAATACTTGATCCAGGTGTTTCAAGCGCGGCGGTATTCGCTGCGCAAGCTACCTCGCCGAACCACGGATGCGGCACCCATTGAAGAGATGGCGGATTTTCCCAAAGCGCTAAGCTGTGAAACGGCCGGACGAAGGCGCTGAGATCCCGCCACTTTTTGTCAGGTGTCCTATGAACACCCCAAAGAGCTTCTTCTGGGCGCAGGAGTACTTCACCCCCTGGGACTACACTGCCCGTGCCATCACGCGCATTCTGGCCTACCGAAAAACCCGTTTTCAGGAGATGCTGATCGCCGAGACGGGAGCCTATGGCAAGGGCCTGATGCTGGATGGCCACTGGCAGTCCACCACGGCGGACGAATTCCTGTACCACGAGGCTCTGGTTCATCCGGCCCTGGTGCAGGTCGTCCAGGCGGGTGGGATCCCGCGGCGAGTGTTGATATTGGGTGGTGCGGAAGGGGCGACGCTGCGGGAGGTGCTGCGCTGGCGCTCGGTGGAGCAAGTGGTGATGGTGGATATCGACGGGGAGGTGGTGGAAGCCTGTCGAGAGCATCTGCCGGAAATGCACCAAGGATCCTTTGCGGATCCGCGGGCAGAGGTGGTGATCGCCGACGCCTTGGACTTTCTTGGCCAGACGGAGCCGATCTGGGACGCGATCCTTTCCGATCTGTCGGATCCCGTTGAGGCCGGCCCGGCCTACCGCCTCTTTACCCAGGAGTTTTTCCGCCAGGTTCGCTCCAAGTTGCAGACCGCTGGGGCTTTTGTCATCCAAGCTGGGCCGACGGGTCCAGTGGAGTTGTGGCAGCACACTCGCATCGTTCACACCTTGAAAACGGTGTTTGCTGCTGTGCAGCCCTACGCTATCTACGCCCCCACCTACGGCGGGCCGCTGGGGTTTGCCCTGGCAGCCCAGGATCCCATCTCTTCCAGGCCGGAGCCCGAACAGGTCGACCAGATCCTGGCCCAACACCTGGATCCCGACCGCGGAGCGCTGCGCTTCATCGATGGCATCACCCTCCTGGGACTCTACCAGGTTCCCGCCCACCTGCGCCGTGCCATTGCTGCTGAGACCACCGTCTACACCCTGGCCAACCCTCCTCAGGTCGAGTAATCTGGCGGCCCAATCCGCGATTAAAAGTGGGATCCCAGGGTATTTGTCTTCGGTGCCATAACTTGGTAGATTCGTGAGCAGCCGAATTTTGCTTCCCCGATGAAAGTCCTGGTTATTGGTGGTGACGGATACTGCGGCTGGGCAACGGCCCTACACCTGTCCAACAGGGGCTATGAGGTGGCCATTCTCGATTCCTACGTGCGCCGCCTCTGGGATCTGCAGCTAGGGGTTTCTACCCTGACGCCCATTGCCCAGCTCGAGCAGCGGGTGGATCGCTGGAAGGGGCTGACCGGCAAGGATATTCCCATTTTCGTTTGCGACGTCACCAACTACGAGGCCCTCATTTCTTGCATGCGTCGCTTTGAGCCGGAGGCCATCGTCCACTTTGGCGAGCAGCGCTCTGCTCCCTACTCGATGATTAGCCGCGAACATGCGGTGATGACCCAGGTCAACAACGTGGTGGGCACCCTGAACATCCTCTACGCCATCAAGGAGGAGTTTCCCGACTGCCACCTGGTGAAGCTGGGCACCATGGGCGAGTATGGCACCCCCAACATCGACATCGAGGAGGGGTACATCACCATCGAGCACAACGGCCGCAAGGATACCCTGCCCTATCCCAAACAGCCGGGTTCCATGTATCACCTCTCCAAGGTGCACGACAGCCACAACATCCACTTCGCCTGCCGCGTCTGGGGCCTGCGGGCTACCGACCTCAATCAAGGGGTGGTGTACGGCGTGTTAACAGAAGAAACCGGCATGGATGAGGTGCTGATCAACCGCCTCGACTACGATGGCGTGTTCGGCACGGCCCTGAACCGCTTTTGCGTTCAAGCCGCAGTGGGCCACCCCCTGACGGTGTACGGCAAGGGGGGCCAAACCCGTGGCTTCCTGGATATCCGCGATACGGTGCGCTGTGTGGAGCTGGCCATCGCCAATCCTCCTGAGCCAGGTCAGTTCCGGGTGATGAACCAGTTCACCGAGCAATTTAGCGTGGAGCAACTGGCGCTGATGGTGCAAAAGGCCGGAGCCGCCATGGGCCTGAAGGTGGAAATCAACTACTTGGAAAACCCCCGTGTCGAGCTGGAGGAGCACTACTACAACGCCAAAAATACCAAGCTCCTAGACCTGGGCCTACAACCCCACTACCTATCTGACTCGCTTTTGGACTCGCTGCTCAACTTCGCCCTCAAGTACAAAGACCGCGTGGATGTGCGGCAGATCCTGCCCAAGGTGAAGTGGAAGGGCTAGCTCTCCAGGCAAGCTTGGGCCAGGCTCAGCCAGCCGCGGGCCAGATTCTCCAGGTCATAGCCCCCTTCTAACCCGAAGACGGTCTTGCGGGTCACCTCCTCCAGGCAGAGGTGGGCCATGCGGCCAAAGTCTTCCGGCTCCAGCAGCATACTGGCCAAGGGATCCCCTTTGGCACAGTCAAAGCCGGCGCTCACCAGCAGCAAATCCGGTTGGAAGGCCCGCAAAAACGGCAAGACCTTCTCATCGAGAGCTTTTTTGTAGACCGACCAGTCTGACCTGGCAGGCAGAGGCACGTTGCAGAGGTTGCCGTGGATCCCGGTTTCCTCGGCCAAGCCCGTGCCAGGGTAGAGGGGAAACTGATGGATAGAGGCATAGGCCAGTTGGGGGTGACGCTCCACCACCGCCTGCGTGCCGTTGCCGTGGTGCACATCCCAATCGAAAATGGCTACCCGCCTCACCCCCGGCTGATCCAGGGCCCAGAGGGCGGCAATGGCGGCGTTACTGAAGAGACAAAACCCCATTGCCCGTTCCGGCTCCGCGTGATGCCCCGGCGGGCGACACAGCACCAAAGCAGGCTGAGCCGCGGCCAAAGCCGAGGCCGAAGCAGCAATCCAGGCTCCAACTGCCTGCCGCGCCGCCTCAAAGCTCGCTGGGGAAACGGCGGTATCGGCATCGAGGCGACCCCCTCCTGCCTCAGCCAACTCGGCCACCCGTTGAATGTGCCAGCGCGGGTGTACCCGCTCCAGTTGTGCAAGATCGGCCAAGGGGGGATCCCGCCATTCCAGATGCTCGGCGAAAGAGGCACCGCGCAGCGCCTTGACAATGGCCTGCAGGCGAGCCGGACGCTCGGGGTGAAACGGCCCGGCGTCGTGGCGGAGAAAAGTCTCAGAATAGTAAACGGGCAACATACCAGGGCAAGGTAGCGTTCTTGCAGTCTAGCCTAAGCCCATCTTCCCTCTACCCGTAGAAGGCTTCCGACATGGATCCCGCATAGGGATCAACGCCAAAAGAAGCTTGTTGCAGCTTTTGATTGACCACCTCCCGCACTACCGAGCGGAGCAATTCCAGCTCAGAAGGGTTGAGCTGATCGCGGCTGGGACACTCATCGGCAGCCAGCCACATATAAACAGCAGGAACCCGGTTTAAGATCTGCTGCATCAGCGCTTCCCGCTCCCTGGCATCGTGGAAAACCTGCTGATGGGGGTGCTCAGTACAGAGGACATTTTCCAGTTCTCCCAAAGCCAGGTACTCAACGATATTAACCAACATCTTTTCCATTTGTCCCTCCTAAAAATCCCCGTCGCTCTTAAAACAGGCATTAAACAAAAAGTGCAACTTTCTCCTTTCCTCCTTCGCCGCTCTTTGCCTCGGACTCTTGCCTACAGGCCGGATAGCTGAGCCGGCGGCAGATCCAGTCCACCAGCGGGAAGAGGTTGTGGATTTGTCTGCTAAGATCTCCCCTGCGGCCAATCCTTAGCCCCCTCTATTTGCCCCGTTTGCCCTCCCCTCTGCCGCTGAAAGCAGCCAACAATCAGCAGCCGGAAAATCTCTTCGCTGGTATCCGGTACCAACGAAAAATTATCGGCTTTTTGAGAAGGACAGGGTAGGCCATTTAACAAAGACTATAGAAACTCAACCGCAAGAGGGAAGAAGATCTTACCCAGCTACTCCTCCTCCAATACGCTAACACGTAACTATGTAGGAAGTTATGGGACTATTAAGAAGTTTGCACATTTCTTGACGATCGGCTAACACTTTCGTTTGGCAAAGACACCCACTTGAAGAGCTAAGCGGAGCAACTCTTCGCCTGGCTACAAGCTCTGAAAAGCTGCCAAGATCTAAGGATCTAAAACTATGTCTAGCCTGCTATTGGCAAATCGACTCGCTGAGCCTGGATCCAGAAAGATTCCAGGTCGTAATAGTCTCTTTCCTCCTGCATGAACACATGGACGATGAGATCGGCATAGTCGATCAGTATCCAAGAGCCTGACTCTTGACCTTCGATGCGGCGCGGACTCTGTTGCCACTCCTCCCAAACCTTTTCCTCGATTGCTCGGGCAATGGCCCGTACTTGCGTAAGCGAGTAGCCACTGATCAAAAGGAAGTAATCCGCCAACGTGGAAATTTGGGATACATCCAGCAGGACAATGTCGCCGCCTTTTTTTTCTTCTGCTGCGCGAGCTGCGCTCAACGCCATGCGATAGATGGGATCCCTGGCACGGACAGGCATGGACTGTAGCAACTAAAACCCTCCTGAAACGACTGAATTGACTGGAGACACAATCTCCTCCGAACCTTTTTTACCCAAAGGATGCAGCAGAAAATGATTCCGAGTCATGAGTGTGCGTGGATGGATCACCTGATACCGGTTTAGCAGAAATCTCAGGCTGAGATCGCAAACCCCCACCACAGCTTTAGATAAATCTACAAAAGCTAGTCGTCGCAGATGTTCTAGCTCCGGACTGTTGCCGCGGTTGGGTTCCAGAGCATCGGCTACAAAAACCACACAACTGAGCGGATCCATGCCGGGCCGTCCCAGGGTGTGGTTGGCGATGGCTGCCAAGATCTCCGCATCCTGCACCTGAAATCGCTCCCGTGCCAGCAGGGATCCCACCTCGGCATGGAGAAGGTGGGGCTCGGCCCGCTCGATCTCGTCCAACTCCCGCTCCTGAGCGACGCTCTGCAGCAGTTGCTCCGGGGGGAAGGACTTGGCCAAGTCGTGCATCAGCCCTGCCCAAGCAGCTTTTTGCTCATCCAGCCCATAGTGAGCTGCCAGTTGCCGGGCCATCGCCTCTACCCCCAAGATGTGGCGAAGGCGAGGGGGGGGCACCTGCTCCTGGAGCCAGGCCAACACCTCTTCCCGCCGTAAGACCGGGCTAGTCATTTTGCAACTTCAGCACCGCCATAAACGCCTCTTGGGGCACCTCGACGGTTCCCACCGCCTTCATGCGCTTTTTCCCCTCCTTTTGTTTTTCCAACAGCTTGCGCTTGCGGGTCACATCCCCCCCATAGCACTTGGCCAGGACATTTTTGCGCAGGGCAGGAATAGTTTCGCGGGCTATCACCCGAGAGCCAATTGCTGCTTGAATGGGCACCTCAAACTGGTGGCGTGGGATCAGCTCGCGCAGCTTGGCTACCAAAGACCGGCCCACATAAAAGGCTTTGTCCCGATGCACAATGGTGGACAGAGAATCCACCACGTCGCCGTTGATGAGGATGTCCAAGCGCACCAGGTCGTCGGCGCGGTAACCCACCATTTGGTAATCCATACTGGCGTAGCCGCGGGTGCGAGATTTCAGTTGATCGAAAAAGTCGGTGACCACTTCTGCCAGCGGTAGCTCATACACGAGCGTAGTTCGACCCTGCGCCAGGTATTTCATGTCCTTAAAGGTGCCGCGTTTGGTCTCGCACAGCTCCATCACGGTACCGACAAATTCCTCAGGAAGAATCACCTCTACCCTCACAATCGGCTCCTCAATGCTGGTGCGCTCGTTGGGGGGAGGCAGCTTGCTGGGATTGTCTACCCGAATCACAGAGCCATCGTTGAGGGTAACCTGATACACCACCGTCGGAGCGGTGATCACCAAATCCAGGTTGTATTCCCGCTCCAGGCGTTCCTGCACCACCTCCATGTGCAGCAGGCCCAAGAAACCACAGCGGAAGCCAAAGCCCATCGCAGGGGAAACTTCCGGCTCAAAGTAGAGGGCGGCATCGTTGAGCTTCAGTTTTTCCAGAGCTTCTTTGAGTTCGGCGTATTGATCGGAGTTGCTGGGGAAGAGGCCGCAGAAGACCATCGGCTTGGCTTCTTTGTAGCCGGGCAGAGGCTCAGAGGCCTTGCGATGGACAAGTGTGATGGTATCCCCGACACGGGCGTGCTCGACACTTTTAATGGCGGCGGCAATGTAGCCCACTTCCCCAGCATGGAGAGACGCAACGGACTCTTGATGAGGGCGCATCACCCCCAGCTCGGTAATTTCGTATTCCCGACCGGAGGCCATGAAGCAGATCTTATCTCCCGTCTTCACCTCCCCATCCATGATGCGCACATAGACAATCACGCCGCGGTAGGAGTCGTAGTAGCTATCGAAAATTAGGGCCCGCAAGGGATCCGCCACTGTATCCCGCGGCGGGGGCACCCGCTGCACAATGGCCTCTAGGATCTCTGGGATGCCGATGCCCATTTTGGCAGAGGCCAAGATCGCTCCGCTGCAATCGAGGCCGATGACCTGCTCGATCTCGGCGATCACCCGCTCCGGCTCCGCCCCCGGCAGGTCGATTTTGTTAATGACCGGGATGATCTCCAGGTTGTTCTCCAGGGCCAGATAGACGTTGGCCAGGGTCTGCGCCTCCACACCTTGAGAGGCATCCACCACCAGCAGCGCCCCTTCGCAGGCGGCCAGGGAGCGGGAGACTTCGTAGGTAAAGTCCACATGCCCCGGCGTATCGATGAGGTTGAGGACATAGTCTTGGCCGTCTTGGGCGCGGTAGTTCATGCGGGCCGCCTGCAGCTTGATGGTGATGCCCCGCTCCCGTTCCAGTTCCATGTTGTCCAACAGTTGCGGCTTCATCTCGCGGGCTGAAACGGTGCCGGTCGCCTCCAGCAGCCGGTCGGCCAGGGTGGATTTACCGTGGTCGATGTGGGCGATGATGGAAAAGTTGCGAATGCGGGAGACGGGAACGTCGGTCATAAAAACCTGGTTGGGGCAAAGATTTTTTACAATGCTAGCCTCTTTGGCCCTCTGCCTGGGCCAAGGTTGCCCAGAAGTTAAAGTGGCTGGGACAGCTTTTCCCGGCAACGCCGACGATGGCCGGTGTAACAGATGGGTCGCTTGCGTGGCAGCAATTTTACCAAGCAGACTTTCTCTCAAGGCGGAGAAACCCGAAGGACCTCAGGTGGGTTGTGACAACTCCGCCGGGGAGCTGTGGGGCCAGCTCGAGAGTAGAGGGATCAGCCCTACTTATCCAGCTTCTCGATGTAGGGGCGAATGTCGTTGAGGTCGATGTAGCGATCGGTGGCATTGCGCAGCTCGCGGGCGATCATTCCTTCAGTGGAGACGACTGTAATCAAAGTGTTTTTGGAGCGCAACAGCTCAACGGCCCGCTCAAAATCGCCATCGCCGCTAAACAAGATGATCCTGTCGTATTGCCCAACCGTGTTGAACATATCGATGACGATCTCGATATCCAGGTTGGCCTTCTGGGAGTAGCGGCCAGAGTCTTCGTCTCGATACTCTTTAAGGATCTTGGTGCGCACCGTAAAACCCAAGCTGATCAGAGCATCTCGAAAGGCCCTTTGATCGTTGGGATCCTTGATGCCGGTGTACCAAAATGCGTTGACTAGCTCGACGTTGGGCTGTGACCTGACAAAATAATCCAAGACTCGGCGCGGGTCGAAAAACCAGCCATTTTTTTGTTGAGCATAAAACATATTGTTCCCATCGATAAAGATGGAAACCCGCGTGACGGGATGGCGAAACATAAAGATTTTTCTCGGAATAAAGGTGGACTGGTCAGGAAAAGAGGGTGAAAACGAGAGTGTCGATTATCCTAAGGTAAGGGTGGCCACGGCAGGCCAGCGCCTGCTGATACCAATCACCCATCATAGCGAAAACAGGGATCTTTTTCCCTAGCCATTAGCCCAGGCGCCTTTGGAGATCAGGGTGGGTTCCGGCTGCCGCAGGGCATAGCTGGATCCAGGGCGGTCGGCTTGGCTAACGTACAGCTCTGCCAATTGTCGGGCCAGGTTGCGGATGCGCCCAATGTAGAGGGTGCGCTCGGCTACGGCAATGACGCCGCGGGCATCGAGCAGGTTGAAGGTGTGGGAGCACTTGAGCACATAGTCGTAGGCGGGCAGGAGCAGCGACACCGCCAGCCGATCGGGAAGCACCTGTTTTTGCAGCTTCTGCTGTGTGGTTTCGATCAGGCGCTTGGCTTCAGCTTCGTAGAGGCGGAACAGCTCCAGCAGCATCT
The DNA here is from genome assembly GCF_002760475.1 of Synechococcus sp. 63AY4M2. NCBI lineage: Bacteria > Bacillati > Cyanobacteriota > Cyanophyceae > Synechococcales > Synechococcaceae > Synechococcus > Synechococcus sp. 63AY4M2. Next base: position 1,008,486 of record NZ_AXUX01000001.1, on the reverse strand, counting down.
CGGGATCCGAATACTCGAAGTTGTAGTAGGACTGCTCCACCTCGTTTTGGAAATAGATTTGCCCATAGGTAATCCGGCCTAGGGAAGGGTGCTCACCCCAGCAGAGGTCGAAAACCGAGTCCACCCCCTGTAGGTACATGGCCAGGCGCTCTAGGCCGTAGGTAATCTCCACAGAAACGGGGCGACAATCCAGCCCGCCCACTTGCTGGAAGTAGGTGAATTGGGTTATTTCCATGCCATCTAGCCACACTTCCCAGCCCACACCCCAAGCCCCCAAGGTGGGAGATTCCCAGTCATCTTCCACAAAGCGAATGTCGTGTTCTGCCGGGTCAATGCCCAGGGCCCGCAGGCTCTCCAGGTACACCTCCTGGATGTCGTCGGGGGAGGGCTTGATCAGAACCTGGTACTGAAAGTAGTGCTGCAGACGGTTGGGGTTTTGGCCGTAGCGCCCATCGGTGGGGCGGCGACAAGGTTCCACATAAGCCACCCGCCAGGGATCCGGCCCCAGGGCGCGCAAAAACGTGTGGGGGCTCATGGTGCCGGCGCCTTTTTCCAGGTCGTAGGGTTGCAGGATGAGGCAGCCTTGCTCCCCCCAAAACTGCTGCAGGCGAAAGATCAAGTCCTGAAAGGTGTGGGCTGACATACCAAGGGCTGAGCAGGGATACCTTATCCTACCAATCTCCCCCCCTCAGTCGATCAGCTCTTCTTGATCGGCATCCGCTGGGTCTGAGTGGTTCCACTCGATGGGCGGCATTTGGTCGAAGGCTTGTTTGAGGGCGCTGATACATTTACGCTGAACACTGCTGAACATCACTGTTCAACTATGCAGCGATAGCATTCTGCTTGTTTCCATTCGCGTTAGCGGGACGGAGTCCAAACAGAATGGCGGTATCCCGCAAAGCTTTGAGTAGAATACCCAAAGCGCAGTTTCCGTGTCGTCTTACTACCAATTTTGTGCTTTGCTTTGGCTACCATGTTGGCAGACTCGAAAGTAAACAGAAAGATCAACTGGTAGTAATCCGTACTGAACATATTATACATTATTTTCAGTATAGTTGAGCTTATTATTGACTAGAGTCATGCTCTCCCAGAGCTTGCGCATCTTGGCCAGGTAGGGATCCCCGGTGCGCAGGCGCAGGCGCTGGGAGACTTTGAACTGATCCGCTTGTACCATCACCAGGTCGATGGGGGGGCCGACGGAGATGTTGGATTTCATGGTGGAGTCGATGGAGAGGAGAGCACATTTGGCCGCGTCCTCCAGCGAGGTTTCGTAGGAGAGGATGCGATCCAGGATGGGTTTGCCGTATTTGGTTTCCCCCACTTGCAAAAAAGGGGTTTCTGGGGTGGCTTGAATGCAGTTGCCCTGGCTGTAGCTCAAGAAGAGGGCCGGCTCCTCGCCGCAGATCTGTCCTCCCAGCAACAGGCTGCACTGGGCGTCGATGCCGTCTTTTTCCAGCCAGGGTCGGTCTTGCTCCTGGATGTAACGAATTTTGGATCCCAGGTAGCGGGCCACGTCGTAGAGATGGGGAAACGTGTGGAGATTGGCACTTTCCTGCTGGCGCAGATCCCGCTGCACTTCGGTTAGAACACTCTGGGTGATGGACAGGTTGCCAGAGTGCAGATCAGGATCACCCGTTCTTCGGGCACGGAAAAGTCGAACAGCTTCTGATAGGTGGAGACATAGTCCACCCCGGCGTTGGTGCGGGAATCTGCCGCCATCACCAAGCCAGAACGGGTGAGGATGCCAAAACAGTAGGTCATGGGTGCAAGGGGCTCGGCTTCTCGACTGTAGGATCTCAAAGCAGCGCCGAACCGATTTTGCTGCGGATCTCTTCCCGGAGGCGCGCGGTAATGGAGGTCTCGTCCAAATCGGCCAAAATTTGGGCAATGGCGGCTTTGGGCCCTTCTGGCCCCCAACTGGCTCCTTGGGCCAGGTAGCGACGGGCCGCCTCCCCGATGGCGTAGCAGGAAAACCCGGCCAAGACCGCTTGCGTCAGGGCCACCGAACCGTAGGCCCCTAGGGAGAATCCTCCAGCGAAGGGCAGGGATCCCCCCAGCAAGGTTTTCAGGGATCCCAGGCCCAACAGCGCCACCCACTCGCCGGCGCCCAGGCTGAGCATGCTGAGGACGATCTTCTGCAGCAGTTGTGCGGCTCCCGCGCTGCTCATGGGCCAGCCATAGAGGCGGGACAGGCGCAGGATCAAGGCAATATCCAGGGCCAGCCCTCCCAAGGTATCGAGCAGGGTAACGGGGTTGAGGGCAACGGCCAGCGCCTTGGTGCGGGCAGCGGCGGCGATGAGGTCTTGGGCTTGCTGGGCGCGGCTTTGCAGCTTGCGCTCGATGACCTGTTGGTTGACGCGATCGGCAAACAGGAGGGCATTCAAGGCCAGCAGGGAGCGCCCCTCCCGGTGCAGCACCTCCAGGATCTTCAGGCGCAGGGCGTCCACTTGGGGGGGGCCGATCTCCATCTCCACGCCGAAGCTGCCATCTGGCCTCTGCACCAGCCGCGGCACGCGCGGGGAGGCCGCCACCATGACGATCTCGTCGGGAGAAAGAAGTTGCCGCACCCGTTCGTTGCGGATCTTGTCGTAGATGGCCTGGCGATCCGCCTCCGGGTACTGGTCGATCTTGTTGAACACCAGCAGCATGGGCTTGCCCGCCTCCCGCAGGGTGGCCAGAGCCTCAAACTCCACCCGCGTCAGATCCCCGCAGACCACAAAGAGGATCAGATCGGCCCGCTGCGCCACCTCCTGGGCCAGCCGTGCCCGCTCCTCGCCGTCCACTTCATCCAGGCCGGGCGTGTCGATCAGCTCCAGACGGGATCCCTGCCAGTGACTAACCTGAACCGACTGCACCGAGGCAGGGGGCAGACGGGATCCCTGCAGGGCTGCTGCAGAGAAGGGGGATTGGGGGCGGGTTTCCCAACTGATGTTCCAAGCTGCCGCTTGCTGGGTGCGGGTAATGCCGTGGGTGGGCCCCGTCTGGAAGACCGGCTCCCCCAGCAAAGCATTGAGCAGAGAAGATTTGCCCCGCCCCACCAGGCCAAAGGCAGCGATGTGGATCACCTCGGTTTCCAGCTTGTCCAGCAGCGTCTGCAGGCTCTCCAGCTCCCCTTCCAAACCCGCCATCTCCTGGGGGCTTAGATCCAGTTGAGCCACCCACTGGCGCAGGCTGCGCTTGGCTTGCTGGTAGTTGAGGTCATCTTCTAGGGTGTTGCGGCGAGCCATGGCAGTGACGCTCAATAGCAGTGGAGAACAGCCCGGCAGGGGCGGGTGTCAACCCTCAACGACAACGATGACGATAAGCAGAAACGCTAATCTCAAAGAAAGGCAGTTGGCCTTGCCGGGATCTGCAACTTTAAAAATAACGTTGAGAACTGGGAGTTTGCGACAGGAGGTTTTTCATGCCGAGGGCCATCTGGAACGGGGTGGTTGTGGCGGAGACCGACCGCTACGAAACCGTGGAAGGCAACATCTATTTTCCGCCGGAATCCCTGCGCTGGGAATACTTCCAGCCCAGCTCCACCCACACCACCTGCCCCTGGAAAGGACAAGCCAGCTACTACACCCTGGTGGTCAACGGCCAGGAGAACAAAGACGCCGCCTGGTACTACCCGGATCCCAAGCCGGCTGCAGCCAACATCCGCGGCTACGTGGCCTTCTGGAAGGGCGTCGAGGTAGAACTCTAGCCGAGCCGAGTTGCCAACTGAGTATGATGGAGAAGAATTGGAGGGGCAATGCGATGCTGACCGATGGCCAGATTCCACGCAGCCCAACCCGCTGGGCAAGCAGGTGGTGTTGGGCCGGCTTGAGCCTCCTGTTGCTCGGTTGTGGCCCGGCAGGGTTTCGCACGCCGCGCCCCACGCTGGCCGGCAGCGGCCTCAACAGTATCTTCCCCGATGGGGAGCCCTCCTTCAGCGGGGATGGTCGCTACCTGGTGTTTTCCTCCGCCCGCGGCGGCAGCCAGGATATTTTTCTCTACGACACGGTGGAACAGCGGCTGGTGGACTTGCCCGGCCTGAATTCCAGCGACGTGGCCGCCACCTCGCCCGACATTAGCGCCGACGGCCGCTACATCGTTTACGTGTCCAATGCGCTGGGCAAATCGGAGATTTTTCTCTACGACCGCCAAACCCGCCGCGTTGAGAATATCAGCAGCCGGGTACCGGGAGATGTGCGCAACCCCACCATCAGCGGCGATGGCCGCTTTATCGCCTTTGAGAGCAACGGTCGCGGCCAGTGGAACATCGAGATCTTCGACCGTGGCCCGGCAGCGGCCACACGGCCCTCTGCCCCCAGCTCTTCTAATGCCGGCAGCAATCCCTAAGGGGATTCAGGAATAGCCAACCTGGACTTGTCGCATGCTCGCTGCCTTCGCCCAACGACTGGAGCCGCTGCACTCCAATGTCTTTGACCAGCTAGACCAGGCCAAGTGGGAGGCGCGCCGGTCGGGCTTGGATGTCATCGACCTTTCTTTGGGCTCCTCAGACCTGCCCCCGCCCCCGGAAGCGCTGGCAGCCATTCAGAGGGCCCTGGCAGATCCCTCCACCTATGGCTACACCCTGTTCCACGATACGGCCGAGTTTCGCGCCGCCTGCGCCCAATGGTATCTCAGGAAGTTCGGCCTGGAGATCGACCCAGAAACTGAGGTGCTGCCGCTGATCGGATCCCAGCAGGGAACGGCTCTCCTACCGCTGGCCCTGCTCAATCCCGGGGATGTTGCTTTGATCACCGACCCGGGCTACCCCTCCCATGGGGGCGGGATCCATCTGGCGGGCGGGATCCCCTACTATCTGCCCCTGCGGGCGGAAAACCGCTTCCTGCCCCAGTGGGATGAGATCCCGGCGGAGATCTGCCGTCGGGCGCGGCTGTTGGTGCTGAGCTATCCCCACAACCCCACCACCGCCACCGTCACCCCAGAGTTTTGGCAGGAGACGCTGCAATTTTGTCAGCAGCACGATATCTTCCTGGCCCATGACTTTCCCTATGTGGACTGGCGTTTCGACGGCCAGGTGGCTCCCTCGGCGCTGCTGGCGGATCCCGGCAAGACCCGCACCATCGAGTTCTTTTCCCTCTCCAAGTCTTACCACATGGGGGGGTTCCGGGTGGCCTATGCCATCGGCAGCCGCGAGCTAATCCGAGCCTTGCGGCTGGTGAAGTCCACCATTGACTTCCACCCCTACCAGGGCATCTTGCGGGGAGCAGCAGCGGCTTTGGCGGCTCCCGATAGCTTTTTGGATAACTGGCGGCAGGTATACCGCAAGCGACGGGATCTTGCGGTGGCCGCTCTGCACCGCATCGGCTGGCCCGTGCCCCTGCCGGAGGCCACCATGTACCTGTGGGCACCTTTGCCCGAGTTCTATCGCGGCTCTTCAGCCCAGTTTTGTCTAGACTTGGTACGGGCTACCGGGGTGGCTCTGTCGCCAGGCTCAGGCTTTGGCCCCGGCGGCGAAGGCTATGTCCGCTTTGCGCTGGTGGCAGAGGGATCCCGGCTGGAAGAGGCAATAGAACGAATTGGGGAATTTTTGGGCAAAGGCACTTCTGGTCTCCGGCAGGCCTAGTCGCATAGAGCCAGCTTAGAAGCAGCAAGGGGGCAGGCTACAGATGTTCCTCTGAGGCCGGTTGTTGTCCCCGTCCTGGCCTTTTAGGCTGCCAGTATTAGCTGCAGCCAGTGCCGGCTAATCTGAGCCAGGATAGGAGTTGTGTTGGCCCAGTTGGCTCCCAAGGGGCATGGAAAAAGAGACGCTCGAGAGTTTTTTGTCCATCCGCGGGGTGATGGGGGTAGCGCTCCTGAGTCGAACAGGCCGCCCTTTTTTCTACCGTTCTTTTCAGAACTTGGACAGCCGACAGCAGCAGGCCCTCACCGAAGGGCTGTTTCAGGTTTTGCAAACCATGCCCCCAGGACTGGACTATTTTGACTTTCAGTTTGCCGAGCAGCGGGTTTTCGTTTACCCTTTGGGGCCGGAGTGGGTGCTGCTGGTGGCGGTCAATGACGACCTGGTGATGCCGGTCTACACCTTGGCCGTCAACCGCCTGCGAGCCGAGCTGCAACGGGATACGCCGAAGGGCCTGGCCACCTTGCGCCTGTTGACCAGCCAGGCGGAGACGGGTCGGAACCTTACCCAACCCAGCTCCACCCTAGCAGAAGGCAAGCCCACACCAAGGGAGGAGGCGACCCAGCCGGCAGCGACAGGCAGCCGCATGGAGATGGATGTCTTCGTGCAATCTCTCAATCGTCTTTGCCAGATCACAAGCGGCTATTTGGGCAAGGCGGTGATCGTCAACTATTGGAAGGCGGCGCGGCAGGAAGTGGTGGAACGCCAGGGATCCTCAGCCGAGTGGCTCCATCAGTTCGAGATCGAGCGCAGCGGACAAATCCACTACAAGGGCACCCTCAAGGAGCTGGACGAATCTCAACAAAAGGTGCTGCGGGACTGGGTGCTGGCTTTTTTCCGCCGCTGCGAAGAGGTGATCCACGATTTTCGCAATTTAATCAAATCGGCGGAATTGCGCTTTTGACATGCTCCCTAAGGCCACAACACCCCCGCCCCGCAAAGGCTGGGCGGCTCTTGGCCGCGGAAAATCCAGGCTAAGCTATGACCATAGCCACCGTGGATCACGCTAGGTGCAGACGGGATCCCTGCCTGGGGATGTCCCTTCTTGTCGCCGCAAGCCGACCCAGCGAAAGATCCGCTTTGCTACCGCGATGCCGCCGGATCCCTCGTTACTATGGGGTTGCGGCACTCTACGCGAAGGAGTCGCTATGCTGAGAATCGTCACCCAGCTAGCCGAGGCTGAAGCCGAGCTTAGACGGATCTCGGAGCGCACTCAGGCTGACCAGAACTTGCACCGCGAGGCAACCGTGCGGGAGATCCTACAAGCGGTACGCCGCCAGGGGGATCGCGCTCTCCTGGCCTACACGGCGGAGTTCGACCAGGTGGAGCTGAGCGTAGCCGAGCTAAAGGTGTCGGGGGCTGAGCTGGAGGCAGCCTACCAGGCGGTATCTCCGCAACTGCTATCGGCCCTGCGCTTGGCCAAACAGCGCATCGAAGCCTTTCACCGGCAGCGGGTGCCCAGCAGTTGGGTGAGCTTTCCCGGCCCCGAGATCGTCTTGGGCAAGCAGTACCGCCCGGTGGATCGCGCTGGCCTCTACATTCCAGGAGGGCGGGCCGCCTATCCCAGCACGGTGTTGATGAACGCCATTCCGGCCAAGGTGGCGGGGGTGCCCGAGATTGTCATGGTGACCCCGCCGGGATCCGACGGGCTGGGGGGCAAGGGGATCAGCCCGGCTATTTTGGTGGCCGCCCAAGAAGTGGGCATCCACACCATCTATCGCGTCGGCGGGGCCCAGGCTATTGGGGCCTTGGCCTATGGCACCGAGACCATCCCCAAGGTGGACGTGATCACCGGCCCCGGCAACATCTATGTGACGCTGGCCAAGAAGCTGGTCTACGGCACGGTGGGGATCGACTCGCTGGCGGGGCCTTCCGAGGTGTTGATCATCGCCGACGAGAGCGCCAATCCCCTCTACGTGGCTGCCGATCTGCTGGCCCAAGCGGAGCACGATCCCTTAGCAGCCGCGATCCTCCTGACCCCCGATCCCAAGCTGGCCCAACAGGTGCAGCAGGCTGTAACCACCCAGATGGAAGCCCACCCCAACCGTCTGCTGGTGGAGAAGGCGGTGGCCAACTACGGCCTGATCGCGGTGGTGCCGGATCTGGCCACAGCGGTCAACTTGTCCAACCAGTTTGCGCCGGAACACCTGGAGCTGCAGGTGGCGGATCCCTGGGCTCTGCTGGATCCCATTCGCCACGCGGGGGCGATCTTCCTGGGACACTACACCCCAGAAGCGGTGGGAGACTACCTGGCCGGCCCCAACCACACCTTGCCCACAGCGGGGGCGGCCCGCTACGCCTCAGCGCTGGGAGTGGAGACCTTCCTGAAGCACTCCAGCCTAATCCAGTACGGCTCGGCAGCCCTGCAGGAGGTGGCCGGCGCGATCCAAGCTCTGGCGCAAGCCGAGGGGCTGCCCGCCCATGGCCAGTCGGTACAGGTACGGCTGGCGGAGGAGCACTAACCTAGCCTAGACAGGGCTTGAACCGCAGTGAAGACGGAAGGTGGAGCAGATGGGGAGCCGGCTCAGGCAAAACTGGCTGGGGCAACTGGGGGGAGCCCTTGTGGCGGTTTGGATCGTCTGGGCGGAGGGGAGCGCCGCCTGGCCGAAGGACATAAAAGACATAATGTCGGCTGCCCCCGAAGCAATCTCTTCTCCTGCCTTGCCCATCCCGTGGGAGTGGGTATACGACTTGCAGGAGCAGGCGCGGCAACGGCAGTGTACGCTGGTGGGCCTGTTGCGCAGCCGGCCCCTGCCGGCCCCGGATCCCCAGTGGCAGGTGTACACTCGTCTGGATTTGGTTGCCACGCCTCAGACCAGTCGGTTGACCAGTGTGTTGTTTGCCAAGAACACTCGTACCCAAGCCTTGCAAGTGATCTATCAAGCTGCGGCGTCTGTGTACGACCCCGTTGAGCCATTGGATTTTGCCATGATCCTGCCTCTGGCCTGGCAGGACAACACCCTGCTGGCGCGGGAGTACGCAGGCTGGTTCCAGACCGACTTGAGCTGGGATCGGGCGGTGATCTGGCCCTTGCCCGCCGACTCGAACAGGATCCCACCGGTACAGGTTTGGGAGCCACCGCCGGCCCTGGGGTATGCCGAGCTGCTGGACTGGGATCCCCAGGCGCGAGGGCGGGTGCTGTTTGCCGTGGCCGATAGCCTGGAGGAGGTGCCGCGGCTGGTGAGCGTTGGCCCTGGTCAAGACTTGCTGTTGCGAGGGACGGCACCGCTGCCAACCTCCGAGCCTCCTGTCCCGCAAAAGGGCTGGACCAGCGCTACCCTCGCAGGGTCGGTACCCATTTGTCATGCCAACAACTTTGGGCTAAACATCAGGTAGTTCCTCCCCAGGGTTTTGGAGCTGCCGCCGATCTTTGGGGTGCTTAGGAGCCGAGGGGAGGATCTAGAGCAGCCCCTAGCGGGAGAGGGAGTAAGCATGCCTAGACCCCAAGTACGACGCGGCTGGCCTTTAGAGGCCTTTGTGGGCGATGTTATTGTCTGTACGCTGGAGGGATCCCATCTGGATCAGGTGACGGAGATCCGGATCAGCCCGGCGGGCAAGGGGATCCGGGTTAGCTTCGGGGATCCCTTGGGGCGCTCCCAAGAGCCGGTGCAGGCCACTGCCGAGGCGCTGACTGTGACTTTTGAGATCGATCCCAGCACCTACCCCGGCGAAAAGCGCATCGAGCTGATCTCGCCGGCAGGGCCCAGCGATCCCCTGCCGTTTTTGGTGATGATGTAGAGGCGCGCAGAGGGGAAGTGAGTCATGGCGTTGGCAACTGCCTCGACCGACTTGGGCGCGCTGCTGCTGGGAGTGGGCCTGTTGCTCCTGGTGGGAGGCTGGGCCTGGCGGCTGCGGCGACAGCAGCGAGCTGCTCCCCCAGACTCGACAACTGTTTTGCCGGCAACGGCGATTGACCTCTCTGCCCTTACGGCGGAACAGGCGGCCCAACTGCAGCCCTTCGAGCAGGCGGTGGGAGATCGGCCGCGGGATCCCATTGCCTGGTACAACCGCGCCACCACCCTCGACCAAATGGGGCAGGCCCAAGCCGCCCTGGCCAGCTACGACCGGGCCCTGCAGCTGAAGCCGGATTTTCCCGAAGCCTGGAACAACCGCGGCTCTCTGCTGGACGATCTCGGCCGTCACCAGGAGGCGCTGGCCAGCTACGAGCGGGCTTTGCAACTGAGGCCGGATTTTTTCGAGGCCCGCTTTAACCAGGCCAACACGCTGCGGCAACTGGGCCGCTACCAAGAAGCGCTACGCGCCTACGAGCAGGTTCTCACCTTCCGCCCCGACAGCGGGGAAGCCTGGCATCTGCACGGGCTGACCTTGGCCTCCTTAGAGCGGTGGCAGGAGGCGGTGAACAGCTACGACAAGGCCCTGGCCATCAATTCCAGCGATCCCCGGGTTTGGCAAAGTCGCGGGCTGGCCCTGGTGCACCTGGAGCGCTACGCCGAGGCTCTGGCCAGCTATGAACGGGCTCTGCAACTGGGATTGGAGTCGGCCTCTCTCTGGGCCGGCCACGCCCTCGCCCACCACCGCCTGGGCAACTGGATGGAAGCTCTCAACAGCTACGACCGCGCCCTGCAGCAGGATCCCCGGCGTTCTCAGATCTGGGTGCAGCGCGGCCTGGTGCTGATGGACTTGAACCTCTACGGGCTGGCCATCCAGAGTTTTGACCGAGCCCTGCAGATGGATCCCGACGATGCCGAGGCCCACTACGCCAAAGCCTGCTGCTGCGCCTGGGAAGGCCAGGTGCCCCAGGCCCTGCAAGCCTTGGAGCAAGCCCTGCGCCTGCAGCCGGAACGCTACCGCCCCTTGCTCGCCTCTGAGCCCTATTTCGACCTCATTCGCGGTGAGCCGAGCTTTACGGCCTTCCTGACAGCCCTCTCCGGCCTTGGAACCGACACGAACTCTACCTCCCTGACGCGAACGGCTCCATCCTCTGCTTCCTAGATTTCTTCTGAGGTTCCAAAGTGAGCCAGCAGCAGCAATCCGGCGATTCCGCCAAATGACGGAGAGAAATTCGGCTCTTTTGCTGAAGAAAGCTGCTGATTTTCCGTAGGGATGCTGTTGCTTGCGGCGGAAAACCCAGTAAACTAAGAACGCTCCAGCTCCTGGCAGATCTCGGAGGCAAGCTGTGTTCTTGTTAACATCTGGTAGCATTTTCACGGCTACAACCTGATACTGTCTGCCTGCAAGCTTCTTCGCGGTTGGTTCCAGCAGAAGTCTGGCCTAGGGAGAATGGGGGTCGCCTGGCATCCTCTGCCTTTGAGTTGTTTGGGTGCTGAATCCAACCTTGAATGGCTTCAGCTCAAAAAGAAAAAAAGTAGTTGTCTATGCTAACGGCTCCTCAGCAGCCTTCTCTCGACGACTCCGAGCCGCCGGCGCCATCGACAGCCGCGGCTCCCCTGTTTTCTGCCAAAGCTGGTGCTGGGGATTCTGGATCCGGAGCTGTGGGTGCGTCTATGGCATCCAAATATGAAGATGTTAAAGCTCAAACTGCTGCACTGTTGCGACTCTACCACCAGACTCGGGATCCAGCCCTGCGCAACCGGCTGGTGGAAATAAACCTGGGCTTGGTGCGCAAAGAAGCCCACCACTGGCGTAACCAATGCGACGAAGGATACGACGACTTGGTGCAAGTGGGTTGCATAGGGCTCATCCAAGCCATCGAGCGCTTCGATATCAGCCGCGGCCTGGCTTTTAGCTCCTTTGCCATGCCCTACATTCGCGGAGAAATTCAACACTACCTGCGAGACAAAAGCCCAACAATACGGATCCCACGCCGCTGGGCGACGCTGCAGCGACAAGCCAAGAAGGTGATCGCGCGCCTGAGACAAGAATTGGGCCGTTCTCCTTCTGAGGCGGAGGTGAGGGAAGCCCTACAACTGACGGAGCAGGAATGGCGAGAGCTGCAGCTGGCCCAACAAAACAGCCTTTTGCTCAGCCTAGATGCTCCCGTACAGGTTGAAGAAGACAGCGTTGCTCTAGGGGATACCATTCCCGATCAGCGCTACCGCAGTTTTCAACTGGCCGAAGAAGATCGCATCCGCCTGCAAAATGCCTTGGCCAAGCTGGAGGAGCGCACCCGACAGATTTTGGAATTTGTTTTCTTCTACGACCTCACCCAAAAAGAGACGGCAGAGCGGCTGGGAATTAGCGCCGTTACCGTTTCCCGACAGGTCAAAAAGGGACTGGAGCGCTTGGCTAAGCTGCTGAGTCAGGACATTTTTTAGGGCGTTGCCGAGAAGGAAGATCCCTGGGCTTCGCGACAGTCTCCAGCGCTTTTCCAGGCAGATCTGAACCCTCTCCCAAAGTGGAGATCAAGGCGACAAAGAGCCTCACAACGACTTTCCCGTAGTCCAAGGCTTTGGTTACTTCAATATCAGTGCAGTATCCTGGTCGAAATAGCTGTAACTTGTGTCTTCGCTTTAATCTTTTTTGTCTCGAGCTTTGTCTGAAGCTTGATCTTTGTCTTGGGAACAATTTGCTCCCCGGTTCTGCAGTTGGCTTAGTTGAGAGCGCACCTGCAAGGCAATTTGCAAAGCAGCATCCAAAAGCTGCGACTGTTCGCTGGCCTGTTCTCTTAGCTGGAGCGCAGTCAGAGCTGCCAGCTCGTCGCCGAAGAACTCCCTTTGCTGCTCAATAAAGTCTTTGTTCTGCCGCAAGATCCGTTCAGTTTTCAAGGCGCGGATTAGGTCGCTGCGAGTCAGCTTCAGAGCCTCGATGATCTGCTTACGCTGAGGCAGCTTGACCTCGGGATTGCCCGCCTCCACCAATTGGTCGTTAATGTGAATGGCCTGGATAATGCGGTTGTAACGCTCTACTTCTTCCAGCAAGTTCAACAGCAGCGGCATGCGGCGGCTGCGGAAAATCCAATAGGCTTGGCCCAAAGCGGCAATAGCTGCCAGGATCCCCCATTCCAGTAGCCAGGTGCTCCAACTGCTGGTCAGACCAGGGATCAAAATCCGTCCCACCAAGGTCACTAGGGATCCGCCTGCCCAAAAGGCACGACAGAAGAGATCCAGCACCAGCAACAGGCGCAGCAGATCCCAGAAAGCAGAGAACTGCTGTAGCCAGTCTTTCCAGTGACGGACGGGCCGAGGCCGGTACAGCCAAGCTACAGGTACCCCAGAAAGATTTTCCACTTGAATAGGGGAAATAACCAGCTCCTGTAAATCCCGCTGCATTGCCATTGCCGAGTGTTACAAATTGTCCCCATTCTACTGAGATTGTTTTCCTGCTTGGGGATCCCTTGCTGGAAGGAGACTACCGGCAAATCTGGATAAGATAAGGTCTGCTCTGCTACTTGGGTCTTCACGCCCTTGCGCCGGCAGCAGCGGGAGACCGGCTCGCGGAGCAGCAATGGGTACAGGTTTGGGAAAGAGGAGACAAGCAGGGTGAGCAGCCAACTGCGCCAACTGAAGGCCCATCTCGCTGAACCGGAAAACTTTGCCCCCTACGGACAGGTGATCTACCCTGTCCCCGACCACAAACCCTTCGACAGCCAAGATGCCCAGTTGGTTTTGAATCAGGGCCAGCCCCGCTTCTACTTGATGCGCCTGCCCCGCCGCGGCCTCAAGTTTAGCCAGATAACCCACCACACCCGCTGCACCCAGTGTCTGGGATCCCTGCACGGCAAGGAGTGGTTTATCGCCGTCGCGCCGCCCGCCGACGAGCTGCAAGTGGACGAGATTCAGGCTTTTCGGGTGCCCGGCGATCGCTTTATCAAACTGGAGATGGGCACCTGGCATGCCGGCCCCTACTTCGACCACGAGGAGTTCATCGATTTCTATAATCTGGAGCTGGCCGACACCAACCTCACCGACCGCGAGACGATCAACCTGCTCCAGACCTACAACCTGGAGTTTCAGATCGTCCCCTGAAGGCGGATCCCTGCAGTCTCGGCAAAAAAATCGATGTAGTCTTTACGCTTGAGCGCGGAAAGAGGTGCGGGGATCCGCAGCTACGCTATAGGAAGGGGCAGAGGCTGAACTCAGGTTCTAGCCCTAGAGGATCCGGCTGAGTTGGGTGAGCATTTCTTGACTGGGGTTCGAGTTCTGCCCTTGCCGACAGAAGTCTCGGCACAGCAACTTGTTGGGCCAGGTGATAGAACAGGGTCAAACCTGGCAGCGTTTTGGAGGTTTGTTGCGATGGCCGCACTCCAACTCAACAAGGTGAGCCGCCAGCTCTTGGGGGCTCTGGCCCTGTTCCTGTGCCTGGGACTGTTGTCTGCCTGCGACGAGGGTAGCAGCAGCACCGTCAGTCCCCCCAGCCTCACGCCCACTCCCACCCCCGCTGGTCGGTAAGCCCACAGGATCTTGCATGCCTTGGCAGCGGCTGCCCAGTTTGCAGCAAGTCTGGGCAGGGATGGTTTTGAGTCTGCTCTGCCTTTTTCTGTTGGCAGCCTGCGGCGGTGGGGAGGGATCCCTTACTGCGGTGGGGCCCCCTCCGGCAGGGGAGCTGCCCATCGCCGGTTTCTTGTGCCAGTTGGATCGCCAGACCCGCAGCTTTGCCGGCCCCATCTATGCCGAGCAGCCTCAGGCTGCCACCTGCAATCCCGGTCGCCTCACCCCGGCAGCAGCCCAAAAGATGATGGATCGGCTCAACTTTCTGCGGCTGTTGCACGAGTTGCCGCCGGTGAAGCTCAATCCCGAATTCTTGGAGGCCGCTCAGCAGGCGGCCCTGATGCAGGTGGCCAATGGCGCCCTCAGCCACCAGCCGCCCCCCTCTTGGCGCTGCTTTACCCCTGCTGGGGAGGCGGGATCCCGCTTCAGCAACCTGGCGGTTGGGCCCATCCTAGAGCTGAACGGCCCCGATCCAGGCCGGGTGTTGGCGCGGCAGGTGGACATCTATTTTGCCGAGCCAGGTCGAGAAAACTTTGTGGATGTGGGGCATCGCCGCTGGAACCTGTATCCTCAGTACGCCCAGGGGGCCTACGGCATTGTCTTTGACCCACGGGCTGGACGGGTGACCCAGGCCAACGCCAACTGGATCTTCGGTTTTGACGAGTCGGTGCCAGATCCAGAGTTCATCGCCTTCCCGGAGAAAGACGGCTACCTCTACCGCCTAGAAGGGTTTTCCGGCCAGCCCCTGTCTGCCTACCGCTGGTCTTTCTCGGTGCCCAGCCGTGGCGGCAAGGCTGATCTCAGCCAAGCCCAAGTCCGCATCACCGATGCCGTCACAGGTGAGCCGGTGCCCGTTGGAGATATCCGGGTTGGGGATCCCGCCTTTGGCCTGGAAACTTTGACCTACTCCGTGGGTTCGATCCAGCCCAATCGCAACTACACCTTTGAAATTAGCGGCATTCGCCTCAACGGTGGCCCCCCCCGCAGCTACCGCTACACCACCGCTCTCTACGACTGCGATCCCCAAACTTCCCAACGGCCCGCACCCCTCACTGAAGGGCTGGGGATCCCGCCCCGTCTGCTCTGGCAGATGGAGCCTTTCAACTCTTTCAACCCTCTCAACTAGCTTTTCCTCACCCCCAGCCCCTTTCCCAAAGGGGAGAGAGGAGTCTGCTGCTCCTGGAAGCCTGACTTTATGCATAAAGCGCAATTCGAGAATGACAAAACTGCATAACCTGTTACAAAGTGTAACTGCCAATACCAAAGTTAACGGTTCGTCATCGCTAGGGTAGCTAGTGTTCACCCCACGGCAGCGATCATGGCGAACCAATTTGAACGCCTCAAAAGCGAAAAGGATGGGCTGGCGGTCAAGGCCGAGCTGGAGGCGTTTGCCCGGATGGGTTGGGAGAACATTCCTGAAGACGACCGGGATCACCGCCTCAAGTGGCTGGGGATCTTCTTTCGCAAGCGCACCCCAGGTCAGTTCATGCTGCGGCTGCGCCTGCCCAATGGGATCCTAACCAGCGGCCAAATGCGGATGTTGGGCGCAATCATCCACCCCTATGGAGAACAGGGCGTAGCCGACATCACCACCCGGCAGAACCTGCAACTGCGGGGCATCCCCATCGAGGAAATGCCCCAGATCCTGGGCTACCTGAAAGAGGTAGGCCTGACCAGCATCCAGTCGGGCATGGACAACGTGCGCAACATCACGGGATCCCCTCTGGCTGGTATTGACCCGGATGAGCTGATCGACGTGCGCGGCCTCACCCGCAAAGTGCAGGACATGATCACCAACAACGGCGAGGGCAACCCTTCCTTCAGCAACCTGCCGCGCAAGTTCAACATCGCCATCTGCGGTTGTCGCGACAACTCGGTGCATGCCGAGATCAACGACCTGGCCTTTGTGCCCGCCTTCAAAAATGGCCGCCTGGGCTTCAACGTCCTGGTGGGCGGCTTTTTCTCTGCTCGCCGCTGCGCCGAGGCAATTGGCCTAGATGTCTGGGTGGATCCCCGCGATGTAGTTCCCCTGTGCGAGGCGGTGCTGCTGGTCTACCGGGATCACGGCCTGCGGGCCAACCGGCAAAAGGCGCGGTTGATGTGGCTCATTGACGAGTGGGGCCTAGAGAAGTTCCGGGCGGCTGTGGAGCGCCAGATAGGCCACCCTCTGCCCAGGGCAGCGGAAAAAGACGAGGTGGTCTGGCACAAGCGGGATCTGCTGGGGGTGCATGCCCAGAAGCAGCCGGGCCTCAACTTTGTCGGCCTGCATGTGCCGGTGGGGCGGCTCAACGCCCTGGAGATGATGGAGCTGGCCCGCTTGGCGGAGGTGTACGGCTCCGGGGAGCTGCGGCTGACAGTGGAGCAGAACGTGCTCATCCCCAATGTGCCCGACTCCCGAGTGGCCCCGCTCCTCAAAGAGCCGCTCTTGAAGAAGTTCTCCCCTAACCCAGGGCCATTGCAGCGGGGGTTGGTGTCCTGTACGGGCAACCAGTTCTGCAACTTTGCCCTTATCGAGACCAAAAACCGGGCTGTGGCCTTGATGGAGGAGCTGGAGGCGGAGCTGGAGATCCCCCAAACGGTGCGCATCCACTGGACGGGCTGCCCCAACTCCTGCGGCCAACCCCAAGTAGCCGATATCGGCCTTATGGGCACCACTGCTCGCAAGGACGGCAGGGTGGTGGAGGCCGTGGACATCTACATGGGGGGAGAGGTGGGCAAAGACGCCAAGCTGGGCGAATGCGTGCGCAAAGGGATCCCTTGCGAAGACCTCAAGCCCGTCTTGGTGGAGCTACTGATTGAGCACTTCGGGGCCAGGCCGCGTCGTGATCCCTCGGCTGCTCAGACCTCTGCTTCCCCCTTGATGACCTACTAGGCAGTTCGTCGTTCGAAATTTTGGAGGTTGTGATGTCTAAGCTATTCAACACTTCCTCTCCCATCTCCCGTCGCCAGTTTTTGGCTGGGGCAGCTGCCCTTGCGGCTGGAGCAGCTACGGCTGGGATCCCGCGCGCCCAATCGCAATCCTTGGGCAAAGGCTACTGGGTGGCGCAGGCCGATACTCCCGAAACCACCAGCGCCAAGCTGGGGTTCATCGCTCTAACCGACGCGGCCCCCCTGATCATCGCCAAAGAAAAGGGGTTCTTTGACAAGTACGGCATGAAGGACGTAGAGGTGGTCAAGCAGGCCTCTTGGGGCACCACCCGCGACAACTTGGTGCTGGGATCCGCCGCCGGCGGCATCGATGGGGCACACATCCTCACCCCCATGCCCTACCTCATCACCACCGGCAAAGTTACCGATGGCAAGCCGGTGCCTATGTACATTTTGGCCCGTCTCAATCTGGACGGTCAGGGCATCAGCATTTCCAACCAATATCGGGATCTGAAAATTGGCTTGGATAGTTCCCCCCTCAAAGCTAAGTTTGCCGAGTTGCGAGCAGCCGGCAAAGAGCCCAAATGTGCGATGACCTTCCCCGGCGGTACCCACGACCTATGGATGCGCTACTGGCTGGCCGCAGGCGGGATCGATCCCACTAGCGACGTCTCCATCATTGTGGTGCCGCCGCCGCAGATGGTGGCCAATATGAAATCCAGAACCATGGAAGCCTTCTGTGTGGGCGAGCCTTGGAATGCCCAGCTGGTGAACCAAAAAGAGGGGTATAGTGCCCTCACCACCGGCGAGCTGTGGAACGGCCACCCGGAAAAGGCCTTTGCCCTGCGGGCCGACTGGGTGGATGCGCACCCGAAAGCCACCCTTGCCCTGTTGAAAGCGGTGCTAGAAGCCCAGATCTGGTGCGACCAGATGGAAAACAAAGAGGAGATGTGTCGCATCATCGGCGACCGCCGCTGGCTGGGGGTGCCTGTGCCCGATATCTTGGGCCGTTCTCGGGGCACTTTTGACTACGGCACCGGCAAGGTCGTTGAAAACAGCCCCCACCTGATGAAGTTCTGGCAGAACTACGCTTCCTACCCCTTCAAGAGCCACGATCTCTGGTTCTTGACCGAAAACATCCGCTGGGGCTATCTGCCTGCCGACACCGATACCAAAGCCTTGGTGGAGCGGGTGAATCGGGAAGAACTCTGGCGAGAAGCTGCCAAAGCCATTGGTCAGGGGGCAGCCATTCCCCCCAGCACCTCTCGAGGAGTGGAAACCTTCTTCGACGGGGTGCAGTTCGATCCCGAAAATCCTGCCGCCTATCTGGAGAAGTTGGCGATTAAGAAGCTGGCCTAATTTCCCAACTTTCCCCAGCAAGTTAGCTGCAAACCCTCTGTCCAGGAGAGAAGGGATCCCCGAATCCCCACAAAGAGTGTTCAACTGAAACCCCTTCTCTCTTGGGATCCTCTTAAGTTGACTTCAACCTTACTCCCAGCAAGCCATGAGGATTTTCCACTCTGCCCTACAGTTGGGCTACCACCTCTTTCGGATCCTGCTTCCCCTACTGGTTGGCCTAGGCCACTGGCTGCTGAAAACCGGCCAAGGTTCTGTTCTTCAGTCCAGTACCGGAATCGGTTCTCCC
Source organism: Synechococcus sp. 63AY4M2 (assembly GCF_002760475.1). NCBI lineage: Bacteria > Bacillati > Cyanobacteriota > Cyanophyceae > Synechococcales > Synechococcaceae > Synechococcus > Synechococcus sp. 63AY4M2. The sequence goes on along the minus strand of NZ_AXUX01000001.1, from coordinate 990,011 downwards.
GCCAGTTCTGCACCTTCTTCTGCTTGGCGGCAAAGAGTCCAAATCCACAAAGCGCTGCGTCGCATTCTGTTGCCCGCTACGGCCATTTTGCTCGTCCTGATTCTCTGGCAAATCATTTACAGCCGTCCCGGAGCCAATTTGCCCACGCCTCTCCAAGTTTGGCAGGACACCTGGGATCCCCTCATTAAAGATCCCTTTTTTGACTATGGCGGCAATGCCAAAGGGCTGTTCTGGCAAATTTGGGCCAGCTTGCGGCGGGTGTTCATTGGGTTTGCCCTGGCCGGCTTGGTGGGGGTTGTGGGCGGCATGATCATCGGGGTCAATCGCTGGCTGTACGAGGCTTTGGATCCCATTTTTCAGGTGCTGCGCACGGTGCCGCCTTTGGCCTGGCTGCCGATTTCTTTGGCTGCCTTTCGAGATGCCAACCCTTCCGCCATTTTTGTAATCTTCATTACGGCCCTCTGGCCCATTTTGATCAACACTGTTGTCGGCGTACAGCAGATCCCTCAGGACTACCGCAACGTGGCCAGAATTGTGCGCATGTCCGGCTGGAAGTACTTTTTCAAAATCGTTTTCCCGGCAACTGTGCCCTATATTTTTACCGGCTTGCGCATTGGGGTGGGCTTGTCTTGGCTGGCCATTGTGGCAGCGGAAATGTTGATTGGCGGTGTGGGCATCGGGTTCTTCATCTGGGATGCCTGGAATAGCTCCCGCATCAGCGAAATCATTCTGGCTTTGATCTATGTCGGGATGGTGGGTCTTCTGCTGGATCGGATCACGGCTTGGATTGGCTCGCTGGTGGTGGCTGAGGATCGCTAAATGAGCTTGGCCGAGTTTTAGATTGGTTGCTGACAATTTCTCCATGCTCTCAGAAATCATCTCAGGGGAATCATGAAGACCCAGCCTTACATTGAAGTGGATCATGTCGACAAGGAATTTCTCCTCGACAACGGAGAGATCTACCCTGTCCTGAAAGACATCCACCTGGAGATCCAAAAAGGGGAATTTGTCTCGTTGATCGGCCACTCTGGCTGTGGCAAATCGACCCTACTCAACATCATCGCCGGCCTGGAAAAGCCTTCCCGCGGAGGCATTCTCCTGGAGGGCCGACAAGTTACAGATCCCGGCCCAGATCGCATGGTGGTGTTTCAGAACTATTCCCTGCTGCCCTGGCTGACGGTGCGGGAGAACGTTGCCCTGGCCGTGGACGAGGTGCTGGGATCCCTTCCCAAAGCAGAGCGAAGCCGGATTGTGGAAGAGCACATCCGCCAGGTGGGGTTGCAGGGGGCAGCCGACAAGCGACCGGCCCATCTGTCAGGAGGGATGAAACAGCGGGTGGCCATTGCCCGAGCCTTGGCCATTCGTCCGCGGGTGCTGCTGTTGGATGAGCCCTTTGGCGCTCTGGATGCCTTGACGCGCGGCAACCTGCAGGAGCAACTGATGGAGATTGCCCAGGCGGAGCAGCTCACCTGTGTCATGGTTACCCACGATGTGGATGAGGCCCTCTTGCTTTCGGATCGGGTGGTAATGATGACCAATGGCCCGGAGGCCCGCATTGGCCAGATTTTGCGGATCCCTTTTCCTCGGCCCCGCCATCGTTTGGAAGTGGTGCGTCACCCCGACTACTACAGCCTGCGGGGAGAGATGATCTACTTTCTCAACCAGCAAAAGCGGGCTCGCCAAAAAACGCCTGTTCGCGTGGCCATTGCCAAACACGGCCTGGAGAAGGTCAATTTGGAGATTGGCTTTGTGCCTCTCAACGACTGCGCGCCTCTGGTGGTGGCGCAGGAAAAAGGCCTGTTTCAAAAGCATGGCCTGGAGCAGGTCACCCTGGTGCGAGAGCCAGGCTGGAAGACCATCTGGGAAGGGATCCGCTCCGGTCGGCTGGATGCGGCCATGGTGGTGGCCGGGATCCCGTTGGCCTCCACGTTGGGGGTGGGGGGAGTTCCGGTGCCTTTGATTACCGCGCTAACCCTCTCCCGCGGCGGCAACGCCATTACCTTTGGGCGCAGACTTTTGGAGCGAGGCGTTCAAAGCCTGGCGGATTTTCGCCAATACCTCAACCACACCCCCGACACAGTCCACACCCTGGGAGTGGTTCATCCGGCTTCCATGCAAAACTTCCTGTTGCGGCACTGGCTGGCCGGTGGGGGGGTGGATCCGGATCGGGACGTTACGTTGACGGTGATCCCGCCGCCGCAGATGGTGGCCCATCTCAAGGCCGGCAACATCGATGGCTACTGCGTGGGCGAGCCCTGGAACTCCCGCGCCGTGCGGGAACAGGTGGGGGTTATCGTCGCCACCACCCCTGAAATCTTACCCAGCCACATCGAAAAGGTGCTGACGGTGCGCCAGGATTGGGCGCAAAACTACCCCCGTACCCATGTAGCTCTGGTCAAGGCACTACTGGAGGCTTGTCACTACTGCGATCAGCCGCAGCACCGTTCTGAGATCTTGGAGTGGCTGGCTCAGCCCCAGTATGTGGGCGTGGCCCTGGAGGATCTGCAGCCGGGGTGGACGGGTATTCTGCAGCGGGGAATTGCCGATGAATCCCAAGCCCTCACCGGTTTTCACCAGTTTGCCAACGGGCGCAACACCTGTCCCGAAAGGTTGGAACACCTCTGGATCCTGACGCAGATGGCTCGCTGGGGCCTCTGCCCTTTTCCCCGCAATTGGGTTTCGGTTCTCGACCAAGTTCTGGACAGCGAAACCTACGCCCTAGCCGCTAGAGAACTGGGCCTGCCGGATCGGGCCCATGACCGCGGAGCTTTGCTCTTTGCCGATGGATCCCGCTTTGACGGAGAGGATCCCGTTGCTTACCTGGAGTCGGTGGCCATCCGGCAGGATCTGAAGCTGCAGGAGTACCGGCTCAGCGAAGTTTAGCTTTTGTTACCTTAAACTCTCGATTGGAAAACACCATGATGACCAGCTCCCGCACGTTCTCCTCACCGCTATCTTCTGCTTCTCCGGTTGCAGGACTGCCCCTTCTTTGTCTTCAGAATGTGGGCAAGACCTACTTCACCTCAGCAGGGCCCTTCGTTGCGCTGGAAAATATCAATCTGGAAGTGGCCGCCGGTGAGTTTGTTTGCATTATTGGCCACTCGGGTTGTGGCAAATCCACCTTGATCAACATGGTGGCGGGTTTTTCGACTCCCACTTCGGGATCCATCGCCCTCAAGGGCCAGCCCATCACCTCCCCAGGGCCAGATCGGATGATGGTGTTTCAACATTATTCCCTTTTGCCCTGGCTGACTGCCTTTGAAAATATTTATCTGGTGGTGGATCAGGTTTACCCAAACAAATCCCGGCGGGAGAAAAGGGAAATCGTTGAAGAACACCTAGAATTGGTAGGTTTAGCAGAGGCAGCCCACAAGCGGCCCAAGCAGCTTTCTGGAGGCATGAAGCAAAGGGTAGCCATTGCCCGTGCTCTTGCCGTTCGTCCGCAAGTTTTGCTCTTGGATGAGCCTTTTGGGGCCTTGGATGCCATTACCAAGGAAGATCTACAAGATGAGCTGCTGGCCATTTGGCGGGATCACCGCTGCACAGTTTTGATGATTACCCACGACATCGACGAGGCTCTCTACTTGTCAGACCGTGTGGTGATGATGACCAACGGCCCCGCTGCCCATATTGGTGAGATCTTGACCATTCCCTTTGAGCGACCGCGCATCCGCTCCCGCATTATGGAAATGCCTGAGTTCTACGAATTGCGTAACCGCGCCCTTGACTTCCTCTATCGCCGCTTTGCCCATGGAGGGGATTGAGCTAGGGTTCAAAATACTTGGAGAGGGAAGTTGATGGCCGCTGCTCCGGTTCAGGTAGTTCCAACCGATCTCCCAATGGAGGAGCGGGTCTCTAGCTTGCCCAAAACCCTTGCCGACTATCTGGCCAATCCAGTTGCCCAAACCAAATGGGTAGATGGCTACATTGTGGAGAAAGTGGGGCAAACTTTAGGGGATGCAAAGCTCCAAACCCGACTTCTCTTCCGTTGGCTCGGTTATGTTGAATGTCAGCCATTGGGGGGTATGGTTTTGGTGAAGGCTCCCGGCCAAACCAAAGGCAAAGTCAGAAGACCTGATGCTGCCTACTCATCTCCAGATTTAATCCAGCAATTTGGAGAGGATATTGCCACGCTACTGCAGAGCTATCCTCTGGTTGAGGAGATCTTCTCTCCAACCGACTGTGGAGAAGATATTTTCCTAAAAGCCCAAGAGTATCTCAGCTCCGATGTACTGGAAGTCTGGCTGATTTTTCCCAAAAGCAAATTTATTTTTATCCAGACTCAGGATCGCCACCTTTGGCTAACCGAACAAGAGACTGCCAAAAGCCAGGTTGTATTGCCCGGATTTGAGATCCAAGTGGCCGATCTCCTCGGCTAAGAGATCCTTAACCTGATGGCCTATCGGGATCCAAAATGCAAGACACTTATCCATCCTGACAGGGATCCCAACTCATGGTGACCGCGATGGAGTCGGAAAAAGCTGTCATCAAAACCCTATGTCCCTATTGCGGTGTGGGATGTGGATTGGAGGCGGTTTCGACAGCCTCAGGTGACTGGAAAATGAGAGGCGACCGGGAGCATCCTTCCAGCTTGGGGATGGTCTGTGTAAAGGGGGCTACGGTTCTGGAGGCAGTTGGTCGGGATCGGCTGCTCTATCCCCTGTTTCGGGAGAGCTTGGGCCAGCCCTTTCGTCGCATTTCTTGGGATCAGGCTTTTGAGGAGATGGTTTCTCGGCTGCGCCGCCTCAAAGACAACCCCCACTCCATAGCCATGTATGGATCGGGGCAGTTGCTCACTGAAGACTATTACGTTGCTCAAAAGCTCATTAAGGGCTGCCTGGGCACCAATAATTTTGACACCAACTCGCGCCTGTGCATGTCCTCAGCCGTCTCGGCCTACACCCAATCCCTGGGATCCGATGGCCCCCCCTGCTGCTACGAGGATCTCGATCTCTGCAATCTGGCTTTTCTGGTGGGCACCAACACAGCAGAGTGCCATCCCATTCTTTTTAATCGCCTGAAGAAGCGGCACAAGCCCGGATCCCCCCTCAAAATGGTGGTCGTGGATCCCCGGCGCACTCAGACAGCAGAAGCTGCCGATCTCCACTTAAAAATTCGCCCCGGTACGGATATCGATCTTTTCAATGGGATTGCCCATTTGCTGTTGAAGTGGGGATCCATTGCTGCTGATTTTATCGAGGGCTTCACCCAAGGTTTTGCTGAATATGCAGCTTTGCTGGCCGATTATGAACCGCAGATTGTAGCCCAGCGCTGCGGAATTGCCACCGAGGATTTGATCGAAGCAGCCAAGCTTTGGCAGGGATCCCAAAGGGTTCTCTCCCTTTGGTCGATGGGCCTAAACCAGTCCAGCGAGGGCACCGCCAAGATCACCAGCCTAATCAATCTCCATCTTCTAACTGGGCAAATTGGCCGACCGGGGACCGGCCCCTTTTCCTTGACCGGCCAGCCCAATGCCATGGGCGGTCGAGAGGCAGGGGGGTTATCTCATCTGCTGCCGGGATATCGGCTGGTGAGCCAGCCCCAGCATCGGGCAGAGGTGGAGCAGGCTTGGGGTTTGCCCAGCGGTTCCCTCTCTCCCTGCCCAGGGCTGAGGGCCACCGAGATGATTGCCGCTCTGGAGACGGGATCCCTGCAGTTCTTTTGGATTGTGGCCACCAATCCTTTGGTGAGCTTTCCGGATCTGGAACGGGTCAAAAAAGCCCTGAAAAAGTCTCCCTTTACTGTTTATCAAGAGGCTTATTACCCTACGGAAACGGCAGAATATGCCCATTTGCTTTTGCCCGCCTGCCAGTGGAGCGAGAAAACCGGGGTGATGACCAACTCCGAGCGCAGGGTTACCCTTTGTCAAGCCTTTCGAGACCCCCCTGGCGAAGCCCGACCCGATTGGGAGATCTTTGCTGAAGTGGGGCGCAGGTTGGGCTTTGAAGCGCAATTTTCCTTCCAAACCGCGGCAGAGGTTTATGCAGAATTTGCCGCCCTTACCGCAAATCGCCTCTGCGATCACTCCGGCCTCAGCCATGCCCTTTTGGCAGAACAAGGCCCTCAGCAATGGCCTTATCCCAAAGAAAGAACCTCGGCCCCTAAGTCCACTCGCCTCTACACAGATTGGCGTTTCCCGACCCCCGATGGCCGCGCCCGCTTTATCCCCCACCATTCCCGTGGCCTAGCAGAGCCGCCGGATCCCCAGTTTCCCTACGTATTAACCACGGGCAGGCTTTACGGCCATTGGCACACCCAAACCCGCACCGGCAGGATTGAAAAAATCAAGCACATGCACCCCCAACCCTTTATTGAAATCCATCCTCGCGATGCGGAAAAACTGGGCATCCAAGATGGAGATTGGGTTCAAGTGCGTTCTGCCCGCGGACGGGCCTATTTCCCGGCCAAGATAACTGCCAACATTGCTCCCGGTACGCTATTTGTACCCATGCACTGGGGATCCCTCTGGGCAGAACAAGCCGAGTGTAATGCCCTTACCCATGACATCAGTTGTCCCGATTCCGGACAGCCGGAATTAAAAGCCTGTGCCGTTGCTCTTGAGAAAGCCGACCCACCGCTCAAGCAATCCCCTCAACTCTAGATTTGGTTCCTAATCGAGGTTCCCATGACTCTGTTTCAGTTTGAGCAAGATTTTGCCGACTCTCTGCGATGCATCCCCATGACCTTGCGCCTAAAGCTGGATTTGTGCGGGATCAAGCTCAAGCTCCATCAATGGGCCAAGTTTTCCTTAGAAGAGCGGCGGAAGTGTGTTGATTGGCCCCCTGAATCTCCACAGGATCTAGAAGAACTCCGCAACCATCTGCGCCATTTGGTTCGCTCCATCTGCCACGAAGAGGCGCAAGAGATTCCCATTGACCCCCAGCCTGAATGGCAAAATCCCAACCAGATCCCAATGGCTGTCCAACAAAAAGCTCAAGACCTGGGGATCCGGCTTGCCCTCGATTTCTGGAGAAACTTGCACGATATCCAGAGATTTGCCTTGCTGAAGTTGAGCCGATCCCATCACGAAAATAAAAATTTCTTGCCCGCTCTGCGAGAGTTTGGCCTGAAGATGGCGAGGGATGGTGATTGCAGTTACTGTAAACTACCCGGCTCCGACCGCTAAGCGGTACGGAGCGGGCTTTCAGTAGCCCTGAGCCTGTTCTGCTCTACCAGAGAACAAAACAAGCCCGAACCTCTAGGCTGGTTTACGACAGCCCCCAAGAGCGCAATCACATTCGCACCATTCAAATCCGCATCCCCTTCCCATCCACAGTGCCCACACTTGAACGACTTGCCACTGCGATAGGATTGCGCAGGGTCGGGATGGATGTGCAAACACCGGTGGCAGGTCTGCGACGTGTAGGCAGGCGGCACAAGAATCAAGGGAACCCCTGCAACCCTCGCCTTGTACTCCAGAAACTGACGTAGTTGGTAGAACGCCCAACTGTTAGCCCTACGCCTTTCGGTTTTGCTGCGTGGCTGTTGATTGACTCTTTCCCGGATCCCTGTCAGGTCCTCCAGGGCGATAGCGCTGTTGGTAGCTTTTGCCCTAGAGACAATAGCTTTGGAGATGCGATGATTGACCCACACTTGAAAGCGTCTCTCCTTGCCAGACAGCCGTTGCAACAGTTCTCTGCATCTGCGCCGCGAACTGCGTGTGCCCTTACTGGCTTTGCGTTGGAGTACCGCCCTCAACCGGGAGTAG
>NZ_AXUX01000001.1:981799-982282 GCF_002760475.1 Synechococcus sp. 63AY4M2 | reverse complement strand
GTATGGGCAATATCTGTCCTTCCCAAGTCCACCCCGATCACCTTGTCGGTATCTTGTTGCTTGGGTGGCTTTTCCTCTACGCAAATCTGGATGTAGTAGGAGCCATCCTTCCGCTGGAATAGGGTGGCCGATTTGGGGTTAGAGCCAGCCAGCATTCCCCTCTGGTAGTTGCCAATGGCTAGCTCAAAGCGTTCTCTCCCTTCAACCGTGGTCAGCGACACCGTCCAGTCTTTTTGACGGAACGAAAAGATGCGAGCGTCGTAGGTAACAAAGCCGCTCTTAAACTCCTTGACGGGACGCTTTTTCTGCTTAGCCACTTTGCGGGAACCCGCTACCCGTCTGCACACCTGTTGAGCCAAGTTACTGGACAAGCCAAACCGGGCTCGAATCTCGTAGTAGCAAAGGGATTGCAGCTTGACCGCGTTGACGATCTTCTCCTGCGTGTTCTGGTTGACCCAGTTCAATGCCTGTACAAAGGCATCC
>NZ_AXUX01000001.1:966187-976504 GCF_002760475.1 Synechococcus sp. 63AY4M2 | reverse complement strand
GGTAACGAACCTACGCTTGAACTCTTTAACTGGACGGTTGCGCTGTCTCGCCACTTTGCGAGCGCCTGCCACCCGTCTGCAGACCTGCTGGGCCAGATTACTGGACAAGCCGAACCGGGCTCGAATCTCGTAGTAGCAAAGGGATTGCAGTTTGACCGCGTTGACGATCTTCTCCGGCGTGTTCTGGTTGACCCAGTTCAAGGCTTGGCCAAAAGCCTCCATCGTCGCGTCCAATTTGGCGGCTTGCGACTGGGACGCCTTGAGCTTACAGGAGACGGTCAGGACTTGGCTCATAAGTTCATTGTACTTCATCAAAGCGCATTCCTCCCGGCACTGACCCTACGGGTACAGTGCGGGGCTCCTGCGATTTCTAGCTGAATCTATTTGAGAGAGATAGTCTCCTCTGCCATGCGCTGCCACAGGCGACCACCCCCAACCTCTTTTCCACCAGGGGAGAGGAGAGCGAGGAAATCCCTGCCCCAAGGGATCCAGGTCTGCGACTGCAACGGCTCAAGTGAGCTGATGCGGGATCCCTCTCGACAGGGGAGGCTCGGCCTTGGCAATATCCGTGCCTAGTCAAAGCAGAGGGCTATTGTTAAGGAATCTAAAGTAAAGTTGAGCTTTTGATATCACTGTTGCCGTCTTGTTACCGAAAGCGCTATCGTCTAAGCATCAAAGCTTTTTTCAAAGCTGCTTTATGGGCCCTGGAGGAGCGACCCCTCTGGGGCTTCTTCCATCCGGCTGCAGCTGAGAGGGCAAGGGATGGCTTTATGGGGTAGGGATCACTCCTCGGCGGACGGCAGGCCCCAGGGCGTGGCTGCCGATGTCAGAACGATAGTAGGCCTTGGGAAACTGCACTTGCTCCACAGCTGCGTAGGCTTGGCGCAGGGCCTCGGATAGGGTTGCCCCTTGGCCGGTAAGACAGAGAACGCGCCCGCCATCGCTCAGGAGCTGCTTGCCTGCCTGGCGGGTACCCGCATGAAACACCAACGCCCCCGTGGTGGCAGCTGCATCCAAGCCGGAGATGGGGATCCCTCGCTCGTAGGCATCGGGATAGCCTGGGGCTGCCATCACCACGCAGGCGGCATAGCCGGGTTTCCATTTGAGCTGGATTTGGGCCAGCCGTCCTTCTATACAGGCCAGCAGCACCTCGTCCAAAGGGTTTTCCAGCAAGGGCAGGATGACCTGAGCTTCGGGATCCCCAAAGCGGCAGTTGTACTCCAACACGTAGGGATCCCCACTGGGCGTGATCATCAAACCGGCATAGATCACCCCCTGGTAGCGGATGCCCCGCCGTTGCAAAGCCTCCAGGGTGGGATCCAGGATCTGGGTTTGGATGCGGGCCAACCCTTCTGGAGTGACCAGGTGATCCGCAGGGGCATGAGCTCCCATGCCGCCGGTGTTGGGGCCAGTATCGCCCTCGCCAAGGCGCTTGTAGTCCTGGGCAGGTGGCAGCGGCACACAGATCTGGCCATCGGTTAGAGCCAAAACCGACACCTCCTGGCCGGGGATAAACTCCTCGATCAGCACCTGATCGCCCGGCTTGGCCAGGGCTGCTTCCAGGGCTTGCACGGCTTCTTCCCGGTTTTGGGCAACGGTTACCCCCTTGCCGGCAGCCAGTCCGTCTTTTTTGATGACCACTGGGAAACTCTGGGAGTCGAGATAGGCCACAGCGGCAGATAGCTCAGCAAAGCCGGTAGCGCGAGCAGTCGGGATCCCCGCCTCTTGCATCAATTGCTTAGCCCAGAGTTTGCTTCCTTCCAGTTGGGCAGCGGCGCGGCTAGGCCCGAAAATGGGCAACCCTGCTGCCTGGAAGGCGTCCACGATCCCCTGCACCAAGGGCAGCTCTGGCCCTACCACCGTCAGGCGGATCCCTTGTACGGTAGCAAACCGCACCAGGCCTTCAATGTCGGTAGCCGCCAAAGCCACGGATTGACAGCGGGGCATCTGCTGCATGCCGCCGTTGCCGGGGGCACAGTAGACCCGAGTAACCTGGGGAGACTGCAACAGCTTCCAGGCCAGGGCGTGTTCTCGTCCCCCCGATCCGATGACCAGAGCCTGCATAGTGTGTTATTCCACCGTTTCTAAACCCAGCTTGCCTGTCTCCCGAACATCCCCCATTAGACCATGTTCTTGCCCCGTTTCTAGGGTGTTGGCACACTGTGGACGGCGAGAGAACGGCCCCGCCAGGTCCAGTTGCGGCCGGTGGTGGTGCGGATGGCCGAAGCCAAGATGATGGCCGCTGTCGCCCAACCCCCCACTGCCGTTAGCCACCAGTAGCGCAGGGGCAGATGCGCCCAATGCCGGAGCAAGAGCCGGATGGCCAATTGGGCCAGGATCCCTGCCAAGCTGGCCAACAGCACCTCCAGGGATCCCGTAGCCCCAGCCAGGATCACCCCCAACCAGGGCAAGCTGCAGATCCCCAAGACCGTACCCATTGCCAACACCGCCAAGGCCCAGTTGCGCTCCAGGCCCAGGAACCAGTTTTTGGTCCACCCTTCCCAGAGGGCGGCCCCATTGGCGTACATGCGGCTGCGCACCCGCGGCCCCCCCAGGCAGATCTGCAGGCCGAGGCCGGCCGCTTTGATGCGCTGTCCCAGCGCCACATCCTCGATGACCACCTCGGCCACGCCGGCGTGTCCGCCCACTTGCTCGTAGGCGGAGCGGCGAAACAGCATGAACGGCCCGAAGGCAAAGGCTTTGGGGTTGTCGGGATCGTTCACGGCGGCAAAGTCGTAGCCTGCCGCCAAGATGACCATCATGATGGGCTGCACCAGCCACTCGGCCAGGCAGCCGCACACCAACTGCGGCCCCACGCTTACCAGGCCGCTGCCGCTTGCCAGCAAATGTCCTAAGGCGGCTTCGATGGCTCCACTTTCCAGCCGCACGTCGCAGTCGAGAAAGAGCAGGTAGTCGGGGGGATCAGGCTGGGCGGCTAGGGCGGCAACGGCTTGGGCACAGGCCCAGTTTTTGCCCACCCAGGTCTGGCCTTGGGGGCGGGGATCCCCTTTGAGCAGGTGCAGCCGCGGATCCTGTCGCTTGGCGGCCAGTCCCTGGGCCAGCTCCCAGGTGGCATCGGTGGAGTCGTCGTCCACCAGCCACACTTGCAAGGGGGCGGCGGTGCTGTCCAGGATGCTGCTCAGGCAGCCCACCACGTTCTCCGCTTCGTTGTAGGCGGGCACGATCACCGCCAGCCGCTCCATGGCCGCTGCCACTGCTGCCGCTTGCTCCGGCGAGGGATCCCTCAGCCAGGGGGAGGCCCGCAGCGCCCGCCACAGCCGCAGCGCCACCAACGCAATGGCCAGGGCCGTCGGCGCCAACACCCCCGCCAGGATCTCCGGGATCCCCACGCTTGCTTCCCTCGCTTAGATACGAACGGCTTTGCCCATGCCCTGGCCCTAGGATCTCCCAATCCTCTAAGCAGACAGCGCCCCTTCTACGATATCGCTGTAGGGGCGGGGAAAGATCAGCCAAACCTGGCTTTGCGTTTCCACCAAAGCCCGCACCAGCGGCGAGAGCTGGGCAATTTCTGCGTAGCCGTCTTCGGTTTTGAGCTGGATCCCTTGGTCGTAAAAGCTGTAGCCCTGGACGTGGGCGGAGCGGATTCCCAGATAGCTTTCTGGATCCAAGCCATCTCGCTGCATCTTCTGGCTTAGAGTTGCCACCAGCTCTTGGCGTCGCTCGGCTGGCAAGCGGGTGAGGTTGCGGGCTTTGAACAGATCCCGCTCCAGGTAGCGCCGCGCCAGATCCGCCAAGATGGGATCCTTCCCCACCATAGCCCAAAAGCGGAAAGGGTAGCTGAACATCACATCGTCAGCGGCCAGGTAGAGGGGCAAAGGCAGCTCGAAGGGATCCCCCTTTTGCGCCGCCAGCGCGGCCCAGCACCAGGCGCTCAGGATGGGATCCAACTCGATCTCCCCCTTTTGCAAAAGGATCTGGGCCCGCTTGAAGAGGCGATCCAAAATGAAGCGGGCGCAGAGGCTCTTGGGGTGCTGGTAGACCTGGGTGTACATGAAGTAGCGCACCACCAGGTAATGTTCGATGGCTCCCAGGCCTTTGCGGGCGGGAATGGAGAGGGATCCCGTCTCCGGGTCGTAGTCCAACACCGTGAGGATGCGATCCAGATCCAGGTGGCCGTATTGGGCGCCGGTGAGCAGGCTGTCGCGCATGAGGTAATCAAAACGGTCGCAGTCCAGTTGGCTGGCAATGAGCTGCCCCACCAGCGGCAGGGGGAAGCGTTTCTGCCACACCTGCTCCAGTTGAGCGGGCAGTTGCGGGTCGAACTCCGCCAGAAGAGTCGCCACCTGGGGATCCTCGCGTACAATGCGGGCCGTCCAGACCTCATGGCGGCAGCCAAAAATCTCCTCCCCTGCATGGCTAAAAGGAGGGTGCCCAATGTCGTGCAGCAGGGCGGCAACCAGGGTAACGGCGCGGTAGGGGCGCAGCTCCGGGTAGCGGCGGGCCAACTTGTCGAGCAGCCGCCGCGTAACCTGCAGCACCCCCACCGAGTGGGTAAAGCGGGATCCCTCGGCCCCGTGGAAGGTCAAAAAAGCGGTGTCCAACTGGCGGATGCGGCGCAGGCGTTGGAAGGCCGGTGTGTCGATGAGGCGAATCAGCAGCGCCTCAACCGGATCCCCGCCATCCAGGCTGATGGCGCCGTGCAGGGGATCGTGGTAGGTGCGGGACTTGCAAAAGCGCAGCGCCATACTCCCACCATACTCGCCGATTGGCCGATCTTTGGTTAGCCTGTCTGGGGGGCTTCCCGCCCGGCCCGACCCCTGCCCAGTCTTTCCAAAGCTACCCCCTTGCACCTGCTTTCTTTGCCGACAGATGCAAGCGTCCAGATACCGAAAAAACCGACCTCCAGACCCTCAGACGGCTGGGCTGCTCCTCCTCTCAATCCTAATTTTGCTGCTCGGATCAGGGCTAGCCGCCTGTTCTGCCGCTTCGAAATCCCCTCTGCCTGCTGTGCCCGGCCCACCCGCCCTCACCCGCTACGTTGCCCTGGGAGCCAGCGATGCCGTCGGCTTCAACGCCTCCATCTCCTGCGATGGCCCGGCCAACGCGGCCGGCACCCGTCCGCAGCGCTCAGAACCCCTGGACTGCCCCAATGGAACGGGGTATGTCCCTCGCCTGGCCCGCCTGCTGCCCGGCCCGGTGGAGCTCATCAACTTGGGCCGCTCGGGAGCGGTGCTCAGCCCGGCCATGCAAGCCCTGCGGGAAGGGATCCCGGCCAACCTGCTCCAGGATCAAGTGCCGCGCATCCCTCCCAATGCTGACCTAATCACCATCTGGGTGGGCGGCAACAACACCAACGCCATTGTTTTTGCCGCCGCCCAACGGGCCCTGCAGGGGGAGGATCCCTTAGCCTTTATTGAACGCCAGATCCAACAGTTTGCCGCCGACTACCAAACTCTGCTCCAGGCGGTGCGGGCTCGCGCCCCCCAAGCTCGCCTAGCAGTGGCCAACCTGCCCAACTTTGCCCTGATTCCCCTAGGCCAGCAGCAGCCCAGCGGCCTGCGGCAACTTTTGGCTCTAGTCTCCGTCAGCCTTAGCCAACGGGCCATCAACCCCCTGAGCCAACAGGGGATCCCCGTAGTGGACTTGCTCTGCGATCCCCGCTCCTACCGCCGCGAGTCTTTCTTCCCTGGCCCGCTGGCGGATGGCTTTCACCCCAACGACCGGGGCTACGCCGACCTGGCCGAGGCCTTCCTGAGAGCCCTGCAGCAGCCCGTTCCGCCCCAAAACCGCTGCCCGCCCTTTAGCGACGTGGGATCCCTTTCTCCCGAAGCGTTGGCCGCCCTTGGCAAGGCAGAGCTCTCTTCCAGCAGCTTTCCGGCAGCAGAGCTCAACCCCCCCGGCCCAGGGAAGAAGGAGGAGACCTGAGCGCCAGCCACCGGGTCTTACGAAGCCGCCACCGCCGCCGAGGAGCGCCGCCGCCGCCCCAGGGCTATCCGTTCCTGTTCTGTCTTCGTCTCCCCTGTGGGCAGAGCAGTTACAGGTACAGACTCCTCCTCAGGCGATTGCACAAAAACCAGCACCGTCGGCTTGCCGGGCAACTGTTCCCGCACAAAGCGGCGCACCACCCGCTCCACTTCTGCCTTGAGGCCGGCCCAGTCAATATCCAGCCTGCCCCGCTCCAGCGAGCGGGCAAAGCGCGGCCAAGCTTGCTTGAGGGTGTCCTCCAGCAGGGGTTTCAGGTCGGATCCCTTGAGAGAGGTGCCCTCGCCTGCTAGGCCCAAGCTTTGCACCTGCGGCGTGCAGAGCAACTGGCCCCTGCCATCCAAGCTGATCACCACCGTCAGCATGCCATCTTTGGCCATCTGCTGGCGCTCTTGCAGCATCTCGTCCATCACCACCCCATCGTGGGAAGCGGCGATCATCTGCAGGCCAGAAGGCACTTTGTCTACAATGGCAATGCGCTCCTGGTTCACCTCCACCACATCGCCGTTGCCGATGATCACGATGTTTTCCCGCGGGATCCCCATGCTCATCGCCGTTTCGGCGTGCTTGACGAGCATGCGGTACTCCCCGTGGGTAGGAACAAAGAACTTGGGGCGCGTGAGGGCGATCATCAGCTTTTGGTCTTCCTGACAGCCGTGGCCGGAGACGTGTAGCCCCTTGTCCTTGCCGTAGATGACATCGGCTCCCAGCTCCATCAGCTTGTCGATGACCCGCGTTACTGCGAGCGTGTTGCCGGGAATGGGGTTGGCCGACCAAATCACCGTGTCTCCTGGCTTGATCTGCAACTGCGGATGCTCGCCGTTGGCAATGCGGGTCAGAGCAGCCAGCGGCTCGCCTTGGGATCCCGTGGTGAGGATGATCACTTTGTCGTCCGGCAGGCTGTTGATGACATGCATCGGCTGCAGCGTCTCGTCCTTGCAGCGGATGTAGCCCAGGCGCCGCGCGTGAGCCACCACGTTCAACATCGAGCGCCCCAGCAAAGACACCACCCGGCCCTGCTGCTCAGCAATCTGCAACACCAAGTTGAGGCGATGTACCGAAGAAGCGAAGGTAGTGATGATCACCCGTCCCTTGGCTCCCGCAATCGCCTTGGTAAGGCCTGGCACTACCGAGGCTTCGGAAGGAGTAAACCCGGGCACCTCGGCGTTGGTGGAGTCGCTAATCAGACACAGCACCCCCTTTTCCCCGTGCTCGGCCAGCCGCTGCAGGTCGAAGCGCTCCCCATCCACCGGTGTGTGGTCGATCTTGAAGTCGCCCGTCTGGATGACAACACCCACCGGCGTGTGCAGAGCCACCGTGAAGCTGTCGGGAAAAGAGTGGGTATTGCGGATGAATTCGGCAAAAAAGTTCTTGCTCAGGGGCACGATATCTCGCGGCCCGACCGGGCGCAATTCTGTGCGGTTCAACAGCCCCACCTCGCGCAGCTTGTCCTCCAGCAGCGCCAGCGCCAAACGCGGGCCATAGATAACCGGAATGTCGAATTCTCGTAGGTGATACGGGATCCCGCCAATGTGATCTTCGTGGCCGTGGGTAACTACCATCCCCCGCACCTTGTCCCGGTTTTGCTTGATGTAGGTCATGTCCGGCAGCACGATGTTGATGCCGTGCATGCTCTCATCGGGAAAAGCCAAACCGGCATCCAGCAGGATGATGTCATCCTCGTAGCGGAAGGCCCAGGTGTTTTTGCCGATCTCCCGCTCGCCTCCTAGCGGGATCATCTGCAGAGAGGAAGTGGGCTTAGCTGCCGAAGCCGCAGGACGGGAAGCGATCGAAGTACGTGGTGTTGGCATACTAGCTTTAGATCCTCAACAGTGACAGTCAAACAACAGACGAAAACTGGTATAGACAAATCCCAGCAAACTTACCCGCAAGGTCATAGGTAAAAGGCGGATTCCGCTGTTGCAATTTACCTCTTTCCCAGTTGGGAAAAAGCAAAAATTAGAAGGAAAACTGTCTTAATCACAGCTCAAACGCCACAGAAGACCCCCTAACCCTTAAAAAACTCTCGTCATGGTAAAGGTAAAACCTAAGAAAATAATCGAATCATGAAGCCTTCGCCGTCCTTCGTTCGGATCCCTGCGCTTCAGCCAGGAGGCCCATTTCTTGCAGCACTTGCCGTAAAACCTGTAAAGAACCGCCCTGGAGAGGCACCAGCGGAGGGCGCACCTGCCCCACTAGCCAACCCTGCATCTCTAGCGCTGCTTTGATCGGAACAGGGTTGGTCTCAATAAACAAAGCCTTAAACAGCGGAAACAGACGCAAATGATAAGTCAAGGCTTGGTCGTGTTGTCCCCTGCTGTAGCTTTGAATCAATTCCTGCAGTTGCGGCCCAACTAAGTGGCTAGCTACACTGACCACACCGCTGCCTCCCAAAGATAGGATCGGCAATGTCAGAGAGTCATCTCCTGAGTAGATGCCGAAATGTGAGGGAGTGAGCCGCCGAATTTCCGAGACTGCGTCCATTATACCACTAGCTTCCTTGATGGCGACAATCGTTTCCAACTCCGCCAATTTCGCCACAGTTTCCGGCTGCAGGCTCACCCCCGTCCGACCAGGAATGTTGTAGAGCATGATGGGCAGGTCGCTGGCTTGGGCGATCGCCTTAAAGTGCTGATAGAGGCCAGCTTGGGTGGGTTTGTTGTAGTAGGGCACCACCTGTAAAGAGCCATCCAAGCCCAATTGGGCAGCTTTTTTGGTGGCTTCAATGGCTTCGCGGGTGGAGTTGGATCCCGTCCCGGCGATAACTTTAGCCCGACCGGCCACCGCATCTCGCACCACGCGGAACAGTTCGTACTCCTCTTGCCAGGTTAGGGTGGGAGACTCGCCGGTGGTGCCACAGACCACGAGACCATCGCTGCCATGGGTTACCAAGTAATCGGCCAAACGAGCGGCTTCTTCGTAGTTAAGCTCCCCCTCAGGTGTAAAGGGAGTCACCATTGCCGTCAGCACGCGACCGAAATTCACAGGTTGCCTCTCCCCATCAACCACACCGCTCGCCATCGCCGGTCTGTGACCCCGCAAAATCCAATGCTGCGGGCTAGAGCCTTGATTATCCCCTTATCATAGCCGCCTTTGGGCCAGGGATCCCGTTTGGCCGAGGGGGCTGCTTGCCAAGGCCCGGCTCACCGGTTGCTTCAGACCGGCTAAAAAGGAGATAACCTAGAGAGGGCAGACCGTTTGAACCCAGAATGTACGGCTGCTCACCAACTCTGCCTCCAGTCGTGGGGTCAGCAGCCTTCTTGCTTTCGACCTTTGAGCTTCGAGGATTGCGATGGACGCCCTAGCCGCCCTAAAAGCGCGCATCTCCGCCGACAAGTTCGATCCCAGCCGCTCTTTATCGGAGATGGAGATCCAAGAGCTGGTTGCCTATGCTACGGAAGCCCCCTCTTCCTTCAACATCCAGCATTGGCGGTTTGTTGCCGTCGCCGATCCTGCAGATAAAGAGCGCCTCAAGGCCCTGGCCTACAACCAGCAGAAGGTGGCGGATGCGGCGGTGGTGTTTATCATCTTGGGGGATCTGAAGGGCTATGAGAAGCTGCCTGAGATCGCCCAAAGGGCCGTTGCCGCCGGGATCCTCCCTGCTGAGCGGGCGGAAAGTTGGGTAAGCATGGCCCAAGCCACCTACGCCAACAACCCCACCTTGGCGCGGGACGAGGCGATTCGCTCCGGGGCGCTGGCGGCCATGGCACTGATGATCGCGGCGCAGGCGAAGGGTTTGGTGAGCGGGCCGATGATCGGCTTTGACCCTGAAGGGGTCAAGCGAGAGTTTGGGATTGCCGATCGCTACGTGCCGGTGATGCTGCTGGCGGTGGGCTACCCTGCGCCCGGCAACTTGCCGCGCAAGCCTCGCTTGGGGGTGGATGAAGTTCTGGCCTTTGGGCGAGGGCGGGAGTTTTAGCTAATCCGCCGTTCGCGCTAGCGGGACGTAGTCCTGGAAGCCCCGCTCTGTACCCCCCTATATCCCAGCCCCCCAGTCCCCCAGCCCCCCAGTCCCCCCGTATACGGGGGGATATAGGGGGGCGGGCCGGCCAGAGTCAGGATGAGAGGCGGGAGCGTTCAACAGGTACAATGCATTCATCATGAGAACCGCTTACCAGTACCGCTTGCGCCCTACTGCTAGCCAAGTCGCCCTGATGGGTGAGTGGCTGGAGCTGCTGCGTAGGCAGTATAACTATCGCCTGGCAGAACGGTTCAACGGGTGGGAGCAGAATCGCTGCAATATCCATGCCTGCTCCTTGACGGTCTGTCATCTGCCTGTGTTGAAAGACAAGCCCGATTTCGACTCCCACAAACGAGACTTGGTAAACACAAAGGCTCTCTTCCCCGAATACCAAGCGATTCATTCCCAGGTGC
>NZ_AXUX01000001.1:885741-965607 GCF_002760475.1 Synechococcus sp. 63AY4M2 | reverse complement strand
AGAGCGGTGGGGCGTCCCGTTCTTCAAGCTCAGGAAATGTCCTGCTATTGGGCAGGAGTCACTGGGAAGCCCGCACTCTATGCGTCAGCATGAGTGCGGGAGTACGTCACGAAGCCAGAAAATTGACCAGCTTTTGCAGGCGATCCCAGGCAGCGCCGCTGGCAAGGATCTCCCGCGCTTGGGCAATTCCGGATCCCCAATCGGGAACGGCTCCGGCCACCTGCAGGGCCAAAGCGGCATTGAGGGCCACCACATCCCGCTGGGCAGGCGCTCCGGATCCTTGGAGAACTTGGGCGAGGATGGCGGCATTTTCCGCCAAGTTCCCCCCCTGGAGGGCCTGGACAGGTGCGGGCGTAAGATCGTAATCTCGCGGGTTCAAAACTTCTGTTCGTACCAGCCCACCGGAAAGGATGCCCAGATCGGTGGGCTGATCCAACCCGGCCTCGTCCAGACCTTCGCGGCTGTGCAACACCACGGCCCTTTCCCGCCCCAACAGACGCAAGGCCTCGGCCATCACCGGCACCAGCTCCGGGGCATAAACCCCGATCACCTGGCGGTTGGGATAGAGGGGATTGACCAGGGGCCCCAAGAGATTAAAGACAGTGCGAACTTTAAGGGCGCGGCGGTAGGGGATCACCGCCCGCATGGCCGGGTGCCAGTGGGGGGCAAAGAGAAAGGTGATGCCCACTTCCGCCACCGCCGCCCGCACTTGCTCTGGCTCAGCGCTCAGGTTCACCCCCAACGCCTCCAGCACGTCCGCCGAGCCAACCTTGCCAGAAGCAGAGCGGTTGCCGTGCTTCACGACTGGGATCCCGGCAGCGCTGACCACGAAGGCCACAGCAGTGGAAATGTTAAACGTGCCGGCCCCATCTCCCCCGGTGCCGCAAGTATCCACCAACAGGGGCAGATCCAGGGGGGATCCCAGGGAAGCTCGCTGCAGCACCCGCGCCATGCCGGCCAGTTCACTGGCGCTGACCCCCTTGGCTTGCAGGGCCGCCAAAATCGCTCCCGACACCACATCCGGCACTTGGTTGTGCAGCCAGCCGTTCATCAACTGTTCGGCTTGGGCTTCGCTCAGAGATTGCCGCTCCAGCAACTGTCCCAAAAGCTGGGGCCAAAGGTCAGCCGTTTCCGTCATGGGGCGGGATCCGGGTTTTCAGCAAGCCCTCATCCTAGCATAGGTCTGCGGGGGCTCTTTCGGCCAAAGCGGCTAGAGATCGCGCAGCCAAGGGTCCGAGACAGGGGCAGCCGCCGCCAGATCCCTTCGCTCCCCGTGGGATCCAACAAACGCCAGGCCAGCAACCCTGCTGCCGAGAAGAAAGCCAAAGCCAGCAGCAGCGCCAGGGAGTTTTGCACGCTTTTCCAGGCGAATCCAACCTGAGATCTCCGTTGAACAGGTCGGGAGCCCTTTTGAGCGGGGGAGGGTGGTTTTGCAGAAGTTGGGGAGGGGGGCAACGGAGCAGCGGGAATGGGAGGCCCTGGCAGCCGCTTCCAAGCCATAGCCACAGCCTGGGGGCGCTGGCGCATCCACCGGTTGAGCTCGGCCAGAGAGATGGCACAGAGGTTGGCAAGGCCCAGCCCCTGCACTCGCTCGACCAAGGGTCGGTCGTTGCTCACCACCACCACCAGGGATCCCGGCTGCTGTTGGGCCAGGGCATAGGCACACTCGGCAATGGCCTGCTCTAGGCGGACTCGCAGCGACTGCTCGCCGGCGTTGACTTCACCCACCAGGGCGCGGGCTTCTGAGACGGCAAATCCCAAACGGGGCCAGTGGCGCAAGAAGGCGCGCGCTGTCGATTCTTCTTGGGGGTCGATGGCCTGTCGGGTTAGGCGTTCTAGCTCCGCCATCACCGCCTGGGGCAGCACACACACCCCAAAACGGGCCCATTCCTGCCACAGAGCCGGGCGACCGGCCAGGATCGCAGAGCTGTCGAAAACGAGCAACGGCGAGATTTCGGCCATAGGGGGCGCCAGCGGCGGGCTCACCCTCAATTGTGCAGCTTCTCCGAGAACTTGGGGAGGCGGGATCCCTCGGCCAAACAGAGGCGGATGGCCAGCGGGTAGAGGCGGTGTTCCTGGGCCTGGATGCGCCGGTAAAGGGATTCCACCGTATCTTCCGGCAAAACCGGTACGGCTGCTTGCGCCACAATGGGGCCGCTATCCATTTCCAACGTGACCCGGTGGACGGTGCAGCCGGTGATTTTCACGCCGTACTCCAGCGCCTGCTCCACCGCCCGCAGGCCCTTGAAGCTGGGCAAGAGGCTGGGGTGGAGGTTTAAAACCCGCTCCGGATAGGCAGACAGCAACACTTGGGTCACCAAACGCATCCAGCCGGCCATGATCACCCACTCCACCTGATACTCCTGGAGCACTTGCAAGATGGCCGCGTCCAGCGCCTCCCGGCTGGCATAGTGCCGATGGTTGAGCAGAATACAAGGGATCCCTCTTCGCCGCGCCCGCTGCCGCACGTAGGCGTCTGGATTGTTGGTGATCACGACGGCAATTTGCGCCCGTAGCTCGCCAGCATCGATGGCTTGGGCGATGGCCTCGAAGTTGCTGCCGTTGCCGGAAGCCAAGATGCCCAGGATCCCCGGCTGGGGAGGAGCCGGGATCTCGCCGGGGTCTGGCCAGAGGAGGTTAGGCAAGTCCATACGAAAAACTCGAGGGAGAGTCCGCAGCCCCGCTATTTTAGACCCAGCCGGATTTGGCTGCGACCTGCTCTTGTCGGAGAGAGAGTCCAAAAACTAGGCTGCCACTGATGCTATCCAGCCTGTCCAGCACCGCTCAAACCCTGGGCAAGGAGCTGAAAGCGCTGAACTGAATTGTGCAAAAGCACGAGGTGCTGATCGCAGAAACTGATGCTGGCTCCCCGAGGAGCTCTGGCTCGCTTTGACAGGCGCAGCGGTGCTATCGAGCTCCGCCCGGCTTAGCTGCAGGAGGAAACGGGAGAGATACGCCAAGAAATGCTGCGGATGTGGCAAGGGATCTGCAATTGGTGGCGGGATTTTCTGGAGTTTCTGCAAAGATAGGCCAAGCCAATTCCAGGAACTGGGCCTGGATCTTTCGCGGGCTGGTCTAAATTGGGAAAGCATTGACCTTGGTGTGAGAGCATGGCTCCCTTGAGAAAGCGACAGCGGCGATTTTGGCTTTTTGGCCTGATCGTCCTTCTGGTCGGATTGATGGGATCCCTGACGCAAGCGCAGCAAAGCCTCACCCAGGCCCAGTTGGAGCAGGCCCAATACGTGCGCAGTTGCGGCACTTGCCATGTGGCGCTGCCCGCTCAGGTGTTGCCCACCGAAACCTGGCGACGGCTGCTACAGGATCCCAACCACTACGGCCAGCAGATCCAGCCCCTGACCGGCGTGGCTTTACAACTGGCTTGGGGCTATTTGCGGCCTAATTCCCGTCCCCTGCGCCAAGGGGAACCGGTGCCCTATCGCCTGGCCGAGTCTCGCTACTTCCGCGCTTTGCACCCGCAAGTAGACTTTCCCAACCCAGTGCGGGTGAGCGGCTGTGTGGATTGTCACCCCAAGGTCGATGCGGGAGACTTTGCCAGCCTCTCGCCGGAATGGCAATCTTGAGAGGCGCAGAGACAGCATGCAGGTAGATATAGGCGCTATTCTGACCGGATATGCCCAGGGCTACTTCCTCATGGCGGACGAAGAAACCGGATCCCTGGCCTGGTATGGCACCGAGCAGCACGCGCTGATCCCTTTGGACGAGCGGTTTCACTGTCCCCGTTCGCTGCGGCCTTTGGTGCGCGGCAGTTGCTTTCAGGTGCGGATCAACGGCGCTTTTGAGCAAGTGGTGGAGGGCTGTGCCGCTCGCCCCCAAACTTGGATTAGCTCGGAATTAAAGCAGATCTACCTTGCCCTGCACCAAGCGGGGTTTGCCCACAGCTTTGAAACCTGGCAGGGAGACACCCTAGCAGGCGGGATCCTGGGCATTGCTTTGGGGGCGGCCTTTATCGGCGAATCGATGTTTTACCGCATTCCCAACGCTTCGAAGGTGGCGCTGGTCAAGCTGGTGGAACACCTGCGGGAGCGGGGCTTTCGCCTTTTTGACGCCCAGTTGATGAACCCGCACCTGGCTCGCTTTGGGGCTTTTCTCATGGACGGACGGGATTACCAGGAGCTGTTGCAGCAGTGCCTGCGGATCCCTTGCCGGTTTGACTGAGCCAGCGCCCTGGGGGGCAGGGGGTATTTATCAAGAGGGGTGGATTGGGCTAGGTTAAAGGTAGTGTTCAGCTTTTGTTCCGGCCATCCCGATGTCGCAGCCCTCTCCTGTCAGCTCCACCCCTGTTGAGAAGGGATCCTCGCCTCAGGTGAGCTATACCCGCCTGGCCATGCGCAACATGGTGCGTAAAGGCAAAACCTCCCTCCTGCACTTCACTCTGACAACAGCGGGGTTGCTGGCAGTGTTGGTAGGGCTGGCGTATCTGTTTCACTGAGTTTCACTGCCTTTGATGTTCCCTCCTAAACTTTTCCCAAAGTTAAGTGTTAGGAAGGTAAAGGACGGGCAGCGAGGGAGCCGGGTTTCGTTGGCGGCAACCTCTGCTGCTGCAGACCTCATCTTTGGCCCTTGGGACTTTTGCCTATGCAAACTTCGCTAGATCGCACCTCCACCCGTTCTGGCATTCGCCTGCTGTTGTTTGCTCAGGGTCGAGCCAATATCGAGGAACTGGCGGAGCAATTGCGTCGGCACATCCAGGGGCTGCCGGGCCAGCATCCTGCCCATCTGAAGGTGGTACCGCTGGAGGAGCACCCCTACCTAGCAGAGCACTACAAGTTGGTGGTGACGCCAGCCTTGGTGAAAGCAGAACCCCTGCCGGCTCAGGTCTTGGCGGGCGAAGATCTGGCGACGCAGTTGGAAGTGTGGTGGCCCCGCTGGCAGGGTCAGGCGGCTTTGGTTTCCTACCAGGAAGAGGCGGGTCAAGATCCTGCTCCTCCCCCGACCACCGAGGCGTTGTTGCAAATGTCGGAAGAGGTGTTTTCGCTGCGCCAGGAGCGCGCCCAACTGCGGGAGCAGTTGGACTTCAAAGACCGCGTTCTGGCCATGCTGGTGCACGATTTGCGCAGCCCCCTGACGGCTACAGCCCTGGCGGTCGAAACCCTACAGCAAGGGCGAGAAGGATCCCTGGACAAGGCGGTGGAGCGGCAGTTGTTCGAGCATGCCCGCCAGCAATTGCGCAAGATGGACAGCATGATCACCGATATTCTCGAGTCGGCCCGTGGCAGTGCCTCGGAGCTGCGGATTCGAGCCGTGGAAACTCAGTTGGCCAGCCTATGCCAGCCAGTGATCGAGGAGCTACTGCCTCGCATCCAAGCCAAGCAATTGCAGTTTCAAGCCGATATTCCGGTGGATCTGCCCACAGTTCACGTGGATCCCGACAAGATCCGCCAGGTTATTTTCAACCTGTTGGACAATGCCATCAAGTACACTCCCGCCGGGGGATCCATCCGCCTCAACATCCTCCACCGCACCAGCCAAAAGGTACAGGTGACCGTCAGCGACACCGGCCCTGGGATCCCGGAAGCCGAGCAAGAGAACATCTTCTCCGATGCGGTGCGCCTATCCCGCGACCAACAGCAGGAAGGCTATGGCATTGGCCTTTCCCTTTGCCGTCGCATCGTGCGCGCCCACTATGGCCAGATTTGGGTGGAATCGATCCTGGGCAAGGGCAGCAGTTTTCATTTCACCTTGCCGGTGTATCGACTCTGCGGTCGCTAGCCAAGCTTTGGCCCTCGCTTTTCCCTGTTTCTCCCGAGAGCATGATCGGCCAGAACCAGTGGGGGCGCATCAGGATCACGGTGTCGATGACGTGAATGATGCCGTTGTCCGCCTCGATATCCGCCTGGATAACGGTGGCATTGTTCACCTCAAACACGTCCCCCTCGATAAACAAATCGATGGGGGATCCCTCTACCGAGCCTACACGCTGGTACTTGGCCAAATCCGCCTTTTTCAGGCGACCGGGCACCACGTGGTAACACAAAATGCGAGTCAATTGGGGGATGTTTTGCACTAGGGTGGTGACGGTGCCGGGGGGCAACTTGGCAAAAGCCGCATCGGTGGGCGCAAAAACAGTGAAAGGGCCAGGGCCTTTCAAAGTATCCACCAAGTTTGCCGCCTTCACGGCTGTAACCAAGGTGGAAAAACCCTCAGCAGAAACTGCAATATCGACAATATCAGGCATGGCCAAGATCCTTGTTTTGCTGAAGTGGGAATAAAGGTCTGGACGGCAGGTTCAGAAGAGCAGTTGGGTCCAAGCAGGATCGGGAAAAGGGAAAGCCAAAACCGACCACCTGAAATCGGCGTAATTGTCCTCAACTAGCGGTAGTTTTGATCCTGAATATAGGAGAGGCGGGCTGCCTCGCGGATGCCGTATTCCGGTCGGGTGAAGCGATTGAGCTGTCCCTCAAAATAACGGCGGTTCATCATCAAATGCCGCGGGTTGGGATCGTCCAGAGGATACAAGAAAGCGGCTCTCCCCGCCTGGATCACGGCTGAAGTAACGTTGTACATGGAGCGCTGGAAGCTGATCCCAAGCTGGATCAGCATGTCGTCTTCACCACGGCAATGCTTGCGGTAATACTCCACCAAATACTGGGGCAAAAAGTGGTACATATCCTGGTGCAAAAGGGTCGGCGGGATCCCGGCACTGCCCACCGGAAACTTATCGGCGTAGAGAACCCCGTAGTGGAAATCCAATTGGTTGGTGGGAACTTCGTTGGCTTGGGCGTTGTAGGACTTGGTGCCGCGGAAGGGAGAGGTGCGATAAAACACCGCTTCCACATAGGGGAAAGCCGCCTCGTATAGCCAAGTGAATCCTTTGGATTTGGGCACAATGTCGTACCACTCTCCTCGAATGCGCACCCGGTGATAAATGGGCCGCCCGGCAACGGCGAAGATCCCGTTAACCAAAAAGTTCATCGCCTCCGGCACGCTGGTAATTTTGCCCTCGTCGTAGAGATCGCTCATCTCAAAAAAGACGGGGGCCATCACCTCCCAAAACAGGCCCAGCACCGAATACATGGTGGCCTGGCGGCAGAGTTCCA
This sequence comes from Synechococcus sp. 63AY4M2, assembly GCF_002760475.1. Taxonomy (NCBI): domain Bacteria; kingdom Bacillati; phylum Cyanobacteriota; class Cyanophyceae; order Synechococcales; family Synechococcaceae; genus Synechococcus; species Synechococcus sp. 63AY4M2. Next base: position 958,549 of record NZ_AXUX01000001.1, on the reverse strand, counting down.
GAAACATGTCTGGAAAGAGCTTGTACAGGCCGGTCAAAAGGGGGTTGCCCTGGCAGTAGGCGCGGATGGCGCGGTCGGCATTTTGCTTGTATTCTTCCGAATCCATATAGGGATCCAGCAGGCCCCCCATATCCCGGTGCCAGAGCATGGCCCGCATACATTCTTCGGCAAATTCCATGTTGATGCGGTCATGCCAAAGGTGATGCAAAATCCGCGGCAGCTTGCGCTTGAGCTCCCCTTTTTCCATGAACTCCAGCAGTTCCGGGTGGGCCGTAGCGGGGCCGCGCCAAATGCGCAAATCGGCATTATCCCCCGCGTAGTGGTTGGCCAGCTTCAAATATTCTTCGGGAATGATGAACTTAAAAAAGGGCAAGGGATCCACAAACACCTGCTCGGCAATGTAGAGCAGATCGCGCCAGTAAAAGTCCATCGGCACCGCATAGGCTTTGTAGAGGCCGATAATTTGCATCAGGTTTTCCGGCGTATCCGGCAGCATCGATCCCCCTGCCTCGAGGCGATGCACCACCTCGGCAAAGGGATGGGTGGAAGGGGGGAGCTTGGGCGTAACCAGGGTCGTCGTCATGGAAAAAGTCTCCAACTCTTCACTGCCTTCGGCTAGGGGAGAAAGTCATGAGCTTGCGTTGTCCATCAGGGATCCCTGCAGCAAACTGGAGGGAGAAGAATGTTCGGCTTCCGCGATGACAAGCGTCTGGGCTTGAGCCACCTGGGTGGATAGAGTAAAGGCCAAGGTTTGGGGCCATTTCACCAGGTTCATGGGCTGGATCCCAAACCAGACGATCAAGGCAGTTAAAAGAAAGCCCGGGATCCGCTCCCAACCTTGCACCCGGGGGTAGTAGGCGGTGCGGTTGTCCAATTTGCCGAAGCAGGTGCGGTTGAGCAAAATCACAAAATACACCGCCGTCAAGCCGGTGCCGCAGATGCTGAGCAACGTGGGCAACGGAAAATCTTGGTAGCTGCCCTGGAAGATCAAAAACTCGGCCACAAAGCCCACCAAGCCCGGGATCCCGGCGCTGGCCATGCCGCCCAAGATCAACAGGGCGCTCACGGTGGGCAGGCCGCGCAGAGGATTGAGCAGGCCGTTGAGCACGTTCAGATCCCGCGTTCCCACCTTGCGCTCCACCAGGCCCACCAGATCAAACAGCAGCGCCAGAATCAGGCCGTGGGAGACCATCTGCACCATCGCCCCCGTCAGGCTAATCGGCGTGGCCGCCGCCATACCCAGCAGGATGTAGCCCATATGGCCGATGGAGCTGTAGGCCACCATGCGCTTGATGTCTTTTTGGGCGATGGCCGCCAAAGCCCCCGACAGCACAGCAATAGCCCCCCACCAGGCCAGCAGCCCACTCAGATCGGCCCAAACCTGGGGAAACAACTGCAGCCCAAAGCGAAACAGACCATAGGTGCCCAACTTGGAGAGCACCCCTCCCAGCAGCACCGCCACCGGCGGGGAAGACTCGCCGTAGGCGTCGGGCAGCCAGGTGTGGAAGGGCACCAGCGGCATCTTGATGCCAAAGGCCACAATCAAAGCCAACAGGGCCAGGGTTTGGGCAGCGGGGCCCAGGGAGCTGATGCGAATCTCGGCCAGCTCAAAAGTATGGGGATCCCCCAGCCAGTAGACGGCCAGAAACGCCCCCAACAGGAAGACGGCGGAAACAGCGGTGTAGATCAAAAACTTGATGGCGGCATAATCCCGCTTGGGGCTGCCCCAGATGGAAATGAGCAAGTAGATCGGGATCAGCACCAGCTCGTAAAAGAGGAAAAACAACAGCAGGTTCTGGGCGGCAAAAGCCCCGTTGACCGACCCACTCATCAGCAGAATGCAGCCGTAAAAGAGATTGGGCCGCTTGGTCTCCGGCTCAGCCGTCAAAATGGCGATGAGAGTGAGCAGCCCGTTCAGGGCCACCATCAACAAAGCCAGCCCGTCCAAGCCCAGGGAGTAGCTCAGCCCGATTTGCGGGATCCAATCCCACCGCTGCTCCCACTGAAAGCCGGTCGCCTGCACGTCGAAGCGGGTAAACAGAAATAGCGAGATGGCCAACGGGATCCCGGCCAAGACCACCGCCAGCTTGCGCCCTCCCAAGCCCAGGAACAGCAGCAGGGATCCCAAAATCGGCAACACAATCAAGGCACTCAGCATGGTCTTTTCCCTCTTTCTTAAGGACTCCGTCCCCCTCTGCCTAGAGAATTAGCCAGCCCAGCAGGGCCACCCCCACCACAATCGTCAGCACATAGGCCTGCAACTGGCCGGAGGTGGTGTATTTCAAAACCTGACCTCCTGCCAGCACAACTAAGCTGGTCAAATTCACCACGCCGTCCACCACGTAGCGGTCAAAGAGGGCCGTAACCTCAGAAATGATGCGCACCACAAACACCACGCTGGCGCGGTAGAGCTTGGGGGTGTAGAAGTCGTTGGCCAGCAGATCCTGCCAGTCGGCCAAGAAAGCCCAGTCCACTGGCCGCCGCCCCCGCGGCAGGTACAGCCAGGCTCCCAACGCGATGCCCGCCAAGCTGGATCCGGCCATCACCGCAATCGGGATCCCCTGCAGAGCCGGCAAGAGATCCAAGGCCGCCAGAATCATCGGCACATGCAGCGTCACCCCCATCATGGCCGTGCTGGGCAACATCATCGGCCAGTGCACCTCTGGGGAGCGCTCGCTCATCTGCTGCGGCTTGCCTCCCCAAACCAGGCCGAATACCCGCGTCAGCCCCAGCGCCGTTACCGCGTTGGTGACCAGCACCACTGCCGCCCACAGCCCCTGCCCCGATTGCGCCAACTGCTGCCACAGATCCGTCAGCACCCAGAAGGAGCCGAAAGGCGGCAGGGCCACCATGCCGGCCATCCCCGTCAAAAAGCACAGGCCGGAAATGGGCCGCCGCGACCACAAGCCCCCCAGATAGCGCAGATCCTGGGTAATGCTGTTCCAGATCACCATGCCCAGCGCCATCACCAGCAAGGCCATCGCCGGCGCATAGGTGAGCAGCAGTTGGTAGGCCTGTTGCGTGTGTCCTGTGCCCACCGCTACAAAGATCAAGCCCATGTAGGCGCTCACCAGGTAGGACAAGGCCCGCTTGGCATCAATTTGGGCCAGGGCCACCAGGGATCCCCCCACTGCCGTCAGCCCCCCGATCACCAGCATCAGCCGCAACACCGTCGGGGAAAGCTCATAGAGCGGCTGCAGCCGAATCAACACCCAAGCTCCTGTGCCCACCACCACCGCATTGCGCAAGATCGTAGAGGGGATCGGCCCTTCCATCGCCTCATCCAGCCACAGATGCAGAGGGAACTGGGCACACTTGCCCACAGGGCCGGCCAGCAACCCCAGCCCCACCAAGGCGATCAAGTTCGGATCCACAGAGATAGCTCCTGCCTGCACCGACTTTGCCCAAGCCGTCAAGTCCTCAAACTCCCAGGATCCCGTCAAAGGATAGATGGCGATGACCCCCATCAAGAGCAACAGGTCGCCGATGCGCTTGGTTAGAAAAGCATCCCGGGCCCCAGTTACCACCAGCGATTGGTTAAACCAAAAGCCCACCAACAGGTAGGTGCCCAGAGTCAAAATCTCCAGGATGACGTAGCTGAAAAACAAAGAGTCGCACAGAGCCAGAGCGCACATCCCCCCCTCAAACAGGCCCAGCAGCGAGAAGAACCGCGCCCAGCCCCAGTCCATTTCCATGTAGCCAAAGCCGTAGATCTGGGCCGCCAGGTTTAGCCCCGTCACCACGGCGCAGGCCCCCAGCGTTAGCGATGAAACCTGCAGCGGCAGCTCCAACACCAGATCCCCTACCTGCAGCCAGGGCAGCCGAATCACCTGCGCCGGCTGATCCCAAATCGCCACCAGCGCCCCCACACTGTGCAAGAACGCCACCAAGGTCAGCAGCGCATTTAGATAGCCCGCCGGTCGGGGGCCGGTGCGCCGGGTGATCCCAGGGGACCAAATCAACGCCCCCAGCCACGCCACTAGCGCATAGAGGGGAATTAACCACGCGGTTCTGACCAGCCCGTCCAAACTCATAATCCTCCTTACGGCCAGGAATCCCGCCTGACCCCATCGCCTACTGAGATCCTGTAAAAAATCTTAAGAGGCATCCTAGTGGCAAACTAGGATAGACAAAAATCAAGTTTTCCGATGAAGGCTATAGATTTCTAGCTAGGGAAGCGGAAACCTTCTCGCAGGCAACACAGACAGGCAGGAACCGTTGCCGGAGGGCTCCAGGTGGAGAGGGCCTCGGCCAAGGGACAGCTTGGCGCAAAAAGTAGAGGGATCCCCTTTTCCAGCGGGGATCCCCGTCGAGCTTTGGATGTCATCGTCGACTGTGAGCCTTGGTTCCTCAGCAGGAGGTAAGACTTGCCTTCATGGGCCTAGGTCAGCTCTCCGACTTGCTGGAAGTCTGCACGTACAAGATCACCAGGAAGATCGAGGGCACCAGAATAACCAAAATGGTGGCCAAAAGGCCCAGGTAGTTCGTCTCCATAGCTGCACACGCCGCAAACCCAACTGGCAGCTAGCATACCATTCTCAGGTACGCCTTGCCCAAAAGCGGCCAAGCCGGCTCTAGGGTTTCGTCTTCACCGCAACATCCCCCAATACCTTCGTCTGGCAGGCGAGACGATAGGTATCGGGCTTGCGCTTGAGCTTGCGGTTTTCCGCCTCGGTGCGGGGAGAGAGGTTCTCGGCTCCCTCGACAATCTCCACCACACAGGTGCCACACTGGCCGTTGCCGCCGCAGTTGAGCAGCTTGGCCATCATCTTGTAGAGGTCGATCTGGTTCTCCAGCGCCTTCAAGCGCAGGTTAGCGCCTTCCGCGACGACGATCTCTCTATTCTCGTTGACAAAGCGAATCGTTGCCATAATCTCGCCCGAAACCACGACACCTTTCAGATTGAGCCAGGAAAGCTCCAGGGTTTGCTAAGTATTGTTACACTTTAAATCATATTTTTAATCTTTGGCGAGAGATCTGGGAAGATGATGGCAGATAAGAGGGCATCCCGCCTGAAGCCGCTCAGGTCAGTTGCGTTTCGTTATACTGTTTGATGCCTGTGATGAAAATTCTGAGAGCGATGTCCTCACTGGGTGCGCTCTTGGGTTAGGTGGGTGCGGCACCCCTCGACACTGAAGAGACTGCTTAGGTAAGGATCCCAGGTGAAGATGTCGGCTTCAGTTTTTTGACTGGATATCGCGCAAGTGTTGGAGAACGTGGAGGATCGAGCTTTATGGGACTACCGTGGTACCGGGTCCACACCGTTGTATTAAATGACCCAGGTCGCCTGATCGCGGTACACCTGATGCACACTGCGCTGGTGGCAGGTTGGGCCGGATCGATGGCGCTGTATGAAACGGCTATTTTCGATCCATCGGATCCTGTCCTGAATCCGATGTGGCGTCAGGGCATGTTCGTCATGCCATTCATGGTGCGTCTGGGGGTGGTCAACTCCTGGGGCGGCTGGAATATCTACGGCGAGAGCGTGGCCAATCCCGGCTTCTGGACGTTTGAAGGGGTAGCCACTGCTCACATTGTTTTGTCTGGCTTGCTCTTTTTGGCCGCCTGCTGGCACTGGGTGTACTGGGATCTGGAGCTGTTCCGGGATCCCCGTACCGGCGAGCCGGCTTTGGACTTGCCGAAGATTTTTGGGATCCACCTGCTCTTGGCCGGGATCCTTTGTTTCGGCTTTGGGGCTTTTCACCTGACGGGGGTGTTTGGCCCAGGGATGTGGGTCAGCGACCCCTACGCGACGACAGGGCATGTGCAGCCGGTGGCGCCGGAGTGGGGGCCGGCAGGGTTTAACCCCTACAACGCTGGCGGGGTGGTGGCCCACCACATTGCCGCGGGCATCGTGGGCATCATTGCCGGCCTGTTTCACATTACAGTACGCCCACCCCAACGCCTCTACAAGGCTCTGCGCATGGGGAACATTGAGAGCGTGCTCTCCAGCTCGATTGCGGCCGTGTTTTTTGCCGGCTTTGTGGTGGCCGGGACGATGTGGTACGGCAGTGCCACCACTCCTGTGGAGCTGTTTGGCCCCACCCGCTACCAATGGGACTCCGGCTATTTCAACCAGGAAATTAACCGGCGCGTCAATGCCGCTATGGAGGCCGGGATGACCCGCAGCGAGGCCTACAATTCTCTCCCCAAGTCGCTGCTCTTCTACGATTACGTGGGTAACAGCCCGGCCAAGGGTGGTTTGTTCCGGGCTGGTCCGATGAACAAGGGAGACGGTATTGCTATCGAGTGGCTGGGCTACCCCGTCTTCCGGGACCGTGAAAGTCGGGAGCTGACGGTGCAACGCATGCCCAACTTCTTCGAGACGTTCCCCGTCATCCTGCGGGACGCCGATGGCGTGGTGCGGGCGGACATTCCCTTCCGGCGCGCCGAGTCACGCTACAGCTTTGAGCAGGTGGGCGTGACGGTGGAGTTCTACGGCGGCAAGCTGGACGGTCAGGTGTTCACTGACCCGCCAACGGTTAAAAAGTATGCCCGTATGGCTCAGTTGGGCCAGCTCTTCGAGTTCGACCGCGAAACGCCTAAGGCCGACGGCACTTTCCACACCAGCCCCCGCGGTTGGTTTACCTTCGCCCACGCGGTCTTTGCGCTGCTGTTCTTCTTCGGGCACATCTGGCACGGCGCCCGTACTCTCTTCCGGGATGTGTTCGCCGGTATTGACCCGAACATGAGCGAGGAAATGGTGGAATTCGGCGTCTTCCAGAAAGTGGGGGATCCCACCACGCGCAAGGTGCAAGAAGCGTAAGGCTTTCTCGCGGGATGACCGCCGGCACTCTGTTTCTCTGGGGAGAGGGGGTGCTGGCGGCTTTGAGCTAATCTGGAATCAAGCCCCCTTAGGATTCTGATTTGGAGGTTGGTATGGAAGCCATCACCTACACCTTTATTCTGTTTTTGACGCTGGGCCTTCTGTTTTTTGCCGTCGCCTTTCGCGAAACTCCTAGGATTCAGAAGAAGTAACCTGCGCCAGGGGCTGCTGTTGTCGGCTTGCTGAGAGTGTTGAGTGGGTTGAGGCGGCCAAAAGAGACGGCAGTTGTACCCCGTACAAGGCCGGAAAAATCCCCGGCCTTGTTTTTGTTTTGTTTTCAGAGGGCGCTCGGTTCCAGGCTGGTAGAGTACCCCCCAGGCAACCCAGCAAAGCTGTTTTCAAAACGGTAGCTGTCCTCTCCTGCTGGCAGAGGGGGTAGCTACTGGCGCTACTTTATTGAGCTTTATTGAGATTTGTTATCAGTATTTTGGAGGGGGAGCTCTTGTCCCACTGCTCGAATGGGATGGCTAGAATTGCTTCGGGATGGTTTCCAGAACTACGGGGATTGCTGCGGCTCGAGTTCGCAACCAAGTCAACTTCAGGTTAGCGATGGCAACAGTGCTGCTGGTGGAAGACGATCCAATTAACGCCCGCGTTTTCGACAAAGTGTTGCGGCGGCGAGGCGGGTTTGAGGTCTTTCACAGCCAGGATGTGGAGGAGATCCTACGGCTGGCGCAGGCGCACGAGGTGGACGTGATTTTGCTGGATGTCTCCCTTTCTCAAAGCACCTTTCGTGGCGAGGCCGTGGACGGGATCCGCATTGCCCAACTGCTGAAGGGGGATCCCAAAAGCAGCTCCATTCCCATCATTTTGGTGACGGCCCATGCCATGCGGGGCGACCGCGAGGCCTTTTTGGCTCAAAGTGGGGCCAATGGCTACATCGCCAAGCCGGTGGTGGATCACGAGGAGATGGTGAACCAGGTGCGCAGGGTGTTGGCTCAGGCCCAGCAGGGCTAACCGGCCAGGCTTTGGACAATGGACTGCCAAAAGGGGATCCCATCCTGCCCCGGCAAGTCGGGATCCGCCGCCCGCTCCGGGTGAGGCATCAGGCCGAGGATGCGACCGCTAGGGTCACAAATGCCGGCGATGTTGTCCACCGAGCCATTGGGCGCGACCGGAGCATAGCGAAAGACGATCTGCCCCCTGTCCTGCAACTGCTTGAGGGTATCGGCATCGCAGACGTAGCGGCCTTCCCCATGGGCGATGGGCAGGGTCAGGGTGGCTCCGCAAGGGTAAGCGCTGGTCCAGGGCAGGTCTTGCCGCTCCACGCGGATCCCTACCCGGTCGCAGATAAAGTGCAGGTTGGCGTTGCGCACCAGCGCCCCCGGCAGCAGACCGGCTTCTGTCAAGATCTGGAAGCCGTTGCAAATGCCCAGGACATAGCCCCCCCGCGCCCCATGCTCGGCCAGGGATCCCATCACTGGCGCAAAACGGGCCAGCGCCCCAGCTCGTAGATAATCCCCGTAGCTGAAGCCCCCTGGCAGCACCACCACATCCAGCCCCGATAAATCGGTTTCCCGGTGCCAGATGAGTCGCGTCGGGCAGCCCAAGAGGCCGCGGGTTACCCAGGCCACGTCGCGGTCACAATTGGAACCGGGGAAAACGACAATGCCAAACCTTACCTTGGCCATGGGGATCCCTTGCTGTGAAAACAAAAAGGTGGTGAGGGCTAGGCGTGAGCAATCAACTCTCTACAGGATCCACTTGGATTTGATAGGTCTCGATGACCGGATTGGCCAGCAGTTGCTCGCACAGCTCGTTCACCTGCTCTCGGGCAGTTTCGGCGTCAGGGGCCTCTAGCCGCAGTTGGATGTGTTTGCCAATGCGCACTCCCTGCACCTGGGTATGCCCTAACCGATGCAAGCTAGCCTGGAGAGCAGCCCCAGCAGGATCAAGTACCGAGGGGCGCAGGTGGATCTGAATCTGGGCCTGGAACTGCATAGAATAAAGCTGGACTTCTACAAGTGTATAGCTGGATGTCGCTTGCTTGAGGTCAGCTTATGGATGCGGCGCGCGTCGTGGCCATTGCCCAGAATGTTTTCCGGGAAACGATTCGGGATCGCGTTCTCTATCTGGTGATGGTGTTTGCGGTGGCCATGTTGGGAGCCATCGTTTTGATCCCCCAGGTAGCCAACCAGGCCCACAACAAGATCATTGCCGATCTGGGTCTGGCCGCTATCCACTTCCTGGCGCTGGTGGTGGCTATTTTCGTCGGCACCGGGCTGGTGAATAAAGAGATCGAGAGGCGCACGGTCTATGTGCTGATTGCCAAGCCCATGAGCCGGGCGGAGTTTATTGTCGGCAAGCATCTGGGCCTGTCGGCTTTGCTGTCGGTGCTGCTGGTCATAATGACGGCCGTCTTTTTGCTCAGCCTGCTGTTGGTGCAGGCCCCCATTTCCCCCTGGGCCATTCTCTGGGCAGTAGTTTTCACCTTTTTGGAACTGGTGCTGATTGTGGCGGCAGCGCTGCTGTTTGGGGTTTTTACCTCTCCAATTTTGGCCACCCTCTACACCATTGCCCTGTTCATTATGGGCCACGCCAGCCGCGCCCTGCTGCAGTTAAGCAAGCTGGTGGAAGACGCAGGTTTTGGCAAGGTGTTCGAGGTCATTTACTTGGTCTTGCCGGATCTGGAGCGCTTTAATCTAAGAGATGCTGCCGTTTACGGCCAAATTCCTCCGCCCACCCAGCTCCTTGGCGACGCGCTTTACGGTCTGATCTACACCGTTTTGCTGCTCATTTTGACGGTGCTGGTGTTTGCCCGGCGTGAGTTCTAATAAGCTCTCGTGGGGCTCTAGTTGAACCTTTTTTGCTCCCTCTCTCATGCAACTTTTCCACTTCCACACCCCTGAGCAAGTCCCTCCGGCAGGGATCCCAGCCTGCGCAGTGGCCATCGACGTGCTGCGGGCCACCACCACCATCGCCGCAGCTCTGGCGGCAGGGGCAGAGGCCGTTGAGGTGTTTGCCGACTTGCAGTCCTTGCAAGCGGCCAGCCGGAGCTGGCCGGCCTCCAAACGGCTCTTGGCCGGGGAGCGAGGCGGCAAAACGGTGACGGGATTTGACCTAGGCAACTCCCCCCGCGAGTACACCCCAGAGCGCGTGCGGGACCAGCGCATCTTCATGAGTACCACCAACGGCACCCGCACCCTGCAGCGCTTAGAAAGGATCCCAGTGTTGATCACAGCAGCCCTGGTGAACTTGGGAGCAGTGGTGGAGTTTCTCAGGCAAGGAGCTTTTGCCGAGGTGTGGCTGGTGGGAGCTGGCTGGGAGGGGGCTTTTGCTTTGGAAGACACCGCCTGTGCCGGAGCCATTCTGCATCGCCTGGGCTGTTCGGAGGAGCAGTTGGGCAACGACGAGGCAGTAGCCGCCCTGGCCCTCTACCAAACTTGGCAAGACAATCTCCTGGGCCTGTTGCGGCGCTCCAGCCATGGGCAGCGGCTACTGGCCATTAGCCCTGAAAGCGACAGGGACCTGGCCTATTGTGCGGAGTTGGATCGGCTCTCAGTGGTGCCCCGGCAGATTCAGCCCGGCGTTTTGGCCCTCGCCGGCTAGCTGGCCTGGGGTGTCTTGTCGGCAACAGCCAAAGCCTTCTGGTGCAGCCACTCCTGCCATTCTCCCGGGATCAGCTTGCTGTGAAACGCATCTCCGGAGACAAACACCTCCTGCTGGTTTTGGGCCAAAACAAAAATGGAGCGGCGGTCGAAATGGGAGGTGAGCTTGTAGAGGGTGTAGGGGCCTTCGGAGTAGAGGGTTAAAGTTTCCTGATCCAGGCCGTGGCGGCTGCTTTGGCCGCGGGCTCGCAGGATCATGTTGATCAATTGTTCGTAGTACATACAACCCTTCCCGACGAGGTAGGGAACATCCCTGGGCACGACCTCAACAGCCAAGGCGGCTGCCGAGGCTTGGGCGGCTCGCGTGAGCCCAGTATAACTCCCGGCTCAGGCAACACTGAGCCCAACAGAGCAGGTGAGTTCAACCAAGGCAGCGGCAAATGCGATAAATAGTAAGGCAAACCGTCAGTTTTGCAATTCTGCACAGGCAGCCCCCATGGCCACTACGGCGCCTCGTTCTCTTCCTCCCACCGATCCCGTCCGTGTCGCCATTGTCGGGGCCTCCGGGTATGGAGGGGTGCAGTTAGCGCGGCTGCTCAGCGAACACCCCGGCGCGCAGATCACCTACCTGGCCGGTCAAGACAGCGCCGGCAAACGCTACGGGGATCTCTATCCTCACTTGGCCCAGGCGGTGGATTTGACCATCCAGCCGGTAGATGTGGAGGCCATTGCCGCCAGCAGCGACGTTGTCTTTCTCTCTCTGCCCAATGGCCTGGCAGCAGACTTGGCGCCGCCTTTGCTGGCCAAAGGGTGCAAAGTTCTAGATCTCTCGGCAGACTATCGCTTTCGCAACCTGGCCACCTACCAATCCTGGTATCGCCTGGGGCAGACGGATCCCAACTGGCCCAGCCCTGCCTATCGCCAGGCCAACGAGCAAGCGGTCTACGGGCTGCCAGAACTCTACCGGGAGGCCATCGCCCAAGCGCAACTGGTAGCCTGCCCCGGCTGCTACCCCACCGCCTCCCTGTTGGCGGTTGCCCCCCTGCTGCGGCAGGGGTTGGTGGAGCTGGACAGCCTTATTTTCGATGCCAAGTCCGGCGTCTCTGGCGCGGGCCGCACCCCCAAGCTGGGATCCCTATTTGCCGAGGTAGATGGCTCTCTGGGGGCCTATGGCGTGGCCCAACACCGGCACACACCCGAGATCGAGCAGGCCTGCAGTGACCTCACCCACACTCCCATCACTGTACAATTTACGCCCCACCTCGTGCCGATGGTGCGGGGTATCCACGTCACCTTGTACGCCAACCTGCGGGATCCCGGCCTTGTGGGCGAAGATCTCATCACCATTTACAACGCCTTCTATCGCCAATCCCCCTGGGTCAAGGTGCTGCCCCGCGGCGTTTACCCGCAAACCAAGTGGGTTGCCGGCACCAACACCTGCATGATTGGGGTGGAAGTGGATACCCGCACCAACCGAGTCATTGTCCTGTCGGTAATCGACAACCTCATGAAGGGACAGGCCGGGCAGGCGGTGCAATGCCTCAACCTAATGATGGGGTGGCCGGAAACCTTGGGCTTACCGCAGCTTGCCTTTTACCCCTAGCTATAATGCCGGTAATTCCCCTGCAGCCCAGTTTGCCCATGCCTAACCTCTTCTCCCCCAATCTTGATCCCAACAGGCCCGCCACGCCGGCGAACTCTCCACCTTCTAGGGCCGGGGATCTGAACTGGGAGGAGCTGTGGCGGCAACTGGAGGCGGGCTGGCAGGAGCTGCCCCGACGCTCCGAAGAAACAGTGCAGCAGACCCTAGCTCGTTGGCAACTGGAGTGGGGCGGCTTGTGCCGCGAGGCGCGAGATCGGCTGCAGGCAACTCTAGACAAAGCCAGAGCCACAACCTCTCCAGAGCCCCTCCCGCGAGAGCTGCAAGCGCTTTTGCCTCTGCTCAACCCCTGCCAATGGGAGGTGGTCATCGGCTCTCTGGAACGGGCCGCCGACCGAGCCTGGGTGGCCAGCCTGCTGTATCACAGCCTGCAGGAGCCACCACACCCCGAAGCAGCCACCAACGGCATCCCTGCCTGGGCGGGGGCCTTGACCTCTGAGCAGCGCTCTACCTTGGAGGCGATGAGCCTGCGGGCCTATGGCAACAGCCGCCTACCTTTGGTGATGGACAAAAGCGGCGAGATCCAAGTGGAAGCCTCAGCCGCCCTCTTGGCCGCCCTTATTGCTGTCGAGATCGGCAGCGTGGGATCCGCAGGCGCCCTCTCTTTGCTGGGCACACCGGAGCTGCGCAAGCTCTTGAATGCCGAGGGCAAGCTGCGGCGCAGCGTCTTAAAACAGGGGCGAACTGCCCTCACAGAAGAGGAATGGCAAACTCTGCGCCAGTGGCTTGATCCCAAGGGATCCCCCCCCGACTGGTACCTCTCCCTCACCCAAGTGGGGATCCAAACCACCCAAGTGGGGGACTATCTGGCGCGGCGGCTGCGGGAGTTTTTCCAGAGCGAGTGGATCAAGCTGGCGATCCCGCCCCTGTACCACTTGGTTATCGACGCCGTGCGGCTGTTGACGGGAGAAGTGTTTCTCAGCGTGGGCACAACCCTAGAATCGGCTTTGGAGTCGGCAGAGGCGGGGCGACGCCTGGAGTTGCTGCTGCAAGCTTTGCCCCAGGCCCGGCACATTCCCAGTCCCAAGCGCATCCAAGCCGCTCTTCCCGCCGTTGTGGAGGCTGCTGAGACAACCCTCAGGCCGCTCTTGGCGCGCCAGTTGATGACGGTGGCCGACATCTTCGACCCGCCCATTCGCAACGAAAGCCTCAACGAATTGGGGCGGCAACTCAACCTCTGGAATCCCTTGCAGTTTTTGCTCACCTGGGGTACGTCTGGCTGGCTGGGCGCTCTGCTAGATGAGATCAAAAAATTGCAGCAAACCTACCCGGAAATGCCCTTGTGGGAGAGCTATCGGCAAGGGGTTGAGACGGCAGTGCAAGCGCCTCGAGTGATGGATCAGGCGGAAGCCTTGCGCCTTACCGCCAAGAGCTTGGATCCCAAGATAGAACCGTCGGACGACTAACCTAGCGCAGGCGTACCCTACCCCCTCAGCCGAAGTGCCTCCATCTGCGGGCGTATTCAGCATCGCATAGGGCACAAACTTAAGGCCGAAAAGTCCCAAAAAGTTGGACTTAAAATCTCAGCTTGGTTGATATCCTAAAAGCAGACAGACATAGAAACAATTGCTCTTTTGGTAGCTATAGACTTTTTTCTATCTTCTGGCGATTCTCGAGGGAGTTGCTCTCCGGTGGCAGAGTGCTTTAAGCAAAACGGCTCAACGGACTGGGGATCCCTGCCCCATGGCGGCTATCACTGGGATGGCTGTGCCGAGCCGTTTTTCGAGGGCTGGTACAGCCGGGTCACTTTACCTGGGGATCCGCCCCTCAGCTTTGCCTTCATGTACGCCATCGACCCCAGGCGGGGAGGCATGGCGCAGGTGTTGGGGCCAGAGGAGGAGCTGCATTGGCGCACCTTCCCCAATCCACAGCGCTTCTGGGCCAGTTGGCGGCACCTGGCCTTGGGGCACGCTGGCGGGCCAGGCGAGAGCTGGCGAGGGCTGCAGGAGCCCCTCACCTTCTTCCAACACACCGCCAGCGGCTACCAATACACCGCCCGCCTCAACCAGGGGATCCTGCCAGATCCTGTCAGAGGCGAGGCCATCCGCTGGCTCTATCGCATTCAACTCTGCTCTGCCTACGGGATCCCGCCGCGGGCCACCATGGGAGCCTGGTCTTATCTGCCCATCTTCGAGCCGGGCTGGCAGATCCTGATGAGCCACGGCCTGGCCAGCGGCTGGGTGGAGTGGCGGGGCAGGCGCTTCGAATTCGAGCAGGCCCCCGCCTACGCCGAAAAAAACTGGGGACAAAGCTTCCCTCGCCGCTGGTTTTGGATCCAGTGCAACGCCTTTCCCAACCATTCCGGCCTCAGCCTCACCTGCGCCGGAGCCGAGCGGCAGGTGCTCACCCGCCCCGAAGAAGTCGCCCTGATCAGCCTGCACGGCGGGGGATCCCAGCCTTTTTTGGAGTGGCGGCCCGGCCAAGCTCGGCTAACCTGGCAGGTGGATCCCTGGGGATCCTGGCAGGTGCGCGGCGAAGACGCCCGTTGGTGCATCCAACTGGAAGGTCACACCCAGCGGCCTGGGCAAACCGTCTTCACCCCTGGCCCGGAAGGGATGCGGCGCAACTGCCGCGACACCCTGGCCGGCCATCTGCAGGTGCGGCTGTGGCAGCGCAACGGCCAGGTCTGGACGCAGGTGCTTGCGGCCAGCAGCTCCCAAGCCGGCCTCGAGGTGGGGGGAGAAGTTCCGCGATCCTGGCCAGGGCATTGTTGAACGTTGGCGGATATCTACACCCCCGTTGGACTTCCCAAAAAACGCTCTTGTGCTAGAATACCTAAGCCACATTGATAAGCTTCCATCTCTGGATAGGAGAGACGGGTCTTCAACCGTGGCTGTTTCGCTTTTCTTGCAGGTAGATAGCTTGCGCCTGTAGCTCAGTGGACTAGAGCACGTGGCTACGGACCACGGTGTCGGGAGTTCAAATCTCTCCAGGCGCGTCACGATCCCAGATGATTTTTCGTCTGGGGTATTTACCGTCCCTTAGTTGGCCTGAATCCTGTGTTAGGATTAGGCCTATCAAGTCCGCCTTGATGCAGGCGTAGGGAGCCCGAGGATCATGTTTGAACGCTTTACGGAAAAAGCCATCAAGGTGATCATGCTGGCCCAGGAGGAGGCCAGACGGTTGGGTCACAATTTCGTTGGCACCGAGCAAATCTTGTTGGGGTTAATCGGCGAGGGCACTGGGGTCGCCGCCAAAGTTCTCAAGTCCATGGGAGTGAACTTGAAGGACGCCCGCATTGAAGTCGAGAAAATTATTGGCCGGGGATCCGGCTTTGTGGCCGTCGAGATCCCTTTCACTCCCCGCGCCAAGCGAGTGCTGGAGCTCTCCTTAGAAGAAGCTCGCCAGCTCGGCCACAACTACATCGGCACTGAGCACCTGCTCCTGGGCCTGATCCGCGAAGGGGAAGGGGTAGCTGCTCGCGTCCTGGAAAACCTGGGGGTGGATCTGTCCAAGGTGCGCACCCAGGTGATCCGCATGTTGGGCGAGACCGCCGAAGTGACGGCGGGGGGTGGGTCTTCCAGCCGCACCAAGACGCCAACCCTGGACGAATTCGGCTCCAACCTCACCCAATTGGCCCAAGAGGGCAAGCTGGATCCCGTGGTGGGTCGGACGCGGGAGATCGAGCGCGTGATCCAGATCTTGGGCCGCCGCACCAAGAACAACCCCGTTCTTATCGGCGAGCCGGGCGTGGGCAAGACCGCCATCGCCGAAGGTCTGGCCCAGCGCATCGTGCAGGGGGACGTGCCCGACATCTTGGCCGACAAGCGGGTGGTCAGCCTGGATATCGGCCTGTTGGTGGCTGGCACCAAGTACCGCGGCGAGTTTGAGGAGCGCCTCAAGAAGATCATGGATGAGATCCGCAACGCCGGCAACATCATCCTGGTCATCGACGAGGTGCACACCCTCATTGGAGCCGGGGCTGCCGAAGGGGCCATCGATGCCGCCAACATCCTCAAGCCGGCTTTGGCCCGCGGCGAGCTGCAGTGCATCGGCGCCACCACGCTGGATGAGTACCGCAAGCACATCGAGCGGGATGCCGCCCTGGAGCGTCGCTTCCAGCCCATCATGGTGGGCGAGCCGAGCGTTTCAGAGACGATCGAGATCCTGTTTGGCCTGCGGGAGCGCTACGAGCAGCACCACAAGCTGAAGATCTCCGACGCGGCCTTGGAGGCAGCGGCCAAGCTGGCCGACCAATACATCTCTGACCGCTTCCTGCCGGACAAGGCCATCGACCTCATCGACGAGGCGGCTTCGCGGGTGCGCCTGATCAACTCGCAACTGCCGCCGGCGGCGCGGGAGCTGGATCAGGAGCTGCGGCGGGTGCTTAAGGAGAAGGATGCCGCGGTGCGGGCCCAAGACTTCGACAGGGCCGGCGAGCTGCGGGATCGGGAGATGGAGATCAAGCAGCAGATCCGCGCCATTGCGGCGGCCAAAAAAGCCGAGGAAAGCAGCCGCCAAGAGATGCCAGAGGTCACCGAAGAGGACATCGCCCAAGTGGTGAGCGCCTGGACGGGCGTGCCAGTGGCCAAGCTGACCGAGAGCGAGTCGGAGAAGCTGCTGCACATGGAGGAAACCCTGCACCAGCGCATCATCGGCCAAGATGAGGCGGTGCGGGCCATCTCGCGGGCCATTCGTCGGGCTCGCGTGGGGCTGAAAAACCCCAACCGTCCCATCGCCAGCTTCATCTTCTCCGGCCCAACAGGGGTAGGCAAAACCGAGCTGACCAAAGCCCTGGCGGCCTACTTCTTCGGCTCCGAGTCGGCTATGATCCGCCTCGACATGTCGGAGTACATGGAGCGGCACACGGTCAGCAAGCTGATCGGATCCCCGCCCGGATATGTCGGCTACAACGAGGGGGGGCAGCTTACGGAAGCGGTGCGGCGCCGTCCCTACACGGTGGTGCTCTTCGATGAGATCGAGAAGGCCCACCCGGACGTGTTCAACCTGCTGCTGCAGATCCTGGAGGACGGCCGCCTGACCGACGCCAAGGGCCGCACGGTGGACTTCAAAAACACCCTGATCGTGATGACCTCGAACATTGGCTCGAAGGTCATCGAGAAGGGTGGTGGCAGCCTCGGCTTCGAGTTCAACACCAACGACGAAGATGCGAACTACAACCGCATCCGCAACTTGGTGCACGAGGAGCTGAAGCAGTACTTCCGCCCCGAGTTCCTCAACCGGGTGGACGAGATCATCGTCTTCCGGCAACTGACCAAGGAGGAAGTGAAGCAGATCGCCGACAT
Source organism: Synechococcus sp. 63AY4M2 (assembly GCF_002760475.1). Classification (NCBI taxonomy): domain Bacteria; kingdom Bacillati; phylum Cyanobacteriota; class Cyanophyceae; order Synechococcales; family Synechococcaceae; genus Synechococcus; species Synechococcus sp. 63AY4M2. Next base: position 941,269 of record NZ_AXUX01000001.1, on the reverse strand, counting down.
CCTGCTCAAGGAAGTGTTCGACCGCATGAAGGAGAAGAAGATTTACCTCACGGTCAGCGATCGCTTCAAGGATCTGCTGGTGGAGGAGGGCTACAACCCCAGCTATGGGGCACGTCCGCTGCGCCGTGCTATTCAGCGCCTGTTGGAAGACATCCTGGCAGAAGAGATCTTGACTGGCCACGTCAAAGAGGGATCAGAAGTCCTCATCGATGTGGACGAGGAGCGTAAGCCCAAGGTGCTGGTCACGGAGCCGGAGCGGGTGCTCTTGCCCCAGGGAGCGGAGTAAAGCTGCCGCCTCCCCTTCAGGTTCTGGTTCTTAGGAAGACAAGGGATCCGCTGCTGTTCTCGGATCCCTTGCTCTTGTCCTTCATCTGTGCTGTCGTTCTAGGAAGTTGTCTCTAGAGTCAAGGGATTGGCCGTAGGAGAACTTTGGCATGGTGCAATCGACCTACTACTATGGCGGCGCTCCGGTTCGGACTCCGCCTCCCGATTTGGCTTCGCTGCTGCTGCAAGAGCGCATTGTCTATCTGGGTCTGCCCCTGGCCGAGGAGGCGAATGCCAACGTCACCAAGCTGATTGTGGAACAATTGCTGTATTTGCAGTACGAGGATCGGGAAAAGCCGATCAAGATGTACATCAACTCGACGGGCACCTACAGCTACGACACGGCAGCTTTTGCCATTCTGGATACGATGAACTACATCAAGCCGCCGGTGCATACCATCTGCATTGGCAATGCCATTGGCATGGCGGCCATGCTGTTGGCGGCGGGCGCCAAGGGGTTCCGGGCCAGTTTGCCCAATGCCACGATCGTGCTGCATCAGCCGTATGGGGGCACCCGTGGACAGGCCAGCGATATTGAAATTCGCACCCGCGAGATCTTGACCTTGCGCAACATGATGCTGGAGGAATTATCTCGCAGCACGGGCCAGCCCATAGAGCGCATCAAGAAGGATACGGAGCGGCTGTTTTTCATGACTCCGGAAGAGGCCAAAGCCTACGGTCTTATCGATCAGGTGTTGACCAGCTCCAAAGCCCTGCCGAAGTTGGCAACAGCCAAAAGCTGAAGCAGAGGGATCCGTCGATGGTTCAGGTCCCTGTACAGCCTTTAACGGCGGAGGAGTACCTACGCCTCAAAAGCTGGCCTTATGAAGGACGGCTTGAACTTGAAGACGGGTATATTCGGGAAGTGCCAACTGAGGAGCGCATTAACACCCTCATTGAGCTGTTTCTGATTGCGGAATTGCTCAAGTTTTTGCCCGTCCAACGCCTGAGCTTGGGCCAAGTTGAGGTCGAAGTGCCCGCAGCCAAGGCTCGGTTTCGCAACCCAGATGTGATGGTTTTACATCCTGACCATGTGAGCTTGCTGGGGAACGGTCGCGGAACCCTTCGGCTGCCCATGCCCCCGCCGCTGCTGGTGGTGGAAGTGGTTTCTCCTGGAATAGACAATGAAAAACGTGATTATCAAGACAAGCGCAAAGACTATGCTGCCCGTGGGATCCTGGAATACTGGATTGTGGATCCCGCCAAGCAGTCGGTGTCGCGCTGGGTTGGCGGGGAATACGAAGACGAGGTTAAAACCGGCCCTGAACGCATTGTTTCCTCGGTTTTGCCCCAGCTAGATTTAAGCGCGCAAGACCTCTTGCAAGCGCATCGTTCTGTGTAGTGTTCTGTACTTTGCCAGGAGAAACTTATGCCGATTGGAGTGCCTCGCGTTCCCTACCGTCTGCCCGGTGAGCCCTACAGCCAGTGGATCAGCCTCGACGACCGCCTGTACCAAGAGCGGATCTTGTTTATCGGCGAGCCCATCGACGACAACCTGGCCAATACCATCGTGGGGGTGATGCTCTACCTCAACTCCCAGGATCCGCAAAAGGATATTGTGATGTACATCAACTCTCCTGGTGGCTCTGTAACGGCGGGCATGGCCATTTACGACACCATGAACCACGTCAAGCCCGACATTGTTACCGTTTGCGTGGGCCAAGCAGCCTCGATGGGGGCCTTCTTGCTGGCTGCCGGCACCAAGGGAAAACGCTTTGCCCTGCCCCACTCCCGCATCATGCTGCACCAGCCTTCCCTGGGGATGATCCAAGGTCAGGCCAGCGATATCGAAATTCGCGCCCGCGAAACTTTGCGGGTCAAGCGGCGTATGAATGAGCTCTTGGCGCAAATGACTGGCCAGCCGCTGGAGAAAATCGAGCGGGATGTGGAGCGGGATTTCTACCTCTCGGCTACGGAAGCCCAAGCCTACGGCATTGTAGACCGAGTGATCCAAGAGCGCTCGGAAGCAATGGCCGGCTAAGGGGGATTTTGGCTCGCTGCAAAAAGACGGCCTGGGCAAGATCCCGAGTAAGATTAGGGAGCTGAGGACTGGCTCGCTGTGGTTTGACCGTTTGACGGGCCTGGATTCCGGCAGGTGTGATGTTCCCCGGCTTATACGGTACTGGTTCTAGGGTGCTGGGAGAGGGGCTGAGGATCCCTGGGGTAGCTAGGATAAGGCGGAGTGGACCGAGAGATTTGCATCCGGTGAACCGAAAGCATTGGGTCAAAAGGAGCAGTGGATGGGCCAGTCTGCTGGTGTTCCTGCTGTATCCGCCGAATCAGGCCTTGGCTTTGCCCCCGGCTTCTGAAATCCCTGAGGAGGTGCTGCGGGCGCAGCCAGATTTGCAGGCTCGCTCTCCGGTCGATAATCAGCCCCTCACCGCTGGCGAAGCTCTGCAACTCCAGGCAGCCCTGGCAGCCCGGCCCGAAACCGGATCTGTTTCTCCAGAGGTGGAGCGGCTGATCTTTTTGCTCAAGCTGCGCAGGGGTTTCCGCGACCTGTTTCCTTTTTTGTTCCCATAGCCCTCCTAGCTAGCCCAACAGTTTTCCGAACCCTTAGGGGCGAGGGGGAAATACCACAGGGATCCTTTTCTGGTAGCGGTAAGGGCCGGCGCGGGATCCCCAAGTTTGTTGGCCGGTGGTGGCGTCGAAGCCGCGATCCCAGGTGATGAATTCCTGGGCTGTGAGGTCAAACTCGATGTGGATGTAGGTGCTGTCGCCGGGGTTGAGGCGGCAGCCACCGCCCGGCAGCATCTGGCCGTGGTAGCAGTCTGCGCGCTTTTCTACGAGGATGCGACAACCGGGCAAATGCTGCAAGTCAGACAGAGAAAGCTGCGCCAAGCGCTGCAGATCCTGAGAGGCACCTGCCCAAGCCGCTTGATCCCGCAACTTATAGTTCTCGATCCGCAAGGGATCCGCCAATACCTGCAGCACCCGGCTGCGGTAAAACCGGCCCGGCGTGTGCTCGTTAAATTGCTCGGTAAAAAAGCCGATTCCTTCTGAAAACAGGTGGGGAAGGCGCACGTACCAAAGGCTCACCGGTACAAACCACACCGGTTCTGCCATGGCTTGGGCGCGGTTGCTGTAGTAACCTTCCAGCCAATCGGCAAAAGTATTGAGGTCGGAATCGGAAGTTGCCGCAGCAGAAGCTGTCATATGCAAGAAGGAGGATCGCCTGTCTTCGGGATTTCTCGATCCTAGGGTTATTCTCACCCCTAACCCTGCTTCCGGAGGGAGAAGGTTGGGTGCCGAACCGGAGGGCTCAGTGTTGAGGAGCTTGCTCTGCTGAAGGCAATTTTTCTTCTACTATAGAAAGCTATGACAAAACTCACCCCCAGCTCCAGCTACAGCATTGCTCTACGTCTGCGCCTGCCCAACCAGCCAGGAGCGCTGGCCCGTGTTACCCAAGCTATTGCCGAGGTGGGAGGCAGCCTCAGCCAGATCGACCTCATCCACCAATCGGCAGCCGAAACGGTGCGGGAAATCTGCGTGGATGCCGTTAGCAGCGAGCATGCCGAGCAAATTCGCGCCGCTGTTGCCTCTTTGCCCAACGTAAAAGTGGAGCGGGTGGTGGATCGCACCTTTGAGCTGCACCGGGGGGGAAAGCTACAGGTGGTGGCCAAAAGCCGCCTGGAGAGCGCCGCCGATCTGGCCATGGCCTATACCCCGGGCGTGGGTCGGGTGGCGCTGGAAATTGCCGCCGATCCCAGCGCTGTGTATGAATACACCATCAAGGGCAATTGCGTTGGCATCGTAACCGATGGCAGCGCCGTGCTGGGCCTGGGGAATATCGGCCCGGAGGCGGCTCTGCCAGTGATGGAGGGAAAAGCAGCCCTGTTCAAACGCTTTGCTGATATCGATGCTTTCCCGCTCTGCCTGGCCACCCAGGAGGTGGGGGAAATTGTGGAGACGGTGGTGCGCCTGGCGCCGGGGTTTGGCGGCTTCAACCTGGAGGACATCAGCGCCCCCCGCTGCTTTGCCATCGAGTTGCAGCTCAAGGCCCGTCTCAACCTGCCGGTGTTCCACGACGATCAGCATGGCACCGCCATTGTGGTGCTGGCAGCGTTGTTGAATGCCTTGAAGGTGGTTAAAAAAAGCCTAGAGGAGGTGCGCATTGTCCTCAACGGGGCAGGAGCAGCCGGTATTGCGGTAACTCAACTGCTGCGACGGGCCGGGGCCAGACATATCCTGGTCTGCGACCGCCAAGGGATCCTCAGCCGCTCCCGCGCCGACCTCACCCCCGAGAAAGCTGCCGTTGCCGTTGAGGAGAGCGGATCCCTGGCAGAGGCTTTGGTGGGAGCAGATGTGTTCATCGGGGTGAGCGTGGCCAATGCTTTGACACCAGAGATGGTGGAGAAAATGGCGCCGGATCCCATTGTCTTTGCCTTGGCCAACCCGGTGCCAGAGATCCAGCCCGAGCTGGTGGCAGATCGAGTCGCCGTGATGGCCACCGGGCGCAGCGACTACCCCAACCAGATCAACAATGTGCTGGCCTTCCCAGGGGTGTTCCGCGGCGCTCTCGATTGCCGCGCCAAGCAGATCAACACTGAGATGTGCCTGGCTGCCGCCCAGGCCATTGCCAATTTGATCCCACCGGAAGATTTGGATCCCCAGTGGATCATTCCCTCGGTCTTCGATGGGCGGGTAGTTCCTCAGGTGGCTGCCGCCGTGATCCAAGCTGCCCGCCAAACAGGAGTGGCCGGGATCCCTTGAGGGTTCCCCCTGGCCAAAAGCGGGTGGAAGGCAGCAGGCCTCAGCTAGAAGCCGCAGGAGCCCCGCACTGTACCCCCCTCAATCCCCCCGCCCCCCTGCCCCCCGTATACGGGGGGTTGGGGGGGAAGGGGGGCGGTCGGAGCCGGGTAGTTTACGATTTGCTTTTGCGGAGATCCGCACTATCAAATTGCTCTATCCACAACTCCCAGCAATCGGCGCGCCGGTTGCAAAGTTGCTCAAGATATTTGCAATAAGATCTTTGGGCTCTGACAGAGTTAACCGGAGACTTGCTTGTTATTTTTGTTACAAGATCGGGGATCCTCTCTACCTAGAGTCGAGGAAGCCGGACTAAGTCCTGATAGGCTGGAGGAAAGTTTGGGATCCCTGCCATGTTCTACTTGCCGGTCTCGCTGTTGCTGTTTTTGATGCTGGTGCTGCTGCTGCCTTTCCTCTGGCTGGGGCTGGCGGTGGATGTGGTGGCGTTGGCGGTGGGCAAGTTGGGGTTCTCGCGGGAGGGGGCGCTGTTGCTGCTGCTGGCTATCCTGGCGGGCAGCTCGGTCAATATTCCCCTGTATCGTGTGAAGTGCGAGGTAACGCTGGTGGAAGACCTGGCCAGCCTGTGGATACGGCAATTTTGGGGGATCCCGTTGGCCAAGATCTCTCAGGAGACCGTGGTTGCTCTGAACGTGGGCGGGGGGCTGATCCCGGTGCTCTTGGCCCTGTATCAATTTGGCCGGGCCGATGGGCTGTTGATCCTGGCCGTAACGGCGCTGGTGACTGTGGTCAGCTACTATGCTTCCCACGTGGTGCCCGGAATCGGCATTCAGATGAATCCCTTGACCGCCCCGGCTACGGCAGCCTTGGCCGCCATGTTCTGGGCTGGAGATCAGGCGCCGGCGGTGGCCTTTGCTGGCGGGGTTTTGGGCACGGTGATCGGAGCGGATCTGCTGCACTTGCCGGAGGTGCTGCGGCGCAATTGCTCGGGCATTCTCAGCATTGGCGGGGCCGGGGTTTTCGATGGCATTGCTCTCTGTGGCCTGTTTGCCCTGTTGCTGAGCTAAACCAGCAAATAGGTGAGGGAAAGGGTAACAGCCTGGCCGGGATCCAGCCAGCGCAAGTCGGGATCCCCTTCGGGGGCACGCTGGGTCAACTCCTCGAGGAGAATTTGCGTCCATTCCAGCGGCCCATTGAGCAACAGCGGCGAACGGGCTACCCCCAGCTTGCGGGCCATGGTTTTGAGGGCTTCCAAGCTGGCCGACAAGGGGCGAGTGCTGGCCACAAACAGCAGCTCGGTCAGCCCCTGGGCATGGCAGGTGAGCAGATCGGGATTGACGGCAGAGCGCGAATTGCCAGCCATCTCAGGCAGAGGTGGCAAAGTCAGGCTGCTCTTGGCCTCCAGGCGCAGCGGCAGGGCAAAGTCCTCCTGGGGCATGGGGGCCAGCAGGTGCAGTTGCCCGCTGGAATCGACCATCAACAGGTACCCGAACAGATCCTGCTCGCCCTCGTTGCGCAGAGTGAGATAGAGGGGATCCCCGCGCATAAAGCGTGGCATGCCTGGCTCGCCAGGAGCAGCGGCCCCTTGGGCAAGCCGTGACCCCCGCAAGGGTTTGCCCTTGGTGGACAATTCCCCCACCACCGCCAGCGGCGAGATTGCCGCGTTGAGGGTAGCCCGCAGGCGCTTGGCCGCCAGCAGATGGGCCAGACGGGGCACCAGCCGCTGCACTGCCGTAGCGGCAGCTTCCCCAGCCGGCCCGCAGGAATTGAGCAGCAATTCTCGCCCCGGCCAAAAGAGGCTGTAGCTGTTGACTTCCAGGGGTTTGGGCAGAGCGTCCAATTGAAAGGCGGCGGCCATTTCGGGGGTGATGCGGCCCAGCAGGCAATCCACCTGGCGCTCGCGCGGGTTGGCCGTCTCCATCCAGCTGTAGCCGGCGATGGCGTTGGTCAGATCTACTTTTTCAACGCGGCCTAAGTTGTCTTCCAGACCCACCAAAAGCTTGAGGCTGCTGGAGAGGCTGCGCAACTGCTCCCGCACCAGCGTGCCCACGGGGGGAAATTGACCTTCCCCGTTGGCCGGCTGCACCTGTGCCAACAGGCCGCTGCGAGAACGAATCAGCAGCGGCACCGGCGAGGCGGTGGAAGGCTCGGCAGCAATGGGAACCAAAAGAGTACCTGGCTGCAAGCCGCAGAGTGCCGCCGGTGGGATCCCACCCAGCCACACCTGGGCCCGATTCCCCTTCACTTCCTGGATGGCGCCGCTGACTCCCACCTGAGGGGGGGTGAGGAAGTAGGGCGGGATGCGCCGAGCCGTTTCTTTGCCCTCCAGGATGGGGCGCTGACAAGCAAACAGGCCCAGCTCCCGCTGACCGGCCACTTGGTTGAAGGCTATCAGCAGGCGGGTGGCAGGTGTGGTCTCCCACAGGTACTGCGTCAACAGGTAGGTGAGTATCCCTGCATGAAATCCCGGCCAAGCGGCTTCTGCCGCCAAATCTTGGGGGGTGGTGGCGGCAATTAACAACCCCTTGGGCGGAGAGGGCCAAATCTGCTGCACTTCACCAGAAGGCAGGCGACCGGGAGCCACCGCCTCTGGGGAGGTAGAGGCTACTTCCTTGGGGACTTTCGGCGGGCGGGAGCGCAGTTGCAAGTTGCCCCGTACTGCGGGTGCAACATAGGTAAAGCCACAATCGAGTACGGTCGTGAGCTGGGCTGTGCCCAAGCTTTGCACAAGCTGGAAAAAGCGCTCCAGACCCATAGCCGCCGCTTCTTCAGGGCCAGCCAACAGCAGCGCCGGCTGCCAGCGCTCGGGCGAAGATCCCGCCCGCCATTGGCCGTAGCCGCTAAACTGCACCACTACCGTTTCAGCCGTCTGACTTGCACTTCCCAAGTGCTCGGCAAAGGCTGACTGGATCGCGCTTGAAGTGGCAGCTCCATCGGTGAGGATGAGAATGTCTGCCGGGTCAAAGCCAAAGCGATACCGCAGCAGCTCCCGCTGCAGCTCCACATCCGTGACACACCCCTGTAACGGGGATCCCTCGCCGGGGTAGCGGTTAATGCCTATCAAGAGAGCCAACTTGCGGGAGCTGGCCGCCAAAGCTTGCCCGTAGCGCTCAGCCTGACCCACCAACCAGCCGGGAGAGAGACCAAGGCCGGCAGCAACCAGGAGTAACTTTTGTAGAAAAGACCGCCTTTCCATGTCAACCCTGTGGGCTGCCTCGCTGGCGTAACAGCCACCCTGTTGGCGAACGAGCCACAGCTCAACTCTGCACCGGATCTGTTGCTGCCTATTTCAGGATATCCCCACCCCTCCAGCTTTTTCGAGGGATCGGGTGACAGTTTTTGGCGTTTCGTTTACATTCTTGGCGGGATCCCGCCTCAAGTCCTTTCCGTCTGGGGATACCGACGCCAAGGCCGCTTAGGAGTTCAGCTAGAAACGGCAGGAGGCCCGCCCTTTTCCTCCTGTACACGGGGGATACGGGAGCGTGTCAATCAACAGCCGCGCAGCAAAACAGAGCGTTGGCGGTCGAACAGTTGGCGTTTTCTCAACTGAGGCAGTTTCTGCACTCCAAGGCGGTGGGGCCGGGGTCAAGGTTGTGGTGGTGCCGCCTGCCGACAGTTTGCAAACCGGCCACCGATGTTTATGGCTTGGCCAGCAGGAAGGGAAGCGTTTTCGTTGTGTGAACCCGGCCTGGGGCTGGGAAGGGGAGGCAGATTTTAACGGTGCCAATGTGATTGCGGTTTTGGGGGCTGCTGTAAGCCGGCCTGCCCCCCGTACACGGGGGGTGTGGGGGGCCCTTGGTTGGCTTGCCAACTGCAGGGCTACCCAAAGCCTGCACTCTATGTGTCAGCATGAGTGCGGGCAATTTACAAAATAGGGCAAGTGAGCCCCCCGTTCCGGCCAATGGCAGCGGAGGAAAGGGATTACGATGAACCCAGCCAAAACTAGACAGCACAGGCTGTAGTAGAGGTGAAAGCTCCCGATGGGATCCACCTGTTCCACTACCCCTCCTCCCAGGGATCCCAGCGCTAGAGCCAGGATATTGTTCAAAGCATGGGCCAGGATGGGTAAGCTCAAGGAGCGTGCTTTCAGGTAGAGCAGCCCCATCACCAGGCCAAACACCGTCAGCCCAAGTGGGTTAGGGTGCAGTAGGCCAAAGACCACGGAAGAAGCCAGCAGGCCTCTGTCAAGCCCCCACTTGAGGCTCCAGCGGTGGAGCAAAATGCCGCGAAACAGCCATTCCTCCGTTATGGGGGCCACCACTGCAATCGAGAGCCAGCGCAACCCCTGGTACACCTGCGGCCAGGCTGTCTCCCCCTCCTCTTCCCCCAGGGAGTCCAGCATCGACTCCGCCAGCTCCGGGAAAGACAGCGACACCCAGTAGAGCATCAGCAAAGTGGTGCCCATGGAGAGCACAACCAAAGCCGGCACTACCCGCAGCAGGGATCCCCAGGGAATCACAGCTCGCCAGTTGCCCCACAGCCGCCTCATCTGCAAATGGGCTCGTCGCCCGCGCTGCCAGCTCCAGATACAAGTGAGCACAAACGTGACGCAATAGACAACGTAGGCCAGCACCGGATCGTCCGAGGGCAGAGGCAACAGCCTGGCCAAAGCGACAACCCCCAGACCCACCCCCCCGTTGATCGACAGGAAAGCCAGCAGCAGATAGCGGGCCTTCAGCGCTGAAAATCCGGCTGAACCCGGCTCGGCAGGCGGCAAGGCGGGGGATCTGGACATAAAAAAGTAAGAGGTAGGAGTTTTCCCATCTTATAAGGGTGGGGGAGAGAGCACCGACTTTGGAAAGCCAATCCTCCGGGCAAGCTACCTCGTGGAAGGGGAAAGCCCCCCTCTTCAAAGGGAGAGGAGGTCACTGCTTGCGCTGAATCCAATAGGTGGTAAATAGCTCGCCACTGGCCTGTTTCTGGATTTTGCCCCCCAAGTCGGCGATGCGCCGCTCCCACTCCTGTAGGGGCGTGAGAATCGGCTCGCTGCCTTTGAAGAGCTCAATCAACCCCCACTGTTCGGCCCACACCGACTCAGGATTGACCACTTCGATAATCACTGGCGCAGCCGGACGCAACACCCGCCTCAGTTCTGCCCAAACCGCGTCAAAGTAGTCTATCGGGTAGTAGTACAAAAATCCTGTAGCAATGGCCAGATCGAACTGCTCTGGCCCGTAGTTTTCCAGGTGATGGGCGGATCCCTGCTGCATCGACTTGAACAGCTTGGAGTTAAGCTGCGGTGCCCGCGAGCGCACAAAGCGCACGATCCCCCCGCTCAGCTCATGGCCGTAAAAGTAGGCCTGCCAATCGTTCCAGGGATAGGTCAGGAAACTCACTCCACAGCCCAGATCCAAGCAGGCTTCCCGCTTTTTGGGGGCGCGCAATTGCCAAAAGGGGATCCCCAGGCGTTCCTGGAGGTGATCCCGCTTTTGGGCTTGCCAAAAGGGCAACTGTTCCAGGTCGGGGGGAAGCTGCCAACTGGCCCGACCCAACTGCACCTCCAGCTCCCGGTTGAAGCGGGCGGCTACGGCGGCAAGATAGGGATCCCAGCGTTCCCCGCTTTGCGGTAGCTCCATCTTTGGCCGGCTCTGTTGTGGAGGCTTGGGCGCTTAACTGGCCTTTAACCTAGACTACCAGGAGGCCCGGCCCATAGGCCCCCGGCTGCAGGGATCCATTGACCCAACTGTAGCTGCCGAGGATGGTGCCGGCGGGGACTTGAGCTTGGGAGCCCAAGCGCGTGTAAGCGCCGATGTAGCAGGGCGCGTGCAATTGAACGTCAGGGTGGATCTCGGCGGTCTTGTGAACCCATACCCCTGGCGCCCGTTCTTCCACATCCTCGAGAGGGAAATCCCTCATCCGGCTCAGGAGAATGTCCAGTTGGCCGTGGTAGTAGCTGGCCGGCGTGCCCAGATCCCGCCAGTAGCCAGTGTGCAGGTAGGCTTGCAGCCGTCGCCCCTGCCGCAGCAAGTCGGGGAAGATACGCCGCTCGAAGCTGAGGGGATCCCCGCTGGGGTAGTCTTTGAAAATAGCCGGATCGAGGACATAGGTACCAGCGTTGATGGTGTTGGTGGTGAGGGTGAGGGCTTCGGCAGCAGTGGGCTTTTCCCGAAAGGATTGGATCCGGCCCCCTTCCCCTACCTCCACCAGGCCGTAGGCGGTGACGTCCTCCACCTGGGCGAGGGTGAGGGTGGCGACGGCCCCGCTCTGCAGGTGGCAGTGTATCAAATCTAATAAATCCAGATCGGTGAGGATATCGGCATTGAAGACCACTAAGGGATCCCCGCTGAAGTAGGGTTGGGCCAGCACCAAAGCTCCCGCTGTATCTAGCGGCGTCTCCTCGACGACGTAGCGGAGCTTTACCCCCCAAGCAGTGCCATCTCCCAGAGCCGCCTCGATCTGTCTGCCCAGATACCCCACGCTGAGCAAAATGTCCGTCAGGCCGGCCCGGCGGCAGCGCCCGATCAGCCAGTGTAAAAAAGGCACCTCTAGCAACGGCAGCAGAGGCTTCGGTTGCCACAAGGTCAGCGGCCGTAAGCGAGTTCCTTGCCCCCCTGCCAAAATCACCGCCTGCATAGCTATCCCCAACCCATTTTCCCAGCCTAGATGGTAGGGGAAAAGGATCCAGCCTGCCACAGCCAACTGGCTGAGGCCAGAGGCAGGGAGAGCCCCCCTTTGCCGCTGTTCTGCTGGGCAGCGAAGGCCCGCTAGGCTGGCGGCGACGGCTGGGGATCCCGGCAGGCGGCCAGGATGGCCTGGGCGGCCAGGTGGCCGGAGAGGGTAGCCCCTTCCATGCTGTCGATATAGTCTTGGGCGGTGTAGCTGCCGGCAAAGAAGAAGTTGGGCACGGGGGTCTTCTGGTGCGGGCGATAGGGATCCATGCCTGGCGCTTCTCGGTAGAGGGAGTGGGCCAGCTTGACGACGCTGTACCAGGTCATGTTCAGTTGCCGCGACGAAGGAAACAGCTCGTGCACTTGGCGCAGCACGTGCCGGGCAATTTGTTCGTTGGACATGGAGATGAAGGGATCCCCCGGCGTGAGCACACACTGCAGCAGGGATCCCTGGCCGGGTTTGTAGTAGTCGGCGGGGCTGGTGAGAGCCAGATCGGCAAAGCAGGAGAAATCGGCATCGGGGGTGTAGAGGAGGTTGTCGATGCCAACTGGCTGCGGGTGGTCAGCGGCGCGTTTGGCCCGGCCCTTCAGCTCCGTCACCCAGCCGTCGAAGCGCAATTGCACCGTTGCCACGGGTACGGATTCCAGCTTGTAGAGGTTGTCGAACTGGGGCCACTGCCGCCACACCTGGGGGATCAGCCGTTTCGCCCCTTCCACGGCTGTTGCACACACGTACACATCCGCTTCCACCCGCTCGCCATTGGCCAAGACCAGACCGGTTACTGCGTAGGGAGGAGAGTCGCTGACTTCAATGCGGCTGACCCCTCTGCGGGTGTAAACCTGGCCGCCGCGGGCTTGCAGGTAGCGGACGATGGGCTGGGTGAGGTAGTTGTCCGGGGATCCCTTGAGGAGGTTGAGCTTGGAGGCATCGGTTTTGCTGGCAAACATCTGAAAAATGGTCAGCATGCAGCGGGCGGAAATCTGCTCCGTATCGATGAAGCCCAGGGCATAGGCAATCGGGTTCCACATCCGCTTCAGGCTGGCCTCGGATCCCCCGTGGCGGCGGAACCACTCGGCAAAGCTCATCCGATCCAAAGCGCGAATCTGCCGCATCGCCCCCTCGTAGTCCAGCAGGCCGCGAATCAGAGGGCTGGTGCCCAGCGCCAGGGCGTTGCGCAGCTTATCGGCCCAAGAGAGCTGCTCGGTGGCAAAAAAAGCCTTGAGGCCGTTGAAGGGCGCCCCTAGCGGGAAGCGAAAATCGAGGCTGGCCACCTGCCCCCCGCGGTTGACAAAGGTGTGGGTGTGTTGCTTGGGCAGCAGGTTCTCGTAGGCCCCCACCTTCTTCATCAGGGCAAACAGGTTGCTGTAGTTGCAGAAAAAAACGTGCAGCCCCATCTCGATGTGGTTGCCCTCGGCATCCTGCCAGGAGCCCACCTTGCCGCCCACAAAGGGCCGCGCCTCGTAGATCTGCACCTGGTGCCCCGCTTCCACCAAATCCACCCCTGTGACCAAGCCGGCCAACCCGGCCCCGATAATGGCTACCCGCATCGTGATCCCCTCAAATGAGCTCAGCCAAAGGCTGAGGCAACTGCAAAGAAAGATAAACTTCTCTCATTCTGGAACAAAATGCGCCAGGGATCCCTGGCTTGACAAACGACCGCAAAACTTGCCATGATAGATGTCCGATGCGGATGTAGCTCAGTGGTAGAGCTTCTCGTTGCCAACGAGACGGTCGCGCGTTCGAATCGCGTCATCCGCTTTTCGATCCCTCACCCCCGTCCCCTCTCCCAAGGGGAGAGGGGAGGTGTTAGCGCTTGTAGAAGGTCTCCAGGCTGTGGCGGTCGCCCACAAAGCGCCAGTGCCAAGGTTCGTAGTTCACCCCCTGCGGATTGTTTCTGGGGAAAGACAGCTCAAAGCCAAAACGGGCGGCATTTCTCTCCAGCCACCGGAAGGCAGGGGTGGTCTCAAAGGCTTCTTGAGTGTCCCACTGAGGAAACTGGGCATCGCCAATATCAATGGCGTAGCCGGTGTGGTGCTCGCTGTAGCCGGGGGGAGCGCTGAGCGCAGCCCGTTCTTCCGGTCGCAAGGCTCGCGATTGGGCCAGTTGAAAAAACAAAAACTCCTGCTCCGCTATCGAGCGAAACCCAGAGATAGGGACAAGGCGGATCCCGTCGGCTTGGGCTGCTTCACTCATGCGCAGGTAGCTCTCGGCAGCCGCCTGGCGCAGGCGCACCTCTCGACCACGGTAGCTGCCCACCACCCGCAAGCTGTCTGCAGGGGCTTCGGAATAGGCATAGTGCCCCAACAGAGAAGGTCGCCCATTCTGCACAGTTGGCTGCGGCAGAGAGGGCTGACCGGCTTCCTCCAGAACTTGGGGATCCGCCGCCTGCTGGGATCCCGGTAACTTCTCTATCCCCCAACCCGCCAGGAGCACTAGCCCAACCAGCACCAGGCCCAAGACTAGACGGGACCTCAGGGCAGGCACCGAACTTTGCGCTTTTTTCGCCGGAGTGGACTGGCGACGGGCGACCGGAATGTCGTCGTTCATGCGCAAAGGCCGGGATCTAGCGAGGAGTACTGAAAAGAGGCAGCGCTTCTACAAACCCAAATCCGCCAAAATATCGCGGGCGTGGGTTTCGGTGTTGATGTTCTGATAGACCTTGGCAATTTTGCCCTCGGCGTCGATGACGTAGGTCACCCGCTTGGCGTAGCCGCCTCCATCCACATCGTAGGCGCGGGCGATCACCCCACTGGTATCCACCAGCAGAGGGAAAGGCAAGTTGTACTTCTCGGCAAACTTTTGGTGAGAGGCCTGGTCGTCCATGCTCACCCCCAACACCACCACGTTTTTGCTTTGATAATCAGCGTAGGCGTCGCGGAAGCCGCAGGCCTCTTTGGTGCAGCCAGGGGTGTCGTCTTTAGGGTAAAAGTAGAGGACAACGGTTTTCCCGGTAAAATCAGCCAGAGAAACTTGGTTGCCGTGGGTGTCGGTCGTGTTGAACCCTGGAGCAACGGTGCCAACAGCGAGAACCATAGACAGGTGACCTGAAGAGTGCAAGAGAGAAAGCTGCCCTCAGCATTTTCTTCAGCCCTGGTCGTCTCTGTCAAGCTGTTGCCGGCCCCGACCCGGCTGCCCGTTGCAACTCGACCACCAGCTCTTGGAACTCCACTGCCAGCCTAGAAGGCAGCCGTCGCCCCAGGATCTCCGCCAGCGACCGGTAGTACCACAGGGATCCCTCTTTGCCGCCGGAGAAGCGCTCCCAGAGCTGATCCCCCAGTTGGCGAAAGTCGCGTAGGATGCAGCGGACGTTGTGCAGCTTGTCGGAGGCGGCCACCAGCAAAACCGAGGCATCTGCGGTTTCCAAGTGCTTGAGATAGGCCACTTTGCGCTCTTTCCAGTCTTCTTTGGGCTCGCCCAGGGAGCTATCGCTGTCGGTGTCCGTGCATCCCAGGACGATCTGCAGCACCCGTTCTCCGAAGTGCTCCCGCAGCTCCCGTTCAATCTGAGCCCGCGGCTCGCCGCTGTAGCGGGGGCCATCCTCCAGGCTGTCGTGGAGGAGGGCAGCAATGGCCTCATCTTCGTCGGCGCCATGCTCCAGGGCGATGGACGCCACCGCCAGCAGGTGGCTGAGGTAGGGGATCCTTGTTCCCTTGCGGGTTTGAGCGGCATGCCAGCGGTAGGCGTAGCGCATGGCCTCGGCAAACCGCGGCGTCAACTGGGTAGACATAGGTATCTCTCCGGTCGAGGTTGGCAGTTGAGGGGATTGGTATTGGTAGGAAATCGTATCCAGAAAGCGTCTATTCCAAACCAAGCTTTGACCTGGTTGCCGAGCGGCACTCTGACTTTTGCTTCTTGGAACTTAAGCCACTTTTTCGGGTATGCTACTGAGAACATCCCCTTCTTACGGTAGCGCGGCAGGTTTGGTCTTAAACTCATTCCTTCTTGCCAGGAGAGCCTCAGCTTTTTCTTAGAGCTACTGAGTGCCTCAGCTACAGACTTACACGTCTGTTGTGCGGCGGAAACATACATTGCGATAAAGTGCTTGTTTTGGGTTCTGGCCATCTCAGCACAAAGCTCACCATAGCTTGCCCATCGCTTCGTTTTGAAATAGACTTGTCTCGCATCGTACAGAGCACAGTTGCTTATTAGACTGTTGACACAACTCTAATAGGGGGACTAGCTCCCTGTTCTTGACTCGAACCTGCTGACAGCCGTACTCCATCATTGTTGATGAGCAGTATGATAACTACAGTCTGACATGAGTAAGCGATAATGCGAGAGGAAAGTCAACGGTACAATCACTACAACCATGCTGTGGGGCTAGCGGTTGTTTATCTCATTTTTTGGCCAAAGAGAAGGAAAAAGGTCTTGGTAGGAGAAGTCAGGAAGAGGTTGTTTGAGCTATGAAACTATATCAACGACCCCCATCATGGGTAAGCGACTAAAGTGGCTAGCGGGCTTTTCCGCCCTGCACTCAAGTGCGGGGCTACCAAGCTATCCTTTTGTGTGCAGGTGGGGACTGGCCCGCAGGGCCTGGATCACCGGAGCCAGCTCGATGGCTGCGGGCCGCGTA
The DNA here is from genome assembly GCF_002760475.1 of Synechococcus sp. 63AY4M2. Taxonomy (NCBI): domain Bacteria; kingdom Bacillati; phylum Cyanobacteriota; class Cyanophyceae; order Synechococcales; family Synechococcaceae; genus Synechococcus; species Synechococcus sp. 63AY4M2. The sequence continues at coordinate 925,056 of NZ_AXUX01000001.1, read as the reverse complement.
CCCAAGATCACAGAAACCAGGGGAAGGGTGGCCATAGGCTCATGGGCAGCGGCACCTGTAGAGGCTGGAAAGAGCTGATCCACTCCGCGCAGCTCATTGGGGTGAGCCTCTTAAAAACACAGGCAGCATAGGGCAGCGTTTTCCCAAGGTCACAAGCTGCCAGGATGGGGACTCTACTCAGTCAGGCTGCGAGCAGAACCCGGAAGAGGTTGTGCTCTCTTGTTCGCTTACCCCGATCTTAACTCCCCATCTGCTCCGCTGATCGTTCACCGAATATGCCAGAAAAAGGTTGACGGGATCCCCTTCCTGCAACTAGCCTAAAAAGGGCTGAAGAGATCCTCTTCGGGCTGTCCGGGTTGTTCCGGTTCAACTCTTTCGGAGGAAAACGTTCAACAACATGGACGCTTCTGGCAGTTGTAGCACCGGCCAGCGGAGATCGCTCTTAGGAGCTCAAGTCCTTGGAGATCTGCGCCTTCCTGGTGCCTTCCATTTTCCCGCTGACAGCCTCAGTCGTCGCTTGAGAGGATCCCGTTTCGCCAACGCGAAGGGACAGGAGAGCTTTCTCAAATAGCTTCTGGCTTGGGTGGCTCTCTCGGTCGGCGACGAACAGATGGGCTGAGCAGAGCTCGACCTGAGCATCGGAAAAGGGAAAAGCAGGAGTGCTTCAAAGGGGACTTCCCCTAGCCTTGGGTTTTGTATTTGTTGTTCGTGGGCCAGGGGGAACCCTTTGGATTCCCTTTTATCGACTTGGGCTTGTGGGCGTCGAGTCGGGCCTAAGACGTTGAGAGGCGTTCAGCTTCAGGGCTCCCATGAGCCTCGGAGCAGGGGTTGGTCGTTGCCCTCCGGGTCTTTTATCCGGCTGACTCCAACCTTCGGAGGTTTGTTATGCAGCAAAACATTCTTCGCGATCTTCTCTCTCCTGCCTCTTTGGAAGCCGCCAAGCGAGCGGCCAACCGCGCCCCTATTGCCGAGCTGGTGCAGCAGTTGATGGAGATTTCTCCGCGGCAGCGGGTACTGGCTTTTCGGTTGCTGGAAAAAGACAAGGCCATGGCGGTATTTGAGTATTTGCGGCCTGAAGAACAGGCCGATCTCATCCGCAGCATGGAAAACCCAGAGGTGATCCGGCTGGTGGAAGCATTACCCCCAGACGAGCGGGTGCGCCTGTTTGAGGAGCTGCCGGCCAAAGTTACCAAGCGGCTGATCGCCAACCTCAGCCCAGAAGCCCGCGAAGCCGTGAATATCCTGCTGAACTACCCGGAGCGCAGTGCCGGTCGGCTGATGAACCTGCGCTACTTGGCGGTGCGCGATACCCTCACCGTCGGGGCAGCTTTGGCCAGTGTGCGCGACTCCCAACTGGGGGATGACGAGCTGGATGTGATCTTTGTGGTCGATGACCAGCGGTTCTACAAAGGTCTGGTGCGCACCGTGCGGCTGGTGAAGGCGGATCCCGACCTGCCCATTCGGGAGCTGATCGAGGGATCGGATATTGTTGCTCGGGTTACCGACCGGGATCTCCAGGCAGCTCGTTTGCTCAAAGATTCCGGCTTGCCGGCCATTCCGGTGGTCGACAGTGAAGGACGCTTGGTGGGAGATATCACCTTTGAAGATGTCATCAACTTGGTGGAAGAAGAAGCCACCGACGCCGCTCTGGCCCAAGCAGGGGTGGGCAACTTGCTCAGCCGAGACAAGGTTTGGAGCGAGCGCCTGGTTAAAGGCTCCCGTTGGTATGCCGTCCGCCTGCGCATCACGTTTTTAATCATCACCTTGATTGGCGGCATGGTGGTGGGGGGAGTGATCGAAACCTTTGAGGAAGTGTTGGAGGCGGTGACGGCAGCGGCTGTTTTCATCCCCTTGGTCATGGATATGGGCGGTAATGTCGGCACCCAATCTACGACCATCTTTGCCCGTGGCTTGGCTTGGGGCCACATCAACGTGCGGCAGTTTCTCCCCTATTTGCTGCGGGAAGCCAGCATTGGTGGCATTATCGGAGTGATCCTGGGGGTCACGGCTGGGGTGATTGCCTACTTCTGGCAGGGGGCACCGAATGGGATCCCACAATTGGGTCTAGCGGTGGGCTTGGCTCTGGCCATTGTCCTCACTTTGGGGGCTATCTTGGGCGCCATTTTGCCCTGGGTGATGTTAAAGCTGGGCTTTGACCACGCTCCCGGAGCAGACCCTTTCATCACTACCATCAAAGATTTCACCGGCCTCTGGGTGTATTTCACCTTGGTAGCTTGGCTGGTCGGCGTTGAAGTCGAGTTCTGAGGCTGCTCTCTTCGCCTTGCAGTCCAACTTTGGCTCCCAGGCTACCCCCGGCCTGGGGGAGCTGGATTCAGATTGAATCCGATTATTCGTTCAGGAGGTGTGCCATGACTTTGAAAGCTCCTTCCACCACAGCTCAGTTCCGGTTGCTGCTGCAGCGCTACGCCCATCGAGTCAGCATAACCTGCGCTTTAGAAACGGGTGGTAAGCTGGCCCCAGAAGTGGCCTTTGCTCAACTGGAAACCCTCTGGCAGGCTCTGGAACAGGAGGCCAAAGCCCTGGGGATCCCAGATGTGGCCGGCTAGCCCTCACTCCTCCACGGCAACTGGAGCATGCCCTATGACCTGGATTGACTTCACCTTCCGCCTAACGGTTGCCTTTATCTTGGGATCCCTTATCGGGCTGGAGCGCCAGTGGCGGCAGCGCATGGCCGGCCTGCGCACCAACACCTTGGTGGCCACTGGCGCAGCCTTGTTTGTCATGCTCTCAGTGCTCACCCCTGATGAAAGCAGTCCAACTCGCATTGCCGCCCAGGTGGTGTCGGGGATTGGCTTTTTGGCCGGGGGCGTGATCCTCAAAGAGGGGGCCAGCGTGCGCGGCTTGAACACCGCTGCCACCATCTGGTGTGCAGCAGCCGTAGGGGCTTTTGCCGGATCAGGGTACATTCCCCAAGCCACCATTGGGGCAGGAGCCGTGTTGATCGCCAACATTCTGCTGCGCCCCCTGGGCTACCGCATCAACCAACAGCCCCTCAAAGGCACGGAGCTGGAACTGGTCTATGAGTGTTCATTTATCTGCAAAAGCCATGCGGAAGCCCACCTGCGCGCCCTGCTGCTGCAGGGCATAGCGCCCACCCATCTCAAATTGCGAGCCCTCTACAGCGAAGACCTAGAAGACAAACCCGACCTGGTCAAAGTTGAAGCGGAGCTGGTCACCCAAACCCGCGACGACCAGGCTCTAGAACTTGTCGTCAGCCGCCTCAGCCTGGAGCCAGGAGTGATTACTGCCAGATGGCGAATTATCGAACAGGAATTTGGATAATCCGAACTTTTTTTCCGACTTCATGGGAGTTCTGCAGCCAAAAGGCAGAATGTGCCCAGCTCAACAAAGAGCGGACCTTCGCGCCATGAAGCGAGAGGAGATTTTGCAGTCCAAGCGGGAGCAGCTCCTACGGGTATGGTTGTTTCAAACCCGATTAAGACGCTCCTCCAGTGCTCGGCTCCACTGACGCAACGAGCTGTTTCATTGCTCTTTGAAATAACTACAGTTGTTTATCCTAACAATTCCCAACTGGTTACCAACGCAAACAGCAGAAACAAGCCGCCCCCCACCCAATGCACGGCGCGTTCAGAGATGTGGGCTGCTAAGAAGCGACCGCCCACCACCGCCAACCCCACCATCAGCCCATGGCCGAGGGTGGCCCCTGCCCAGACACTCAATCCCGGGTGGGTGGCTGCCAAGGAAACGGTGGCAATCTGGGTTTTGTCCCCGAACTCGGCCAAGGCGGTCAGGCTAAAGGCCTCCCACACAACAGCCCAAGCCCCGCCGCGGCCAGCGCCTTTTGCTTCGGCTTGCTCCACCAGCCTGAGGGCTTCTTCCTCTTCTTCCTTCTCCTGCTGGGGAGTCATTTGGTAAGCTTGCCAGAGCATTCTTAGCCCAAAAGCCGCGAAAACTCCAGCCGATAGCACTCGCACGCCCAGGGGTGGCAGCAGCTCAAAAAGCACTTTCCCGGCCACCACAGCCAGCAAGGTCATCGCGGCCAAAGCCAGCCACGTTCCCAAGAAGACCCAGCGGCGTGGGTGCCGCATAGCCAGAATCAGGGGGGTAAAAAAGGTCTTATCCCCAAACTCAGCTACCGTAACCAACAGCAAACTTGACGCAAAACCGGCCCACATCGTTTAGCCTCCAACCTCTCTTGTGTGCAGAATCGGTTCACACCTGGAGGCGAAGGCTGGGAAAGTCAGACGGACTCACCAAGCTCACCTCCGCGTGAACTCAGTGAAAGTCTCGTCACCAAGGCAAGACGATGGGCTTGCCTTGTCTCTGGCACCGGGCTGCTTTTAGCCAGTATGTCGATGCAGAGGGCGGTAAGCCGCCTGACTACTCCCTTTCTAGCCTGAATGGTAGCATGCTCAGCTCATCCAGGAAAGCTCTCCGTTCGCGCCCGTAGGCCTTTGGGATCCCTGCCTTGCCGATGTTGATGCTGCTTCCCACAAGAGGGCTATGCAGGAGAGACAGGCTATCATGGTTACGGTTCAGGAGGAAATCAGGAGAAGGCCACGTGGATGCAAAGCTAGTCTTGGTGGGGGTTGCTTTTGCCCTCTCTTTGGCAAGTTTTTACTTCGGCACCCGCAACGGCTTTTACGACACCGATAAATATCACGGCAACGGCTCTGCCCACTAGGGCCAAGGGGGGAGCGATTCTGAATAGTTCCTTCGAGGAGTTTGTATCTAGGTAGGCTGGGGATCCCTTGCCCAAGCGAACTTCTCTCCAAAACATGGGCGAGGCTGGCGAAGCTTGTGTGCGGCAGTACCTGGAGGAGCAAGGCTGGCAGATCCTGGCGCAACAGTGGCGCTGTCGTTGGGGAGAGCTGGATCTGGTGGCCTCTAGGGCAGGGGAGTTGATTTTTGTGGAAGTGAAAACCCGCAGTGGCCAGGGCTGGGATCAAAAGGGGCTTTTGGCGGTTGGGATCCAAAAGCAGCAGCGCCTAATCCGGGCCGCCCAAGCTTTCTTGAGCCAGCACCCTGATCTTGCTGAACTAGCTTGTCGCTTTGATGTCGCGCTGGTGGAACAGCGACCGGGCAAGGAAGGGGTGAGCTACGCTTTGGCAGACTATCTGCAGGGCGCTTTTGAGCTCTGGGAATAGCGCCGCTCGTCCAGCCAAGTTTGGAGAATCACTGCCGCCGACTGCTGGTCGATAAGCGCTTTCTGGGCCTTAGCCGGGATCCCGGCCTGGCGCAGATCCCACTCCGCCTGTACGGTGCTCAGGTACTCGTTGACCGTAACCACCGGCAAATCCACGGCCGCCTGCAGCGCCCGCACAAACCGCTGCACCTTGCGGGCCTGGGACCCCACCGATCCATCCGCCAAAAGCGGGATCCCGACCACCACCACGGTGGCTTGGCGGCGGCGGATCCACGCCTGCACTTGGGCGATATCTTCCGGCAGGGAACGGCGCCGGATCACCCCCAGCCCCGTGGCCAGCAGCCCCAGCCCGTCGGAGCCGGCCACGCCGATGCGGCGGTTGCCCACGTCCAGCCCCAGCGCCGAAAAGGGATCCCTTGTGGCAGAATAGTTCAGGTCTGTTGACATCTGTTTGTCCCTCTTGCCGACATTGTAACGGCCTGAAACTCCCTCTCTCTGGCCGTGTAGCTCGGCTGAACCTCTATCCTTTTTCGACAACTCTCTTTGGAGCCTTCTCGATGACCAGCGCCACCCTGTCTCTCCCCAAGCACGAAGTTAAAGACCTGGGCCTCGCCTCTCTGGGCAGGCAACGGATCCAGTGGGCGGCGCGGGAGATGCCGGTGCTGGCCCAGATCCGGGAGCGCTTTGCCCAAGAAAAGCCCCTGGCCGGCCTGCGCCTGGTGGCCTGCTGCCATGTCACCACCGAGACGGCCAATCTGGCCTTGGCGCTGCAGGCAGGGGGAGCGGAGAGCGTCCTCATCGCCAGCAACCCCCTCTCCACCCAAGACGATGTGGCCGCCAGCCTGGTGGCCGACTACGGCATCTCGGTCTTTGCCATCAAGGGGGAAGATGTGGAAACCTACCGCCGCCATGTGCAAATTGCCTTGGATCACCGTCCCAACTTGATCATCGACGACGGCGGCGATGTGACGGCGGAGCTGGTGCAGCATCGCCAGGAGCAGCTCCCGGAGATCATCGGCACCACGGAAGAGACCACCACCGGCCTGGTGCGCCTGCGGGCCATGTCTAAGGCGGGGGTGCTCAGCTTCCCGGTGATGACCGTCAACGATGCCGAGACCAAGCACCTGTTCGACAACCGCTACGGCACCGGCCAATCCACCCTGGACGGCATCCTGCGCTGTACCAACATTCTTCTGGCCGGAAAAACGGTGGTGGTGGCCGGCTACGGCTGGTGCGCCAAGGGGGTGGCGATGCGGGCCCGCGGCATGGGATCCCAGGTAATCGTGACCGAGGTCAACCCGGTGCGGGCCCTGGAGGCGGTGATGGACGGCTTTCGGGTTATGCCCATGGCCGAGGCCGCTTCCCTGGGGGATCTGTTCATCACCGTCACCGGCAACAAGCACGTCATCCGCGGCGAGCACTTCGACCGTATGAAAGATGGGGCGATGGTCTGTAACGCCGGCCACTTCGACATCGAGATCGACCTGGTGGCGCTGCAAGAGCGGACGGTTTCCCGGCAGACGGTGCGCCCCTTTGTGGAAGAATACCGTCTCCAGTCGGGCAAATCGGTGTTCGTCCTGGGAGAGGGCCGGCTGATCAACCTGGCTGCCGCCGAAGGCCATCCCGCCAGCGTCATGGACATGAGCTTTGCCAACCAGGCCCTGGCCTGCGAGTACCTGGTGAAAAACCGTGGCCGCCTGGCGCCAGGGCTGCACCCCATTCCGGCAGAGATCGACGAGGCCATCGCCCGCCTCAAGCTCAAAGCCATGGGGATCTCCATCGACAGCCTTACCCCGGAGCAGATCGAGTACGGCAACACCTGGACGGCAGGAACCTAGAGAGAGCCCCTCACCTCCGCGGTGGCAAACCTGGCCCACCTGCGCCGTCGTGCCAGCAGGCAAGCGGCTTGACACCTCCCCCCCAGCAGGCTAGCCGGTTGACCAGCACCCCGGATGGACAAATTGCCTGGCGGTAGAGTTCAAGCACCACTGCCGCGGTGCACCTGCGCCCAAGTGCGGGTAGGCAGGCCCCAGATGTAGATGAAGCCTTCGGCAGCCCGGTGGTCGAATTGATCCCCTTCCCCGTAGGTGGCCAGCTCCGCGTTGTAGAGGGAGTAAGGGGAGCGGCGGCCCACGCAGACCGCCTGGCCCTTGTGCAGGCGCATCCGCACCACGCCGGTAACGCTTTTTTGGGTGGTGCGGATGAAGGCGTCCAGGGCCTCCCGCAGCGGCGAGTACCAGAGGCCGTTGTAGACCAACTGGCTGTAGGTGGTCTCGATGCCGTACTTGTAGTGGAGGACCTCGCGAGTGAGGGTGAGGCTCTCCAGCTCGCGGTGGGCCTGGATCAACACCGTTAGGGCCGGGCACTCGTAGATCTCGCGCGACTTGATCCCCACCAGCCGATCCTCGATCATGTCGATGCGACCGACACCGTGGCTGCCGGCCAAGGCGTTGAGCCGCTCGAAGAGGGCTCTGGGGCCGAGGCGCTGCCCGTCCAGCTCCACCGGGATCCCCTCTTCAAAGGCGATCTCCACGTAGGCGGGCTCGTCGGGGGTTTGAGCAATAGAGCGGGTGAGGGCGTAGACTTCCTCCGGCGGCTCTTGGTCGGCGTCCTCCAGGATCCCGGCTTCGACGCTGCGGCCCAGGATGTTGAGGTCGATGCTGTAGGGGCTGGATTTTTGTACTGGCATAGGGATGCCGTAGCGCTCGCCGTAGGCGATGGTCTCCTCGCGGGTCATGCCCCACTCGCGCGCCGGGGCCAGCACCTTGAGCTTGGGGTTCAAGGCGGCGATGGCCAGGTCGAAGCGGACTTGGTCATTGCCCTTGCCGGTGCAGCCGTGGGCCACGGCGTCGGCGCCCACCTCTTCGGCCACCTCCACCAACAGCTGGGCGATCAGGGGCCGGGCCAGGGCAGTGGAGAGAGGGTAGCGCTGCTCGTAGAGGGCATTGGCCTGGATAGCGGGGAAGGCGTAGTCGGCAATCAGGGTCTGGACGGCCTCCCGCACCAGGGATTGCTCGGCCCCGGCCCTCAGGGCCTTGGCTTGAATGGCCTCCAGCTCCGCCCCCTGACCCAAGTCCACCGCCAGGGTGACCACCGATTCCACCCCCCACTCGTGCTTGAGATAGGGGATGCAGACGGAAGTATCGACGCCCCCCGAATAGGCCAATACCACTTTCTTTGCCCGTCCCATGCTGCTGCGGATCCCTGTTCAAAAGAAGTTGCTAGCCCATTATGCCCTGTGGCTTGGATCTTGAGGCGGGGGGTGGCAGCGGACGAAGGGGAGACATCACGGTATCGGGGCGCGCCAAGGGATCCCTCCTCGGCCAGGCTTACGGAGGGAGGAAGAACGCCTTGTGCGCAAGGACGGTTTCCACCCTCGACCCAAGCCCAGAGGGCAGGCAGCAAGGCCGAAAAGGCAACAGCAATCGAGCTACCGGAAAAAAGCTAAAAGGGATCCACGGTTACCGAAAAGCGCCACAAAGCCCCTCCTGATCAAGGCTCCAACTGCTTACCCTGAAATTGGGGATGGCTTCTTGCAAGACTGGTTGGAAGACTGCTACTGGAATTGGGATCCGCAGCGTTACCCAAGTCGCAAAGCCCATCATCTGGCCCGCTGCCAATGGCAAATCCATTTCTACCAGCATCTGATGCAGATAGGGCTCCCACTCCCGGAGTCCACACGCGCCCGTGCCGCGACAGAAGTTTTTTAAATTTGTGTTAATTTAGGGGCAGCCTCCTCTTCGTTGCGCAATCCCTATGAACAGCATTCAACTTCCCCAATGGCTGAAGCTGGCTTTGCCCTTCTTTCACCCTGTGCTGATGATTTTCGCCTTTGCCCTAGCTCTCTACGCTCTTTACCTGGGCCTGCAGGTGCGACGGCTGCGCACTGCTTCTGCACAAGAGCGCAAAGAACTCGTCAAGGGTAAGTTTGGCCAGCGGCACTTTCTTGCGGGATCCCTGTTCTTGCTGTTGATGGTGTTCGGGGCCCTGGGCGGCATGGGGGTGACCTACCTCAACAACGGCAAGCTGTTTGTTGGCCCCCACTTGCTGGCGGGATTGGGCATTGTGGCCTTGGTGGCTAGCTCTGCGGCTTTGGCGCCCCTGATGAAGGATGGCCAAAAGGCCTGGGCTCGCAATGTCCACCTCCTGCTGAATTTGGTGATTTTGGGGATCCTGGGCTGGCAGGCGGCGACTGGCTTTCAAATTGTGCAGCGCATCGTCAACCAGATGCTAACCTCTCCTCAGGTGGCCTAGCCCTTTTCCGGCCAAGGGCGATCGATCTGGAAGGCGTCCATGCCACAATGGACGCTATCTCTTCTTTCTCGTCCTCCCATGCCTGTTAGCTCTCTTCCCAGTTGGGTCAAGCGCTCTATCGGCAAGGCCAGCGATATCTCGGCAGTGCAGCAGGTGATCAAGCAGCGGGGCCTGCACACCATCTGCGAAGAGGGGCGCTGTCCCAATCGGGCCGAATGCTACAGCCAAAAGACTGCCACCTTCCTGCTGATGGGCGGGATCTGTACCCGCGCCTGTTCCTTTTGTCAGGTGGCTAGCGGCCGGCCCGCGCCGTTGGATCCGCAGGAGCCGGAAAAGGTGGCTGAGGCCGTTGAGCTGCTGGGGCTCCGCTATGTGGTGCTCACCTCGGTAGCTCGCGACGACCTGCCCGACCAGGGATCCGGCCGCTTCGTGGAGGTGATGGAAGCGATTCGGCGGCGCTGCCCTGGGATCCAGATCGAGGTGCTCACCCCCGATTTTCGCGGGGAGCGCGACTGCATTGCCCGTGTGGTGGCGGCCCGACCGACCTGCTACAACCACAACATCGAAACGGTGCGCCGGCTGTCGCAGGCGGTGCGGCGCAGCTCTGGCTACGACCTGTCGTTGCGGGTTTTGCGAACGGTGAAGGAGCTGGATCCCGGCCTGCCCACCAAGTCCGGCCTGATGCTGGGGCACGGCGAGACCCGCGCAGAAGTGCTGGAAACCTTTCGAGATCTGCTGGCGGTAGGCTGTGACCGGCTCACCCTGGGGCAGTATCTGCAGCCTTCCCTGGCCCATCGCCCGGTGCAGCGCTACTGGACGCCGGAGGAGTTTGTCGAGCTGGGCCAGATTGCCCTCCAGATGGGGTTTCGCCAGGTGCGCTCTGGGCCCCTGGTGCGCAGCTCCTACCACGCCGCCGAAATGGCTCAGGATGGCCGGGAAGAGGAACCCTAGGCCTTTTCAGCCAGCTCTTGGCTGCTGATGAGATCCCGCAAGAGGGCCCCTAGGCCGAACCCCTCTGGGGCAAACCGGAGCAACACCCGTGGCGCCAGGGATCCCAAGCGGTACAAACTCGCCCCCGCCACCAGACCCGGCAAGAGGCTGTTGCTCCAGCCTCCCCACAGCCAAGAGCTCACCCCCTCGGCCAAAAGCAGCAGCGCCCCATTGAGCAGCAGCAGTCGCCACAGCCCCTCCTGGGCGGATCCCAGCGCCTCCCGTAAGGATCCCCAGGGCAGGCGCAGCCGCATTCCCAGGCCCAACAGCCACAGCCCATCCAGTAGCGGCGCCAACAGCAGATCTAGCCCCAGTGGCGCCAAGCCCACCGCGATCCCCTTGCCGAGGGCGCAGGCCGTGCCCCATTGCTCGACAAAGCGGGCGTGGTGCTGCCACTGCTTTTGCCAGAGCTGGGCCTGGAGGTGCTCCAGCCGCTTCAGCACATTGAGGGCCAAGAGGGATCCCGCCTCTGCCTGCAAAATTTCCACAATGCGCCCTCGCAGGGCCTCGATCTGGGGTGCGGGCCGCTCCCATTCCAAGGTGATGCGGCCATCTGGCCAGTGGGTGCGCACCTTAGTGGGCTTGGGACGGGCGGCCACCGTCAAGATCTCCTGCGGCAACACCCAGCCCAAGTGGCGGCTGATCTGGGCGCGAATGGCCTGCAACTCGGCTTCCGAATAGAGATCGCACTTGTTCAACACCAGCAGGATGGGCTTGTGCAGGGTGCGCAGCTCCAACAGAGCCTGGTACTCCAACTGGGTCAGGTCTGCGGCGATGACAAACAGGATCAAGTCGGCGGCGCGGGCCACCTCCCAGGCCAACTGTTCGCGGGCTTCTCCGTTGATCTCGTTCAAGCCGGGCGTATCGATGAACCGTACCTGCCAAGGGATCCCCGGCCCCGGCTGCCACAGCAGCGATTGCGGCTGTTGCGTCACCCCGTTGAGGGGCCCTACCTCCAAGCGGGCCTCGCCGGTCAGGGCGTTCAAGACAGCCGACTTGCCGCGGTTGACCAGACCAAACACCGCAATGGAAAACACCCGAGTGACAAGACGCTTGCGCAGAGTGGATAAAGCTTTGAACTCCGGCTGCAGATCCTGACGGCTGGCCAGAGCTTGCCAGTGATCCCAGCAACGCTGAAAAACGGTTTCGGCTTGAGTTAGAGGAGTGGTCATCGACAACAAAAATGGCCTAACCCCCACTCTAAAAGGAATTGGTCCCCATAGCCACGCTGGTATTCCCCCCCAGCGTGGGGAAGTCCGCCGGGATCCGAAGCTCACAGAATGGGGCATGATCACCTTGGGGCATTGGCGCTCCTAAGTTAGGATCCCATCGACTGTTGCTATGCTGTACCGCCTCCCCAACTCTCTCCGCTGGCTCCGCCTTGGCGGATCCCATCGCTCCAAACAAGAGCGTCAAATTGTGCGCAGCCTGCTGGCCTTTGCAGGTGCCCTCCTGGTCGTGGATATCGTGCTCCTGAGCGCCCTTTACTAGTCCGATGGCATTTCCACGCTTGTCGGGAAAAAGCGCTATCATGGAGATCCATTGGTCAAGCTCCGTTGATGGCTCTGTAACTCCTACGAGGCAGGTCGGATGGATTGGGTAGAAAAAGTTCTCGAAAAGATCCGCGAATGGGTGGAACGTGTGATTGATACTCTTCTGGGAAGTCCTCAGCCCCAACCTGCTCCCATTCCCGTAGAAAATGGATCCCATCGTCGTCGTTAATCCGACTGCCATTGCTTCCGCTGGTGAGCTCCTAAGCCTTCTGGTTCTGCACGGCCCCAACCTCAACTTGCTGGGGGTGCGAGAAGTAGGCATCTACGGCTCGGTGTCCTTAGAACAGATCGATCGGGCGCTCCACCAGCAGGCAGAAGTTCTTGGGGCAAAGCTGGAGATCCTGCAGTCTAACCATGAGGGGGTGTTGGTCGATGCCATTCACCGGGCTCGCCAGCAGCACTCCGGCATCCTCATCAACCCTGGCGCCTACACCCACACCAGCATCGCTCTGCGGGATGCCATTGCTGCCGTAGGGCTGCCCACGGTGGAAGTTCACCTGAGCAATATCTATCGCCGCGAACCTTTCCGGCAACACTCCTACATTGCTGCTGTAGCCATCGGCCAAATCAGTGGATTTGGAGCCCACAGCTACCTATTGGGCCTACAGGCTCTAGTTCAGCACCTGCGGCTGCAGGCTGCCCAAGCCTAACCGAAGAAGTTTGGCCTTACCTCGACGCTGCCGAGACAGTCGCTGCTTGGCGATCCTCAACCGCGGGGACTCCCCCACCTGGAAGAGGTAGGCGCTGGTTTTCCCGGTGGAGAACATCCGTCCTCAGCGGCGTGGGAGAGGGGGGCGGGCGCAACTCAGGGAGCGGTTAACTGGCAAGACCAGTGGGCGGCTTAGAGGGACAGTTGGGAGCCTCAAGCCCGACAACTGCGAGCTCCTAGGTCTCTATCCATGGCTGCGCGGATCCGCCTGATGCGGGAGGACAGGCCTGCCCCGATCCAACTCAGACACCTGTCCGGCATTGGTCAACTGCAGGGGCTGCCCAGTTGCCAGAGCCAACACATTGCCCCGCAAAATGGCGGCAGGCTGCTCTCCGATGGCAAATCCCAGCACTTCCCCTTGACCATCCAAAAAGAGAAAGTGAGGGATCCCGTTCACCCGGTAGCGGCTCAACTCCGGCAGCCACTTGGGGTTGTCCACGTTCAGCATGACGAAGTTCACCTGATCGGCAAATTCTTTCTTCAGGCTGGCCAGGAGAGGTGCCATCGCTCGGCAGGTGGTGCACCAATCGGCGTAAAACTCCACCAGAGAAGGCTTGCCGTTGGCCTGCGCTTCCTCCCAGGACACTGCCTCTGCAGCCAAGTCAGCCAAGCTGGTGCCAGCCTGACGAGCTTGATTGGCTAAAAACAAGCCTGCCGCCAGGAGCACGGCCACCACGGCAACTAAACTGTTGCGCAACCGTTTTGCCCAGTCTTCCTTCATAGCTCCATCACTCCGCCATCTGGTGTTCCGCCTTCCCCGTTCTAACATCCCCCTCGCTCCGCAGTGGGCCAACTAGGTTCTGGATGGCTGTCTCCCGGGATCCCGGCTGGCGAGGAGGGCAGATGGACGTACTCCCCCTAGCTATAGCTTGCTCCGGCCCAGCAGTAAGCCTAGGAACTCTTAGTTACTGGTTCCGCAACCGCACTTGCTCCTTCGGGTTGCTCCGCCTCAGCAGCAGTGCCAGTTTCCCTGGTGGGCTCAGGGCGGTGGGACAACCGTTTTCTGGCTGTGGCAAAACTTGGGATCTAGCCAATAACTTCATAAACTGGAGCAAATGGCTCATCGCCATTGCTTTGCAGCGACCAGAGCCGCCCTTGTGATCCCAGTTCGCCTGACCTTACACAATTTTCTCTGCTACTCTCAGGCGGTTTTGGATCTGCGCGGGATCCACACCGCTTGCATTTGCGGCCCCAACGGGGCGGGCAAATCGGCTTTGCTCGACGCCCTTACCTGGGGCCTCTGGGGACAGAGCCGGGCCAGCAACGACAGCGATCTCATCCGCAAGGGGGCCAGCGAAACCTGGGTGGAGGTGGTCTACCGCTCGCGGGGGCAAACCTACCGCGTCCTGCGCAGTCGCCACCTCGCGGGGGAAGGATCCCTGGAGTGGCAAATTCAAACTGGAGAAAGCGACGGCCAAGCCCGTTGGCGCAGCCTCACCCGCCGCGGCCTGCGTGCCACCCAACAGGCCATCCAAAATCAGCTCGGCCTCGACTACGATACCTTTGTTCACTCGGCCTACCTGCGGCAGGGGCAGGCCGATGCCTTTACCCTGAAGCGTCCCGGCGAGCGCAAGCAGATCTTGGCCGACATGCTCAAGCTGGGGCAGTACGATCTGCTGGCGGAGCGTTGCCGCGAACAGGCCCGCAGCGCCAAGCTCAAAGCCGACCTGCTCCAAGAGCGCCTGCACAAGCTGGATCAACACCAGGTCTCTATCGAGCAGATGCAAGCCGAACTGGAGCAGCTTCAACAGCGGCAAATCCATCTGCAACAGCTCCTGGCCCAACAGCAGCAGGAATTACAGGCCCTAGAACGCGCCTATGAACATCGCCACACCCTGGAGGAGCGCCACCAGCAGCTTGCCCAGCACCTGAACAAGCTCAGCGTCAACCTGCACCACACCGAACAGCAGTGGCGAGCTCAACGACAGCACCTGCTCCAGTTGCAAGAGCTGATTGCCCAAAGCGAGGAGATCCTGGCGGGCTACGAACGCTATCAAACCCTGATGGCCCAGGATCGCCATCTTCACCACCTCTTCGAGCAACAGCAATACCTGCTCCAAGAACGCCAAAAGCTGCAGGCCCAACAGGCCGAGCAACAACAGCAGCAACTGCGCAGAATGCAGCGGCTGCAACAGGAATTGGCCGCCTGCCAGGCCCAAGCCCAGGCCGATGCCCAGGTGCTGGCCGAACGAGAGCGCATCGAAAACGCCCTCCACCACTACCGGCAAGCCCAGGAGCGCCTGCAAAGCTTAAACGAGGCCCAGGCCCAAGCCGCTGCCCTCCTGGAGCAACAACGGCACTGGGAGGAGGAGATCCGCCGCGAGGGAGAACGTCTGCAAGCCCGCCTCCAGTTCCTCCAGGAGCACCTGCAAAGCCAGGAAACCCTGGCCCAACAGCAGCAGCACCTGGCCCAGAAAATTGCCGCCAGCGCTGCAGCCCTGGCCGAGCTGGAGCGGCAGCGCCTCTACCAGCAGCAGGTGTTGGAAAAAATCCAGGAGCGCCGCCTCTTTGTGCAGAAGCTGCAGGAGCGGCAGCGGGTTCTCCAGCACCAGTGGCAACAGGAGGAGGAACGCTGCCGCCTGCTAGAGGCTCCTTGGGAAGAGTTTCCTGTTGGCGATAGCGGAGCGGAGTCCCTCCACGCCGAGCGCTTGGATCCTGCAGAGCTAGAAGATCTGGATCGCCCGGATCACTTGGGCCCTTCGGATCCAGACTCTGGCCGGTGCCGTCCCACCCATGCTTTGTCGGGGGCGAAGGCCATTGCCGAGGGAGCTGCAGAACCGGGATCCGAAGTAACCGCAGACCCCCTCTTCTCAGAGCAGCCTGCCGAGTCCATGCCAGCACCGCCCACCAAAGTGCCGACCGCCCCAATTTGGGTTTGCCCTCTCTGTGCCCGTCCGCTCAGCCCGTCCTTGAGGGCAGTGGTGCTGAAGAAACACCGCCAGCGGCAAGAGGAAATTGCTGGCGAGCTGTTTGTAATCCGCGAGCAATTGGCGGTGGCCGACCGGGAGATCGGGCTGCTGCAGGAAGAAGCCCAGCGTCTTGGCCAAGAGTTGGCCACCTGGGACGAGCGCCTGCACCTTCAGGGGCGCCTGCAACAGCAGTGGGAGGCTGAGCAGGAGCGGCAGCGGCAACTGGAGGCGCGGCGGGCAGAAGCCGCAGAACTGGAGCAGATCCTCAGCCAAGAAGCTTATGCCCAAGAGGCGCGGCAGCAGCTTGCCCAGATCCAACAGGCCCTGCAGCAGCTGGGCTATGACGAGCGGGAACATGCCTTGCAACGGGGAGAGGTGGAGCGCTGGCGCTGGGCCCTGGGCCGCTCCCACGAGCTGCGCAAAGCCCAGGAGCGCCGCGCCCGCCTAGGCGAGCAAATCGCCTCCCTGCAAGCGCAACTGGAGGCCCTGCAACAGGCGGGATCCCCTGACTCGCCGCTGGCAGAACGCCTGGCCCAGATCGAGCAGGCGCTGCACCAGGTCGGCTACGACGGATCCCTGCACCAGCAGGTAAAAGCAGAACTGGCCCAGGCGCAACTGTGGCCGGCCCGCCTGCAAGCCCTCCAGATGGCCCGCCAGGAGCTGCCGGAAGCCACAGCCCGCAGCCAGGCCCTGTCCCAACGCCTGCAGGAAAGCCGGCAACACTTTGCCCAGGCTGCCCAAGAGCTGGAAGCGCTGCAGCGACAACTGGCCGAGCACCCCGATGTTTCCCCGGCTCATCTAGAAGGGATCCGCCAAGCTCTGCAGGAGAACCGGCAAGAGCTGGATCTGGTGCTTTCTCAAATCGGGGCGGCCCGACAGCGGCTGCAGCAGGCTCTTGAACAGCAGGCGGAGCGGACGGAGCTGGAGCGACAACTGCAGCAGGCCCGCCGCCAGCAGCAGGTGTACCAGGAGCTGGCCAACGCCTACGGCCGCAACGGCATTCCCGCCCTGATCATCGAAAATGTCCTGCCAGAGCTAGAGGCCCAGGCCAACCAGATCCTGGGCCGCCTCACCCAACACCGCCTCCATCTGCGCTTTGTAACCCAGCGCTCGGGGCGGCGCTCGGAGAAGCTGATCGAGACCCTCGACATCCTCATCGCCGATCCCCGCGGCACCCGTCCCTACGAGACCTACTCTGGGGGAGAGGCTTTCCGCATCAACTTCGCCATCCGCCTGGCTCTTTCCCGCCTGCTTACCCAGCGCTCGGGATCCGACCTGCAAACGTTGATCATCGACGAGGGGTTTGGATCCCAGGACGCCACCGGGCGGGCCCAGTTGCTGGCGGCCATCAACGCCATTGCCTCCGACTTTGCCTGCATCCTGGTGATCACCCACATCCCCAGCCTGCAAGAGGCCTTTCCCCACCGCATCGACGTGCAGCCCTCCCCCCAGGGATCCCGCCTCTTCATTCGCGGCTAGTCATTTGGCTGGTCATTTGAGGATGAGGAGTTGTCGGCCCGGCTTTGCAACCACTGCTGCAGCAGGGGAACTATAGTCTCGCCAAGCTGGCTCCACTGGCTGGGCTTTTGGGCCGTGGTTAGCAGCTCCACCCGCTCCCCCCGGATCACCAAAAAGCCCACCGGCTCGATGCGCACCCCGCCCCCCGCTCCGCCAAACAGGCTGGCCGGATCCCGTCCGTTGCTGCGAAAGCCGCTGGCCGTTTTGCCAAAATGGCCCCCTCCTCCCCCAACGCCAAAGTAGAGCGACACGTAGGGGACAATCGTTGTGTCGCCAATGGTAATCGGCTGGCCAAAGGTCTGTCCCGTCTCCGCCAAAACCTTCAGCTTGCTCAGCACCGCCTCCAGGACGGCTGCCACCTCGAAATCGGAACTGGAATCGGATCCCATTGGTGACGTTTGCGCAAACGCTGCAGGCCAGCTCCAGAGGCCACTGGGTGAAGAACCAGATTGACTGCAGTTGTCTCAGACAAGATTAAGATACCTTGCTGCCTACCCAAGCGCCCCGCGCCGCTGCCCTCACCCCTGGCCTCTCTCCCTGAGGGAGAGGGGAGTTGGGGATAGTTCTCGGCGCCAAATGTTTTACTGCAACTTCATCCAGGAAAGGCTGCTCACCCCCACACCTGACTCGGGCCGACACCGAGAAAGGGGGAGCTCCTGCGCCGCTCTTGAACTCCCTTTTTTAGTCCTCGTCGGGAGAGCCAGAGTAGAGATCCTCCAGGCGGCTGCGGGCCTCTTCCAAGCTGGCCGAGCGAATGACCAGCAAGGGCTCTTCCGTCAGGTTGCCTTCTTCATCCAACAGCTCTGGGTGGGGCACCTGCCGGCGGCCTCGACGTGGCGAGGCCTTGCGCTCTTCTTTGCTCAGAGTAACCACGTTGGCCACCAGGTTGCGCAGGGCTACAAAGGCAATGGCCACAAAAGCGATGAGGTAGAGGATCTGCAGCATCACGGGTCAGATGAGTCGGAGGAGGGGTGAATTTGGCGAAAGCGACGGCCCAGCTCGGCGCACTCCATCAGCAGGCGATGCCATTTTGCCATCAGGGCCGGGTCAACGCCAACTTCATTATCCGACAACTGATAGAGAGCTTCCGCTGCCTGGAGCTCCGCTTGGGCAGCCAAAACCCACTCCAGGAGGGCCTGCTGCGCCTCTGGGCTGATGAATTCTAAAGTTTCTTCTTGCAAAAAGCGACGAGAGCGCTCAAACCAGTAGCGGTAATCTTCCAGCAGGGGCCCCAGAATCTCTCGCAACAGCTTGGCTTTGCTCATGGATCGGGATCCCTCCGCGTCTGGTTTGCTGAGAGCATCTTAGCCGAACTTAACCTTCCCCCGCCAGGGATCCCTGGGTAGCCTCCAGGCGGGCTTCCGTCTCCAGCATCAGGGCTTCTAGGTGGGGCACCAGCTCCGGCGCCTGCTCTTGCCAGTAGCCCCGCTGGTGGGCTTCCAGCAGCCGCTCGCTCATGTCCCGCAGCGCCCAAGGGTTGTGGTTGCGCAAAAACTGCTGCACCCGGGGATCCAGCAAGTAGGCGCGGGCCAGGCCAGCGTACATAAAGTCCGGCACGGCGTGGGTGGTGACATCGTAGGCAAAGAGATAGTCCAGGGTGGCGGCCATCTCGAAGGCGCCTTTGTAGCCGTGGCGCATCACGCCGGCAATCCACTTGGGGTTGACGACGCGGGCGCGGTAGACGCGGTCGATTTCTTCGGCCAGGGTGCGGATCTTGGGGTTGTGGGGACGGGCGTGATCCCCGAAGTAGATCTGGGGGTTGCGGCCCTGGAGCGCCCGCACCGCTGCCACCATGCCTCCCTGAAACTGGTAGTAGTCGTCCGAGTCAAGGAGATCGTGCTCGCGGTTGTCTTGGTTGTGCAGGACAATTTGCAGGCGGGCCAGTTGCCGCCGCAGGGCTGCGGGGGCCGGCTCTCCTTCGCCCTCGGCCCGGTAGGCGTAGCTGCTCCAGTTGAGGTAGGCGCGGGCCAGATCCGCTTCCGTTTCCCAGTTTTGCGCCTCGATCAGCCCCTGCAGGCCGGCTCCGTAGGCCCCCGGCTTGGAGCCAAAGATGCGCAGCCGCGCTTGCTTTGCCGCTTCTGAAGGCGGGATCCCTTGCTCCTGCCAGTACTGGGTATCGGCCAGCACCTGGGCCCGCAGGGGGTTGTCGCTTTCCGGCTCCTCCAGGGCGGCCACGGCCTGCACGGCGCGGTCGAAGAGGGCAATCAGGTTGGGAAAAGCATCGCGAAAGAACCCAGAAATGCGCAGGGTTACATCCACGCGGGGCCGGCCCAAAACCGCCACGGGCAAAATCTCAATATCCACCACCCGTCCCCCCTCCCAGCGGGGCCTGACTCCCAAGAGCGCCAGCGCCTCGGCCCAGTCGTCGCCGCCGGTGCGCAGGGTAGAGGTGCCCCAAACGGATAGGCCCAGGTGGCGGGGATATTCCCCCTGCTCTTGCACGTAGCGCTCCACCAGCCGCTCGGCAGCCAGCGAGCCAACCTGCCAGGCGGTGGGGGTAGGGATGGCGCGGATATCCACCGAGTAGAAGTTGCGCCCGGTGGGCAACACCTCCACCCGGCCCCGGGTGGGGGCACCGGAAGGGCCGCTGGGCACATAGCCGCCGTTGAGCCCGTGCAGGAGATGCCTCAGCTCCTGGGGGGTTTGCTGCAGCCGAGGGAGCAAGTCGGTCTCGATCCAGTGCAGCACTTGTCTGGCCGCCGGCCCCGGCGGCGGATCGTAAGGGATCCCCTGCAGATACTGGGCAATCCAGCGGCGGGCCTGGGCCTCCAGGGCGGCTACTGCGTCTCCAAAGCGGCGAAAGCTCTCGCCCATAGGGCTTGCTTGCCTGGCTAATTTCTCAGATAAACGGCTGCCCCCAGTCCGACCAGCATTTCTTCGGGAGTAATTTTGCCATCTTGGTTAGTGTCGAGGGCATCGAAGACGCGATCTGCTCCCATCCACTCCTCGCGGGTGATGAAGCCATCCCCATCCAGGTCGTAGATGCGGAAGACATCCTGGGCGGCGTGGGTAATCGTTTCCTTGGCGCCCTCCAGCTTCTGCAGCCGCTCGGTGAGCAGTTTTTCCAGCACCTCCAGCGCCTTGGAGAAGCCCTGGATCCCTTCTTCTAGTTTTTCCGAGGCCATGCGGTTTTCCCGGTGCATCTGGTCGAAGGTGGCCCGATCCATCACCAGGCGGGGAATATCCATTTTCTTAGCTTTTTCCGGATCCAGCTTGCGCTCCAGGTGGCCCTCGGTGTTTTGCAGCTCCGCCAACAAAGCCGGCGAGATGGTTAGGAGATCGCAGCCGGCCAGCTCGATGATCTCGCCAATGTTGCGAAAGCTGGCCCCCATCACTTCCGTTGGGTAATCGTATTTGCGCAGATAGTTGTAGATCTGGGTTACCGACTGCACGCCTGGATCTTCGGCGGGCGGGTAGCTCTCCCGGCCTGTGTGTTTTTTGTACCAATCCAGGATGCGGCCCACAAAGGGCGAGATGAGGGTTACCCCCGCTTCGGCGCAGGCAATGGCCTGGTGCAGGCCAAACATCAAAGTCAGGTTGCAGTGGATCCCTTCTTTTTCCAGGATCTCGGCGGCGCGGATCCCTTCCCAAGTAGCCGCAATCTTAATGAGCACCCGCTTGGGATCCGCCCCTGCCGCCTTGTAGAGCTCGATGAGATGGCGGGCCTTGGCCACGGTGGCTGCTGTGTCGTAGGAGAGCCGGGCGTCCACCTCCGTCGAAACCCGACCGGGGATGATGGACAAAATGCGCACGCCAAAGGCCACCGCCAGTTGGTCGATGGCGTGGGCCACCACGGCTTTGGTGTCGGCTTTGGATCCCAGGTCTTGGCGGGCCTTGAGCAAGGTCTCATCGACAATGCCCTGGTACTGGGGCATTTGGGCGGCTGCTGTAATCAAAGAGGGATTGGTGGTGGCATCCTGCGGCTTAAAGGTCTCGATGGCGTTGATATCCCCCGTGTCGGCCACCACCACCGTCATCTCTCGCAACTGCTCCAGCAAGCTCCTGCTCATACTCCCCTCCTTAGATATCGCGCTTCTGCGACCTAGCCCCAGTGTCGCCCACCTAGGCAAGGGATCCCGGTAGATGTGAGATTGTCTTAATTGTCTAGCCGGCTACTCCCACAGATGTGGGGACAACGTACAGCAGGAGAACTACCAGGGGGCTCATAGATTGGTTCACCCCCACGGGTGTGGGGACAACTCTCAGCACTGGAGATTTGTGAGCAGATTGAGCGCGGTTCACCCCCACGGGTGTGGGGACAACGCTCTGCTGGCGGCTCATCTGGCGCGTCCGGCGGCGGTTCACCCCCACGGGTGTGGGGACAACGGGTTGTTCACTTCCATCGTGAATCTCTTACTGGCGGTTCACCCCCACGGGTGTGGGGACAACCCAAACTGGAGCCGGCGGGGCGCACCAGCACCACCGGTTCACCCCCACGGGTGTGGGGACAACTGCCCAACCTGGCCGACGCGGTGCGACGGGTGGCCGGTTCACCCCCACGGGTGTGGGGACAACTCTCCGGGGAATAGGTGAACCTTGGCGCAACGCCTGGTTCACCCCCACGGGTGTGGGGACAACTCGGCAAATGACGCACCAGCTGGCTGTATTTGTCGGTTCACCCCCACGGGTGTGGGGACAACGAACCAGCGCACTTCTTGTCTTTTGTGGCACCAGCCAATCACGTAGGGATTGGTGCCGCGGTAGATGTGCAAGAGATAGGGATCCAACTCCCGTTCCGACACTTGATCGCCTCGGCTGGCGGTGCGATAGCGCATCCACACTCGTCTTTTCTCCCGACAGGCATCCTCCAACCGCTGCCAAATCTCCCAATCCAGATGGGTTTCTGCCCCTGCCCGAAAGATGAGCCGCTCATCGGCTAGCTGCTGGAGATCCAGCCACTCCTGCTCTGGAAGCCGTTGCGCCAACCGCCCAATTGCCGAGCGCAACTGCGGGGCATAGGCCGATCCGGCGTAGGCTTCCAGCATTCTCCCTCCCAAAGTCAGGGCAAACAGCTCCCCCTTAGTGAGGGGTATCGTCGGCAAGCGCCATTCCCGATCAGTGTAGTGATACCCTTTTTCACGGCTGACTTTGATGGGGGCTTGAAAGCGATCCTTCAAGAAACTAATATCCGCTCGAACCGTTCGTTCACCTATTTTCGGGCTGGAGGCCCGCACCATAGCCGCAGGCTTGGTGCCGGGAGGAAAGCCCGCCTGCTAGTCAAAGCCTGGATGAGCTACAATAAGCCCATGAGCCAGATTATCTCTGTACGTTGCAAGCTGATAGTCCCACAAGAGTTGCGTCAAGAAATTGACCGCACTTTGCAGGGCTTTGCGAATGCTTGCAACCAGATTCTCGACACCGCCAAACAAAAGAACTGCTGGAACACCGCCAAGCTGCACCACTTGGTTTATAGGCCAGTGAGAGCGGCAACGGGGTTGAAAGCCAACCACGTCTGTCAGGCGCTCCGCCGTGTGATTAGCAACGCCAAAGCGGTGAAACAAGTCCACAAGTTTCGCCCCACCAGCCTGACTTTGGATGTGCGTACTTTTAAGTACCGAGAGTCCGACCAAGCCGTGGGCGTGACCCTGATGAGCGGACGGGTTTGGCTCAAGCTCAAGATTGGCGGTTATCAAATCGCTTTGCTGCGGGGGCAAACGCCCACCAGCGCTACTCTGTCCAAGACCAAGCAAGGGGACTACTACATCAACATTGCGGTTGAGTTGGACACTCCCCCGACCGGTAAAACTCCAAAGGTAATCGGAGTTGACTTGGGCAGGCGGGATATCGCCACCGCTAGCAACGGACGCTCTTGGAGTGGAGAACACATCCAGGCCGTCCGTGACCGGTTCAGCCGTGTACGCGCCAAGGTTCAATCCAAACGCACTCGCAGCTCTAGGAGGCTGTTGAGAAGGCTCTCTGGGAGAGAACGGCGCTACCAGACATGGCTGAACCATAACATCAGCAAAACCTTGGTCAGGGATGCCCAGGCTATTGGTGCGGCACTGGCTTTTGAGGACTTGACAGACATCCGAGAGCGCTTGAATCAGAAACCTCGGAGTAAAGCTGAGCGCCGCAGAACCAATAACTGGGCGTTCTACCAACTCAGGATGTTTGTGACCTACAAGGCTGCCATTGCTGGAGTGCCTGTGGTGCTGGTGCCGCCTGCCTACACGTCGCAGACCTGCCACAAATGCCTGCACATCCACCCTGAGCAGGGTAAGTCCTACCGCAGCGGCAAGTTGTTCAAGTGTGGACACTGCGGGTGGGAAGGGGATGCTGACTATAACGCTGCTCAAGTAATCTCTCTCCTTGGGGCGACTGTAAACTCGCCTGAAATTCCGAAACTTAGCTGTCCTCTGGGTCAGCTAGGGATTGGGATAAAGCCCGCACCCTGCGCATAGCGCGGGTGTCGGGTAGTTTACTTACCTCCAAAGCCTCAGCCAGCGAAGCGGCTGTCTTTCGCTGTCCGGAGCGCAGCAGCATATCTAGCTTCAGGATCCGCTCTATCTGACGTAGCATTGCTTACCTTGGCCAGGATGAGCGCATTCTAAACAACTCACCTGGCAAAAATACTTCCGACTTCTCTAAAGATTTGCTGAAGGCTGAAACTTCTTGGGGACGGGGATCAGCATGAACCCCAATTGGACAGGCTAGACAGAGCGGAGAGCGACCTCTGAGGCTGCCTAGCCGGCCTGGCTGCGCAACTGCCGTAGCAGCCGCTCGAACTCTTCCGGCAGAGGGGCGGTAACCTGCAGCGGCTGGCCGGTGCGCGGGTGGACAAAGGAGAGCTTCCAGGCATGCAGAGCTTGGCCGCTGAGTTTGACGGGGCTGGTTTTGCTCTGGGTGTAGAGGGGATCCCCGACAATGGGCAGGCGCAGGTGGGCGGCGTGCACCCGAATTTGATGGGTGCGCCCGGTCTCCAGCTCAAACTGCATCAGGGTGTAGTTGCCCAGGCGCTCCAGCACCTGCCAGTGGGTTACCGCTGCTCGCCCTTGGCCGGGGGGCACAACCGCCATCTTCTGGCGATCCACCGGGTGGCGGCCAATGGGGGCAGAGATGGTACCTTGGCTTTGGGCTGGCCGGCCAAACACCACCCCTAGGTAGATGCGCCGAGCGGTCTTGGCTTGAATCTGAGCCTGCAGGTGCTGGTGGGCCTGATCGTGTTTGGCGATCACCAGGGCGCCGGTGGTGTCCTTGTCGAGGCGATGGACGATCCCCGGACGCTGCTCGCCGTTGATCCCAGAAAGGCGAGGACAGTGGGCCAGCAGCGCATGCACTAGGGTGCCGCTGGCATGTCCAGGAGCCGGGTGCACCACCAGGCCGCGCGGCTTGTTGATGACAAGCAGATCCTCATCTTCATAGAGGATATCTAAGGGGATCCGCTCCGGCTGCAAGGGGGTGGGGGTGGCCGGCGGGATCCGCACCTCGATTTGATCCCCGGCCTGCAGGGGGCGATCCTTATCCAAGCAGGGCTGGCCGTTCAGCCAAACTTGGCCCTGGCGGATAAGCTGCTGCAGGCGCGAGCGCGACAGCTCCGGCAGTTGTTCTGCCAACCCCCGATCCAGCCGCAAGCCCTGCTGTTTTTCCGTCACTCTTACCTGGCGAATTGCTGCCACCGGATCCCTGAGGCCTTCCATTTGCCCTGTTGCCGCCAACTGCTGCTTTGAAAACATGGTGGCAGAGCGGTTACTTTTGCATTAGGTAAAAAAGGTCGAAGATTTGTGGCAACCTTCTCAGATGGATCCTGGCGAGATGGCTTTGTGTCAACCCCTTCTCAGCCTTTTCTAGGGGGTTGCGCCGGGATTTTAACCAGCGGAAAACCCTCAGTACAGTGAGGGTATAGACCCTCAAAGCCAGGCCAGATTCTGGCTGGGGGATGGTTTTTGGCTGCACGTAAGTATTGCAGCCGTGGTTCACATTTGAGTCTGATGGGCATAAGGAGACAGAGCATGTCGGATGGAGCAACGCTGGGATCCCAACTTCAACAGCCCTCTCAACGCCAGCTTGGCTCAGAGCCGCCCTTGGTTGTGCCCCTCACCGAAGTGGGGCTGCGGGACGTGGCCCAGGTGGGCGGGAAAAACGCCTCCTTGGGAGAAATGCTGCAGCAGTTAGCCCCCAAAGGGATCCGCGTGCCCCTGGGGTTTGCCACCACCGCCCATGCCTATCGCCAGTTCATCGCCGCTGCCGGCCTCGAGGAGAAGCTGCGGGAGATCTTCAAAGACCTCGATATCGAGGATGTGCGGAACCTGCGCGAGCGGGGCAAGGCCGCCCGCACCTTGATTTTGCAGACGCCTTTCCCCCCAGAGCTGGAGCAGGCCATTGCCAAGGCCTACCAGGAGCTGTGCGAGCGCTACGGCCCCGATACCGATGTGGCGGTGCGCTCCAGCGCCACCGCCGAAGACCTGCCGGATGCCAGCTTTGCCGGCCAGCAGGAGACCTACCTCAACGTGCACGGGATCAAGGCGGTGCTGCAGGCCTGCCACCGCTGCTTTGCCAGCCTGTTTACCGACCGGGCCATCTCCTACCGCCAGATCAAGGGCTTCGACCACTTCCAGGTGGCCCTCTCGGTGGGGGTGCAGAAGATGGTGCGCTCCGACCTGGCCTGCTCGGGGGTGATGTTCTCCATCGACCCAGAAACGGGCTTTAAAGACGCGGTGCTGATCACCGCCGCCTACGGGCTGGGGGAAAACGTGGTGCAAGGGATCGTCAACCCCGACGAATACGTGGTCTTTAAGCCTACCCTGAAGCAGGGGCTGCGGCCCATCCTCTCGCGCAAGCTGGGCAGCAAAGCCCTGAAGCTGGTCTACGACGAGGAGGGATCCCGCCTCACCAAAAACGTACCCGTCCCCGAAAGCCTGCGCCGGCAATATGCCCTCAAGGACGACGAGATCCTGGAGTTGGCTCGCTGGGCCTGCCTTATCGAAGAGCACTACTCGGCGCTGCGGGGCCGCTTCACCCCCATGGACATCGAGTGGGCCAAAGATGGGATCACGGGCGAGCTGTTCATCGTCCAGGCCCGCCCCGAGACGGTGCAGTCCCAAAAGGCGGCCAACCGCCTCAAGACCTATCGCTTGACGCAGCCGCAGGCGCGCCCAGAACCCCTGGTTCGGGGACGAGCAGTGGGGGAGGCCATTGGCCAGGGCACAGCTCGGGTCATTTTGGATGTGCGCCGCTCGGATCAGTTCCAAGCGGGCGAGGTGCTGGTGACGGAGAAAACAGATCCCGACTGGGAGCCAATCATGAAAAAGGCCAGCGCCATCGTCACCAACCAAGGGGGGCGCACCTGCCATGCGGCCATCATCGCCCGCGAGCTGGGGATCCCGGCCATTGTTGGCTGCGGCAACGCCACGCAGTTGCTCCGCTCCGGCGATCCTATCACCGTCTCCTGTGCCGAAGGGGAGGAAGGGCGCGTCTATCCTGGCTTGCTGTCCTATGAAGTTACAGAGATCCCCCTCGAGGAGCTGCCCCGCCCCCGCACCCAACTGATGATGAACGTGGGCAACCCGGAAAAAGCCTTTGGCCTCAGCGAGATCCCTTGCGATGGCGTGGGTCTGGCGCGGCTGGAGTTCATCATCGCCAACCACATCCAGGTCCATCCCTTGGCTTTGCTCCACTACGAGCAGGCCGTCAAGGAGGAGCCGCGCCTGGCGGAGCTCACCGCCCAGTACCCTGACAAGCCGGAGTACTTTGTGGACAAGCTGGCCCAGGGGGTGGCCACCATCGCCGCCGCCTTCTACCCCAAGCCGGTGATCGTGCGGCTGTCGGACTTCAAGAGCAACGAATATGCTCACCTGCTGGGTGGATCCCGCTACGAGCCCCATGAGGAAAACCCCATGATTGGCTGGCGGGGGGCCTCCCGCTACACCGATCCCCGCTATCGCGACGGCTTTGCCCTCGAGTGCCGGGCCATGAAACGGGTGCGGGACGAGATGGGCCTGGCCAACGTCATCTTGATGATCCCCTTCTGCCGCACCCCCGAAGAGGGACACAGGGTGCTGGAGGAGATGGCCCGCCACGGCCTGGTGCGGGGGGAAAACGGCCTGCAGGTGTACGTCATGTGCGAGCTGCCCAGCAACGTCATCCTGGCCGACGAGTTCTGCCAGATCTTCGACGGCTTCTCCATCGGCTCCAACGACCTCACCCAGCTCACCCTGGGGTTGGACCGCGACTCCGCCCTGGTGGCCCATCTTTTTGACGAGCGCCACGAGGCCGTTAAGCGGCTGATCGCCCAGGTAATCCAGACGGTGAAAAGCCACGGGCGCAAGATTGGCATCTGTGGCCAGGCCCCCAGCGACTACCCCGACTTTGCCCGCTTCCTGGTGCAGCAGGGGATCGACTCCATCAGCCTCAACCCCGATTCCCTGCTGAAAACCCTGTTGGTGGTGGCCGAGGCAGAAGCTGGCCGATAGGCCCAGGGGGCGGCGCCGGGATCCCGTCTGCTGGGTTACAATCTTCTCTGCTGTGTTGCCATCCCCGCCATGATCCACGAACTCTCCATGCCGGCCCTCAGCTCCACCATGGAAACGGGCAAGATCGTCGCCTGGCTGAAAAACCCCGGCGACCGGGTGGAGAAAGGGGAAAACATCCTGGTGGTGGAGTCGGACAAGGCGGACATGGACGTGGAGTCCTTCCACAGCGGCATTCTGGCCAGCATCCTCATCCCAGCAGGGGAATCGGCGCCGGTGGGCGCCCCCATCGCCCTCATTGCCGAAACCGAAGCGGAGGTGGCCGAGGCCCAAGAGCGAGCCAAGGCCCTCTCTAAGGGTGCTCTACCGGCAACTGCACCTACTGCAGTCCCCACCCCCACAGTTCAACAGCCAACCCCTGTCCCTGCGGCGATCCCCACCCCCACCCTTCCAACTGGCTCCAACGGGGCCGGATCCCAGCGGATCCTGGCTTCCCCACGGGCGAAAAAATTGGCAGAAAGCCTGGGGATCGACCTGCGCACGGTGCGCGGCTCCGGCCCTGGTGGGCGCATCGTGGCCGAAGATGTGGAGCGGGCTGCAGCTCAGGCCGCCTCTACGCAAGCGGCAGCTCCCCCCCCTGTCTCTGCGGCTGCCCCGTTGGGAGAAGTGGTTCCCTTGAGCACGTTGCAGGCGGCGGTGGTGCGCAACATGAACGCCAGCTTGGGCGTGCCGGTGTTCCACGTCGGCTACACCATCACCACCGACAGCCTGGATCAGCTTTACCAACAGGTGAAGCCCAAAGGGGTAACCCTGACGGCCCTTTTGGTGAAAGCGGTGGCCCTGACCCTAGAAAAGCATCCCCTCCTCAACGCCAGCTACACGGAAAACGGGATCCACTACAAAGCCGAGATCAACATTGCCGTGGCGGTGGCCATGGAAGACGGCGGCCTGATCACCCCTGTGCTCAAGCAGGCCAACCGGACCGATCTCTACGAGATCTCCCGCCGCTGGAAGGATCTGGTGGAGCGGGCGCGGCGCAAGCAACTGCAGCCGGAGGAGTACAACAGCGGCACCTTTACCCTCTCCAACCTGGGCATGTTTGGGGTGGATCGCTTCGACGCCATCCTGCCTCCCAACCAAGGAGCTATTTTGGCCGTCGGCGCTGCTCGCCCCACCGTGGTGGCCACACCAGAAAAAGCCATCGCCATCCGCTCCCAGATGCAGGTCAACCTCACCTGCGACCACCGCGTTATTTACGGCGCCCACGCGGCGGCCTTCTTGCAAGATCTGGCCCAGTTGTTAGAACAAAAGGTGGGATCCCTGACGCTGTAGAAGCTCAATAAGTGGGCAGGCTGGGATCCACCTCAAGAGCCCAGGCGTGGATGCCGCCGCTGATGTTGTAGACCTGGCTGAAGCCGTTGGCCAGCAGCCACTGGCTCACTTGGGCAGAGCGGATGCCGTGGTGGCAGAGGACAAAGGTTGGACAATGGGGATCGAGCTCCCTCAAGATTTGCTCGCGCCACTCTTGGTACTGGCTCAAGGGGTAGTTGCGAAACCCGAGGGCACTGAGATTGGCCAACTCCAACTCGGCCGGTTCCCGCACATCGATGAGTTGCAGAGGGCCAGCCTCGGGATCCCTCAGGCGGGCAGCTAGCTGCTGCGGCGCAACCGAGCGAACGAAAGAGGACATGGCTGACCTGTAACCCTATCTGGACCCGTTCTCAGGATATAGCGGCTCAGCGTCTACCCTGGTCTGCTTGCCATTGTTGCAGGTCGTGGTTGGCCGGCAACCCTTCCTTCAGCAACCCCCTGTCGAGTTACTTGGGGCAGCCCCCCTAGAACTCCAAATTTCTCGAAGAAATTTTAACTGTACTGATTGCGGATCCTCTGCCAAGTTCAATAGGGCAGGGATCCCTTTTGGGAGGCTCTGCTTGAGAGAATTGGATCCCAGGGGTTCATCCGGGCTCTAGGTATCCGCAGTTCTGATAGGCTTGACCGATAGGGACTTGCCAAGGATTTTCCACCGATGAAAGGCCCCCTTTCCACAGACGGCCAAGTATCCCGATCTAGCTGGCGAACCGGTTCCCTCTTGCTGACTCTGTTGGCAGGGATCGCTTTCGGCTGTGGAGGAGGAGGCACGGGCAACTCTCCTCCCCCACCATCGCCAGGTGGTGGGCCCGTCATCCTGCAAGTGGATCCAGCCAAGGGCCCCTTTACCAAGCTGGCCGATGCTGTGGCACAGGCGCAGCGGCTGCAAAATGCCACAGAGGGGCTAGAGGTGCTGATCCAGATTTTGGGGGCGGGCAAGGAGAGGCTAGAGAAGGATCTGGCCTTGGATGGGGGCGACGGCACCAATGGCGGGCGGATTCGGATTACCAGCTCCACAGCTTATGAGATCCTGGCCGGGTTGTTCGACGTGATCGTAGCCAGCCAAACCAGCCTGCAAGGGGTGGAGGTGGTGTTGGAAGGCGGAAGGGTGCAGGTCAACGGTGGCACCTTTCAGCCGAGCAAGGTTACCCTCAACGACCCCCGCTCCAACATCTTGGTCAACGGCAACGCTGCCGTTTTGGAGGGAGCTTTAAACCAATTGGCCCAGATTTTTTGCCAGCAATTTTTGGATCCCTGTGTGCAGGTCTCGGGCAGTGGCCGTATTGCAAGCATCTCAGTCAGTGTCAGCAAGGCAGGAGGCGTAGGTGTAGGCACTGTGCCGGGGAGTAACCCGCTCCTGGAGAACAACGCGATCCTTCTGCAAGCTTTGGGAGCTTTGGCAGTTCGCTACAGCAACAACTCCGGCGGGATCTTCCGCAACAACCAGATCGAAGGGGATCCAGCCACCGCCGCGGCTGGCTTGGCGTTGCAGGCGCGGCAAAGAGACATGGCTGGCACCACCGGGATCCAACTGGATGGAGCGGGATCGGCGCCAGCGATTCAATCCAACCGGATCGGCGTGGGCAGGATAGTCGGCAGTGTCGGCATTCGCATTTTGCAAGGAACCCAGGCTCGCACCATTGTTGGGAATACGTTCCTAGCTCGGGGCGAGGGCGCGGGGGTAGCCATTCAAGTGGCCCCCGGCACGCCAGAGGCAGTAGTCGCTGCCTACTTGGCCGGCAACAGCTTCCAGGGCAACTTTGCTGAGAGGATCGGCGGCGGATCTGCGCCTACCCCGATACCGACAGTTACACCTGCCCCAACCCTGGCTCCTGCCCCGATACCGACAGTTACACCTGCCCCAACCCTGGCTCCTACCCCCACTCCGAGGCCATCGCCAACTCCTCGGGTGCTCGGCACCGGCCCTATTCAGATTACTCTAGCCTGGAACACTATCGATGAGCTTGACTTATATGTCACGGATCCCGGGCAGCAGACGGTGTTTTTTAACAATCGGGTTATCCCTTCTGGAGGACGGCTGGACGTGGATGCCAATGCCGACTGCGTTGCCGTAACGGAAAACCCTGTGGAGAATGTCTTTTGGGCCTCCAGCCCGCCCTCAGGCCTGTACCTTATTGAGGTTTATTGAGGTGAGCTTGTTCCGTCGCTGTTCGCAGGTAACCGCTCCCGTTCCGTTCACCGTAACGGTTCGCAAAAGCGGAAGCGCCGCACAAACCTTCAGCGGATCGGCCACCTCTCCTGGCTTGGCAGGTAGGTTTACCTTTTCCTTTCCCTAAAGTTAGCTAAAGCTGGCATCCATCCATCTTGGACACCCCCATTCAAATTAATTCTTGACTCAGGGATCCAGAAAACTTTTCTCCCACAAGTTCAAACAGCCATAGTAGCCACAAAACACCTTCTTAAAGCAGAGTCTACATCCCCTCTCCCCCTGGGAGAGGGGTCGGGGGTGAGGGACAGCAGTGCCGAGTGTTTGGAAAGTGAAAAAGCTGTAGTCTTACTTGAGACGACAATACCGCTGCCGAACCACCCATATACAAACAGACGGGATCCCTACTCCAGGGATCCCGGTCATCTGTTCAGGCTATTCTACGGCGGCCTTGGCTGATTTCGCTTCCGCCTCTTTGGCTGCTTTCATCTCGGCCAGAATCTCCTCCGGTCGCTTGCCGGCCCGCTGAGATCCGGCAGGCAGCTCGTGGGGATCGATCACCCCCTTGGGCAGATAGGCAAACTCCCGCAGCGGCGTCACCATCGGGTCTTCCGTGACCTTGGAAGGCAAGCGGCCCAGCGCCACCTGGTGGTAGTTCAGCTCGTGGCGGTCGTAGGTGGCTAGCTCATAATCTTCGGTAACCGAGAGGCAGTTGGTGGGGCAAAACTCCACGCAATTGGCGCAGAAAATGCACACCCCAAAATCGATGCTGTAACTGTAGAGCTCTTTCTTCTTCAGCTCGGTGTTGTAGACCCAGTCCACCACGGGCAGGTCGATGGGGCAAACCCGAACACAGATCTCGCAGGCAATGCACTTATCGAACTCAAAGTGAATGCGTCCCCGAAAGCGCTCAGAGGGGATCAGCTTCTCAAAGGGATACTGGACAGTTACAGGCCGGCGGTTCATATGGTCGAAGACCACTCCCATCCCCTGACCGATGTACTTGGCTGCTTTGAAGGCATCGCTTACGTATTCGCCAACGCGCTTGAGAAAAGTCATGGCCTGTCCTCTCCCTCTCTCGCTTTCTTTACTTTTCATTCAACCCCCGAAAACGCTCGGGAAGGCAAGTTTCAAAGCCGCCGTCAACAGCAAATTCACAAACGAGACGGGCAGCAGAAATTTCCACCCCAAATCCAACAGCTGGTCAATGCGCACCCGCGGCAGGGTCCAGCGCAAGAGGATGGCCAAAAACACAAAGATAAAAGCCTTGACCATCGTCATGAGAATGCCCAACACCGCCGCGCCGATCTGCAAAAAGGGGTTGTCCAACGGGATCCCGAGCCAGGCGGCAATTGTTTCCACCGGCACCACAAACGACCAGCCGCCCAAGTACAACACCGCCGCAATGAGAGAGGCCAGCAGCAAGTTGGCGTAGGATCCCAGGTAAAACAGGGCAAATTTCATGCCGGAGTACTCCGTCTGGTAGCCGGCCACCAGCTCCTCTTCGGCTTCCGGCAAATCAAAGGGGATCCGTTCGGTTTCCGCCAGCGCCGAGATCAGGAAAATGACAAAGCCAATCGGCTGCCGCCACACGTTCCAACTGAGGATCCCCAGCCCACTCTGCTGCTCCACGATCCCCACGGTGTCCAGGCCGTTGCTCATCAGCACCACCGCCAGCACCGACAAGGCCAAGGGCAGTTCGTAGCTAATTGACTGGGCCGCCGCCCGCAGCCCCCCCAGCAGAGAATACTTGTTGTTGGAGCCGTAGCCCGACATCAACAGGCCGATGGGCTGCACGCTGGAGGTGGCGATCAAGAAAAACACCCCGATGGCGATGTTGGAGATCAATAGGTTCTGGCCGAAGGGAACCACCAGATAACACAAAAAGACCGGCAGGAAAACCAGGATCGGCCCCAGCGTGAACAAAACTGGGTCGGCCAAGCTGGGCAGCACATCTTCCTTCGTTAAGAGCTTGATGCCATCGGCAATCGGGATCAGTACCCCGTGGGGCCCAGCCATGTTGGGGCCAATCCGCTGTTGGGCCGCCGCCGAGATCTTCCGCTCTAGCCAGGTCATGACCATCACTCCCAAGGTGGCGGCGATGACCATGAGCAACATGGGCAAAGGTACCCACAAAGCGTGGGCAGCGCCTGGGCTCAGGCCCAAGTTTTGCAGGGCTGTTTCAAAACCAAGCTGTAGGTCAATGCCGGCGGTTGTCATGGGGTTGAGTGGCTCCCTAGAGACGGTGAGTCAAAAAAGGCACTGGAGTCTGTGGATCTAATAACTAGGCTTTGCCGTTGGGATCCGACTGAGGGGGACGGTGGCGGCGGCGCAGCTCCTGCTGAATGATGGCCTGCAGGCGGGCGTCGGATAACTCTTCGGCGCGGCGGCGCCTTTCTTCTTGGTACTTGGCCCATTGCTTGGGACCGATAATCGCGGCAATAGTTACGACAATCAGGAGCGGCAGAAGCAAGATCGCCCAGGCCATCGCCCTTGTCCTCCCTTTCCTACGAGTATCTTAGCGATCCACCTCCCCCATAATGATGTCGATGCTGCCCAAGATGGCGATCATGTCGGCCACCTTCATGCCGCGAATGAGCTGAGGCAACACCTGCAGGTTGACAAAGCCGGGTGGACGGATCTTCCAGCGCCACGGACAGACGTTGTCGTCGCCGACGATGTAAATGCCCAGCTCCCCTTTGGCGCTCTCCACCCGTACGTAGGCCTCTCCTTTGGGGATCTTGAAGTTGGCCGAGGGCTTTTTGCTGATGAACTGGTAGTCGCCCTTGTTCCACTCCGACTTTGGCCCCTCCAGCATGCGCTTGGCTTCCAGATTTTCAAAGGGGCCACCGGGCAGGGCCTTCACCGCCTGCTGCACAATTTTGCAGGACTCGCGCATCTCCTTCATGCGCACTCGATAGCGGGCCAGGCAATCCCCCTCTGGGTAAACCGCCACCTCCCAGTCGAAGTCGTCGTAGCACTCGTAGTGATCCACCTTGCGCAGATCCCAGTTGACGCCGCAGGCCCGCAGCATGGGCCCAGACAGGCCCCAGTTGATGGCATCTTGCTTGGAGATGACCCCTATCCCTTCCAGCCGCCGGCGGAAGATGGGGTTGTCGGTAACCAGCCGCTCGTACTCATCTACCTTGGGCAGGAAGTACTCGCAAAAATCGAGGCATTTTTCCGTCCAGCCGTAGGGCAGATCCACCGCCACGCCCCCGACGCGGAAGTAGTTGTTGTTGATGAGGCGCATGCCGGTGACGGCTTCAAACAAATCCAAGATCCACTCCCGCTCCCGCATGGCGTAGAGGAAGGGGGTTTGGGCGCCCAGGTCGGCCAAGAAGGGGCCAAACCAGAGCAGGTGGTTGGTGATGCGGGTCAGCTCCAACATGATCACCCGCAGGTAGCTGGCCCGCCGGGGCACCGGGATCCCAGCCAGTTTCTCGACGGCGTTGACGGTGATGGCCTCGTTGAACATGCCGGCACCGTAGTCCCAGCGGGAGACGTAGGGCAGGTACTGCACCACGGTGCGGTTTTCGGCAATTTTTTCCATGCCGCGGTGCAGATAGCCAATCACCGGCTCGCAGTCGACGATGTTTTCGCCATCGAGGGTGACCAGCAGGCGCAAGACCCCGTGCATAGAAGGATGGTGCGGCCCAAAGTTGAGCAGCATCCGGTCAGTACGGGTCTCGATCATGGGCATGGGCATGGCCGCCGCCTCCGCAACTGAAGAATGTTTATGGTCTGCAACATTTGCAGTATAGCGGCTTTCCCGCGGTTCCTCGAGCTCTCGGGCCATCAGGGATCCCAATTCTTGCTATTGAGGAGCTCTTGATGACTCAGCTAACGTGAAAAAAAGGAGGGAGAGCAATGGCTGGTTCCCCTACAAACAGCTCCTCTCGACGGGAGCAGCAGCATCCGCAATACGACACCGATCGGGCTCTTCTCAACGAGCTGATGGCCCAAGTGCAGGAGAGCCCCCCCTCGGATTGGGTGCTGGCCGAAGTGGCCCGTCTGCGCATCCGCTACCACGGCTTTCCCGGCGCCTGGGATCTGCAGCGGGATTTGGATCAGATCTTGGAACAGTGGGGCCTGAGCGAAGAGGAGCTGTTTGCCCGCACCCGCCAGATCCACGCCCGCGGCCAGGTCTACGGCCGCAGCTTCAGTACACGGGATGACTGGGCCTAGGCAGCAGCCTTTATGGAAGGGTGTCTATCCTTCTGCCCCCTTTTTTGGCAAAAGAGGGGAGTTCCTCCATCCTTCATCAGCACCTGGGAAACTAGGAAGCCTGGAGCTGCTCGGCAAAGATGGGATCCAGAGGCACATCCAAAGCGGCGATGACCTTGGTCCAGAAGTTCATAAAGCCAATCCAGGCCGAGAGCTCCACCAGATCTTCGTCTGACCAAATGGTTTTGAGGCGGGCAAAGAAGCTGTCGGTCACCACCATGCTGGGCACGGTCATGCGCTCGGCGTACTCGATGGCCAGCTTCTCGGCTTCGGTGTAGAGGGCGCTGGTGCGGGCCTGGGCCACCGCGGCAATTTTGGCCGGGGAGGCGCCGTGTTTTTGCGCCTGCAGGGTGTGGTAGGGCAGGCAGTAGTGGCGGCAGCCGTTGATCTGGGCAATGCGGATGCTGACCAGCTCTTTTAGCTCCTCGGGCAGGTTGGGGTTGTCGGTGTGCAGCGCTCCGTACAGGTTCATCACCGCCCGCATCAGCTGCGGCTTGTGGGCCATTACCTGTAGCGGGTTGAGGGCGGTGCCATAGGTTTTTTCTAGGCTTTCGTAAACCTTCTGCAGTTGCTTGTCGGCTTTTTCCGGAGGAACAGGAGGGATCCGCATGGATGATCTATAAAAAATTGCAGCATTCTCGACTTTAGCGCGTTTGGGGGATATCTCCTCCTGCCCGCCACAACTAATTGCCCAAGGACTGCTCGAGGGCTTCTACCTGCTGTTGGGTAGCTGTAGCCCCTTGGTTGAGGGTTTGCTGGAGCTGTTCCCGCGATTGGTAGATCTGCAGCGGCCCTCCCTGGGGGATCCCTTGCTGGGCGGCTTCTGGGCTGGCCTGCTCTGGACTTGGCTCTGAACTGAGCGGGTTGCGGTAGAGCCGGTTCACCACCAGAAAGCCCACCAGCACTACGGCAGTTGCCACCAAAAGTCGAACCATACCCGGATCCCTTGCAAGCGTCTAGTTCTAGAATGCCCAAAAAGAGTATCAGGTATCAGAGGTCGGGCAAAATGGCGCAGACTGCTCAGCCGGTGCGGGTTGGCATTGGCGGCCCGATGGGATCCGGGAAGACCGCCCTGGTGGAAAAGCTCTGTCTGGCACTGCGGGATCCCTTGTCTTTGGCCGTGGAGACTAATATACCCGCGAAGATGCCGAGTTTTTGGTGCGGGCCAAGGCGCTGGCGGCGGAGCGGATCATCGGCGTGGAGACCGGCGGCTGTCCCCACACGGCCATTCGGGAAGACGCCTCCCTCAACCTCGATGCCATTCAGGAGCTGGAGCGCCGCTTCTGTCCCCTGAATCCCATCTTGGTGGAATCGGGAGGGGATAACTTGGCGGCCACCTTCAGCCCAGAGCTGGTGGATGCCTGCATCTATGTTATTGAATGTTATTGATGTGGCCGAAGGGGACAAGATCCCGCGCAAGGGGGGCCGGGGATCACCCGCTCCGACCTGCTGGTGATCAACAGGATCGACCTGGCGCCCTATGTGGGGGCGGACTTGGGGGTGATGGAACGGGATGCCCGCCGCATGCGGGGAGACAGGCCCTTTGTCTTTACCAACCTGCGCACGGGCGAGGGACTGGATCAGATCCTGAGCTGGCTGAAGCGGGAGGTGCTCTTTTGCCCCATCCAGGCTAACTCCCCCTCTGTAAGCCGCCTGTGACCTTCGGCAAGGCCCTCTTGAAGATCAGCCGCCAAGGCGAACATGCCCGCATTTGGGAGTATTCTCAGGCCCCCCTGCAATGGCTGGGATCCCCCGGTGAGCCGCCCCTCTATTACCTGCGCAACCCCAACGGCGGCCTGCTGGGCGGGGATCGCCACCACATCGCGATCGAGCTGGGGGCAGGCGCAGGGCTGGCAATTCGCACCCAGGGGGCAACCCGCCTCCACCCCGGCCTGATCCGGCAACAGGCCAAGGTCAAGCTGGCCCCCACCAGCCAACTGATCTGGATCCCTCACCCGACCATTCCCGGCGCAGGAGCAGACTTCCGCCAACAGGTGCAGATCGAGCTGGATCCCAGTGCCCGCCTGGCCTATGCCGAGATCTGGACGGCCGGGCGGCTGGCCATGGGGGAATGCTGGCAGTTTCGGCGCCTTTCCAGCAGCTTGCGGGTTTGGGTCGCTGCCGGGAGCCCATCTGCTAGCCGCCAGAAAAAGCTCTGGCTGCAAGAACACATCGATCTCCGCTTTCCCCACCAGCATGTCTCCACCGCGTCGGTGCTGGGATCCCATCTCTGCTGGGGATCCCTGTATTTGCTGGGGGACTGGCCGGAACCCACTTGGCCGACCGTTCACGTCAGCGGGACAGAATCCCCACACTGGCTGGTCAAGTCTCCGGATCCCGTCTGTCAGGGCTGGATCCTGCGCCAGGTGGGGCCACAGGCAGAGGCCATCTGGCAGCAGTTCGGCCAGGTTGTGCAACAGCTTGCCGCGGCCCAGAGAAGCTCAAGCCAGGGGTGGTAGGCTAGGGCTGGCTTCACCCGACCCGTTGCCCGAGATCATGAACGCGGCCCGACGCATTATCAAACGTTCTGTTCGCAAGGGACGAAGTCGCTGGCTGCTCCTCTACGAAAGAGGAATGGCTCTGCTGGCCCTGGGCAACCTGTGCTGGGTGCTCTTCGACCTCAGCTACGTGCCCTGGCGGGACTTTTGGCTCCAGGGGCGGGTGCAGATCTTCGGCGCCTTTGGCCCTCCCATTCCCCTGCCCATCCTCTCCCAACAGACCAGCCGCTCCCCGGTAACCGACCTGTATGACCCGGTGAAAGGCATTGAGCCCAACCCGGAAACCCAGCGCTACTTGGCCCTGGTGGATGAGCTGCGCCAGGTCACCCTGCGCTTTGGGGTGGAGTCGGAAGCGGCGGCGCCGCTCCTGGCCCGCTTGCGGCAACTGAGCGACGAGATGATCGAGACCAACCCCTTTCAGGCCGCCAACAAAACCGGCCAGTTTGTGCGCATCCTCAACTTGATGCGGGAGCACATCCCCGGAGCCGACTCGGCCAGGGCCGCCTTCGCCCGCTTCTGGACTGCCGAATACTTGGCCAGCGTCGATCCCAAAGACGGGATCGAATTTTTCCAGGCCCGGCTGCGCCCCCTCTTCGAGACCAACTACTCCCGCCCCATCGGCGAGAGCGGCAGCCCCGTGGACTTTTTTCCGCTGCTGGATTTTCCCTTTGTGTTGCTGTTTGGGCTGGAATTTGTCCTGCGCACGGTGGCCATCAGCCGCCGCTACACCGGCGTCAATTGGCTGGATGCCATGCTCTGGCGCTGGTACGATGTGCTGCTGCTGTTGCCCTTTTGGCGCTGGCTGCGGGTGATCCCCGTCACCATCCGGCTGGGACAGGCGCAGTTGCTGGATCTGGAGCGGGTCCGGGCCCAGGTAAGCCAGGGCTTTGTCACCAACTTCGCCGAAGACCTGACCGAGGTCATCGTCGTGCGGGTGATCAACCAAATCCAGGCATCCATCCAGCGGGGATCCCTGCCCCTGCTGCCGGCAGCCGATCCCTCCCGCAGCTACATCGACCTCAACGAGATCAACGAGCTGGAAGCCATTGCCAACCTGGTTTTTCGCACCGTCCTCTACCGCGTCTTGCCCCAGGTTCAGCCGGAGGTGGAGCAATGGCTCCGCTACAACCTGGATGGCCTGCTCAAACAACTCCCCGCCCTGCAAACCCTGGAACGGCTGCCCGGCCTCGGATCCCTGCTCAGCCAACTGACGGAGCGCCTGGCCGGCGAGCTGACCACCACCACCTACAAAGCCTTGACCAACAGCTTCGAGGATCCCGTCGGCTCCAAGCTGGTGGCCCAACTGTTGCGGCGATTTGGCGAAGTCTTGGCAGGTGAACTTACCCAGCAACATGCTCTGGATGAGATCCGCTCCCTGCTGCAAGACTTGCTGGAAGAGATCAAGATCAACTACGTAGAGCGCCTCTCCCAGGAAGATCTGGAGGAGGTGATGGAGCAAACCCGCAAGCTGCGGCAAAAAGCCCAGCAACTCGAGCAAGCCCGCGGCGCGTAGGGGTGGTTGACGAGGTTTCGCCGGTTCAGTAGGATAATGGTTCAAGCCTGGGCGAGTGGCGGAACTGGTAGACGC
>NZ_AXUX01000001.1:872262-883673 GCF_002760475.1 Synechococcus sp. 63AY4M2 | reverse complement strand
GGGCCGGGATCCACCGACACAAAAAGTGGGCCAAGCGGGGATCCTGAACTTCAATGCTGTCAATTGCCGCTCGAATCGGTTGCAAGGGCGCCTGCAGCCAGTTGCGCAGGCAAGCCGCAGACTTAAGATATGTGACAGTCATGGAATCCATCTGCTCCTGAGGGGCTTTCCGATCACGTTGCCAAGAAATCGTGGTAGAGCCCATGGCCTTTCACCTCAACACCTCAAAGGGTGTTCGCTTTCTCCAGCAGCCACGCCCTTCTGCCCGGGTCTTTGCCCAGGTTTGTATCCAGGGAAACAGAAGAGCCTCTCTCCAGACTCAGTCTGCCTTGGCTGGCCAAAAACTTGCCTGGGTAACCCAAAATCTCTGCTCAAGTTTGTAGAGGTACACATTTTGTATTCAAAAGTTAATCTGTAACGAAAGCTACGGAAATTGGGTTCTTCGCCGGCAAGCTGCCAAGCGGAGTCCAGGGCTGCTGCCCCTATTTCCAGCATGGAACAGGCCTTGAAGTCAGGGTAGAGGGATCCCCGTAATTGTCGCTGTCTTGAAAGGGCCGTTTTGCTTT
Organism: Synechococcus sp. 63AY4M2; assembly: GCF_002760475.1. Classification (NCBI taxonomy): domain Bacteria; kingdom Bacillati; phylum Cyanobacteriota; class Cyanophyceae; order Synechococcales; family Synechococcaceae; genus Synechococcus; species Synechococcus sp. 63AY4M2. Next base: position 883,107 of record NZ_AXUX01000001.1, on the reverse strand, counting down.
TGATCGATGATGTTTACAATCGCCGTGGCCGGGAGTTACGGAGGATAACGGCCAAGGGATCCCGGCTGCCGGGCGTTCTACAATGCCAGAAGAGATTTGCAGCGGGTGAGAAGTCGGCGGCGGATTGGGATCCCGGCTCTTGCCTCGGTTTTCATTTGAGAGGCTGTCCATGAAATTGGCCTATTGGATGTACGCTGGCCCCGCCCACATCGGCACGCTGCGGGTGGCCAGTTCTTTCAAAAACGTTCACAGCATCATGCACGCTCCCCTGGGGGACGACTATTTCAACGTGATGCGTTCCATGCTAGAGCGGGAGCGGGACTTTACCCCGGTAACCACCAGCGTCGTTGATCGGCAGGTGTTGGCGCGGGGATCGGACGAGAAGGTGATTCGCAACATCGTCCGCAAAGACGGCGAGGAGCAGCCTGATCTCATTGTGGTTACCCCCACCTGCACCTCCAGCATTTTGCAGGAGGATCTGCATCACTTTGTGCGGCAGGCGCAGTTGTCCAGCCGCTGTGACGTGCTGCTGGCCGATGTCAACCACTATCGGGTCAACGAGTTGCAGGCCGCCGAGCGCACCCTGCACCAGATTGTGGAGTTCTATATCAACAAAGCCCGCAAAAGTGGGGAGTTGAGCGGCCCGCCCCGGAGGACGGAGCGTCCTTCCTGCAACATCCTCGGCATCTCCAGCCTGGGCTTTCACCATGCCCACGATCTGCGGGAGTTGAAAAAGCTGCTCCAGGATCTGGGGATCGAGCTCAATTTGGTGATCCCGCAGGGGGCCAGCGTCCACGATCTCAAGCACCTGGGGCGGGCCTGGTTTAACGTGGTGCCCTACCGGGAACTGGGGCCGATGACGGCTCGCTACCTGCAGGAGCAGTTTGGCACACCTTATGTGGAGATCACCCCCATGGGGGTGGTGGAAACAGCCCGCTTCATCCGCCAGATCCAGCAGGTTCTCAACGAGCAAGGGATCCCGGTGGACTACGAGCCCTACATCCAGGAGCAGACCCTCTACGTTTCCCAGGCGGCTTGGTTCTCCCGCTCCATCGATTGCCAAAATCTGACCGGCAAAAAAGCCGTGGTCTTTGGGGATTGCACCCATGCGGCAGCCATCACCAAGATCCTGGCCCGCGAGATGGGGGTTCATGTGGTCTGGGCGGGCAGCTATTGCACCTACGATGGCGAGTGGTTCCAGGCAGAGGTGGGCGGGTATTGCGATCAGGTGCTGCTGACCGAAGATCACACCCGCGTAGCCGATGCCATTGCCCAGGTGGAGCCTGCCGCCATCTTCGGCACCCAGATGGAGCGGCATGTGGGCAAGCGGCTGCGGATCCCTTGTGGGGTAATCTCGGCGCCCATGCACGTGCAAGATTTTCCCATCGGCTACCGGCCCTTTTTGGGGTATGAGGGCGCCAACCAAATTGTGGACCTAATCTACAACTCCTTTACCCTGGGCATGGAGGATCACCTGCTGGAGGTCTTCGGCGGCCACGACACCAAAGAAGTGATCCACAAGAGCCTGAGCGCCGATTCCGATCTCATCTGGACGCGAGAAGCCCAGGCGGAGCTGAACAAAGTGCCCGGCTTTGTGCGCGGCAAGGTGAAACGCAACACCGAAAAATTTGCCCGCGAGCGTGGCCTGACCGAGATCACCCTAGAGGTTATGTATGCGGCCAAGGAGGCTCTCGGGGCTTGACGGGATCCATCCCAGGGGATGGCAGGTCTGGCCAGCCGATCCACAAATGGAACTCCTGTACAACGCCGCGCACCTGCCAGGATCCCCAGGGATCCACCTGCCAGGTTAGCCGAGCTTGGCCGGGCCGCCACTCCAAAAAAGGCTGGGATCCCCCGCCGTGCAGGCTGATCAGGGCGACTTCTTCGGGGCGGGTGAGCACCTGCCGCTCGGCTCCGGCGCAGGTGAGGCTGAGGCCGGAATGGTTGGGAAAGGCGTTGCACTGGATCCAAAACCAGCGGCGAGGGAAGCTTTGTCCCCAGTTTTTTTCGGCGTAGGCGGGGGCCTGCTCGAATTCGAAGCGCCTGCCCCGCCACTCCACCCAGCCGCTGGCCAGGCCGTGGCTCATCAGGATCTGCCAGCCCGGCTCGAAGATGGGCAGATAAGACCAGGCTCCCATGGTGGCCCGCGGCGGGATCCCGTAGGCAGAGCAGAGTTGAATGCGATAGAGCCAGCGGATGGCCTCGCCTCTGACAGGATCTGGCAGGATCCCCTGGTTGAGGTGGGCGGTGTATTGGTAGCCGCTGGCGGTGCGCTGGAAGAAGGTGAAGGGATCCTGAAGGCCGCGACAGCCGGGGCCTGGGATCCCTGAGTGCCCCAAGGCCAGATGGGTTGAGCTGGCCCAAAAGCGGCGGGGATTGGGGAAGGTGCGCCAATGCAACTCCTCCTCCGGCCCCAACACCTGAGCCATGCCCCCTCGCTTGGGATCGATGGCGTACATGAAGGCAAAGCTAATGGGCGGATCCCCGGGCAAGGTGACGCGGCTGTACCAGCCCTCGAAAAACGGCTCGGCACAGCCATCCCAGTGATAGCCGCCATGGGGCAGGGATCCCCAATCTGTTGAGTTGTTTTGCCCAGAGCAAGCCGCCGTTAGAGGAAACGCCATTGAGACCTAAGCCATCGCAACAATGATAAACGGAAGTCTATGCTTACCAAAATAATAATTGTATTGTTTCTATATTTATTTGCCCTTAGGATATCAACCAAGCTGAGATTTAAGGATTTCTTGAGATTTCACGAAGGAAATCCATGGGTCAGGCGACTTGAACTGGAAAGCTTCCTTCTTGCCTTCACATATCCTTTCGATGAGGTGAGCATGACGTCACGTCGTAACTTTTTGCTGTCTGCGGGTGCGGCCACCGTGGGTGGACTCGTGAGTGGCAGCTTAGCACGGGCCAGCACAGGCTACTGGGTTGCCCAGGCCAGCGGCCCAGAAACCCCCAATCTCAGGTTAGGCTTTATACCGATTGTGGAGTCTGCCCCCCTGATCATCGCCAAGGAGAAGGGCTTTTTCGACAAGCATGGCATGACCGGTGTAGAGGTTTTGAAGCAGGCCAGTTGGCCGGCAGCCCGTGACAACGTGGTCATCGGCTCAGCGGGTGGGGGAATCGACGGTGGCCAGTGGCAGATGCCGATGCCTCACATGATCCACATTGGCGCCATCACCAACAATCAGCCGGTGCGCATGGCAGTTCTGTGTCAGTTGATCACCCAAGGCAACGGGATTGCCATTGCCGGAATGCATGCTGGCAAGGGTTTGGGGCTGGATATCTCGGGAGCCGCGGATTACATCAAAAACTTCAGCGCCAGCAACAAACGCAAATTCAAGGCCGCTCATACCTTCCCCAACGTCAATCAAGATTTTTGGATCCGTTACTGGTTTGCTGCTGGGGGGGTAGATCCGGATCAAGACATCGACCTGTTGGCGGTTCCCTCTGCCGAAACGGTGCAGGGAATGCGCAATGGCACCATGGATGCTTTTAGCACCGGGGATCCCTGGCCCTACCGGATTGTGGCCGATGGGATCGGCTTTATGGCGGCCCTCACCCAGCAGATCTGGCCTTTTCACCCCGAAGAATACTTGGCCATTCGCGCCGACTGGGTGGAGCAAAACCCCAGAGCCACACAAGCAGTTTTGATGGCTGTGATGGAAGCGCAGCAATGGTGCGACGATCCGGCCAACCGTGAAGAGCTGGCGCGCATCCTTTCGGGGCGCGCTTATCTGAATGTGCCGGTCGAGGTTCTCACGCCTCCCTTCCAGGGCAAGTACGAATTGGGAGATGGCAAGCCGGCTGTTCAAGATTTCAACGCCGGGCCTCTGTACTGGGAAGATGGGCGGGGCAGCGTCTCTTATCCCTACAAGAGCCATGACCTGTGGTTCTTGACCGAATCGCTGCGTTGGGGCTTCCACGCTCGCTTCCTCAAGGATTTGGATACTGCCCGCCGTCTGGTGGATGAGGTGAACCGCGAAGATCTCTGGCGGGAGGCTGCCCAAGCGCTGGGAGTGAAGAATATTCCCAACAACACTTCGCGGGGAACGGAGCGTTTCTTCGATGGTGTGGTGTTTGACCCCCAGGATCCCCAGGCCTACTTGAACAGCCTGAAAATCAAGAGGGCCTAGTCTCGGCTCAGGTCAACACAGACGTGTTTCTTGTGTAGCAGAAATCCTGCCCATTCGCGGGATCCCATCGAGTTAAAAAAGGCTGGGCCGAGCTTTCTGCTCACATCGGGTTGATAGAGACTGTCAGCCTTGCGCCTTTTGAATGGTTCTGAACACTATGTTGAGGATCGGCCATGTTAGCTCTGCTGCACGTTCCGCGAGAACACTCCAGGGATCCCTGCTTCGAGAGACCAGCCAAGCTTTACTGGGACAGGCTCATCCTTTCAATGGCAATGGGGGCGCTGATTTTGCTGATTGCTGTGAGAGTTTTGTCGAGTTTGCAGTCCCTGTGCTTGCCCGTCCAAGGAAAAGGCAAAGCTGATCCAAGTTCATGCTCTGATTCCAGAACTTTGTAGAACCCCTCAGTCGAGGTGTTTCGAAGGCGCAGAAACAGAGAACTTTGTAAAACTCTATCCTCTCTAGGAGCCATGACGACGACACTTTCTTCTCCGGCAAAGCCCTCGACAACCAAGTTCGACTTTGCCAAGTATCGAGATCAGATCCTCCCTCCCGTGGTTGGCATTGTGGGATTTTTGTTGATTTGGCAACTTTTGTCCGGCGCCAACCTGATTCGGCTGCCGGGGCCCTGGGATGTGTGGATGGATGAGCGCAGCCGCTACCTAATCCTGCATCCTCTGTACCGCAATAGCGACCTCGACCAAGGGCTGCTGCGCCAAACTTTGGCCAGCCTGCAAAGGGTGGTCATCGGCTACTGCAGTGCCGCTTTGGTGGGCATTGCCCTAGGGATCTTGGTGGGCAGCAGCATGTGGATCAACCGCGCTTTGGATCCCATCTTCCAGTTTTTGCGCATGGTGGCTCCCTTGGCTTGGGTGCCCATCTCCTTGGCTGCTTTGCAACGCAATGAGCCGGCTGCCCTGTTCGTTATTTTTATTACCTCAATTTGGCCCATTCTCATCAACACGGCTGTGGGGGTGAGACAGATCCCGGAAGACTACATCAACGTTTCTAGAGTGCTGAGGCTTTCTAAAGTTGACTTCTTTTTTAAGGTGCTGCTGCCCTCTGCTTTGCCCTACATGTTCACAGGTTTGCGGGTTGGCATTGGCCTATCCTGGCTGGCGATTATTGCTGCAGAAATTGTCATGTCCGGCGTGCCAGGGATCGGCTTTTTCATCTGGGATGCCTACCAGCAGAACTACGTGACTGAGATCATCGTTGCTGTCATCTACATTGGGGCGGTGGGCTTGCTTTTGGATCGACTGGTGGCTGCCCTGCAAAACAAAATAGCCAATCGCTAGCCTCGTTTGCAGATCTTTTCACTGCATGTCCATCCAATTGAGTTGGGATCCCTCTTACATTGTCTTTGAGTGTTAGCCCCAATCAGCTCTTCAAAAAGAGTAGAACTGAGGTCTGGGATCCGAGTTGCTGAGCAATATCTACAGGTGGGGAGGTCTTCTGTGTCTGTATTGGTCAGTGTAGAGCAAGTGGAAAAAGCGTTTGGTCTGCCTGGAGGCCAAGAATATCTAGCCCTCAAAGGGATCGATCTCCAAATTCACCGCGGGGAGTTTGTCTCCTTAATCGGCCACTCCGGCTGCGGCAAGTCCACCCTACTGAACATGGTGGCGGGGTTGTCTCTGCCTACCGGAGGGATCGTGGCTTTGGATGGACACACCATCACCGTTCCCGGCCCGGATCGCATGGTGGTGTTTCAGCATTACTCGCTTTTGCCTTGGCTAACGGTTCGACAAAACATTGCCCTGGCGGTAGACGCTGTGCTGAAAAACTACTCCCCGGCAGAGCGTCAGCAGATTGTCGAAGAACATATCGATCTGGTCGGCTTGCGGCAGGCGGCGGATAAGTTCCCGGCTCAACTGTCAGGGGGCATGAAGCAGCGGGTAGCCATCGCTCGCGCTTTGGCTGTGAGGCCCAAGGTGTTGTTGTTGGACGAGCCCTTTGGCGCTTTGGATGCCCTCACGCGCGGGAATTTGCAGGAGCAGTTGATGCGCATCTGCGAAGAACACCAGATGACCACCCTCATGGTCACCCACGACGTGGACGAAGCCGTCCTGCTCTCGGATCGGGTGGTGATGCTGACCAACGGGCCGGGATCCCGAATTGGCAACATTTTAACCATCGATATTCCCCGCCCCCGCCGCCGGTTGGAGGTAGTCAATCACCCCAGCTACTACAGCTATCGCAGCGAGATCATCTACTTTTTGAACCAGCAAAAACGGATCAAACAGTGGCGGGCCCGCCGCAGCACCGTGGTGGCCAGGCACGGTTTAGAAAAGATCAACTTGGAGATCGGCTTTGTGCCCCTGACCGCCTGCGCCCCGTTGGCGGTGGCCAAAGAAAAGGGGTTTTTTGCCAAACACGGCCTGGAAGAAGTCAATCTGGTGCGGGAAACCAGTTGGCGAGGGATCCAAGACGGCATCCAGGGAGGTTACTTGGATGCGGCCCAAATGCCCGCCGGCATGCCGGTGTGGATGTCTCTGGGCGGCGGGGACAACCCACCCCAGCCGGTGGTGACTGCCCTCACCTTGACCCGCAACGGCAATGCCATTACCCTGCACAGGCGCTTCTACGAGCAAGGGATCCACACGCTGAGCCAGTTGAAGGCTTACATCCTGGATAGCCCCAGCCGTCGGCTGACCTTTGGGGTGGTGCATCCCAGCTCCATGCACAACTTGCTGCTGCGCTATTGGCTGGCAGCCGGCGGGATCCACCCGGATCACGATGTAGTGCTGAAAACCCTGCCACCGGCCCAGATGGTGGCCAACCTAACAGCCGGCAACATCGATGGGTACTGTGTGGGAGAGCCCTGGAATTTGCGGGCAGCCTTAGAGGGCAGTGGCTTTACGGTGGCTACAGATCTGGAGATTTGGCTGGGCCATCCCGGCAAAGTGTTGGGGGTGCGAGAAGATTGGGCCAGGGCCTATCCCAACACCCACATTGCCTTGGTGAAAGCGCTGCTGGAAGCCTGCCGCTACTGTGAAGACCCGGCCCATCACGACGAGATTCGCGAGCTGCTCAGCCGCCGCGCCTACCTGAGCACCGACCCATCCTACATTCACCTGGGGGATCCCCAGCGCCTAATCTGTGACCTAGACATGCCGATGCGGGAATATGCCCACCATCAGTTCTTTCTGGGCGCCGGCAACCGCCCCAGCCGCACCGAGCATCTGTGGATGATGACGCAAATGGCCCGCTGGGGGGATCTGCCCTTCCCCCGCAACTGGGTGGAGATCGTGGAGCGGGTATGTCAGGTGGGGGTGTTCAGCACGGCAGCCCGCGAGCTGGGGCTGGAGGTGTCTTACCAACGGCAGCCCATTCAATTGTTCGACGGGATCCCTTTCAATGGCGAGGATCCCTTGGCTTACCTCAACAGTTTGGCGATTAAGCACGACATTTACATAGCCGAGGTTGCTTTGGATCGTCGTCCTGTGTTGCTCTAGAGGTTCCCTTTGCAAAAGCACGTTCCCAGTTGTGAGAAAACGATGAATTGGAGCACCCCACGATGACTGCCCTCTTGACAACCTCTACCCCAGTAGCCACAGCCGCAGAACCCTACTTAACCCTTGAGAATGTCAGCAAGACTTACCCAACTCCTAAGGGGGAGTATCCCGTCTTGCGAGATATCAATCTTAGGGTCGATGCAGGAGAATTTGTCTGCATAGTTGGACATTCCGGCTGTGGCAAAACCACGCTGCTGAATATGGTTTCTGGCTTTACCCAGCCCACCAGCGGCTCGGTGAAGCTGAAAGGCCAGCCGATTACAGCTCCTGGCCCAGATCGCATGGTGGTGTTTCAGGGATATGCCTTGTTACCCTGGCTCACGGTCTATGAAAATGTTTACCTGGCCGTCCAGTCGGTCTTCCCTCAAAAGAGCCAGTCGGAAAAGCATCAAATTGTAGAGGAACACCTGAATTTGGTGGGGCTGGGGGAAGCTGCCCAAAAATATCCCCCGCAAATTTCCGGAGGGATGAAGCAGCGGGTGGCCATTGCCCGTGCCTTGGCGATTCGACCAGAAGTCCTGATTTTGGATGAACCCTTTGGGGCTTTGGATGCCATCACCAAAGAGGAACTGCAGGAGGAGCTGTTGCGCATTTGGGATGAACATCGCTGCACGGTTTTGATGATCACCCATGATATCGATGAGGCACTGTTTCTGGCCGACCGTTTGGTGTTAATGACCAACGGCCCTGCAGCTACCATTGGGCAGGTCATTTCTATTCCCTTCCCACGTCCTCGCGACCGCGAGCGCATTCTGGAGGATCCGCAGTACTATCGCCTGCGCAACTCTGTCCTCAGCTACCTCTACGGGCATGAGGCTAACCCTGAAGCGGTTAACTAAAAATCTCATCCGGCACGCCGCCGAAAGCTCCCTGCCATTATCCTGCCGAGCCGACCAAGCCGCGCACCACCCGCACCAGCTCGGCAGGCAGCGGAGAGCCGGGATCCCAGCACAGCTCCAGTTGGTTGGGATCCCTGGGTAGATCTTCCGGGCAGGGGCCGGTGTGCAGGACGGCCACACACCGCAAGTTGCCCCGGTCTCGACAAAACTCGTGCCAGAGAGGGATAGCCTCGGGATCCCGGCTGACCACCAGGTAGTGGGAGCAGGCTTCCAGGATCGGCTGCTTTTGCGGATCCACCTTGCCGCCCACATCCACGATCACCAGGCTTTTTTGTTGGCGCAGGGCGAGGATGGCCTGGGCGTGAAAGCTGAAAAAATCGGGGGTCAGGCGGCCCCGGTAGCGGTGCTTGAGGATTTTGGCTTCTTCCGGCGGCAGATCCAACGTCCAATTTCCTTCCCCATCCCAGTGGGCCCGCTGCAGATAAACGTTGGGAGCCTGAGGCAGCAGGGACTCGAAAAGAGCGCGGGCCAGGCGGCTTTTGCCGCTATCCGGAGGGCCCACCACCATCACTGCCGCCGCCAATTCTGAGCCTGGCCTGCCCTGCACCCAGGGAATGATCTCGCCCACCTGCACGTCTGGGCTATGGCTGGAGACCACCACTGCCCCCAAGCGCGGGTCGTAGCAGGCCACCCAGCGGGTAAAGTGGCACTCGTGCACCAACCAGCCGTAGAGCCAGATGGGGGCGCGCCCGCTCAGCACCACTCCCAAGCGGGGGTCGATCCCCCCAGGCAGGCGCAGTTGGGCCAGATCTTCCGGGAAAACCAGCCGATCCGGTCGGGTCAGCTCGATTTCAATCACCTGAAACGGTAGCCCCCCAAGATGGGGTTTCTGCGGCCAATGGGCCAGATAGCCAGACCGCAACTGCAGCGCCACAGCAGACATGGAAATTGGGACAGAAAGACAACAGCCTGGCCCCAGTATGGGGAAGATTGGAAGCAAGATCTTCCAATTGTTGGCAGAGTAGGGGCGAAGGGATCCGACCTTGGTCTGTGCCTTGCCCTGGAGGGGGAGATGAACGGAGGGGAGTTGCCTTTGACGGTGGAGGTGTTGCGCTGGCTGGCAGGCGGGCAGTTGGCAGAGCGCCTGGAGCGGGCGGTGCGTCTCTGGGTGTTGCTCCAGGGTTTGTACAGCGAAAACCGTTGGCCGGATCTGCCAGAGACCTTTGGCTACACCCACATCCGCGATCGCCTCTTCTCGCCCAGCCACCCCCGGCAGGATTTGCCCCATGGGATCTCCTGCCCGGATCCCAGTTGCATTTGCCAGAAGCCTCTGAGCTTTTGGCTGGAGCATCCCGACCTGCTGGCCGCCTTAAAAGCCGAAGTTCCCCATCTGGAGACGCGGCTGGCCAGCCGGCCCTTTTTGAAGACCCACCGCACCCTGCGCAAAGAGCTGGACTACCTGGCCGCTCAGGGCTGGCTGCAGCCAATCGAGGCCAACTCCAGGCGAAGAGATAACTTTCGCTGCCGTGCCGCCGGGGATCGCCCCCCCTTGCCGACGCCCGCCTCGGCCTTGACGTTGTCGGGTAGCCAGCTTGAGCAGATCTACCACGTCCTCAGCGACGTGGCCTTTGTGCATCCCGATGTGCAGGTGTTGCTGGACGATATCTGGGGGGGGCATCAACACTCGCAGCGGCGGCTCTTTGTCTGGTTTGAGTACATCCTCTCCGACGAACAGCAGGAGCGGGTGGACGAATACCAAAACCAGCTAGAGGCTTTCTGGACAAAACCGGCAGCAGGGCTGATCCGCTTTGATTACGAAACTCGCCAGCACGGGATCCAAAAGGTCCTCACCTACCCGGTTTGCCTGTTTTATGCCCGCCGCGCCAAGTACTTGGCCGCCTTCGGCCAGCTCCCGCACGCTGCCAGATCCCTGGGCTGGCACAACTTTCGCCTGGATCGCATTCGCTCGCCTCGCCTGACGGTGGTGCCCTGGTCTGACCCTGCGGTGCCGGCGGAGCTCTTGGCCCGCCAGAGGCAGGGGAATCTGCCCACTCCTGAGGAGGTGCAAGCGGCCTGGGAAGAGGCCTGGGGATCCGATTTCTATCTGCCCAAGGCGCTCTTGATCCTGCGCTTTGCGCCGCAGTTTGCCCGCCGCTACGTGGACAACACAGTACGCCACCCCACCTTCCAGCCCATTGCCTACGAGCGGATCCCGGCTTTGGTGCAGCAGGCAGTGGCGGATGCGCGGGAGCGCGAACAGATTTTGAACACTGTCCGGCAAAGGCCGGCCAGCGACCGGTACTTCCGCGCCTGGGTGCGGGTGGGAGATACCAATTTCACCATGCGTTTGCGCGA
>NZ_AXUX01000001.1:861902-872252 GCF_002760475.1 Synechococcus sp. 63AY4M2 | reverse complement strand
CGATAAAGCGGATGGGCAAGTGCATCTGCTGGGTAATGGCCAGGGCAATCCCCCCCTTGGCGGTGCTGTCCAGCTTGGTGAGGATGACGCCGGTTAGCTTGGCCACTTCGGCAAACACCTGGGCCTGGCGCAGGCCGTTTTGCCCTTGGGTGGCATCCAAGACCAAGAGGCTTTCCACCTTGGCTTCGGGAGCTTTCTTGTCAATGATGCGGCGGATCTTGGCCAGCTCCTCCATCAGGTTTTTCTTGTTTTGCAGGCGGCCTGCCGTATCCACCAGCAGCAGCTCCGTACCTCTGGCCTTGGCGGCGTTGATGGCATCAAACACCACGGCTGCCGGGTCGGCATTGGGAGACGGGTTGGCGATGACATCCACCCCCGCCCGTTCTGCCCAGATCTTGAGCTGCTCGACGGCAGCAGCGCGGAAGGTATCGGCGGCAGCAATTAGACACTGGTAGCCGGACTGGCGGGCCACATGGGCAATTTTGCCGATGGTGGTGGTCTTGCCCACCCCATTCACGCCGACGATCAGCCAAATGTTGAGCCTGCCCCGCTGCGGCGCAAAGGTGGGATCCCCTACCGTCAGCATCTGCCGCATCTGCTGCTTGAGGTACTTCACCGCCTCCTCGGGGGGCACCACCTCCTCGCGCATGCGTTTTTGCAGGGCCTGGATGATCTGCTCAGTGGCCTCAACGCCCACATCCGCCTGCAGCAGCATCGTCTCAATTGTTTCGACCGCCTCTTGATCAAGAGGCCCCCGGCCTATTAGAGCCTTTAACTGGTTGATCAGGTTGAGGCGGGTTTTGCCCAGACTCCGCCGCAGCTTTTGCAGCCAGGAGATCTCTTCTACGGAGATCTCTTCGGGCTTGCGCCCTTGGGCTGCCAGGATCTCGGCTGACCAGCGAAAGCCCTCGTCGAAAACCACCTCTTCCGCCGCCGGCTCTGGGGGCGGGGCAGCCACGGCTGCCGCCATTGGCTCCGGTTCCTCCACAGCGGTTGCCTTTAGGGCTTGCAGGCGCTCGGCAGCACGGGGGGCCAGATCAAAGAAGGAGGCCGCAGCAGCCGACTGCTCAGGAGGCGATGGGGGAGAGACTGCCTCAGTTGCTGCAACTGCTGGGGCAGAGCCCTCGCTTGCAGGCGATTCTGCTGCAGGGGTGGCTGGGGAGACAACCTTTGCTTGAGTGGCTTGGGCAGCAGCTCGCGCTTTCAGGTTGGCATAGGCGGCCTTGGCAAAAGCCAAATAGTCCTCCGGCGACATCGCTGCCGACTCTGCCGCTGGGGGAGGCGTCGACTCGGCATTTGGGGGAGAAGATTCTGCTTCGCCCTTGAAGTCGGTGTAGCGACGGCGAAACCAATCAAAGGCCATAATCCCACCTCTACTTTTGTTTTCCAGTTTGGCAGAGCAGCTCTCTTTCGGGAGCGCGGCTCTGCAATCCTGGGGAACGGCGCAGCTCCTTCAAGCGAACACCACAGTCTTGTTGTGGTAGACCAGCACGCGATTTTCCAGGTGATAGCGCACGGCCCGGGCCAGGACTAGGCGCTCCATGTCGCGGCCCTTGCGAATGAGGTCGGCTACTGTGTCGCGGTGACTTACCCGCACCACGTCCTGCTCGATGATCGGCCCTTCGTCCAGCTCCTCGGTGGCGTAGTGGGCGGTGGCGCCGATGATCTTGACGCCCCGCTGGTGGGCGCGCTGGTAGGGGTTGGCGCCGGCAAAGGCAGGCAGGGTGGAGTGGTGAATGTTGATCACCGGGGGCGCCTGGCGGAGCAGCCACCCGCTCAGCACCTGCATGTACTTGGCCAAGACCACCAGGTCAATGCGATATTCCTGCAACAGGGCGAGCTGGCGGGCCTCTGCCTCGGCCTTGTTCTCCGGAGAAACAGGGATGTGGTAGTAGTCAATGCCAAAAGAGCGGGCCAGCGGCTCCAAATCGGGATGGTTGCTGATGATCAAAGGAATCTCCGCCAGCAGCTCCCCAGCCCTCTGCCGCCAGATGAGATCCAGCAGACAGTGGGGCTGCTTGCTAACCCACACCGCAATGCGCCGGCGCGTGTCGGAAAAATGCAGCTCCCAGTTGGCCTGGATCCCGCGGGCAATCCCAGAGAAAGCGGGGACAATCTCCGAGCGTTCCAAGCGAAAGCCCTCTAGGTCCCACTCGATGCGGCTCAGGAACAGCCCTGCCTCGAGATCTGTGTGGTGGTCGGCGTGAAGAATGTTGCCGTCGTAACTGTAGATAAAGTTAGAGAGCTTGGCTACCAGCCCTTTTTGATCGGGGCAAGAGACCAACAGGGTGGCCGTGGGCATAGAAGTGCAAAGAGCTCGCCCCTTTACCCTAGGGCCTGGATCGGTCTCCGAGCAAGCACCCCTGGCCAAGGGGTTTCAGTCCTGTCGGTTGATCTCCTGCAACAACCAGGGATCCACCGGCCGACCATCCCAACGCCTGAGGTCGATGCGAATCCCCATCGTCGCCGAGGAGCCGGCAGGGGGCAGCTCCTGGTGAGATCTCGGAGTCGGAGGGGTTTTGGCCGTGTTGCCGCAGCCCGGCTGCTACCTCCGCCGGAGCAAAACGAACAGGTGCGTGATCTCCATGCCGAAACAGAGCAGGTTGCAGCGGGGCATAGACTAGGCAGCATCCGCCGTTGACGAGCCCTCGGACGGGGATGCGGCGGCCACAGGCTCTGCTTCGGCAGCCGGCTTTGTGGACGGGTCGGCTGTGCCGGTCGAGTTGGTTTGGGTTGGGGCTGGAGCTGCTGTTTTGGCGCCCTTGGGAGCGGCTGTGCGGGCGGCCTTTTCCAGCTCCTCGGCTTCCTGGGTTAACTGGGCCTCAAACTCTCTGGCGGCATCCTGCAAGCTGCGCAAGGTTTTGGCTAGGGCACGGCCAATCTCCGGCAGCTTGCGCGGCCCAAACACCAAGAGGGCCACCGCAAAGATAACCAGCATTTCCGGCAGTCCAACGCCTAGAAAGTTCATAAGCCCTGGGATCCCTTCGCTTCCCTAGCCTGACATCTTCTTGCCCTTGGCCGCAAGCACTTTCCCCCCTCCAGGGCTTGGGGCTTTCTTGGCAAAGGGCTGTTGCCGTCTTGGCTGGGCTGGCCGGCCAAGCCAATTGGAATGGTAAAATTGCGCTATATCGCTACTTTAATGATTGGCCTAGGCTTGCCCATGCTCCAAATTCTCCAGAAGCTCCTTGGGGATCCCAACGATCGCAAGATCCGCAAGTACCTGCCTGTTGTCAAGCTGATCAACTCGCTGGAGATTGAGATCGCCTCCCTTTCGGATGCGGAGCTCAGGGCCAAGACCACCGAGTTTCGCCAGCGATTGGATAGAGGGGAGTCCCTCGACGATCTCCTGCCCGAGGCTTTTGCAGTGGTGCGGGAAGCGGCCAAGCGGGTTCTCAACTTGCGCCACTACGATGTGCAGCTCATTGGCGGCATGGTGCTGCACGAGGGCCAGATTGCCGAGATGAAAACTGGCGAAGGGAAAACCCTGGTCGCCACCTTGCCTGCCTATCTCAACGGCCTGACCGGGAAAGGGGTTCACATCGTTACTGTCAACGGCTACTTGGCCCGGCGGGACTCGGAGTGGATGGGGCAGGTGCACCGCTTCCTGGGCCTGACCGTCGGCCTGGTGCAGGAGGGCATGTCCACCGACGAGAAGCGGCGCAGCTACCACTGCGACATCACCTACTGCACCAACAGCGAGCTGGGCTTCGACTACCTGCGGGACAACATGGCCACCGACATCAAAGAGGTGATGCAGCGGCCCTTTAACTACTGCATCATCGACGAGGTGGACTCCATCCTCATCGACGAGGCCCGCACTCCCCTGATCATCTCCGGCCAGATGGCCCGCCCCTCCGAAAAATACCTCAAGGCGGCTCAGGTGGCGCGGGAGCTGATCCGGGACGAGCACTACGAGGTGGACGAAAAAGCCCGCAACGTCATCCTCACCGACGAAGGGTTTGAGGCGGCGGAGCGGCTGCTGGGGGTCTCCGACCTGTTCGATCCCAAGGATCCCTGGGCGCACTTTGTCTTTAATGCAGTGAAGGCCAAGGAGCTCTTCATCCGGGATGTCCACTACATCGTCCGCAACCAAGAGGTGGTGATCGTGGACGAGTTCACCGGGCGGGTGCTCCCCGGTCGCCGCTGGTCGGACGGGCTGCACCAGGCGGTGGAGGCCAAGGAGGGGGTGCCGATTCAAAACGAGAGCCAAACCCTGGCCACCATCACCTACCAAAACCTCTTCCTGCTCTACCCCAAGCTCTCCGGCATGACAGGCACTGCCCGCACCGAGGAAGCCGAGTTCAGCAAAACCTACAACCTAGAAGTCACGGTGATCCCCACCAACCGGCCCATTCGCCGCAAAGATGCCCCCGATTTGGTGTACAAGACCGAAAACGCCAAGTGGAAAGCGGTCGCCGAGGAGATTGCCCACATGCACGCCCAGGGGCGCCCTGTTTTGGTGGGAACCACCAGCGTGGAGAAATCCGAACGCCTCTCGGCCATGCTCAAGGAAATGGGGATCCCCCACAACCTCCTCAACGCCAAACCGGAGAACGTGGAACGGGAGGCGGAAATCATCGCCCAGGCAGGACGCAAAGGTGCTGTAACCATTGCTACCAACATGGCCGGGCGGGGCACGGATATTATTTTGGGCGGCAATGCGGAGTACATGGCCCGCCTCAAGCTGCGGGAACGGCTGATGCCCAAGCTGGCCCAACTGGACGCCGACAACCCCCTGGGATCCGTTCCCATGGTGGGACGGGGCGGTGGGCAAGGGTTTGGCGGAACCTCGCCCAAGCCGAAAAAATCCTGGACGGTGGTCTCTCCCAACTTTTACCCCTGTGAGCTGTCGGCCCGCACCAGCCAGGCTTTGGACGAGGTGGTGGCAGCCGCAGTGGCCAAGTACGGGTTGAACCGTCTGCCGGAGCTGGTGGTGGAAGATCTCATCGCGGTGGCCTCGGAGAAGGCGCCGGTGCAGGATCCTCTGATCTTGCAACTGCGGGAGGTCTACAACAGCATCAAGGCCGAGTACGAAAAGGTCACAGAGGCCGAACACGAGGAGGTGGTGCGGCTGGGGGGCTTGCATGTCATCGGCACGGAGCGCCACGAGTCCCGCCGCATCGACAACCAGTTGCGGGGCCGCGCCGGACGGCAAGGAGACCCTGGCTCCTCGCGCTTTTTCCTCAGCCTAGAAGACAACCTGCTCAAGATCTTCGGTGGCGAGCGGGTGGCCAAGCTGATGGACATGTTCCGGGTAGACGAGGACATGCCCATCGAGCACCCGCTGCTTTCCAGCAGCCTGGAGAACGCGCAGCGCAAGGTGGAAGTGTATTACTTTGACCTGCGCAAACAGGTGTTCGAGTACGACGAGGTAATGAACAACCAGCGGCGGGCCATCTACTCGGAGCGGCGGCGCATCCTGGAAGGGGAGAACCTCAAACCCAAGATCCTGGACTACGTGCGCAAGACCGTTGAGGAGATCGTGCAAGCCCACGTCAACCCGGAGCTGCCGCCGGAAGAGTGGGAAATCGACAAGCTGACGGCCAAGATGCAGGAGTTCGTTCCCCTGCTCAAAGAGAACCTCAAGGCCGACGACTTGCGGGATCTCTCCTATCAGGAAATCCTAGACCACCTGATCAAGCAGGCGGAGCTGGCCTACGAGGCCAAAGAGGCTTTCTTGGATACGTTCGAGCCCGGCTTGATGCGGAAGGCGGAGCGCTTTTTCCTGTTGCAGCAGGTGGACACCCTCTGGCGGGAGCACCTGCAGCAGATGGAGGCGCTGCGGGAAGCGGTGGGCCTGCGCGGCTATGGCCAGCGGGATCCCCTCATCGAATACAAGAACGAGGGCTACGAGCTGTTCCTGGAGATGATGGACAACATCCGCCGCAACACGGTCTACAACCTGTTCGTTTTCACGCCCCAGCTCGTGCAAGTGCCACAGGTGGCACAAGCCGTCCCGGCGCAGGCAGTGGCTGCCAGCCCCGAGACCGGTGGGGTGGTGGAGGCCGATTTCGCCGAGGACTAGGTTTACCCTATCTCCTGGGAACGACACCTCAGCGTAAGGAAAAGCCCCGACAAGGCGGAGCAATAGCCAGAAGGGATCCCCACTATTGGGGAAGCCGCTTCTCGAAATCCAGATCCGGCAAGGGCAGATTGGCCGAGCCGCCTCCTTGGCCGGTGAGCATGGCCAGGCGGCGGGAGACCTCGTCGTCGAGGGCCATTTCGTCCAGTTGGGCGGCAAGTTGCTCGCTGCGATCCTCGGAGAGCTCGCTCAGGGCGCGCGCCTTGAGCTGGCGAGCCTGGATGGCGTTCTTGGCCGCCTCAAATTGGGACTTGGCCGAGTCAATGCTATAGGCGTTGTTAACGCGGGTCATCTGTTCAAGGGCTTTGTTCACCTCGTAGATGTCTTTGAGGTTGCTCAGCTCGCTCTTGTAGGCCGCCAGCCGCTCTTTTTCGCGGGCCAGCTTTTGCTTGGCAGCGGTGACGTAGCGCTCTGCTGTTTCCACATTCTCCTTAAGCGGGCCGAGAATCGCTTCAATGCGCAGCGCTTCTGCCATGGCCAGGCGGGCAGCTTCTTGATCCCCCCGTTGGGCGGCCAGGCGGGCTTTGTTCTCCAGGGCCCGGTACTCGCGCACCTTTTGCATGTATTTCTGTTCGGCGCGCTGGTAGGCGGCCACCTGGGTGGCGACGGCTTCGGTGAGGCGTTGCACCGTTTCTTGCATGGCCCGCAGCGATTCTTCTGCCACCATCACCGCCCCTGTGCCGCCCTTGTCCACTGGGATCCCCCACAGCCAGTTCCAAGTGCCGACAATAACGCTGCCGGCCCGCTGCCCAAAAATGCCGTAGATGATCTTGCGCGCGCCCATGGCTTGCCTCCTTGTCGATGGCTGACTCCTACTGTATTCAATCTTTTCCGCAACTGGGAAGGTCTGCGGGATCCGGCAGGCCGGCAAAGTCAAACCCCTCTTCTCTCAAGGCCGGGATCAAACGGCGGACTACCTCGGCTACCTGAGATCCCCCCTGGACGCCGTCGTGGAGCACGATCAGGGAGCCGGGCCGCACTTGGTTGAGCACCCGCTCCACCACCACGGCCACCGGCGGGCAGAGCCAATCCTCCGGCACCACACTCCACATCACCGGTAGATACCCCCAGGAGCGCAAGTCGGTTAGCGTCCGGGGCCAGAAGAGACCGTTGGGGGGGCGCACAGCCCGATACTCTTCTGGGGTGCCGCCACAGGCAGCCACGAGGGTATCCTGGCTGCGTCGCAAGCTCTGTAGCAGTTCACCGCGGCTAAGCTGGGTAAACGAGCGGTGCTGCCAGCCGTGCAGGCCAATCTCGTGGCCCTGTTGGCGAATTTGCCGCACCAGGTGAGGCCAGCGCTGCACCCGTTCCCCCAACACAAAGAAGGTGGCCGGCACCTGAAACTCCTGCAAAACCCGTAAGAGAGCTGGCGTGTGCTGCGGGTGGGGGCCGTCGTCAAAGGTAAGGGCCACCTGCTGCTTAGGATGCGGGGGCAGCTCCCAGAGAGCCTCCGGGAAAAGAGTCTTCAGGCTCCGGTGCAGGAGGGGGTAGAGGGCGGGGGGGAGCATCTGCTGCGGCGAAAAGAGCATGGGCGTCCCTCGTCAACTTTCCAGAGAACCGCGTGTTACCCCTAGCTGGCTGTGGAGCTTCAGCTGGCGCCACAGTTGAGAGCCACTCATCTGGCCCTGAAGGAGTTGCTGGTAACAACGCAGAGTTTGTTGGATCTCCGCAGGAGACTCCTGGAGGAACTCGATGCGCAGATAGCGCAGCCCCAGATCCAGCAGTTTTTGCACATATTCTGCCCCAGTCTGGGCTTTGCCGTTGTAGAGGGTGTTGCGACAGCCGGCATCCGCTTTCAAGATGTGCTCCACATTGGCCCTATCCCTTAGCTTTACCTGGTGTTTTTCGCAGGGGCGACCACAGTTGGTGTAATCCGTGCCACTGGACAAAAAGGCGCAGAAGACGCAGTGCTCCATGTGGAACATGGGCATGTGCTGGTGGATGGTAACCTCGTACCAGTGGGCGGGGCCGGCCTGCAGCAGGGATCCCAGTTGCTCGTGGTTGAGGTCATAGGAGGCGGTCAGGCGCTCCAGGCGGTAGCGGGTTTTCAAGTAATGGGCGGCGAGGGGATTGGCCACGTTCAAGGAAAAATCGCCAATGCAGCGCTGGTTGGCAAAAAAGCGCAGGTGGTCGTAGTTGCGCACCAGGTAGCCATCGGCTCCTGCCGCCAACACTTGTTTTAAAATCCAGGTCTCTCCCGGCTTGGTGATGCGGGGTGGGGCCGCCCACAGCTCCACCTCAGGGTGAGCAGCTTTGGTAGCGCGGATAACTTCCCGGTAGCGGCGGGGATCCTCAAACTCCAGGTAGATCTGCCGGATGCCACAGGCAAGCGCCGCCGGCACCTGCTCCGGCTCCCGCACCAACACCACTAGCTGGGGCGATCCCAGCTCGGCTTGCTCCTGGGGCGGCAGCAGGTCTTGCCAGCAGGCTTCAGGATTGAGCTGCCAGCGGCGGGGCCGGGCCCGCAGCGCTTGCAACTGCTCCACTGCCTGGCGCCGCATCTGGTTGAGGACGCTGACCGGCAGCATCACCTCCCCCTCCAGGGCGTTGTGCAGGGATCCCAGCCGGAAGGGCGTGCCCCCTAGGCGGCCCAGTTGCTGCCGCAGCTTCTCGTCGGTGAGGGGCTGCTGGCGAGCGGGTTGCAAAGGCAGTGGGGAATCCACCTGCACCACGTGGCCCTCTTCGTCCCGTAGGATCAGGGTCAGTGGCAGTCCAGCCTGGCCGTGCACTTCCAGGTGGATGGGGCGTTGAAAGCGAGGCTGATCCCCGGCATAGCTCTGGCGCAGGCGCTTTTCTAGCTCCGGGTCGCTGGTCTTCCAGAGGCGATCCCCCACCCGCAGGCGTTTGCAGTCAACGGCCCCCCGGGCAAAGCCGAGCCAGGCCAACCCCTGCCTCTCCTGCACGCAGTAAACCCGCCCTCCTTGCTCGGGCAGCTCCGGCTCTCCCTGGTCAAAGACCACCCCATCCCCCGGCTTGAGGGGGGCTTCTAGGCGCACCCCCACCTGATCCCCTTCGATCTTCAGCACCTGCCCCAGGTAAACCCCCCGCTTTTTGCCAAAACGGGCGTGTACCAGCTCCTGGTTGTTGATGCCCCGCAGCCAGCCGGTGGACAAGCCGCGGGAAAAGCTCATCTCCAGCTCATACCATTCCTGGGCTGAGGGCTGCCACGCCTGCCCTGCCCCCAGAGCGTCCAAGGCCCGCCGATAGATGCGCGTTACGTTAGCTACATATTCCGGCGATTTCAGGCGGCCTTCAATTTTCAAACAGTGGATCCCCAGCTTGACCAGCTCCGGCAGCACCTCCAGCCCGGCCAGATCCTGGGGGCTGAGCAAATACCGCTTCTCGCCCAAGTCGCGCCGGATCCCGTCCACCACCAGCTCATAGGGCAGGCGACAGGCCTGGGCGCATTCTCCACGGTTGGCCGAGCGTCCTCCCAGGGCTTCGCTGGTCAGACATTGCCCGGAGTAGGCCACGCAGAGGGCCCCATGGACAAACACCTCCAGAGCAATTGGGGATCCCCTCTCTTCCAGATGGGCGCGGATCTTGGCTATTTCCTTGAGGGAACACTCCCGCGCCAGCACCACCACCTCGCAGCCCAGCTCGGCGGCAAACTCAGCTCCCACGCCGCTGGTGACAGTCATCTGCGTCGAGGCGTGGATGGGGAAATCGGGAGAAAGATGCCGAACCAGGCGGGCAATGCCGACATCCTGCACAATGACCGCGTCTACTCCCGCTGCTGTCATCGCGCGGATGTACCGTTCCGCCTCCTCCAGCTCCTCGGGAAAGACCAAGGTATTTAAAGTTACGTAGCCCCGCACCCCGCGCCGGTGCAGCCAGGCCATCAGCTCCGGCAAATCCGCTTCGGTGAAGTTGCGGGCGCGCAGGCGAGCGTTGAACCGTTCCAGCCCGAAATAGATGGCATCGGCTCCGTTTTCCACCGCCGCCTTTGCACACTCCCAATCCCCCGCTGGCGCAAGCAGCAGCGGCAGCTCGGCGGGCAAGGCCGCCGCCAGACGTTCGGTTTTGAGGGAACTTATCGAAGCGCTCATGAGAAGAACCCTGAGAAAAAACAAGGGATCCTCTCCCATTCAAAAGCAAAAAACCTGAGAGCAGGATCCCCCTTGCCTCAGGCCAAGCCCTACTGCCGGCGGGCCCTTGACAACGCAAAAGACCGAGGTCTCAGAAAGCCTCAGACCGTCCGCCAACTACAGCGCTAGCAGCACATTCAGGATCCCGGTGAGAATGGCACTGAACAGGGCCAGCGTAAT
>NZ_AXUX01000001.1:860176-861742 GCF_002760475.1 Synechococcus sp. 63AY4M2 | reverse complement strand
ACAAAACAAGCCCGGACCTCCAGGCTGGTTTACGACAGCCCCCAAGAGCGCAATCACATTCGCACCATTCAAATCCGCATCCCCTTCCCATCCACAGTGCCCACACTTGAACGACTTACCACTGCGATAGGATTGCGTAGGATCGGGATGGATGTGCAAACACCGGTGGCAGGTCTGCGACGTGTAGGCGGGCGACACCAGTACCACAGGTACTCCGGCGATGGCAGCCTTGTAGGCCACGAACATCCTGAGCTGGTAGAATGCCCAACTATTGGCCCGCCTGCACTCTGTCTTACCTCGTGGCTGTTGATTGACCCTTTCCCGAATCCCTGTCAGGTCTTCCAGGGCAATAGCGCTGTTTGTGGTCTTTGCCCTAGAGACAATAGCTTTGGAGATGCGATGATTGACCCACGCCTGAAAGCGCCTCTCCTTGCCAGACAGCCGTTGCAGCAGTTGACGGCATCTGCGTCGCGAACTGCGTGTGCCCTTACTGGCTTTGCGTTGGAGTACCGCCCTCAACCGCGAGTAATGGTCTCGGACTTTGTTCAGCTGCTGTCCATTCCAGTTATCTCCTTCCGATGTATGAGCAATATCCGTCCTGCCCAAATCCACCCCCAACACTCTATCCGTGCGTTGCGGTGGGGATGGCTCCGCTTCCACACAGATTTGAATGGAGTAGGAGCCGTCTTTACGCTTGACCAGAGTGGCAGATTTGGGATTGGAGCCCGCCAGCCGTTCTCTCTGGTAACGGCCAATCGCCAGCTCAAAGCGCTCTCGACCCTCCACCGTGGTCAGCGACACCGTCCAGTCTTTCTCGCGGAACGAAAAGATACGTGCATCGTAGGTAGCGAAGCCACCCTTGAACACTTTGACGGGGCGGTTTTTCTGTCGGGCAACTTTACGGGCGCCGGCCAGCCGTCTGCAGACCTGCTGGGCCAAGTTACTGGACAAGCCGAACCGGGCCCGGATTTCGCGGTAGCACAGAGACTGGAGCTTAACGGCGTTGGCGACTTTCTCCGGCGTGTTCTGGTTGACCCAGTTCAAGGCTTGGCCAAAAGCCTCCATCGTCGCGTCCAATTTGGCGGCTTGCGACTGGGACACCTTGAGCTTGCAGGAGACGGTCAGGACTTGGGTCATGGTTCTATCATAACTTCCGCATTCCTCCCGACCCTCGTCCTACGGACAGAGGGCGGGGCTCCTGCGATTTCTAGCTGACTCTGCCGGCACAAGATTTTAAGGGAAACTTTAGATCTTTTGCCCCGATTGGCCCAAAAACGTGACATAATGGCCGTACCAAGCTCAATTTCCCCGCTTGCGCTTGGCCGCGAGGACAATGTTAATATCTGTGTCGAGGAATCTCCGTACTCCCTCGCGAACGCACCTTGAAAACCTCATGAATTCAGGCTTTTCCGAGGGTAGGGTTGATCCCTACCTTTTCCCCGCAAGGGGACGGAAACGCCCCGTAAGAGACTCCGGTTTCGAGGTGCTTAAATAGCGTTGATCCCTACCTTTTCCCCGCAAGGGGACGGAAACCCCGGTATAGTCGGAGCCGCATCCCGAGATTTA
>NZ_AXUX01000001.1:847980-854947 GCF_002760475.1 Synechococcus sp. 63AY4M2 | reverse complement strand
AATGCTCCCTACGCCTGGGTGTTTGTACCACCTTAACAAAAGTTAACGCTAGCTGCCACGTTCGCACAGCTACATCAGGGGGGCAGAGTCAGCGCAATATCACTTTGGGAGAAAGCAACAACGTCAGGGATCCCTGGCAATAGTCGATACGGCCTTCTGCAAAGCGCACCTGGGCCAAGCCTGCCTTTTTGAGGGTAATGGCCTGGGGATTGGCCGGCTGCAGGCCAATAGCCGCCTGTATCCACAGGCTCAGATCCGGCTGGTGGCCGACCAAGGCCAGAGACGTGAAGGGATCCCGCTCCGCCTGCCAGCGCACCAGGTCGGCGAAGCTGCCGTCCGGGGCCAGCGGCTCAAACACTTCTAGAGCTTCGGCCAAGTTCTCGTCGAAAAAAATCTCCGCCGTCTGCCGCGCCCTCACAAGGGGACTGGTGAGCAGGAGATCCCACTTCCAGCCCATATCCTTGAGTTGGCGGGCAATTTTGCGGCAGCGCTTGCGTCCCTCATCGGTCAAGGCGCGAAAAGCGTCCTCCACTCCCGCTTGCGCTTCTTCGGCTATGCCGTGGCGAATAAAATCCACAGCCACTTCCTGGACGGAAGCCCGCTTCTCGGCTTCAGCCTGATTGCTTCCCTCTGGCCCGAGCTCAAATGTCATCGGCCCTTGCACGCTTTCTCACTCCTTCAGTCCAGAATACCCCGCTCGGCTTGGAAAAAGCTCGCCTGTTCAGCCTGACCCTCCGGCAGAAAATTGCAGGCGCCTGCTGCGGCCTAAAACAAAAGCCCAGAAAGTTGTGATAGGATTGCTTGAAGTGACAGGTATGTACTGTTTCAGGAGTTCTCCAAGCATGTCTGCAGCAATAGACGTCGCTGATGCTACCTTTGAGGCAGAGGTGCTGCGTAGCGATATTCCGGTCTTAGTGGATTTCTGGGCGCCCTGGTGTGGCCCATGCCGGATGGTGGCTCCTGTGGTTCAGGAGATAGCCGAGCAGTATGCCGGCAAGGTTAAGGTTGTGAAAATTAATACAGACGAGAATCCCCAAACTGCCAGCCAGTATGGCATTCGCAGCATTCCCACTTTGATGCTCTTCAAGGGAGGCCAGAAGGTCGATGTGGTAGTCGGCGCTGTGCCCAAGGCAACTCTAACGACAATTCTGGAGAAGCACTTCGACACGCCTGCCGAGAGCTAAGGTCCTAGCAGGAGGAGCGGCCCTCAACGCTTCAGAGCGCTATGTTTGGATCCGGGGGTAAGGCCTAAGTAGCATTTAGCGTCGATAGCCTATTGCAGTAAAAAGTAATGACAGAGAACTCTGGATTCTGGCTTGGCTGATTCCCTTTCTTCTCTTCTCCAGGAAATTTTCTCCAACGCCGAGACTCGTCTGAAGCAGTTGGAGCATCACCCCAACCGGACGGCTTGGCTGCGCGTTTTGCAGTCGCTGCAGCGGATGGGATCTCTGAATCTCAGCCGCCTGGACGCTAAGATCCTAGCGGCCACGCTTGAGGATCTGGAGCAGGGCTTTGCGGCCTTCCAGAACTATGTCCATCAGCGCAAGGTAACAGTTTTTGGGTCGGCACGGGTAGGGCCGGACAGCCCGGAATACCGCCAGGCACAGTTGTTCGCCCACTGCATCAGCCAGCGAGGGTTCATGGTGCTGACGGGGGGCGGCGGTGGGATTATGGAAGCCGGCAATCGGGGCGCAGGGCTGGAAAACTCGTTTGGGCTGAATATCCAGCTTCCCTTCGAGCAGATGGCCAATCCTGTGATTGCCGCCAGCGATCGGGTAATTAACTTTAAGTATTTCTTTTCACGCAAGCTCTTTTTTGTCAAAGAAACCGATGCGCTGGTGCTTTTCCCCGGTGGCTTTGGTACGCAGGATGAGGCTTTTGAATGTCTGACCTTGATGCAAACCGGCAAAACCAAGCTCATGCCCTTGGTGCTGGTGGACAAGAAGGGCGGTTGCTACTGGAAAGAATGGGATGAATATGTGCGGGAGCATCTACTCAGCCGCGGCCTGATCAGCCCGGAAGATCTCTTCTTATACACCTTAACCGACGATGTAGGGGACGCCTGCCAGCAGATCCTAGATTTTTATCGCATCTTTCACAGCAATCGCTATGTGCGGGAACTGCTGGTTTTGCGCTTGAATGCCAAGCTCTCGCCCCAGGCTCTGGATATCTTAAACGAAGAGTTTGCCGACATTCTCGACTCGGGCCGGATCGAGCAAACCGAGGCTTTGCCGGAAGAAGCAGAGGAAGAGATTGCCCATCTGCCGCGGCTGGTGATGCACTTTAACCAGCGTAACTTTGGACGGCTGTGGCAAATGGTGCGCCGGATCAACACGCTTCATCCAGCACAGCCGGATCGTCTGCAAATGCGCCCCGACCAAAAGTAGGGGATTGTCGGAAGGGATCCCAATGGGCCGGTTGTTTGTCAAAATCTGCGGCATCACCCGCCAGGATCAAGCGGAGGCTATCGCCGCGCTGGGGGTGAGCGCTCTTGGATTTATCGCAGTGCCCAACACGCCGCGCTATTTGCCTCTCTCCCAGGCCCGCTGGCTTGCCTCCCTACCCCGCCATGTGGAAAAGGTGGGGGTCTTTGTGGATCCGGATCCCCGTACCATTGCCACCTGGGTGGAAGTGGGCGGCCTCACGGCTGTTCAGCTCCACGGCCGGGAATCGCCAGAAGAGTGCCGGCAACTGGGAGAATGGCTCCCTGGCATTCGCCGCATTAAGGCCCTGCGCATTCGCCACCTGGCAGATCTGGAGGCAGCCCACCTCTACGGCGACTGTGTGGAGGCTCTGCTTCTGGACGCCTATCACCCCCAGCGTGCGGGTGGCACTGGGCAAACCCTCAACTGGCCAGAGTTGGCCCACCGCTCTCTGCCCTTGCCCTGGCTCCTGGCCGGTGGCCTCACCCCAGACAATGTTCTGCAGGCCCTCAGCCACCTCCAGCCCAGCGGCATTGATCTCTCCAGCGGTGTGGAACGCCAGCCGGGCGACAAAGATCTGCACAAAGTCTGGCGTCTGCTGCAGCAGTTGGAATCCCAAGGGTGGCAAATCGCTTCTGCCCTACCTCAACCCAATCAAGGCCTTTAGCCCCTCCGTCCAAGCCGGATCCCTATTGCAAGGATTGGAAGGATTGAATGTCTAGCCCCGGCTCAAACATCAGCTCTTTCACCTCTCCAAACCTTCCCATCACTCCCAGATCGCGGTCGTTGAAGGTCACCAACACCCCGCCGGCATTGCCGGCGCGCAGCACAATCGATCGCTCGGCTTCCCAGTTCAGCTCCGCCCCCGGCTGCAGGGTGGCCTCAAAAACGGTTTGTCCATCGGCAATGACTCGTAGCCAGGAGGGACGCTCTACCACGCGAATATCAAGGCGCACCGGCTTGCGCGGCGGGGCCTCCAACACGTCGGGGAAAACCCCCTGGATGCGCGTCCACTGATCCAGTGTGGGAAACATCTGGCGAAGGGTCGGTTCTGGGCTGCGCCCAGGGGAGTCAGCTGCTCGCGGCTGCGACTGGGATCCCTCGCCGCTTTGTAGGCTGGCCAGCCAATGCCCAAAGGGGTTGCCCGTGCCGTCCAAAAGAGCCGACAGCCCTCCCACCGCCAGCACGACCAGCACCACATAGGCGGCCCAAAGGTGAAAGGGGCGCAGGGCAAAGGCCGGCTGTTCGCCAACAGCAGTAAGAGGAGGGAGCGCATGGGGCGTTTTGGCAGATAGGAGTGGCAAAGCTTGCCGAGATAAAGCCTCGCCATCCAGCCCCAGATAGTTGGCATAGCGCTTAATGAAGCCTTGCACGTAAACCGGCTCCGGCAGCCGACTCAAGTCTGCTTCCTCCAGGGCCTGCAGATATTGGGAGCGGATGAATGTATCGTTGGCTACATCTGTCAACGTCAGCCCCCGTGCCTCTCGTGTTTGCCGCAACAGGGATCCCAGGGCTTCCAATCGCGTTAGCGGGACCGAGTCCTTAGAGCGTTCCGACTCTTGCATCGTTCGGCTACCTGCGGAAGAGAGGAGGCTAGTGTGAGATTGTGCGCACAGTTCCCACAGCTAATTATGAAGAGGGACGGAAAGAGTGCAAAGAGGCGCTTCTGAACAGAGCCAAGCTGTCGGTACCGGCAAGAGGGGCTAGCAGAGCCTGAACCTCTTGGGGCTCCAATAGGCGGAACTGACCTGCCTTTAGGTTTCCGAGGTGCAGCGGGCCGATTGCTTCCCGATGCAGCCTGAGCACCGGATGCCCCAGCTGCTCCGCTACGCGCCGAATTTGCCGGTTGCGCCCCTCAAACAAAACCACCCTCAGCCACGAGGAATTGGCATCCTGCCTATACCCAAAGTTGGGAGCAGGGCAGAACTCCACCTCTGCCGGCAGAGTGGTGTACCCCTCTAAGTTTACTCCGTCTCGCCACTGTTGCAGGGTAGCCCGGCTCGGACGCCCCTGTACCTGCACCCGATAGATTTTGGGCAGATGATAGCGCGGATGGGTCAGCTTCAGCGTCAGGTCGCCATCGTTGGTGAGCAGCAGCGCCCCACTGCTGTCTGCATCCAGTCGGCCCACGGGATAAAGGCGGATCTGCCGGTTCCAGGGCGGGGGAAGCAGATCCAGCACCGTCTTGCGCCCCCACGGATCCTTGCAGGTTGACAAAACCCCCAGGGGCTTGTGCAGGAGCAAAACGTAGCGGGCTGGATCCCCGAAAGGGATCACCCGTCCATCCACCTCGACGCGATCCCGTTCGGGATCGGCTTTAAAGCCCAGCTCGGTGACCACCTTCCCGTTCACCCGAATGCGCCCGGCCAGGATCCAGGCTTCCACCTGGCGACGGGAGGCCAGCCCCTGTTGAGCCAAGAGCTTCTGGAGCCGTTGGGGTGTCGCCATAGGCATGGGGTCACAAGAGAAACAGCGATCGGAGAACGGGGCTGCTAGGCAGCAGAGTCTTCGGATTTCGAGAGCAGATCCGGCAGTTCCGCAGGACTGGAGGCCAATAGCAGCATTTCTGACTTCGACCCTGAGCTATCTCCCAGGGAATAGCTGAGGCCACAATCAAATTCTTCTGCCAGCCGGCAGACTTCCTTGAGATCTCCCACCGACCAAATGCTCCAACTGCTCCGAATCTGGTTATCCACCCACACTTGCACGCGGTTGCCTTCGATGTGAATGATGCGCTTGGGGTTGGCTTCTGAGGCCCGGCCTGTAGACTCAACCAAGGCCTCCGGCCCGCTGACGCCAACGGAAGATTTTTGCCTCAAAGCCCCCAGAGCAGCCATTAACTGCGGCAGAGCCAGTAAAAGGTGCTGGGTGGCTTGTTGGGGTTGCCCTTTCAAGCAGGAAACCAAAGCTTCGGCAACACTCTGGTTCAGAGCTTGCAGAGCTTGGAGTGGAGTAGCACCCGCTAAAGCGGGATCCGGTTGCAGTGGGCTTTGAACATCCATGAAAAGGCAGAAAAGGCACAAACCGCAACTTTACAGCCCTTTCGCCGGTTTACGGCAGCGACGGTGCTGCCCATTGGGGCAGAAGGCCCCGGTTGGCGTAAGCATGCCGCCGACATTGAGCCCTGTACAGATGAGATGGCCGGGGAAAAGGCCGTATGGCTTCCTTAAGCCTAACAAATCCAAAAACTTCTCCGTGAGACAACATTGCTTTGAGGTTGTCCGCATCGCTGCGAAGCCAAGGCCTCTCCGGTCCACTTGGTCATTCAGGTAGGTTCTTTTCTCGCTTGTGCAAAGCAGGCGGAGCTTTAGCGCAGATCCCCCAGGTTGGCACGAAAGTGGGCAACTCTTAAAGCGAGCAACTATTGTTGTTCGCTCAATTCGTCTTCTTCACCCCCAGGGGTGTCCGCCATCCTTCCCTCAACCCCAGGGTGGGATCCCTCCTGTTGTTGGGCCTCAGCGGGCTGTCTCAGTTGGTTGAGCAGGGCCAGAACCCGGGATCCCCGCTCCAAAGAGCGATCCTGCAAAAACACCACCGTCGGCACCCGTCGCAGGCCGAGGCGCTGACCGATTTCCCGCCGCACGAAGGGAGTGGCGGAAGCCAGCCCCTCCATGGTCTGCTGCTGGGCCGCTTCATCGCCATAGATGCTGACGAAGATGCGGGCATTTTGCAGGTCATTGGAAACCTCTACGTCCACAATGCTGACCATCCCTGCCCCCACCCGGTCATCTTTGATCTCCGAGAGCAGGATTTGGCTGACCTCCCGTTTGATCAGCTCGGCTACCCGTGCCACCCGTCGCGCTGTCGCCATTTTTCTGTCCTTAGGTTCCTATCTTCTGCAAACTTGCTCTGGCCGGTTGCCGGCGGCTCCTTAGGTGGTGCCAGCTTCTCCTCGCCATGTCCTCAGAACAGTAGCAGATGCTACGCGCCTCTTCTCCTTCCCCCTCTATTCTGGGTCCATGTCCACCCTATCTTGAGTATGAATACGTGACGTACTCCCGCACTCATGCTGACGCATAGAGTGCAGGCTTCCCAGTGACTCCTGCCCGATAGCAGGACATTTCCTGAGCTTGAAGAACGGGACGCCCCACCGCTCTGGATTTGATGACTCTCGCCGAGTTGTGATCCCTTGCCATCCTTAGCCCGCAGTGGGGGCAATCGTGCCACCGCTCATGCAGCTCTTTGGGCACCTCACGACCACACCCCGAGCACCCTTGACTGCTGCCGCGGGGATCCCCTGCAATCGTCAACAGCCCAGCTCTTTCAGCCTTGGCTGCCAGAATTTGCAGGAACTCACCCCAACCGGCGTCATGGATAGATTTGGCCAACCTTGTCCTTGCCAGACCTTTGATGTTCAATGCCTCATGGGCTATGTGTCTCCCTTTTTGCAAAAGCTGATGAGCAACTTTGTGGTGGAAATCCCGGCGCTGGTTGGCTACTTTCTGATGTGCCTTGCTCAACCTCTTGACCGCTTTCTGGTAGCGGTTTGACCCCTTCTGCTTGCGCGATACAGACCGTTGCAGCCGCTTGAGGGGCTTTTGCGC
>NZ_AXUX01000001.1:836656-847240 GCF_002760475.1 Synechococcus sp. 63AY4M2 | reverse complement strand
CCGCCCCCCTATATCCCCCCGTATACGGGGGGACTGGGGGGCTGGGGGACTGGGGGGTACAGAGCGGGGCTTCCAGGACTACGTCCCGCTAGCGCGAACGGCGGATTAGCTAAAGCCATCGATGGATGGATGGAGACGTGATGAGCAAGACGCCAGAGGCGCTGCGGCGCTCCGTTGAGCAGTTCCTACTTAATGTACCGGAGCCGCTCGATCCGCTACTTGCCCTCAAGCTGACTCAGTTGGTGATGAGGCCGGGAGATACAGCTTACGCCATGGGCTCCAGCGATGGCCAGCGAAACCTTGACGAGCGCTGTTGTCCCTGCCCTGGACGTCTGTTGGGGGAATAGACATCATTTGCCCACCTCTGCCGGCAGCCTGGGGTTGAAGAGAGGAAGAAAAAGCGGCCAAGATGGGATCCGGTTGCTTGGCCTCCTATGACTTCCCCGGTTCTCCTCTGGCATCGCCGCGATCTGCGGCTGGCGGACAACACAGCCCTCCACGCGGCGGCGCAGCGCAGCTCCCAGGTGGTGCCGGTTTTCGTTTTCGACCCGCAGGTCTTGCAGCGGGCGGATATGGCCCCAGCCAGGGTGGCGTTTCTCCTCCAGGCGTTACAGGAGCTGCAGGAACGCTACGCCCAGATGGGGATCCCGCTCCTCTGGCGGCGGGGGGATCCGTTGGCGGAGCTGCGGCAGTTGGCCACCGAGCTGGGGGCGCAGGCCGTGTTCTGGAACGAAGATCTGGATCCCTTGGCCCGGCAGCAGGAGAGTCGGGTGCGGGCCAGCTTGACGGCAGCCGGGATCCCCTCTTTTTCTTACCAAGATATGCTGCTGCACGGGCCAGGGGAAGTGTTGACCCAGGCGGGGGATCCCTACTCCGTTTTTACCCCCTTCTGGCGCCGCTGGTCCAGCCTGCCTAAGCCGGATCCCTTCCCCATTCCCAAGGATCTCCAGCCAGTGTCAAGCCTGCAAGCCCAACCGCTGCCCAGCTTGGCGGATCTGGGCTTTGTCTGCAACCAGCGGATCCCGGCAGCGGGGGAGAGCGTGGCTCAGGGTCTTCTAGAGGATTTCTGCCAGGGCCTGCGCATTTTCGACTACGAGCGGGCCCGCAATTTCCCGGCTGAACAGGGCACCTCTCTCCTCAGCCCCCACCTGTGCTGGGGAACCATCGGCATTCGCCAGGTGTGGCAGGCCACGCGGGAGGTGGAAGCGGAGGTGCGCAGCGAAGAGGCCGAGAGCAGCCTGAAGACTTGGCGGCAGGAGCTGTGCTGGCGCGAGTTTTACAAGCATGTTTTGGTC
Source organism: Synechococcus sp. 63AY4M2 (assembly GCF_002760475.1). NCBI lineage: Bacteria > Bacillati > Cyanobacteriota > Cyanophyceae > Synechococcales > Synechococcaceae > Synechococcus > Synechococcus sp. 63AY4M2. The sequence continues at coordinate 845,945 of NZ_AXUX01000001.1, read as the reverse complement.
CACTGGCCCCACGTGGAGAGCGGCGCCTATCGGCGCGCTTTTGATGCGCTGGAGTGGGACAACCGCCAAGATTGGTTTCAGGCCTGGTGCGCCGGGCAGACGGGCTACCCGATTGTGGATGCGGCCATGCGCCAGCTCAACGAGACCGGCTGGATGCACAACCGCTGCCGCATGATCGTGGCCAGCTTCCTAACCAAAGATCTGCTTATCGACTGGCGCTGGGGAGAGCGCTACTTTATGCAGAAGCTGGTGGACGGGGATCTGGCGGCCAACAACGGCGGCTGGCAGTGGAGCGCTGGTGTGGGCACGGATCCCAGGCCCCTGCGCATCTTCAACCCAGCCACCCAGGCGGCCCGCTACGACCCGGAAGGGGAGTACATCCGCCGCTACCTGCCGGAGCTGGCCGGGCTGGATACCCCCGCTTTGCTGTGGGTAGGCGACGATCCCAAGGGATCCTGGGCTCTGCAGGAGCGGCGGCGCTGCGGCTACCCGGATCCCATCGTGGATCACAAAGTGCAGCAGCAGGAGTTCAAACGGCGCTACCAGGCGGTGCAGCAGGGGCGCTCTCAGCCGGACTAGGCAGCCTATCCACTCCTTCCTGGACAGGAGGTGGCAAGGACTTCCCTCACCCCCGGCCCCTCTCCCTGAGGGAGAGGGGAGTTGGAGCGGCGCGTTCGCGACAGCGTTGCGTAAATAAAAAGGGGATCGCCGGGATCCCCTCCGTCCCCAGAAGTTCCAAGCCAAGGCCGGGCTGCCTGAGACTACGGCTTGAGCTCGCTGGGGATGCGCTCCCCAAAGAGCACGAAGTAGAGGATGCGGTAGATGTCGGTATTGGCGATCCCGGTGGGGGGCAGCAGCTCCCGAGCGTTGAGGCCGGCAGCCCGAGCAATAACCCCACTGCCCACGTCATCCTTGCTAGCCCAGGAGATGGCAAAGGAGAAGCGATTGCCGTTTTTGTCCGGAGCAGAAACAAACGGCTTCGTACCGGTGCCGTCCACACCGTCGAGGGGGGCGCCGCTTGGGTCGGTCGCGGGTACCGGCTTGTCGGGCTCGACATCCACCAACTGCATCCCGCCGGCGTTGCTGTCGCTGGTGGTTATCATGAAGGTCTTGGGATTCTTCTCGATGAAGTCAAGAATCACCCCAATGGCATCGTCGGCCCGCTTCATGGCCTCCAGGCAGCCAGAGGCATTGAGGTTGTTGCACATGTTGTCGGTGCCCTCTTCTTCAATGACGGCGAAGAAGCCCTTGGGATTGCGGGAGATCCGCTCTAGGGTAAACTGCGTCATCTCGGCAATGGTGGGGGCGCTGGCGATGTAGTTGGGCAAGTTTTCTTTGCGCAGCTCTTCCTCAGGCTTGTCGTAGAAGGTGTCCTCGACGTTGAACACCCCCAAAACCTTGGAGGCATCCGCCGGCAGCTTCAGCAGCTCGTCGCGGGTATAGACGACGACATACCCTTTTTTCTTGGCTTCCTCGATGAGGTTGCGGCCATCCTTGCGTTTCCCTTGGCCAAAGCGACCCTGGACGCCTTCCGGCAGCAGCCATTCCTCGCCAGCGCCGAGGATGATGTCTACCCCTGACTCCACCACCTGCAGGGCAATCTCCTCATAGTCGCTGCGCTTGGCAACTTCGGCAACGAAGGCAGCTGTCCCCGGCTCAATGATGGATCCCGTTTGCACCAGAGCCGTACCCAAGCCTGCCGCCACGGCCTCTTCCATGATCGTGTTCAGGGTGCCGTTGGCAGAGGGGTACTCTTTGCCGTCCGGATCCAACCCAAAGCTCTTGGCGTGGACACGAGTTCCTGTGGCATGGGTCACCGCTCCGGCGTTGGAAGTTCCCCCAAGCTGGTCGAGATGGTGCCCGCGATAGGTGGTAATCACGGGAAGACGATCCCAGTTCAGAAAGCCATCGGGGCCGTAGTAGAGAATGCGTGTGATGTCCCAGTGGGAAGCCGAAGTGCCATCCGGGTGGAAGAAGATGGCCCCGTTTCCGGTCGGCTTAGGCGCCGCTTGAGCCAGGCTAGAGGAGAAGACGGAAGAAGACAAAATGCATACAGTCGCAGCCAACGCTGCCCTCAGAGAATAGCTACGCGTAGCTAACACGCCCTTGCTCGTTCGAAGCTGAACGTCAAGGAGAGTAACACAGCCTTGAACAGTTAGCAAGAGCGCGCACAAATGCCCCTGCAGAACTTACCTGCAGCGACAATCCGCCTCTCAGGTCTACTACTTGGCCGGGGCAGGTTGCGAGGTCTATACCTAGAGTTAACTATCTCTTAACTGCCTCATAACGTCAAGGCTTCTCGTAGAGCTTTATAGCCGTCTTCCAGTCAAGCTGTTCTTTCGGGAGCAGGCGTCGAACTCTTGGCCTGCCAGGACCGCCTAAGCTGTCTAAGGTGGTGTTGCCAACGCTGCAGTTCCCCGGCTTCCAGCGGGATCCCGCCAAAGCGTACTTCCAGGTAGCGCTGCAGGAACCGGATGGCCAGTTCAACCTGAGGCAAGTCGGCCTGGCGCAAGTGTTCTAGGCAAGCTTCTGGCCCTAGGTGGGCGGGGATCCCCACCGCCGTCGCCAGATCCCGCAGTTGCAGATAAAGCCTTGAGATAAGCTGGCGGCGCTGCTGCGACTTGGGTAGAGCCGCCGGGATCCAGCGCATCCCGGCAAAGGCCAGACTCGGCAGCAGGATCCCAGCTGTCCAGGTGGGCCAGGGGGGCGGAGGCTGCCACAGGGATCCCATCACCACTCCATTGGCGGCTGTGGCCAAGAGGATCCATCCCCCATCCTGCCAGCGCAAAGCCCGATAGCGGCGGCGGCGACCCCAGTAGGCCATGGAACTGGTGATTAAAATCACCCCCACCAGCGGCAGGCCGTTTTGCTGCAGCGTTTGCCCCCAGCCCACCAGGCTGCGGCGGAAGACGGCGACGACATCCTCTTGCTTTTGGGGAGCAGTCACGCGGCTGGCCAGCTCCTGAATCTGCCGCCAGATCTGCCGCTGGGTGGATAGATCGTACTGGATGACGTACTTAAACCAACGGAAGCGCAGGCTGTCGTAAAAATCTTGCAGGGGATCCCACCAGCTTTGCCGCTGGCTGACATTGGCCTCGGGCGGCGTGGCGTCGAAGATGATCCATCCATAGGGGCCAAAGGGGATCTCCGTCCACGAGTGGGCATCGGCGTTGCGCACCGCCAGGTACTTTTCCTGCGCCACCCAGCGCCCGCCCAAGAAGCCATTGACCACGCGGGCCGGGATGCCGAGGCTGCGGGCCAGCACCGTCAGGGCGGTGGCAAAGTATTCGCAGTGGCCGCGGCGGTGGGTAAACAAAAAGGCCTCCAAAGGCGGCTCGGCCCCGGGATCCGGCAGATCGGTGGTGTAGGCGTAGTTCTCTAGCAGGTAGTTCCGCAGAGCCGTTACCTTGCCAAAGACGTCGGGGATCCCAGCCGTGATCTCCTCTGCCAAGGCGGGAATGCGCGGATCCAGCTCTGCCGGCAACTGCAGGTAGGCTGCCTGCTGGGCTGGGTCAAGCGCACTCAGCAGCTCCTCCTGGCTAAGCTGGCGCAGGCGGGGCCTTAGATCCTGGGGGATCCAGCTCACGGCGCGGTAGAGATAGGGCAGCCGGGGGGGCAGAGAATGGCTGACATCCCCGCTCTCGTGCAGGAGCAGGCGGCGAGTTTGCCGTTGCCATGCCTGCTGCGGAGTCATCGCCCCACCTCGATCTAGCCACTCCACCTCTAGCAGCGGCGCCACCCCAAAGACGGTGGTGGTGGCCAGCGGCTCTAGGTAAATCCGCTGCTCCAGGGGGAAGAACTGGAGGTCGCTCGCGGTGGGGATCAAGGGGGAAGCCGAGAGATCAAAGACCCCTGCTGCAGTGGGGAAAATCGGGATCGCGCGGTTCAGCGTCCGCGACCAAGCCCGCCCGTCGTAGCGATCAAAGCTGATCCCCCGCCAGTAGAGGGACTCCACCTGGGGGGGCACCCCTGCCGGGAACTCCACCCGCAGGGCAACGGTGTTGTCGGTTTTAAGGGTGCCGAACTCCCCCAGGCTGACTTCTTCGGCAAAGCCGGTGGTCATCACCGGCGAGCGGGCCTGCCGGCCCAAGATCCCCAAGCTGAGCCGCGGGAAGAGGAAAAACAAAACCACCGAGAGAATTGTTGCCAGCAAGGCCAGGGATCCCAGAAACCCCAAAAAGCTGAGGTCGATCCCGCGGACTTGGCTGGCCGCCTGCGGGTGCTGCTCCGCCTGCAGGCGCAGGTGATAGAGGGTGAGGTTAACCAGCCCCACCCCCACATACAGCAGGAATAAAAACCCAAAGCTGATGTCTTCGTTGAAGAGGGTGGCGATGGCCATCAGCAGCAGAGACAGCACCGCCAACTGGATGTGGTCTGCTGCCCGTTCCCGCTGGAACAACTTGGCCCCTGTTAGGTAAAGCACCAGGCCTATGGCCCCATCCGAAAGCGGCAGCACGCCCGCCAGCACCAGGGCCGCCAAGCTGACCAACACGCTCACCGTCAGGGGCATCCACAGGGAAGCATAGCGGGCAAAACTAATCCGGGGCGGCTCCCAAAACCAACTGGCAGCCCCCGCCGCCAAGCAGAGGGCGATAACCGCCGGCGACAGGGCCTGATCCCCCAGACAAAGGGCCGTGAAGGCGATCCCCACCAGCAGGTAGATGAAGACCTTTTGGAGAGAAAGGAGCGGCCAGGCCATTGGCTTTTTGAGGAGCCCTTGCGTTGCCCTTCCAAGATAGCCAAGCCAGCTCCCTGCCCAAAACCGACGCGGCCTGCTGGCACCCCCGCTCGCCCTGGAGAGGACAGACTTCTGTCGCGGCACTAGAATCGTTAATGTTCTTTAATGTTTTTTGACTCGCCGACTTTGGCGGCAGATCCACGCACGCTGCGCACAAAGGGGATGAGATGTCCGGCCAAAACGAAATCCATGTGGTGGGGGCGCGGCAGCACAACCTCAAAAACCTCGAGCTGCGGATCCCGCGCAATCGCCTGGTGGTGTTTACGGGCGTCTCTGGATCCGGCAAATCTTCTCTGGCCTTCGACACCATCTTTGCCGAGGGGCAGCGGCGCTATGTGGAGTCCCTCAGCGCCTACGCGCGGCAATTTCTGGGGCAACTGGACAAACCGGATGTAGACCGCATCGAGGGCTTGAGCCCGGCCATTGCCATCGACCAAAAGTCCACCAGCCACAACCCCCGCTCCACGGTGGGCACCGTTACCGAAATCTACGACTACCTGCGGCTGCTCTACGGGCGGGCCGGGATCCCCCACTGCCCCCATTGTGACCGGGTGATTGCCCCCCAGACGGTGGATCAAATGGTGGACCAGATCCTGGCCCTGCCGGAGCGGACGCGCTTTCAGTTGCTGGCGCCTGTGGTGAGGGAAAAAAAGGGCACCCATGCAGCCCTCTTGCAGAGCTTGCGCCAGCAGGGGTTTGTGCGGGTGCGCATCGACGGCCAAGTGCGGGATCTGAGCGAAGAGATCGAGTTGGCCAAAAACAAGGCCCACACCATTGAGGTGGTGGTGGATCGGCTGGTCAAGGGCCCCGAGATCGCCGAGCGGCTGGCCGATTCCCTGACCACCTGTCTGCGCCAGTCGGGGGGACTGGCGGTGGTGGAGCTCTTGCCGAGAGAGGAAGAGCGGGAACACCTGCTGCAAAAAGTGGCCGAGGTGGCGGGGCAGTACCTCAACGGCAAGCCGACGGAGCTGATCTTTTCGGAACAATTTGCCTGCCCCGAACATGGCTCGGTGCTGGGCGAGCTGTCGCCGCGGCTATTTTCCTTCAACTCCCCCATCGGCGCCTGTCCTGTCTGTCACGGGCTGGGCTTTGAGCCCATCTTCGACCCCGACCGGATCGTGCCGGATCCCAAGCTCCCTTTGTACGCGGCCATCGCCCCCTGGGCGGAGCGGGAGAACCCCTACTACCTGGCCCTGCTGGCGGGGGCCGCCAAGGCCTTTGGCTTTGAGCTCAGCAGCCGCTGGTGCGACCTCACCCCTGAGCAGCAGCAGCTCCTCCTCTACGGCAGCGACCAGGAGATCTACGTTGAAGCGGAATCCCCCTACCGGGGCCGGGGGTACTACCGCCGCTACGAAGGGGTGATCCCGCAGTTGCAGCGGCACTACCAAGAAACTACCTCCGAAACCTACCGGCAAAAGCTAGAGGCCTACCTCACCTACCGCCCCTGTGCTGCCTGTGGCGGATCCCGGCTGCGGCCGGAGGCCCTGGCGGTGCGCGTCGGCGGCTACCGCATCACGGATCTCACCCAGATCTCCATTGGCGATTGCCTGCGCCGCCTGGAAGACCTCAAGCTCACCCCCCGCCAGGCCCAGATTGCCGAGCTGGTGCTGCGGGAGATCCGAACCCGGCTGCAGTTTTTAATCGATGTGGGCCTCGACTACCTCACCCTGGCCCGACCGGCCATGACCCTTTCGGGGGGCGAGGCGCAGCGGATCCGGCTGGCCAGCCAGATTGGCTCCGGCCTGACGGGGGTGCTCTACGTGTTGGATGAACCCTCCATCGGCTTGCACCAGCGGGACAACGAGCGCTTGTTGCAAACCCTGTTGCGCCTGCGGGATCTGGGCAACACCCTAATCGTGGTGGAGCACGACGAAGAAACCATCCGCGCCGCCGACCACATCGTGGACATCGGCCCTGGAGCTGGCATTCACGGGGGAGAAGTGGTGGCCCAAGGGTCTCTAGCCAACATCCTGGCCTGCGAGCGCTCCCTCACTGGCGCCTATCTGTCGGGGCGGCGGCGGATCCCGACCCCGGCTCGGCGGCGGCCCGGCAAGGCCGTTTCCCTCAAGCTCACCGATGCCCACAAAAACAACCTCAAGCACATCGATGTGGAGATCCCCCTGGGCAAGCTGGTCTGCGTCACCGGCGTCTCCGGCTCCGGCAAGTCCACCCTGGTCAACGAGTTGCTCTACCCCGCCCTGCGGCACTACCTCGGCCAGAAGGTGCCCAAACCCGCGGAAATGGGAGAGCTGCAGGGCGTTGAACACATCGACAAGGTGATCGTCATCGACCAATCCCCCATTGGCCGCACCCCTCGCTCCAACCCTGCCACCTACACGGGTCTATTTGATCCCATCCGCCAGGCCTTTGCCCAGACTCTAGAGGCCAAGGCTAGAGGCTATCACGCTGGCCACTTTTCCTTCAACGTCAAGGGGGGGCGCTGTGAAGCCTGCAAAGGGCAGGGGGTGAACGTGATTGAAATGAACTTCCTGCCGGATGTGTATGTTACCTGCGAAGTGTGTGGCGGCAGCCGCTACAGCCGCGAGACCCTCCAGGTCAGGTACAAGGGCAAAAACATTGCCGAAGTCTTGGACATGACGGTGGGGGAGGCGCTGGAGTTTTTTGCCGCCCTACCCCCTGCCGCCAAGATTCTACAGACGCTGGCCGATGTGGGCCTTGACTACATCAAGCTGGGCCAGCCGGCCCCCACCCTCTCCGGCGGGGAAGCGCAGCGGGTAAAGCTGGCGGCAGAACTGTCTCGCCGTTCCACCGGCAAAACCCTCTACCTGCTGGATGAGCCCTCCACTGGCCTGTCTTTCTACGACGTTCACAAGCTCTTGAACGTCCTGCAGCGGCTGGTGGATGTGGGCAACACGGTGCTGGTGATCGAGCACAACCTGGACATCCTCCGCTGTGCCGACTGGATCATTGACCTGGGGCCAGAAGGAGGCGACCAGGGCGGCCAGATCGTGGCCGTAGGCACCCCTGAGGCAGTGGCTGAGCAGCCGGGATCCCATACGGGGCGCTACCTGAAGCAGGTTTTGCAACGCTATCCCCCCGGCCAGTAAGCCCTGCTATCCCCACCCTCTGAGAGACAAGTTGGACAAAGGTCGACTTTGAACCGGGCGGCTGCTTTCTTCACTGATGTCCTGCCCAGTTCTCTTCAAAACAAAAGCTCTTCAATGACTTCGTTGGAAAACAGCCAGCCCTCCGGCGGGACTAGCCGCAGCCGCCCCGCCTCACAACTGGCCCAACCTTTTTCAAAATAGGGATCCAGCCTCTGCAAGGCCTGCTCCACCTTCCTGCTGCCAAAGCGCTCCTGTAGAGTTGCCAACTCCAGCCCTTCCTGGAGGCGCAACCCCAACATCACCGTATCCATCCAGATTTCTTCTGCAGAAGCCGGCGGCGGCAGGGGGTGAACCTGCGCTTTGACCTGTTCAAAGTATGCGTGGAGAGTTTTCGGCTGTTGAATGCGCCGCCCCCCTTCGTAGCCGACCGATCCCATGCCAAAGCCAAAGTAGGGGCGGTTTTCCCAGTACACCCGGTTGTGGCGACAGGCATACCCAGGGCGGGCAAAATTGGAGATCTCGTAGTGGATGTAGCCGGCTTGGGTGAGCAACTCCCGCGCCGTCAGGTACATGGCAACCGTGGTCTCCTCGCTGGGCAGAGGCGCCTCCCCCGGCCGGTAGAGACGCCCAAAGCGGGTTCCCGGCTCGAGAGTGAGATCGTAAACGGAGACATGGGTGGGGTTGATTTCAAGAACAGCCTGCAGTGACTCCTGCCAATGTTCTAAAGTTTGATAGGGCAGCCCGAAGATCAAATCCAGGTTGAAATTCTCAAAGCCCACCGCCTGCAAGTCGGCCACAGCCTCGTAAATTTCTTCCACCCCATGGAGGCGACCGCAGGCGGCCAGCAGCTCCGCTTGAAAGGCCTGTACCCCTAGGCTAATGCGGTTAACCCCTAGATCCCGGTAGCCTGCCAACTGCTCCCGTGTCAGGGTGCCGGGGTTGGCCTCGAGCGAGATCTCGCAGTCGGGATGAAACGGGATCCTCTCCCTTAATTGGCTCAAAATCCGACTCAACTGCTTCACCGTCAGCAGGGAAGGGGTGCCGCCGCCGAAAAAAATGCTGGTCAAGGGCTGGGGATCCCCGGCCAAATGGCGGTAGCGGTGGGCGCCGCCGATCTCTTGGCAGAGCCTCTGCACATAGGTTTCGATCAGTTCGCGCGTGCCCAGGCCGGTGGCAAAATCGCAGTAGTGGCAGCGCTGCCGGCAGAAGGGAATGTGCAGATAGGCCGCCTCCGGCCAGCCAAGCTGAGTGGAGAGGGCAAAGTCTTCTGCAGAGGCTGCAACTACCATAGCTCCCTACCTTGGTGACGTACTCCCACACTCATGCTGACGCATAGAGTGCAGGCTTCATGGCTTACGCCACGCTTCGCCAACAGTGACCCCTGCCCGATAGCAGGACATTTCCTGAGCTTGAAGAACGGGACGCCCCACCGCTCTGGATTTGATGACCCTCGCCGAGCTGTGATCCCTGCCAATCCTCAACC
>NZ_AXUX01000001.1:808339-835651 GCF_002760475.1 Synechococcus sp. 63AY4M2 | reverse complement strand
ATAGCCTCAAAAAGGCTACAGTAAAGCTACGGAGGCGGAAGCGCCGCCTGAAGGTTTCTGCGGGATTCTGGGCAAAATGCTCTTATGAGATCCGTGGAATTGTCCTGGGTTGGGATTTGACGCACGGGGAGAGAGGGGTATGGGCAAAGTCATCGGGATTGACCTGGGAACCACCAACAGTTGCGTGGCGGTTTTGGAAGGGGGCAAGCCCGTGGTGATCACCAACGCCGAAGGAGGGCGCACCACCCCCAGCATCGTCGGCTTTGCCAAGAACAACGTCCGCCTGGTGGGCCAACTGGCCAAGCGTCAGGCGGTTACCAACGCCGAAAACACCATCTTCAGCATCAAACGCTTCATTGGCCGCACCTTCGCCGAAACTGAAGAAGAGCGCAAGCGAGTCCCCTACAAGGTGATCCCTGGCCGGGACAACATGGTGGAGGTGGTGGTGCAGGATCGCGCCTACACGCCCCAGGAGATCTCCGCAATGATCCTGCAAAAGCTGAAGGCCGACGCGGAGGCTTATCTGGGGGAGCCGGTGACTCAGGCGGTGATCACCGTCCCCGCCTACTTTACCGATGCCCAGCGCCAGGCCACCAAAGACGCGGGCACCATTGCCGGACTGGAGGTGTTGCGCATCATCAACGAACCGACGGCAGCCGCCCTGGCCTACGGGCTGGACAAACAAGATCAAGATCTGCGCATCTTGGTTTTCGACCTGGGTGGCGGCACCTTCGACGTCTCGGTGCTGCAACTGGGCAGCGGCGTGTTCGAGGTACAAGCCACCGCCGGCAACAACCACCTGGGCGGGGATGACTTTGACCAGAGAATTGTCGATTGGCTCAACCGCCAGTTTTTGGAGACGGAAGGGATCGACCTCTCCCGGGATCGCATGGCCTTGCAGCGGATGCGGGAGGCGGCGGAGAAGGCCAAAATCGAGCTGTCCAGCACCCAGGTTACGCTCATCAACCTGCCCTTTATCACCGCCGACGACTCCGGGCCCAAACACCTGGAAGTGGAGCTGACCCGCGCCAAGTTCGAGGAGTTGGTGCAGGATCTGGTGGAGGCTACTGTTGAGCCCACCGAGCAAGCTTTGCGGGATGCCGGCCTCTCCCCTGAGGATATCGACCGCGTGCTGCTGGTGGGTGGCTCTACTCGCATTCCCGCTGTTCAGGAGAAGATTCGGCAAATCTTCAAAAAAAACCCGGATCGCTCCGTCAACCCCGACGAGGCAGTAGCCCTTGGCGCAGCCATCCAGGCAGGGGTGGTAGGCGGAGAAGTGAAAGACCTGCTGCTGTTGGATGTGATTCCCCTCTCCATTGGCGTGGAGACCTTGGGCGGGGTATTCACCCGCATCATCGAGCGCAACACCACCATTCCCACCAGCAAAACCCAAATTTTCTCCACCGCCACCGACGGCCAGACAATGGTGGAAATCCACGTCTTGCAGGGAGAGCGGGCTATGGCCAAGGACAACAAGACCTTGGGCCGCTTTCAACTAACCGGGATCCCGCCAGCTCCCCGCGGGGTGCCCCAGATCGAAGTCTCCTTTGATATCGATGCCAACGGCATTTTGAAAGTCTCCGCCCGCGAGAAGGGGACGGGGATCGAGCAGAGCATCAAGATCACCAACCACGGCGGCTTGAGCAGCAGCGAGATCGAGCGGATGCGTCGGGAAGCCGAGGCCTACGCCGAAGAAGATCGGCGCCGGCGGCAGTTGGTGGAAGCCCGCAACCAAGCGGACAGCCTGCTCTACAACTACGAGAAGACCCTGCAGGAGCACGGCAGTCGCCTTAGCGAGATCTGCCTCCAGAGGGGGGCCCAGGCGGCGGGCACATTGAGGGCGCTGCTGGCAAATGATAACGTAGACTTAGCAACTTTACGGAATGCAATGGAAGAGCTGCGGGCTGTGCTCCTAGAGATGGGGAGTGAGATCTATGGCACTCGCTGAGGATACTCGGCGAAGGCTTTTGCTCAGCTCTGGGGCATGGCAGAGGGGCATTGCCTGGGCCATCCGGCAAGCTGTGTTTCCGGCGTCATTCGATCCTTGTTCTCTGAAGCGCTTCTATGGCTCGTGACTACTACGAAATCTTGGGGGTTAGCCGTGATAGCTCCAAGGAAGAGATTAAGCGCGCCTATCGTCGGCTGGCCCGCAAGTATCACCCTGACGTCAACAAAGAGCCAGGGGCTGAGGATCGCTTCAAGGAAATCAACCGCGCCTATGAGGTGCTCTCGGACGACGAGCTGAGGGCTCGCTACGACCGCTTTGGGGAAGCTGGGCTGAGCGGTGCGGCGGCTGCCGCCAGCGGGTTCCAGGATTTCGCCGGAATCGGTGGCTTCGCCGACCTTTTCGAGAGCTTCTTCACCAACTTTGCGGGAGGGGGAGTTGGCTACAGCCGCAGCCGCCAAGGGCCGGTACGCGGGGATGACCTGCGCTTTGACCTGAAATTGGAGTTTCTCGAGGCCATCTTCGGCGGCGAAAAGCAAATTCGCATCAGCCACTTGGAGGTCTGCCCGGTCTGTGGGGGCAGCGGGGCCAAGCCCGGCACAGATGTGAAAGTCTGCCCCACCTGTGGCGGCGCTGGTCAGGTGCGGCGGGCCACCCGCACCCCCTTTGGCAACTTTACCCAGGTCTCGATCTGCCCCACCTGCGGCGGTGCCGGCCGGGTGCTGGAAGAGCCCTGCTATAACTGCAATGGCGAGGGCCTCGCCCAGACCACCAAGAAGCTGCGCATCAACATCCCTGCCGGCGTGGACAGCGGCACCCGTCTGCGGGTTTCTGGCGAGGGGGATGCCGGTCGGCGCGGTGGCCCACCTGGGGATCTCTACGTTTACCTCTTCGTCGAGCCGGATCCCGACTTCCAGCGGGATGGTCTCACCATCTTCTCGCAGGTGCGGGTAAGCTATCTGCAGGCCATTTTGGGGGCTAAAGTCTTGGTGCCCACGGTGGACTCGAAGGCGGGCCTGGAGGAAGAGGCGGAGCTGACCATTCCGGCGGGTTCCCAGCCGGGTACGGTGCTAACTCTGGAGGGCAAGGGGGTACCTCGCCTTGGCAATCCGATGTTGCGGGGCGACCACAAAATCACCCTGGTAGTGGAGATTCCCACCCGCATCAGCTCGGAAGAGCGGGAACTGCTTATGCGCCTGGCCGAGTTGCATGGGGAACGCATCAACAAGCGGGACGGTTTCTTGGGCGGGCTGTTGCGGGGGCTGGCCCAAATGCCCGGCAACCGAGAGCGAGAAGAAGAATGACGGCAGAGGCAATTCCCCCCCACGAGGTGAAGCTGGTTCTGGATCAACGCGGGATCCCCTGCCCGCTCAACTACGTGCGCGCCAAGTTGCGCCTAGAACGCATGGCGCCGGGGGAGGTGCTGGAGCTGTGGCTGGATGCAGGAGAGCCTCTGGAGCAGGTGCCCAAGAGCCTGACGATGGCGGGGCATTACATTGAAGGGCAACAAGCGGCGCCCGAGGGACACCACATCCTCTGGGTACGCCGTGGGAACTTGGCATGAGCCACCGGAGGGAGGGGCAGGGATCCACTTGCACTGGCTGGGTGCGCGCCGCCCAGGCCAACTTTTATCGCGTGCGCATCGATCCCGAGCTGGCTGCCCTTTTTCCTGAGATCGAGGCGCATTTCCCGGCCCAAAAGCCGATGCCGGCGGAGCTTCTCTGCACTGCTCGGGCCAAGCTCAAAAAAATGGGGCAGTCGGTGATGGTGGGGGACTGGGTGGAGGTTAGCTTACCGCCGGCTGCCGACTCTCTCTGGCCGGAGCGGGGGGCAATTGAGGCCATTCTGCCGCGGCGAACTCAGTTGCCTCGACCGGCCATCGCCAACATAACCCAAGTCTTGGTGGTGATGGCCCTGGCCGAGCCGGAGCCCGAGCCCAACGCCCTCAGCCGTCTGCTGGTGCAGGCCGAGGCCAGCCACCTGCGAGTTCAGGTGGTGTTCAACAAGTGCGATTGTGTAGAGGCGGCGGTGGCAGAGAGCTGGCGACAGCGTCTGCAGCGGTGGGGGTATGAGCCTCTATTGGTCAGTGCCCTTACTGAGGCAGGGATCCCCGAGCTGCGCCGCCGCTGTCGGGATCAGATTTCGGTGGTGGCTGGCCCCTCAGGGGTAGGCAAGTCAAGCTTGCTCAACCGACTCTTGCCGGCTGTTCAGCTGACCACCCAAGCGGTGTCAGAGAAGTTGCGCCAGGGGCGGCACACCACCCGCCATGTGGAGCTGTTCCCTCTGCCAGAGGGGGGTTGGATTGCCGACTCTCCGGGGTTCAATGCCGGCGAAGGGATCCCGCCGGTTTCCCCTCAGCAGCTAATACGTTGCTTTCCGGAAGTGCGGGAGCGGCTGGGCACCTGTCAGTTTCGCGATTGCTTGCACGATCGGGAGCCGGGCTGTGGGCTGCGGGAGCTGGACTGGGAGCGGCGGGGGTTTTACCTACAGCTTTTACATGAACTCCAGGAAGCGCAAGCGGCAAACTCTGCCCCAGCTTGCCCAGGTCTCAAGCGAAGGGGGGAGGGGCACCACCTGACCTGCCGTAAGCAGAGCCATCGCATCCTGACCGATTCCGACCTAGACTGGCAAGAGGATTGAGGCGGATAGAGCCTTTGGCCCTGGTTGATTGCCTTCGCCGCTTCCTTACATGATGATGGTAGGACCTCTTGACCATGCTCCTCCAGAAACGGCCTTTTAACCCCAAGGCCTAAAACTCCCACTGAGCAGCTCCTATGGTTCTCTCGGATCCCCTTCACCTTATCGTCCAAGAGGTGCGGCAGGGCGAGTACGCAGACCGGGTAAAAAAGCTGGTTTACTTCACCTGCACCCACACTTGGACAAACGACGCTGTCAAGCTGAGCGGGGAGGAGCTAAAGGCTCTGCTGGAGCAGCTCTACCGCGAGCATGCGACCCTGGAGGACCTAGTCCGGCGTTTTCGCGACGCCATCAGCCAAATCAACAAGAAGGCTGAATACGCCCGCGTCGCCAAACTGCTGCTGAGCAAGCTCGAGCTCCTCTATCACCAGTCTCAATCGGATCCCGGCAGCCCTCTGACTGCTTCATCTGGGGATCTGCCGGCTTGGGTGGCGCCTGCGCCCAGCTTACCTGTGAGATACGGCGGCCTACAACTGCACAAGCAAGACTACGACCCGTTCGAGTTGCGGGCGGGGGTGATGCAGCAGACAAGTCCCTTGCGGGCCAAGCTGGTTTTGTTCACGGCTTTGCACCACAGGCTAGAGCCCACGGTGCAAGGGTTGGCGGCCCTACGGCGCTACAGTCTCGACGAGCTGCTCAGAGCCCTTTACGACGCCTGCAACTCCCCGCAGGAGCTGGAAGCGCGGCTGCAACAGGCGGTGCAGCAGCTCCAGGAGCCGGAGCAGGATAGCCAAGCAGCTAACGCCGTGCTGCAGATGCTGCAGCCTCTCTACGTTTACGTGTCCCAAGAAACAATGGCCGGTGGGGGGCTAGCTGCCGAGACTCTCGCCGCCGATCTCGATTGGCTCAATGGGGAAAATGCCGTCGGCACTGGCGGGACGGAGTCCAGCCGCATCACTTGGCTGGAGTCCGAAAGCCCGAACGAGGGGGAAGCGACAGCCGAGCCCCCTGCTTTTTCTGCTCCTGCCGTTCTGGCGTCAGAGCTTCCAGAACCCTGCCGCCAACTGCTGCACCGTAGCGCCGGATCCCTGATGGCCACCATCGAGAACACCCTGAGCGAGTTGGGCAACGCCCTGGACGAAGGGCTGCAGGACGAGGATCCGGACCAATACCTGAGCCTCAAACACCAGGTGCTGCGTGGCCTTCTGAAAGACGTAGAGGGATCCGCTGCCCTGTTCAGAGGGATCCTGAGTAGGCTGGAGCAGTCGGAGTGGGGTTTGCTGCGGCCCGCCGGCAATGCGGGACAGCCAGGAGAGATGGCCGAGATGCCGCTTCAGGTGGGGGATCCCTATGCCGCTCTGCGGCAGGTGCTGGCCACCAGCGAGCTGGCCCGCCAAAAGCCCCAGTTGGAGCAGGAAGTGATGCGCTTGGTGCGGCGCAGCATTGGCGCGATCAAAACCGCCATTGAAAATGCCCTGAGCGAGCTGGGCCAGGCCTTGGACGAACAGTTCCAGAGCCGTCCCCTAGAAGAAGCCTTAGTTCTCAAGTACCAGACGTTGCGCGCCTTTTTGCAGGAAGTCGAGGAGATCTCCACCAAGTTCGCCGCTTTCTTGGCCCGCATGGAGGAGGCAGAGCGCCGTCTATTTGGCCTGGTTTGAAAACCAAGCCCGCCATTCTGGGATCCCGTCAACTCGCCTGAAGTCAGAGAGAGCTGTAGCTGTAGGAGCAGCCCCCCTCTCCCAGTGGGAGAGGGGTGGGGGGTGAGGGATGCCGCTTCGCCGCTGCCAACATCCAAGACAGCGCCGGGCGCGAAAGCCCTGACCCTCCTCACCCTTGAGGGCAGAGATTCTTCGGAGTCCCGAAACGAACCTTCAAAGGCGCTGTCCAACCGCTCTGCTGTTACCCTGGCGGCCACCCTACTTTTTTGGTCGCGCCGGCGAGGCCAAGTCCTTTGCCTTCCCTAGAGCCGATAATGCTGGCGCTCCAGTGCAGTGTCTCGCTTTAGAATGGCCATGAGCGCGGGATCAGCTCTCTTCCATGGATTCTATGGATGCCAATGGATGCCAAAGATCTGCTCCGACTGTACCGGGCAGGACGGGTTAACTTTGCAGGCGAGAACCTGGCCGCTCTGGATCTGAGCCGAGCGGATTTGATCGGGATAGACCTTTCTCAGGCCGACCTGCATGGTATCAACTTGATCTTTGCCTACCTGGGGCGGGCCAAGCTGCAGAAGGCCAACTTGGTGGGAGCGAATCTCAGTGGGGCCAACCTCAGCCAGGCTGACCTGAGCGAGGCAGATCTCAGAGATGCGCATTTGCACGGCACCACGTTGCAAGGGGCGGACTTGCACGGGGCTAACTTGGCGCTGGCTCTGTTGATCGACGCCAACTTGCTAGAGGCGGATCTGCGCTGGGCCAACCTCACCAGCGCCAACCTGGGGGGGGCTTGCCTGCGGGGGGCCAATCTCCGTTTCGAGAGTCGCCGGGCAGCCATGCTGCGCAGCGCCAATCTCAGCCGCGCCGACCTGAGCGGGGCCAACCTGGCGGGAGCGGATTTGACGCGGGCCGACCTAAGGGGGGCCAATCTCAAAGAGGCCAGTTTAATCGGAGCCCACTTACAGGGAGCCAACCTACAGCGGGCCTGTTTGCGCGGGGCCCTCCTCAGCAACGCCGACCTGAGGGGAGCTTCCTTTCTGGGCGGGGACCTACAGGGGGTGCAGATGGGGCGGGCCAACTTGAAGGAAGCCATGCTCAGCCAGGTCAACTTGGCGGAAGCCAACCTCAGCGAGGCAGATCTGGCGGGAGCCGATCTTTCCGCCGCCTGCCTGCGCTCGGCCAAGCTGGCGCGGACGGATCTGAGTCGGGCTAACCTGGCCGGGGCCGACCTGAGATCGGCCAGCCTGGTGGATGCCTATCTGGGCCGCACCAACCTGGAAAATGCCGATCTCCGCGAGGCCATCCTCACCCGCGCCGACCTCAGCACCGCCAACCTCGCGGGAGCCAACCTGCGCGGGGCGACTCTGCCAGATGGACGGATTGGGTGAGCAAGACGGGGATCCGCCCTGGAGAAGGTGAGGTTTTCCGCTGTCCTAGAAGCTCCACAACCGCTAGCCTACAGGGGAAGGGTGGGATCAAAGGGATCCGTGAACAGCCGCCGATTTCTGTCCTTGATGGAAGCCTTGTGGGCCGCTCTACCCTTGCCAGAATGGTTGCCGGGGGCGGGAGAGCGCTCTTGGCAGCAGACGGTGGCAGCCCTGCTCCAGCTATGGCAAGAGGTTGGACAGTTTGGCGTGGTGATCGGGGGGCCGGTCTCCTGGTGGCCCCCTTGGGTGGTGCAGGATCCCTTACCCCAACTGCCGCTGCCCATGGATGCGCTGCATCTTCCCCGCCACTCTTGGGAGCCGGCACGGGAACCCCCCTGGTTGTTCAGCCCGGATTTTTCCCCTGAGTCAATCCTCACCCCTGGGCAGACGGTGATCCCTCTCCTGCCGCGGGATCCACTGGTGGAGGAGCCTTTTCTGTTGCTGCTCACCCCTGTTTTTTCGGCAGTAGCTGCCCAGGGTCACCATCCCCACACCCGGCAGAGGGGGATGATGGTCTCTTTTGAGCCGGAGGTGATCCGACGAGCCTGGCAGAGCCTGGAGCAACGGGTTCAACAGGGCAGGCCAGACCGGCTGGCCGCTTGGCAGGAGTTGGCCCGCCACTATCCCCTGATGCAGCCGCATGTACGGGTGTTGGCCCGCTTCAGCAGCTTCCTTCTGCTGGGTAACCTGGCCGAGTTTGGATCCCCGCCCGCCCGCCTGCCCCCTGCCAGGGCAGAACAGGAGGCTGCCGCTGTGCCTCCACCGCCACCAGCAGCAAGGCAGATCCCGGCTTCTTCATCTTCCGCTTCCTCGCCGGCGCCTGAGCCTCCCGCCCACGGCCGCTCCTCCGCTCCCCAAGCCGAGCCAGAGCAAGCGGGCAGCCTCTCGGAGGCGGAGTTGTTGCGGGCTCTCATCCACGAGATCCAGACGCCCCTCAGCACCATCCGCACCTTGGTCAGCCTCATCCTGAAGCGGCGCGACCTGCCACCGCGGGTGCGGGAATACGTGGAGAAGATCGACCGCGAGTGCACCGAGCAAATCAACCGTTTCGGTCTGTTTTTCCAGGCCACAGAAACGGTCATGCCCGCTGCCACGCCAGGCGAGGGACGTCGGTTGCAACTGGAGCCGATTGCGCTGGTGGACTTGGTGCGGCAAAACCTGCCCCGCTGGCAGGAACAGGTGGAACGGCGGGGATCCCGCTTGGAGTTGGAGATCCCTGCCGAGCTGCCCGATGTGGTCAGCGATCCCAAAGCCCTGGAGGCGGTGCTATTTGGAATTATCGACCGCCTAGCCCGTAGTACTCCCGCTGGCAGCGGCATCCGCGCCCAATTGCTCAGCGCTGGCGAGCTGGTGAAGCTGCAGTTCCAGGTAAACACCCCCGAGGGGAGCGACACCCCTAGCCTGGAACTTAAGTCCCCTCAGCCAATTGGCCAGTTGTTGGTGGTGCAGCCAGATACCGGGGCCATTAGCCTCAGCCTGCCAGTAGCCCGAACCCTGTTCCGAGCTTTGGGGGGCTATCTCACTGTGCGCCATCGGGCTCGGCAAGGGGAAATTCTCAATATCTACTTACCCCGCCAGCTCTAGTCCGCCGGCCTGGAGCCGGTCTGAAGTGGCAAATCCCAGGGAGGATGGGGCTAGGATCGATTTGCTTGCTCCAGGAGAGTTGAAAGAGGGGATCCATGCCGAGAGCGAAAAAAGTTGCCGAACCTCACCCAGAGCCTGAGCCCGTCTGTGGGGGCGGGGATCCCAGGCCTGGCGGGGGGATCACTCTATCTGCCCAGCAGCTCTCCACCTTGCTCCACGAGATGCGCAATCCTCTAACCGCCCTGAGCACGCTGGCCAAGTTGTTGCAAAAGCGTCTGCCCCCCGACGATCGCAACCACTGGATTGGCCTGAGCATTGAACAGGAGTGCAAGCATCTGCAGGATCTGCTGGCGGAGCTGGAGCGCTTGGACGGGATCCCGGCTCCTCTCCAACTTCGGCCCCTCTCCTTGGCCGACCTGCTGCGGGAGTGGAGCCCTATTTATCAGGCCCTGGCGGAAGCGCAGGGACATCGCTTTCAGGCCGTTCTTCCCCCTTTCCTGCCGCCGGTACTGGCAGATCCCCGCGCCCTGCGCCAGGTGTTGGATAACTTAATCGACAACGCCTGCAAGTACACCCCGCCCCCCGGCGATATCCAGCTCAGGGTAGAGGTCAAGCCCGCCGAGGAAGCGAGAGGCTCAAGCGCCTCCTCTTGCCAGGAGGTGTGGATCGCCGTCTGCGACAACGGCCCCGGCATCCATCCTGAGAACCTGGAGCGGATCTTCGATCCGTTTTTTCGCGCCGATCCCTCCAAGCCGGGGCAGGGGCTGGGGTTGGCCATCAGCCGCGACTTGGCCGCCCAAATGGGAGGAGATCTCGAGGTGGAAAGCTCCCCCCAGGGCTCCTGCTTCCGCCTCAGATTGCTCACGGCCCAGTAGGGCTTAAATGGAGCAGGTATGTCTCTTCCAGCCAAAATCTTGAAAGCTATCCAGGAGCTGCACAATGGCCCCCTTCGCTCAAGCCAAATCCGAACCTGCCTCGGCACGGGCCCGCATCTTGTTGGTGGATGACGAGCCAGGCTTGCGGGAAGCAGTGCAAGCCTATCTAGAAGACAGCGGCTTTGAGGTGATCCCGGCTGCCAATGCCCAGCAAGCCCTGCAACTGCTCAGCACGACGCAGCCACAGTTGATTATTTCCGACATCATGATGCCGGGCATGGACGGCTACCAATTTTTGGCGCAAGTGCGAAAACTCGATCCCTACAGCCACCTGCCCGTGGTCTTCCTCACCGCCAAGGGGATGACCGCCGACCGCATCCAGGGTTACCGGGCCGGTGTCGATGCCTATTTGCCCAAGCCATTCGACCCGGAGGAGCTGGTGGCCATCGTCTCCAATCTCATTGAGCGATCCCGAGCAGCCAGTCCTTCTGAAGTGGTCGCCCGCGAGCTGGCCTCCATTCGGGCGCTTCTGGCAGAGCGAACTCTTCCCCCAACCGGTCCCTCTCAGCCCCCCGCCCCAACTCCCTTGCCCCCACCCATCAAGGTAGAGCTGACGCCGCGGGAACAACAGGTGTTGGAGAAGGTGGCAGAAGGGCTGATGAACAAGGAGATTGCCAAGCAGCTGCAAACCAGCGTGCGCAACGTGGAAAAATACGTCACCCGCCTGCTGAACAAGACAGGCACCAGCAGCCGCACCGAGCTGGTGCGCTATGCTCTCACCTATGGCTTGATTCGGCTGTAGCTCTCACCCCCAGCCCCTCTCCCCAAGGGAGAGGGGGGAAAGAGCTTACGGCTGTGGCTTGGGCGGCACGGTGACCAGCAGCTCCACCCCAAAGGCGTGATCCCCGGCAGGGTAGCTGGTAATCCCCAGCCCATCGATGCGGGTCAGCAGCTCACGGGCCTCCGGCTCCAAGCCTGCCAAACCACCCGGTAGTGTGGCCTCCAGCACTGTTCGGATCCCTTGCCAATTCAGCAAAAAGTAGCCGTAGTTGGGCTTGGGCAACTGATCGTAGAGGGTTTTCAGCGGCTCGGTTTGGGGAAGCAAATTGCCCTGGCGTTGGGCAAGCGTTTGCAGCGCCGCCGTGCTGCTGGTCACGATCAAATAGTTGCCTTCCCAGGCGCGGGTCAAAAGCGGGCGGTTAAACAAGGGATCCGCCCAGATCACCTGCCCACCCGCCTCCGTTACCCGTGCTCCGGATTCTTGGGCCAGCCGATCCAACTGAGTCAGGGCCGCGTTGGCCTTGTCTTTTTGGCTGGTCTCGATCACCAAGGCTGCTCCCATGCCCTGCAACAGGGGATGGGCCTGGGCATCCGGTGCCACCAGCAGGGCCATCTCCCCATCCATCCAAGCCAGCAGATCTTTTTCCAAGTCCAAACGGGTATTGGCGCGAAACTCAGCCCGCAGCTCCTCTAACGACTCCTTGACCGGCGGATCTTTTTCCAGCTCAGGCATAACGGCTTGCCAGCGCTGGGCGATCTGTTGGGTGGTCAGCACCGCCAGGGCATTGCCGGGCAGCCGCTGAATAAGTTCGCCGCGAGCCGGTTGCCACCCTCCCTGCCCCTGGGTTTTCCGATCGGTCTGGGTCAACATGCGCAGCCGCAGGCCCTGCTCCTGCCAGTGGGCAGCCATGGCCAAAGAGCGCAGGGGTTGCAGGGATCCCAGCGTCGCCGGATCCAGATCCTGCATCCAGTCTTTGAAAGATTCGGGATCCTCCTGCAAAGCCTGGAAGTTGAAGTAGGCAAAGGCCAGCGTGCCGCTCTTATACAGATCGCCAACAGCGGTGCGGAAACTTTCGGAGCGGCCAATCGGCTCTGCTTCGCCGCGATACACAGCAATCGCCTGCTGCATCACCCTCGGGTCGTTGGCCACCGCCACAAAACGGTTGCCAAACTCAGCAGTCACCCACCGCTCGCCCGGCTCCCCGTTGGTTTGCACATAGAGGGTGACCCCCTGCTCCTGGCGCTGCTCGAAGTTGGCCCCTTCTGCTGCTGCCTGTTGCCGCACCTGGGCCAAGAATTGCCCAGACAAATCAGCGTTGCGGGTGCTGGCTCCCCACAGGATCCCAGGCACCGGCTCGGCAGCTCCGGGCACCAGATTGGGGATCACCACTGCCATCGTGAATTGCTCGCCAGCCCAAGCTTGCATCTCTTCCCGAGAGAACTCCTTGCCGGTTTCAGCCAAAGCTTCTGCCGTCCAGCTCTCCCACTGGGCCAAAAGGTCAGGGTGAGTGCGAAAAGATTCTTCCGGTTGGGTAGAAAAGGTCAGCACCAGGGGCGCCGACTGGGGAACCAGCGCGGTTTCCGGCAGAACATCGCCGGGCAACTCTACCTGTGGCCCTCTAAGTTGGCAGGATCCCAGGAGCCAAGAGCCCCCCACCGCCATCAACGTCAGAGAGAGAGGTCGCAGCCGAGAATGAAGCTGTAGTTGCATGGCGGCTACCTAAGCAGCTAGTGGATATAGCCAATCGTAGCATCTAGGCATGAGCCTGCAAACCCAAATTTTCTGTAAGTGAAAAAACGGATCACTCTAGCACAAGTCAAGATATTCTAACAAGATAGTCTAAATTGTGAGTAAACCTACGGCCTGTTCACAGATCAAGGGATACAAAACGTCGTGTTTCTGAGGCTTGATTCCGATGAGTCCAGAACAGGCAGGCTTACGGCTGTATCCTGTAGCCTCTTAATAGGCTGTAGCGTAATAAGATCCAAAGATCCCAAACTCGGCCTGGAGGAGCTGTAGTGAACCAAAGTCCACGAAATGCTTGCCCCGCGGCGATAGCAGCCAAGACAGGAATAGTTATCAGTTGAACATTTCCTGCAACAAACTTGAAGCTTTCCTGTACATGTTGCTTTTCCCCAGGCAATGACACTTCTCCCTTTGCCAGAAGTTGCAATCCTTGCTATGCTTGAGCTTAAGCAGAGCTACTCCTTCTCTCTAGCAGGAAGAGCAATGGGGGTCATTAGCTGTGACGCAAGCCATCAACTTTGAACAGCTGGGAACTTTATTTTGGCAAGGATCCTACTCTGCCTTTTTTGCCCAGGCCGAACAAGAAGGTATTCCCTCAATTCTCCTAGAGACCATTGCTCTTTCCATCGCTCCTGAGTTTGCAGAAAGGTACAGAGGTGGATCTCTAGAAGGGTTATTGTGGCCACAGACAAAGCGACTTTTGCAAGTTCTGTCGATTGTCTATCAACCTGTTGCAGAACGCATGCGGGAGGAAGCCCTAAAGCTTCCTGTACACCACCACCATAGACTTCAGCTGCTGGCGCACAGCCTTGACTGCTTCGCTAGAGCTGGGGAAGAGGATTGGGTGTGGTTGGTATTGAAGCAAATTCTAGAAGATTGGCCTCCAAATGCCTTTATCAACTCTCTTTACGATCCCCAGACAGGCGAGGAAGTGGCGCGCCTGTGGCTATTTCAGGTTACTCAATACCTTCGTGACCTCTCTCAGGAGGAGGCTGATGCCTTTTTACCCACAGCCAGTTCCTTCTATCATCGAGAAGCTGCTGCTGCGTATGGCCGCTGGGTCAATCAGAAACGGAACGGCGACTCCGCCTGGCCAGAGTGGTATATCCCACCAGAAATCCGGCTAGATGAGCCTTTTGGAGCAGCTCTTGCAGAAATTTGCAGGGATCCCTCCCTGCGGGTGGTGGTCGAGGTAGGGGCCAGTAGTGGAGAAGGATCCACAGCTGTTTTGCGATATGCTCTTCCCAAATCTGCTCGTATTTACAGCATAGAAGCTCATCCTGAGCGCTACAGGGAGCTGGCTAAGAGGGTAAGCGAGGATCCCCGCTGTATTCCCATTCACGCTGCTGCCCAACCTAGGATTGCTACAGTGGAGGAGGTGGAAGAATGGTTGGAATCTGGCTCTAGCATTTGGGCTCCCTATGGTCGAGAGCAGGCTTTACAGTGGCGTCGGGGGGATGAAGACTTACTCAAGTCTGTTCCCACGGATGGGGCAAGTCAAGTTCCCAATCCCGATCTTCTTCTCATCGACGGTGGCGAGTTTACAGGCTGGTACGACCTGCAAGCCTTCATAGAGCGGGGTGCTCGTCCCAAGTATATTGCCTTGAATGATATCCTTGCTTTCAAGAACAACCGCTCTTTCAGGGAGCTTCCTAGCTGTGGCTACCGACTGATTCGCTGGGGAAATGCCCGCAACGGCTTTGCCATCTTTAAGGATATTAAAGCTACCCTTCCTATTCATTTCTTCACCATTGTATTGGATGGACAACCCTACATTGAGCGCCACTACCCTGTTCTCTGTCAGTTGGATAGGTTAGGGATCCCCTGGCAATGGGTGGTGGTCGAGGGCGTTGCTGCCTTGCGGCATGACACAGGGTGGAGTTTGGCCAACGGTGGCCGGATCCCTGAGGAGTATGCTCAAGGGCACAGCTTAGATGGCACAGTTGAATACTTGAGAGACTTGGCGGCCAAGGATACCCGTGTTCGGCTGGTTCAGAAGCCTGATGGCCAGTTTTGGGATGGCCAAATCGAAATGGTCAGGGCAGCTCAGCCTGATTATCCCTGCTTGCTGTGGCAGTTGGATGCTGATGAGATTTGGACAGCTGAACAAATCCGACGGGTGCATCGACGATTTGAAGCAGACCCCAGTTTAGAGGCAGCTCAGTTCTACTGTCGCTACTTTGTGGGCCCCAATCTTGTGTTGGACAACAAAGGCAAGTGGGGCAACAACCCTCAGATGGAGCGGTGGCGAGTTTGGAGGTGGGATCCCGCTGAGTGTGAGTGGCAAACTCACGAGCCGCCCATATTAACCCGAAATGGACAGGTTCCTAAGAAGGTTTTGACTGCAGACCAAGCAGAAGCAGAGGGCTTAGTGTTTGACCACTATGCCTATGCGTTGCGAAAGCAGGTGGAGTTTAAGGAGTCCTACTACGGCTATCAAGGGGCCGTAAAAGCCTGGGAAGAGCTGCAAAAAGCGGAAAAGCCCTGCTCGCTGCAGCCCTTTTTCCCCTGGGCATACGGGGATCCCTTAGTGGTAGAGGTGCGGGAGCGTCTTCACCTGTTTGTGGATGGAGTGTTCTTCCAATTTGCCCAAAGTGGTATTGCCACGGTTTGGCGCAACCTACTGCGAGAATTGCCCCGCTTTGGGATTCGCGTTACTTTCTACGATCGGGGCGGCATAGGAGAGCTACCCCAAGGTGTAGAGAGAATGCAGGGACATCCCTTTAGCTACGCCTACTGGGATGATCCTGAGTTGCGGCAAGCCTTTGCTTGGTCGGGGGCTGATGTTTTTATGAGCACCTACCATACATACCTGCCCTCTGACATTCCGCAGGTGCTCCTGCTCCATGACATGATCCCAGAGCTACTGGGTTGGGATCTGGCAGATCCCATGTGGCGCCAAAAGCACGCCGCCCTTGAAGTAGCCACTCGCATCATAGCGGTTAGCCAAAACACGGCCCGTGACCTCCTTCGCCTAACTGGGAAAGAGGCGGTGGTAGCTCACCCCGGAGTTGACACCAGTGTGTTCAAGCCGGATCCCTCGGCTACCCCCAAACACTGGCTACTCATTCAATGCTCGCAAGGAACCTACAAACGACACGAGTTGTTCTTCGAGGCTTATCAGCAGTGGTCTTACAAGCCCTTTCCTGTCCTTTGCACCTATGGGTCGTTTGTTCCAGAGACCTACCGGCAAGCTGCAGCTCCTCAGCCTGTCTTCAGCGCTCGCCTAGATCTACAGGGCATGGTTCATGCCTACCAGAATGCTGTAGCTCTGGTTTACCCAAGTGCCTATGAAGGATTTGGGCTACCGGTATTGGAGGCCATGGCCTGTGGAACCCCTGTCATCATCTATCCCAACTCTGCCTTGGTGGAAGCGGGAGGAGATGCTGCGTTTTACGTAGAGGATTCTTTGGCAGATACCATGGCTCAAGTTTTGGATCCGAAGCTGCGCGCTGAAAAAATCAGCAAAGGCTTGGAGTGGGTCAAGTCTTTTACCTGGGAGCGCATGGCCAGAACGGTTCAGGAAGTCTTGCACTCTGCCGTGAGGCGATGAATTAGAATTACTTGGGTCGGGCGCGGGCGACCAGCTCATCCACATATTCGTTCCAGCGCAGACCCCGATGGGCCGGGATCCAGGCCACCCGCACCTGCGGGCACTGCTGCTTGAGTTGATACAGCTCCTGCACCAGATCCAAGTTTTCCACCGGCCCCGTGCGCCGCCGCCACCCCTGCGCTGCCCAGCGCTCCATCCAATCGTTGTAGGTCTGTACGCAAAGGTGGGAATCGCTGTAGATGGTGTCTATGCTGTTGCTCTGGGTGTCGCGACAATATTGCAAAGCCCGAATGAGGCCGGTCAATTCCATACGGTTGTTGGTGCTGGCGGGATCCCCTCCGTAAAACTCATCCACAATCTGGTCATCCTCAACCACCACCACCGCCCATCCCCCTGGCCCTGGATTGGGGGAACAGCCCCCGTCGGTAAAAATGCCACTAGGAGGGCAATCGGCCAGCCGTGGGGGAGGTGCTACTTGGCGGTTGCCCGGACGTAAGCTCTTGGCCATGATGGGATCCCTAGCCGACACCGGCAACTGCATTCTACCCCCTGGAGGGCCTGTCGGCGCCGTCGTGGCTGGAAAAGTATCTTTTCGCGCTACCGGCAGCATAAGCCTGTAGAGGCATCAGAAGCCGAGTTATTTGGCCAAACAGCGCGAATAAAAACCCCCAGAAAAGCTGGGGGAGGAGTGGTGTGTTGAGGTGATGAATACTTGCATGATATCTCTTGAAGCCGGTGGGTAGCCGCAAATGGCAAACGATCTCTGCGTTTTCTTGCAGAAATCATTGCAAACGGGAGCAAGCGCCAGACACTAGAAATCAGGACGGTAGAGAAAATCTGTTCCCCCTTGGTTACAGATAGTGTTTCTCATCTGAACATATGCCTTACTAAGGGCTAGATGTAGAGAAGCCCTAGATAACTTTTTTATGCACCTGCTGCCGACGCTAGGGATTGTGTCAGGCCCAGATGGGCATAAAGGCGGGAAAAGTCAAAGTTTGCTGACATTAACTCCTGGATGCAGCGAACCTTAACCTCCTCGTGCAGGCGGATCTGGCCGAAAACCCGCTCGATGCGATTGATGGTGGTGAAGGTATCCAGATCCACGGAGAGGATCGGCACTTCCAGTTCTTCGGCCCGCGCCCGGATGCGGGGATCCAGAGGCAGCTTGCCGGTCAAGATTAGGCAGAGGGTGGAGGTTTCCAGGGCGGCCAGTTGAATATCAGTGCGGTCGCCGCCGGTGATCACCGCCTTGTGCTCCAGCTTGCGGAAGTACTTCAAGGCGGAGTTGACGTTCATCGCCCCCACCGCGATGTCTTCGACCATCAAGTCCATCCGATCCGGGCAGCAGAGCACCTCGGCCTCCAGTTGCCGCGCCAGCTCCCCAACGCTGATGCTGCGCAAAATGCGGTGGGAGGGCAAAATGCCCAAAACCGGGATCCCTTGCGCCTCCAGAAAGGGTCGAACGATGGTCTTTGCCGGCTCCATCTGGTCGGGTGGCACATCGTTGAGCAGCACGCCGGCCAAATGGGATCCCAGTTGGCGGTGGGCAAAGAGAAGAGAATCGACCGCCAAAGGGGAATGGTAGCGGCTGATCAGCAGTACCTGAGCATCCAGGGCTTGGGCCATTTTGGCCAGGGAGAGGCCGAACAACTCGCCCTCGTAGAGATCGGCCGGGCCCTCTAGCAGGATCAAATCCGCAGCGGATCCCGTGGCAAACTTCAGCAGAGGGGCGACAGAGCGCGCGGGATCTGGCTCCCCCGGAGACTGCTGGATATGGGTCAGCAACGCCTCTTCGTCGAGCTGGAAAAGCATGGGTGGCATCTGGGTCAGCCGCAGCGTCTCCGCTACAAAGCGCATATCCGGGTCTATCCCTTCCGGGGATTCATCCTCCCGGGCGCAAGATCCGAGCGGCTTCCCATAAGTAATTTTCACTCCTTGTTGCTGCAGATGCTTGGCTAAACCCAAGACAGCCGCCGACTTGCCGCTGAAAGGTTCGGTAGAACCGATTAGGAGGAACTTGGACACGGAAAGCTCCCAATACGCAAGGGACAACGAGGGTGTAGCTGAGGTTACCTGTTACTCAGTCTAGCGGAGGCCGCTTGGGGGAAACCTCGGGGCTGCCTCCGAGGGAAGCTGGAGATTTCCCGGCGGGGCTGTGAGCTGGGGAACCACCTCCAACCTCTACTCTCCCCCTTTGGATTTCCTTGTCCTCTGGTCAGGAGATTACCCGATTAAAATTGGCTCTTCCGGGTAGATCACCAACTGACGCGGTTGCTGCTGGGCCAAAGCCAGGACAATGGTTAACGCCCCCAGCCGGCCCCAGAACATCACCAAAACGATAATCAGTTGGCCGAACAAATTCAGCTCCCCCGTGAACCCCGTCGAGAGGCCACAGGTAGCAAAAGCGGAGATGACCTCGAAGAGCACCGGATCCAGCCTGCTGTGGTGGTGGGTAATTAAGATCAGCCAAGTTGCCAATAGCACCACGAACAGAGAGACGGTCAACACCGCTGCTGCCTTGCGCACCATCGAGGGATCCAAACTGCGCCCCGCAATCTGGGCGCTGGGCAAACCGCGGGCATAGCCCCACAAGGCCAACACCAACACTGCCAAGGTGCCGGTGGTGATGCCACCCCCCATGGAAGCCGGAGCTGCCCCGATAAACATGAGAGCCATCAGCAACAACTGACTTGCCGGGGTCAAATCCTCAATGGGGATCCCGGCGAACCCGGCGGTACGGGCCGAAACCGATTGAAAAAATGTCAGGCCCAAGCGGCGGGGCCAGCTTACCTCCTGCAAGGATCCCTGGGGCAAGCTCTCGGCCAAGAACATCCCCAGTCCGCCCGTGCAGAGCAAGACCACCACCACGACCAGGGTGATGCGGGTGTGCAGAGAGGGGCGGTGGCCCCGGGGCCAAGTTAGCAGATCCGACAAAACCGGGATGCCCAAGCCGCCGATAAAAATCAGAGCCGCCAAGATCGCCAGCGACAGGCCATCCGTAGGGATCCCTTCGGCGCCAAATAGATCAAACCCCGCATTGCAAAAGGCCGAGACCGCGTGAAAAATCGCCAGAAAAACTGCTCGCTCCGGCCCGTAGAGATCCCGCCAGTGCACCCAGAGCAGCAAAGCTCCGCCCAGCTCAATCAGGGTGACCCCGATCAACACCCGCCGCGTCAATTCGAGAATAGCCCCCGGATCGATCAGGCCCAGCGAGTTGCACAGCGCCAAGCGGTTGAGCAGGGAAATGCGCCGCCCGAGCAGTTGAAAGACCACCACCGCCAGCACCATGAAGCCGACCCCGCCAATTTGGATCAACAGCAGCAACACGATCTGGCCGAACAAAGTGAGATCCTCCGCCGCCACAATCGTCGAGAGACCCGTTACGCTCAGGGCGGACATGGCCGTAAACAGCGCCTCATTCCAGCTCAAGGGATCCCCGCGCCCAATTCCCGGCAGCATCAGTAGCAAAGTCCCCACCACCGCCAGCAGGCCCAACCCCGCGACCAGGCGCAGGGGCGGCGGCAGCGGGCGACGCCTGTCCCCAAAAAAGAGCCGGTGTAAGCGACTGGCCGGGATCCAAGAGGACTGAGGCAGCGTCGGGCGAGGGGTTCCTGAAGATCGGGGAGACACCCATCCCTCAGCCCCCTCGGGTTGCGGCGGCGGGACGCAGCCCTCTCTCATCGGATCCCCCGTTACATCTCGTTCAGCCGCGAGATGTTGGTATTGGCCCCCAGCACCACCAGCAGATCCCCCTTCTCCAGCAGGTAATCTGCCGGGGGAGAAACCACCAACGATTGTTTTCGCTTCACCACCAAAACTGTGATGCCGAAGCGGCGACGCAAGTCCGACTCCGCCAGCGTATGGCCCACCAGCGCCTCCGGCACCTCCAGCTCGGTGATGCTGTAACCCGGCTCCAGCTCCAATTGATCTAGGATCCCTGGTGCCGTCAGCACCTGAGCCAAACGTCGCCCCGCCTCCTGCTCCGGCAACACCACCCGATCCGCTCCCACCCGCAAGAGAATCGAGCGTTGCCGCTCTGTCGAAGCCTTGCAAACCACGTTGCGCACCCCCAAACTCTTGAGGGCCACCGTCGTCAACAGATTGCTCTCGAAATCGCTGCCGATGGCCACCACCACGGTGTCGAAGGAGAGAATATCCACCGCCCGCAGGGCATCCTCATCGCTGGAATCCAGCGCCACCACCTGCGTTAGCTGATCCGCCAGACGCTGCACAATCTCCCGGCTGCGGTCGATCCCCAAAACATTGTGCCCTCGCTCCATCAGCGTGAGGGCCAAGCTCGTGCCGAAGCGTCCCAGACCGATCACCGCATACTCGCGATCCGCCCGCCCCATGCGCCCCCTTGCCCTTCCTTGCAAGACCAAACACTGATCATATGCCGACGCAGCGGGATCCAGCAGGGCTGTGACCCTAGGCAGACTCAGGTTTAGGCAGGGTGGAAGGGTGAGGGATCAGCTCGTGCGTGGAACGGCGCTCCACCATCTCGGCCGTGATGCGCACGTATTTGATATCCCGGCGAGAGGGAACCTCGTACATCACGTCCAGCATTAGCTCTTCCACAATGGCCCGCAGCGCCCGCGCCCCCGTTTTGCGACGGTAGGCTTCCTTGGCAATGGCAGAAATGGCAGCCGGCTCGAACTCTAGCTCCACCCCGTCCATGCGCAACAGCTTCTGGGCCTGCTTGAGGATGGCATTTTTAGGCTGCGTCAAGATGGCCTCGAGGGCCTTCTCGTCCAGGGGATCCAGGGTAGCCACCACCGGCAGCCGCCCTATGAATTCTGGGATCATGCCGTACTTGATCAAATCCTCCGGCTCCAGCGCCTTGAGGGCATCGGCCAGGCGTTGCTCACGGGTAACTGCTAGCTGCTCCCCTGGCTTGATAAAGCCCATCGACTTTTTGCCAATGCGCTGCTCGATCACCTTCTCCAGGCCGACAAAAGCGCCCCCACAGATGAAGAGAATGTTGGAAGTGTCGATTTGAATGCAGTCTTGGTAGGGGTGCTTGCGCCCTCCCTGCGGAGGCACGTTGGCAATAGTTCCCTCCAGCATCTTCAACAAAGCCTGCTGCACCCCTTCGCCGGAAACGTCGCGGGTAATGGAAGGGTTTTCGCTCTTGCGGGCAATTTTGTCGATTTCGTCGATGTAGATGATGCCGCGCTGGGCTTCTTCCACATCCATGTCCGCCACCTGCAGCAGGCGCAACAGGATGTTTTCCACATCTTCGCCGACGTAGCCGGCTTCGGTGAGGGTAGTGGCATCGGCAACGGCAAAGGGCACATCCAACATGCGGGCCAGGGTTTCGGCCAGCAGGGTTTTGCCGGAGCCGGTGGGGCCAATGACCAAAATGTTGGACTTTTGCAGTTCCACCTCATCCAGCTCCGCAGCTCCGAGGCTGTTGGGGTTGGCCTTAGCAGCCAGCCGCTTGTAGTGGTTGTAAACCGCCACCGACAGAACCTTCTTGGCCTTCTCTTGGCCAATCACGTACTGGTCAAGGTAGCGCATGATCTCGCGCGGCTTAGGCAACTGTGCCAGAGAAGGCAAGCTGCGAGAGGATTTTCTAGGGGTTTCGCGACGGCTGGCAGCAGGGGCTGTGGCAGGTGGGGTATTGCCGTCGTAGAGTTCCTCCTCCAAAATCTCGTTGCACAGCTCCACACACTCGTCGCAGATGTAGACCCCCGGCCCCGCAATCAACTTACGCACTTGATCCTGGGACTTATTACAGAAGGAGCATCTCAGGTGGGAGTCATGCTTGGCCATGGGATCCTCGTTGCTGTTTGCTCTTGGCTATTGTGTTCGGCGAATTCCAGGAAAGACAGGACGCTCTGGTGCTGCTTAAACGTGGGGCGCGGCCGCAGAGGCGTAGGAATACTGAAGGGACAGAACTTACTGACCTACTAGTCTAGCACTTCCTTCCAGCTTGTGGGCTTCCTAAGCCGGCTGTAGAGGATAGCTCTGCGGCGATTGGATAGAAAGTTGATAAGAAAACCGCCCGACTCGACGTCGAGCGGCGGATGGTGTGAGGAGTGAACGGAAACATGCGTCTCCGCTACTCTCATGATAGTGGAATGTTCCTAACTCTGGCAGAGACGGTCGTCGGAAGCAAGTGGGCTTTTTGGTTCGGTTGGATACCCTCTGGAGCGGAACCAGGGTAGATCTTGAGCACCAAAAAGGGGAAGGGACTGTCCGTGTTTCGTCCTCTTCCCCCTCTGGCGTCCACTCCTCACAGAATCGCATGATAAACCATCGCCAGGGCGAGGACAAGCCGGCCTTCCCAAATTTTTTCTCGTCAAGGATGGAGATCACTTCGGATCCAACGCCAGCAGCTCCGCCTCGCTCAGGAGAGGGATCCCCAAAGCCTGGGCCTGCTTGAGTTTGGAGCCGGGATCCGACCCTACCACCACATAGTCGGTTTGGCGGCTGACGCTGGCGGTCACTTTGCCGCCGCGGCTTTCAATCCAAGCCTTGGCCTGCTGGCGGGAGAGAGTAGGCAGGGTGCCGGTGATGACAAACTTCTTCCCAGCCAGAACCTGGGAGACGGCAGGGGCCGCTTGCCGGGGCAGGGCAGGGATCCCCAGCTCCCGCAGCTCCTGCAGCAACTTCTGGTGGGCGGGATCGGCAAACCAGGCCACCACCGCCTCGGCAATTTCCGCCCCTATCCCGTAGATTTGGGCGATGTCTTCAGCCCTGGCCTGGGCCAAGAGTTCTGGGGCGGGGAAATGCTGGGCCAAAATCTGGGCGGTCACCACCCCCACATGGGGGATCCCCAGCCCGTAGAGCACGCGCTCCCAGGGCTGTTGACGGGAGCGCTGGATGGCCTGCACCAGCTTCTGGCTGGAACGGGATCCCATCCCCTCCAGGCTCTCCAAGTGTTCCGGGGTGAGGCGGTAGAGATCGGCCACGGTGCGCACCCCCAGCTTTTCTACTAACTGGGCCACCCGCTTTTCCCCCAGGCCCTCGATATCCATGGCGTCGCGGCTGGCCCAGTGCTGCAGTTGCCCCCTGATCTTGGCCGGACAAGCTGGGTTGGGGCAGCGGGTTATCGCCTCGCCGGCAGGGCGAACCAAAAGGGTGCCGCACTCGGGACAGTGGCTGGGCAGGCGGTAGGGAACGGCATCGGGGGGGCGCAGCTCCTTGAGGATCCCCACCACCTCAGGGATGATCTCCCCGGCCTTGCGCACGATGGCGGTGTCGCCGATGTGGACATCCAGCTCTTCCAGGCGATCGGCATTGTGCAGGCTGGCGCGGCTGACGGTGGTGCCCGCCAGAAGAACCGGCTCCAGCTCCGCCACCGGCGTGACGGCTCCGGTGCGGCCTACGCTGGCCACGATGGCGCGAATGCGGGTGGGGACTTCCTGGGCAGGGTATTTGAGGGCAATGGCCCAGCGGGGGAATTTTTGCGTAAAGCCGGCCTCCTCTTGCAGCCGCAGGGAGTTGAGCTTCACTACCACACCGTCACAGGCATAGGGAAGCTGGGCCTGCCGCCACCGCTCGTAGAACTGGACCACCTCCTCGAGGCCCCGGCACACCTGGGACAGAGGATTGACGGGCAATCCCAGGTCTTTTAGCCGCTGCAGACACTCCCACTGGGTTTGGGGGGGATCCCCGCTTGGCCACCCCTCCGGCCAGTGGAGGGCATAGGCGAAGAAGCTGAGCTTGCGGGCGGCAACCACGCGGCTATCCAACTGGCGCAAGGTGCCGGCGGCGCAGTTGCGCGGGTTGGCAAAGGGGGGATCCCCGGCGGAGCATCGCTCCCGGTTGATGCGCTCGAACTCAGCAATGGGGAGATAGGCCTCTCCTCGCACCTCCAGGACCGGCGGGGGAGCGGCGGTTGCCAAGCGCAGGGGAATAGAAGGGATGGCGCGGATATTGGGGGTAATGTCCTCACCTGACTGTCCATCGCCGCGGGTGGCCCCCCGCTGCAGCAGCCCATCCACATAGGTAAGAGCCAGGGCAGCGCCGTCAATTTTCAGCTCGCACACATATTCCAGCTCCCCTTCCTCAGGGGTGCGCCCCAGAACCCGCCACAGGCGCTCTTGCCATTCCTTTAGCTCTTCCAGGTTGAAGGCGTTTTCCAGACTGTAGAGGGGGATGCGGTGGGAAACGGTGGGGAACTGCTCGGCGGGCTTTTCCCCTACCCGCTGGGTGGGGCTGTCGGGGGTGATGAGCTCGGGGTAGGCCCGCTCCAGCTCCTGCAGCTCGCGGTAGAGGCGGTCGTAAACGCTGTCTTCCAGAATGGGGGCATCGTGGACGTAGTAGGCAATGCTGGCCTTCTGCAGCAGAGCGCGCAGCTCGCGGGCGCGCTGTTCCAATTTTGGATCCATACTCTTGTTGCACCGTTGGCTAGGTCTAGCTTAGGTTCAACGCTCTCATCTCTCTCAGGCTGCCGCTGCTCTGCCCCCTTGTCAGCCTAACCCCCAAAAAGCTGGGCAATGCAGATCCCAGCTTGCAGCTGCAGGCGAGATGAGGCGAGAACTCCCCGTAGAAGCGGGCTGGCGGTGCCGGAAGCAGAGGCCGGCTACCACAGCGGTTGCCACCCATGGAGCGCCTCGTAGTGGCGCCTACCTTATTTCCTGCGACTGCAAGTGCCCGTAGGCTTGGGCCGCAGCGGCCATTTCTGCCGCCTTTTTGGAGCGCCCCTCGCCGCGGCCCCAACATTGGCCGTGGCCCCAAACTTCCATGGTGAAGTGCGGCGGGTGTTCCCGGGCAGCCACCAGACGATATTCCGGCAAGGTGCCCCATAGGCGTTGGGTCAGTTCCTGCAGCGCGGCTTTCGGGTTGCGCCGAGTGGGATCCTGGAACCACTGCTCCACCCGTTGGCGAAAGTAGGGATCCAGCCAAGGATGCAGCCGGGCCAGGGTGTGCATGCCCCAGCTCAGGTATAGGGATCCCAACACCGCCTCAAAAGCATCGGCTAAGCGCCGCTCCCGTCCGGCCAGGTCGTTTTGGGAGCTGGATCCCACCTCAAGGTAGCGCTCTAGGCCATGCAGATCCGCCAGTTCCGCCAGGTGGGCATCGCTGATCAGATCCGAGCGAACTGCGGTCAGCTCTCCCACCGACAAGTGGGGATAGGACTGGAACAAGAACTCAGTGGCCAAAATGCGCAGGACAGAATCCCCTAAGAACTCCAGCCGGTCGTTGTTGCGCTGGCCATCCAGAGAAGGGTGAATCAAAGCTTGATCCAACAGATCCCAGCGCAGTTGCTCCAGCCAGGCGGGATCCTTGAACCCCAACCGGTTCAGCAGGTGCTCTAAGGCGCGGCGACGAGGTGGGATCGGCTCAACCATAAAACCTGCGGCAAAATCTCTACACCTAGAATGCTCTCAGTGCTCACCTTGTGCTACAGGAGTAGTATAAGCCTTTGGAGAGGATCCCTGCATGCATGCCCACGCCCACCCTCGCACTCCCACCACCGAGATGGAGGTGACCAGCATTCGTCTGGAGCGGGAACTGAAGCAACGACTGAAGGCGTTGGCCGGCGGCCAGGGCTACCAGGCCTTGATCCGCGAAATTCTCTGGGGCTATGTCTTGCGCCACTCTCAAGAGGCTGCCACCCTCACCGCCGAGGATATTCAGGCCAGTTTCCCCGCCACGGCTCAGCGGCCCCAGCGTTGCGCCCTCACTGGCCAGGCCATCCAGCCACAGGAGCCGATGCTGCTGGGGTTGACTACGGACGGGAAATTGGTTCCCCTCAGCCCTGCCAGCCTCTGATTCTGGAACTCGAGTTAGTCCAGAGAGCCCTGGAGCAACCGACTCGACCGGCTTCTGCTAAGTTCCGCGGATTTCTCGATATCTTCTGGCGCGTTCTTCGGCGGGATCAGGGGCTTGCGCCTTGGCAACGGCCTCTTGCAGTTGTGCCATCACTGCTTCTGGGGGGTCGGCAGAGCGGACGACGTAGAACATCAAGTTAATGGCTTCGGCGGCCGTCAGCTTAAGGTTCTCTTTTTCTTTTGGCACCAGCGCGATCTTGCCGTCTGTTGTCGTAATCGCCGTATGGGATCCTTTGGCAAGAATCTGATACATTTACGCTGAACACTGCTGAGCATTACTGCTCAGCGGTGAAGCGATAGCATTCTGTCCGTTTCCGTTGTCACTACGCGACGCTGACGCGACCGCGCTACTC
This sequence comes from Synechococcus sp. 63AY4M2, assembly GCF_002760475.1. Lineage (NCBI taxonomy): Bacteria > Bacillati > Cyanobacteriota > Cyanophyceae > Synechococcales > Synechococcaceae > Synechococcus > Synechococcus sp. 63AY4M2. The sequence goes on along the minus strand of NZ_AXUX01000001.1, from coordinate 809,310 downwards.
GGACGGAGTCCAAACAGAAAGGCGGTATCCCGCAAAGCCCTGAGCATAACACCCAGAGCGCCTTGCCAATCTCGTGGTAGCCTATGGTTGCACTTTGGGCATCTAAACACCTTTGCGCCACCCAACTTGGTGTGGATGTGCCCGCACTTGGTACAGGTTTTGCTGGTGTACGCTTCCGATACTTCCACGACAACCACGTTTTTCTTCTTGGCTTGAAACTTCAGGAGCTGCTTGAACCGGTAGTGCGCCCAGGTGAGCATCGCCCTTGCTGTCTTGCTACCAAACTTCCTCCCTGCCTTGGCAACCATCTTGGCTGACTCGAAAGTGGGGAGGAATATCAATCGGTAGTTATCCGTTAGGAACGCCGCTACCTTGCGATGGCACTCGTCCACCAAGTTCCTGATTCTCTCCCGCAGACGAAACGCCGCTTGCCGCATTCGCCTACGCTTGAGTCTCGGTGCTTTACTCAGCCTAGATTGCAGATCGTCTAGGTGGTAGCACAGCCGAACGATCCTGCCAAAGTCTCCCTTGGCGATATCTACAAAGCCCGCCCCATCAAACCCTGTAAGGAAGCTTCTTACTCCAGGGTCAAGTGCGATCACCCCCTTTGCTAACGAACACTGCTCGTTCACGGGCTCAGGAAAGATGGCATACCATCTGTCTTTCACCCGCATTAGCTCAGTTCCACGTGCCCATTCTCTGGGCATCTCCTCGGATGCGCGGAACGCCAAACCTCGGGTGAGTTTCGGATACCACGTCCCATTGCGAAAGTTGCCGGCGTTGAATTGCAGCGTATGCGACCTGTCCCGCACACTGCGAAACCTCGCGTCTTTGCTTCGGCGGAACGCCAACCACGCCTCGACGACCGCGTTCTGCTTGATGTGGCAGGGGGCGTCCTTCACCCACCCGGGCAGGTCGGAGCGCAGGATGATGTCCCGCAGCTTTCTGGCCGTTTTTGGAGCACCATGCTG
>NZ_AXUX01000001.1:738424-807373 GCF_002760475.1 Synechococcus sp. 63AY4M2 | reverse complement strand
AGAGTAACGGTGAAATGGGTATAGGCATGTTCGACGGTGGCCAGCGGTGCGACCACCTCGATGTCGATGCCGATTTCTTCCTTCACCTCCCGCACTACACACTCAGCAGCCGTTTCTCCCGGCTCGATTTTCCCTCCGGGAAACTCCCACAGCCCACTGAGCATCGAGCTTTCCAACCGTCGATCGATAAGGATTTCTTTCCCCCGCAGAACAATGGCAACCGCGATTTGCTTGTGAGGACGAGAGGCACGGGGTGCAGACATAGGCAATTGTTGGTGTTGACCTCGATTGTAGGCGCTGCAATCCGCTTGCCAAGGGCACCGGCCACAGTGAGGCTTTTTGGGACGACAGACGGTAGCCCCCAAATCCATCAGGGCTTGGTTAAAAGCCCGCGGCTGCACGGGATCCAACAATTGCTGGGAAAGCTGCCACAGCAGGGACAGACACTGGGATGGAGGCTGCTGCAAAGCCACCAAGCGAGCCAGCACCCGCTTGACGTTGCTATCCAAAATGGGCAAAGGCTGATCGAAGGCAGCGCTGAGAATGCCGCCGGCTGTGGTGCGCCCGATCCCCGGCAGAGCCAACACCTGCTCCAGATCCCTGGGGAACTCACCGTTCCGTTCCCGCACCAGGATTTGGGCGGCTTTGTGCAAGTTCAGGGCCCGCCGGTAGTAGCCTAGGCCCTCCCACAGTTTCAGCACCTGCTGCTGGGGGGCTGCCGCCAATGCTGGGATCCCGGGCAGAGCCTCCATCCAGCGCTGAAAGTAGGGGATCACGGTTGCCACCTGGGTCTGTTGCAGCATCACCTCCGCCACCCAAATGGCATAGGGATCTCGCGTGCGTCGCCAGGGCAGATCTCGACCCTGCTGGCAGTACCAACGCTGCAAGGACTGCCGCAGGCGCTGCAAAACTGCGCTGCTCCAACCTAGCGACTGCTCGCCAGCAACCGCAACCTCGGACTCTCTTCCAGTCCGTCGAGAAGGAACCTGGGATCTCAAGCCGCGTAAGCGAAGTGCAACGCCCACCAGATCAGGGCCGAGACCACCCCCGCCACAATGCTGGCCGAGATCAGAACCACAATTGGGCTATCCGCCCCCTTGAACCTCATAATGCCGCGGTTGTAGTCAGCCATTGTTGCCTCCCACCAGCTTCGGCTTTGGGGTGTCGAGGATCTCACTTGGGATACGTGTCGCGATGGGGAAACTCCGTTATCGACCAACCCCCTCATCTCTAGGATAGCCAATTTGGCCCGGATCCGAGCCGCCCCCCAAAGAGGGATCCCCGTCGGGCAAGCCCTACCGCCTCCGCTGGTCGCAAAAGTTAGAGCACAGGAGCCGCCCAGGCAGAGGCTTGGGCAGCCAACTTCCCTGCTATTTAGACAACCTGCCGACGGCGGGGCCCTGCAAGAGACAGTCCACCCGGCCCAGCAGGTATAAAAGGTGCCCTCCCAGGGCTCCGCGCCGCCTAGGCGGCTGAGAAGTCGCCTCTCAGGTTTAGCGAGGGAAAACCACCTGGGCTCGCAACTCGCCGGCAGGATTGGCTTGCGTATGGATGTTGAGGTAGTAGGCCCCGGCCAAGAAGCTGGAGACCTGCTCAACAGATAGGGTACGGGCGGTTTGGTTTAAAGTGACCACAGCACTGCCGCTGGCGGAGCTGGGCACCGCTACCGGCGGTACTTCGGCAGCAGGAGATAGGGTCAAGGTAGCCGTAGAGACTACAGCTCCCGGCGCAGGGGTCGCCGAGTTGCTGCTCCCGCAGCCGCTGAGAAACAAGTCAGCAGCTAGGCAGACGCCCCAAAAAGTTTTGAAGACAAAACGAGGCCGCAAGGCCGAATCCAGCAAAAGCGTCAACAATATGGAAAAAGCTCCTCGGTCGGAGAACAAGCCACCTCAAGTACGGAGCAGGCCGAGCTTCGGATTCACCCTCGGAGAACAAGGTCGCGATTGCCTGAGGAGTTGCCCCTGTTTCTCCGCGATCTTCTTCTCGAGGGGCTTCCCAAGAGGTCGAAGCAGCCCGACTGCCGACTCAGGAGGGGTGGAGGGCCGGAGATGGCCAAGCTCCAAAGCTCTCCCTCGCCAAACTTTCCCAGGCCAGGTTCGCCGATCTGTGGGTTTAATTGAACCGGGCTCGCCGGCGCAAGTTCAGTAAAATTGTCGCGATATCGGTCATCAAGACCTTCGTTGGGGCAGTCGTTCTTATGGCGAGGACAGGGGAGGGGAAAGGCAGCAGCTTAGCTCGAGAAAGGTCTCGGGATCCGGTGCGTCGTCAGCGCCGCTTCACTCAGGCTGCCTCCCCTTCTCGCCACTTGCTGCCTGCTCCGGCTGCCGAGGGATCCCTCTTGGCTTCCCGCCCCCAACCGCTGCGCCTCTCTCGCCAAAGAGCCATTGCCCGGATGCGCCAACGAGCTGCCCAGCCTCGCCGCCTGAGGCGGTCTCCGGCCCTGTTGGAGGTGTTGCTGCGAGGCCTGGGCCTCAGCCTGATGTTGGGCCTGACGATGGCTGGCCTATCGCAACTGCTGCAATCGACCACTCCTGCCCGGCCAGAACAGGATGCGATGCAGGAGCTCCCCTCCACCTTGCCCACAGACCTGTTAAGAGGACAGGAAATCCCCGCTTTGCAGGAGCGCTTGGCTGCTCTGGCCGATCAGCCGGGCCTGACAGCAGGAGCCCTGTTCTGGGAGGTGGAAAGCGGCGCCTTTGCCGGGGTGAGGCCGGATCAGGTTTTTCCTGCCGCCAGCGTCATCAAGATCCCGATTCTCCTGGCTTTTTTGCAGGCAGTGGAAACGGGTCAGGTGCGGCTGGACGAGAGGCTGACTTTGAGAGAAGACCTCAGGGGCGGGGGAGCTGGCGTATTGCAGACCCGTCCCCTCGGATCCCGGGTCTCTGCTCTGGAGGCAGCTACCCTCATGAGCACCATCAGCGACAACTTCGCCGCCAACCTCATCATCGATCGCCTCGGCGGTCGGGAAGCCCTCAACCAAAAGTTTCGCCAGTGGGGGCTGCAGCACACGCAAATTTCCTGGTGGCTGCCGGATTTGGAGGGCACCAACACCAGCAGCCCGCGCGACATGGTCTGGCTGCTCAGCCAGGTGGAGCAGGGGCGAATGCTCAGCCGCCGCAGCCGCGACCGCTTTTTGGACATCCTCTGGCGCACGCAGCGGCCCTCCTATTTTCGCCCCAACTTGGGCCAAGAGGTGCGCATTGCCCACAAGACAGGAACTCTCAGGTCGGTGGTGGGAGATGCCGGCATACTCGATTTGCCCAACGGGCGACGCTACGTGGCAGCAGTGTGGGTAAAGCGGGAAACTCCCAACGATCCCAAAGCCGAAGAGCTAATCGCCAAACTCTCCCAGGCTGCCTATGAGTTTTGGTCTGCCGAAGGCGAGCCCACCGCTTCGGCTGCTGCCGATAGCCCGTAGCCCTAGGGGATCGCCCATCCCGGCAGAGCAGCAGCGTCAAAATTAAAAAGTTGGATCTTAAAAAGTTGGATCAGCCAACATCCAAGCCAGAACGGTGAGGTTATGGCCGAGACTCTTCCCCCTTCCCAAGCTCCTCCAGCAGGGGATCCCCTTATCAAACTGGATCAATTTCTCAAGCTGACGGGAGTTGTGCCCACCGGCGGGCAGGCCAAGCAGCTCATCCAGGCGGGGCAGGTGCGGGTCAACGGCGAGGTGGAAACCCGGCGAGGGCGCAAGTTACGCCTGGGGGATGAGGTGGCAGTAGCGGGCCAAGTTTGGCAGGTGGGCTGGGATGGGAAGAGGATCCAGAGCTCTGCCACAGGGGGAGGTCGGGTCTGCCTCTAGTCAGTCAGGGTTTTGCTGAGAAAAACTGTTCGCGTCAGCGGGACGGCGTCCTTACGTTTCAGGGATGCTCAAGAACCACAAGTTGGTAGGCAGCATTGCTGACTGTGGGTTCTATGAGTTTCGGCGACAGCTAGAGTACAAGTGCAAGCTCTAGAGCTGTCAGTTGGTTGTGGTGAACAGGTTCTTCCCTTCCAGCCAACTGTGTTCAAGGCCTACGGCCCGCTGCCGCGAACGACGGGAAGTTACGCCTGTGAAGACTCCTCTGCCCCCCTACATCCCCCCGTATACGGGGGGACTAAGGGGGGGTTGGGCAACCAACGAGGTATGGGTCGTGGAAGTAGAAAGGAAGCAACGACGCTGGACAAAAGTTCGTTTTTGTTTAGCGTTGTGTAAGTCTTGCGGAGCGGCAAGGTCAAGTAGCCGAGCCCTTGCTCCCCAACTGCAACCAACTCCACAACCGCTGACCTAAGCTGGGAACAGTTTTCTTTTCTTTTTCTCGCTGTGCCTGCGTCCCCTCAGCCTCCTGTGCAGCAGGATTTTCCTCCCTTGCCCCCGCCACCTCCCCGCTCTCCGGCTCTAAGGGTGGTGGAGACAGCTTTCTTAGCCAGCACTGCTGCTTTGATCTGGATCTTGAGCTACACGCCGCTGGCCCCGTTTATGCGTCTGTTTTTCCCCATTCCGGTGGCGCTGGCGGTGATGCGCTGGGATCCCCGCACCGGGGCGATGGCGCTGGCGGTCTCTGCTCTGTTGCTGACGGTGCTGATGGGGCCCACGCGCAGCATTCTCTACGTCATTCCCTACGGCCTGCTGGGCTACTGGTGTGCCCGCCTATGGCGGCGGCGCCTTTCCTGGTATGTCTCGGTGGCCAGCGGCGCTGCCCTCAGCGCTTTCGGCCTCGTTTTCCAGTTGCTGCTCTCCTCGCTGTTGGTGGGGGAAAACCTCTGGACTTACGTCACCATCCAACTCACCGGCTTGACCAACTGGCTGCTGGATGTGTCTCTGGCCAGGCTGGGCGTGTACTGGGTGGCAGAACCCTGGATGGTTCAGGTGGTGGTGGCAGGGTTTATCGCCTTTAACTCCCTGGTCTACGTCTTCACGGTGCATTTGGTGGCAGCTCTGGTGATGGAGCATTTCCGCTGTCCGCTGCCGCCGCCGCCGAAGTGGGTGCAATTTTTGCTGGATTAGCAGCCGCCTATACCTCTAAGGTGACTACCGCTATGGGATAAACTTGTAGACCCTACCCCCATAGCTTCTACCCCTGTTCCTGATGAACCCACTGCCCCCTCCTGCCTACCCCTACCAGTTCCGCGCCCTGGGCTTGATCAAGGGATCCCTAAAATCGATCCCGCAGACTTATGCTCAGGCGACGCTGGTTGCCGCCGATGGCGTAGAGTATCCGGCCACCCCTGGCCGCGCGGAGCTGCTGCGCCCTTTCACCTATTGCATCGAGAGCGGCCACACCTACTGGTACTACGTGCAGCCGCAGCCGCGGTCGGGCGGCACTTTGGGCCTGAGCGTTATCCGCATCCTGGCCTTGCCGGAGGAGGAGCAAGATCCAGATCTGGACGAGCCCTTTCTGCCTGCCCCCGAGGATGTAGAGGAGGGCTTTAACATTCGCGGCATCGTCGAGCCCCACGACGGCTTCATCTGGGTGACGGTGCGGCGCAAGCCCCAGGGGAACAAGCAATTCCCCCCCCTGCAGCTGCGTCTGGAAGGGTTCTTGCCGGGGGCCGTCGCCGGCGAGTTTTGGGATCTGTTGGCGGAGCGGGAGGGTCATAAGCTGCTGCTGGTGGATGGCAGCCGCCTCTTGACAGCGGTGGCCTAACTGCCTAAAACTAACCCAACCTGCTACCCCAGATCCCCAACTGATGGTGTCTGCTGCCGGCTTGTCCCAACGGGTTGCTCGTCTCTCTCCTTCCGCAACGCTGTCGATTTCGGCTCTGGCCAAGGCCATGCGGGCAGAGGGTCTGGATGTCTGTATCCTGAGCGCTGGCGAGCCGGACTTCGACACCCCTGAGCACATTCGGGCTGCCGCCATCCGCGCCCTGGAAGAGGGCAAAACCCGCTACGGCCCCACTGCCGGGATCCCCACCCTGCGCCAGGCGGTGGCAGACAAATTGCGCCGAGAAAACGGCTTGGACTACAGCCCCGACCAGATCCTGATTAGCAACGGCGGCAAGCAAACCCTGTTTAACCTGGCCATGGTGCTCCTGGATCCCGGCGACGAGGTGATCCTGCCCGTCCCCTACTGGGTTAGCTATCCCGAGATGGTGGCTCTGGCCGGGGCCAAGGTGGTGCGGGTGGAGACGCAAGAGGGCCAGGGGTTCAAGCTCACCGCCGACCAACTGCGCCAGGCCCTCACCCCCCGCAGCAAGTTGCTCATCCTCAACTCGCCGGCCAACCCCACCGGCGCTGTCTATCACCGGCAGGAGCTGGCAGCTTTGGCAGAGGTGATCCTCTCGGTTCCCCATCTCTATGTGGTCTGCGATGAGATCTACGAAAAGCTGGTTTACGGCCAAGCCCGCCACATCAGCCTGGGATCCCTTTGCCCTGACTTGATGCCGCGACTGATCCTCAGCAGCGGCTTCGCCAAAGCCTATGCCATGACCGGCTGGCGGATTGGCTACTTGGCGGGCCCTAAGCCCATCATCGAGGCGGCCATCAGCCTGCAAAGCCACAGCACCTCCAACGTCTGCACCTTTGCCCAGTACGGCGCCCTGGAGGCTCTCACCAGCCCCCTCTCGGCGGCAGCGGTGGAGAAGATGCGCCAAGAATTCTGGCAGCGACGGGATCTGATGGTGCAAGGGATCCGCACCTTGCCGGGGGTGACTTTCCCGGAGCCGGAGGGCGCATTTTATGTGTTTGTCAACATCGGCCAAACCGGCTTGGGTTCGGTAGAGTTTTGCCAACGGCTGCTCAAAGAACATCACGTGGCCGCCGTGCCGGGGGTGGCCTTCGGGGCAGAGTCCTACATCCGCCTCTCCTATGCCGCCGACCGCGCCACGCTTGAAAAAGGACTGGAACGGCTGCACCGCTTCCTGTCTTCCCTCTGAGGGGGCAGGAGGAGGGCTGAAGACAAGGGCTGGCCGAGACTTCTCTACAAAACGGTGGCGCAGCAAACCAACAGCAGGGGCTGGTGCCTGGCAGAGGCAGGAGAAGACTCTTGGCTCAGGCCTACCGTGAAGTCCTCGAGGCGATGCTGAGGGAGCGCTAAGATGGCTCCCACCCAAAAGTCTCCCAAAAAATTGCCCGCTGGCTTTACCCTCAAATGGTCTGCCGAGAGTGTGGAAAAGCTGGGATCCCTCTTGCCGGGCGAGATCTTGCTGGCAGTCCTGCTGGACCATTGGGAGCAACTGCCCAAAGCATTGCAACAAGAGTGCCTGCTGCAGGCCCACCGCATTCGCGTGGAACGGCTGGTGGTCAGCCAAAACTTCACCATCGCCACCATTGAGCAACTGCTAAGCAACTGTTGAACGAGACCCGTTGATCCCGATCCGCTCGGTGGGAATTCCGCTCCAAAGGATCTCTGTCCTAGAGTGCCAGGCAACGGCAGAACCACGTCCTGTGCTACGGTCAGAGTAGGTTAGTGCTCTTCCCCGGCTTTTCAACCTGTGCTCCCTCCCCCGCTAGCGGACGGCCATCCCAGCCTCTCTCTTTTCTACTCCTCGCTAAAGCTCTCCATCGTCTGCGAAGCAGCAGCAGGGCAGCAAGGGGAGTGCCATCGCTATTTTTTAAGGGTCGCATAGCGTCAGCGCGCTGTGAGACGAGCGGGTTTTGATTGGAGCACTTACTTCTTATGAAAGCAGTGGACTTGGCCAAAGCTATCCAGCAACGGCGCACCTTCGCCATTATTTCCCACCCCGATGCCGGGAAGACCACCCTTACGGAAAAGCTGCTGTTGTACGGGGGGGCGATTCAAGAAGCAGGGGCGGTGAAGGCCCGTCGCGCCCAAAAGCGGGTTACCTCCGACTGGATGGAGCTGGAAAGACAACGGGGCATTTCCATTACCTCGACTGTGTTGCAGTTTGACTACCGCAACATTCGCCTCAACTTGCTCGATACTCCCGGCCACCAAGACTTCAGCGAAGACACCTACCGCACCCTGGCGGCGGCTGATAACGCTGTGATGCTAGAAGACGCCGGCAAAGGGCTAGAACCCCAGACCCGCAAGCTGTTTGAAGTCTGTCAACTGCGGAAGTTGCCGATCTTTACCTTCATCAACAAGATGGATCGCCCCAGCCGGGATCCCCTCGAGCTGATGGACGAAATCGAGACGGAGCTGGGCCTCAAGCCCTATCCTGTAACCTGGCCGATTGGCTCAGGGGAGCGCTTCACAGCTTTGTTTGACCGGCGGACTCAGGAGTTTCACTTCTTTGAGCGAGTCTCGGGGGGGCGGCTGCGGGTCAAAGATACCGTCGTTAAACTCGGGGATCCGCAAATTGAAGAACTGATTGAAAAGGATCTCTATTACCAATTTAAAGAAGAGCTGGAGTTATTGGATGGCCTCATGCCCAGCTTGGATCTCAAACAGGTTCATGCTGGCCAGCAAACCCCCGTCTTTTTCGGCAGCGCCATGACCAACTTTGGGGTGGAGCTGTTTCTCAATGCGTTTATCGAGTACTCCCTGCCGCCAATGCCCCACGAGAGCACGGCAGGGCTGATCCCACCCGAACATCCTGAGTTCACCGGCTTTGTCTTTAAGCTGCAGGCCAATATGGATCCCCGCCACCGGGATCGCATTGCTTTTGTACGCATCTGCTCCGGTAAGTTCGAGAAGGACATGGTGGTCAACCATGCCCGCCTCAATCGCCCCATCCGTCTCTCCTATCCCCAAAAATTGTTCGCCCAAGAGCGCATCTCCATCGATGAAGCCTATCCTGGCGATGTCATCGGCCTCAACAACCCCGGCATCTTCAGGATTGGGGATACCATCTACACCGGCCCGAGGTTGCGCTACGCCGGGATCCCCAGCTTTTCGCCGGAGCTATTTGCCTATCTGAAAAATCCCAACCCCTCCAAGTTTAAACAGTTCCAGAAGGGGGTGGCGGAGCTGCGGGAAGAAGGGGCGGTGCAGATTATGTATTCCCTCGACGAGTCGAAACGGGATCCGATCGTGGCGGCAGTGGGCCAGTTGCAGTTTGAGGTGCTGCAGTACCGCCTGGAACACGAATACAATGTTGAAACCCGACTGGAGATGCTGCCCTACACCCTGGCCCGCTGGGTAGAAAACGGCTGGGAAGTCCTCCAGAATTTCCCCAGCCTGTTTAACACCCTCATTGTCAAAGACATTCAAGATAGGCCGGTTCTCCTCTTTAAAAACGAGTGGACCTTGCAGCAATTTATCAGCAGCAACCCCAAAATTAAGCTGAGCAAAATTGCTCCCATCGCGGATCTTGGCCCCGAATCCAAGGACGGCTCCTAAGGCCACTCAGAGCAACCTTCTCCGGGAACCTGCAAGTTCCGCTACCTGACCAAAGCTTTGCTGCTGTCTGGGATCGGGGTTGACATCTTCTCGCTGCCTGGCAATCTCGTTTTTGTAGATCCCAGCAATTTCTTTTTCTTCTTTTTTGGGTCATGCTTGCCAGGTCTTATTTCCAAGGCAAACCCATGGCAGTCGATAAACCGCTTTGCGACCGCTCGTTGTGGGGGCTGGATCCGCAGGCTATTTTTTTGAATCACGGCTCCTACGGCGCGACCCCGAAAACGGTGCTGCAGGCCCAGCGAGCCTGGCAAGAGCGCCTAGAGGCCCAGCCGGTACAGTTTATGGGGGAAGAGCTGCCGCGGGCTTTGCGGGCGGCGGCGGCAGAGCTGGCCCAGTTTGTTGGGGCTGAGCCTGAAAACCTTGTGTTTGTGGAAAATGCCACCGGCGGCGTCAATGCCGTGCTGCGCTCGCTGTCGTTTCGGCCAGGGGATCAGATCGCCTACACCAGCCACAGCTATGGGGCCGTCCGCCAGGCGTTGCGCTATGTCTGTGAACGCTGGGGGGCGGTGCTGGCGGAAGCCCAGGTTCCCTTTCCGATTGCGGGGCCGGAGCAGGTTTTGGCGGCGTTTGCGGCCATTCTCACCCCCCAGACTCGGCTGGCGGTGCTGGATCACCTCACCTCGCCCACGGCTCTGGTCTACCCCTTGGCGGAGCTGATTGGCCTCTGTCGAGAGCGCGGGATCCCAGTCTTGGTGGACGGGGCCCATGCGCCGGGGGTTCTCCCGTTGGAGTTGGAAAGCTTAGGAGCCGATTGGTACACCGGCAACGCCCACAAGTGGCTGTTTGCCCCCAAAGGCTGTGCCTTCCTGTGGGTGGCCCCCCACCGCCAGGCCCAAACCCATCCCCTGGCCATCTCCCACGGCTACGGGCAAGGGTTCACAGCCGAGTTCGACTGGGTGGGCACCCGCGATCCCAGCGCCTGGCTGGCCATCTCGGCAGCCCTGGCCTTTATCCAGGAGCTGGGGGTGGAGAGGCTGCGCCAGCACAACCACACGCTGCTGCTGCAGGCGCGGCAGGTGCTCTTGGAACAATTGGAAGGGATCCCACCTGCCCCGGAGCGGATGCTGGGCTTTATGGCCACCCTGCCCCTGCCACCCTTCTGGCAACAGTGGATCCCGGAGCTGCCTTTGGCGGAGCGGGCCCGCCGCCTGCACGACTACCTCTGGCAGGTGCACCGCATCGAGGTTCCCATCCTTCCCTTTGCCGGGCAGCTTTGGGTGCGCATCTCGGCCCAGGTCTACAACCACCTGGCTGAGTACGAACAGTTGGCGCTAGCCTTGCAGCGGCTGCCGGAGTGATGTGCGCCCTCACCCCCAACCCCTCTCCCTCCGGGAGAGGGGAGATGGAACGGTCTCGCCACCCCCGTCTTGGGTTTGGGTTGCCGGGAAAGTTCGGCTAGAGTCAGATCAGTAGCTGCGTTCACTTCTTGCTCGGATCCTCATGCTCTCTCTGGCTGCCACGCAAGCCCATCTAGGCCCGATCGATCTGGATCGCCTGCTCACGCCTGAGATCCAGCGGCCAGCCCGCTACCTGGGGAAAGAGTTCGGCGCCGCCCACCGCCCCTGGGAGTCGGGGCGGGTGCGGTGGGTGCTGAGCTACCCGGAGCTGTACGAGGTGGGGGCCTCCAACCTGGGCCACCTCATCCTCTACAACATCCTCAACGCCCAGCCAGACCAGTTGTGCGACCGCACCTACCTGCCGGGACCGGATCTGGCGGCCCGGATGCGGCAGTTGCAGATCCCGCTGTTTGCCGTAGAATCGCGCCGCCCCTTGCGCGCTTTCCACATCATCGGCTTCAGCCTGGCCTACGAGCTGGGGGGCACCAACATCTTAGAGATGCTGGATCTGGCCGGGATCCCCCTCAAATGGTGGGAGCGCCAGCCCTTTACCCCGCAAGAGTGTCCCCTGATCTTTGCCGGCGGGCCCACCGCCACCTCCAACCCAGAGCCCTTTGCCGACTTTTTCGATTTCTTTGTCTTCGGGGATGGGGAAGAGGTGCTGCCGGAGATCGGCCAGGTGCTGGCTCAATCTCTAGCCAAGCCCCGCCGCGAGGTGCTCTTGGAGCTGGCCCAGGTGCCGGGGGTGTATGTGCCCCAGTTTTACGAGGGGATCCCGCCCCGCCCCATCGTGCCCGGCGTGCCGGAGCGCATCCGCCGCCGCGTGGCCCTGCCCCAACCGCAGTACTCCATTGGCCTAGTACCGCTGGTGGCAACCGTCCACGACCGCCTGGTCATGGAAGTGCGGCGCGGCTGTACCCGCGGCTGTCGCTTTTGCCAACCCGGCATGCTCACCCGCCCGGCTCGCGATGTGGATCCGCAAGCGGTGGTGGAGGCGGTGGTGCAGGGCCTGCGCAAAACCGGCTACAGCGAATTTTCCCTTTCTTCCCTCAGTTGCTCCGACTACCTCTCCCTGCCGGCGGTGGGGGCCGAGCTGCACAACCGCCTGCTGGGGGAGCACGTCGCCCTCTCGCTGCCCAGCCAGCGGGTGGATCGCTTCGATGAGCAAATTGCCGCCATCATGAAGGGATCCCGCCGCTCGGGGCTGACCTTTGCCCCAGAAGCCGGCACGCAACGGCTGCGGGACATCATCAACAAGGGTCTTAGCGATGTTGACCTCATTCGCGGCATTCGCACCGCCGTCCAGGAGGGCTGGGACAAGATCAAGCTCTATTTCATGATCGGCCTGCCCGGAGAGACTGACGCCGATGTCATTGGGATTGCCCGCACGGTTGAGATGCTGCAGCGAGAATGTGCGGCCTTGGGTCACAAGAAGGTGGAGTTTACCCTCACGGTCTCCAACTTTGTCCCCAAGCCCCACACCCCCTTCCAGTGGCACCGGGTGGACTACGCCGACGTGCAGCGCAAGCAGGCCTTGCTGCAAAGGGAACTGCGGCGGCTGCGGGGAGTCAAGGCCCACTTTACCGATATTCGCTTTAGCATCCTGGAGGACTTGATTGGCAAGGGGGATCGCTCCCTGGGCCGCATGATCGAGCAGGCCTGGCGGGCCGGCGCCGGCCTGGACGCCTGGTGGGAAAACATCGACGCCGCCTATGCCGCCTGGGTCAAGGCCTACTGCGGCGAAGCGGTGGATCCCAGCGCCGATCCGGTTGCCCTCTGCGCCCATCTCCCCATGCGCGAATTGGGCCTGGAGGATCCCTTGCCCTGGGATCACATCGATACCGGCATCGACAAAAAATGGCTGCAGAAAGACTACCGCCGCGCCCTGGAAGCCATCACGGTGGAAGACTGCTCCTTTGAGAAGTGCTCCGCCTGCGGCATCTGCGGCCCCGGCTTTGGCCACAACATCGTCATCCCGCCCCCGCCCGTCCCACCCCTGCAAAGCCGGCCCACCCCCACCCCAGATCCCCTGGAGCCGCAGCCGCCCGCCCAGCGCTTCCGCATCACCTACGGCAAAACTAGGGATCTGCGCTGGCTGGGCCACCTGGATCTGATGCGGCTGTGGGAACGGGCCTGTCGGCGAGCGGGGCTGCCTCTGGCCTTTAGCGGCGGTTACCACCCCATGCCCCGCCTGGCTAACGCCAACGCCCTGCCCATCGGCCAGGAAGGCTATGGGGAGATCCTCGATCTGGAACTCCTGGCCCGCCCCGGGGCTCCCTTTACCCCGGAGGAGCTGCGCGCCCTGCTGGCCGAGCAACTGCCCCCCGAAATTCCCATCCAGGCCATTCAAGAGATCGGCCTGCGGGATCCCTCGGCTACCGAAGCGGTTTACGCCGCCGAATATCAACTCAGCGTGAGCTGCGAGTTGCCCGAAGCCGACTGGCCGACCTGGGTTACCCAGATCCTGGATGCGCGGGAAATTTGGATTGAAAAATCCACCAAATCCGGCAAACCCTGTCGCTTCAACGCTCGCCCCCTGCTCTACTACCTGGAGTTTCAGGGCCTGGCCCCCGACGGCAGCGCCCGCCTCCTCTACCGCGGCAGTTGCCGCAACGACGGCGCTTACCTGCGGCCCAATCAACTCGTGCAAATGGCCGAGTCCTTGGGCTTGCCCCGCTGGACGCTACAGATGGCCAGGCGGCTGCGTCTGCTGTGGCAAGACGGCACCTCCGATCCCGACTGAGGAGCGGCCTCAGGATCGACCGGACAAAAAGGAGACCAAGGCTGGGCTCTGCCCCTGTCTGGAGGGGGGGATCCGACAGGCGCTATGTTGTCTATTGCTGGCTTCTGCCGCTGCGGAGCTTGCCGGGATCAACTTGGCCAAAGGCAGGGCAGGCAGCAGGCAACAGTTTGATCGGATTCTGAAATGGAGACCCAGAAGGATAGCTTGGCGGCCCTGTACTTTAGTTAGTACGGTGCGGAAAAGCCCGCAAGCAACTTCGGTTGCTCGCCAATGGTGCTCAGGGAGTTAGTATACTTGTTGATGAGGCGTACCGTTTCCAGGCGAGCACCTAATCACGGTGAAAAACCCGACCGGTGGCAAGCGCCGAGGAGATGTCAACGTCTCAACCAACCTGATCAGAAAAGGTAAGCAGAACCTTGGAACTTTGCCCCAAGGAACTGTCCAGAGGCGGCTTGACAACGCCTTTACGAGTTCGTCTGTGGACTGCGTAAGAATCCCCCGCTTTCAGGCGGAGGGAGTGTCAACCCTAACTCAGTACCCAGGGCAGGTAACGGGCGCAACAGGGCCCAGTCGATAGGCGGTACAGAGAGGTGTGCCCCTGTGGCCTGGCTCTAGCACTATATTTTTTCTCCTGAGAAGGTGTTTCTTTCCGCGTGCAAACCCTGTCTTTCTGTGGATCTAGGCTGGCACGATTGGGGTTCTGCCACGAACCATCGTCTAATCTCTTCTGGGATATCTGAGGCGGAGGGGTGTCATCTTGCCTCCTGAGCCTATCCATCAATCCCCATGCAAATCCCACCCAATCCTAAGGATCCGATGAGCTTGGACTCACCTCATCAATGGTGGAGTGGAAGCCCAGCAAATCGGTCATCCTCCGTCAAAGCAGAGCTTAGGGTAATGGACAGCCTCATGATGAATCGATTCTGGCTAAAAAAACTTGAGCGGATCCCGCCAAAAGGACAGCGCCTCGCCGCAAGGAGGGTTCAATCCACAACCGCAGGCCCTGGGGGCGGGGAGGAACGTTAATGCCCAGGCAGATTGTAATTGATGAGCAACACCGCGTCGCTGCTGTTTTTGCCGAAGACCAAGTCCAAGAGCTGATCGTTGCCAGTGGCACCTACCAGGTGGGAGACGTCTACGTCGGGATCGTCGAGAACGTCCTGCCCAGCATCGACGCTGCCTTTGTCAACATTGGCTCCGGCGAACGCAACGGGTTTATTCACGTCAGCGACCTAGGCCCGCTACGCCTCAAGCGCAACCATGCCTCCATCTCGGAGCTGGTTCTGCCACAGCAAAAGGTGCTGGTGCAGGTTATGAAGGAGCCCACCGGCAACAAAGGGCCACGCCTCACCGGCGATCTGGCCTTTCCAGGGCGGTACTTGGTGCTGCGACCCTACGGCAAAGGGGTTCATCTGTCCCGCCGCATCGAGGATCGGGAAGAACGCAATCGCCTCAAGTCGCTGGCTATTTTGATCAAACCCCCCCAGATGGGCCTGTTGGTGCGCACCGAGGCCGAGGGGGTGTCTGAAGAGGCGATGATCGAAGACCTGGAGCAATTGAAAAAGCTCTGGGAGGATATTCAACAGCAGTATCAGGCGGCACGGGGTCCGGGGCTGCTCAGCCGAGATGACGATTTTATCCAGCGAGTGCTGCGGGATGTCTACTCGGAGGACGTCAACCGCATCGTTACCGACTCGCCGGCAGGGGCGAAGCGGGTGCGTAGCTATTTGCAAGGTTGGAACAAGGGCCAGATGCCGCCCGGTATTGTGGTCGATGCCCACCGCGAACCCACCCCCATCCTGGAGTATTTCCGGGTCAATGCAGTCATCCGGCAGGCGCTGCGACCCCGGGTGGATCTCCCCTCCGGCGGCTACATCGTCATTGAGCCCACCGAAGCCCTGACGGTGATCGATGTCAACTCTGGCTCTTTCACCCAATCGGCCACCTCTCGCGAGACAGTGCTGTGGACCAACTGTGAGGCGGCTACCGAGATTGCCCGTCAACTGAGGCTGCGCAACATTGCCGGCGTGATCGTGGTGGATTTCATCGACATGGATTCCCGCCGCGACCAGTTGCTGGTTTTGGAGCACTTCAACAAGGCCCTCTCCAGCGACAAAGCTCGCCCCCAGGTGGTTCAGTTGTCGGAATTGGGGCTGGTGGAGCTCACCCGCAAGCGGCAGGGGCAAAGCCTTTACGAGATCTTCGGCCACTCTTGTCCTACTTGTGAGGGGCTAGGGATCCTGGCCCGCCTGCCAGGAGCTGAGCCAGGACGGCTGTTGACGGTCGAAAGTGGCCTGCCGGTAACGTTGCCCACTGAGGGGGAGGACGGTTCCAGCCCAAGCCTGCTCCAGGAGGGCGACTCGCAGCGGGCGGGCCTGCGGCTGGGGAGCAATGGGGTGTCGCGAACCGAAGGCCGTGTCTCCCTGAGCCGCTCCCGTACTGCCCCAGAACAGCGACCGGATCTGGAGGAATCGCGAATTGAGGTGGGGCGCAAACGCTCCCGCGACGAGTGGGTGGATCCCCGCGTAGGCCAGCGCCCGGTTTCCCGGAGCGGAGAGGCAGAAGGGGGCAGTCTGGAGGTGCCTGGGGAAGATCTCTTGCAGCCGGCAGGGGGCGGGGCGGAGCAGAAGCGCAAAGAATCCCGGCGTCCCAGCCGGGGAGAAGATGGGGAAGAGCAGGGCTCCCACAGAGACCAGCCTACCGCGGGGCGATCCGCTCGCGCCGGTGGGGTGGAGTCCTCAGAAAGCCGTCCAGCCCGGCAAGCCATTACTGTGGAGATGACCCCCTTGCAACAGCGGGTCTACTCAGAGTTAGGGCTGTCGCCGCTGTTGCTTCTGGATCAGCCACCGCCCTCGGGCCGCGACACGGTGGTTATGGTGGCCCTGCCGGGCACTGTAAAGATGGCCAGCCCGGAAGAGGCGGAGGCCGGTGCAACTTCTGCCAACGGCACGGCGGAGACGGTTGCCCCTGAAGCCGCAGCTTTGCCGGAGCAGGAGCCGGTAAATACTCTTCCCCCGCCAGCACCCTCCGAGCCGCAAACTCCTCCGCCTGTATCATCGATGGCGGAGCCGCTGGCAACGGTGACGCCCCAGGAGGTAGTCATCGACCCGTCTCAGCAATCTCCGGCGGCCTCCAGACGACGGCGCTCCCGCAGCAGCTAGCCGGCCCGCTGAGCCCGGGAGCAAACCTCGCCGTTGGTCGGTTGGCTCGGTCAAGAGGATGGTTGGCTCCGGAGTTGGGGGTGTGGACAAGGTGGTGCAGCCCAGCCTGAAGTGGGAGGGATCCCTGTGGCAACAGGGGATGCGGCGGGTGGCAGGCGTGGATGAGGTGGGGCGGGGGGCCCTGGCGGGGCCGGTGGTGGCGGCGGCGGTGATTTTGCCGGCCCATCTGGATCCGGAGGCGCTGTCAGGGGTGAGAGACTGCAAACAACTGCGCCCGCCGCAGCGCGCCCACTGGGCGGAGCGGATTGCCCAAGTAGCCCTGGCCGTAGGCATTGGCAGCGCCTCTGCCGCCGAGATCGACCAGCTCAACATTCGCCAGGCCACGCTGCTGGCCATGCAACGAGCTCTGGCGCAGGTGGGGGAAGTGGAGCACATCCTGCTGGATGGGTTGCCGTTGGCAGAGCTGGGATCCCGGCAGACGGCCCTGGTCAAAGGGGATCAGCTTAGCCTCTCCATCGCCGCCGCTTCCATCGTGGCCAAAGTCTGGCGGGATACCCTGATGCAGAGCTGGGATCACCAGTACCCCGGCTACGGCTGGCGCACCAACGTCGGCTATGGCACGCAGGAGCACCGACTGGCGCTGCAGCGCTTGGGGCCAAGCCCCCAGCACCGCCGTAGCTTTGCCCCCCTGCGAGACTTGCAGGCAGGCGAAATTGGAGGGTAGGATAGAGTCCACGTACTGCCCACGTAGCTCAGCGGACTAGAGCACTGGGTTCCGGTCCCAGGGGTCGGAGGTTCGAATCCTTTCGTGGGCGTTTCTTCCAGAAGCAGACAGCGAAGGAGCACTTCTCTCAGCAGGATCTGGATCTAGGCCTTAGCTAGGGGCTCGCAGTGGGTTCTGGTAGCACATAAACGGACTCCACCTGGCCTCCTGCTGCTGGCACGGCCTGGATGGTGCCTTTTTCGATGTGATAGATGACTTTTTCTGCTTGCAACTGATTTTCCCCTTGGCGGATGGTGACCTGGCCCTCCAGCTCGATCCGCTGCTCCCGGCTGTAGTACACCGCTCTCTGGGCGCGGGCCGTGAGGCGCTCGGCGGGAAAGCTGAGGGTGACATTGCCGGTGGCTACAAACACCCCCGTGTTGGCATTGGCCTCCTGGACATCGGCGCTGATGCTGAGGGCACGCGGGTTTTGCCCCCAAGCCAGGCTGGGGATCGCCAGCAGCAGCGCCACCCCCACCGCCCAGGCTACCCCCCTTAGCTGGCACCTGTTTTTCTGCTCAAGGTCGATCCCGACCGCCATGCGCATCACCCCAATCAAACCACCCCACCTGCCAGTCTAGCCCGGGATCCCTGGCCCCGCTGGCGGGGCAGCGCGTTAGTCCTTACCATTTCCTCCCTTGGGCAGGCCTTGGGCCAGTTGCTTTTCCAGCTCGCTGACCCGCTGCAGTAACTGGCGGTTGGTTTCCAGCAGCTCGCGGGCTTGGCTGCTGAGATAGGGATCCGATTCCCACCAGTTGATCCCAATCTCCTTGGCCTTGTCCACCGAAGCGATCAGCAGCCGAATGCGCACATTGAGCAGCTCCACATTGCCCACCGAAACGGTGATATCCCCGGCGATGACAATCCCCTTGTCCAAAACCCGCTCCAAGACATCGGCCAGAGAGGAGCCATGCGTTGCCGTGGCCAGGGGTTGAGAGGTAATAGGCACAGAGAATTTCCCTCCAAAGTGTGCGAAAGCATACAAATATCAGCCGGGCAGTTGATCCAGCAAATAGTTGAGCACCTGGGCTCCTTCCTCGTAGCGCTTGCCGGCCCTGGGCAACAGCACGTCGGCGCACAGAGCGCGAAAATCGGCATTGTCCTTGCTCACCGCCAGCTCGTGCTCCTTGACAATGCGTCCGATCATCAGACAACTGCGCAGGCTGGGGTGGCGGGTCAGATCCAATTTGCGGCGAAAAGCGCGGACGATGTGGACGATCTTGAGCGCATCAGGGGCAGAGAGACCGATGCGCGCGGTGAGGATCTCCTTTTCGGTCTCGATATCCGGCTCGCCGATATCGATGGTGATCATCCGATCCAGCAGCGCATCCTGGGCCTTGTGAACTCCGGTGTATTCCTCTGGGTTGGAGGTGAAGATGGCCCGGAACTGGGGATGCACCCGCAGATACTCCGAGCGGTTGCTGTCCGGCGGCAACACCAGCAGCCTCTCTTCCAAAGCGCTCAGGAGGGCGTTGTTGGCCTCCGGGCGGGAGCGGTTGAACTCGTCGTAGATGAGGGTGAACCCCTCGCGGCAGGCCAAGGTGAGGCGGGCATCCACCCAGCGCTGCTGCACATCCTCCTCCGTCTTCACCACCGAGTGGATAAAGTTGTCCACCACCCGCCGATGGGTAAAGCCGGTGCGCCCCCCGATCAGGTCGGAAGAATCGAAGCGATCGTCGCCGTAGATCAGCATGATGGGACGGCCCAGCAGGCTAGCCAGATGCATCGCCAGGGTAGTCTTGCCCGTGCCCGAAGGGCCCCGCAGATGCACCGCAAAACCCGATTGCAGATAGCGCAAAGCGCGGCGGGTAATCCGCTCGATGTAAGGAGTGTTTACGAACTGGCGGGGACGCGCCTGCAGAACCGTGGCCATAGCAATACCCAACTCTCAATTGCCTTGACGCTCTTGCCTCGACTATAGCGGCAACGGTCTTCTTGCGCTCACAGGTGTTAGGCCGGGATCAGATGGCAACCGTCGCTGACACCATACGCCGCAAGGTGGCCAGGAT
This sequence comes from Synechococcus sp. 63AY4M2, assembly GCF_002760475.1. Taxonomy (NCBI): domain Bacteria; kingdom Bacillati; phylum Cyanobacteriota; class Cyanophyceae; order Synechococcales; family Synechococcaceae; genus Synechococcus; species Synechococcus sp. 63AY4M2. The sequence continues at coordinate 788,076 of NZ_AXUX01000001.1, read as the reverse complement.
CTCGGAGGGATCCACCCCCAGATCCACCGCACCGCGGGCCAGCAGATCCCGCACCCGCTCCCGATCCCCGATCACCTGCAGCAAAGTTAGATCGGGAGCCTGCGCTTGCAGGTTGGTTACATAGTTGTTGACGTAGGCCATGATGCGATCCGAACTTGCCTCCTGCGGGGGCGCGGGCCGAACTGGAGCAGGTTCAGGTGGTGGCGGAGTCACCACAGGCTGAGGGGGAGGAGGAGCCGCCTCTTCTGAGACCGCAACCACAGGCTTTGGCAGGGAAACCTCAGCCGAAACCGTTTTCGAGGCATTGGCCGAGCTCTCAGACTTTTCACCTTCCAAGCCCTCAGAAGGGATGATGGGTTGGGCCTCTGGGATCCCATTCCCCCAGACCTGCTCGTGCAACGCCCTGCGGAAAGCCGCCAAAGCTTGCCGCAGAGCCTGGGCCTCTGCCCGCTGATCCTGAGCGACCTGAGCCAGCTCCTGCCGCGCGAGCTGCTGCAAAGCCTGTACCCGCTGCCGCAACTCAGCATAAAAAGACTGGCGAGCTTGTCGAGTTTGGCCGGCCATGGTCTGCCGGGCCTGTGCACAGGTGCTCAGCAATCTCCCCACCGTCGCTGTCAAGTTGGCTTGAAAAGTCTGCAGCTCCTGCTGCTGGGCCTGCGATTGGGCGGCTCGCTCTTGAGCCATGCGGGAGAGAAGCTCCGCCACCGCTTTGACCCGCTGGGCCACAGCCTCCATGCGAGAATGCTCGTCCAAGGCCCGCTGCGCCGCCCGGCTCTGGTTGAAGCTCTTCAGTTGCCTACGGGTTTGCTCCCTCTGTTGCCGGATTGCCTCTTGTCGTTCCCGGCGGCGTTGCTCCAGCTCGGCTATCAGAGCTCGGTGCTGCTCCAGACGCTGCTGCCGGGATTGACTGAACAAACTTTGATTCTGGGCCACCCGTTGGTTGTGGGCCATGGCCCACTGTTCCCGCAAACTCATGGCGCTCCCTCTCTCCTGTTGGTTTTTACTTTGACACTCCCACCGCCTAAAGGCGGGGGATTCTTACGCAGTCCACAAAAGAACCCGTAATGGCGTTGTCAAAGCGCCTCTAGACAGTTCCTTCACGCAAAGCCCCAAGGTTCTGCTGACTTTCTTAAGCAGGTTGGCGGCAGCATTTGCCTCAGCGTTGACCAACCACCCCTTTGCCGTTTGGTACAGGCCCCGCTTGACACGCTTTCCAGAGGGTCTCCACCCGTCGGGTTTTTCACCATAACTAGGTAGCCCATCTCCATCTAGGAAGCTTGCCTGCGAGCTGTACGCCTCCTCTACCTCAATAAATTCAATGCCATAATGCTGACTACCCTTTTGTGTGGGTCAGGGGCACTACAGCCTTTTTCCCTTCTCCCAGATAGCTGGCTTCGGCACTTGCGTGGCAATGCAAACCGGCAGGCCGCACAAGTCCTCCACCTGGGAGCGGGAATAGCCGGGCTGTTGGTCGGTCAAAGTTGGCCAGAACTGAGCAAAGCGAGGCAGAGACTCTACCCTGGTCCCTGCCTCACTAGCCACCTGCTTCGACAGGACTGCCAAGCCATAGCGGCTGCGGGAGGCAGCTGCCGCCTCTTTACAAGTGGCTGAAGACGGCCAGACTTAGACGGCAGGGGCAGCAGCAGTAGCCGTCAGGCCCACCGCCTCGGCGTATTTCAGGTAGGTTTCCACCGAAGCCACGACAACGCGAGCTTCAATGGCCAACAGCTCGATCCCCACCAGAGAAACCCGCACCCAGGCATCGACCACGATCCCTTTGTCCAAAATGCGGTCGATCACTTCGGCCAGGCTGGAAGAAGAGTTCACTTTCTCAACTGCCATGACGATCTCTCCTGCACTGATGATGGTTGGATGGTTGAAGACGAATCGGCGGCAAAATTGCAGGTTGGAAGGGATCCTAACCTTGGATCGGCCCCCTGGGGTAACACCCGCCCCTTGTATCACCCCAGCCCCATTGTGCTGGCTTTTTTCGGGGAGAACACCCGTAGATTCGCTTAAAAAACGTGACGGGCTGACAAGAGTCGCCGTCTCCTCCGAGCGCCACCCTGCCTTCATAGTACCCGCTGGTAGAGAAAATGGGTCAAAGGGTGAGAGCGTCCCGGGGAGAGGCCCTCAAGTCAGGGTGCGGGCCGGCAGGGATCCCCTATACTGAGAGCAGTGCGCTTGCCGACATGCCGTCCTTCCGCTGGCCAAGAGGGCTGCTGTGACCGAGTTCAACACCGGGATCCCAAGCGTGCGTCGCCTGCAGCGGGTGATCCGGGATCGGGAAATCGTTGAGGTTAAGCTCAATACCGGCGATGTCTTCGTCGGCCAGTTGCGCTGGCAGGATCCCGACTGCCTTTGTTTGGCCGACGCTGAGGGACAAGAATCGCTGCTGTGGCGCTCCGCCATCGCCTTCGTCAAAGTCAGACCTCCCTCCTAAACCCAAACCCCTGCAGCCCTTGGCCGTCGCTGGCTTCCCGGCGGCAAGGGTTTCTTTGGCGCACCTATCGACAGCTCTGGCCAAAGCCCCCGGCGAAAAGGCTATGATTCAGCAAGAAGTGTGAAAAAATTTACCCTCCTCCCCTCTAGCCATGTCAACCGGCCCCATCGAGCTTGCCCTGCAACCTGTCGCCCAGCGGCATAACCACTACAGCCGCGAGGATTTTTTTCGCTTCGACCGCTCCCAGGGATCCCTAGTAGACTGGACGGGCGCGCGCAACGTCTTGGTAAGCGAGGATTTTATCCTAGGTTTGCAACAGGGCCTGGAAGAAGAAGTGGGGGATGCCTCGGCCTCCTTGATGTACACCATTGGCCGCGAGTGGGGCCGCAACGATGCAATCCACTTCTCCCACTGGTTTGAGGAAGAGTATCGGCGCAAACCCAAGCAGAGCCACCTGATGTTCCTCTTGGAAACCTGGTGGTGGCCCTTGACCTCGCAAGGCTGGGGGCGCTGGGAGGTGGAGACCGAGAGCCGGCGGCAGGGGTTTATTTTTATCAACCTCTTTGACTCCGCCGTGGCCCGCACCCTGGGGGATGTGGGCAAGCCGGTTTGCCATCTCTACGCTGGCTTATTTGCCGGGTTTTTCAGCGCCATGGTGGAACGGCAGCTCAACTGCATCGAGATCCAGTGCTACTCCATGGGAGAAAGCTACTGTAAGTTTTTGCTCGGCAGCAAAGATCGCATCGATGCGGCTGCCTTTTGGCTCAACGAAGGGGCCAGCGCCAGCGAAATTGCCCAAAAGTTGCGCTCCGGTCAAGGAGTGACCAAGCCATGACAGCAGAGGTTTTTCTGGAAGAATCGGTGCAGAGCTTTTTTGCTCGCCTGAATTGGGATAACCGCCCTCTGCAAGACCCCTCGCTGCCCATGCCTTTTGTACGGGTGCGAGAGCATTTTGCCTCCATCCCCTGGACGGGGGATCCCCTGGCTTTGGCGGCCCGTTCCTTGGGATCCCTCTCGGCAGCGCTGCCGCCCCAGCCTGAAGAGGAACCGATTACTTTGGCCGATTTATTCAGCCTGTTTTGAACGCCGACACCCGCTGAGCACCCACCAACACTTTGGAGAAGTGAGATGGTGAGCCCACTGGAGCAGATGCTAATTGAGGCCGAGGCCCGCTACCTCACGCCGGAGCAACTGGAGCAGCTCAAAGCCTATGTGCTCGGCTGGCCAAAGCGGCTGCACGTGTACCGGGTCGTACGGGAAGGGGAGAGCCAGATGGTGAGCCGCACCCTAGACACCCTTCAAAAGGAGATGCCCAATCTTTCTCCGCAAACGGTAAACCTGTGCCGGCGGCACCTGCTCCTGTTGCTGCGTCAGAGCGCCCTGGCCATGTTGCTGCAGGACGAAAACCTCTTGAAGGAGCGGCTGATCGAGTGGATGGAAGAGGAGGTGCGCCTGTACGAGCTGCAGAGCGTTTATGAGGTAGTCCATCGGACTTTTCAGCAAGAGCTTAGGGATCACCTAACTCCCGGCGAACTGGAGTTCATCCGCCCCTGGATCACCCAGGTGCAGGCAGCTTTGCTCTCTTTAAACGGCCTCAAATCCGCCTAGAACCTTCCCCACCGCCTTTTGGTAACTTACCGATACTGATAACCCAGGGATCCCCTATGGCCAGCACCCCCCCCATCCCCAGCAGCCTCGCCGACTTTGACCCCTACACGCCTGTTTTGGCCAACTATTACGCGCCCAGCGCCTATCTGCAAGGCGATCTGGAGTCCGGTTTGCTGGAAAGTCGCCACGGCGACCGGCTCTTGGCCCTTCCAGAAGCATTGCTACGAGGCATCTACACCGGCTTGGAATACGAGACAGGGCAGGCCGCCCGCCTGGTATTGCGCAACTGTGGCCGTATGTGGGGCAAAGAGTTTTTCCGCCGCTTTGCCCAGGAGCTCTCCGACTACTACCAGAAGCCTTTGTCCGAGCTGGAGATGGGGCTCTTTTTACAAAATCTCAAACAAGCCTGGAAGACCCACGGCTGGGGGCTGATCGACATCGACTGGACCTACAAAAATCAGGGGGTGCTGGTGGTGTCGATCCGCAACTCTCCCTTTGCCGCTGCCACACCCCCCCACTTCAAGCGCCCGATGGGCTTTTTGGAGGCAGGGCTGTTGGCCACCTGGTTTAGCCAGCTGACCGGCCAGGATCTGGGCTGTGTGCAAACCACCAGCGAGGCTTTGGGAGCGAAGAGCAACTTGTTTATCTTGACCGCTGCCGCCCGCCTCAAGGAAGGAGAGGCCTGGGTGGACTCCGGCCTCAGCCACGACCAGATCCTGGAGAAGTTGTTACAGCCCGCCCCGTAACCAGATCCAGCAGCGGGATGGGATCCCGTCGGGACGAGTCTGTATAATTCTCTGGAAGCAGGACGAGCTCAAGCGCTTGAGGGTGTAGCCATTGGGGTGGCGGGTCAGAGCAATCCGAGGGGCCATCACCGTTCCGGCAAACACTGCCGAGGCCATTGGCGCTGCGGTGAACGAGCTACTGGACGCCCTGGAACATCGCAACGCCATCAATCCGGCGGAGTTGGTGAGCGTCATTTTCTCCGTTACCCCCGATCTCAACGCGGCCTTTCCTGCCCAATTTGCCCGCCGCCGCCCCGGCTGGGAGTTGGTGCCTCTGTTGGACGTGCAACAAATGGACGTCAACGGCGCTCTGCCCCGTTGTATCCGCGTTTTGATCCAACTGAACACCCCGCTGGCCCAGGCTGAGATGCACCACGTCTATCTGCGAGGTGCCCGCGAGCTACGGCCTGATCTCAGCCCAGTTTAGGAGGATAGCTTCTCGCGCAGCCGAGCCTCCCACTGTTGCAGTTGCTCCTGGAGAGCGGCCATCTCCGCTTCGCGACGGCTCAGCTCTTGACTTTGCCGGGTCAAAGATTGACGCCAGCTTTCGATCTCCGCCAGGTCGGCCAGGCTGCGGGCCTGCGAGAGGCTGTGCAACATCTCCACCAACTTCATCGCCGCCTCTTCCACCCGCTGCACCTGCCGATTTTCCGCAAGCTCAACCAGCAGCAATACCCCCACGTTGTAGGAGGCTGCCTCCTTAGAGGTAACCCGTTCTGGCTGGCGAAGCGGCGCCCAAACCCCACCCTCGGCTTGCTGGGCCAAGAGCTGCAGCTCCGCCTGGCCAAAAAGACTTTTCTTGTCTACCCGCGCCAGATACAGCATGAAGCCTACTGGAATGTACAGGCCATCCTAGCACCGATCCCCTTCCTTTGAGGGATCCTGCCCTAAAACCGGGATGGTTGTCCCTGGGAGGATCGATGTTAAGATCGGCTGCGAAATGGGTAAGGCCTGACGCCTTCCTGTTTTCAGCAGTTTAGGGATCCCTGGCATGTTTCTCACCCAAAGCCCCTACTTTTTGATGGCAGCGCTGGTGGCAATTGCCAGTGGGGCCATCTTTGCGGTTCGGTTCATCAAGCGAGAGGCTTCCGCAGAGTCGGATGTGATTTTCGCCACGATGGGCCTGATCTATTCCATCAGTTTGCTTCTGGAGGGTCAGCGGCTCATCCCGTTGCTGTTTTTTGCCCAGGTGCTGCTGGCGGTGATAGCTGGCTGGTTTGCCTTCGAAACCTTCCGATTGCGGATCCTCTTGAACGAAAAGGTACGGCAGGGGGGTGGAGTGCGTCCGGTCGTGGGGCCCCGGGGCTTTAGCCGCACCTATCCACCCGATGGCTATGCCCAGACGCGCAGCGTTTCCACGCGGCCTAGCGGATCCCGCATTCGCGACACCTCCTCCGCCAGCCGCTCCATTCCTGAACGCAGCGAGGAGCCAGCTCGTCGCCCGCGGCCCCAACTGACCAGCGATACCCGTGTGCGCCCCCGCCCTCGCCCGGCAGCGGAGGAGTATTACGAGGAGCAAGAGACCCGCTTCCGTCGGGACACCGAGGACGATGAGCCGGATCCCTCTCGCCGCTCGGCTGTCGAGGACTATCCCGAGGATGTGCAGGAAGAACGAGGCACAGTCACCCGCCGTCGTCCCCCCCGTCTGCCTCAAGACCAGGGTGAGAGCTACGTTGAGGAAAAACCTCGTCGTCCTTCCCGCCGTGTTGTCGAGGTGGAATCGGTGGAAGTGCAAGAGGCGGAGCCAGACGAGTACGAAGATGATTTGTTCTGACCTCACCCTCAAGCCGTCCTGGCCTGAGGGCTGCTCCTGCTGAGGCAACTCCCAACCGCCTTGCTCCCGGAGATATCCTAGGCCGGTTGGAGAGGGCCGTAGCTATCCTTGATCCCCAGGAAGAGTCGGTGCTCAGCCTGTGTTGCGCATACCGGCGGCGATGCCGTTGATGGTGAGCAGAGCTCCCCGCAGCAGCTCGGCGCGGTTGTACTGGGTGTTGTGGAAATGGGATTTTTGCTTGCCACGCAGGCGCTTGAGGAGCGAGACCTGGATAAACCCGAGGGGCACGATTGAACGGTTGCGCAGTTGCACCGAGCGCTTCAGATAGGGGTCGTTCTCCAACAGCTCCTTGTGTCCTGTAATTTTCAAAACCATCTCCCGGGTGCGGTACATCTCCTGGGCAATGAGCTCGAATAGCTCCATCGCCCGCTCCAGGCGCTCGGGGGAGCTCATCTCTCGCACGTAGTGGCGGGCAATTTGCAGATCCGCCTTGGCCAGGGTCATCTCCACTTTGGAGATCACCATGCGGAAGAAGGGCCACTCGCGGTAGAGATGCTGCAGGTGGTTGAGGTTGTGTTCGCCTTTAGCCGCGTATTCCTCTAGAGCGGTGCCCACTCCATACCATGCGGGCAAGAGAAAACGGCTCTGTGTCCAACTGAATACCCAGGGAATGGCCCGCAGGGATCCGATATCTTTCGAGTTGCCGCTGCGGCGAGCTGGGCGGGAGCTAATCTGCAGTTGGCTGATCTCTTCGATGGGGGTGACCTCGTGGAAAAACTCGACAAAGCCTTCCTGCTCGTAGACCAGGTTGCGGTACACCTGGCGAGAGCGCTCTGCCAGCGATTCCATCAGGCGCGACCACTCGTGCAGGTCGTTGGGGTAGGTGCGCAGCAGGCTCGCCTGGATGACGGCGCTGGTAACAGTTTCCAGGTTAAAAATGGCCAGATCCTGGAGAGAGTACTTAGAGGCCAACACCTCTCCCTGCTCAGTAATCTTGATGCGGCCCCCCACGCTGCGCCCCGGCTGGGCCAAGATCGCCTCGTAGGCCGGCCCTCCCCCGCGCCCCACCGAGCCACCCCGGCCATGGAAGATCTGCAACTTCACCCCATAGGACTCGGCCACCGCCTGCAGCCGCTGCTGGGCTTTGTAGATCTCCCAGTTGCTGCTTAGAAAGCCAGCGTCCTTGTTGCTATCCGAGTAGCCCAGCATCACCTCCTGTAGGTTTTCCTGCTGGGCCAGGTACTGGCGATAGAAGGGGATCTCCAACAACTGCCGCAGCACCTCTGGCGCCCCCTTTAGGTCTTCAACGGTCTCGAACAACGGCACCACCGCCAGGGATCCGCGCCCGCTGATGGGATCGTAAAGGCCCACCTCCTTAGCCAGCAGCAGCACCTCTAACAGATCGCTCAACTGGCGGCTCATGCTGATCACGTAGGTTTGGCACATGGCCATGCCAAATTCCTGCTGCAGCCGGCGCAGGGTGCGAAAGGTGGCAATCAGCTCCGCCGCTTTATCGGAAAAGGGAGCTTCTAGAGGGATGAGGGGCCGGCGGGTTTGCAGCTCCCGCAGGAGAAAAGCTGTTTTTTCCTCCTCCGTCATCTCGCTGTAGGGCCGCGGCAAGATCCGCAAGTACTCGAAGATCTCGGTGAGAGCGGCCTCGTGGTAGCTGCTGTCTTGGCGGATATCCAGGTGGGCCAGATGGAAGCCAAAGACCTGCACCTGGCAAATGAGGTGATCCAACTGGCGGCAGGAGAGGCCACTGTTTTTCAAGCTGCTCTGAATAAGCTGCAAGTCGGCCAGAAATTCTTCTGCATTGGCGTAGGCGTTGTCCAGAGGGGGCGGGACAGGCAGGCAAGCGGAGTCGGCCAAATTGCGGTTGCGCTCCCGCGTCAACTCCAGCCGCCGCTGGATGTAGCTGAGCTTGAGCCGGTAGGGCTCTTGGCGATATTGCAGCGAAAAGGACTCGTAAACCTCGGGCATGCGGCGGCGATCCTGCTCAAGGACATCCAGCAACTGGCTGTCCACATCCCCCCAGTGCAAAGAGACGCTCAGGGTTTTGGTGAGGGCCTTCACGGACTCGATGTACTTGCCCAAAATCAGGTTGCGCTGGTAGCGGGCCGTTTGCCAGGTAACGTTGGCAGTGACGGAAGGGTTGCCGTCCCGATCCCCGCCCACCCACGAGCCGAAGTTGCAAAAGCCTGCCGGCGGTGGCTCGACGCTGGGAAAGGACTTTTTCAAGCTGCGGCTGAGGTACTCATGCAGCAGAGGGATAGCCTGAAACAAAACCTCTTCAAAATAGTGCAAGGTGTAATCGACTTCGTTCAGAACGGTCGGTTTGGACTGATGCAACTCGTCGGTGCGCCACCAGAGCAGAACCTCCTCCGCCAGTTGTTCTCTCAACATCTGGGCCTGCAGAGGGTGAGACTGCTCTGCCCAGTCCAGTTGGCTGAGCAAGTGGGAGAAGGCCCGTTGCTTTTCGCGGATGGTGTGGCGGACGATCTCGGTGGGGTGGGCGGTGAACACCAGGCGGATGTGCAGCCGCTCCAGCAGCCGGCGCAGCAGTCCCGGCGGCACCCCCTGAAGCCGCAGGTAAGGGAACAGACGTTCAAATTTTTCGTTTTCCCGCACGGTGCGCTGCTGGCTGTCCACCATGCGCATATCTGAGTCTTCTGCCCGTTCGTAGTGCTGTTCAACGATGTTGATCAACTGAAAGAACAAAGCGAAGGCGCGGGCCGTTTGAATGGCTGCATCAAGGCTGAGATGCTCGACAATTTGTAGTACTTCCGGGATGGGGTACTCCAAGGCCTGCCCTTCAGGGGAACACATGGAGCGCAGCCGCTGCAACAGATCTACCAAAGGCTGCCCGCACTCCTGCAGGATTACGGCTTCCCAAAGTTCTTCCACCATTTGCAGGCGGCGATTCAACAGGTTGTTCCTGCCGTCGAGCGCTTCATCCACGGCGAGGGCACGGGCCAAGGGATCCCGTTCCGCCAGTGGAGGGGCCTCCTTCAGGCCGTTGGCAGAACCCACTGCCCGCTCTGCAGTCGTCAGGTGGGAGGAAGAGGACATGAAGGCAGCTCCTAGAACAACCATCCCAATATTAGAGCCTGTTCGCTGGAAGCGCAGATTACTCTTGGAGGAGAGCTGTCTCGGCAGCATGGCCAACTCTCCCCCTGTTTGCCCAGGGATCCCTAGAGGCGGCTACGAATAACAAATGAGTAGTTGCTGCCGGGCTCTAGTAAGTAATCCGATTTCTCCAAAAAACGGCTCAAGGGATCGCAAATCAAGGCCCGCCCTACAGAGGGTTCCACCTTCAGCTCCCCGGATCGAAAGCGCCAGCAAAAGCGCCAAACCCAACCGTTGGCGTTGACTTCCCCTTCAATGGCGCCCTCCTGCCAGGAGCGGCGGGTAATTTGTACATGGGCGGTGGTCTGCGGCAGTCGGCTCATCCAGAACCTCCCGACGGGATCCCCTGTAAGGTAGCGCGCAAACCCCTCTCCGAGAAGTCGAAGATGGGCGATGAGGGGCTAGATAGATGCTAGGTGGAAAGGGATCCCGTTAATTGGATGGTTCTCTTGCCGAGGATAAAAGCAAGCCCCCCGTGGGGGGGCTGTTTCTTCAGCTCCTGAGGCCGGTATTGATATAGAAACTATTGAGCGGCAGTTGCCAGAGCCTTGGAAGATTTTTTCTCCGGCTTCTCAGCCGCAACCTGCGCTAGCAAAGCCCGTAAGCTGGGAAAGAGAAAGTGATTTTCTTCGACATATTGCGCGCCGAATAGTCCCTTCTCCGCCCAGAAAAATCGGTCTATCGTGTGCTCGTTTCGCCGAACCAGAATCAGCGCAGGCGGCTGAATAGAGTTTTCCTGTATGTATCTCCGGGCGGCGGTTACAGACTTTTCTTCGCCGCTATCTAATTTAAATTGAGGAATATAATCTAAAATTTTGCGTCCCTCCAAACGACGGCGGCTCTTACGCTTTCTTCTCCTGACCAATGTCAGCCTCCTGTAGAAGGATTACAAGACAACCTTAAAAAATATATCAGCAATACCTAAGAAAATCAATAACTTCTACCGGCTTTTGTTATCATCCTTTACAGAAATAACAAAGGACAACGAACGTCCTCCTCCACGAGCGGAAAAGGAAGGCAACTTACCTCTGTCTCCCCTCCAAGAACTTTGCCGGGAAACTGCTTATTCAGTTGAAAAATAAACCCTTTCTCCCCGGAAGGGAGCAAAGAGAAATAGGGTATCGATTAGCTCTGATGCCTGCGAAGAAAGTCAACTGCCAGCGCAGGAGACTCCCTTCCGATCTGGCCTCTGAGCTAGCATCGACAATAAGGAACGCTCAACAGAACACATACCTAAACCTAGGTACGGGCAACTCCCCTTAGTGGGGATTAGGGTTGGCCAATTGCAACTGCGCAAACCTAGAGCAGCTTCACCAAAAGGAATACTCGCGGGGCGAGCATCCTTTGGAGAGCGTACTACGACTGTACAACCAATTTTCCGTTTCTACAATATGTCCAGGATAGGTTTCCCGTACTGCGTTAAACCCTTAGACGGCAGACAGACCTCTTGCTACTCTGGCTTCAGGGATGACCTGAGCCATAAGGGTTCCGGTCGGTCTCAGGTAGAAGCTGCAGGAGCCCCGCTTCGTACTCCCTTCCATCCCCCCGCCTCCCTGCCCCTGGTATGCGGGGGGTTGGGGGGGAAGGGAGGCGGTCGGAGCCGGGTAGCTTACTCTAGGTCGAGGGAGTTTTGGGCATGAGGAAATTCGCGTTGCTGGTGAGTCTGGGATTGATTCTGGGATCCCCGCCGCTTTGGGCGCAGGAGGCAACCCCGCTCCCCAGTCCTGCTGCAACTCCTTCTGCGGCTACAGGGGGGGCTCCCAGCCCGCAAGCTTCCCCAACTCTAACCCCAGAGCAAGTTACCGATGCTCAGGTGGAGCAGTTGGTGCAGATTCTGTTGGAATTGGATCCTTTGATCCGGGAAGCCAGCGCTCAGTTGCGAGAGACCCAGAACGAAGAAGAGTACGAGCAGATCATGCAGCGCACGGAAACCCAAGCCAGCCGCATTGTCGAGAAGCAGGGGCTGACGGTGGCCGAATATCGCGAGCTGATGACCTTGGCCAACGAAGATCCCGTTTTGAACCAGCGAGTGCGGGCCCGCTTGCAAAAAGTGATCGAAGAAAGGGAATCCTCTGCTTCTCCCCAGCCAGCCACCCCGACGCCTAGGCCCTAGGCTGAGCTGACTGCTGTTGGCCGGAGACAGAAAGAAGCCGGGGCAACCGCAAGGTAAAACAAGTGTGGTCGGCCTCGCTGTTAAGGTAGATTTTCCCTTGCAACAAGTTTACCCGTTGTTGCACAAGGGCCAAGCCCAACCCTGTCCCTCCCCGCCGCCGGGGATCCGAGCTGGGCAAGCGGTAAAACTTCTCAAATACCCGCTTTTGTTCTGCAGGGGGGATGATGATGCCGGTGTTGCCAATTTGGATTTCCAGGTGAGGAGGAGCGCTGGTGACCTGTAGGTTAATCCGGTGCTGGGCAGGAGTAAATTTCCCGGAAAGCGCCGTAAAGCCCCTATCTTTGGGCAGGGGATATAGATATAAGGCGCTTTCTGGTAACCCCGTTAGCGGGTCGGGGGCCAAACTCTACACTTGGGGTACTGAGCAACTTTTTGGCAATCTTCCCGCTCCCGTCTCTCCAGGATGAGATCCTAGAATTGGAGTCTTCTAGGATCTTTTCTGGGACTTGAGGATGAAAACTCCGCCTGAAAGGCCCGCCCCCAAAGTCCAGGCGGGATCTCTGCGAGCTGCGCTGAGCATTGCGCTGTTTCTGTTCTTACTGGCGCTGGTTTCCTACTTGAGCCTCAACTTCGTGCTGGCCTTGGTGGACAAGCTCAGCTAGCCACTCCCTGAGGCGATTCCTCGGCGCGGATCTGCCGATAGCCCTTTGTCTTCGGCAGCAGGAAAGATACAATGGATTTACAGGGCTTAACACCTTTTCTCAGTTTCTACGCTCCCCATCATGAGCCCCCTCTCATGGCTGAGACCATTTTCTTGGTTCGCAGGTTCGCCGGGATCCGCTGGGCCTTATCTTGAGTCTCAACCTGCGCTGACTTGGCCCCGCCGGGATCTGGGCTGGAGGCGCTGGCTGCGGTACCTGTATCTGCGCCTGTTGCGAATGCAATCCTCCCCCAAAGAAATTGCCCGCGGCCTGGCGGCGGGAGTTTTTGCGGGTTGTTTTCCCATCTTCGGCTTTCAAACCCTGGTGGCCCTGCTGTTGGCCGTTCCTTTGCGGGGCAACAAGCTGGTGGCGGCGGCAGGAACTTGGGTGAGCAACCCCCTCACCTATGTGCCGATCTATGCCTTTAACTACCGGGTGGGGGAATGGCTGCTGGGATCCCGAACAGCCTTTGCCACTTCGGAACTGGTGGTAGCTCAGAACTGGATGCAGTGGGGCCTGGAGGTGTCGGCCACACTCTTGGTGGGCTGTGCGTTTGTCGGGTTTTGGGGCGCCCTCGTTAGCTACTTTCTGGGGCTGTGGCTGGTGGAGTGGATCCGCCGGCGGCGGAGAAGGGGCCGGGTCTCCTGTGAAGGGATGTAGGGCGGCTCAAAAGGCCCAACCCAAAGCTGAGCTAGGCCGGGATCCCTGCCGCCTCAGACTTCGGAGATGGATCCAACTTCAGAGAACAGAAGGGTTTGACGATGGAAGATATGCGATCGCTATTAACCGATCTCAGCCGCCGCTCTCAGCGATGGGGGGAACAGTTGGGATCCGCCTTGCAGACGGGCATGAGCCAGCTTACCCAAGCTCCTCAGCCGATTGTGTTGCTCTCGTCGCGGGAGCTGGAGAAGATGCGACGGGCCTGCCGCCTGGCTGCGGATCTGCTCAAGCACCTGGAGCCGATGGTGCAGCCGGGGGTCACCACCCAAGAGCTTAACGACGAGGCGGAGCGCTGGACGCGGGCCCACGGGGCCAGGAGCGCCCCTCTGGGCTACCACGGCTTTCCCAGGTCCATCTGCACCAGCGTCAACCACGTTGTCTGCCACGGCATTCCCAGCCCCAAGCAGGTCCTGCGGGAAGGGGACATTATCAATATCGATGTCACCCCCGTTTTGGATGGCTACCACGGCGACACTTCCAAAACGTTCTTTGTCGGGCAGCCTTCCGAGCGGGCGCGGCGTCTGGTGGAGGTGGCGGAAGAGTGCCTGCGGCGGGGCATTGCCGCCGTGAGGCCAGGCGGCAGAGTTGGGGATATTGGGGCTGCTATTCAAGAGTACGCCGAGTCCCAGGGCTACAGTGTGGTGCGGGACTTTGTCGGCCACGGGGTAGGACGGCAGTTCCACACGGCGCCCCAGATCCCCCACTACGGCGAACGGGGGAAGGGGGAAAAACTCCGCCCCGGCATGGTGTTTACCATCGAGCCGATGATCAACGAAGGCACGTGGGAGGTGAAGGTGCTTGCAGACGGGTGGACTGCTGTGACGGCAGACGGCAAGCTCTCCGCCCAGTTTGAACATACGGTTGCCGTTACCGAAACCGGCGTGGAGATCCTGACCCTACCCTCCTCCGGCCCTTGAGCAGGTATGAATAGCGCTAGCGTTGCCGATCCCCGCCTGCGTCTTTCCTCTGAGAATCTGCTGCTGCTGCTGGCGGCAGCGGCGGGGCTGGGCACAGGTTTGTTGGTGATCGGGTTTCGCTATCTCATCGGCTGGTGTCGCTATCTTTTGCAGGATACTCTCGTCGACAGCATTGTCAGGGCTGCGCAACAACACGGCCTGTTGCTGCTGGGATCCTGGGCAACCATTTTGGCGCCGCTGCTGGGGGGTCTGTTGATCGGCACCCTGGGGGTGGTTCTGCCTTTCCCCAACCTCAGCCTCTCCAGTTTGGTGAGTGCCAACCGGCCTCTCGCCCCTTGCCCAGAATGGATCCCACTTAAGCTGGTGGCTGCCGCCGTCTCGTTGGGGGCGGGAGCTGCGCTTGGGCCGGAGGCCCCCAGCGTGGAAAGCGGGGCCCTACTGGGATGCCTGCTGGGGCAAAACCTGCGCCTTGCGCGGGAGCGGGTGCAACTGTTGATGGCCGCCGGGGCGGCGGCGGGGCTGGCGGCGGGGTTTAACGCGCCGATTGCCGGGGTGTTTTTGGCGCTGGAGCTGGCTTTGGCCCGCACGTTCACCACTTCTGCCGTCAGTGTGGTGGTGTTGGCAGCGGTGGTGTCGGCCCTGATTGCCCAGGTGGGGCTGGGGGCGCAGCCGGCCTTTTTGCTGCCGACCATTACGCAGCCGGCTTTTGTCTTGCCCGCCTACGAGCTGCACAGTCTGCTGGAGGTGCCCCTCTATTTGGGTTTGGGCCTTTTGGCCAGCTTGGTCTCCATCGCCTTCGGCTATGCACTGGAATGGGTCAAGCACCTGTTCGGCAGTGGCCCCCTGGCGGCCTGGCCAGCCTGGAGCAAGCCGATTCTGGGCGGTGGGATCCTGGGCTGTGTCGGCCTGGGGATCCCGTTGGCCCTGGGGGTGGGCTACGAGACCATTGAGTCGATCTTGCAGGGGGTGCCCTTTTCCCTCGGCCAGCTTAGCTTGCTGTTGCTGGGCAAGGTATTCCTCAGCGCGGTGAGCGTGGGCAGCGGCTTTGTCGGGGGAACCTTTGCCCCGGCTTTGTTCTTGGGAGCGGTGCTGGGGGCAGGCTACGGCCAGGTGGTGGGAAAGGCTTTGCCTGCTATTGCCCTCTCTCCCCCTGCCGCCTACGCCATGGTGGGTATGGGGGCGGTATTGGCGGCCAGCGTGCGGGCTCCCCTGACGGCCATTCTGCTGCTGTTTGAGATGACGCGGGACTACCACATCGCCTTGCCGGTGATGGCGGCGGTGGGCCTGAGTATCTGGCTGACGGAGCAGTTGCACCCGCCGGCCATCTACCCCTCCGCCCGTCGCAGGCAGGAGCCGAAGGGCCTGACGGTGCAAGAGGTGATGGTGCCCCCTTCTCTGCTGCTACCCCAGGATACGCCCCTGCGGGAGGCGCTGGAGCGCTTGCTGCAGCAAAAGTGCCACAGCGCTTTGGTGGTGGACGGGCAAGAGCGGCTGCGGGGCATTCTCACCCTGGAAGACCTGGAGCGGGCCCTGGCCCACAAGCAGGCCGGGGAACTGGCCGAGCTGACGGTGGAGCAGGTCAGCCAGTCGCCTGTGCTCACCACTTTCCCCGACGAAGCCGTGGCGGTGGCCGCCGAGCCGCTGTACGAATACGATTTGCGCCAGTTGCCGGTGGTCTCGCGGGAGGATCCGGAGCATGTGGTTGGCCTCTTGGATCGGGAGCGGGTGTTGCTCTCCCAAGAGATCGAATCTGTGCGGCAAGTCCTCGAGCCGGAAGTTCCTGCCCCAGGTGGGGTCGAAAACGGGATCCCTGCCCAGCCCACTCCCTCTTCCCCTGCGCCGGCAGACTAGGGATCAGCGCTGCCGCAGCAGGGCGGAGGGGCATTCGTGTCGCAGAGGGCAGCGGCCACATTCGGGCATGCGCGCCTTACAGATGCGTTTGCCCAGCCGGATCAAGTTGACGTGCAGGGAATAGGCCTTGCCCGCCGGGATCCGCGGCGACAGTTGGGCAAAGGTGTCGTCGGGGTGTCTGGCCCGCACCAAGCCAAGACGGTTGGCCACCCGATGCACATGGGTATCCACCGGGCAGAGATCCCGGCCCAGGCCAAACAACAGCACGCAGGCGGCTGTCTTCAGTCCTACCCCCTTCAGGGAAAGGAGATAGGCCAGAGCGTCCGCGTCGTCCAGATCCCGCAAAAAGTCCAGGCTCAGGGATCCCTGTCGCTTGACAATGGCAGCCAGAATCTCCTGAATGCGGGCTGCTTTGAGTTGGGCCAGGCCCCCGGGACGGATCACCTGGGCCAGCTTGGTTGGATCAGCAGCTAAGACAGCTTCCCAGGAGGGGAAAGCGGCTTTGAGGGCGCGAAAGGCGCGGCTGCTATTGTGGTCGGTGGTGTTCTGGGAGAGGATCGTGCCCACCAATTCGTCCAAGAGGTCGGGATAGAGGGGCAGACCATCAGGGCTGCGAGGACGTTGGGGGATGCCAAAGCACTGTTCCAGGCGCGCCAACAGTGATTCCAGCACGACGGCGTTGGGGCTCGCCTCACCAGGACGAGGTTCCAGCCAGGCTGAAGTCTCCATGGCTGCGGCAGGCTCAGGCAGGCGGCGGGCAAGAGGATCCCGATCCAATCTCGGCTGTACCACGGCTGGCCCCTTGGGGGAGTTAACGGGCGGAATCTCGGCAGATCTCCTGGAGCAGGCGGGCAACTGCCTTGCTGGCAGCAGGAGGAGCTGTCGCCTTCAAGTTGGCGGCCATTTGGGCAACCACCTGGGGCTGAGCCAACCAGGCCAGGGCCGTCTGCCGCAGCAAGTCCAGATTCGCTTCCGATTCTCGCATGACCACTCCCCCGCCGCGACCCACAAAAGCCAGGGCGTTGTGGTACTGATGATCCTCGGCGGCAAAGGGGTAGGGGATCAAAATGGCCGGGGTGGCGGTGGCCCACAACTCCGCCAAGCTGAGAGCGCCAGCCCGGCTGATGGCAAAAGTTGCCCGCTGCAGCAAGGCGGCCACATCGGCGCGGAAAGGAAAAGCGCGGTAGCGGGGGTGGGAAGGGATCCCGACCTCACTGCCGCCGGTCAAATGCACAATCCACGCCCCTGCCTCCAACCAGGCGGGGGCACAGGCGGCAACCAGGCGGTTCAGGCCCCGCGCCCCCTGGCTCCCCCCCATCACCACAATCAAAGGATCCCCCTCTGGAATCGGCAGATCCGCGGGCAAGGGCTGGGGCTGATAGAACTCCGCCCGCACTGGCGTGCCCACCACCCGGGTAACTGCCCCTGGCAAATGCTCTGCCGTTTCCGCCATGCCCAGGGCCACCAGCCGGCAAAATCTTCCCAGCCAGCGGGTCACCTTGCCCGGAAGGCAGTTGGACTCGTGCAGCAACACCGGCACCCCCAGCGAGCGAGCTGCCAAGATGGTCGGGGCGGCGATGTAGCCGCCGGTGGTCAACACCACGTCAAACTGGCCTGAAGCCAGGATCTGCCGCACCTGCAGCGTTGCCCGCGCCAACTGAACCAGGGATCCCAGCTTCTGCCAGGGGGATCCCTGCCAGCCGGACATGGCCACTCGGTGCAGCGGGTAGCGGTCCGGCACCAGCTTCGCCTCCAGCCGCTGCGGCACCCCCAGCCACTCAATCTGCCAGGTGGGCAACTGCTCGACAACGGCCAGCGCCGGAAAGATATGCCCCCCCGTCCCGCTGGCCGCCACCAGCAGCCGTGGTGGTGAGGTGGGATCCCTCCTGTCTCCATTCACCCTAGGACTAGGACGGGGAATTGCTGTAGCCAACGTAGCGCAAAAGCGTGCCCCGCTGCCCCAAGATAAATCCTCGGTCGGGGCCAAAGAACTCGATGCTGTAGAAATTGGCGGGAATGTTGCTCAATTTCTTGGCCTCCTCCCAGGTCTTGCCGCCATCGGGGCTGTGGATCAGAGTGCCGCCGCCGCCCACCACCCAGAGGTCGTGGTCGTTCTGGTAGGCCGCATTTAGATAGCCAAAGCTGAGGGCACGCCCGGGTCGCAACGGCTTGGACCACTCGCCGGAGGTGAAGTCACTCGTGAAGGCGATCTCCGCGCCTTGGTTCAATTTCCAGGCGCTGCCGTTGGGGCCAAAGCCCATGTTCTGAATGCGGCGAGAGCTTTCCCGCGGATACGGCTTCCAGGATCGGCTTTCTGGAGTGTAGAGAAAGTAGAAGCTGCCCCGCGACGACACGGCCAGATACTCTCCTCCTGGGCCGCGGGCAATGTTTTTAATCGCCCCAATCGGCTCTTCCACCTGGGCATGCCAGGTCTGTCCTCCATCTTCCGTGCGGTAGATGGCCCCCACATTGGTTACCATCTCAGCCGCTCCAGGACCCAGGGCTTGGATTAGGATCGGCTCCCCCGGCAGTTGCTTGCTGAGACGAATGGATGTCCAGTCGGATCCCTCGTTGAGCGTGTGGAGGAGGATCCTCGGCTGCCCCACCACCCAGCCTTCTGCTCCGGCAAAGCTAATCGAGCTCAGATAGGCTTCCGGCTCCAGTGCCGTCAGCTTGCGCACCTGCCAGTGGAGGCCGCCATCCTGAGACTCCAACAGCGTCGCTTTATCGCCCACCAGCCAGCCATGAGAAGGGTTGGTGCCGGTGAAAGCAATGTCCAGCAGAATGTTCTGGGTGGGCACCTCGACTTGTTGCCAGGGCACCACCTTCATGTCCGGCATCCGCGCCGCCATCAGCAAGAGAGAGAAGGCAGCTAGCAGCACCAGTCTCCAGAGCTTAAGCATTTTGGCCATCACTCGACGAAATAGAAACTCATCAAAAACAAAAATCCCAGCGCCAACCCCAAGAAGATGAGCAGGTTTTTCTGGGCAGGGGTCATCACATTGACCCCCAGGCCATAGCGCAAGTTCTCTTGAAAACCGGAAGGCTTGCCCTTGGCGCCCACCGCTTGAAACAGGCGCTTGCCGGCGCGGCACACCGGACATCTCCAGTCGGCGGGCAGCTCCTCAAAGGGCACACCTGCCGGGATCCGATTGAGCTGATCCCCCTTGGCCGGCTCGTAAACATAGCCACAAGAGCGACATTCATAGCGCTGCATGCGCAGGGGATCGCCAACCTGTGCATCGGTTTCATCTTCCGGCAACTCGATCAGCTTCGGTACCCTAGAGGGCTTGGGCTGGTTGACGGGATCCGGTTGCGAGCCATTCATGGTCTGGGAGGCATTTGCATCATCAAATCTTATTATGAGAGGAATTGTTACAAAAATCTACTCGGCCTTCTGCTCCTTTCCTTTCTCAGACCTTTCCTCAAAGCATCGATTGCCAACTCAGGGGGCAGGGAGATTTTGCGGAGTTAAAAACAGCCACGAGATGGGATCCCCTGGGACTCGGTCTTGAACAGGGGCATACCTGGCCTCTCTTGACACCTCTCTGGCAGCGTCAAGGAACGTCGTCTCACTCGCCAGCAGGGCAAGGGCTCTGGCAGACAAACCGGCCAGGGTTCACGCCTCGGATCCCATGCTATGTTTTGACTATCCTATTCGCGTGTTGTGCCAGTGGGTGTCCGCTATGACCACGCCCCCTCGCCGACCTACCCTTAACCACGTGTTGATCGTCAAGGATCGCCACGGGCCAAAGGCCTACTGGCTGACAGCCGAGCTCTATTCCTTGGGGCGGGATCCGAGCAACAGCATCCGCATCGACTCCCAATACGTCTCCCGCCACCACGCCATTTTAGTGAAGACCGAATCTCCCTCCTCTCCCGATGGGTTTACTTACCAAATCATCGATGGAGACATCCATGGCACGCCCAGCACCAACGGCCTTTACATCCGGGGGGAGCGGGTGGAGTTTCGCGATCTTGAGGACGGAGACGAGATCCAGTTTGGCAACGACGCTACTGCCACCTACTCCCTGCAAGCTCAGGATTTGGACAGGATTCTCTCCTCCTTTGAAAATACCCAGATCGTTGGCCTGTGAGAGCCGACTCATCAGTCAGGGGGAAGGTTTTGGCGAGGTAGGATGGTTGCCGGCGGGGGATGCTCAACTCCTTGCAGCGCGGCAGCTCCCTGATTTAGAGGCCTGCAGCTTGCCGTCGCCAGTGGTGGGGAGGAGCGCTGCCCGCCACTGTGGAACGGGTAGGCTGCTACTGGGCAGCAAGCGCTGACCGCAGTCTGCAAGCCGGCTCCAACTCCAGAGCCGGCGACCAAGAAAGGCCTACAGCTCGCTGGCGCGAGCCGAGGGAGTAACCGGCAGCCACGCTCCAGAAGGGAGCGGCGTCGCGCTAGTAGTTGGGCGTCCTACCAGTTGCGGCAAATTGATTACCTACGAAGTGCTGTGGGCAGGGGTAGCGATGGTGTGGGTGCCACCTGCCTACAGGTCTCAGACCTGCCACCAGTACTTGTAGATTGGCCAACGGGAAGGGAAGCGATTCCGTTGTAGTCTGGGTTTGCCTTTACCTCTGGGTGGTGATGCGGATTTTGTTTCCCCGCTGGCGCTTTCGCGGCGGAGAGTGGCTGGGGCCATGGCCTCGCTCCGACAACTAGAGAGAGATGGAGGGATCCATTGCCGTCAGAATCGGGCTGGGAGAGCTTCCCGGAGAAGCCTGGGTTTTGAACAGGTCTGTACAGGCTGAGGGGAGCTGAGAGTTATTGCTGATCCAGAGTTTCGCCCCATGCAAGTGCTGGCGCCAAGATCAACCTCTACCTGAAAATCCTCGGATCCCGTCCGGATGGGTATCCGGAGATGTAGAGTTTGACCCACCGGGATTCTGCTGGATCCCTGCAGCCTCAGCTAGGGTGTCAACTGGATTGATCGGATACGGGATCCCCATCTGGATCCTTCCGTCTGCTTGCCATAGTAGGATCAGCACCTACGTACCCTACCTTGCACGGGCCGCCGGCTTAAGCGGTCAGGGTTCTTCTGACTTGGAACGCTCTCCATGCCGCCCATTACCAAGATCCTGATTGCCAACCGAGGCGAGATCGCCCTGCGCATCATCCGCACCTGTCAGGAAATGGGGATCCGCACCGTGGCTGTCTACTCCACTGCGGATCAGAACTCTCTACATGTCCAACTGGCGGACGAAGCAGTCTGTGTGGGGGAAGCCCCAGTGGCCAAAAGTTATCTCAACATCCCCAACATCATCTCGGCAGCCCTCACCCGCGGGGCCACTGCCATTCATCCGGGCTATGGGTTCTTGGCGGAAAATGCCAAATTTGCCGAGATGTGTGCCGACCACAACTTGATCTTCATCGGCCCCTCGCCAGAGGCGATGCGCAAAATGGCCGACAAAGCCACGGCCCGCGAGACCATGCAGGCGGTGGGCGTGCCGACCGTGCCCGGCAGCCGCGGGCTGATCACCTCTGACGAGGAAGCGGTGAGGCTGGCGGAGAAAATCGGCTATCCCGTGATCATCAAAGCCACCGCCGGCGGCGGGGGGCGGGGCATGCGGGTGGCCAGAGATGCCCAAGAATTGCTGAAGATGATGCGCACCGCCCAGGGGGAAGCCCAGGCGGCCTTTGGCGATGGGGGCATCTATCTGGAGAAATACATCGAGCGCCCCCGCCATGTGGAGTTTCAGATTTTGGCCGACAGCCACGGCAATGTGGTGCACCTCTACGAGCGGGATTGCTCGATTCAGCGGCGCCACCAAAAGCTGCTGGAAGAGGCCCCCAGCCCGGCTCTGACCACGAGCTTGCGCGCCCGCATGGGGGCAGCGGCGGTGAAGGCAGCCAAAGCGGTGAACTACGTGGGGGCGGGCACGGTGGAGTTTCTGCTGGATAAAAACGGCCAGTTCTACTTCATCGAGATGAACACCCGCATCCAGGTGGAGCACCCGGTTACCGAGATGGTGACGGGGCTGGATTTGATTGCCGAGCAAATTCGCATCGCTCAAGGTCAACCCCTGACCTTTCGCCAGAAGGATGTGGAACTGCGGGGCCATGCCATCGAATGCCGCATCAACGCCGAGGATCCCAAGCAGCAGTTTCGCCCTTGCGCTGGCACCATCAGCGCCTATTTGCCTCCTGGAGGGCCGGGGGTGCGCATGGACTCCCACATCTACACCGACTACACCATTCCCCCCTATTACGATTCGCTGTTGGGCAAGCTGATCGTCTGGGGGCCCAACCGGGCAGCCGCCATCCGCCGCATGCAGCGGGCGCTGGGGGAATGCGCCATCACCGGGGTGCCCACCACGATCCCTTTCCACCAGCAGATCCTGCGCCACGAGGCTTTTTTGCGGGGCGAGGTGTACACGGATTTCATCGCCCAACACCTGCTGACTGGCCAGTAGCAATCCCTTCGGAGATTGCCAGAGAGCGTCTTTGAACGGCGCTGGCCAAAAGTTGAGGCTAAAGTTAAAGGTGAGTGGAGGGTTGCTGGTCGTGCCGATGAGGGATCCCCGGCCCGGCTTGGTTCAACAGGCCCATCTCCAGCGTCAGGCGAGCTGCCCCGTGCCCAGCCTGAGCCAGTTGGTGGGGCAATTTTTGCAGGAGCGGCAGCGGGATCTGGCCCCGGCCAGCCGCCGCACCTACCGCATTGCCCTGGAACAGTTTGCCAAAACTTGCCCGGTGCCGCTGCCTCAGGTGCAGCCGTCCCACGTTCAGTCTTTTTTAAACAGCTTGAAGGGGCGTCCATTTCGCAACCGCTCCGGCCAGTGGGTTCATCCGCCCGCCTCTCCCGCCACCTACAACCTCAAGCGGCTGGCGCTGCAGCAGTTTTTTGAGTGGGCCAGCCAACGGGGCTACTTTCCAGATCCCTTGCCCACCCAGGCGATTCGGCCCGCCCGCCTGCCCGCCCGTCTGCCTCGCGACCTGGATCGGCTGTTGTTGCAGCGGGTTCTGCAGCGGGCCCAGAGCCATTCTCTGCGCTATGCGGCCTTGATCCGCCTGCTGCTGGAGTGCGGGCTGCGGGCACAGGAGCTGTTGGACTTGACGGTGCAGGATTTTCAGATCAGCCCTGAGGGATCCCTGTTGGAGGTGCGCTGTGGCAAGGGCAGCAAACCCCGCGCTGTGGCGGTCGGGGATCCCCTCTCCGAGCTGCTGCAACAATATCTGAGCCGAGAACGGGGCCCGTGCGCGCCGACGGATCCCTTGTTTGTCTCCCAATCCCGCTGCCCGGCCTACCGGGGCCGTCCCCTCACCTACGATGGCCTACGTCATATTGTGCTCAAGCTTACCGAGCCCGAGCCGGGCCACCAAACCCCCCACCAGTTTCGCCACAGCTTTGCCACCTTGCTGCTGGATCGCGGCGTTGCCCCCGAACACATCCAACACCTGCTGGGCCATACGACTGCCGCCATGACGATGCGCTACACCCAGCGGGCCAACTTGAGAGCAGCTATTGCCCATTCCCGCGCGATCTTGGATCAGGGCTTGATCTAGGGATCCCCTGTTGCGCCGTGGCCTCTATTACTAGTAGGGAGAGGTTCAGATTGCTAACAGAAAGGGAAGCCGGACATCCAAAGGGCAGCCCCGAAAAAGAAATCAATCAGGTACACCTGGCTAAGGTGCTTGGAATGACCTGAAAACAATCGAATGGGTTATTTCAAGTTACACGCTGGAGAGGAAGGTAGAGCACATGTTCTCTCTCCTTTCCCATAGGCACCTGCGAGCCAAGGCTGGCCTTCTGCTGCTCCAACCAGATGATCAGATGTCTGTTCTCAGGGTAGTATTCCAGAACATACTTAATGAAGTCATCAATTGTACATGGCTTGCTGAAACCTCCCATCCACTGATGAAAGTGGCAATGCACTTCGTCGGCTATGGTAATCAGGTTGGAGAGATTCGCTGCAAGCTTTGGATAGTGCGCTTCAGAGTAGAGATGATGAACCGTTAGGCTACTGGCTGCTTTTCGAGTAACTCTACAAAGATTTTTATCCCTTTTTCTTGCAAGATCTTTTGCCCTTTCTATCTCTCTTTGTCGATCCTGGATTTTCTTGACGATTACCTGAATTTGAGGTTCAATGCGTTCGCTAACATATTGACACCAGTCTTTTCTGTGGTTTTGCTTGAGAACCTCTCCCATAACCTTGGCAAGCTCATAGATACCTCGCAAAGAGAGGTAAACAGTGTCATCATTACCAAAACGTGTGTAATGAACGTCTTTGATTAACTTACTTTGCTTCGATGCAAGCTCAAGCGCCTTCTTAAGGTAGTCAGTTCGAGTTCTAAAGATCATCACAACATCTCGACGAGATAGCCAAAACTGATCTTGTCTTTTGACCAGAGAGGAGCTGTTTTGAAGGATCCTGTAATCTACCAGAGCTTTCTGCTTCTTGCGATGCTCTTCCTTGAACCAATTCCTAATGCTTGTACCTGTAGAGGATTTGCAACCTTGCTCTGATCGAGACCTTAAAAAGGATAAAATGGCATAAGCGCCGGACCGCGTGTATTCCCTTAGCCCAGAACTTTTGTTGATAACACGATAGTCTTTACCTTCCACCAGTTTCCATGCATCATCGGGGATACTGTCAAAGTGAGCTTCAATCTCTCTGAGTTCCTCAAGGCTGATACCCAAGAAGTTGGCGAGCTTGTTTGAGGAAACATAGACTATAGCCATTGCTCAAACTTCTCCGTAAGGCTTTTGTAGAAAAGAGTCAATCGCTGGAAAATTTTGTCATCTCCCGTCGGAGAATCGGGATGGTAAATCTTGCTCAGGCGATAAAAAGCAGCTTTGATGTCTTCATCGGTAGCTCGATCAGGGTCAAGCCCAAAAACCCGCCAAGGCAAGTCGTACTTGAAGATGTTGATCCCATTGATGCAGCCATACCCCTCTTCTCCCTCTTCGTTGGGAAGGATCCCGATGTGCTGACGATAAATGCGCTCCAAATCATCTATGTTGGATAAGTTCAGCTTGCCCATACCACTGGTTGCCAGTCTGAAGCTGGCTGATTTTCTCAGCTCGGCTGCGTTTTTAACGCCAAAGTGGTTGTAAATGGCTTTCTGCAGCTCTTTGACAGACAGCCGGGGCGGTGGCTGTAGCTGCCTGACTACAAACCGGGCAAAATTCTCTAGGAGCTCCTTAGAAATGCCATAAGTATCCGAAAGACGCTGGATTTCTGCGGCAATCGCCACCTGCGGGTCGGGCCCAGCTCCTTCTTTTGAGGTTGTCCTGGTTGTTTTGGTTTTTGTGCTGGTGGCTTTTCTGGGCACGGTTTCTCCTCAAATCACCAATGCCAAGTGCAAACCTGCACAAAACTCACAGGCTGCCTGTGAACTTATCTGCACGATGAAGCAGAGAATTTCAAATTAGTGAAACAATGTTGTCGGTAACCGTAAAACCCTGCATCACATAGGATGCACCCTGGCGATGCCCAGTTGGATAGATTGGTGTGGGGAGCGAATCCGCACGGGGGATCCCCTGGGCAAATTGCGCCCACATCCGGCCGTTAGAGCACCCTTCCTCTGGAGCGCGCTTACTCTAGCTTGTTTTTCGGATACTTGTCAACCCAAGGTCTGGGGCAGCCTTTGTTTTCCTTCAGCTTTTGGGGATCAGCCGCTTGGGACAGGCAGCACGGATGTGGGATTCGCTCAGGTCGGGCATGAGGGCCAGGGCCCGTTGAGCATCGATTTGCGCTTCGCACACCGCCTCCAGCACCTGTTCGGCCAGAAGGGAAAGGGGCATATCGGCGGTTTGCTCAGGATCGGTATCCTCTCTAATTTGTCGAACTCCCACCGGCGGGGGAGGCAACACCAGCGGTGCCGCCTGCGGCGGCAAGGTGGTGGAGGTACCCACCTCCAACTGCGCTTCGGCCAGAGCCACACCGCGCCCTGCCACCCCACCGGGAAAAGGACTCTCCCATCCAATGTCAAACAAGTGCCGACACCCGTGATTCAGACAAAGCTTCCCTCAGCGCCCGCACCTGGGCCACCATGGCCACTTCATCCTGGAGGCGACTGACAGCTCTGCCCACCCCCACTCCTGAAGCACCGGCAGCGATGGCCAAGGGCACCGTCACCGCTGAGAGGCCAGAGGCGCAGATGACCGGCAGCGAGACCACCCGGCTAATCTCATAGGCGGCAGCCAGGGTGGGGGCAGCCTTCTCGATTAGGCCCAGGGATCCGCCGTGACGGGGCTCAGCGCTGGTGCCGCCCTCGGTTTGGATGAGATCGGCCCCCAGATCCTCCAGTTTCTCTGCCAATTCCGCCTGCTGATCCAAAGGCAGCGTATGGGGAACGGTAACCGACAGGAGAGTGCGCGGCAGCAGGGAGCGGGTTTGGCGAGTGAGATCTAGAACTTCCGCAGCGGAGAAGATGCGGCCCGAAGGGTAGAAGCTGTCGTAATTGCCGATCTCGGCCATGTCGGCCCCCGCCTGCACGGCAGCAGCCAATTGCTGCGGGTCCACCGCCGACACGCAGATGGGCAGCTCGATCTGGGCTCGCACCTGCTGCACCAATTCGGGACTGGCGGCGATATCCACCCAAGTGGCTCCTCCCTCCTGGGCGGCGCGGGTGACTTTCAGCACCGACTGCAGGTCGAAGTTTTGCAGGCCGCTGATGATCTTGAGGGCACGGCGCCGGGCAAGGGCGTCGAAAAGGGCAGCTTGAGAGGCTGTGGTCATAGGCTTGTCAGCTTGTGGAAACGGGACACAGGAGGAGTGCAAGCAAATCGGCTGTGGAAACCTTTGCTCAGTCTAGAGGGTTTGCTGCCATCCTACAAGGGATCCATCCCAATCCTTTCGGACTATCGCAAGATTTTTCAATAAAATAGGGATCCCTTCTTGTGCTCTTGCCATGTACCGCTCTCCTTTCCCCTTCCTGGGCCTGCCTGAGCCGGATCCGGAGATGGCCCAAGCCATTCTGTTGCCCATCCCCTACGAGGCCACCACCTCCTACGGCAAAGGCACCGCCAAAGGCCCCCAAGCACTCCTGGAGGCTTCGGCGTACGTGGAGATCTACGACGAGGTGAGAGACTGCCAGCCGGCTTTCCACCCCAACTTTGCCGCAGAGATCTCCCGCTACTGGACGGCGCCGCCAGTGGAGTTCGAGGGGCTGGACACTCATGAGCTGGCCATGGCCGCAATCCAGCGCCGCGCCGCCGAGTGGGTGAGGCCGGGGCGGTTTTTGCTCTCCATCGGCGGGGAGCACTCCATCACTGGCCCCTTGGTTGCCGCCCACCTGCCCCACTACCCAGAGCTGCACGTGCTGCAGATCGATGCCCACTGCGACCTGAGAGACAGCTACGAGGGATCCCGCTATTCCCACGCTTCCGCCATGGCCCGTGTGGTGGAGCAAGTGGGCGGTCGCCTCACCCAGGTGGGGATCCGCTCCATCTGCGCCGAAGACCGCCAGGCCATTCGCAAGCACCGCTTGCACACCTTCTTCGCCCACAGCCTGCACCACAAGCCCGCCCAGGAGTGGATCCCCGAGGTGATCGCCACGCTGGGATCCCAGGTGTACCTGACGGTGGATGTGGACGGGCTGGATCCTGCTGTTGTGCCGGCCACCGGCACCCCCGAACCGGGTGGACTGGGCTGGTGGGAGACGGTGGAACTGATCCGGGCACTGGGGCAGCAGCGGCAAATCATCGGCGCCGATGTGGTGGAGCTGGCGGTCACCGGGGAACGGGAAACCGATCGCCGCAGCGCCTTCACCGTCGCCAAGCTGGCCTATCAGATCCTGGCGGCGGCCTTGGGCTAAGCTCCAGAAGAACTGGGCTATGGCCGGGTTCCCCCTGTTTCCACCTGGCCGCTGGAGCACCGGCTCCAATCTCGAAGCATCCAGACAAAATGAGGACTGGACTCTCTCTGCCGAGATCTTCTGCTAGCTTCCCAGGTGGCCCCAGCCATGTCTCCGCCTTCTTCCAGCTCCCTTGAACCGTCGCCGCCCCCCGTCGACGAAGAGCTCATCCACAGCCGCATTCAGGCCATCCGCGCCCAGATCCCAGAGCATGTGGAAATCATGGCGGTGAGCAAGGGTTACAGCGTCAACCACATCCGCGCCGCCTATCGGGCCGGGATCCGCCATTTTGGGGAGAGTCGAGTGCAAGAGGCAGCCGCCAAACAGGCGCAACTGCAGGATCTGACCGATATTGTCTGGCACTTGATCGGGCACCTGCAGACCAACAAAGTCAAACCGGCCCTCAGACAATTTGCCTGGATTGACAGCGTCGATAGCCTGCGCCTGGCCAAGCTGATCAACCAAAAAGCCTGGGAGCTGCACCTCACCCCCAAGCTCTGTCTGCAGGTGAAATTGGCCCCGGATCCCCATAAATTTGGCTGGCTCATCCCCGATCTGTTGCAAAGCCTGCCGCAACTGAATCAACTGCTGCAGGTGCAAATTGTGGGCCTGATGACCATTTTGCCTTTGGGCTTGAGCTCAGAGGCAGCCCTGGAGCTGTTTCGCAAGCTGGCCGAGCTGGCCGATCACATCCAGCGCAGCGGCTACGAGCATCTGCAGTTGCACACCCTCTCCATGGGCATGTCCGACGATTACCCCCTGGCGGTGGCAGCAGGCTCTAACTTGATCCGGCTGGGGCGCGCTTTGTTTGCCGATGCCGAACGGAAATAGATAGATGGAGTCTCTATGAAGCCGTTAAATTGTGATTAAATTTTGTGTAAAGCCGTCCAACTCCGGAGCTGCCCTGCAAGGCACGCTCAGGGCTGGAGTTCGGCCTGGATCGGGCAAAAACAGGGGAATCCTGCCTAAAATTTCCCTCGCAGGGCAAATTTTAGGTAAGTTTGTAATCATTGGCGTCACCTCTGTTAACACGTGTTCAAGCCGGACGAGGAGCAGAGTTGACTCTGGCCAGAGCAATGGCCGGACAAGTGGGATGACATCTTTACTTCTGCTGGGTAAACTCGACTCGTCGAGTCCATGGGTTTTGTTAACCTGCGTTGGCAGCTTCTTGAGCAAACCCTGTCTCGGCCTTTTGAAAAACTTTAACTAAAAATATGAGGCTGGAGATGCCCTTTGGCTGGAGTGGGCTACTCAAGATCCCATCAGGAGCCTGAATCCTGCGCTTGCCGCAAACCATGACCTGTAGTGAGGATGTGGACGATGAACGTCAATGGAATCTGGAGCAGGGTAAGAGATTTTGTGGGCCTAAATGATCCCGTGGACAGCCTGGAGGAGTACCCTGAGATGGAAGGGCAGGAGGATTACCAACTGCTCTACGAGGGACGCCGTTCTCAACCGGCTCCCGAAGAGCAGGAAGCCAGTGCCCTTCCACGCGGACGCCGACAGCGGGGAGTGGAAGCCGGGGAAGGGTCTGTCGGTCGAGAAGAGGCGCGGGGCCATCGGCGCAGTCAACATCGGGATCGCCTAGGGGGGGGCAGTATGGGGAGCAACGTGATTGGATTACCGGGCGTCAACCCACCCACTAGCGAAGTGGTGGTGCTGGAGCCGCGCAGCTTTGACGAGATGGCACAAGTCATCCAGTACCTGCGGGAGCGCAAGACGGTGATCATGAACTTGACCCTGATGGATCCCGCCGAGGCGCAGCGATCTGTGGATTTTGTTGCCGGCGGCACCTACGCCATCGATGGCCACCAAGAGCGCATTGGCGAAAGCATTTTTTTGTTCACCCCCAGCACGGTGACGGTCTCTACTCCAAGCAGCCAAGGGATGCCGCCGCTGCAGCGCCCTCTGCAAAGCCCCACCCCTCTCTGGCCCAGCGGCTATGAACATTTGCAGGCGGTGGGGCAGCACTAGCCGGCATGGAGCGACCGCTGCTGAGTGTAATCGGGGGTGGAGCCATGGGATCCGCCCTGCTGCGGCGTTGGGTGGCCGCGGGAGTTTATCCTGCAGCTCAGGTGGCTTTGCGGGAGCCCGACCCGGACAAGGCCAATACCCTACAGCAGGAGCTGGGCATTCGGCTGTTGGCGGATCTTGCCCAAGCAGGAGAGTCTGAGATTTTATTTTTGGCCGTCAAGCCCCAGGTTTTCCCGCAGGTGGTGGCAGAGATGGGCCAGCCGTCCGCCACGCAGTTGGTGATCTCGATTATGGCCGGGATCCCATTGCAGCAGTTGCAGCAGGCTTTTCCCCAGCAAAAGGTGGTGCGCACCATGCCCAACACGCCGGCGCTGGTGGGGGCGGGCATAACGGCCATCAGCTACGGGCCGGGGGTGACGCCCGCCCAGGTAGAGCAGGTGGAGAAGCTATTTCGCGCCGTGGGCCAGGTGGTGACGGTGCCGGAGAGCCAGATGGACGCGGTGACGGCCCTTTCGGGGTCGGGGCCAGGGTATTTGGCGGTGATCCTGGAGGCGCTGATCGACGGCGGGGTAGGGGTGGGGTTGCCGCGCTCCATCGCCACTCAGTTGGCGGTGCAGACCTTGGCGGGCACTGCCGCCCTTATGCAGCAAGAGAACCTTCACCCCGCCCTCCTCAAGGATCAGGTTACCAGCCCAGGGGGAACGACCATTGCCGGGATCCAAGCCCTAGAACAGGCGGGGGTGCGGGGGGCCTTGATGCGGGCGGTGCAGGCAGCCTACGAGCGCTCCCGTCAGCTACAGGGATCCTAGCGCCTGCCACAGCGGGCGGGCGATCCAGTTCCATCCCACCTTGAGCTGGTGCTCCAGGGTAGGGAGGCGCACCAGGTAGGCAGCTCGTCGGGCCAAATAGCCCAAGGGGCCGCTTAGGGTGAGGCCAGCGAGGGTGGAGACTACCGCCGCATCCACTCCCAAGCTCAGCATCTCCCCCAGAGAGAAGTAACGGAACGGCAGCAGGGGCCGCTCCTGCGTGAGCAGAGCCCACAGGTTCCAAGCACAATAGCCGGCCTGCTGAAAAGCCGCTTGGGCAGTGGCGGGCACCGGCTGGCCACTGGCATCCAGCACCGCCGCCGCATCTCCCAACGCGAAGATCTCTGGGAAGGTGGGAGTTTGCAGGGTGGGCAAAACCTGCAGCCGTCCCCGCTCAGTTTTGGGCAGATCCAAGTTGGCAATCACCGCTGCCGGTCGGGTTCCGACGGTCCACAGCACGCCATCCACAAGATCCGTGGCCATCTCTTGGGCCGCCAGCCGCTGCAGTTGCAGGCGGAAGGGAGGGGCGCCGTTCTCGCCCAGGGCCTCGATGCCCAAGACCTTGGTTTGCAACTCCACCTGCACCCGCCGTTGGGCCAGCGCCGCCTGGGCCGCCTCCCGGCTGGAGGGGGCAAACCCCGACAAAATCTGGGATCCCAGCTCAATAAGACGGATCCGGCCGCGCGATCCCAGCCGGTCAGCCAATTTGCAGGCTAGCTCTACGCCGCTGGCCCCCGCCCCCACAATAGCCAGGTGGATCGCCTGAGCCGGATCCCGGGCTTCTAGAGTTTGCAGGTGGGCCCGCAGCCGCTGGGCATCGGCCAGGGTGCGGAAGGGAAAGGCCAACTCTGTTGCTCCTGGCACGCCCTGCAGGGGAGTTTCCCCTCCCAGGGCCAGCACCAAGGCGTCGTACTCCAAGGTCTGCCCTTCTGCTAAAAAGACGCGGTGGTCTTGGAGGTCAACCGACTGCACCGCGCCGCGGCGAAACTCTACCCCCTCCGGCAGCAGATCCTGAAAACGGGGGGCCACCTCCCACTCTTCCATCTCACCAGTGAGCAGCTCGTAGAGCAAAGGAGCAAAGACAAAGCGCTCCTGACGATCCACCAGGGTAATCTGGGGCGGCTCCGGCCAAGGTCGGCAGATAAGCTCCAGGGCTGTGTACAGCCCGCCAAAGCCGCCCCCAAGGATGCAAATACGACGCATGTTCAGAAAGCTGAAGGTAACATTAGCTTAACAAGCTGCCCATCTCCTCCTAGAGCTTGCTGGCCAGGGGAGCAGCCTCCTTGGCGCGAAGGGGCAGAAGGCCATCCAAAACGTTAAGGATCCCCCAGACAAGACTAACGCTGGCCACCCAAAACAACCACAGCCCGCCTGCCCACGCTGGCGGCAGATCCAGAGCCACTCCCCCAATGAGCGGCCCAACGGCAAAGCCTGCTGCCCAACAGAGGGAGTTGACCGACAGATACACCCCCCGCAGATGATCCGGGGCCAAATCTGCCACCAGCGCCGAAGCGGAGGGATTGTAGCTCACCAAGGCCAACGAGAGCACTGCCAAGGCCAAGGCCGCCATCCCTATAGCCGGCATCGCTCCCAACTGGGCCGCCAGGCCGCTGAGCCAAACCAAACCAAATCCCAGCCCCCACATCAGTGCGGATCCCCGGAGGGTGCGGACACGCGTCCAGCGATTGAGCCAACGAGCTGCCGGCATCTGCAGCAGGGCAACGAGGGCGCCGTGCAGAGCAAACAACGTGCCAATCTGTACCTCAGGCATCCCAGCCCCCTTGCGCAAGTAAAGGGGCAAGCTGCTGCTGAGTTGGGCAATGTAGGTGGTGAAGAAAATGTTGGCCGCGGCAAACACCAATAGGGGGCGATCCCTCAGGGCGGCTTTCCAGCCTGCGAACTCTGCCGCCGACGGAGCTACCCGAGTTTCCCGAATGCAAAGCCAGAGCAGGGCTAAAAAAATCAAGTACGTGAGGCCGTCGATAATAAACAAGAGGCGGTAGTTCTTCGTCAGAGCCACCAGGGCGCTGGCCATGGCCACGCCGAGGCTCAGGCCCAAGTTATCCCCCAGGCGGTTTAGGGCATAGGCTTCGTTGCGCTGCTCGCGCGGGGTTAGATCCGCTACTATTGCTTCCGCCGGCGGCCAATAGAGGCCCTGCCCAAACCCCGCCACCAGGTTGGCCAAGGCAAAGCTCCAGAAGCCACGGGAAAGGGCAAAGCCGAAGGATCCCAGCGCGGAAATGGCCAGCGAGAGGATCAAGGTGGAGCGGCGGCCCCAAGCTCCGTCTGCCATCGAACCTCCGAGGATGCGGCCAAATACGCCAGTAAAGGCCATCAAGCCCAGGCCCAAACCCACCTGGGTAGCCGTCAGCCCCACCTGATTGACGAAAAAGAGGCTGGCGTAGAACAGGGTAAAGCCGGTTCCGGTTTGGGAGAGCAGCCGACCGATAAAGATTAGCCAAACCTGAAAACTTAGCTTTGGCCACCAGGACGGGATCCGCATAGGGGATGCAACGGGAGATAGGTTAGCTAGCTTACGGGATCCCGGTCGCTGACGCCAGATCCACTTCAGCGGGCGGAAAACTGAGGGGGAGCCAGCGGCTCACCCTCCAAAGATCCGGCGGAAACTGCAATTAACTCCCCAAGTTGAGGTATTCGCTCAACAGCCGCGCCAGCCGGTACACTCGGTAGTCGAGCTGGGCCAAGCTATTTTCCATTGCCTTCATCACCCTTGCACACACCTTTTCCTACGCTTTCCTGCAGCCCTTCCTTGAGCCAACCCCGGCTGTTTCCTTGAGCTAGGAAGCGCAAAGGCAAAGGGGCCAGCCAGCAGGGCTGCTAGCCCCGATTATAGACAAAATTTGACAAAGCTTAAACAAGTATTAAGGAGAAAGTGCCCCTGTCCCGCGCCCCCAGGGATCCCTGGGGCCGCCAGGTTCAGATGGCTGCTAGCTGACGGTCACCGGCGACTCGGCTGCCGCAGCGCGCTCTTCCTCTTCTTCCGGTGGAACAGCCACAAACTCGATGTGGTTGAGCAGCGTCGTCACGAAGGCAAAGAGCAGAAAAGGCAGGGAGATGACCAAGATCAGCGCGATGGTGAGAAAGGCGTAGAGGGGGCTATTCATCAAAGAGAGGGCGGCACCCAGGCCGGCAAAAATCACGATTAGCCAAACGATGATCTGGCCGTAGATATCCCCAAAGGAGAGGGTGCAGGTAAAGCGGTAGCGGGTGTGGGTGTTCATGGCAATTTCTCGGGATAGCCTGGTTGACTCGATCCTGACTAGGAACCAAACCTTAGCCTCATGGGTGGATGAGTACTTGAGATTTTAGACGAGAGAAGGGGAGATGCCTCTCTTTCCTAAGAAATGCCTCAGGAGTCGGTTGAGCAAGCCGGATCCCCCGCCTCTGAGAATGCTATCGTCGAGGTCACAGACTCTTTCGGGTAGGCAGCAGCCATGTGCATTTGTATTCACTGCTACTATGTGGATCGTTGCACCACCTATCACGCTGTGGAAGCGCAGCACCAGCAGCCCCACCTCACCCTGACGCCAGATTTTGAGCCGCAAGGACCCCAGATCAACGTCAACATCCGCAACGGCGGCACCGAGATGGAGTGGGATGTGGTGGCCTGCCAGAGCTTTCGCGAGGAGCGGAACAAGTGGGCTCGGCTTCGCCCCCAGGAGGTCGTTCCCACTTAAAACTTAAAATCCTAGGAGTGGCCTAGATCGCCGAAAAAGGGTTCTCCGCGCCTGCGGGGCTTGAGCCTTGGGTCTGCCCTTAGCAGGGGGAGGTTGTTCTGTCCGTTTCAAGAGATGGAAAGACGATGATGCTGACCGCAAGCCCGACAGCGCCGCCAACAGATGCCCGTCAACGAGTAAGCCAGTTTATGCGGCACCTCCAGGACGAGATCTGCGCTCGCCTAGAAGCACTGGACGGCAAAGCCAAGTTTCGGGAAGACAGTTGGGAGCGTCCCGGAGGAGGGGGTGGACGCTCGCGGGTTATCCAGCAGGGAGGGGTGTTCGAGCAAGGAGGGGTCAATTTTTCCGAGGTGTTTGGATCCCAGCTGCCCCCTTCGATTTGCAAACAGCGCCCAGAGGCAGCAGGGCATCCTTTCTACGCCACCGGCACCTCGATGGTGTTGCACCCCCGCAACCCCTACGTGCCGACGGTTCACCTCAACTACCGCTATTTTGAGGCGGGGCCGGTTTGGTGGTTTGGCGGCGGCATGGATCTCACCCCCTACTACCTGTTTGAGGAGGATGCGGCCCATTTTCACCGCACTGCCAAGGCGGCCTGCGACCGGCTGGATCCGGCCTACTACCCGGCTTTCAAGATCTGGTGCGACCGCTACTTCTTCTTGCCCCATCGGGGCGAGGCCCGCGGCGTGGGCGGCATTTTCTTTGACTATCAAGACGACCGGCCTGGGCTGCTCTACCGTCCTGAGGGCGAGGCAGAAGCGGATCCCGAGCAGCTCGCCGCTGAGCCGCCGCCCCTCCAGGTGCGGGTGGGATCCCGCAGTTGGGAACACCTCTTTGAGCTGGTGCAAGCCTGTGCCGAGGCGTTCTTGCCCGCCTATGTGCCGATTGTAGAGCGGCGGCAGGGGATGGAATGGGGGGAGCGGGAACGCCAGTTCCAGCTCTAC
This sequence comes from Synechococcus sp. 63AY4M2, assembly GCF_002760475.1. Taxonomy (NCBI): domain Bacteria; kingdom Bacillati; phylum Cyanobacteriota; class Cyanophyceae; order Synechococcales; family Synechococcaceae; genus Synechococcus; species Synechococcus sp. 63AY4M2. The sequence goes on along the minus strand of NZ_AXUX01000001.1, from coordinate 752,816 downwards.
CGGCGCGGCCGCTATGTGGAGTTCAACCTAGTCTACGACCGGGGCACGGTCTTTGGTCTCCAGACCCAAGGCCGTACCGAGTCGATCCTGATGTCGCTGCCGCCCTTGGTGCGCTGGGAATACGGCTACGAGCCACCGCCCGATAGCTGGGAAGCTAAGCTCTACGAAGTGCTGCGCCAGCCTCGGGATTGGGCCTAGGCGGTACTGGTCTCAATTTTTGAGGATCGCATTGTCTTCCCCTCTGCCCCTTGTCTACCGCTTTCAACCGCCACGCCAGGCCGGGCCCGGCAAGGCGCCGGTGTTGGTGATGCTGCACGGGATCGGCAGTCATGAGGGGGATCTCCTCCAGTTGGCCCCTTACTTGGATCCCCGCTTGGCGGTGATTAGCCTAAGGGCGCCGCTTCCCTGGGGGGCAGGTGGCTTTGCCTGGTTTGAAATGGCCTGGACGCCGGAAGGGCTGGTGGGGGATCCCGAGCAAGCCCGCCGCAGCCGGGAGCTTTTAAGCTGCTTTCTGGATCAGGCTTTGTCCCAGGGAATGGCCGACATTTCCTTGGATCCGGCCCAGGTCTATTTGCTGGGGTTTAGCCAAGGGGCAATCATGAGCTTATATCTGGCTCTAACCCAGCCTGAGAAGCTAGCCGGCGTGGTGGCAATAAGCGGTCGTCTTTCGCCAGAGATCCTGGCCGAGGCGGTAGAGCCAGCCCGGATGCAGCATCTGAAGATCCTGGTGGTTCACGGCACTGCCGATACCGTTTTACCGGTGGCCTTTGGCCGCCAGATCCGCGACTACTTTGCCTTGCTGCCCCTGAGCTTTACTTATCGCGAGTACGCAATGGGCCACGAGGTTTCCCCAGAAAGTTTGCGGGATATCCAAGGGTGGTTGCAAAGTCAGTTGGACCAAAACTGCGACCCTCCTCGGAGTTGAACCCTAGGCAAGGTCTGGGAGCTGTTGCCTCCTGGCGCCCGAAGGCAAATACAATAGCGGCAAAGTTCTTGCCCCCTCTCCCTAAGGGTCTCAGTGAACGGCGGCCAGCCTCCCTACGACATTCTCATCCTCTCCAACGGCCCCGGCGAGCTGCTCACCTGGGTGCGGCCAGTTGTCCTCGAGTTGCGTCAGCAACTGCCCCAGGCCCGTCTTTCCCTGGTCCTCTCTCCTTGTCCGCACGCTTCTGGGCAAGAGATGAAGATAGCGGAGGAATTTATCCAGGTCGATCGGGTTCAGGATCCCGATTTTTTTCTAGCTTTTTTGCTCACTGGCCAAACCGAAGAAGCTTGGGACTGGGCCAAACGGGGGGTGGTGCTGTTTCTGGGGGGGGATCAGTTTTTTGCTGTCTGGATTGCCCGTCGTCTCGGCTACCGCGTGGTGGTGTATGCCGAGCATCGGCCCCGCTGGCGACCCTGGGTAGACGTTTTTGCGGTGCGGACGGAGGAGATCAAACGTCGCTACGACGGGGGACGCATCCTGGGCCACCGCTGGGCTGCCAAGATGCACGTGGTCGGGGATCTGATGGCCGATGGCGTGGCCAGTGCTGTCTACTTGCCGGGGATACCTCTTCCCGGCTGGCTCAGCAGCCGCTCCCTTCCCCCGCCGACTCCTAGCGCTGCTCCCAAATCGACGGCAGGCTTTTCCACCCTCCTCCAGCCCCTCCCCGATCCCATCGAGGAGCTGGGATCGCTGCGAACGGCACCGGAAAAGGTGGAACCCACCTCTGCCGACGAAGCCTTGCTGCCGCGCGGCTGGCAACGTCTTGGCGATAGCATCCGCACCCACTACCAGGTGGGGCTGCTCCCCGGCTCCAAGCCGGCCAAGCTCTCCTTGGGGGTGCCGCTGGTGCTGGCGGTGGCCGATGAATTGCGCCAGCTGTTGCCCAACGTCCGCTTTGTGATCCCGGTGGCTCCTGGACAGACCCCACAATCCCTGGCGGCCTATGCCCATCCCCGGCTTAACCCCGATATGGCCATCATCTACGGCACCTCCGCCACCCTGGAGCAAACCAATCTTGGATCCCACTTCGTCACCCCCTTTGGCACCACGGTACAGCTGTGGACCCGTTTCCCTGCCTATTCGGTGCTGGCCAACTGCGACCTCTGCCTAACCACAGTTGGGGCCAACACCGCCGAGCTGGCCTACTTAGGGGTGCCGATGGTGGTGGCGATCCCCACCAACAAGCTAGAAGCTATGCGCGCCTGGGACGGGATCCCTGGCCTGTTGGCCCGCTTGCCTGGCCTGGGCACCTGGCTAGCCCGCCTCATCAACAGAATTGCCCTGCAGTGGTTGGGCCACCTGGCTTGGCCAAACATCTGGGCCGGACACGAGGTGGTGCCGGAGCTGCGAAGCCATTTGCGCCCAGCCCAGGTGGCCGAACAGATGCGAGCCCTGTTGGTTAATCCCGAGCGGCGTCAGCAGATGCAGAGGGAATTGCAACGTCTAGGGGGCAGTCCGGGTGCGGCCCAGGCCATTGTACAACTCGTGGCCCAGCAGTTGAGCAAAAGCTAAAGGAGACGGCCAAGGCGCTCCCGCAACTCGGCGGCAGCCTGCTCCAGGTGGTCGGGGGTATAGCCGGTGGTCTCCACCCGAACCGCAAGATGGGTGTCCTGGCTCTCGTGGAGATGAACCCACAAAATGTGGCGACCATCTTCGGTTCTGCGGTTGGCGGCTTTGACGCCGTTTTTGGGGGCAGCGTAGGCGTTTGAGTCGTAGCGAACCAGATCTACCCAGGGAAGGTCGCGCAGGAGCTTTTCCACCTTGACCCAACTGCGAGGACGGTGATGGCTGCTGTCGCTCCGCAATTGGATGACCTGGGAGCGATCTCGACCGGAATCGGGGAGAGCCGCCCGCGGGATCCGCGGCTGGACTTGCGGCTGTAAGTAAGGTAAATACACCAGAGATTTATATTGCTCGTGGATGTAGCAGACCGGGATCCCCAATTGACTGCCCACCACGGCCATGATCATGGCCTGGGCTTTGAAGCCCCCGGTGGCGGCGAAGGTGACGATCCCTTTAGCGCTTTCCGCCAACTGGCGCAACAGCTCGGCCATCCGCTCCAGGGAGGATCCCTCTAGCTCGTAGTTAACGCCGGGGAGGGGCACCAGCGAAACCTGTTGTTGGCCCAGCGCTTCTTCAAAAAAGAGCTGCAAAATCTGGGCACACTCCAGTCCTTCAGAGGTTTCGGAGTAAAGCAAAATCAAGGCATCCTGGGGAGTGGGATCCAGCCGGTAGTAGGTATTGGTTTCGGCGCTGATTAGTTCCAAATCTGTCTTTTTCATCCAGGCCAAGGCCCGTTCCGGATCCCCGATGGTTTTTTGGCCGGCCCAAGGGCGTTGTGGTTGCAGGTTTTTGTCCGGGTTGGTGAGCAAAGAGGTGCCCACCGTCATGATGATGGTCTGCATGAGTTATCCCCTAACTTTCTCGCAGTTTTTAAGGGCTCCATCCCCTCTCGCAATCAGAGCAGCCTTACTCTGCGAACTCTGCCATCTTCCCTTAAGTCGAGTACCTCTACCTCCACTTCTTGCCCCACCGTCAGGGATCCGGCCCGTTTCGGCTCTTTTTGGGTGAGCTTGATATTCGTATTCACGATTTGGAAGGTAACTTCGTTGCCCTTGATATTCGTGATGCTGGCCTTGAGGTGTTGCCCAATTTTGAAGCGGGCCTTGGTAGAAGCTGCTGCATTTTCAACTTGGGGCTGAGCCTGCTTTTGTTCAGGTTGCTCTTTGGGCCGCAGTGCCTCTGGCTGGGGCTTGGCCTCGCCGCCGCGGGAATGGGTCGGACGACCGCCATTGGGATCGGGAGGGGACGGGATCTCGCCGATCGGCACTCCCCCATCTTTGTAGTAGCGGGCCAGGCGGGCGGCCCAGCCCAGGATCTGCAGCATCTCAGCCGGCCTATCCTGCAGAGATTGCAAGTACTTTTTACAGGTTTGGTCGATGAGCCGGTAGTAGCGTGGGGTTTCGTTGCTGCGGTGGAGGCCAGTTTCTCGCACCAGCTCGCCGGTGAATCGGAAAAAGCGGGATCCCGCGTCGGGGTGGTGGGCGACCGAGCGCAGATAGGCGATGCACTTGCTCAACTCGTCGACATCCACCCTTTCTTTGGCCAAGGTCATGGCGATGCCGTGGGCGAGATCCCAAGATTGGGGGCTGAGATCGACAGTGTCTGACAGCATGGGGGAACCCTCAGTACACTCCGGTGGGCGGCTCGCGCAGAGCAGTGGGACTCAGGATGGCGGCCAATCGCTTGAGCTGTTCGGGCAAGATGTAGCCCTGGGCAGCTCGAATTTGCTCTTGCACAAAAGCTTGGAGGCGTCCTCCTTCCAGGGTATCGGCTTCTGGGGGATCGTAGCGGCTGTAGCGATCTTTTAGGTTGCCGGGCCGCTCGATCTTGTCGAGGGTGACCTGCAGGGATCCCAGGCCCACGGGCTTACCGCCCCCCACCTTCAGCAGCATGGGATGGTTGGGATCCTGCCCCAAAACCGTGAGCAAGGTGCCCAGCTCGGCAGGGGTGAGGTTTTTGAAGTGGATTTGGGTTTTGAAAACCGTGTTTTGCATCGCTTGCTGGGTGGGTGTTCCCCTTGAACTGCCCTGCAAAGCTTTTTTGTGGGTGTAGTAGAACTTGCGTCCAATGACTTTGCCGTTTTCCTTTTTAAAGTAAGCTTTGCACTGATCCGGGCGAGGACGGTACAGCGGGGGCAGGGATCCGACACCCGATCCGGTGCCGGTGGTAATGGCATCCCTGAACTCCACCAGTCCCTGCCAGTTGAGGGCGCCAAAAACGCGGCTGGCAGGACATAGCCGCTCCTTCTGGCGGCAGGGCTGCCGCTCTGGTGGGATCCGATCTTTGTAGCGGCTGGTGATCACTGCAAGGGTGCTGTTGGTGATCGCCTCGTACATGGCCCGGATGGCCCCCTTGAGGGAGCTGCCCTGGATCTTGAGCCGCCCGTCGGGGGTGGTGGTCATGGTTTTGAGCACCCGGATCCCGTTGACGCCGACGTCGCTGCCCAAGGCCAGGTGGCCGGTGGAAATGTGGAGGGCGGTCTGCACCGTCAGGGTGAGAAAGAGGGTGCCGTGCAACTTGTCGGGATGGAACTTGGCGTGGCCGGCGGGATGCTCCAGCTTGGGAGGCTGTTGGGGAAAGGGGATCAGCTCGTAGGGTTTGCGAGCGACGGCTAGCTCACCTCTGCCCCGAGCTGGGTTGCCGGCGGGCAAGGGTCGGGGGCCTTGGGGAGTCATCTTGACCTCGGGATGAGAGCAACAAAGTGAACGCGGGCGGTGCGTCCATCGCGAAAGTAGCGCTGGCCCAGCTTGAGATGCCTCGGATAGCTAAGACCTTGGGGAAAGCGGGTTTCCAGGCTTTGGGATCCGTACAGGTCGGCCTCGCGATCCTCCCACTGCCACTCCCCGGCCAGCGGCACAAAGAAGTCGGGAGGAGGTTGGATCCCCAGATACAGCAGATCCCAGCCGCGGGGGGTGCTTTTCCAGCGCAACTCCCGTTGTTGGCAGAAAACCTGCCCCTCTTGACAGACCAGATCTGGTGGGATCCCCGCCTGAATGCCGCTGACGCGGTGGGGCCAGCGCAAAAAGGTGTAGGTTTCCTCGGCAGCGGCAAAACAGGCCGAGAGAACTTGGAACAACAAGGACGCCGTCCCGCTGTCGCCGGCGGCCAGATCCGGAACCTTGTGGGAGGCTACGTAGGCTGGTTTCATACCGCTTTGGTCTCCGTTTGCAAGAGCTGGGCCCAACTTTTAACGGCGGCGGCCAGCAGGTGCTCCACCTTGGCCTCAGACCTTTGCTCCCAGGTCAGCCGCGCCCCAAAGCCCAAGGGCATCGGCTCCGCCCCCACCGGCACTAACTGGCGATCGGGTTTGGCAAAGCCGTATTTGCCCGCCTCTTCTGGACTCAGAAACTCGCTCGCCCCCAGCAGGGATCCCCTTGGCCAGGCAAGCTGGGATCCCAGCAGCCGTAGCTCCTGGCTCCCCTCCTCCACCAGGCAGCCCGGGTAGTCCACCGTCGCCCACTCGTACTCCACCCGAACGCGGCCCATGCCGCGGGATTTGGCAAAGCCAATACCAAACCATCCTTCGTCCAGATCCCGCAGCACCAGCCCCAGCAGGCCCAGTTGGGCCAGGGTAAAGTTTTTCAGGTGGATCTTGGTTTGAAAGGATCCCTCTACGCACACTTGATAGCTGAACGGCCCCAGCCCCACCGCCACTGAGCCGAAGACGCGGTCGATGGCCACCCCATTACGTTCCTCCAGGCGCAGAGGTGTCCCCGGCTTGGGATAGGCATCTTCGATGCGGACCCGGCTGGCGATGGCTGTGTTGCCGAACATCTGATCCGTAAAAGAAGAGAGGGCGTAAACCCGGTGGGACTCTGCAATTTTTTCCAGCCACTGGTTGGCCTTTTGGTCGAGGGGATCGCTGGCCCAGAGTTGCAACTTGTTCCCCTCAGGCCGTCTGTCGCCGCCCACCGTTCGGACGATGCGCTCCGCGTGGGCGCGAATGGCCCCTTTGAGGGAGCTGCCGGGAAAATAGACTGTCCGCCCGCCGCCGCGATAGGTTTCCACAAACTCCATGTCGGGCTTTGTCGGATCTGCCCCTTGTTTGCCAGCTTTGATGAGCACAGGGCCATCTGGCTTGAGGGTGAGGCAGAGGGTGCAGTGGTTAACGTAGCGCTTGTGCATGGCCTGGGATCCTTCACTGAAGAGGAACAAGAGGGTTTTCGCCCAACCCTTGCGCTAGCTGCGGGGGCCGACGGGAGCGACAGCGGTTAGTTTGGCAACCAGGGCTTCCACCCAGTCTTGGCGCAAGGCGGCAGCCTCTTCCGGGCTAAGGGGTTGCCGGGATCCGGCCACCAGCTCTTGCAGATAGGTCAGCAGCCGCCGCGGATCCCCTTCTGAGTCAAACCAATAGACCGCCCCGATCTCCAGGCGGACGACCCCCAAGCCGCGGGAGCGCCCCCCTCCCAAGGGGATCTGCTCCGTTTCCAATTGGTGCAAGCCGATGGCCAGCAGGCCCAGCTCCCATGCTTCGGCATTTTCGACAACGGCGTGGAACTGAAAGGGGGTGTTGGCCGGCACCACTTGAAAGTCGTAGAGCTTGCCCTCTGCCGCCGTCTCCGTATCCCGATCGATGGCCACACCATCCCGCTCTTGGTATTGGCCAAACCAGGCTTCCCGCACCACGGGCAAATCGCGAATCTGCACCTTGCCCGCCAGCCAAGGGGATCCAAACACCTGCGAGACCCAGTCGGTGGCCTCGATCAGCTTTTGCGTCAGGGTTGCGTCGTCGTCTTTGTAGGTGTTCTTAATTTGGTTGACCACCCGGACTTGCTCGCTGCCGGTCAACTCGCTGGGATCCCTGGCCAGCGCCGGATCGATGCCGCGCAAAAAACTCTCCAGGCGGGAGCGCAGCGCCCCCTTGAGGCTGGAACCAGGGATGAGCGGGCGGCCCAGCGCGTCCTTGAGAACCGGCAAATCGGAGCCGATGGGCTCGGTGGAGCGGCCCACCCCGATGTGCAGGGCGGTCACGGTGGTGAGCGTGCCGGTGATCTCCAAGCGGTTTTTGAAAACGTCGAACATCGTTCCCTCAAATCAGGTTAAGGTTGAAGTTAACGCTCCACAGATATCCTCCATCCACTACGGCTTCAGCAAACAGGATGGGGATGATTTTCAACTGGCTGAGCCGGAAGGTCGAGACGACACCCTCAAGGGCACAACTGGTCATGCTTTAAGATCCTCCCCCTTCTCGCTTGTACTTGAGATAGCGCGCCCCATAGCCCAGGTAACGCCGGATCAAGTCAATTTTGATCTCGTTGACTTTGGGGGATCTTTCTTCAACGCCGGCCTTTTGGGCAATGGCGAGGGCCTTTTGATGGATCCAGTTGTCGATGTCTTGGATGATGGCTTCTGCCAAGGAGTTCTTGCCCCGACCCCACTTTTCATCTCGCCCCATCTGGTAGCGCAAGAAGTTCTTGATTACCTCTGAGCTTTCGGTGGAAGCTGCCACATGCAACAAGTTGCGGTACTGGGCCTCTTCCAATTTGCTCAGACCTTTAAAGTTATCCAAGGCGGTTTGGATTCTGGCAACCAGCTCATCTTCGGCCAGCCGAATGTGCCGCTGGATCTCAAGTTCCTGTTTTTGCTCCAGTTTGCTCTCGCTGGTGGCGAAGGTCATAGCGGGTTCTCCCAGAAATGATGATGGAACAGACTACAGACCTCAATTTGGCCAAATCCCTCCGCGGTTCGCTCGCCGATGCCCCAGTATTCCATCTCCGCCAAAATCGGGATCCAGCGCTCCATTTGCGTGGTGCTCAGCAGGAAGACGCTGCCCTGGGTTGTAACCAGCTCTACATCTTTAAAAAGCCCCCAGGCGGCGTTCCAGCCGGAAACATAGGCGTAGCTGCTACAGGCCAGCTCCAAGACCAGGGATCCGTCCTCGCAGTTGGCCTCCTCCTGGAGCATCGGCGGCGTGAGCACCGTGGTGCGTTGCCAGCGCTCCTTGAGGATGGCCCCCGACTGCAGCCCGATGGAGAAGTACTGCCGCTCCGGCGGCAAGGGCTGCCAGGGATTCCCAAACACCTGCCATTGTTGCCAGCGCTGCCGCAGCTTTTGGTTAAAGGCTGCCACCCGCTCAGCCAGGGAGGGCTTCGGGGCCCTCAGGTGTCGAGCGGCAAGGCTGACCCGGCCCAGCCCCCGCGACACTCCCCCTCCCAAGGACAAGCGGCGGGCGTGGGTGTTGAGGTAGCCGGCGAGGGCTGCCGCCAGCTCGCGATCCTGCAGATAGATGTGGCCGCTGAAGAGGGAAGGCTGCAAGCTCCCATCTCGCCCGGCCCGGCCCTCGTTGATCACCTCCAGGCTGTAGAGGATCTGGTCGGCGGCGGTGGCGCGGCGGCGGTTGATCCCCACCCGCGTGAGCAGGCGCTTGGACACGGCCACCCTTCGGTAGCGGGATCCCTCCTCCTGGCTGTAAAAGCCGCCGAAGGGCTCCACCCTGCCCCCGGAGCCATCCGGCTCTGCCGGATCAAAGGGGATCCCCAGCCGCTGCGAGCAGAAGCGATCCAGCAGTGTGTCGAACACCCCCGTTTTGCCCGCCTCTGAGCGGAAGCCGGGGTTGTTTTTGGAGCTAAAGGCCGTGGCCGGCAAAACCCGGCTGCCGGATCCCGGATAAGCATGGGTAAACACCGCCGCACGGGCCTCCGTGAACAGGGCGGCCAGATCTCCTGTCAGGGCCTCGCCGGGGCGGTGCCGGCTTTGGCAGAGCAGGAGGTCGGCCAAGGCCCCCCGGATCACGCTGCCGGGAATGAAGTCCTGGGCCTCGCTGATGGAGCCGCCCGGCTTTTGCCGACCGATGGCCAGGGGAGACTCGGCAGTGAGCGTGAGTTCAATGGCCTCCATCAGCTCCCTCCTCCGGCCAAAAAGGCCCAATCTGCGTCATTCGGCTGCAGGGCAGCTAGAGACTGGGGATCCCAGTGCAACCAACCCAAGCCTGCAGATTTGCTGCCTCCCAGCGCCCCAATGTGGTGCAGGGCCACCCGCAGCAGGGCCTTGCCCCAGGGAGGGCAGTCGGGCAAAAGCTGCAGGGATCCGGAGAAGATCAGCTCGGCTGCCGGCGAGGTCTCGATGAGGTAGAGCCGCTGATCCTCGGCGGTGCGGCGGCGGCGGTTGAGGGTGACTCCTGGGCGGAGGGTCGCTTCCAGCGCTGCCGGCGGCACCTCACAGACGAGATCCGCCACCCACAGGCGGGAAGGCAGGGCCGGATTGCCGAAGATCTGGCAGACCAGGCAATGGGATCCGGCGTAGCCCTCGACCTGGTATTCGGGGCGGTCGAAGTGGCCGTCGATCCCCTCCCGCTTGGGACACATGCGCTCCGGGTCGGGGGAGCGGCAAATGGCCCAGCCGAGGCCGCGGGCCAGCTTTTCGCACTCGTGGCGCAGCCTTCCCTTCAACTGGGAGCCGGGGATGAGCAGCTTGCCGTAGGCATCCTTGAGCAGGGGCTTGTCCGCCAGGGAGCCGCTGGAGCCGCCGGATCCCACCGCCAGAGCCGAGGCGAGGGTGGCCTTCAAAGGGATAGAGGTGCTCGTTTGGGGCAGCTCTGCCAGCCGAACCATCACTTCACCTCCACAGGAACGGGCCGGCCCTCGGCCTGGGGCTGTTTTTGGACAAAAGCGTACAGATCCACCAGATCCCGCCAGATGGTCTCGTAGGTGGGTTCCCCCTCCGCCGCCACGTACATCCAGGGGGGAAGGTGGCCGTCGTTGGTTTTGGCCTTGCACCAGGTGCGTTCAAAGGCCTCGATCAGCGGCTGCCCTTTTTGGCCCAGCCGGGTGCGGAAGTAGAGGTAGTTGAGGGTGGCGGTGCGCTTGCCTTTTTCCAAAAAGCTGCGGATTTGGTAGAGCTGGGAGCGGGGAAAATCCGCCGCCTGCAAAGCTTGCACCGTTCTCAGCAGCCCACGGATCTCCGGGACGGTGTAGGGGCCGGCGTAGAGCTTGAGGAGGTGGCCGTTCTGGCGATTCTCCAGGGCCTGCTGGCGAAAATCCTGGATGCTGGAGGCGATCAAAGTCACCGATTTCAAAGAGAGAAAGTCGATGGTGGCCACCGAAAAGTCTTGATCGCGGGGCTTCAGCTTTTTGGCGCGGCTTTTGGCAGATTTCAACAGTTGTTCGGTCAGCCTTTCGGCATAGTAGATGGGGGTGTCTTCCGAGGCAAACAGCACGCCTGCCGAGGTGGAGAGCCGACAGAGCTGGTCTGGGCTGTCGGCCGGGTAGCGGTGCGGCACCTGGCCGAGGGAGCGGGCGGCGTAGGTGGCCGATTTGGCCAGCAGGATCTGCTCGAACTGCTCACAAAAGGTGGCGGCAATGTCCAGGGCCTTGTGGGCTGGCACCACCATCAGCACATCGTCCCCGCCGATGGTCAGGATCTCGAAGGGGTGGATCCACTCGCCGTTGCGGTCTCTGCCGCTTTCCGGATCCGGCGGCAGGCCCCGCAGCCGGTGCGCCTGCAGGTGCTGGGCAAGGGCGCGGTAAACGGCTTGTTCCGTGGCCTCGGAAACGTCGCGGCTAAATTGCCGGTAGGCCTCTGGGGTTTGGATCTGCTGCACGTAGCCCCCCATGTTGTTGCCGTCGGCGTAGAGGTAGGCCACAAAGCCCTGGCTGGCGTTGGCCACTTCCCGCAGCGATTGCGCCTCGCCGATCCCCTGGCCGGATCCCGCGCAGGGCTGCAAATAGCGCTCCCGGTAGGGCTCGCCGGCGGGAGAGTCGAGGAAGCGGGCAAATCGCGTTACCCAGCTTTCCACAAAGCCGGGATCCCAGGCGGGGAATTTGCGGAACCACCCCTGCTGGCCTGTCTCCAGGCGCTTGGCCTGGCGGCCCACCAGCGCTTTGCGGGCTGTGGCCTCCGATAGCCAGGGCTGACCTGGCAGGTCGGCTTTGGCCAGGGCCGGGCGGCGGTCGGTGCTGTCGCGGCGCAGGTAGGGGTGGGTTTCAAAACAGGCGGGATGGGCGCGGCTGGGACGACCGGGATCCGGATTGCCGTTGCGGCGGTGCTGGAAGCGGGCAGCCAGGTGGCCCACCAGCTCGTTGAAACTTTTGCGGGCCTGGAAGCTGGCTTCGCTGCAATCTCCAAAGTAGGCCCTCACCAGAGGGTGGGCCTGGTGTTGGGCCAGCCAGTCCAGCCAGGGGGTGCGCTCGATGGGATCCCGCAGCAGGCCGTAGCGCAGCTCCAGCAGCCGAAAGGCGGATCCCACGGCACAGGCGTTGGCGGTGAGGGTTTCTTCGGTGTAGCGGCGCTCGATGGCCTCGCAGAGGTCGTCCACATAGGCCGCCGGACAGAAGGCCAAGAGGTTGCCGCCGGTGGAGTAGATGAGGAGCTCCGGAATGAGAGCCTGCGCCAAAGCCGGGTAGTGCTGCTGCAGCCAGGGCCGAACCCGCCGGTTCACGTAGGCCTCCAGCTCTGCTCGAGACTCCTTCCCCAAGGCTTTCCACCCCAAGTAGGTTTGCTCGGGATCCCCAAAAAAGGCGGGCAGATCCACCAGGTTAATGCGATCCAACAGGGCCGAGGCGCCGCGAATTTCCGGCAGTTTGGCGGACTCGAAGACGTAGCCCTTGATCTTGGTAGCCCCCCCGTAAACCAAGCCGATGCGGCTGGTCTGCCGCCACAGCTCCGGATAGCGCGATTGCAACTCTGCCAAGGTTTTGGGAAAGGTTGTGGCCGCCACGCTCTCCTGAAATTGGCGCACCTGCGCCCAGAGGGGCTGCAGCGCCTCCGGGATCCCGGCTGCGTCGTCGGTGCGGATGGCTGCGCACATCTGCTGCAGAATCGGCAAGGGAAATTGGGGATCCCGCCCTTCTCCCCAGGCCAGGCACCAGGCCAACGCGATGGGCACGGGGGAGGCAGAGGAGGTAGCGGTCATGGGCAACACCTGGCAAAAAAGAAGATATAGAACGCAGCTGCTGTGCTGGCGGGCAAATCCGGCCCTGACTTTTGACTGGAGCGATCCTTGAACTTCACAAATCCTTCATCAAAACCAAAGGCGCTTCAAAAAGACGGCGTCGGCAATAGCAGCCACGCGGGCAGAGAATCGCAGCCGACAGAGAGAGGCCATGGCAGTGACTGATGGTTGCATTTTGCAGTTCCAGACTGGGAGACAGTATAGGCCGATTTGGATTCATTGCCAACAGATTCAAGACTTTTTTCGGTTGGCCCAGCCAGCGATTTAAAGGTAAAGCAAATTGGAAGGGATCCCTTCTCAAATCCTCTCAAAGGAAAAGTGGCTCTAGGTTGATTTTGGATAGGGGCTGCTATTGACTGGGGATGAGCAGAAATGGGATGGGCCTATGCTGACCAAGTTGAGTTTTTCAGAGCCACCCGTCGCCGGAGCAGAAAACAGCAAGTGGCCGACGGGATCCGAGTTGGTGGGGATCACCTTGGAAGTTCAGGCTCCTCGGTCTTACCTGCTGGATCCCCACTATGCCAAAGGGCTGCACGCCTGGTTCTTGAGCCAGGTGCAAGAGACAGACCCGCAGCTATCGGCCTATTTGCACGATGGAGAATCGGAGAAACCTTTTACCCTCTCCCGGCTGATGGGGCCCTTCCGCGAGCAGGGGGGGCGACCGCTGATCCCGCCCCAGATCCCCTTCCGCTGGTCGATCACCGCCCTCAACCCCCAAGTGGTGGAGTGGCTGCGAGGGTGGTGCCAACGGCTGCCCACCTGGCTGGAATTGCGGGGATCCCCGCTGCAGATCCTGGGATGGCAGATCTCGATCCCCCCGCGCACCTATCGTCAACTGTTGGAGCAGCCTCTTTCCCCCCGCTCCTGGAGCCTTTCCTTCGTCTCGCCCACCAGCTTTCGCCACCGGGGCCACCATCTGCCGCTGCCGATCCCTCGCAACCTGTTCCACAGCTATCTGCGCCGTTGGAACGATTTTTCCGGTCTGCCCATCGAGGCGGAGCCTTTTCTGGATTGGGTGGATGGGGAAGTGATCATCCAGCGGCACCGTCTGGAATCGGTGAAAACCACCGCAGGTCGCCAGGGATCCGTGACGGGATTCATCGGCTGTGTGCAGTTGGCTGTCTCCTCCCGTGCGCCTGAGCTGTTGCAGCAGCAGCTCCAAGCCCTGATCCACCTTGCCCCCTACTGCGGCACCGGCCACAAAACCCCCTTTGGGCTAGGGCAAACCCGCCTGGGTTGGTTGGCCGAAGAGCTACCCGCCTCCCCTGTCCCTTCCCGGGAAGAGCAGGTGGCCCAGCGGATCGAGGAGCTGAGCGCCCTCTTTCTCAGCCAGCGGCAACGACAAGGGGGATCCCGCGCCGAAAAAACTGCCCAACTGTGGGCGACGATCCTGGCCCGCCGCGAAGGTGGAGAGAGCTTACAACAGATCGCCGCTGATTTGGAGATGCCCTACGAGACGGTGAAGACCTATGCCAAGCTGGCCCGCCGCTCTCTCCAGTCTGGATCCCAGGACTACTCGTCGAGCAGTCTTCCCTAGATGACTTGAGGTACTTTGTTGAGCCTGATACATTCACGCTGAACTCTCCTGAACATGGTTCAGGAAAGAAGCGATCGCATCCTGCCTATCTCTGTTCGCGTCAGCGGGACGGAGTCCAAGCAGGAAGGCGGTATCCCGCAAAGCCCTGAGGAATACCCCCCGAGCGCTTTCCCCCTTCACTTCCCGGCAACCGTTGCGGTGGACTCAAGGATCAGGGGGAAACTTGGTCTACTATATCCCTCTCAATGACTTTTGCCAAACCGCCTAAAGCTCAGTAAATTCAGCAAAGTTCAGGGTTTTGGGGGTTAGAGGCATGCTCTTGCAGGGAGAAGGTAGAGATCAACCTCACTTCTCTTTGCTCATTACTCGCTTCTCTCTAGTTTCCGTCCCCTTGCGGGGAAAAGGTAGGGATCAACGT
>NZ_AXUX01000001.1:719735-720611 GCF_002760475.1 Synechococcus sp. 63AY4M2 | reverse complement strand
TCAGAGGGGGTTTCCAACTGGATGAAAACGGCGGCGTTGCTCCTGAAGTTAGGGTTAGCAGGGAGAATCGGAGAGACTACGCTTTAGTTTCTGTAAATTGTCAAGCAGTTGGGGCATGTCACTTTGGATGATACTCCACAAAACGTCGTTGTCTAGAGCAAGATAAGCATGAATGATACGGTTACGAGTGGCAATGAGTTGTCGCCAAGGAATATTTTCGTTCTGGTTACGGACTTCTGCAGGAATGTGAGTGGCTGCCTCACCAATCAACTCGATGTTTCTCAAGGTCGCATCATAGGTTCGGCGATCCCGTTCAAAGTCTTCTTGAGTGTACCCCTCTGTGTATTCAAGGACTCGCTTGGCAAATTCAATCATATCATCTAGGTAGAAACGCCATTCACGGGACATAGATTGCTTCTTTTTCTATCAATGGACGAAGTTCGGGGCGTAGAGCCTTGTCGGTCACAAGGTCTAGGGGGCATCCAAGTTTGTCTTCCAAGTAGAAGAGCAGACCGAAGTAACGCTTGGAGTCGGCTTTACCAATAAATTCAACTAGGATATCGATGTCGCTGCCGGCTTGATCCTCGCCACGAGCAGTTGAGCCAAACAGGGCCAGTCGCCGCACACCAAATTGCTTTTGAATCTCGGCAAATTGCTCGCCGAGCAATTGCAATACTTGTTGTTTCCTCATGGCTGGTCAGATTGGATCATTCACTTGTCAACTCTCCAAGTGGGAACACAGGTTGGCCGCTTGTTTTGATCTTCCAGGCTCACACAGGCAGGTGTTTATTCTAGCTATCTTTAGGAAGTCGGGTTCAAGGGATCCCTGGCCGTCCAAAAGCCGTTGAGAAACTATGGCCACTTTAAACCAGATAT
>NZ_AXUX01000001.1:692096-719725 GCF_002760475.1 Synechococcus sp. 63AY4M2 | reverse complement strand
GTCCAAAAGCCGTTGAGAAACTATGGCCACTTTAAACCAGATATAAGACACTCTCCAAGGGATCCTCGCCACTACCCAAGCGCTCTGCGCCGCCGACGCATTCGCGACAGCGTTGCGTAGCAATAACGATGTAACAAACCGTAGTCTGGCCAGAGCGGATCCCGTCAGAAGCGGGTCTCGAACTCCAGGGAAAGGACGTTGTTGCCCTCGAGGTCGGTGGTGGCACGGGTGAGGGTTTGGTCGTTGAGGCGGTAGCGGGCGCTGTAGCGGGTGGGCTGAAAGGGATCCGTCAGGTTGCGCTGCACCGAGATGGAAGTAGCCGGCCCCAGATCGCGGGCCACCTCCAGCGCCAGGCCGACTGAGGAGCGTCTGGGGGCACGGGTATCGACCTGGGGAACGGGGCTGAGGCGAACCTCATCCAAGCCGAGGGTGTCCCGCAGCGTCTCCAACACATCGTTAAGCAAAGCCGTTCCCGCCAGCCCGGCCACCCCTGCTTCGGGGTTGAGTTGGGCCAAAGCTGTTCCCCCCAACAGGGCGACGATCTCTTGGGGGGAGCGGCTGGGGCTGCTGGAAAGGGTCAGAACGCCGTTGCGGGGATCCGCAGCCGCAAGCTGGCTGGCCCGCCCGTTGACGTTGGCAAAGATCTCGATGCTCTGCTGCGATCCCGGCAGGTTGCGGTTGGTGTCGAAGGGGGACAGATCCTGGGGAAAGCGATAGACCTCGAAGGCTTGGGTCACCAGGCGCAGGTTTAAGAAAGGATCGAAGGGGTTGTCCAGGTCAAAGGTGGCGGTGTTGGGGCGGGAGCGATCCAGGCGAAAGTTGGCAATGGGCAGGCTGACGCGGCCTCGCTCCAGGGCGATGGTGCCCGCCGGACGCAGGTCTTGGGGAGTGCCGAACAGGCGCAAGCTGCCGCTGGCGTGGAATTCAAACAGGTTGGGCCGCTGCACGCGGATCCCGGGCCCCAAAACCAGCTCCAGGCCGTTGAGCCGCGGCTGCCAAAAGGGATCCGCCTGAGTCGAGTCTGCGGGAGCTGCCGCCGCTTCCCCTTTTTCAGGGCGGGGGCTGGCATCTACGATCCCTTGGGAGACCTCCAGGCGCCCCTCGAGCAAAGGCCGCAGCAGCAGGCCGCCCACCACCACCTCCCCCTGCAGGCGGCCTGTGTAGAGGTTGGGCAGGGTGAGCTGGATCCCTTGCAGTTGCAGCGTTAGGGGTGGCGAGGTCTCGTCCATCTGCAGGGCGCCGCGGGAGTTGACGGGCAAAAAGCCGTTGGCCAAGAGGGATCCGCCCCCCAACTGGCCCTGCAGCTCCCGCACCTCCAATTGGTTGAGGTTAAAGAAAATTTGGCCGGTCAGGTCGGTGATGGGCTCCGGCAGGGCGGCCAACTTGAGGATCCCGGAGCTAAGGCTGAGGTTCCCCTGCAGGCTGGGCTCTCGCAAGCTGCCGCGGATGGCCAGCTCCAGTTGGCTTTGGCCCCCTTCCCAGCGCACCTGGTCGGTGAGGAGGTTGATCAGGCGCAGGCCGCCATTCTCGGCTTGCAGGGTGAGGTCGATCTGATCCGATGCGGCCCGCACCTCCGCAAAGGGCAGGGTGTAGGGCACCAGGCCGGAAAGGCGGATCGGCTCGTCGCCGTTGGCCAGCAGGGCGCCCTCCAGGCGCAGTTGACCCTGGTTGTAGTCAAATTGTCCCCCCACCTCCCGCAGCGGCACCTGGTTGATCTGGGCGTTGACCACCGTCAGGGAGCCGCGGGCCCGGGGATCCCGCAGGTTGCCTGCCAGTTCCACATCCAGGTTGAGATCTCCCTGCAGCTCCAGCTCGTCCGGCAGGAAGCGATCCAGCAAAGCCAGAGGAAATGCTTGGATTTGCAGGGATCCCGACTGTTCCTCCAGGCCCACCTTGCCAGAGAACAGGGCCTGGCGTTCGCCACTGCGCAACAGCAGCGGCTGCAGCACCACCGCCCCTTCGACCAGGCTGCCGCTGGCGGTGAGGCTCTCGATGCTGAACTCCTGGGCCTGCCAATTCTGGCCCTCGAGCTGAAAGCTGACGCTGGGCCGGTTGAGGTTGCCGACCAGGCTGACGCTGGCCTGAAATTCCCCCTGCAGGCTGGTGGGCGGCGGGATGCGGGGATCCATACGGCTGGCCAGGGCCCCCAGGTGGGCGGCCAGGATCTGGGCGTAGTACTCCAGTTGTTGCAGCAGCGGATAGCCGGGCAGGCCGACCGGCTCTGTCTCTAACACAGCGGCAGGGCCCAAAGGTGGCAGCCGAAAACCGCGGCTGGTGATATCGCTCCACTCCCGCCACTTGAAAGTAGAGACGATATCTTCCAAGCGGCCTTGACGGGTGCTGATCTGCAGGTCGATTTGGGGAATGGGGACTTCCGAGGTGGGATCCAAAGCAGCCTGGAGAGAGGTTGCCGGCAGCTCCAAAGTGCCGCTGGCGGTGTAGAGGCTCTCGAACAGCTCCAGTTGGGCTTGGGCAAGGGTCAGGCGAGCGGGGCGGGAGTCGTCGCTGGGGCGATAATCGAAATCCACTGAGAGGCCCTGCACCGCGAGATCGCCTAGCCGCAGCCCCTCGACCGCAGCTCGACCTCGAGCGGCGCCACTGGCCAGGTCAAGCGCCACCTCCCCATTGAGGGTTCCGCCCAGGCCAGCCCAGGGCCCGGCAGCCAACCCTCCCAGCAAAGCCAGCGGCAACTGGCTTGCCGTCACCTGCAGTTCATCTTGCTGGCGTTGGCCGCGCACTTCCGCCTCGCCCCGCCGCACCTGGAATTGCACAGGCCGAAACTGGGGATCCAACTGCAGCGCCAGCCGCTCCCGCGCCCCCACTAGCTCCACCGCCGTCCCCTGGGCAGACCAGCTAAAGGGCCCGGCCAAGTCGGCAAAGGCCACCTCCCCCACCTGCAAGCCGCGCAACTGCGCCTCGCCAGCCACCTGCAGGTTGTCCGGAGAGCCGCGGATCTGCCCGGATCCCTGCAGCACCCCCTGCAGCAGTGGCGGCAGGCCGGGCACTTCCGCCAGGGGGATCCCGTCAGCGGCAAAGCTCAGGTCCAGGGATCCCACCTGCAGCGTCTGGGGATCCACCGGGATCTCTCCCTCTACTCTGGCCAAGCGGGCGGTGTCGGCCAAGATCTCTGCCTGCTGGATACGCAAGCCAGATCCTTCCCAAGCTACCTGGCCGCGGATGCCGTCAACCCATTGCACTCCCCTCTCTCCCAAAGGCTGGGACAGGGCTAGCGACCCTTGCGCCCGCAACGCCGCCAGGAAACCCACCTCCGCCGCCTCCCCTGTGTCCACCTGCGCCATCAGCTCACCAGAGAGGGATCCCGGCCACTGCGGGTTAAAAAAGGCCAGCGGCAGATCCTGGGGAGCCACTTGGGCTTGGACTTGCCCTCCCGCCCACCGCCCCGCCACCTGGGCCCGGCCCCCGCCCAGCTCCAACACCGCCTGCGGCACCTGTACCGCCCACCCCTCGGCCTCGGGCAAGATCTGCAGCTGTCCTCTGCCGGCAATCTCTCCTCCTTGGGTTGTCCAGGTGGCCTCCACCTGGGGCCGGGATCCCGCCAGCGCCACCTGCACCTGGGCACTTACCGGCCCCAGCTCGCCCCGCCGCGGCAGGTTGAGGTCGTAGAGAGCCAGCACCTGCTCTACATCGGCCCCAGTGACCTGGAGATCGAACCGGCCTGCTAAGCCGGCAGCCCATTGCAGTTGTCCGGATCCCTGGATCCGCCCGCCGGCGGCCTTCAGGTCGATTTCCTCAAAGGCCAAGGTTTGATCGGCCAAGCGGAAGCCAAAAGCATATTCCGGCACCGGCAGGCGATCCACCCGCCCCGGCGAGATCCCTCGCAACTGCCCTTGGATCTGCGGCCCATTCAGCGGCCCGGTGACCCTCAGGGATCCCGCCACCACCCCTTCCGCCGGCAGCTCAACGTTGAAAGTCTCCTGGATCTGCTGCAGGCTGGCCGGGGCAATAGCGGCTTGCAGATCCAATCCCTCCTTGTCGCCGAAGACAATGGAGCCGTTGAGATCTTCAAAAGCAAGCTGGCCAAAACGACCGCTCACCCCCTGCAGTTCCAGCTCCTCTAGGGTAAAGCGAACGGAGCCCTTCACCTCTTCAAAAGGATGGGGCAACCTCTCCAGCCCCAGCCGCGCCTGCTGAACCTGGGCTTGCCCCGTCAACTCCCAAGGGCGTTCTCCTCCCCAGAGGACTTGCAGATCCAGACTGGCTTCCCCTTCCACCTCAGTCAAGGGCGCCGCCGGCAAGACGCTGGGCAGCAGCTCCAAAGGCAGGCGCCGAGCGGCCAGCGTCACCGAGCCAGAAGCCTGGGCGAAATCCGCCACCCCCCGGAGCTGCAGGGGGTAGCCCCCTTCCCCCTCCAGAGAGCGCAGCGCCGCCGAGAGCTGGAAACTGGCCCGACCCCCTCCCTCCTCCCCCGGCGGGGCACTCAGCCACACCTGCGCCTGGCCCTGCAACTGCTCAAACCGGCGCCGCTCTCCCACTAAGGGAATAGCCGTCAGGGATCCCCCCTGCAAACGGATGTTCAGCCCCTGCAAGGGCAGGGATCCCTCGCCTTCTGGCAGTTGAAACTGCACGTCTGCCCAGCCGCGATCCAGCGTCTCCATCAGCAGCAGTTGCGGCTGATTCAGGGTAATATTGAGCACCCACTCCCCCGTCTGCAGCCAGGTCCAGAAGTCGGGGCTGAGGTCGATGGAGCCGATGCTGGCCAGATGTTCGATGTGGCTTTCCCCTAGCCTCACCTGCCAAGGGGCTACAAACCTTACCTCCCCCAATTCCACCTGCCGGCGCATCGCCTGCGAGAGGGTAGCTTCCACCTGGGGCAGCACCCGATCTTGAAAGTAGGCCCCGATTCCCCAGGCAGCCCCAAAAGCGGCAGCCGTCAAGCCCAAACCCAGCCCCGCCACCATCCAGGTGCCGGGGGGAAGGGAAAAGCGTCGCCGCTGCCCCTCTTGCTCCTGCCGATCCTCTCCCAACGCTCGCCCCTCAGGGATCCCAACCACCCCACTTGAGAAGCCCTGTCTGGCCCGCAGGCCGGCCTCCTTGGGGAACATCAAAAACTGCCCCCATCCTACCCAAGGACTCCCGCCTTGCCACGAGGGGCCAAAAAGCAGGGATCCCTGCCCCCAGCCGCAATCCCCTGCCCGCGGAAAAATACCGTCTCGCCAAGGGAGTAGGGATGCTAAGCTATCTCCACGCCCGAGATCGGGCCTCAACCCTCTGTCGAGATAGATAAAAGGAGAAAAGCCATTCCGGAACCTCTGTCTCTGACGGTCAGCTTGCGCGGCAGCCACGAAGCGCTGGAGAACTGCCAGGTCTTTTACCTGACGGGCCTTCTGGATGCCTTTTCTGAGCCGGTCTTCGTTAAGGTGGTCACCAAATACCTAGAAGAGGGATCCCCCAATCTCATCCTGGATTTGACGGGGATCGACTTCATCGATAGCTCTGGCGTCGGTGCCCTGGTGCAATTGGCCAAGCTGGCCCAGAGCCGTGGGGGCATCTTTCAGGTGGTGAGCAACCCCCGCATCACCCAAACGGTGAAACTGGTGCGGCTAGAGAAGTTTTTGTCCTTGCGCAACTCGCTCCAAGAGGCCCTCGATCATCTGGCCGCAGAAGGTGGGGGACGTCCAGAGCCTGACACTCGCCCCGACGCCGCCGAGGCAAGGCCTGAGGGGCCAGACGGCCAAGCTTCCTGAGCTGGCGGACAAGCTCCACCATGGGCCTGGGGACTTTTTGGGGCATTAGCGCCGGGGCCGGGGATCCCGAGTGGCTCACCCTCAAAGCAGCCCGCATCCTCGGCGCCGTCAGGTGGGTGGCCTGCCCCCAGAACGCCGCCGGCCAGCCGGGCCTAGCTTACCAAATCGTGCGCCCTTGGCTGCGACCGGAACAAACCCTGTTGCCGCTGCATCTGCCCTTTGTTACCCAAGTCGAGCTGCTGCAGGCGGCCTGGCAAGCGGCTGCCGAGCAACTGGCCCCGCCTCTGGAGCGGGGAGAAGATGTGGCCTTTGTCTGCGAAGGGGATGTGGGCCTCTACAGCACCTTTGCCTACCTGTCCCAAGCCCTGCGGCAGCGGATCCCCGACTTGCCCATCCAGGCCATACCGGGGGTGTGCTCTCCTCTTGCCGCCGCTGCCGCTCTGGGATCCCCTTTGGCGCTCGGCTCCGAGAAATTGGCGATTTTGCCTGCTCTTTTTGCCCTGACGGAGCTGGAGAAGGCCTGCACCTGGGCCGACGTGGTTGTGCTGATGAAAGTGGCCCCCGTCTATCCTCAGGTTTGGCAGTGGCTAGCGGCAAGAGGTTGGCTACAGCAGGCCAGCTTGGTGGCTTGGGCCGGTTGGCCCCAGCAAGCTCTCTTCCCCACCCTAGAAGGATTGGCCGACTATCGCCCCCCCTACTTTTCCCTGCTGATCCTGCGCTCTCGGCCCCGGAATTGAAGTTCTCCCCGACACCCGCCTGAAGGGGGAGGCCCACCGAGGCCGGGTCGAGTGGTCTCGGTCAAATCCTCGGCTGAGCTGGGGATCCAGCCCCCCTGCTTTCTGGAAAGTTTCTAAAAAGTAGACCTTTCTTCTGGAAAAGGGCAGAGGATCCGACTGCAAGATCTACTGGAGACCTATGTTGAAGAAATATGGGAAGAACGATTAAAGAAATGACCTAGACTGTTAAGAACAGTTGCCAGCCATTGTAGAGGGATTTGACCCAAGCTAGATTAGAAATGTAGTGATTCAAGCAAGGAGGATAATATCTCAGCTTCATCTCAAAGGCGAGACACCAGCCTGCAATCTGCCCAAGCTCAAAGCTTCCTGTCGGTCAACGTTTTGATCCAATCTCGTGCAAACTTCCGATCCGTTGCGCCGGCAGGTTTCTATAGCAAGCGGTTGTCTTGCCCAGAGGAGCACCTGGCACCTACGACAGGTTTTCTTCCGAAGAAGGGACATGGGAGCTAAATCAAATAGCGGTCGGGTCTGTTGAGGTCAGCCGCTGCAACGATAAGGGGTCGTTTACCTCTGGTGAGATGGCAAGATGGCGAGCGGTCTTACCCGTTTAAGGGATGCCGGCCTGCTATTTCGAGTCTCCGTTTAGGATCAAGGAAGAGGTGGAAAACCGATGCTCGGTCGGGTTCAGGTGCTCCCCCCTGCAGACTCTGGCGAATCAGGACTCTGCTCAGTAGAGCAAGGGCTGCGGGCTTTAGCAATTTTGGGTTCGCCCAGTTCATAGTTTCACGCTCGCTTGGAGGAGGTTTTTATGCTTGCCTTTCTCTCGAAAATTGCTAGAGCAGTTATCCGCGTGTTCACGCCTGCCAAGTCTGATCTGGTTGAAGTAGGTTACCAGCCCATTACCGATGATGTCTATCGCGCCAAAGGCTCAGCTCGCTATGCTGGGGAGCTGTAGGGCACAGTGCGAGAGCGGGTCAGGTTTTGGCACTTCAACCCTCGGGAGCAGAGCTTCAAAAGTTGGTTCGTCAGGTGGCTGTTCTACTCTCCCCGTCAATTGAGCAGAGGGGGGTGAGCTCAGAACAATCGCTCAGAACAATCGAATAAGTGAAGAGACAGCTAAGTTTGGATGCAGGTGACGTGCATGGGGGTGGGTGGTTTCCCCTCCACTCAAGTTTTGTCGGTTCAGTGGCGGTGCCGGTGGGGTTGCCGCCACTTCTTGTTGGCTGCGAGCTGCTTGCCGCTTCTCTGCGAAAATAGCAAGGACGCTTGCAACAGATGCTTGAACGCCCTGTTTTCCTCTGTGTTGCCCTCCCTCGTGGTCTATCCCGTCACGCTAGGTGATTTGGAGCCCGTGGCGGAGGTTCTCGCCCAGGTCTTTTACCCGCCCTTGGGTCTGCAGCGCTGGCTCCACCCGATTCACAAGTTGGGCATCCGCGAGGATTTGCGCCTCAAGCTGGCGGCCAGGGATCCGCACTACTGCTGCCTGGCGGCTGCGGTGGGATGCGAGGTGGTGGCCACTGCCGAGATCTCCTTGCGGGCGATGGCCCATGGGAAGTATCCCTATCTGGCCAACTTGGCGGTGTTGCCCCCTTGGCGGCGGCGCGGGATCGCGCGGCAGCTTTTGCTCAGCGCCGAAGGAGTGGTGCAAGGTTGGGGCTATCACCAGTTGTATCTGCACGTGGTGGAAGACAATCTGGCCGCCCGGCAGCTCTACGCCCAACTGCGCTACACTCCCATCCAGCGCACCTCTCAACTTTGGCATTGGCTGGGGATCCCACCCCAGCTTTTGCTCTGCAAGTGGCTGCCGTGAAGTTATGTAAACTAGAGCTAGAAAGCTGGAGAGGTGTTGCAGTGGTTATCGAGGAAGGGGGCAGGAGCTGGCGCTGGTTGGGCCTTGTGGGGTTGTTTACGGCTTTGCTGGTGAGCTGGGCAGGGGTTCAGCCCGCTTTGGCCCAGTGGGGCACCACCCCCCTGCCGCAGATCGGGGCGCCGGCGCCGGAATTTGAGCTGCCGGATCAGTCGGGCCAGGTGCGGCGGCTGGCGGATTTTCGCGGCAAGTGGGTGGTGCTCTACTTCTATCCCCGCGACTTCACTGCCGGGTGTACCATCGAGGCGCGCCGCTTCCAGCAGGATCTGCCCAAGTTTCGGACGCTGGGAGCGGAGATTGTGGGCGTGAGCGCCGACTCGGTGGACTCGCACCGACGGTTTTGCTCGGCAGAGGGGCTGCAATTTCCTCTGCTTTCGGATCCTGAGGGCACGGTTAGCCGCGCCTACGGCTCCTGGACGGGGGAGATGGCCCTGCGCAACACTTTTTTGATCGATCCTGAGGGGATCCTGCGGGCCATCGACCCGATTGTCAACCCCTCTCGGCACAGTGCCGAGGTCTTGGCCCAACTGCAAGAGCTCGCCCAGGCTGGCTAGTCCTGGGGGCCAAAGGTCTGCTCGAACTCCTGCAGCAGCTCGTCGATCTCCTCCAAGGCTTGATTGACATCGACCCGCAAGCTGCCCAGGTCTGGCTTTTCCAAAAGCTTGACCAAGGTGGGCCGGCGCTCGCGAATGCGCTTGATGCGCTCTTTGAAGGCGGCAATTGCAGCTGTGTCCATGGCTAGAGAGATTATTTCAACTCCTCCAGACTATCGCTTTCCCACCCGGATTGTCGCCCACCGCGGGGATCACACCCACGCCGAGGAGAATACCCTGGCCGCTTTTGCGGCGGCCATCGAAGGCGGGGCCGACGGGATCGAGCTGGACGTGCGCCGCAGCCGCGACGGGATCCCGCTGGTTTTTCACGATGCCGAGCTGGAGGGGCAGCCGCTGGCGGCGCTCACTTGGGCGGAGATCCGCGCCCGCAAGCCCACGATCCCCAGCTTGGAAGAAGCGCTGCTCCACGTCAGGGGCAGGATTGCCCTCGATATCGAGCTGAAAGAGGCGGGCTACGAAGAACAGATCCTCGCCCTCATCGGCAAGCTCTTGACCCCTGCAGAGTGTGTGATCACCTCTTTTTTGCCCCAGGTGGCGCAACGGGTGAAAGCCCTTCTGGGAGGGGCTGCCCCCCAGGTTGGCCTGTTGGTGGAGGCGCAGCCGGAGGGAGAGAAGGGATCCCTCTTGACCTACTGCCGCGAGGTGGGAGCGGATTTTCTCGCCCCCCATTACTCTTGGCTGGACCTGCCGTTTTTGGCGGCGGCGGCCCAAGCCAGGATCCCGCTCTACGTCTGGACGGTCAACGATCCGGAGATCATGGCCTTCTGTTTGCGCCCGTCTGGGGAGGAGCCGCCGGTGCGGGGGCTGATCACCGACCACCCTCAGTTGGCGCTGCAAATTCGCCGCCAGCTCTGGCTGGCCGCAGAAGACTAAACCATGGGCACAAATTGCACTGGGAAGGCCCCCTTTTGCACCACCCCCTCCGGGGTTTTGTGGAGGATCAGCAAGGATTGGAATCCCTGGCTTTCGCCCACCGGCACCACCAGGGTACCTCCCACCGCCAGTTGATCCAGCAGCAGCGTCGGCAGGGTTGGGGGGGCTGCCGTCACCACGATGGCGTCGTAGGGGGCGTGTTCCGGCCAACCCTGATAGCCATCTCCCTGGCGCACCTCCACGTTGCGGTAGCCCAAGGAGGCCAGGGTTTGCTGAGCGCGGGCGGCCAAGGGAGCCAGCCGCTCCAGGCTATATACTTGCCGGGCCAGCTCGGCCAAAATGGCCGCCTGATAGCCGGATCCGGTGCCGATTTCCAGCACCACCGACTCAGGGGTGAGGCGGGCCGCCTCAGTCATAAAGGCGACAATATAGGGCTGAGAAATCGTCTGGCCGTAGCCAATGGGCAGCGGGCAATCCCTGTAGGCGCGCTCCCGCAGCTCCGGGGGAACGAAAAGGTGGCGCGGCACCTTGCGCATTGCCTCCAGCACCCGGGGATCGCGGATCCCTCGCTGCAAGATCTGCTCCCTCACCATCCGCTCCCGTTGGCCAGCCCAGGGATCCATGCCACTATCGCCGGCACAGGACTGAGGAGCGCCCAACTCGGCAGCCGGGATCCCAGCCAAGGAGTCAGAAGTCCTCTTAAAAAGAGACGAGAACAACTTTACCATTGGCGCACAACCTCCAAAGCTAACAGCTTGCCGGGATTTTCCGGGAACGCTGCGCCGTCCCTTGGGATCCCTCAACTCGATCCTGGCCTACTTTCCAAAAGACTTCCAGCTTTAATCAGGCTTTTTCCCCTACCCCTTCCCGCAAGGGGATGGAAACTCCTCTTGTGCACGACTTAGCCGCAAGGATCTACCGGCTACAGCTAGCCCTTAGCAAGGTGGGGCCGTGGGGTGGTTTAGCGGTGTCTGTCAAACCAGCGCATCAGCATCGCCGCTAGGCGCTCAGGGTTGTGACGCACCAAGCCGGTCTCAGGATCCTCTTGCATGACGTTGGCCAGAACTGCCCGGCAACCTAGGTAGGCCAGCTTATCCGGATCCAGCACCACAAACTCAGAGCCATTGCGGCGGTAATGCTCCAAGGCGCGGAGAGAAGGGGGCTCCCGCTGTACCAGGACACCATCGAACAAGCGCACGCCCGCCACCCGATCCAGGGCCATGACGTGATCCCCAACGGTGTAGCCGTCGGTTTCCCCTGGCTCGGTCATAATGTTGCACACGTAGATGTGGGGCGCCATGTTCTTGGCCAGAGCTTCCACAATCTCCGGGATCAACAGGTTAGGGATGATGCTGGTGTAGAGGCTACCCGGCCCCAGCACCACAAACTCTGCCGCCTCGATGGCCTCGATCGCCTCGGGCAAGGCAGGAGGGTTGGGCGGGTCGCAGCCAATGCGGCAAATGCGCCCCCTGGCTTTAGCGATGTTGGACTCGCCCACCACGCGGCGGCCATCGCTCAACTCCGCCCAGAGGGTGACGTCCGCCAGGGTGGCCGGCAGCACCCGTCCCTGAATGGCCAAGACCTGCGAGGTGGCGGTGATGGCCCGAATCAGGTCGCCCCCGGTTACGGCGGTGAGGGCGGTGATGAACAGGTTGCCGAAGCTGTGCCCGCTCAGACCTTCCCCAGCCTGGAAGCGGTATTGAAACAGCTCCGTGAGCAGCTTTTCTTCGTTGGCCAAGGCGGTGAGACAGTTGCGGATATCTCCAGGGGGCAACACGCCGATCTCCCGCCGCAAGCGCCCTGAGGAGCCGCCGTCATCGGCCACGGTGACAATGGCGGTGATGTTGGAGCTGTAGTGCTTCAACCCCCGCAGCAGGTTGGAAAGGCCGGTGCCGCCCCCCAGCACCACGATGCGAGGGCCACGACTCAGACGTCGCCGCGACAGGAGCTTATCCACCAGCGCCTCGTCTCCTTCTGGGATCAGCACATCTTCGATGGAGCGCATGGCGCTGCGAAAGCCCAGCACCACCATCACCAAGCCGATCCCGGTCACCAAGGGGCCGCTGATGTTGTTGGGGATCCAGGTGGTGATCAGGCGCAGGGTGATGTCGATTAATCGCTTGAGGCGAAAGATGGGGGTCAGCTCTGTCCAGATGGCGATGCCCAGCACCATCAGCAGCACGCCCCCCACGGCTAGGGTGAGCCAGCGCTTGACCGCCAGACCAGGGAAGAGCCATTTCCAGCCATTTCCCGGCCAAGTGGCCTGGCGACGGCGAGGCCCCCACACAGTGGACTTGTTGCTGGGCGCGGGCTTAGTCATGGGGAGGTGCAGGAACGCCGGCCAAAGGGATCCTAACCTGTTGCTGTTCTACGCCAGCGGCAGGGGGTGGCGGGCCAAAGCGGGCCTCCAGCTCCCGCTGCGAATCCAGCAAATGGCGGTGCTGCACCTGGATGTTCAGGGCAGGCAGGGCAGGGTTGTCGGTGGGGACAGCCCAGGGCCGCAGATCTTCAGCCAGGCGCTCCACCAGAGCCACAGAGCGGTGTTGCCCGCCGGTGCAGCCGATGGCCACGGTCAGGTGAGGCCGTCGTTCTGCTCGGTAGTGGGGCCAGAACGCCTGCACCAGAGAAAAGATCTGCCGGTAGGTGGATTGGGTAACTGGATCCGCAAAGAGGAACTCCTGCAGAGGCGGATCCTGGCCGGTCAAGTGGCGCAGATGGGGCTGAAAGAAGGGATTGGGCAAAAAGCGCACGTCGAACAGCAAGTTGGCATCGGGGGGGGCACCGTACTTGAAGCCGAAGCTGACCAGCCTCAGGTTGAGCGGCTGTGGGATCCCGTGGACCAGGGCTTGTAATTGCTGCCGCAGTTGCTGGCTGTTCAGCTCAGACGTATCCAGGAGGTGGGTGCAGCGCTCCCGCACGGGGGCCAGATCGCGCACTTCCTGCTCAATGGCCTCCAACAGGCCAAGGCCAGGGCGGTGAGGGTGGGGGCGGCGGTGGGCGCTGAGACGGTTGAGCAATACCAGGGGACGAGCCTCCAGAAAGAGGAAAGGGATCCCTTGCGCTTGCCGCCAGCGGTCAAAGGCAAGGAACTGCTCCCGATATTCCGGGGTGTGGAGGTTTAGGCTCACCGCTAGAGCAGGGTGGCGAGGCCGGATTGCCTCGATTAAATAAACGGCCTGGTCAGGCGGGATCCCTTCCAAGCCGGTGTAGCCCAGTTGTTCCAATTGCTGGATGGCCAGGGTTTTCCCGGATCCCGTCAGCCCGGCAATAACGAGAACAGGCGAGGTCGCGGCGGTCGGTCTAGTCGCTTGATCGTCCATGCAGCCTATTCTAGGGCGAGGGGGAGCCGAAAAACCGGATGCCAGGCGCTCAAGTCTGGGAGGCTGTTGCGGCTTCTCTGTCCGTTTTCTCCGCCGGCCCCGGGAGGGGGGCGCTGGGGCAGAGATCGGCCAGAAAACACTGTTCGCAAAGGGGCTTGCGGGCGGTGCAAATGGCCCGCCCATGCTCGATCAGGCGAATGGACCAATTTTCCCAGTCGGCTTGCGGCAACAACTGCATCAGATCCCGCTCGATGCGCACGGGATCCTCGTGCTCGGTGAGGCCGAGGCGACGGCTGAGGCGCTTGACGTGGGTATCGACAGTCACGCCAGCGTTGATGCCAAAGGCATGGGCCAGGACCACATTGGCCGTCTTGCGGGCCACCCCCGGCAGAGTGAGCAGCTCCGGCATGGTGCGGGGCACCTGGCCGCCGAAGTCCGTCACGATCTTGCGGCAGGCCTCTTGGATGTGTTTAGCCTTGTTGCGGTAGAAGCCGGTGGGACGGATCAGGGCCTCGATCTCCTCCCGCGGCGCCGCCGCCAGCGCCTGGGCATCGGGAAAGCGGCGAAACAGCTCCGGCGTAACTTGGTTGACTCGCTCGTCGGTGCACTGTGCAGACAAAATGGTGGCCACCAGCAGTTGCAGCGGCGTTTCGTAGTGGAGGGCACAGGTAGAGTTGGGGTAATGGCGCTTCAGCCGGATCAGGATCTCCAAAGCCCGCTGGCGCAAAGCCCGCTTGCCGCTCATCTGCAACTAGCCCGACCCGGTGACGATGGCAAGGGTGTCCTTGAAGATCAGCACTACCCCCAGCCCCAGCAGCAGCACCAAGCCCGTCTGCATCACCCGTTCCTCCAGTTCTTTGGGCAGCCGCTTGCCGCGGATCGCTTCCAAGATCAAAAAGGCGATGTGTCCCCCATCCAAGGCGGGCAGGGGCAACAGGTTGAGAATAGCCAGGTTGATGCTGATCAAGGCGGTGAAATTAAACAAGCTGGCAGCATCGTCCCGCGCCAGATCCGCGCCGAGCTTGACAATCCCCACCGGGCCGGATACCTGGGTGGCGGTGTTTTGGAAGTTCTGCAGGAGCTGCTGCAGGCCACTGAGGTTCATCATCACCAAGCGCTGGTAGGCGTTCCCGGCTTCGGCAAAGATCTCTGCCGGGCTCTGAGCCGGGCGCAGTGTCACCTCTTGGTTGGGGGCCAGGTTGACCCCAATGGCCACCACCTCTCCCCGCATCTCGGGAGTCACCGTGATCTCCAGAATGGGATCCCCCTCCCCTCGCTGCACCTGCAGGGGGACGGGCCGGTTTTGGCTGCGGCGGATCAACGCCTGAAAATCATTGAGAGCTGCCAAGGCCGAGGCCTCGTCGGCAACCGTGCTGTAATCGTGGTCAGCTGCCCGCAACACCACATCTTCCGCCTGCAAGCCGGCCCGCTCCGCCGGGCTATCCGGCATCACCTGGGCGATGAGAATGCCGGGATGGATGCGCGTCACCGATGGGATCCCCAGCGTGGCAAACATCAGCACCAGCACCAGATAGGCGAAGGCCAGGTTGGCCATCACCCCCGCGCTCATCACCACCAGGCGATCCGCGACAGGGCGATTCTTCAGCAGATCCGGGTCGTCGGGCGGGTAGGGAGAGCGCTCGTCATCGTCGGGAAAGCCCACGTAGCCCCCCAACGGCAGGGCGCGAATGGCGTACTCCGTCTCCTTGCCCTGGTAGCGCCACAGCACCGGGCCAAATCCCAGCGAAAAGCGGTTGACGTGGATCCCTTGGAGTTTGGCTGCGGCGAAGTGTCCCGCCTCATGCACCAGGATCAGCAGGGCGAGAATGGCGATGGAGAGGAGAACAGGCATGGGCTGGCTTGAAGGAGAGAAGGAAAAAAAGAGCAAGAGGCAGAGAGCCACAGCGACGGCTGCACCTGCCGCCTTAAGGAACCAAGATAACAGACCAGAAGCGGCAGAGCCCTCAGAACACTTGTTCTACTTCCAGGATGTCGGGAATGCTCTCCCGCAACTTGCGCTCGATGCCCATTTTTAAGGTCAGGGTGGAGCTGGGGCAGGCGCCACAGGCCCCCTGTAGGCGCAGCTTCACCACCGGGCCGTCGATTTCCACCAGCTCTACGTTGCCGCCATCGGCTTGCAGGTAGGGGCGCAGCTCGTTGAGGACTTTTTCCACATTTTCGGCCGTTAGTTCCAGTGCTTGTGCCATAGTTGCTTCCAGCTCTGCTGAGACCTTGCCTGGGATGTCGAGATGTTGATTGTAGCGATTTCTCGCCAGACCCCTCAAGCCAGGGAGGGATCGCCCTTCTTCAGCATAGTCTCCTTCTTTCGGGGTGGGGGATGAGATCCCTCTCTTCAGCCAGAAGACTAGAATAGGACTCAGATTTGCCTGTTGCGAGCAGCAGACCCAAGCCTATTCTGAGCAGGGGCGCTTTCTTCGCCATGTTAGATGTCTTACTGATTGTGATCTTCATGTTGGCCGGGGCGGGTCTTGGATTCTACGGCCTGGATCTGCTCCCTCCTGCCGCCATTCAGGGGGCCAATGTGGAGGGGGCGCGCGTGGTTACCAGCGGCTTTGGTGTCCTAGCGGGTTTGGCTTTTGGATCCTTGGTGCGCTGGGGCTACCGCCGCTTCGAGGCCAATGTACGCTCGCTGCCGCCGGATGTGTTGATCAGCCGCTCGGTGGGGTTGGTGATCGGCCTGGTGATTGCCAACTTGGCCATGGCTCCTGTCTATTTGTTGCCCCTGCCTCAGCAGCTCAATAGCTTTATCGAGCCGCTGGCCTCCGTCTTTTTTAGCTTGTCCTTTGCCTACTTGGGGGTGAGTTTGGCCGATACCCATGGCCCTGCGCTCTTGCGCCTGTTCAACCCCAACTACGCCCTGCAGGCGGCCGCAGAGGGCAGTGTGGTGGCGGCCAGCCCCAAGGTTTTGGACACCAGCTCCATCATCGACGGGCGCGTGGCCCAGTTGATCGAGACAGGCTTTTTGGAGGGAACGCTGGTGATCCCTCGCTTTGTTATCGCGGAGCTGCAAACCATCGCCGACAAAGCCGATCCGCAAAAACGGGAGCGAGGCCGCAGAGGGTTGGATACGCTGCAAGCCCTGCGCCAGGCCTATCCCGACCGCTTTGTGATTCACGAAGCCAACTACCCGGATCTGGCCACCGTGGACGAGAAGCTGGTGCGCCTGGCCCAGAATGTGGGGGGAACGCTAGTGACCACCGATTACAACCTGAAGAAGGTGGCCACACTGCAGGGGATCAAGGTGCTCAACGTGAACGAGCTGGCCGAAGCCTTGCGGCCCATCTACATTGCCGGCGACAGCTTCGATATCAAGATCACCCGCGAAGGGAAGGAGCCGGGCCAGGGGGTTGGCTATCTGGAGGATGGCACGATGGTGGTGGTGGAAGAGGGACAGCGCTCTCTGGGCAAGACTCGCTCGGTTGTGGTGACCAGCGCCATTCAAACCTCGGCGGGCCGGATGCTCTTCGCCCGCCTCAACAAGGACTCCAGCCCAGCTTCCTCTGCGAAAACCTGAGGCTTCAGGCCGAAGAGCTTTGTTTTCCCGACGCAATGATGGCCTCTCCCCCAATGGGCGTCCTCCAACCGGATCTGATTTTCTACACCCAGGATCGCCAGCAGCGTTTCTGGAGTTTTTATTGGGAGGGTGCTGAGAACTACGCCATCTACCCGCAGCAGATCCTGAGCGGACAGCAAAGCTGGGAGGTGGCCAATGCGGAGGAGTACGAAGCCAAGCTCAGGCAGGTGTTTGCGAGCGGGGATCCCTTGCAGCATCAGTGTCAGGTGATTTCTCCCCGCTACAAGTTGCACTTGCATCTTTGCCTCAACCCGGTGCGGGACATGGAGGGGGAGGTGGTGGCCGTGTCGGTAGTGGGCAAGGTGTTGGGGGCGACGCCTTTCAACTTGGCCGGCGGAGCCGGCAGCCCCCCTGCCCAGCGCCATCCCCTCCTGACCGAGCCGGTGCCGGGGATCACGGCGCAGTTGCTGCGCAACATCGGCCACTCCCTCGGCATCCGCGAGCTGTGCCAGCAGACGGTGGAGCAGTTGGGCCAGTTGTTCGGGGCGGATCGCTGCCTGCTGGCCCTCTACGAAATGGGGCAGGACTCCCTCACAGTCAATGCTGAGTACCGCCGCAACCCGGGGGATCCCTCGCTGTTGAACCAGACCTTGCGTCTGGCGGATCACCCGCCTCTGCTGCAAGCCCTTCGTCAAGAAGAGCCGGTGGTGATGGGACGCCATCTGGCCATCGCCATGTCTTACCGGGGCTATGCCAACAGCCTGCTCTGGCTGGAAGTGTTGCCCCCCAACGAAGCCCCCCTCTGGCAGGCCGGCCACCTTCAGGTGCTGCAGAGCATCGCCACCTACCTGGGCACCGCCATTGCCCACGCCATTTTGCTGGATCAAAGTCGCCAACTGGCCACTCGCCTGCAGTTGGCCAACCAGACACTGCGCCAGAAAAACAAAGAGCTGGAGCAGGCCCGCGCCCAAGCAGAATCGGCCAACCAACTGAAAAGTCAATTCTTGGCCAATACTTCCCATGAGCTGCGCACCCCTCTCAACGGGATCATCGGCTTTATTAGGCTGGTGCTGGACGGGATGGCCGAAAGCCGAGAAGAGGAGCTGGACTTTTTGCAGGAGGCCTACCGCTCGGCCCTGCACCTGTTGGCCTTGATCAACGACGTGCTGGACATCGCCAAGATCGAGGCGGGCAAAATGCAGTTGCAGTTTGAGCCCTGCGACCTGCGCGCCTTGTTCAAGGATGTGGAGGCCAAAACCGGCCTGCAGGCCAAACAGAAGGGATTGCAACTTAGCTTCCACCTGCCCCCCACGCCGGATCGGATTTGGCTGTACGGAGATTACCAACGCCTGCTGCAGGTGATGCTCAATCTGGTGGGCAATGCCATCAAGTTCACCCCCAAAGGCTCGGTGACGGTACGAGCCGACCTCCTTCCCGGCGACCCGGGGATGGCCCGCATCCGCGTCATCGATACCGGGATCGGCGTGTCGCTGGAAAAGCAGCAGAAGCTGTTTCAGGCCTTCACCCAGGTGGATGGCTCCACCACCCGCCAGTACGGCGGCACCGGCTTGGGCCTAGCCATCAGCCAACGGCTGGTGGAGGCAATGGGGGGAGAGATCAACTTCTATAGCCTGGGCGAAGGGCTGGGATCCACCGTCACTTTTACCGTGCCCCTCTACCGCCAGCCGCTCCCAGGGGGGGAGGCGAGCCCAGCTCAAGAAGGCCCCCCAGAGGCTACGAATCCCAACCTAATGCCCTATCCGGCCCAGTGCTGATCCACCGATGCCCTATCCCCGCAAACGGTTTGGCCAGCATTGGCTTAAGGATCCCGCGGTTCATGAGGCGATTGTGCGGGCCGCCCAGTTGCCGCCTCCTCAGAGGGATCCTGCGTGGGTTCTGGAGATCGGCCCCGGCACCGGGCAGTTGACGCAGCGGTTGCTGGCCCAGGGCGTACATGTGGTGGCGGTAGAGATCGATCGGGATCTGTGTCGGCTGCTGCAAAAGCGCTTCGCCGACCAACCCCGCTTTCACTTGGTGGAAGGAGATTTTCTTCGCCTGCCGCTGCCGCCTCAGCCCCGCCTGCTGGTGGCCAATATCCCCTATAACCTCACTGGCCCAATTTTGGAGAAAGTGTTGGGATCCCCGGCCCAGCCGGTGAGGCAGTTTGAGCGCATCGTCTTGATGGTGCAAAAAGAGCTGGCCGAGCGCCTGCAGGCCGGCCCTGGCAGCAAAGCCTACGGCGCTCTGAGTGTACGGGTGCGCTACTTGGCCGAGTGCGAGCTCATCTGCCGCGTGCCCCCCAGCGCCTTCCGGCCTCCTCCCCAAGTGGAATCGGCAGTGGTTCGCCTCACTCCCCGCCCCGCCCCCACCCCCGCCCGCGATCCCCGCTGGTTCTCCCAACTGGTTTGCCAGGGCTTCTCCGCCCGCCGCAAGCAACTTGTCAATGCTCTGGGAGGCCTCGTGGATCGCCAGACCGTGGCCGCCGCTCTGGCTCAGCTCCGCCTCAGCCCCACGGCCCGTGCCGAAGAGCTGGATCTGCCCGATTGGCTGGCCCTGAGCGATCTGCTGCTGGAGCAGACACCTAGGATGGCTGCCGTTTCCGGCGAGGGAAAACCGCGGTAGGGTGAGAGGAAGTCCTCAAGGGTTTTTCACCAGACCCCAAAACAACCTATGCTCAACAACCAAGGCAGACAGATCCTTGTAACTGGCGGTACCGGTGGGCTCGGGTTGGGAGTAACCCCCGTGCTCCTGGACACAGGGGCAGAGTTGACCTTGACCTACCGCCAAGAGGAGGAGTTGGCTGTTTTGCGGCAGCGCCTGCCGGCCAATAGCCTGGATCAGGTGCGCTTTGTGCAGGTGGATTTGCTGAACGAAGCCGCTGTGGCACGGCTCATCGACGATCTGCCCCGCGTCGATGGTTTGGTGCACCTGGTGGGCGGCTTTGCCATGGGCCCCACTCACGAGTACAGCCTAGAAGATTGGCGGCGCGATTTTGACCTCAACCTCACCACCACCTTCCTGGCCTGTAAGCACAGCCTGCGCAAGATGTGGCAACAGGGTTATGGACGGATCGTGACGGTGGCCTCCCGAGGGGCGGTAGAGCCGGGATCCCAACTGGCCGCCTACTGTGCTTCCAAAGCGGGGGTGGTGGCCCTGACCCGCACCATTGCCGCCGAAACCAAAGGCACCGACATCACCGCCAACGTCATCCTGCCCAGCATCATCGACACGCCGGCCAACCGGGCTGCCATGGGCTCCGAGCAGGCGGAGCTGTGGGTAAAGCCCGAGTCGATCGGGCAGGTGATCGCCTTTTTGGTCTCGGAAGCGGCGCGGGATCTGAGAGGGGCGGCGATCCCGGTGTACGGCAATGTCTGAGCTGCTTGGTTGACCGCACCCCCAGACGGCCTTCATGATACGAGGGTAGAGGCTTATTTTCGTGCCGTTTTCCTATGCTGAAGCGATGGTTCTTGGGGGGCTGGCGTCAGCAAATTGGCCGCATTGAGGTAACAGGGGTGATCGATGGCAGAACCCGAGAGCGGGTTCTCAAAGCCTTGCAAGAGGTGGAAGAAAGACAGATCCCTGCCGTGGTGTTGCGCATCGACAGCCCCGGTGGGACAGTGGCAGACTCCCAGGAAATCTACAATGCCCTCTCGCGTCTGCGGGAACGCAAGGGCACGCGCATTGTGGCCAGCTTTGGCAACATCGCTGCCTCTGGAGGGGTTTACATTGCCATGGGAGCCGAGAAAATTGTCAGCAACCCCGGCACCATCACCGGCAGCATCGGCGTCATTATCCGCGGCAACAATCTCGAACGGCTGCTGGACAAGATAGGGATTTCCTTTAAGGTCATCAAGTCCGGCCCCTACAAGGATATCCTTTCCTTTGACCGCGAGCTGACCCCAGAAGAGCGCAACATCCTCCAAGAGTTGATCGACATCACCTACGGCCAATTTGTGCAAACCGTTGCTGCCGCTCGCCGGCTAAGCGTGAATGTGGTCAAAACCTTTGCCGATGGCCGCATTTTCAGCGGCGAACAAGCTCTGCACCTGGGCGTGGTGGATCGCCTGGGCACAGAAGAGGATGCCCGCCTCTGGGCCGCGGAGCTGTCAGGGTTGCCGCCCGATGCGAAGTTCTGCGATCTGCTCCCACGGCGCAGGGGTTGGGCCCGCTTGCTACCGGCGGCAGAGGCATTGGCGCGTCTGCAATTTGAGGTAAGCACCTCAGGCCTGCCCCTGTGGCTCTACACCGGTTCTTGAGAGACGGCCTCCACAACTGTGAGGATTGGTTCTCCCGCCCCCAACCCTTATGCCGGCATAAGAGAGCAGTTGGGAAGCAAAGCCAGAAGCCGCTTTGCCACCTGCTCCTGGCCGGGGGCTTGCGGCGGTGCGTCTGGCTGGCCGGAGTTACTCCTCTATTTGCCAGGGATCCTGCGCCAACTCCTCGTCGAAGATGCGGGGGGGACGCACCGCCATCAGCACTTGGCCCAGCAGGGGAGAGGGGGGCGAATCCTCTATCCACTCCACCGCCACAGCTCCCCCTCGATCCACCAGGAAAACCCCTGCCCTCCCTTCCCAGGTGCGAACGGCGCGATCCGCCACCAGCAAAATCGGATCCTGTTCTTCTTCAGGGGCCACCGGCCAGCCCAACAGGGATCCCAGCAAACCATTGTCCACCTGCAGGGCGACTGGGTCGGCGGCCCTTTGAATGGCCGGCCAAGCGGGCAAGGCCATCCACGTCTGCCCAGCCACGCTGGTGACCCAACCAAAAAGGCCTTGAGGCTCAACGGCAGGGATCTGCTCCCAGGTGGCGGTAGAAAGAGGCAGGGATCCGGCCACCGGCAGCAGACGGGGCAGATCCTCTTCCGGGCGAAACACCGAAAGCCTGGGCAACGGCTTGCGCTGGGGTTGGGAGCCGGGAGCCAACGTCGACAAGAGCCGCTCAACCTGTTGGCGGGCTGTTTCGCTGTGGGCATACTGAAAGGCGCGGCCAATGGCCCGGGTTCGCTCCTGGAGATCGCGGGTTTCCTGGGCAGTTTTCCAGGCTTGGTAAGCCACCGCATCGCCGGGGTGATCCGTGAACCCTTCCGGGAGCTGCCGCAGTTGGGCATAGTTTTTCACAGCCCGGGCGATCTCGTGGGCCTCATCGGCACCCAGGTTGCGGCTGACAACCAGCTCCGCCACCCGGACGCGATCCTGAGGCGAGAGGATGCGCAACTCGTAGAGAATATCGCTGCCTTTGTGGGCAAAGTGCTCCAAAACGGCTGAGCTGGCTCCTGCTTTCGCCATTCCTTCGTAAACCTGGGCGGCGACAACGATCTGGTTTTGGTGGGCGGGCTCAAACCCGGTCGCCTCGAAGATGGCCTGGGGAGTCATTTTCTGTCGTTGCAAGCTTTGGCAGGCCTTTGCCCAATCCAGCCACCCCCCCTCTTTGCGCTGCAGCCGGCCCATCAACAGGCTGGGATCCTCCTCCGGGGCAGTGGGTTCCGGCAAATGCTGACTCATGGCCACGCTTCCTCCGCAACGACAATAGCCCAAAATGAACGCATACAGAACCAACCCATCCAATACAGTAAACTGCCCCATGGCTATAGCTTGCTTCCGCGAAGCGGTAGCCGGGGGCTTTGGGAAATCCTGTAGCCGGCAAGCCAGCCGCGGATCCCTGGGCTGGTTGATAAGGGCAGCCTCAAATAACATAGGCCTACGGCCCACTAACGCGGGGGGCAGCGTTGGAGCTCGCATCCCCTTCCCGCCCACGTGCAAGAGTGACCCCCCAACCGCTGGCCAACCTGCAAACACAAAAGGATAGCTCGGTAGCCTCGTACTTTAGGGCGGGGCGGAAAAGCCCGTAGGCAACTTGAGTTGCTCATAATGGTATCGTTGTTACCGAGGCGTGCCGTTCCCAGGCAAGCACCTCATCACGATGAAAAACTCGACCGGTGGCCAGCGTCTGGGAGATGCCAACGTCTCAGCCAACCTGCAAGGACTCTGCCCCCTGACGCGATCAGAAAAGTCAGCAGAACCTTGGGGCCTTGCCTCAAGGAACTGTCTAGCTAGAGGCGCTTTGGCAGCGCCTTTACGAGCCCGTTTGTGAACTACGTTAAGCATCCCCCGCCTTCCGGCGGAGGGAGTGTCAATTGCTCTCGGCGCTCTCTCGGCACTCGCCCTCCGTCACCTGAATTCGATGAAGTAGCCGCGCCTTTTCCCCTCCCCTGACCCCCCATCCAGATCCAAAGGGATCCCTCTCCCGCCATACCAGAAGATGAACTGGGGTGGGCAAAGCAAACTAGCTCATGCTGACCCGGCTGCGGTCATAGGTGAGACGGAAGGTGGGATGCACCTTTCCTTGGATGCGGTTCCAGAAGTTGCGCACATTGGCCTGCAGGCCAACCCGCTCCGTGCCACGCACCAACATGGCTTGCTGACGAACCCGAATCGCCCGTTGGTGGCCCATCATCAGGCGGCGAGCCAGCTCATCCAGAACGTGAGAACGGCCAGGAGCAGGTGCCTCGGCTGTCTGAACGGTTTGAGCCGGCGCTGCAGCAGCTTCGGAACGATAGGCCGCGCCCCGATAGAGCAGGTCAAGCTTGGTGGGCAAAACCACCGGCTTGCTCAGGTGGCGAAATCGCCAGTCCAGCCCCCGATAGCGACCCCCCACTTTGCCCGGAGAAACAGTCACCGTCGCCGGCGAGTGGGTGTAACCAACGCCACGGTAAGAGAGTTCCATGATCTTCGCCTCCAGATGAACGATTTCTTTCTACATTTTGTATTATAAGCTACGGTTTTGAGGTATTGCCACCAACTTTTAACGAAAATTTCCACTGATCCTCCCTTTGGCTGGCCAAGAACCCAGCCTGAATGAGGCGGGATCCCCTGCGGGAGCCGGTTTGCAGCGCTTTGGGTTGGGCCCAGCCTTCCACTCTGTCCGCAGGGCCGAAGAAAGCATTATCGTGGAAGAATCCTCAGGATTGGCTACAAAAGTTCATACTCCTGGTGGGGTGTCTCTGTGCAGGAAGACTTTCGCCTGATTCTGGACATCGTGACAGTGTTGGCGGCAGCGGCGGCGGGTGGTTTTCTGGCAGCGCTGCTGAGGCAGCCGGTGTTGCTTGGGTACCTGCTGGCAGGGATCCTGGTGGGACCAACGGGGCTGGGGTGGATCAAGGAGTTGGTGCAGGTGGAAACCCTGGCCCAGTTTGGGGTGACCTTTTTGCTGTTCAGCCTGGGAGTGGAGTTTTCCCTCAAAGAGTTGCGCCAGGTGCGGGGGATCGCCATTGGCGGCGGCGCTTTGCAGATCGGCCTGACCATCGCGATCACGGCGGCGCTGGCAGTGGCCAGCGGCTGGCTGACGCCGGTGCAGGGGATCTTCCTGGGGGCAGTGCTCTCTTTGTCTTCCACAGCGGTGGTGCTCAAAAGCCTCACCGAGACCAACCAGATGGGCACGCCCCAGGCTCACGCCATGCTGGGGATCTTGATTGTGCAGGATCTGGCGGTGGGGCTGATGCTAGCGGTGTTGCCGGCTTTGGATTGTCCTTTGCCGGAGCTGGCGGGATCCCTGGCCAAGGCGCTGGCGGAGATTGGCCTGGTGGGGCTGGGGGCGGTGGTGGGCGGGATGTGGCTGGTGCCCGCTTTCCTGCGCCTTTTGGCGCAGCAGGAGAGCAAGGAGGTGTTTTTGTTGGGGGTGATCAGCCTCTGCGTGGGGATTGCCCTGTTGACAGAGCGGCTGGGCATTTCCAGCGAGATCGGGGCCTTCCTGGCCGGGCTGATGATCTCAGAAGTGGAATACGCCGACCAGACCCTGGCCTATGTGGAGCCGCTGCGGGATGTGTTTGCCGCCCTCTTTTTTGCCGCCATCGGCATGCTCATCGATCCCAGCTTTATCGCTGCCCACCTGCCCTTAATCTTAGGGTTAGTGGGGCTGGTGATGGTGGGCAAGTTTTGCCTGGTGGCCCCTTTGGCCGGTCTGTTCGGCTACCCGCTCCCCTCAGCGGTGTTGGTGGGGCTGGGCCTCTCGCAGATCGGCGAGTTCTCCTTTGTCCTGGCCAGCGAAGGGCAAGCGCTAGGGCTGGTGTCGCGGCAACTGTATTTGCTCGTCGTCAGCACCACCGCCGTTACCCTGCTGGTCACTCCCCTTCTGCTCAGGGGCGCGCCGCGGCTGCTGGCAAAATTACAAGGGATCCCTTTCTTTGCCCGTTGGCTGGAAGCGAGCGAGCGGCCCCCCGCCCTGTCCCCCGACGCTCCCCAACAGGATCACGTGGTGGTGTGCGGCTATGGACAGGTGGGGCAGGACATCGTGCGCATCCTGGAAGCCCGTCGCCATCCCGTCTTGGTGATCGACCAGTCGGAACGGGTCATCCAAC
This sequence comes from Synechococcus sp. 63AY4M2, assembly GCF_002760475.1. Taxonomy (NCBI): domain Bacteria; kingdom Bacillati; phylum Cyanobacteriota; class Cyanophyceae; order Synechococcales; family Synechococcaceae; genus Synechococcus; species Synechococcus sp. 63AY4M2. The sequence goes on along the minus strand of NZ_AXUX01000001.1, from coordinate 694,721 downwards.
ACCTGCGCTCCCGTGGGATCCCCTATCTCTACGGCAATGCCGCCAGCGCCCCGGTGCTGGAGAAAGCTGGCCTGCCCCGCGCCCGCGCCCTGGTGATCGCCCTGCCGGATCGCCTGAGCATGCGCCTTTGCCTGAAACGGGCGCTGGAACTGGCGCCCCACCTGGATGTGGTGGTGCGGGCCACCCATGAAGAGGACATCGAACAGCTCTATCAGTTGGGGGCCAGGGAAGTCGTCCACCCGGAATTTGAGGCCAGCCTGGGCTTGTGCAGCCATGTGCTGCTGAAGCTGGACGAGCCCCTGGAGGTCATCCAGCAGGAGATTCTGGCCATCCGCAGCAGCCACTACCGCGATTTGCGCCCTCCTTACCCCAGTTGTCTGATCCCCACCCCCGTGAGTTGGCCGGCGCAGCCCCCATCCCCGCCGCTCCTCGGCCATGCCAACGGCAGCCGCGACAGCGGCCCACCCGAGCCTGCGACCGCCTGGTGGGAGCACTGGCAGCGCCCTGTACAGCCGGAATGGGCAGGGATCTCGGGCTCGGCTGAGTAGATAGAGACAAAACCCCTCTCAGGGGAGCTAACCAGGATAGGGGATCCGCAGGAGCTGGTTGACCGGTGGGTGAGCCACCTGCACCTGTTTGCCGTCCGGCCACTGGATCTGGATGGCTTCTACTGCCGACTCGGATCCCAGGCCAAAATGGGCCACCGGCTCCATCTGGCAGAGGTAGCCGCTGCCGGCGTCGATGGGTCGGATCTGCGTGCGGGTAGAGGTAACCAGGCGTACCAAGGCGCCGCGGGCTGGGGATCCCTGGCGGGTGAGGGGCAGAACTCTCAGCCAGTTGTTGCCAGGGGCCAGCGGACGGTAGAAGCTCAGGGGCTGGGCGCCCGATTCTCCGTGGGCAACGAGCAGCTCTAGGCAACCGTCCCCATCCACATCCGCCACCGCCGCTCCCGTCCCCAGTCCCTGCGGCTCGACAGCATCTCCCATGTCGATAGCCTGCCAGCAGCCGGAGCGCCAGCCAAACAGCCGGTTGGGCTCGCCGATGTTGTTAAAAAACAGCTCTGGGTAACCGTCGTTGTCGAAGTCGGCAGCGATCACCGTGCGGATGCGGGAGGGCCTGGCCAGCTCGGGAGGGGCCACATTTTTGAAGACGCCGCTGGAAGTTTGGATCCAGAGGCGATGCGGCCCTTCCCAGTTGCCGTACACCAGATCCAACCGCCCGTCCCCATCCAGATCCACCGCTGCCACCCCCCGTCCGTGCTCGCCGGGATCCGCCAACCCCACCTCGGCGGCAATTTCCTCAAAGGTGCCATCCCCGCGGTTGCGAAACAAAAAGTTGGGCCCCTGCTCGTTGACGGCAAAAATGTCCATCCGCTGGGAAACCAGGGGCACGGCCACCAGCCCCCGCCCTCCCGTTACCCGGTTTACCCCCGCCTCTGGCGCCACATCGGCGATCATCTGGCCGGCGGACAGCTCGTAAAGGCGCATGGGGCCGCCATAGTTGGCCACGAAAAACCCGTACCGCCCCTGGCCAAAGCGATCCACGCAGGCCACCGAGCGACCTGCCGTCAAGTTGAGGGCATCTTGGTTGTGGGGCAGAGAGAACAGATCCACCCAACGGGATCCCTGCCAGTCGAAGAGGCGATCCCCAAAGCGCTTGCGCCCGCCGAAGGTATCAGTATTCAAGACGTAGAGTTCTTCTTGCCCGTCGCCGTCGAAGTCGCCGGCAGCCACCCCAATGGCCATCCGCCCTGCATCGGCCAGAGTATCGTCCACCAAATCCACCAGCGCCTGGCCGTTCCACTTCAAAACCCGATTCGGGCCGCGGAAGCCGCACACAAACAGCTCAAAAGCCCCGTCCCGATCCACATCGCAAATGGCAACTCCATAGGAAAAAGCAGGCGGGTTGAACTGGATGAGGGAGCTGCAATCTTGGAACATGGGGATCCCGTCGTAGGAGAGGCAGGAACTGGTGGGGCTCCAGACTCTAATGGTATGCTAGATCCTCGCTGTCGCTTCCCTTTCAACCATGCCACGCATCAAATCTGCCATCAAGCGCGTCAAGATTGCGGAGCGAAATCGCCTGCGCAACAAAGCTACCAAAGCCATGGTGCGCGCGCTGATGAAAAAAGTCACTTCTCTCTCCTCTGCTTACGCCGCCAACCCCCAACCGGAAACCCTGCAGGAGATTCAAGCGGCGATGAGCGCTGCCTTTAGCCGCATCGACAAAGCGGCCAAAACAGGGGTTCTCCACAAAAACACAGCCGCCCGTCGGAAGGCGCGTTTGTCTCGGATCGTGCAACGATCCCTGGCCGCCACAAGTGCCTCCTAAGACAGGGTCTTGGACGGGCAGGGCCCAAAGGTCTCTACTGCTGCCCCGGAAGCAAGCTTGAGCATTTGCTTACCGAGCTTTTGTTTGACACTGATACATTTACGCTGAACACTGCTGAGCATTACTGCTCAGCGGTGAAGCGATAGCATTCTGTCCGTTTCCGTTGTCACTACGCGACGCTGACGCGACCGCGCTACTCGGACGGAGTCCAAACAGAAAGGCGGTATCCCGCAAAGCCCTGAGCATAACACCCAGAGCGCCTTGCCAATCTCGTGGTAGCCTATGGTTGCACTT
>NZ_AXUX01000001.1:683284-692086 GCF_002760475.1 Synechococcus sp. 63AY4M2 | reverse complement strand
CGGGGGGATGGACCTACATACCTGCACAGCCAAGTTGCTGGACAGCCCAAACCGTGCATGGATTTCGCGGTCGCTCAGAGACTGAAGCTGAAGAGCGTTGGTTATCTTCTCTGGCGTGTTTTGGTTGACAGGCCTGGGCAAAGGCATCCAAAGTTGCATCCAGCTTTGTGGCTTGCGAGGCAGATACCTTGAGCTTGCAGAAGACAGTCAGGACTTGGGTCATGCAGGTTATATTAGGCGCTATCCCTCCCCACCGTACAGACGATGGGGAATCCCGCGCGTTTTCTTGAAATAGAACTGACCGCGCGGCCACTGTCGGTGGCGGAAGCAATGCGGGAAATCCGGGATCCTGTATCGGCCATGGCCCAGAAGCTGCCGATGCTTTTGGCCGTAGAGGTGCCCAGGGGAGATTCTACTGTCTCAGAGTCGGGGGATTTCTCCTGGGAAGCGATCAACACCGCCGCTTCCCCACCCTGCCGGGCTACCGCTGGAGTGGAAGGTTCCAGCGTGGGCTGAGAGGCTTCTGCTGGGCAGGTGAAAGATGACTGCGGCGGCCTCTTGCCAGGGGAGGTTTGTGGGGCCTTGCCTGTCCTGACGGCAGGGGGTACGGGAGGAGCCTTGCCGGCGATCTTTCCCCATAAAGCCTGGAGGAGTTGCCACATGGCTAAGTTGGCTCCTGAGCGAAAGGGCAGCGAGGGATGGTGCTATCCTGCCATGCTCTGACCTGAGAATCCACCCCCTCTGCAAGCCTTGCTAGAGCAAAGTCATAACGAGTATGATTAAGGAGCTTACCTAGGGAGAGAATTCACCATGGCGCAAATTCGCGAGATTCCCTTGGCCCAAATTCGTCGCCCCTTGCCGCGGCAGACGGATCCGGAGAAGGTGCGGGCACTGATGGCTTCCATCGAAGCAATCGGGCTGCAGGAGCCGATCGAGGTTTTGGAAGTGGAGGGAGAGTACTACGGGTTCTCGGGCTGCCACCGCTACGAGGCATTTGTCCGCTTGGGTAGGGAGCGGATTCCTTGCCGGGTGCGCAAGGCAACGCCTGCCGTCTTAAGACTCCACCTAGCCTAGAAGGGATCCCTCTCTCCCAACCTATTTTTTGTCGCTCGACTCTTCCCGGGGGATGTAGCCCCGTTCGTAGGCAAAGCGCACCAGTTGGGAGCGATTTTCCAGAGAGAGCTTGCTGAGAATGTTGGTCAAGTGGGTCTGCACGGTACGCGGACTGATGAACAGCTTCTCGCCAATTTGCTTGTTGGTGAGGCCGCGGATCACTTCCCGGAACACCCGCTCTTCGGCAGGGGTGAGGGGGAGATCTGCCAAGGTGGGACGGGGGGCAGCTTCAGCTTTGGCCTGGGTCTGCTGCTGGATTAGGCGCAGAATCTCCAACTGGGTGCGGCGGGCTCGTTCGATTTGCGCCTCGATCTTGGCCACCAGCTCCAGCGGCTCGAAGGGCTTGATGATGTAGTCGTCGGCTCCCCACTCGTAGCCCTGAACGCGGTCATCCAGCTCGCTGCGAGAGGAGAGGAAGATGAAAGGAACGAGTTCGCCGCCCCGCTGTTGGCGCAGTTGGCGGCAAAACTCGAAGCCATCCATTTCCGGCATCACCACATCCGATACCACCACATCCGGCTGCTCTTGGGCAAACAGGCGCAACCCTTCTACACCCGAAGCGCCTGTACAAACCCGATAGCCGTGCTGGGTGAGGTGGCGGCTCAGCACCTTTAAGGAGAGGGGATCGTCATCTACGACCAATACGCGCTTCATGATGACCGGGGAGAGGCTGTTGAGGAATGGTTGAGGCGTAACAGAGGGATGACTTGAGGGCAGTGTTCAACCCTTGCCGCAAGATTGAAGTTTAGACAGGGATACTGGCAGTCAACTATAGATAGATCCTTGCCCCATGATAGTTTCGGAAGCGGTCTGGCTGCCGGCTCAGGCGGACTGGGCCTAAGCTCCCATCCCGGAGTAGTGTTGCAAACCCTTGCGCCACAGCCAGCGGTTGACCAGCCAAAACAGAACCAGCCAGGCCAGGCCCATGGCAAAACCGCGCGGGATATCTTGCGGGATCCCCACCCAGAGGCTGGCGGGAAAATGCACCAAGTAGGGAAAGGGCGTCCAGGCCAAGGCCTGACGCACCGCCGGCGGAAACACCTCCAGAGGGGCGATCACCCCTGAGAGAAATAGGTACACCAAAAAGTGGAATTGCTCCAAGGCCGATATTCGCTCCACCCAAAAGGCCAGCAGCGCCAGGGTGTACTGCATGAGAAAGCGCAGGGCAAACGCCAACAAAATGGCCAGGGATCCCAGCGCCACTTGTTGCCAAGACGGGATCCAAAAAGCGCGGGGGTAGAGCAGGAAAAAGAGGGCAATCAAAGCCACGGTAAAGGGGAGGCGGGCCAGGCGTTCCATCAGGTGGCTGGCCACATGGTGCCAAGCGGGATCCAGAGGCTGCAACAGAAGGGGCGAGAGTCTTCCCTCCACCACCTCCCGCTCAAAGTCCCAGATTACCCAGATGATGCTGAACTGGCGCACCAGGAACACGGCCAGGAAATAGCGGATGAACTCTAGGGAAGACAGCGAGAAATCTCCTGAACGGGCCGCCTCGCTCCAGAGCCCCATCATGATCAAGGGCAGGGATCCGGCCAAGGCCCACAGGAGCAGCTCCGCCCGGTACTCCAGCATGTAGGCGTAGTAGGCGGCAAAGAGCGCGCTCAGCTTGCGAAAAAAGGCGTTCATTGAGGTTCTGAAGGGGCAAGGGGGTACAAGGTGGGCAACAGGCTGGCCAAATTGACCACCGCCCCCACCACGACAATGGCGGGCGGCGCCGCAGGCGAGGGCTGACCGGCCAGAGACTCCAAACGGAGCAGATGAATCTCTTGCTCCGGGGTGGTGCCCCAGCGGATCAAGGCGACTGGGGTAGCGGGATCTTTTCCTCCCGCTAACAATTCGGCAGCGATGTAGCCGAGGTTGTGCATGCCCATGTAGATCACCAAGGTTTCTACGGCCTCGGCTAGGGCACGCCAATTGACCTGGGGGCGGTATTTGCCTGCCGCCTCGTGGCCAGTAACAAAAGCAACCGAGGAGCTGAGGTCGCGATGGGTGAGGGGGATCCCGGCATAGGCGCTGGCGGCCATGCCCGCTGTAATTCCCGGCACCACCTCCACCGGGATCCCGGCCTGCACCAGGGCCAGCATCTCCTCTCCCCCCCGCCCAAACATGAAGGGATCCCCGCCCTTGAGGCGCACCACCACGGCTGCCGTCTGGGCTTTCTCGATCAGCAAGGCGGTGATCTGTTCCTGAGGAAGGGTGTGGGCGCCGCAGTGTTTGCCGGCGTAGATCCGCTCTGCTGTGGGCGGGATCAAATCCAAAATGGGGGAGCCCACCAGGGCATCGTAGATGACCACGTCCGCATGGGCGAGCAGGGCCTTGCCCTTCACCGTCAGCAGTCCCGGATCCCCAGGTCCTGCCCCCACCAGATACACTTTGCCCATCTCGAGTCCCAATGGTTTTCCGGAGATATCTATTCTGCTGGAACAGGACAGTTTTGACCAACCAACTCTACTTCCAGGTCAGACAGGCCGTCTGCAGGGTCTCCTGAATGGCCTGCACCAGTTGGGGATCCCGCCAGAGGGGCGGCTCCACCGTGATCTGCAACAAGGGCCATTCTCGCTGCAGCCGCTGAGCCTGTTCCTGTAAAGCGCGCAGCAGACCGCCCGGAAAGAGAAAAAACGGCAGCACCCGCAGGCGATACTGGCCGAGGCGCAGGCAATGGATTACGGCCGCTTCCAGTGTGGGGGGCTGGGCGGCAAAAGCCACATGCAAGCGGATTCCGGGCAAGCGCTGTTCCAGAGCTTGGATCCCCGCCTGGAGCTGGGCGGCAAATCCCGGCAGGCGGCTGCCATGGCCAAACAGGATCCAGCCGTGGGTCAGTTCCCCCAACCGCTGCGCCGCTGCCACCCGCGCTGCCACCAGATCAAGCAGGGCTGGATGCTGGCCAATCGGCGGTGTCAACAGCAGCTTCAGGTGCGGCCAGCGAGCTTGAACCTGCTCCAGGGCAGCCGGCAAGTCCTCCTCCACATGGGATCCCCCGCCCATAAACAGCGACAGCAGCACCACCGGCCCCTCCAGGCGGGCTGTCAGGTGTCTGTGAATCTGCTCCGCCAGGCTCAGAGGCTGACCTTCCAACTGGGCCAGCTCCACCGGTTGAGGAGCCAGCCGCTGCCGCACCCGGGCCAGCAAATCCGCCGCCGCTTGCTGGTATTCGGGATCCCGGCTGCCGTGACAAACCAAAAACACCAGCGGGGCTGAGGACATGGCAGCAGTCAGGGATCCAGACGCAACTGTTCTATTTTGCCACTTGGAAAGGTTCCGGCAACGTCTCGCGCCGCATCTGCGCGTATGATTTGATAAAGTACACACCTCCTTTTCAGACTCGTCGGCCCTTTCCCAGGATTTCATGTCATTTGAGAATCGTTCTACCACCCCCGAACTGTTGATCCATGTCTTGCGGGAGGGGTTGACCGAATCCATCCATCATTGCCAAGCGGTCGTGGCCGATAGCCGCGGGCGATCCCTGGCCATGGCCGGCAAGAGCACCACCCCTGTTTTTGCCCGTTCTGCGCTCAAACCCTTCCAAGCGCTGGCCATGCTCTCCACCGGCATCCGCGAGCGCTATCGCCTCAGCGAGAAAGACATCGCCATTATGTGCGCCTCCCATCAGGGCACCACGGCCCATGCGCGGCAGGTGTTCAGCATGCTCTGGCGGGCCGATCTGTCTCCCGATTTGCTGGTCTGCCCCACCCCACCCGGCAAGCCCAGCCCCCTCTGCCACAACTGCTCCGGCAAACATGCCGGCATGCTCCTGGCCAGCCGCGCTCAGAACTGGACTCTGCAGGACTACGCCCAGCGGCAACACCCCGTCCAGGCCCTGGTGCGGGCCAAGTTGGCCGACTTGTTGCAAATGCCCTCAGAAGAGTTTTTGTTTGCTCGTGACGACTGTGGCGTGCCCACCTACCAGCTACAACTCAACCACCTGGCTTCCCTATATGCCCAACTGACCGCCGGCGAGCGGCCGGACTTGGAGGCCATCGCCCGCGCCATGACCCACCACCCCGAAATGGTGGCTGGTGAGGGATGTTTCGACACCGAATTGATGCGGGCCACCCAGGGAGAGTTGGTCAGCAAGTCCGGCGCCGAAGGGATCCAGTGCATCGGGCGCGTCGGAGAGGGGATGGGCCTGGCCATCAAGGTACAAGACGGGGCCGCGCGGGCCAAATATGCCCTGGCCCTGCACCTGCTGCAGCGCATGGGCTGGATCCAACCGGCTGCCGCCGAGATGCTGGGGGAACGCTTCCTCGCCGTCGGCCCCTACACCCGCCTGGAGGTGGAAGGGGAGCTGCGCATGCCTTGAGCAACCCAACGGGGGCTGAGTCTTGCATCTCATTCCCTGGCAGTGTTACCTTGTCGAAAAACTGGAAGAGCAATGATTGAGGAGGCTTTCAAAGCTCTCGACGGCGAGCTGGCCAGCTTGGTTGAGCTAACTAAGAAAGTGACGAAAGCGGTAGGCAGCGCTTAAGCTGCTAGCAGAAGGGGAGATCTCCAAGCAGTAAACCGCCAGGTGGAAAGCTGCGGCTCTGCCTTGAACACAGCTCTCTCCCAAGCGGAGCTGGTGAGGCGAGCTCTTGAACAAGCCCAGCAAGTTTTGTCCACCCCCTCCCTCGAAGACCTGGCCCGCGAAGTGGGGGAACGGGTAGGCCAGCCCTGGCTTCCTACCGAGAATCCCAACATTTTTGTGGCCTTTCCTGTCTCAGTGCACTTTGCCAGAGAGCGGATACGTATTGACCGCAAGATTTTCCGATCCCAGCGGCCCAGTGCTATTGCTGAAGCAATCAAGCGAGCAAGAGGCGGCAAGAGCAAAGAGACTGATCCCCAGGCTGTCCTTCAGCTCATTTGGAAGGCGGCAAGAATTGCGGCAGGCTACCTGAGAAAGTGTGTGGAGCAGCTACCTAACTCCATAAGCGTAGCTGCGCGAGATGTCTTTGAGGTTCTCCACCTCAATAACTCAGACTACACAGAAGTAGAATTTACCCGACATCTTTACCTTCTAGATCGAAGCCCAATCAACAATGTGGATGGCTATCGCTTGATCTTCTCTGCATCTACAGGCACTCGCTCAGGTCGCTGCTATCGCATTCGCGATGAACGCGGTGAGGAACATATTTACTATCTTTTGGAGTTTGAGCGTCTATGAGTGGGGAAACCCATAGTTGTCTACAGCTTGATTTATGGCTGCGTTGTCTTGAGAAAGACTACCTGAGATCCTTCATACCTGAGGGCGGTGCAACCGTCAAGCTAGCTGTCGTCCCAAGAGATTCCTACTCCCGCCTCTACAAATCTCTTCGGGAAAAGCTATCCCCTCCTTCTTTTCAGCTTTTTGATCTAACCAAAGAGTGCATCAATCTACATTCAATTGAGAATTTTTGGTTTGCCCTTGCTCAGAGGGTAGACTGGGAATCTTTTGCCAGAGAACTGCGCTATAGCATTCTCAAAAAAGTTGGATATCCCCTCAGCTCAGAACCTCAGGACTGTACTTTAGAGGAACTGGCAGAGTTTTACCAAGTCGAGGCCCGCGAGATTAACATACAGTTCCAGCGAGAAATCAAGAGGCTGATTTTTCAGGACTACTCTCTGGCTCTCGACTTTCGCAAGGCTATTTCCCGTCTTATCTACGAGCCTCTCCAAAGTCCAGGCACTCTAGAAGGTTTGTGCCTTGCGGTTCAGGAGTGGCTCAAAGGCACGCTGAAATCTATTAGTCAAGTGCGTGGAGCAGCTATTTTTCGAAGGATTGATAGGACAAACTCCAGAGAGATCCTACTTTCTTTTCTGAGACTTTTTACACGCCAGTTCGGTTCTACGGCAATCCTTGTCAGTCTGTTTCATTACTACGAGCGAAGAGAAAGTGGACGTCCAATCTTTACCCGTAGGCAAATCATCGATCTCTATGAAACCTTGCGAGAGTTTATCGATGCAGAGAGTAAGCTTGAGAAAACAGCCATAATCTTCATGGCCCCTCCAGAGTTCATTGAATCAGAACTTTTGTCCTACCATAAGTACCGAGCCTTGCAAACTCGAATCCAGAACGAGGTATATTCCTCCAAGTATCCCAATCCTTGTACAACTATGGTTCAACTTCAATGAGCGCATCACTTGTAGCCCGACGAGCGATTGAAGCGCTGCGAAACGGTGTTCCCAATCCATTTGCAGTTGCAGAACTTGGCTCCTGGCAACAAGAGGTCGAAGAGAAGTTTTGGGAATTATGCAACGCCCCCAGCTTAGAGCCTGGGGGGATGCTCGTGAAGGGGGACTTCGGAACTGGTAAGTCTCATCTTCTACTAACTCTGCAGGAAAAAGCAAAGAAGCAGGGTTTTGCCACCTCGCTGGTTGTCATCTCTAAAGAGCTGCCTCTTGGCAATCCTAGTCGCCTAATTCCCCGCATTCTTGCCGAAATCGAACTCCCTGACATGGCTGAGCGCGGGCTTCAAGGCATTGCAGCTCGTCTGCAGTACAAACAGCCTTCTTTCCAGGAGTTCCAGCTTTCGGTTAACCAATGGCGATTTGGAGAGGGCTGGTGGCCGGCTACTCTAGCTTTACACCAAAGGCTAGAGGGTGACGACGAGAAGTTAGACGCTATTGTCCGCTTTTGGGCTGGTGAACCTACCTTGAGGCTGTCAGAGGTGCGGCAGAGACTTCGGGATCACGGCCTGGCAGGGGCTTACTCCGTCAGCAAGCTACCTCCTGCGGAAAGTCTGCACTGGCAGCGCCTGGCTTTCTCTGCTCAGCTATGTCGGGCCATAGGGCTCAGGGGCTTGGTGGTTTTGGTGGATGAGATCGAGCTGATTGCACAGTACAGCATCCTGCAGCGGGTCAAGTCCTACCGCGTTCTTGGCCACTTGTTTGGCAAGGAAACTTTACCTGAAGAACTAAAAGCAGCTCCGCTAATTCTAGCGGGAGCAGTAACCCGCGACTTTGAGCAGTCTATCTTGCAGGAAAAAGGGGATCGGGAGAAGGCACCTGAGATGGCGCGCCAGAAGCATATTTCTGAAGAAGCTGTAAAAGCGGGGATGGAGGCCATTCAGCAAGCTATCCCCCTCCGTTCCTGTTCGGAAGCTCAGGAGGCCATTCAAGCGATGTTGCACAAGGTGGCGGATCTCTACCAGAAGGCCTACCCTGATTGGGTACGGCCATCACGGTCTGAGCTCCCTCCTCTTTACGGCACAACTACCGTGCGGTCAATTATTCGCCGTTGGATTACTGAGTGGGATGTGCGCCGGTACTACAACCCCACTGGTACAGTTCAGATTGAGGAAGACAAAGCGACTGGACACACCCCTACGGAAGAGATCCAAGAACTGGAAGAGGAAGCTTAAGCAAGCCTAGGTGCTCCTCAAAGTTTTCTGAGTTTAGCTTAATCGGCGGGAAGCCCCGCACTGTATGGGTGAATTGTGTTGACTCAAGAGCCAATCAGTGTCGGGATGAAAGCCGTTCGTGCTTCAGTTGAAGAGATTGAGTTAAATCTCTGGAGAGCATGACTCTAGTCAATGATATGCTGGACTATACTGAAAATAATGCCCAGTATGTTCAGTATGGCTGCTTGGTATGGCTAGGTATGTAAAACCGAGAGAAGCGGCGGATTATTTTGGGGTGTGCCTCCACACCTTGAGGCGATGGGAACAGAAGGGCTGGATCCATGCAGTACGTACACCATCCGGTAGGGCAAGAAGGTACGACCTCGACAGTTAC
>NZ_AXUX01000001.1:598466-678159 GCF_002760475.1 Synechococcus sp. 63AY4M2 | reverse complement strand
GTTATGCTCAGGGCTTTGCGGGATACCGCCTTTCTGTTTGGACTCCGTCCGAGTAGCGCGGTCGCGTCAGCGTCGCGTAGTGACAACGGAAACGGACAGAATGCTATCGCTTCACCGCTGAGCAGTAATGCTCAGCAGTGTTCAGCGTAAATGTATCAGCTTCCCTGACTGGTTTCCGCCGTGGGTTGCACGGTGGCAGCATGCTGAGACAAGTCAGTGAAGCGTGAAGCCGGTACGCTATCGGTTCGCGCAGCGTGGCGTCACCCATGTTTGAGGGTCGGGAGTCATCCCCCACCTAGTTTGCAGGAACTGCTCAACGCTGAAAGGGATTTTGGTAGGGGTTGGGGTTCTGGCCCTTGTTGCGGTACTTGGGATTGATGGTCAAGGTGCCGGATCCCAGGCCCCGCTGCGCCAGAAACTCCAGGTTGCGGCGGCGCATGGTGGTGTCGTAGTCGTTCTTGACGCGATCTTCCAGGATGGCCACCTGCTGCAACGCGCTCAGCAAAATGGCAGCCGCCTGTTCGGAGGTGTAGCCATTTTGGGAGGCGTAGCGCACGGCAAACTCGTCGGCTGCCACCTGGGCCTTCTGGCCTTTCTCTGCTTTGCGCAAAAGAAACACCGCCGACGCCGCCAAGCCGGCTGCCAAGCCCACGCCCAGGTTATCCCCCATCTGCAACTCCACCAAAATGCCCATGCTGCCGGCCCCGATCAGCGCGGGATACAGCAACAGGGCCGACCAGTTATCCCCCAAGGCCAGCTCGGTGGCCATCACCGCTTCCCGCAAAAAGTAGATCTTTTGTTGGTCAGGGCTCAGCTTCTGCCAGCGGCTGAGGTCAATGGCGAAGCGGGTGTACTTCTGCCAGGGGAAGCGCCAGAGCGGCTGCACAACCCGAGATTGGTCAGGGGTGCCGATCTCGATCTGCACCTCGGGGCGGATCTCCACCGGGAGAAACTGGATCAGGCGATCGAACTCAGAGATAGTGTACATACTGGCACGGCAGAGTCGCGGCTGGAGATGGAGATCATCCCCATAGTAAGGGATCCTAGCTTTTTCTGCAGACTGGTTCCAAGAGAGGCTGTGGCGATGGGATGGCGAGAGCCGGGATCGCTCTGCACCAATCCTTATCATCAACCAGGGATCCCCCCGACTTTGTATCGGCTCTCTATCGGTAATTGACAAATTGGAGCGCCACCGGGTAATCCTGCTGCTTGAGCATTTGAATGACCGCCTGCAGCTCATCTTTGTCTTTGCCGGAAACCCGCACCAGATCCCCTTGAATGGAGGGCTGCACTTTTTTGAAGTTGTCGCGGATTTGTTGGGCAATCTGCTTGGCCAGCGCCGCATCGATGCCCTTTTTCAGCCGAACCACCTGGCGCACCCGGTTGCCGCCGGCACTCTCCGGAGGTTGAAAGTCGAAGATCTTTAGGGAGAGGCCCCGCTTGGCCGCCTTGGTGAGGAGGAGATCGCGAATGGAGTTGAGAGCCATCTCGCTGGCGGTGGTGATGATCAGGGATCCCTCCTCCAGCTCGATTTCTGTCTGAGTATCCTTGAGGTCATAGCGCTGTTTGATCTCCCGCCGGGCTTGATCCACGGCATTCACCAGTTCCTGCCGGTCGAAGTCGCTGACGATATCGAATGAGTAGGTAGAGGCCATAAACTGTATCTTCGCTACCGCTCCGTATCTTAAGCCCTCAGGCCAAGCAGGGATCCCCAACCCCCAAAGAAGCTACAACAGGTAAAGGGATCCCAGTCCAGATTTGCGGAGAAGCAGGATGGCCGATGTTGTTTTAATTACAGGCGCTTCCGAAGGCATCGGCAGGGCCACGGCCTTTACCTTTGCCCGTGGCGGCTACCGCTTGGCGCTGGCTGCCCGTACCGCCGAAACCCTGAGACAAACCGCCATCGAGCTGGAGCAAAGCCTAAACGCCGAGGTCTTGGCCGTTCCCACCGATGTCACGCAGCCAGAACAGGTGCAAAACCTGGTGGAGAGAACCCTAGAACGCTATGGCCGCATCGATTGCCTGATCAACAACGCCGGCATCTGCCTGAAGGGCCCTTTTTTGCAAACCACCCTGGAACACTGGCAGGCGCTGATGGCGGTCAATTTTTGGGGCTACCTGTACACCATCCGGGCCGTGCTCCCCGATATGCTGAAGCGCAAAAAAGGTCAGATCATCAACGTGGGATCGGTCGGCGGCAAGATGCCCCTGCCCCAAATGAGCGCCTATTGTGCCAGCAAGTACGCGGTCAGTGGGCTGACGGAGGCGCTGCGGCTGGAACTGCAACCCCACGGGATCCAGGTGATCGGCGTCCATCCGGGCATTGTCAGCAGCAATTTTCTCAAGCGAGCCATTTTTTTGGATGAGGGGGGGCCGGAGTCCTCTCCCGATGGCCAATCGCAAGCCTCAGGTGGGAAAGCCCGCGAGCAAATGCAACAGGCGCTGGAGAGTTTTTGGGCCAGCCGGCCAGAAGAAGTGGCCGCAGCCATTTGGGACGCCGCTCGCCAGTCCAAGTCGGAGGTGGTGGTGGGCATGGCCCAATGGGCAGTAGGAGCCTATGCCCTTTTCCCAGAGCTGGTGGGCCCGCTGCTGCAAAGGGCCGCTGGCCGACCTTGAGATTTGGCAGGTCATCTTAGGCGATTCTGCAGCTCTGCCAATTCTGGAGTCGAGCTTCTATTCTATAGTATGGTGCTAAGGTTAGATTCGGGCAGTTGCAGCGGAAGGGATTATGGTTGATTCTGCGCCTTCTCCTCCGAGTGCTCAGCAGCACATCTTGGTCGTGGAGGATCGAGATGGCCGCCGCAGCCAGGTGCTGACCTCTGCGAAATACTTCATTGGTCGCGACCTGGCCAACGACATCTGCCTTAACTCCCAGTACGCCTCCCGCTACCACGCCATGCTGCTGCGCGTTCCTGCTGAGAAGGAGGGAGAGTACTACTACCGCATTCTCGATGGCGATCTGGAGGGTAGGCCCAGCACCAACGGCCTGCTGATCAACGGCCAGAAAATTTCTACCCACCAACTTAAGTCGGGGGATGTCATCAGCTTTGGTCCGGACGCCAAGGCCACCTACATCGTCAAGACCTCCTAGTTCGAGCTGGGTTGGCCTCCCTCTGGAAAGCGCAATTGCTGTCGAATTAGCAGCAGCAAGGCCAGCACCAGCGCCACTTCTGAGAGCAAGGTGGCCGAAGCCGCCCCTCGCCAACCCCACCTCGGGATCCAAACCGCATTCAAAAGCCCGTTGAGCCCCAGAGCCAGCAGTTGCAGGCGGCTGCGGGGCTTTTGCAACCCTGACCCGGTGAGCAGGTGAGACAGCAGCAGGTGGATCCCCTCCAGCAAGATCACCGGGCTAAGCCAGCGCAGGATGAGGGCCGTCTCTTGGTAAGCCGACCCCAGCACCCAAGGGATCCCGTAAGAGCCCAATGCCACCCCCAAGGCGGCCAAACTGCCGTAGCCCGCCACCCAAGGGGAAAGGTGCCAGGCGTAGCGGCAGCCCTGCGGCAGGCTTTTCTGTCCTTGGCGGCACAGCTCGGCAAAGTGGCTGGTGAGCAGAGCGATCATCGGCGTTTGCGAAAAGTTGATCACCCGGTAGGCAGCGCTGTAGAGCCCCCCCGCTGCTGCCGAGGCCAGGCGGGGCAAAAGCAGCTTGTCCAGGTCGGTGAAGGTTTTGGCCGCCGCCAGCCCCACGGCAAAGTCCCAGCCCGCCACCAGCCGTTCCCCCAGATCTCTCCAGGCCAGGGGGGGAGAAGGCTTGCTCCACCGCCCCATCCCCCGCGCCATCAGCAGCAGCACCGCCAGCACCATCAGCCCGTAGAGAATGGCCCATTGGGTTAGGGATCCCCAGCCCAAGGCCACCGCCAGCAGCACAGCCCCCAATCGCCCCAGCGCCATGCCGGTGTCGATGAGGGCCACGCCGGCAACTTGCTCTTGCCCAATCAGGATCCCTCGGTACACCTCAGGAATGGCGATAAACAGCAGGTCGCTGGCCAGCAGGATCCCTACCAGCAGGGGAGAAGTCTCCGCCAGCCAGAGGCTCAGGAGGGGCGCCAACAGCAGCGCCATCCCGCCGCAGCCCAGTCCGGCCAGCCACAGGCTGGGACTGATCTCCGGGGCAGCCGCGGCAGATCTCCGGTTGCTTAGGCGCTGGATCAGCAATTCCGATTGGCCCCAGTAGCCAAAGGGGGCAGCTAGGTTGCTGCAGGCCAAAATCGCGGAGAACACTCCAAAAGCTTCCGGCCCCAACAGCCGCGCCAGCAGGATGAAATAGGCCCCGGACAACCCCAGGCGCAGGCCATTGCCCACCATCAGCCAGGCAGCCTGGCGCAGCCGTTGTCGTTGCCCTGCCCTATCCACGCGGCCCTCCTGGACGAAGCTTGCCGCAGCCGGGGATACTGGAGGGAGGCCGAGACGGCCCGCCCAGACGTGTGACGTTGTGCGCTGGGTGGATGAGTTGCAACTTTTGCAGCAATTCTTCATGGCCAAACTTTACCCTGTTGGCGGCCCCGCCTCATCGGCGGGACGGGATCCGAAGACCCTGTTTTCTCTCCACTCCAGGCCCCCCGACCCGCGCCGCGTCCTTCCCCCGCCGCCCAGGAGCCCTCGCTGGCTGGGATCCCCGCCAGCCAAAGCGGTGGGCCAGGGCTACCGAGCTGTTGTCTTGCTCCTGCTGGCCAGCGTGTTGCTGTTTGGAGGGCTGGGATCCCGCCTGGCCTACCTGCAACTGGTGCGCACCCAGTATTACCGCCAGTTGGCCGATACCAACCGCATTCGTCTCTTGCCCCAGCCGCCGGAACGGGGGCGCATTGTGGATCGCAACGGCGTGTTGTTGGCGGGCAGCCAGCTCTCCCACTCGGTCTTCCTGTGGCCGCTGGTGCAATCGCGGCAGGGCTGGCAGGAGACGATCCCCAAGCTGGCCCGGTCCTTGAACATGGCTCCCGAAGAGATTGCCCAAAAACTGGAGCAGGCGGGCTATCGCTCCCCGTTTCCGGTGCGCATCCTGCGCAACGCCAGCCCCCAGGTGGTCACTCAACTGGAAGAGATGAGCCGCGAGCTGCCGGGGGTGATGGTGGAGGCAGAGACGGTGCGGTTTTATCCCCATGGCGACCTGGCCGCCCACCTGCTGGGCTATACCGGCGAGATCCCCCTAGAGCAACTGCGGGCGGATCCCAGCTATCGCCTGGGGGATATCGTCGGCCTGATGGGCGTGGAGGAATTGTTCGAGAGCCATCTGCGCGGCCAATGGGGCGGGCGCCAGGTGGAGGTAGACGCCATGGGAGAAGTGCTGCGGGTGCTGGGAGAGCAAGCGCCTCGACCGGGCAACACCCTGCAGCTGACTTTGGATGTACGCCTGCAGCAGGCAGCGGAGCAGGCCCTGGGCCAGCAGAAAGGAGCAGTGGTCGCCATGGATCCCCGCGACGGCTCGATCCTGGCCATGGCCAGCTATCCCACCTTTGATCCCAACCTCTTTTCCAGCCGCATCACCCAAGCCCAGTGGGAGAGCCTGCAACAGCGGGACTTCCCCTTCCTCAACCGCGCCCTGCGGCCCTATCCCCCCGCCAGCACCTACAAAATCATCACCACCGCCGCCGGGATCGAGTCGGGAGCCTTTCCCCCGGATACGGTGCTGCAGACCGGCCCCTACATCCAGGTGGGCGGGTGGAGGTTCTGGGACTGGAACCGGGCCGGTTTCGGGCGGCTGAACTACCGCCAGGCGATGGCCTACAGCAGCGACACCTTCTTCTACCAAATTGCCCTGGGCACCAAGGCCGCCCCCCTGCAAGAATGGTCGCGCCGCTTCGGGCTGGGGCAATTGACCGGGATCGGCCTCAAAGGGGAAGCTGCTGGGCTGGTGCCCGACGCCGAGTGGAAACAGCGCCACTGGCGCGAGCCCTGGTACATGGGCGATACGGTCAACATGTCCATCGGCCAGGGATTTATCACCGCCACGCCGCTGCAGATGGCGGTGGTAACAGCAGCGGTGGCCAACGGCGGCTGGCGGGTTCGCCCCTTGCTCTCGCAGCAGGTGATCCCGGAAAGCCCCGTGCCCCTGCGGCAGAAGGTGGGTCTTTCCCCCGCCACGCTGGAGATCCTGCAGCAGGGGTTGCGGGATGTGGTGGTCTACGGCACCGGCGGCAACGCCAACCTGGGGCCGGGCTTTCCCCCCACCGCCGGCAAAACCGGCACCGCCGAGGATCCGCCGCGGCGCTCCCACGCCTGGTTTGTCGGCTATGCCCCCTACGACCGGCCCGAATTGGTAGTCGTGGTCTTTCTGGAAAACAGTGGCGGCGGGGGTGGATCCCGGGCCGCCCCGATCTTCCGCGAGGTGATGCGGGCCTACTTCCAACGTGACTCGTGAGGCCCTGGGCGCGACTTGCCCCGGCATTCGAGGGGAGTGGATATTAGGATTATCGGTTGATCTCTCTTTGTTCCCAAAAAATTCCACTCAGCCCCCCTAAAATCCCTTCTCCAACCGGCTTCTGCCCTAACTTGGCTGTAGAATATGTCAGTGATTTGGAGCCAAACTGCCACAATCCTGCCATTCGCGCCAGCGGCGCCTTGGCGCAGTGCAGGGCAAGCCCCGCTCCTAAAAACTGAGAACACTCTGGGCCGTGGTTGCTTCGCAGCACCTCGCAAGTACGCGGCCAGAGTCTGTTTTAACCCTATTGCCTAACTCACGAGGAGATCAGGATGAACAAGGCAGAGCTTGTGGATGCCGTCGCTCATCGCGCCAACGTAACCAAAAAAGAAGCTGAAGCTGTCCTGACGGCGGCGCTGGAGATCATTGTCGAAGAGGTCGCATCCCGCGATGAAAACGGTGAACCCAAAGGAAAGGTGACCCTGGTGGGCTTCGGCTCCTTTGAGGCCCGCAAGCGCAAACAACGGGAAGGTCGCAACCCGAAGACCAACGAGAAGATGGTGATCCCAGCCAGCATTGTCCCGACTTTCACTGCAGGCAAAACTTTCCGCGATGCGGTGGCAGGTGGCCACAAGTCTTCGGGAGTTTGACGGGATCCCAGCCGTTCGCGCTCCTCAGGCGGAGTTCTCTCAGCGAACCTGGGCTTTGGGATGGACAGGCGTGCAACGGCCTCAGCATGGTGGCAATCGCGCTTGGGGGGCAGCCATTGCCGGCTGCCCTGCCGAGGCTATTTTGGATTTTTCGGCCAGCCTCAACCCCCTGGGTCCGCCGCAGTCGGTTTTGCAAGCTCTGGCTCGGGCCCTGTCGGCGTCGGATCCAGTTGCGATTAGCCGCTATCCGGATCCCGACTACCGCGAGCTGCGGGCCTGTTTGGCGCAGCGCTGGGCGGTCGATCCGGAGTGGATCTTCGTGGGCAACGGGGCGGCGGAATTGCTCACCTGGGCGGCCCGCGATGCCCAGGGACGGGAGGTTTGGCTGCCCCGGCCGGCTTTTGGGGACTATGAGCGGGCCCTGCGGGCGGCGGGTGTAACCCTCAGGGGTTTGGATCTTTTGCCCTCTCAGGGATCCCCCCCCTTGGCCTTGCTGCAGAAAGAGATCCGGGCGGACAAGACAGGCCGGGTGCTCTGGCTAAACAATCCTCACAACCCGACGGGCCGGCTTTTCCTCCGGCAAGACATCTTGCCCCTTCTGCCCCAGTTCGAGCAGGTGGTGGTGGATGAGGCTTTTATGGACTTTTTGCCAGGAGACGCCCCGCAGGAGCTGCCCCCTCTGGATGCCAGCTCAGAGGTGGGAGAGCTGCCCCGCAGCCAGACTTTGATCCCTCACCTGGAGGCCCACCCCAACACCATCGTCATCCGTTCGCTGACCAAGTTCTTTACCTTGCCCGGCTTGCGCATCGGCTTTGCTGTGGGGCATCCGGATCACTGGCGGCGCTGGCGGCAGTGGCGGGATCCCTGGAGCGTCAACGGATTGGCGGCGGTGGCGGCGGCGGCGGCTCTGGCAGATGAAGACTTTCGCCGGCGCACCCTGGCCTGGCTGCCTACGGCGCGGGAGCATTTGCTG
This sequence comes from Synechococcus sp. 63AY4M2, assembly GCF_002760475.1. Lineage (NCBI taxonomy): Bacteria > Bacillati > Cyanobacteriota > Cyanophyceae > Synechococcales > Synechococcaceae > Synechococcus > Synechococcus sp. 63AY4M2. The sequence goes on along the minus strand of NZ_AXUX01000001.1, from coordinate 670,181 downwards.
AGAGGTCTACAGGGGCTACCCGGCTGGGATCCCTGGCCCGGCCAAGCCAACTTTGTGCTGGTGCGCTGCCCTGGCTCCGCTACGCAGATTCAAGAAAAGCTGTTGCGGCAGCACCGCATCCTGGTGCGGGATTGCCTGAGCTTTCCAGAGCTGGGGGATCGCTATCTGCGCATTGGCCTAAGAACCCTGCCGGAGCAGGAGCAGTTGCTATCGGCCTGTCGAGAGATCTTGGAAAATAGCTAGAGAGCTTCTTTCTGGCGAGAGGGATTATGGTTGAGGTGGTGACTCCCCTTTGGCGGGAGTGCGAGGCCTCTATCGTGAAGGGGGTGGCCCACCACAGCGATCTGGAACTGCTGCGAGCCTTTCAACGGCAGCCGCAGGCGGCGCGCTACTTCATCGCCCTGTTTTGCCGCTACTGCGCCTGGGTGGATGGGATCCTGGCCGAGCATCTGCCCCCGGAGCAGCGGGCTGCTTGGCGAGAGGAGGTTTGGCTGCGCCTGTATGCGCGCCTTCAGCATCTCGATGTCCGCACGCTCCAGAGCGAGGGGGGCGGGGATCCGGTGCTGGCACCCTGGCTGGCGGCGCAAATCCGCGAGCTGATCTGGCCTTTTGCGGGGCGGTCTGACGGCGCTGCTGAGGGTGAGGCTGCCCCTCCTCAAACTGCGAGCGCTGGTGCAGCGAAGCCCCCTCTTTCGCCGGCATTGGCCTGTTACCTGAGCGCGGCTCTGGACAACTTGCCGGGAGATATGCGCTTTATTCTGCTGCTACGGGATCGGTTTGGTTGGTCGCCGGAGCGCATCGCTGCCCAGCTCAAAGCTGACAGGTACTACCTCGCCCCAGAGGAGGTGGATGCCATTGTTGCCTCCGCTCGCCAGCTCCTGCTTCAGCATCTGCCGGCAGATGTGCGCGCCCTCTATCTTGCGGCCAATCCCTAGAAGAAGGCCTTCGGCTTGTGGCATGGTAGTGATGGCTTGCCTTTGTCCCTGGGGTTGGCTCTGTGGTTAAGCGGTTCTCGGGTTCAGCACCGGATCGGTTCTGCTGGCTTCCTAGCTCTTAGTCTAGCGAGGGTGAGTTGCCTATGAGTTTTTCTCCACTTCCCTCAGATGCTACTCGACCCCTACCGAGGGCCCCGCAAGCCCAGCCGACTCCTCAACTGACGCTTCAGGAAGCGCTAAGCTGCTTGCATCTGGATGAGCTCAAGGAATTGGAGCGATTTCGCCTCTGGCAACGTTTGCAGCGCAGGCCATCTGTCCCCTTGCCGTGGGCAGATCCCCTTGGAAGCGATATCCCCGTGGAGCGCTCTTCACCTGTGCTGATGCAAGAAGTCGTGGAAGACTTGGAGGAGGAAGAAACGCCACGGCCGGCGGGGGTGCTCTCCCCTCTTTGGGTCTTGCTGGTGTGGGCCCTCTCCTGCGCGGGGATCGGCTTTGGGGTGCGCTGGCTGATCTGGCCGGAAGAGCTGTCGCTTCCCCAAACCGCTGTCCTGGCCCACAAGACGGAAAAAGGGATCCCTGCCCAGGTGGATTTGGCCCGGTTGCCCTTGCTTCCCCTGGAGCCGCTGCCAGGACAGGTAGGGGAAGAGTTCTATTCAGGTGGGCTGGATCCCAGTCAGTTGGCGCTAGGGTTGGCCAACACTCCCAATCTGGAGGAGCTGCGGGTCGATCCCCTTCAGGATGTCGCCAACTTGTTGGACAGCCTACAAACCAACTTGGCCGCGGCTGCACAGAAACCTGCTCCTTCCCGCCCGAAAACAGTGGAGAAAGTGGCAGCCAGCCTGGAGCGCCCCTCCCAGCCCAAAGTGGCCACTGTTTCAGAATCTTTGCTCACGGTGCCCCTGCACAGCAACGATCTCGATTCCTTGGGGCCTAACCGCGGCGAAGGAACTTTTTTGGTGCTGACCACCTACTCCGGAGAGGAAAGCTTGGCGCGAGCTCGGCAAGTTGCCAATGACGCTTTTGTAAGAGATGTGAACGGCCAGAAGTTCGTGCAGTTGGCAGCATTTGAACAACTGGAATATGCCCGCTACCACGCTGAAACTTTGAAGAACAAGGGCTTCAACGTCACCATTGCCGAGCAGTAGCTTTGGCCAGCGGTCGGCAGGATACCCGAAGGTTAGTTACAGCCATTCATTGACAAGTAGCAGTGGAGCAGTGAGATGCCTAGTCCCCCTCTCCCAAAGGGAGAGGGTCTGGGGGTGAGGGCCTTTGGCAGAGCGGAACGGTCGGCAGCCCCCTCCAAACCGATGCAATCCCCTCCCCCTTCCCTTTTTCGCAACCTGACCTAGCTTTTGTAATAGGCAGTGCCTTTATTGACAAAGTCCAACGTGTAGGCGGCTTGGTAGTTAATGGTTGGCTCAAAGACACCCGCCACTGTCATGCTCTCGAAGAAGCTTTGCCAACGCTCGTGGGTCATGGCGCCAATGCCCTTTTCCAGGGCATCGCCAGACAAAATGATGCCGTACTCCTTCAGCTTCTCAAAGCTGTAGGCCAACTGCTCATCAGTCATCTCCGGGTTATCCTGCTTGATGAGGCGGTAGGCGGGGCGGGGATCCTCCAAAAAGCTGTACCAGCCCTTGATAGAAGCATCCACAAACCGCTGCACCAAGTCAGGCTTGCTTTCCACCAGTTGGCGCCGCGTCTCGATGGTGGTGGCATAGGGGTTGTAGCCGTAGTCGGCCAGGAGGAAGACCACTGGCTTAAAGCCTCCTTGTTTTTCAATGGCAAAAGGCTCAGAGGTGAGATACCCCTGCTGGGCCGAGCTGGGATCGGCCAAGAAGGGGCCAGGGTTGAAGTTGTAGGGGCGGGTTTGGTCGTCAGTAAAGCCGTACTTGGCTTTCAGGAAGGGCCAGTAGGTGGTAAAGGCCCCCTTGGATACGAAAATGGGTCGGCCCTTGAGCTCCTCCAGGCGCTGGGTGCCGGGATGGGCGAGGAGAACCTGGGGGTCTTTTTGGAAAATAGCCGCCACGCAGATAAGCGGGATCCCTTCCCGCACAGCGTTGATGACCCCTGCGCTTCCCCCCATGGCAAAGTCGGCGGCTCGGCCAGCCAAAATCTGGGTGATGTTGACGCCAGGGCCACCCATTTTGATGGTGACGTCTAGCCCATACTCGCGGTAAATGCCTGTGGCCACCGCCTGATAAAAGCCGCCATGCTCGGCCTGGGCATACCAGTTGGTAGCATAGGAAACTCGCTCGAGCTTGGATCTCTGGGCCACTATCAGAGTGGGGGAAGCCCGTCGTTGAGCCTGAGCCCCTGCTGCGGCCAGCCAACTGCCTCCAAGAGCGGCAGCTCCTGCTTTGAGCAGCTGACGACGGCTGAAGGTGCCGCCCTTGGGTCTAGAGGATCCAACCGAGGCCATAGGTAACTAAAGCGAAAGATGACGCAAGCATTATACATCCCGGAGGAGACCCTGTGTGCCTGGCTACAAGAAGATCTCGGCCACGGCGATCTCACCAGCGAGCTGACCCTGCCCCCCAGCGTTGAGGGGGAGGCGGTGATCCTGGCCAAGGAGCCAGGGATCCTAGCTGGCCTGGAAATTGCCAGGCGGGTTTTCCGGCTGGTGGATCCCCAGCTAGCGTTCGCCTCCCAGGTAGAGGAGGGAGCCTCTGTTGTCGCTGGCCAGGAGGTAGTCCAGATCAAGGGATCCCTGCGGGGCATTCTGGCGGCAGAACGGCTGGCGCTGAACCTTCTCCAAAGGCTTTCCGGCATTGCCACCCTCACCCGCACCTACGTAGAGGCGCTGCGGGGAACCTCAACCCAGCTTCTGGACACCCGCAAAACTACCCCCGGCTTGCGCGCCCTGGAGAAATACGCCGTGCGGGTAGGGGGCGGCAAAAACCACCGCTTTGGCCTCTTCGACGGCATCTTGATTAAGGAAAACCACATTCGCGGTGCCGGCGGCATCTTGGCAGCCGTCCAGCGGGCCAAAGCAGGTGCCCCCCACCACCTCAAGGTCGAGGTTGAGGTGCGCAACCTCCAGGAGCTGGAGGAGGCTTTGGCGGCAGGCGCCGATCTCATCCTTCTCGATAACTTCCCCTTGGAGCAGATCCGGGCTGCCGTTCAACGGGTAGGGGGGAAAGTTCCCCTAGAAGCCAGCGGCAACATGAACCTAGAGCGCGCCCGGAAAGCGGCGGAGGCAGGCGTTGACTACATCAGTGTGGGGGCCCTGACTCACTCGGCCAAGGCCCTGGATCTCTCCTTGCTCGTGGTGCGGCCCTGAGGTTTGCCCCAGGGAGCGCTGTTTCTAATGCTAGGCTAGGTAACGATCCCGCCTAAAGCAGGAAGGCCAGTTGCTGCCTGCTGGCAACTTCTCCTTAGCCCCGCACCAGTCCAGCTCTGCACCCGTGGCCGGCCCAGCCAAAACAGAAGGTTCACCATGACCCAAGAAACCCTTGTCCAGGAAATTGCTCGACTCAAGCAGGAAAGGCAGGCCGTTATCCTAGCCCACTCCTACCAACTCCCCGAGGTGCAGGAAGTGGCGGACTTTGTGGGAGACTCCCTGGGCCTGGCCCGCGAGGCCCAAAAGACAGATGCCCAGGTCATTGTCTTTGCTGGCGTCCACTTCATGGCCGAAACGGCAGCCATCCTCAACCCGGAAAAGACGGTGCTGCTGCCGGATCTGGAGGCGGGCTGCTCTCTGGCCGACAGCATCCGCCCAGAGGACGTTCTGCGCTGGAAGGAGGCCAACCCCGAGGGGCTGGTGGTGGCCTATGTCAACACGGCCGCCGAGATTAAAGCCATGGCCGATGTCTGCGTTACCAGCGCCAACGCTGTGCAGGTGGTGGCCAGCCTGCCGCCGGATCGCCCCATCTTCTTTGTGCCGGATATGTTCCTGGGGGCCTATGTAGCCCAGACAACGGGGAGGGAGTTGGATCTGTTCCCCGGCGAGTGCCACGTCCATGTGGGCATTCGCGAGGAGCACCTCAAGGCAATGGCAGAGAAGCACCCAGAGGCGGAGTTCCTCATCCACCCCGAGTGCAGTTGCGGCTCCAGTTGTCTATTTCTCAAGCCGGACGCCAAGCTCCTTTCTACCGAGGGGATGGTGCGTTATGCCAGAACTTCGGCCAGCCGCGAGTTTGTGGTTGCCACCGAAGTGGGCATTCTCCACCGGCTGCAAAAAGAGGCCCCCGATAAGACCTTTATCCCCGTCAAGGCGGACGCCGTCTGCGAGTATATGAAAAAAATTACCCTGGAGAAGATCTACCGCTCCCTAGTGGAGATGCGCTACGTGATCCAGGTGCCGGAGGCGGTGGCCGAAAAAGCCCGCAAGTCCATCCTGGCCATGCTGTCAGTGCCTGCTGGAGCCTAGAGGGAGCACCCTTGGCGAGGGTCTGTTTTGTCCAGTGTTGTCTACGTCTTTCCTAGCGGAAACAGACCTCTTGATCCTGGGGGCAGGGGTGGCAGGGATCTATGCAGCCCTGTGGGCGGAAGCAGAGGGAGCCAGAACCCTGGTGGTAAGCAAGGATCCCTTGCCTTCTGGATCCACTCCTTGGGCGCAGGGGGGGATAGCTTTTCCACTGGATGCAGCAGATGTGGAAGCCCACCTCCAGGACACCCTGCAAGCAGGCCGTGGCTTGGTAGAAGCAGAGGTGGCTCGCTCCATCTTGCAGGAAGCGCCCTTTCACCTGGAGAAGCTCTTGTCCTGGGGGCTCCCCTTCCATCCGGAGCCGGTGCGGGAAGGGGGACACTCGCGGGCGCGGATACGCCACCTGGGAGGGGATCGGAGCGGGCTGTGGCTCCTCAAGGGCTTGCTGGCCCGCCTGAGCAAGCCGCCTTTGCAGGGGTACACGGCCCTCAGTCTTTTGATGACCGAGGGGAGAGTGGCAGGGGTCTTGCTCCTGGGTCCTGAGGGACTGGTGCAGGTGAGGGCGGGGGCGGTTCTCCTGGCTACAGGCGGGTTTGGCAGCCTCTTCCCCCTCTCTACGGCGCCGCCGGGAGCTAGCGGCGATGGCATGGCCTTGGCCTGGCGGGCAGGGGCCATCCTAAGGGATCTGGAGTTTGTGCAGTTTCACCCCACCGTCCTGCCCAATGGAGCCCTGGTCAGTGAAGCTGCCCGAGGGGCAGGGGCCGTGCTCCTCAATGCCTGGGGGGAGCGCTTTATGCCTCGTTATGCGGAGCTGGAAGAGCTGGCGCCGCGGGATGTGGTGGCCCAGGCGGTGTTCTGGGAGCGGCAGCGGACGGGGGGAGTTTACCTTGACCTCCGGGCTGTGCCCCATCTGGAAGAGCGCTTTCCCACCGTGGTTGCCTCTGCCCGCGCTTTGAGGCTGGATCCCGGCAAGGATCCCCTACCGGTTGCTCCTGCTGCTCACTACGTCATGGGGGGGGTGCGAACAGATGCTTTTGGCCGCACTGGCCTGCCGGGCCTCTATGCTGCCGGGGAGGTGGCCTCCACAGGGTTGCACGGGGCAAACCGTTTGGCTTCCAACAGCCTTTTGGAAGGGCTGGTCATGGGAAAGCGAGCTGCTCTGGCTGCCCTGCGGGACCTCCAGGAGCCCCCCCTTCAGGTGCAGGCTCTACCTGTGCTGACAGCGCCGCCCTCTCTACTTCCCCAGCTCAGGCAGCAAGCAGAAGAAGCCCTGGGGGTGGTGCGGGAGGGAGAGCGGCTGCGGGCTTTTCTGGCTTTTGCGGAAGCCCTGCCCCTGGAGGAGAAGCCGTGGGCCAGTCGGGAAGAGGTCGAGGCCGGGAGTTTGCTGTTGCTGGCTCGCTGGGTAGCCCAGGGGGCTTTGCTGCGGGAGGAAAGCCGGGGATGCCATTTCCGCAGGGATTTCCCCCAAGAAAGGGAGCCTTTCCACACCGAAGTGTGGGGCTCTACGTTTAAGCAAGCGCCGCTGGATCTGGCGGCTGCCCCAGGGCGGGGCCCTGCCTAGGCGTTCCAGGCGTGGTGGAAAACCCCCGGCCTGTCGATGCGCTCAAAGGTGTGGGCGCCGAAGAAATCCCGCTGGGCCTGGGTGAGGTTCTGGGGCAGCTCGGCGGTGCGGTAGCTGTCGTAGTAGGCCAGGGAGGCGCTGATGGCCGGGATCGGGATCCCCAAGGCTGCTGCAGTGGCCACCACTCGCCGCCAGGATCCCTGCCGTTCCTGGATGGCCCGCTTAAACTCCTCATCCAAAAGGAGGTTGACTAGCTCCGGATCCCTTTGGTAGGCCGACTGGATTTTGCCCAGGAGGCGGGCGCGGATGATACAGCCCCCCTTCCAAATGCGAGGGATCTCGCTGAAGGTGTACACATAGCCGTGGGCAACGGTGGCTTGCCTGAGCAGGGCCATCCCCTGGGCATAGGAGCAGATCTTGGAACAGTAGAGGGCGGCGCGCAGATCCTGAAGGAAGCTGTCGGGATCCCCTTCCAAGGTTGTTCCTGGCCCTGGCAACTGCTGGGAGGCGGCCACCCGTTCCTCTTTCATCGACGAGAGGATGCGAGCCTGCACTGCCGCCTCAATGGTGGGCACCGGCACCCCAAGATCCAGGGCGTCCTTGACCGTCCACAGGCCCGTGCCCTTCTGCCCCGCCTTGTCCAAAATGAGATCCACCAGCGGCTTGCCCGTCTCCGGATCCAGCGTCCCCAAGATCTTGGCGGTAATCTCAATCAAAAACGACTCCAGCTCCGTCTCGTTCCAGGCCTGGAAGATCTCCTGCATCTGGGGGGCTGACAGCTTCAGCCCCCTGCGCATGAGGTCGTAGGCCTCGGCAATCAGTTGCATGTCGCCGTATTCGATGCCGTTGTGCACCATCTTCACGTAGTGCCCGCCCCCTTTGGGCCCCAGGTAGGTGACACAGGGCCCGTCTGGCCCTTGGGCGGCAATTTTGGTGAGGATGGGCTCCAGTAAGTGGTAGGCTTCCAGACTGCCGCCAGGCATGAGGCTGGGGCCGTTGAGGGCACCTTCTTCCCCGCCGCTCACCCCCATGCCGACAAAGTGGATCCCAGTAGGCTCCAGGGCCGCGGCGCGCCGGTCGGTGTCGCTGTAGAGAGAATTGCCCCCATCGATGAGGATGTCGCCCGGCTCCAGCAGCGGCTTGAGCTCGTCGATGAGGGCATCCACCGCTGGGCCTGCCTTGACCATGATCAAGATTTTGCGGGGCCGCTCCATTTGTTGCACCAACTCCGGCAGGCTGTAGGCGGGGGTAATCTGTTTGCCCTGGGCTCGCCCTTGGATGAACTGCTCGGTTTTGGAGCGGGTGCGGTTGTAGACGACAACCGGAAAGCCATTGCGCTCGACGTTGAGGGCCAGGTTTTCCCCCATTACCGCTAGGCCAATGACCGCGAAGCTGGGCTTGCTCATGGTGGGGCAGGGTAACACCTCCCCCAATCTAAGGGGCGATCCGGCCAAGAGGGTTCAGGGATCCTGTTTTCTTCACCTTTTTTTGCCGGCTTTCAAGGACAGCCCAGACTCGCGCGGGTGGAAACCCCGGTTATGGGATGGGATCCCTCTGCTCGCTGGCACAGTTGCCGCAGGGCTGCCCGATCCACGTAGGCGTCGCTAAAGTCGGCGCCGGCAATCTGCGCCCCATCCCAAACGGCCCGCGCGGCGATTGCCCCCCTGAGGTTGGCCCCCCTGAGATCGGCGCCCGCTAGGTTGGCCAGATCCAGCAGGCTGTTGCTGAGATCTGCCCCCGCCAGGTTGGCTCCTGCCAGGTTGGCCTTGGTGAAGGCCACGCCGGCCAGGTTGGCCCCCTGCAAGTCGGCGCCCTGCAGGTTGGCGCTGACAAAGCTACTGCCCCGCCAGTCCTGACCCGACAGATCCTGCCCCTGCAGATCGGCGTTGCTGAAGTTGAGACGGGTCTGGCCACCCGCCGGGGATCCCCACAGGCCCCACAGCAGCAGCGTTGCCCCCAGCAGGATCCCTAGGGGGATCCGCATCTGGGATCCCCTCTTGGCTTTTGCTGCCTCAGGACGCTTCAAAGCGCTCAACTCCTTCCGCAAGTTCTTATCAGAAAATCTAGGTCTAAAACCCTGCCCTCTAGGGCAGCTTTTCTTGGTTTTGGATGTAGGCCACTAAGAGTTGCAGAGGAGCACCCCCAACACTAGAAGCCAAGTAGCTGGGACTCCACAAGGCATTCTTGCCGCAAGGTTTAGGTAGTTTAGCTTGCCCGTACTTGCGACTCGAAACTCCCTTAAGCACATTCACCATTTGAGAGATAGACCACTTGGGCGGGTAGGCAATTAGAAGGCGGACGTGGTCTGCCTCGCCGTTAAACTCCAAGACCTCAAAGTCCATCTTTCGGGCAACACTCTTAAACGCCTCCGCAATCAAGTTCAAACTCTCTTGAGTGAATATCTTTCGCCTGGATTTGTGACAAACACCAAATGGGCCTGCAGGCTAGAAACACTGTTGCGGTCTCTCCTTAATTTCATGTGCTATCTTGGAAATGCCAACTTGACTCTAGCCCATGAAAGCTCGATACAGGTATAGGTTCTACCCCACAGACCAACAGCGGCAGAAGCTTGCCAAGTTGTTTGGCTGTGTCAGGTACGTCTGGAATGAAGCCTTAGCCCACTGCCAAGCCGTTGGGAAGTATCCAGGGTACAACGCTTTGGCCAAGCGCCTAACCGAGCTCAAGCAATCGATTCCGTGGTTGGGCGAAGTTTCAAGTGTTGCTTTACAGCAATCTCTCAGACATTTGGACAAAGCTTACCAGCGTTTCTTTGCCCAGGAAGGAGGTGCGCCGCAGCTCAAAAAGAAAGCAGCCAAGCAGTCAGCAACGCTAACTAGGGGAGCTTTTTCTATCAACGGTAAGCGGGTTTACTTGGCCAAGGTGGGAGCCATTAAGCCTATTTGGAGCCGACCTTTGCCGAGTACCCCTAGTTCCGTCACTGTAATTAAAGACACTGCCGAGCGTTACTTTGTCAGCTTTGTGGTGGAGACGGAACCTGTTAGCATCCCTGCTCGCTCACCCAGTATTGGAGTGGATTTGGGGATTAAGACCTTCGCCGCCACAAGCGATGGGGCCAAGTTCCCCAGTCCCAACTATAGGCCTCTGTACAACCGTATTGCCCAGCTGCAAAAGCAGCTTGCCAGGCGGGTGAAGGGATCCCATCGGTGGGAGCGAACCCGGCTGAGGATTGCCAAGCTGCACAACCGCATTGCCGACATGCGGCTCGACTTCCTGCACAAGTTGTCAACCCAGCTCACGGTCGAAAACCAAGTCGTGTGCTTGGAAGACCTCAACGTTAGCGGGATGTTGAAAAACCGTCGGTTGTCCAAGGCGATTAGTCAGCAGGGGTGGCATACCTTTCGGGCTCTCTGTGAGGGCAAAGGTGAGAAGTACCAGAGGGAAGTGCGCCTCATCGACCGGTGGGAGGCTACAAGCCAGTACTGTTCGGCTTGTGGCTGGCACTGGGGCAAGTTGGATTTGGCTACCCGTGTGGTGGTCTGTGACGGTTGCGGGGCAGTGCATGACAGGGATGTGAATGCCGCCAACAACCTAAAGCAAGTCGGGATGGGGCATCGCCCGACTCTAAAACGGACGTGGAGACTGCGTAAGACTGGCTAGCCAGCAGCAGTTTGTGAAGCGTCAAGAATCTCTCGCCTTTAGGCGAGGGGAGTATGTCAAGTCAACATGCTTTGGTATGAAAGTAGCTTACTTTGACTGCGCAGCGGGCATTGCCGGCGACATGTGCCTGGGGGCGCTGCTGGATTGCGGGCTGCCCCTAGAGTATCTCAACCAGCAGCTCCAGGCCTTGGGCCTCGAAGGAGAATACAGCCTACAAGTATGCCGGGTGCAGCGGTGCGGCCAGCCGGCTCTGCAAGGGGTGGTGGAGGTGTTGGACGAGTCCCCGCCCGCCCGCCCCTGGAGGGAGATCCAGGCTTTGATTGCCGGATCCCGGCTGGCCCCCGCAGTCAAGGCCCGCAGCCTCAAGGTCTTTGAGAAGCTGGCCCAGGCGGAGGCAAAGGTTCACCAGGTGCCCCTGGAAACAGTGCATTTCCACGAGGTGGGGGCCGTCGATGCCCTGGTGGATATCGTCGGCACCTGTGTTGGCCTGGAGTGGCTACAGGTGGAGCGGGTGATCTCTTCTCCCCACCCCATTGGCGGCGGCTGGGTGGACACTGAGCACGGCAAGCTGGCCGTGCCCGTGCCGGCGGTGATTGAGCTGTGGGAAATGGGACGGGTGCCAGTGTTTAGCAATGGCGTAGAAGCCGAGCTGGTCACCCCCACCGGCGCGGCCTTGGCGGTGGCGCTGGCAGAAGCGTTTGGGCCCTGTCCGCCGCTGCGGTTGGAAAAAGTGGGGCGTGGGGCCGGCAGCCGCGAGCTGCCCATTCCCAACATCTTTCGTCTCTGGATTGGCCAGTCCCAGGGGGAAGAGCCGACCGAGATCGTCTCGGTGTTGCAAACTCAGATTGACGACCTCAACCCTCAAGTGATTGCCTATACCTGCGAGCAGTTGCTGGCCCTAGGTGCCTGGGACGTGTTTACCCAGCCCATCACCATGAAGCAAGGGCGGCCGGGAGTGTTACTGACGGTGATCTGCCCGCCGGAGCGGGTGCCGGAGTGCCAAGATTTCATCTTCCGGGAAACCACCACCCTGGGCATCCGCCACTCCCAGCAGCAGCGCACCGTCCTGGAGCGAAGGATCGAGCGGGTGGAAACCCCCTACGGCCTGGTGGACATCAAGGTGGCCTGCCGCCACGGCCACATCGTCAACGCCCAGCCGGAGTTTCGCGACTGTGTGGCCCGCGCCCAAGAGTTCCGCGTGCCGGTCCAGACGGTGTGGCTGGCAGCCCAAGCGGCCTGGCAAAAGCGGCTGCAGGGGGATCCCGCCTAAGAAGGTTGGGCCTTGGACAAGCGCATGCTCGTGCATAAGATCTGGCTGGATATAAGGATTTATGGAGCCAGATCGGAAATGTTCCAGAGTAGGCAACGGGGCTCTTCCTCAGATTCCCGATGGATTGGCTCCTGTTGGACAGAGATGCGGATCCCTGACCTGCTAGCCTGAAAAATATCAATACCCCGCGCTCTTGCCGACAACCGCAACCATGGAATCCCAAGCCGCCCAATTTAACTTCGACCGCCAACTCTGGGATCGCTTTATCAGCGTAGCGCAACCCTACTTCTACCCGCGGGTGCGCTACGGGGGCTGGATCTTCTTCGGCTTGCTAGCAGCATCCATGGTGTTTGTGGTTGCCCTCATGTTTTTTGTCGAGATTGGGGTAACCCTGGTTGGACAGGCTCTTTTTCCAGAGTTCTTCCGCACCCTAGCAGCAGGCTTGGTCGAGCAAACAGAGAGGAATTTAGCCTCGCCGGTGCTATGGGTGGCCGCAGCCAGTTTGGCCCTGAGCAGCCTGGCCTTTGGGCTGGTGTGGCGCCAGATTTGCCGCCGTTGGCTGCAATGGGTGCTGCTGACCTTTTTGCTGTTCCTGTCGCTAACGGTAAACCGGCTGAACGTGATGATCAGCTTTATCTTCCGGTTTATCGACACGGCTCTGCAGCAAAAAGAAGAGAGCACCTTCTGGCAATTTTTGATCATCTATGGCGTGCTGATCATCTCCGCCATCCCCATTTTGGTTATTTACCGATATACACGGCTAAAGCTGGCCCTGTTTTGGCGGGAATGGCTGACCGACTACTTTCTGGATCGCTACTTTGATCGGCGGGCCTACTACGAGCTGGATTCCAACGCCGCTAACACAGAGATCGATAACCCTGACCAGCGCATCTCGGAAGATGTACGCTCCTTTACCGGCACCACTCTTTCTTTTTTGTTGGATATTCTTGACTCCATCCTCACCCTCTACGCCTTTACTGGGATTCTCTACAGCATTTCCCGCCCCCTAGCGGTGGGGCTGGTTATCTATGCTACCATCGGCACCGGGATCGCCATTTTGGCCGGCCGCAAGCTGATTAAAATTAACTTCGATCAACTGCGCTACGAGGCCGACTTCCGCTACAGCCTAGTCCACGTGCGGGACAACGCCGAGTCCATTGCTTTTTACCAAGGGGAAGACCTGGAGCTGAGACAGATCTTGAACCGCTTTGCTGCCGCCTTGCGCAACTTTAATTTGCTGATCATCTGGCAGGCCATTATCGACATTTTTCAGTACGCCTATAACTATTTCACTCGCATTGTGCCCTACGTAATTGTGGCCCCCCTTTACTTTAGCGGCGTGCGCGATTTCGGCACCATTACCCAGGCTACCATCGCCTTTAGCCAGGTGCTGAGCGCCCTTTCGATTGTGGCCAACCAGATCCAGAGCATCTCCAGCTTTGCCGCCGGGATCAACCGCCTGGGATCCTTTTACGAAGCTTTGGAGAATCCTGCCCTGCGCCAGCTGCGCCCTCGAGAAAGTACCATCCAAACCCGCATTGCTCCCCAACTGGCCCTGCAGCAGGTGACTTTGCTAACGCCTAATTCGGAACGAACCCTGGTGCGGGATTTGTCCTTGACTTTAGAGGCGGGCCAACGGCTGCTGATTGTGGGAGCCAGCGGCAGCGGCAAGAGCTCCCTCCTGCGGGCCATTGCCGGCCTGTGGAACAACGGCCAGGGATCCATTGCCCGCCCCGATACCACCGAGATGCTCTTCCTGCCGCAAAAGCCCTACATGCTGCTGGGATCCCTGCGGGATCAACTGCTCTACCCGGGCCGCCGCCGGGATCTTAGCGACGCAGATCTCCTCCGGGTTTTGGCCCAGGTGAACCTGGCCGATTTGCCGGAGCGGGTGGGCGGCTTCGACGTGGAGAAAGATTGGGCTAGCACCCTCTCTTTGGGCGAACAGCAGCGCTTGGCCTTTGCCCGCATTTTGATTACTCAGCCCCGCTACGCCATTTTGGACGAGGCCACCAGCGCCCTGGATGTGGCCAACGAAAAGCTGCTCTACCTGCAACTGCAGCACCTCAACACCACCTACGTCAGTGTCGGCCACCGACCCACTCTCCTGGCCTACCACGATCTGGTCTTGGAGCTGCAGGGCAACGCTGCTTGGAAGCTCTGGTCGGCGGCAGACTACGGCGCCCGCCTGGCGCTGGCCGGCTAGAGATGCTGCCGCAGCTCTCAATCTGCGGCGGCACCCCTCACCCCCATCCCCTCTCCCTCTGGGAGAGGGGGGCAGGCTGTTCTAACCCCAACCCACAGAACTGGACGCGACCCAGGGGAGATGCTACCCTGTTTCACAGGTATTCCGACCGGATTACTGGAGAATCAGATGACTCCCTTTGCCGCCTCTGAGGCCAAGCGCTCCAAGGTGGAGCAGATCAAAGCAGATAGCCACTTCCTGCGGGATCCCTTGCAGCAGGAGTTGGCCCAAGACACCACCCACTTCAGCGAAGCGGCGGTGCAGGTGCTCAAGTTCCACGGTGTCTACCAGCAGGACGACCGGGATCTGCGGCAGCAGCGAAAGCAGGAGGGACTGGAGCGGGCCTACCAGATGATGCTGCGCACCCGCATTCCGGGGGGGCATGTGCCGCCACAGCTTTACTTGACCCTGGATCGGCTGGCGGAGGAGTACGGCAACGGCACTTTGCGGGCCACCACCCGGCAGACCTTTCAATTACACGGGATCCTGAAGAAAAATCTCAAGGCCACAGTGGCCAGCATTATTCGGCAGATGGGATCCACCCTGGCCGCCTGTGGAGATGTTAACCGCAACATCACGGCGCCGGCTGCCCCCTACAAGAACCGGCCTGCCTACCGCTATGCCCAGGAGTATGCCCGCAAGCTGGCGGATCTCTTGGCTCCGAAGACTTCTGCCTACTACGAGCTGTGGGTGGATGGGGAGGCGGTTCCCATCCCGCCGGTGGATCCGGAAGTCCGGGAAGCCGAGCAGTTTGTCGGCAATGGGGTAAGGCTGGAAGGGCCGGAGCCTCTGTATGGCCCAGTCTACTTGCCCCGCAAGTTCAAGACCGCCATCACCGTGGCTGGAGAGAACACGGTCGATATCTACGCCCAGGATCTGGGCCTAATTGTGCTCACCGACCGCAAGGGCAACCTCAAGGGCTTCAACATCGTGGTGGGCGGCGGCATGGGGCGCACCCACGGCAAGGAGGAGACCCAACCCCTTTTGGCCCAGAAACTCTGCTTTGCCCCGCCGGAAGCGGTGTACCGGATTTGCCAGGCGGTTTTGGCGGTGCAGCGGGATCACGGCAACCGCTACGACCGCAAGCAGGCGCGGCTGAAGTATCTGGTGCGCGACTGGGGGATCCGCAAGTTTCGCCGCGTGGTCGAGCAGTACCTGGGGGAAAAGCTATTGCCCTTCCGACGGATGCCCAAGTT
Source organism: Synechococcus sp. 63AY4M2 (assembly GCF_002760475.1). Classification (NCBI taxonomy): domain Bacteria; kingdom Bacillati; phylum Cyanobacteriota; class Cyanophyceae; order Synechococcales; family Synechococcaceae; genus Synechococcus; species Synechococcus sp. 63AY4M2. The sequence goes on along the minus strand of NZ_AXUX01000001.1, from coordinate 654,987 downwards.
TGTCCCCAATAGCGACGACTACCTGGGCTGGCACGAGCAGGGGGATGGCCGTTGGTTTTTGGGCCTCTCCATTGAAAATGGCCGCATCCAGGATACGCCGGAGCGGCAGCTGAAAACGGCCCTGCGCAAGATTGTGGAGGAATTTTCCCTGCACCTGCGGCTTACCCCCACGCAGGACGTGATCTTCATCGACATCGAGGAGGGCCAGCGAGAGGCCATTAACCAGATCCTCAAGTCCCACGGGGTGCTCTCCAAAGAGGAGATCCCGGAGCTGGTGCGGCTTTCCATGGCCTGTCCGGCGCTGCCCACCTGTGGCTTGGCCATTACCGAGTCGGAGCGGGCCCTGCCCACCCTGATCCGCCAGTTGGATCAGGTGTTGCGGGAGCTAGATCTGCAGGATTCGCCCTTTTTGGTGCGCATGACCGGCTGTCCCAATGGCTGTGCCCGCCCCTACTTGGCAGAGCTGGGACTGGTGGGATCCGCTCCCGATCACTACCAGATTTGGCTGGGGGCCAGCCCGCAAGGGGATCGCCTGGCTCAGCCGTTTCAGGATCGGGTGCACATCAGCCAAATTGTGCCTTTGATGAGGATTCTCCTGCAGCTCTACAAACAGGAGCGCCACCCCCAAGAGCGCTTTGGCGACTACTGCCACCGGGTGGGGATCCCCTACCTACAGGCCCAGGTGCAGCGGCTCCAGCAGGTTCAAAGCTAAGGGGACTGCCCCTCCCTTCCTCACTGAGGGCAAAGTGGGTCACTGGTTCAGGAGGCTGCTAGGCTTCCAGGGGAGCGAATGATAGAGTACAAAGAGGTTTTGTGCGAGCCCCTTCATGCCTCAGTCCAAACCTGACGAACCTTTCGTCCGCAAGGTCTTCAAAGCGCTGGTGCTGGTGGTCGGCGCAGCGATGTTCCTAAGCTTCTCCTTTGGCCCCATCCTCCAGGCGCTGGGGCCTTCGGACTCGCAAGACACCGCCAACTTGGTTACTGAGCAACTGCGGGCCCAGGCGGACGGCTACCGGGCTGTGCTGGAACGGGAGCCGGATAACCCCATCGCCCTGCGGGGGTTGATCGACACGCAACTGCAGCTCAACGAGCCGCAAGGGGCCATCGAGCCGCTGAAGAAGCTGGTGGAACTGGAGCCGGAAAATCGGCAACTGCGAGCTTTTTTGGCCCAGATTCAGCAAGATACAGGGGATCTGGAAGGGGCATTAGAGCAGCTCCAGATCCTTCACGAGAAGGATCCCAAAGATAGCCAAGTCCTGCAGGAGCTGGCCGACGTTCAACTAGCGCTGGGCCGCCCTTCTCAAGCCATTGAACTACTGGAGAACTATCTGAAGGAAGTCCCGGAAGATAACGATGTCCGTCTGCGCTTGGCCTTTATCTACGTCCGCAATAACCAGACGGAAAAGGCTGTCGCCCTCTACGACGAGATGATTGCGGCAGATCCCAGCGACTTTGCGCCCGTGTTGGGCAAAGCAATAGCCCTTACCTCCGCCACCGATGAAAACCTACGGGCAAAAGCCCCGGAGCTATTTGAGCAAGCAGCCCGCCTGGCCCCACCCAAGCTGCGGGAGCAGATCCGGCAAGAGGCCGAGCTCTCTGCCCAAAGAAACCAGCCTCAGGCTGTTGAGAGCCAGGAGACTGCTCCCTGAGGAGAGTCGTCCCCCTCAAGACTCGGAGACCTCCTTGAGGGCCGCTTCCACCGAGGGATAGATCTCGAAGAGGGAATCTAGGTGGGTAACCTTGAGAACCAGCTTCGCTTGTTCTCCCAGGCTGCAGAGCTTGAGAGGACAGCCGGCAGCGGAACAGAGGCGTCTTGCCCACACCAAAGCCGACACCCCCCTACTGTCGATCAGCGGAACCTGACTTAGATCCAGCAAGAGATGTCTTGGTTTCTCGGCGAGAACCGTGCCCAGCTCTTGGCGCACCAGAACCGGATCCAGCTTTCCTGGCGGAAGCTTGACGAGGGTAACAAGGGATCCCTTGGGGCTGAGCCGGGTGGAAACATTCACAAAAGGCTGAGAAAGTCAAGGGCGGGAGCCACATTGATTCTGAACCAAAGCCACCGGGTTGGGTTCCGCCGGGCAACTTTTATTTGAGATGTGGGAAGGTAGCTCTAATGGATACGCACGGGATCCCGGATTGGTTGGGGGATGCGGCTGCCCTGGGTTTGTTGGCCCTGCAGATGCCGATGGCGGCGGTGTTGCTGGCGCGGCTGCTGCCCTCTTTGTGGCGCCCTTCCCCTCTGCCCCCTGGCCAAGCGGGGATCCCCTTCCCGACGGGCCTGGTCAGCGTCTTGCTGCCCACCCTCAACGAGGCCGAGCGCCTGGATCCCTGTCTGGAAGGGCTGCACCGCCAGGGAGCGGTTGTGCGCGAAGTTCTGGTGGTGGATAGCCGCTCCCAGGATGGCACCCGCGAAAAAGTGCTGCAAATGGCCGCGCGGGATCCCCGCTTTCGCCTCGTTACCGACGATCCCCTGCCCAGCGGCTGGGTCGGTCGCCCTTGGGCGTTGCACTATGGATTTCTCCAGTCGGATCCCGCCTCTGAGTGGATCTTGGGCATTGATGCCGACACCCGCCCCCAGCCGGGCCTGGTGGAGCGGCTGCTGGAAACTGCCCAGGCCAAAAAGCTGGATCTCATCACCCTGGCGCCGCAGTTTATCCTGCAGCACTGGGGGGAAGGCTGGCTGCAGCCAGCTCTTTTGACAACCCTGATCTACCGCTATGGGGCGGCAGGGGAGACTCCCCACTTGCCGGAGCGGACGATGGCCAATGGGCAGTGTATGTTGGTGCGCCGCTCGGTGCTGGAAGCCATGAACGGCTATACCCTGGCGCGGGCCTCCTTTTGCGACGATGTCACCTTGGTGCGGCAGATCGCGGCAGCCGGCTTTAAAGTAGCTTTTTGCGACGGTCGGCACCTGCTCAAGGTGCGCATGTACACCTCTTTGGCCGAAACTTGGCGGGAGTGGGGCCGATCCCTGGATTTGAAAGACGCCACCCCCAGGGCCCAACTGTGGGGGGATATGGCCCTGCTGGTGCTTACCCAAGGGATCCCACTCTTGGCAGTGGGGGGGCTGGGGATCAAGGCCGGGCTGGGGTTCCCCTTTTCCCTAACAGAGCAAGTGTTGTTGGGGCTCAACCTGGGCTTGCTGGCCCTGCGACTGGGGGTGCTGATGGGCATTCGCGGCTCTTATCAGGATCCCCCCTGGACGTTTTGGGCTTCGCCGCTGGCGGATCCCTTGGCTGTCCTGCGGGTGATCTTGTCAGCCCTCAGCCGCCCCCGCTCTTGGCGCGGGCGCACCTACTAGTCGACTGCCTCAGGATCTCACCTGCCCCGCGAAGCGCAGCGGAGTGACAGCAGGCGCAAGCGAGTGTTGGGTGGCCCTCAAATAAGGCAACCCCTGATCGAGTAAGCCTAGCTGCACCGCTCTTTCAACAGGGTAGTTTGTGACCACTAGCTCCGTGATTTTGCCTCGTTTTGTCCCCTTGCAGTTGATAGCCCGGTTTGCTTGAACTTCATCAATAGCAAAGAAGGGCATAGCGTACAAAGAGCGAATGATTGCGGTGTCAGAATTAGAAAGCATGATGTACACCTTATTCTTGCTTAAGTCAATGCAAATGTCTCGTAATCGCTCTTGATCCTCTAGGCCGAAGCCACTGGCATGATAGGAGGTAAAGTTTGATGTTTGCGAGACAGGAACGTAAGGCGGGTCGAAATACACCCAGTCGCCTGGCTTGGCCCTCTCAACAACCGTATCAAATGGCACGCACAAAATTTCAACATTTTGTAGAGCAAGGGATGCAGCTAAAAGATTGTCCTTGTCTAGATACTTTGGAGCTTTATATCGCCCAAAAGGAACATTGAACTTTCCTTGCCGATTGACGCGATACAAACCATTATAGCCTGTCTTGTTCAGGTAAATCATGCGCGCTGCTCGTCCTACAAGACCCATTGACCAAGGATCTTTCTCTCGAATCTGGTAATAAAAACTTTCATTGTGTGGAAATTCGGAGAGTAGTTGAATAACTTCCCAAACATGATCGCGAATAGCCAGGTAAGTATCTATCAGCTCAGCGTTGATATCGGAAAGGATCGCCTGTTTGATTTTGCATTCTCTATACAGGCGAAAGAAAAGCGCGCCACTCCCAACAAAAGGCTCGTGGTAAGTTCTGAAATAGACCGGCATCCGCTCTAATAGGGCGTCTGTCAGTTGTGTCTTGCCACCGGCCCATTTTAGAAAAGGTCGCGGAAGAAGCAAATCGCTCATGTTACAATCCAAAATACAAACGTAACCAATCTTCTAAATCGCTGAACCAAACCACTTTCTCAGTAGACATCAGTTATCCTTGCATGTTCTTTGAAAACCCTTCGCCGTCAATTACCTCGATCCCTGGAATAGGCCAGTGCTCCATATCTTGAATGGTTGCAGGGATCTTCTCTTCCGCTGTGCCTGACGTCGCCTGAAACTTACACTCCACTCCCAGTCGCTTGCCGCTTTTTTCATCGCTAATGACCACATCAATATACCGCTGTTGCCCCCACAGCCTTCGTGCTGGTCTTCAATCCAAGAGATTGTGCCAGAGCAACAACTCGCTGCTTTAATTCGTCACCACTTTTAGGCGCTGTTCTTTTTCCTGACATAGAGAAAACTCCTCACAGACAATCAGCTTCGTTTGTTTTCACCACCCCTGCGCTCTCCCATCGCCACCCAACTCCCGAAGCTTTGCGGCTAGGCGCTGCTGTTCCTGACGGACTTGGGCGAGGGCTGCTACTGCCGCTCCTGCCCTACTTGTTCAATTCCCCCAGAAGCAAATTCCCGTCGGCAGTCCACCACTGCAAGTAGGTGGCTGTGGTTTCTACTTTTTGTCGGTGCCACACCCTCAAGAACCAGCCGATCTCCGGAGTCCAGTAGCAGTGGTTTTCATCTGCTGTTGCAGAAGCACATAGCAACCTTAATACAGATTAGTGATCGGGGGCAAGATGGATTTAATGCAGGGGCTCGTGGATTTCGTAGACAGCAACCCCGATCTCCGAGAGCTGGGGCAAGCCTTAGCTGTCAAAACAACACTCCAAGGCCATACTCACCCCTAGGTCTGTGACGTGTTGCAAGTGTCATCAAGCTTTATCAGCAACCGGAACTTATACTCCCAAACCAAGGAGCTGCTGGACTTGCTCTAGCTTATCGAGGCTCAAAGCCCTATCTCTCTCCCGAATAAAAAGCTGCTGCTATTGCGATGAGCTGAAGGAAAGTTTAGAAGAGGCAGTCCCAGAAGAATGAGGAAGCAGTTGCTCAAAAAAAGAGATACGGCATAAGGCAAAAAAGTAGAAGCTCCTGATGGACAAGGGGGAGCTAACAGTGTTTATGGTAGATGAGCGTCACCCGCTATGAGGTTACCTTTGTGGATAGAGGTGGGGGGTAAAGGAGAACAGATTGCGGCCGATATTAAGAATATCAGGGGGAGGCGAAGTTACTTTGGGGCATTAGATTATGACAAGAGAGAGTTTCTGTTGCAAGTATATAATAAGGCAGATTCTCAAAGCATGAGAGCGTTTATAGAGTACTTAAGACTTGAGAAAAAAGAACAAAGGATAGCGATTTTTTGGGATGGGGCGGACTATCGTTGCTGTAAATAGGTTAGGGCGTATTTAGAAGAAGTGAGCCAGAGGTTAAGAGAAGAGGAGTGGCCAGTCAGGTGCATTCTTTTTGTTCCTTATACAACGGAACAGAATTTTGATTTTCCTATCATGAATATCTTAGGAATGCTACGATCAGCAGGGAAGTTACAGGAGCTATGCTATGCTGGGGTGTTAGTCATCGAAATCAGCATGCGTGTCCATTACTTACAACATGTGCCCTTTGAAGGTCTGGGCTATATAGAGTCCTGGCTCAAAGCCAAGGAATACCCTGTAACGGGCACAAGGTTTTTTGAATCGACGAGATTGCCGAGCCTAGATGAATTTGACATGCTCATCGTCATGGGTGGCCCCATGAGTGCCAATGACGAAAGTGCATTTCCTTGGCTAGGTCAGGAGAAGGAGTTTATCCGCAATGCCATCGAGGCCGGCAAGTCCATTTTGGGCATCTGTCTGGGGGCGCAACTGATTGCCAGCGTAATGGGTAGCCGAGTGTTTCCAAATCGTGTTAAGGAAATAGGCTGGTGGCCGGTACGAGGGGTACAGCCCCCTGATGAGCTAACCTTTCGCTTCCCGCCCTCGATTGAGGTTTTTCACTGGCACGGGGAAACCTTCGAGCTGCCCCCTGGTGCAATTCACCTTGCCAAGAGCGAAGGCTGTGAGAACCAGGCCTTTCAGCTTGGACGCTCAGTGATCGGCCTCCAGTTTCACTTGGAAACCACGCCAGAATTGGTGCAAGGGCTTGTCTCCCACTGCCGCAACGAACTGTTGCCATCTACCTATGTGCAGTCGGAAGCAGAGATCCTCTCAGCCTCCCCTGAGAAGTACCAAGCCATAAACCGTCTAATGGGCGAGGTTCTCTCCTTTCTCTGTCGCTCCGATCCCTAGGCCCCGCGCTGCGCTCTAGAGAGCGGCCAAAGCCGTAAGATGCAGATCTGCAAGCCAAAGTTCCAAGAGGATAGACGTGGGCCATCAGGTTTTGGGACTGGGGATCGCGGGTTGGTCGGCTGCACGGCTGCTGCGGGCCCAGGGAAAAGAGGTGTGGGTCTGGGACGAGCAGGATTCGGAGCTCTTGCGGCAACGGCAGGCGGAGCTGGAACGGGAAGGGATCCCTGTCCACTTGGGCCAGCCTTTTCAACTGCTGCCGGGAGTGAAGCAGGTGGTGGTCAGCCCGGGCATTGCCTGGGATCACCCGCTGCTGCAAGAGGCGCGGCGGCAAGGGATCGAGGTGGTGGGAGAGGCGGAGCTGGCCTGGCCGTTTCTTGAGCACCTGCCTTGGGTGGGGATCACGGGCACCAACGGCAAAAGCACCACCACGGCCCTGGTGGCGGAGATGTTCAAGGTGGCAGGGCTCGAAGGGATCCCCTGCGGCAACATCGGCTTACCTCTGTCGCAAGTGGCTCTAGAAACCTGGCAAGGGCGGCGGCAGCCGGCTTGGATCGTGGCAGAGCTGAGCAGCTACCAACTAGAAGCCAGCCGCCACCTGATGCAGAGCTCCCCCGGCAGCCCGCCCCGCATTGGGGTGTGGACAACTTTCACCCCCGATCACCTAGAGCGGCACGGCACCCTGGAGCGCTACGCCGGCTTTAAGGCGCGGCTGCTGCAGCGGGCCCAGTGGCGGGTGGTCAACGGCGAGGATCCCTACCTCTTTCGCCGCCGGCAGGACTGGGAAAACACCTACTGGGTTTCGCTGCAAGATCCGCAAGCGGATGTTTTCCTGCGGGGGAGCACTCTTTACATCCAGGGAGAAGCGGTAGCCGAGCTGGAGGATTTTGCCGAGCGCTGCCCAGGCTCGCACAACTTGCAGAACCTGCTCCTAGCGGCAGCGGCTGCTCATCTGGCCGGGATCCCCAACACTGCCATTCAAGGAGCCATCCGCTCTTTTGCCGGCATGCCCCATCGCCTGGAGCGGGTAGCCCAAATCCAGGTGGGATCCACCCCCATCCGCTTTGTCAACGACAGCAAAGCCACCAACTACGAGGCCGGCTGGGTGGCCCTCAACGCCCTCTCCCCGCCCATCATCCTCATTGCCGGTGGAAGGGCCAAACAGGGGGACCCCTCAGCCTGGCTGCGGCTTATTCAGGCTAAGGTGGCCCGCGTGTTGCTCATTGGGGAGGCTGCCCCTGCCCTGGCCCAGGCCCTCCAGGAGATCCGCTATACTGACCTCGAGATCCTGCCAACGCTAGATGTGGCGGTGGAAAGGGCTTTTGTAGCTGCTTGCTCCCTAGCGCAAGCCCTGGACAATCCGGCCCAGCCCATCACCGTCTTGCTCTCGCCTGCTTGTGCCAGCTTTGACCAGTACTCCAGCTTTGAGCACCGTGGCCACCACTTCCGCGCCTGCTGCCAAGCCCTTGTGGGATCCCTGGAATGCTGAAGCCCGCTGGCTGCGCTGGCTGACGCTGGTCTGGTTGGGGATGGGACTAGCGATGCTGTTTTCCGCCTCCTACCCGGTGGCGCAGCAGACTACCGGCGATGGCCTCTACTTTTTTAAGCGCCAGGTGCTCTGGTCAGGGCTGGGGCTGGTCTGCTTCACCATCCTAGTGCGCATCCCCTTGCAGCGCTGGTTCCCCTGGGCGGGGATCCTCTGCCTGCTGGGCATTGGCTTGGTCTGGGCCACCCACGTGCCAGGTCTGGGGGTTTCCCGCCTGGATGCCAGCCGCTGGCTGGATCTAAAGGTGATCCCGATTATTCAGCCTGCGGAATTGCTCAAGCCCCTGTTGGTGCTGCAGGGATCCTGGGTGTTTGGCCGTTGGTTTTACCATCCCCTCTGGTTTCGCGGCGTCTGGGTCGGGCTCTTTGCTTTGGCGCTGCTGGGGATCCTCATCCAGCCCAACTTGGGTACCACCGCCATCTGCGGCCTTACCCTCTGGGTCATGGCCTGGACGGCTGGGCTCCCCCTTTTTACCCTCTTGGCTACCGCGGGACTGGGGATCTTGGCGGCTGGGGTGAGCATTCTCAGCAAAGACTACCAGCGGCGGCGCATCTTAGCCTTTTTGGATCCCTGGGGGAATGCTCAGGGGGACGGCTACCAGTTGGTGCAGAGCCTTTTGGCTATTGGCTCAGGTGGCTGGTGGGGCAAAGGCTATGGTCTTTCCCTACAAAAGCTGTTCTACCTGCCCATCCAGTACACGGACTTCATCTTTGCTGTGTATGCAGAAGAGTTTGGCCTGGTGGGATCCCTTTTCTTCCTGGGGCTATTGAGCGCCTACACCTGGGTCAGCTTGCGGGTTATGCGGCGCTGTCTCGACCTGCCTGCCCGGCTGGTGGTCTGCGGCTGTCTGATGTTTTTGGTAGGGCAGGCACTGCTGAATATCGGCGTGGTCAGCGGCCTACTGCCGACTACAGGGGTGCCCTTGCCCCTGTTTAGCTACGGCGGCAGCTCGATCCTGGCGGGGCTGATCATGGCGGGGCTGTTGGTCCGGGCCGCCCGCGAGGTGGGCTAAGGCCTGTAAGCTTCTCACTCGGTAGCCAGTAGATAAAGACTTGGGGGTTCAGAGGGGATCAATCGGTAGGGATCCGCCTGGTTAAGCTCTCGACAGAGGTGAGCAAAAGACTGGAGACCTTCGAGGCGCTCCGTGAGCTCGCTGAGGGTATCTAGGTATTCGGCTAAAGCAGCTTGGGAAAGGTGCCAAGACTTGTCCAGCTCCTGGAAATAGGTCATCTGAAACTCGACGGAAAAATTCTTTTCTCTGAGAAAGACCTGCTCTGGCGTAAGCCCTCGATCAAATGGGGAAAGACGAGCAATGCGCTGGATGCGCTCGCTAGAGATGCGGCCAGCGAAGCCAGAAGCCTTGTACGTATAGGCCGTCCGGAGCTGAGGCCGATCCGCTGGCAAGAGAGCTGCACACCACCTTTCGCTCAGTTCCCGGAAACGAGGGACCTCGAAGTTTAGGACATCAACAGCATCTTGAAGGTACCCATGTTTAAGCAGAAGCTGGGATTCCGCCGCTAGGGAAACCGCCCAACCCTTGAGAGCAATATCGCTGAGCAATAGGCAGTGGACCTGGCGCTCAACAGGGATCTGATGGGCTTGGTCAGAGAAAAAAATTCGGATATTTCCTGTCCTTCCTCGATGCTGTTCTCGAGGTTAAGTAGCCACGACCTCAGCTCCTTATCACCTCTCGTAGAGGCTTTAATGAAGTTATAGCAGTCTTTAAAAAGAGAGCTGACCATCCACCGCCTGGTACTGGGATCTACATCCGACGCTTCAGAAGAGTTAGCTCCCCAGGCACATTGAGCATAAAAGAGTGCAATAGCAGAAAGAGGAACGATGCAAGGCGGCTCTGGAAGAGCCAGAATCTCCTGAATTTCCTCCCTCAGCTCCTCGATCCTTTGCTCTAGAGGGTTGTCGGTTTGATTCCGCATGTCAACCCTGTTGAGCAAGAAGACCATCAAACTGGTTTGACCTCTGAGAAACTCTACGACATCCTTTAGCTCTCTCAAGAGAGTTTCCCGTCCTTGCCAATCTGTCTGAGAGTAATCCAGTGCAACAAAGCTAAAGCACTTGCTGACATGCTCTTGGATAATCCTAAGGCTTATTCTATCTTGAATTGAGTTTAGGCCAGGCAAGTCATAAATCTCGACCTGTAAGCCCTCAGGCAGGCCTAACAGAAAAGGGTTTCTGACCGGCAGCAGCGGACACTCAACGTCTACCTGAGGGATGCCCACCTCCGCTTCATCCCTCTTCTTCCTCTTCTTTCGCCGCTCTTGGTGGTAGGCCTCCATCGTCAGCTTGAGCCGGCTGTAGATTTCTTCGTCCCTCTGGTCTTCCCACGTGCCGCATTCCCAGGTAGCTCCTTCGGTATTGTGGATAACTAGCCTGCTCCGCTCGCTGTGCCTAATCCGCAGGATCCCGGCACTCATCTCCTGGGCCTCAATAGGCGCGATTTTCCGGCCAATGAGGGCGTTCACAATAGTGGATTTACCCGAAGAGGTGGTGCCAATGGTGGCAATCCGGAAGGAGGGCTTCTGTAGGCGGGCAACAGCCTCTTCGTAGACAACCCGAAAGGCCTGCAGCTTTTCCAGCAGCACAGAGCTGCTAATGACGTCGTGGTATTCGCTGAGGATCCCAGCAGTGAGGTTGCCAAGGGTGAACAGTGACTCTCTTGCGATCCGCAGGGCTACCGAGGGATCGTAGAATCAAGCCTGTGATGCGCTCCTTCAGATAGAGTTAAGATGACATGCCGACAGCTCTCAAGCCGCTTCGCCGGCATTATAGTCCTTTCGCTAGTACCGTGGTTCGTTTTCTTCGCATTTTTTCAGCGTCCTTCTTGACAGCAATGCTGATTTAGTAGCACAAAGAAATGGATCTAAAATGCACATAGCCGCCGGCAGTTCTGGGGTCAACAAGAGGTAGTTTGCGAATGATGGATGGCTCTTTGCAATCTTTCTTCGCCTCTGCTTCGCAAGTGGGGCTGGGAGTAGCGGTCTTCCTGGCGCTGCTCACTCTGCTGGCCTGGATACGCAACTGGCCTTGGAAGTTTTCGCTAGTGGGCTACACGGCCTTTACCTTGGTCCTAACGGCAGGCTGTTTTGCTCTGAGCCTAGGGCCCATTTTCCGCTCCCGCATCCCCGGGGCTGCTCCCTACACCACTGTCTATGACCAAGGGGCGGAGCGGGCGGTCATTGCCGTTAGCCCAGATATCACCCCGGAGCAACTGATCCTTACGCTGAAGCAGGCAGCTAGCGATCTGGCCTCCTCTGGTCGTTTCTCTACCGGCTCGCCGGTATTTACCCTGCAGGCCCGCACTGTCATCCACCCCGAGCCGGGAGTCTCCGAGCCCTTACTTTTGGGCACGCTGCAACAGCCGCTGGGAAAACGCCTGCGCACCCCGGAAGAACAACAGCAGCAGCAAATCCGGCTGGAGGAAGAGGCCTTTGCTCGGCTGCGTAGGTTAGCCCAGGCTCAGGAGGCCGCCCCGCCCTCTGAGGGGACTTTGCAAGAGCCTCCCTTGGCCCAATCCTGAGCCCTCAGCCAGCGGCGCAGATCTTGCCCTACTTGCTCAGGGATCTCCCAGGGAAAGAGGTGGGCCACGTTGGGATAGACAATGCAGGTGCACTGAGGGAGAAGGCGGGCCGTGGCTAGGCTGCTGGCAACAGTGATGTGGCAATCCTGCTCCGCAGCCAGAATCAAAACCGGCAGGTGCAGGCGGTGCAGCTCTCCCTCGCGGTTGTAGCCCTGTCGAAGGGCAGCGCGTAGGGCTTGGCGAGCCTGAGGAGAGGTATGCAGGTAAGCCGGCAAAGCTGCCTGGGCCAGGTAGCGATAGGTTCTCGGGGTATGTCTCTGGATTAGGTAGCGGTAGAGAGAGCGGCGGCCAAAGGTGTTGATGTTCCAACTCCAGCCGGGCCAAAGCCAGTTGAGCAGCGAAGCAATGCCGGTGTTGAGCTGATCCCAAAAATCGGTGGGGGGATGGTTGCTACGAGGACAGGCGGCGCTGGCCACCAAGACCAAGCCTTTGACCCGTCCCGGCAGCCGCAAGGCCAGCTCCAGGGCCAGGATCCCGCCCAGCGACCAGCCCAGCAGCAGGCACTCCCGCCAGCCCAGGCGATCCAGCAGCTCCTGCAAATCCTCCAGGTGGGCCGACATCTCAAAGGGATCCCGCACCTGCGAACGCCCGTAGCCGCGCAGATCCGGCGCCACACAGGGGTGCATCCCCGCCACCGCCTCGGCAAAAACTTCCATGCAGTCGGCATTGCCCGGATGGCCGTGGAGCAGCAGGATGGGCAGCGAAGGGATCCCTTCTCCCCAAACACGACAGTGGAGCTGTAGGCCCATCGGCTTACCAGAGCACTTTGAAATTGCACTGAAATCGCAGGGTCAGGCGCTGGCCGCCTTTTTTGGCGTCGGCTGCAGCTTCACCCCGTTGGGGATGCAGATTAAGTTTTGATCCAGCACCTGCACAAACCCCTTCGAGCGCAGGGATCCCAGCAGGCGAGTAACCGTCACGCGGGTGGCACCAATGGCATCCCCGATCTGGGCGTGGGTGAGGGGCCAGGGGAGGTACATCCCCTGCTCACAGGGCTGCCCATACTCGTCGATTAACAAGGTCAAAAAGCCCTTCAGGCGGTCGATGGCGCGACGCTGGCCCAAGTTGCCCAGCCAGAGCAACTTGCGTTGCAGTTGCTGGCGGAAGCTTTCTTGAATTTTCTGGTGCAGATAGGGCCACTGCTCCAAATCCTGCCAGTAAAACCACATCACCGTCGTGCGATCGACATGGGTGCAGGCTTTTAGCTCAAAGCGCTCCGGGTTGCTCAGCTCAAAGGGCACCCCGGGCGTGATAAACCCGACAAAAACCTCCCGCCGCTCCGGCGTTTGGCTGACCAGGCGCACCACGCCCTCTTGGGGGATGTACACCAATCCCGGACGAGTTGGAATGCGCACATCTTTAGGAAACGTACGAGAGCGGTAGTGCTCTTCGGCCCACTGGCGGAGTTCCCGCCATTCCTGAGCCTCTGCTGCCGATGTGATGGAAACAAGTGTCATGGGATCAACTTCCTGTCGCTCGAGCGACCTGATGGGTTTTACAGACTCCCCAGCTTTACCTGGCTACTGTTGCAACACAACGCTTTCGCCTTCGCGTCCGCGGAACGGAGTCGTGAGAGGATGGGGAAACCGCAAGGGGGCAAAACAAAGAGGAGAGAACCTACAGGCTTACTTTACCTTAGCTTCATAATGGCACTGAACCCTATGGGGCGACATCGGGTTTCTACTGATATTGTTCAAAAGGCTACGTCCAATAATAACCTCAAGAAGCCGTAAATTTTCAGAGCTTGTCGCCGAACTCAGCCAGCTAGGGGATGGCGCAGAATGGGGTCAGACTGGTGGATGTCTGAGTACAGGTGTGGGGTGGCTGCGATGAATATCCTTATCAGCAACGACGATGGCATCCAGGCGGCGGGGGTGCGATGTCTGGCCGCTGCGCTGGCTCAGGTGGGTGGACATCAGATCACGGTGGTCTGTCCGGATCGGGAGCGCTCGGCTACCGGCCACGCCTTGACGTTGCACAAGCCGCTGCGAGTGGATCCGGTGCGGGAGGGGTTTCCGCCAGAGGTGCAAGCTTGGGCCTGTTCGGGCACGCCCTCGGACTGCGTCAAGTTGGGCCTGGACGGTCTGCTGCAGCAGCCCCCTGACTGGGTCATTGCCGGCATCAACCAGGGAGCCAATCTGGGCACTGATGTGCTCTATTCCGGCACCGTCTCGGCAGCCATGGAAGGGCTGCTGGAAGGGATCCCCAGCCTAGCCGTGAGCCTGGCCAGCTTTACCCACCAGGATTTTCAGCCGGCGGCCCAGGTGGTGCTGATGCTGCTGGAGAAGCTGAGCCTGAAGCCTTTAGAGAAGCCGATGCTGTTGAACGTCAATGTCCCCCCGCTAGGGTTGGCTGAAATACGCGGCATGGTCTTGGCCCGCCTGGCCTGGCGCAAGTACACGGATCTCTACGAGAAACGGGTAGATCCCCGCGGCAAGGCCTACTACTGGCTGGCAGGAGAGGTGGTGGAAGAGGAGGTGGATCCCTGTTCCGATGTGCGGGCGGTTGCCGAGGGGTATGTGTCGATTACGCCCCTGCAGCCGGATTTAACGGCCTACGCCGCTTTCGAGAGCTTGCAGCGCTGGGGCCTCTCAGCCTTTGGCTTTTGAAAGCAAAAATGGCCTAGGGCAAGCAGGCTTGGCCGGGATCGCAGCCAGGGGAAACCCTAGAGGGGAACGGCTGCCAAGGCCAGCAGCCGTTCTGCCACAGCCTGGGGAACAGGCATCACCGACAGTCGCGTGCCTCGCCGCACCACTTCTAACTCCGCAGGGGTAAAAGTGGCCCTTAACTGGGCCAAAGGGATCAAGCGCCCAAAGGCGGCAACAAATTGCACCCGCACTGTCTGCCAGCGGGGCGCTGCAGGGGTTGACTTGGGATCGTAGTAGGGGCTGGTGGGATCAAACTGGCTGGGATCCACCACCTGAGTCTCCACGATCTCCATCAGGCCGGCTATGCTGGGGGGGTCGGCGTTGGAGTGGTAGAAAAAGGCGCGATCCCCAACCTGCATGGCCTTCAAGTAGTTGCGGGCTTGGTAGTTGCGCACGCCGTCCCAAAGGGTTTGGCCGTCCCGCTGCAGATCCCAGATGCTGTAGACGCTGGGCTCCGATTTCATCAGCCAGTAGTTCATGAAACGCTAGGCGCCGGCAGCAGGCAAGCGACGGGCAACAAACTCGACAAAGTTTTGCAATATCTTCAAGCCTACAGGGCCGGACTTTTCGGGGTGAAATTGGGTGGCAAACAAGGTGCCGCGGGCAATGGCGGCCACACAGGTTTGGCTGCCGTGCTGGGTGGTGGCGACCACCCAGCTTGGATCCTTGGGCACCGCGTGGTAGGAGTGGACAAAGTAAACCCAGCTTTGCTCGGGGATCCCTGCCCAAAGGGGAGAGTCGGGCTGGGTAAGGTGCAACTGGTTCCAGCCCATGTGGGGGATGCGCAGGCCCGGCTCCGGTCGAAAGCGCTGCACCCGCCCCGGCACGATGCCCAGCCCCGGCTCTGTCCCCTCTTCGCTGTCTTCGAACAAAACTTGCAAACCAATACAAATGCCCAAGAAAGGCTGCTGCCGCTCGATGGCTTGTCGGATTGCCTCCCCAAAGCCGCGCGCCCGCAACTGCTGCATGGCTGGGTCAAAGGCCCCATCGCCGGGCAGGACAAGGCCATCAAAAGCCGCTAGCCCAGCCGGCTCTGTGACTAGCTGCACCTCGGCCCCGGCCCGCTCCAGCCCTTTGCAAGCTGAATGCAGGTTGCCGGCATCATAGTCGATCACCGCCAGGCGCACGGCTTTCATGGCTTTTCCTGAAACCTTCAAGAGCCTATCAGTATAGTGGTTTTAGCTAATCCGCCGTTCGCGCTAGCGGGACGTAGTCCTGGAAGCCCCGCTCTGTACCCCCCTATATCCCAGCCCCCCAGTCCCCCAGTCCCCCCGTATACGGGGGGATGTAGGGGGGCGGGCCGGCCAGAGTCGGGATGAGAGGCGGGAGCGTTCAACAGGTACAATGCATTCATCATGAGAACCGCTTACCAGTACCGCTTGCGTCCTACCACCAGCCAGATAGCTCTAATGGAGCAATGGCTGCAGCTGCTACGTAGGCAGTACAACTATCGCCTGGCAGAACGGTTCAACGGGTGGGAGCAGAATCGCTGCAACAGCCACGCTTGCCCGTTGACAGTCTGCCATCTGCCTGTGTTGAAAGACAAGCCCACCTTCGACTCCCAGAAACGAGACTTGGTAAACACAAAGGCTCTCTTCCCCGAATACCAAGCGATTCATTCCCAGGTGCTCCAAAACTGCCTACAGCGGGTGCAAAGGGCCTTTGACCGATGGCTAAAAGGTGACCGCAACGGCAAAAGGGCAGGCAGGCCTAGGTTTAAGGGAGTAGGGCGGTATCGCTCCTTCACCTTCCCTCAGATGAAGCAGGACTGCATTCGAGGGCAGTTTATCCATCTGCCCAAGGTTGGGCCGGTCAAGCTGGTCCAACACCGCCCTTTGCCCGACGGTTTTACAAAGTAGCCAACCAGCGCAAAGATTTTCACTACAAGATGGCAAAGAAGTTGTTAAGTAAGGGGAAGCACATTGCTCATGAGGCGCTTACTATTAGGGGTCTGGCTAGAAGCAGACTAGCCAAATCTGTTGATGATGCTGGGTGGGGTGAGTTCCTGCAAATTTTGGCAGCCAAGGCTGAAAGAGCTGGGCTGTTGACGATTGCAGGGGATCCCCGCGGCAGCAGTCAAGGGTGCTCGGGGTGTGGTCGAGATGTGCCCAAAAAGCTGCATGAGCGGTGGCACGATTGTCCGCACTGTGGGTTGAGGATTGGCAGGGATCACAGCTCGGCGAGGGTCATCAAATCCAGAGCGGTGGGGCGTCCCGTTCTTCAAGCTCAGGAAATGTCCTGCTATTGGGCAGGAGTCACTGGGAAGCCCGCACTCTATGCGTCAGCATGAGTGCGGGAGTACGTCACGAATGTTGGGGGTTTTGGGGAGAGGCAGGCGTGCTTTCCGGCTCGGGTTTGGGGGTGGCTGGGTCTGAGGGAGACGGTTCAGAGGTTGGGCTGCCCGACGAGACAGCCACCATGGCGTGGCGAATCACCAAGTCCCCCAGCTTGTAGCCCGGTTGATATTCGACGGCCACCACATCTTCGGGGTACTCGCTGCTGGGCTGGCGGGCTATGGCCTCGTGCAGGTTAGGATCGAAGGGCTGGCCTACCGATTTCATGCGGGATACGCCCATCTTTTTCAAGCATTCCACCAGCAAGCGATAGACGCTTTGGTAGCTGTTGTGCACCTCCCGCTCGCGGTCGGTCTCCAGCTTTAACTGCTGCTGCGCCCGCTCAAAGCTATCCACCACAGGCAGGATCTCCAGCACAAATTTCTGCCGTTCTTTTTGGCTGAACTCCTCTTTTTCCCGCTGGGTACGCCGTCGGTAGTTCTCAAAATCGGCATAGAGGCGGATGTAGGACTCTTCCTTCTCTTTCAGTTGCTGGCGCGTTATTTCCAACTCCTGCTGGAGCTGCTTTAAGGTTTCGCTGAGATCCTGAGAAGCCTCAGCGCTGGCTTCGCCAGAGGAGGTGCTGGCTTCCGCTTCACGGTCTTCCAAAATCAGCTTCTCCAGCTCTGCTTCTACGTCGATTTCCTCTTCCTGGAGTTCAGGATAGGCATCTTCTGTGGGCATCGGTTGCTTTTCTTCAGCAGTCATGGGTTATGTCGACAAGCGTGATTAAGGAGCAGTAACGTCGGGTGCCGACAGTTTGGCAGTCTCAAAACCAGCGTCGCAATCAGCCAAACTGGGCTCTGTGCTGATCGTATTCTACCGACTCCTCTGCCAGCCAGTTGAGATCCCTAGTTGTTCTAGCCTACCAGCAGGCTGTCCTGGAGCTGGCCCAAGCTCTGGGGAAAGTAGATCTCGGCCAAGTTGGGAATGAGGTGCCAGTTGTGGCGGTAGATGGGCTGGATGGGGGAATGGGTGTGAATGTGGCGGGCGAGAAAGTCGCGGATGCTGTCGGCGGAGATCCAGAGGGTTTGGGCTTCTTGGAACATACTGTAGCCCCCCCCACCGCCGGCGCGGTAGTGGTTGATGGCCAGGCGAAAGGTCTGATCCGGCTGCACCGGCTGGCCGCGAAATTGTAGGGTCACCAAGCGCTCGCCTACAGGGCGGGTGAGATCGAAGCAGTAGTCGATGCCGTGGTAGAGGTCGAAGGTGTAGCCGCGGGCTTCGGGGGCGACGACAGAGGCGGGATCTGCCGGGAGATGCTCGGGATCCAACTGGCGAAAATAGCCAGCGGTTTGCTCGAGGGCGCGTCGCAAGATGTCGCCGGTGATCTCCAAGACGCAGAGGGTGTTGTCGTAAACGGTGAGGCTGTAGGCGTCTTGCAGAAAGATGGGGCCCGCTGCCAGGCCGGCACTGCTGCAGATGTTGACCAGGGAGAGCTCCGCCGAAAGGCCGGCCTCCCGTACCGCCTGCAGTTGGGCCTGATGGAGCAGCTCTGCTAGGGGGTTGGCCCCAAAACGGGCTGCCAGCCCGCCGCGATAGGCACAACGGGCCTGCCCAATGGGCTGGCGGATGTAGCGCAAGGTGGCCTGGTGGTAGGGCTCTGTCAGGGCCAGGAGTTCGGGATCGGCAGGGATCCCTTCCGCAGCCAGCAACTGGGCAGTTTTCCCGACAACTTGCCAGCGTCCGCCGTGGCGCTCCAGCTCCAAAGACACGTGGGAAAGGTGGCTGCCCCAGTAGCCGGGCTGCACCACCAGGGCCTTGGCCCCCCCCAGGCCGGCAATGGTCTGATGGGTGTGGCCGGAGAGGATGACGTCGATGCCCTCGAGCTCGGCCAGGGCCAGCAGCTCGTTTTCCCCCACCAAGCTTTTGTTGCTGGCCCAGCCGCGGCGATCCGGGCTGCGCCAGCCCTCAGGGCTGCGCAGGGGAGGCAGTTGGCTGGAACCGCTGTGCAGGATCAGCACCAACACGTCCACCTGGGGCCGTAGCAGCGACAGGTAGTGCTGGGCAGTTTCCAGCAGGGGGGCAAAGCGCAGCCCCGCAATGTAGTCGGGCCGCTCCCAGGTGTCGATGCGGGGGGTGGTCAGCCCCAGCAGGCCGACGCGGATCCCGGCCTCTTCTCGGATGAGGTAAGGGCGAAACAGCGGATCCCCGTTGTGGCGGAGAATATTGGCGCACAGGGTGGGACAGCGGAGATCGGCGGTGAAATCCTGCAGCACCTGCAGCCCAAAGTTAAAGTCGTGGTTGCCGGGGGTAAAGGCGTCGTAGCCGAGGGCGTTGAGGGCGTGGGCCATGGGATGGGGGGAGACCCGCTCCACCTGGGCATAGTAGGTGCCCAAGGGGGATCCCTGGATCGTGTCGCCGCTGTCGATGAGCAACACTGGATCCTCGCTGGCTGCTCGCACACGCTTGATCAGGGTGGCCAGCTTGGCCAAGCCATGTTCTGCAGGGATCCCGGCGAAGTAGTTCCAGGGATGCAGGTTGGCGTGGAGATCGGAAGTGTGGAGAATTGTTAACCGCATTCCAATATCGTAACTGAAGCAAAAGCCGCAATCCAAGCTCCCGTTTTCTGGGGAAGGGGGCCGTCACCTCAGCAAAAACAGCACCTGCACGCAGCCCACCAAAAAACCCAACAGCCCCCCCAAGTTGACGATGGCCTGCAGTTCCTGGCGCACAATTTGCTGAATGGCCTGCTCCAGCTCAGCAGGGGAGGTGGCGTTGACTTTGTCGGCAATCACCTGATCTAAGTTCAACACGGGGATCACCTGCATCATCAGCGATTCCAGATCCCGCTCTAGGTAGCGCTCCAGGATCAAAGCCAGGTCGGCGCTGATCTGATCGATGGAGGCGATCAGCGCCTTGGAGTTGCGCAGGCGACCCAACACCAGGCTGGCCACTTTTTCCCAATCGATGCTCTCCCCCAGCCCCTTGATAACCTCTGGCCCTTGGCTGCGCAGGTAATCTTGGATCCCATCGCGCAGGGCACGGCGCAACTGACGTACGGCGGAAACCGGCAGGTTTTGCAGGGAGAGGTTCTGCAGGATCTCGGTCAGGCGGCGGGGGGCGTTGATGTCTTTGAGCAGATCTTCCAAGATGGCCTCTGCCCCTTCCGGCTCCTCCAGGCAATAGGTGCGCAGGCGCAGCAGGGCGTTTTTGAGGCCAAACAAGTTGGCCACCAGCCAGTAGGAGCCGGTGGCCCGCTCGCGAAATTCTTCATCCAAAGCTTCGATGTTGCGATCGGTGAGAAAATCCACCAGGTTCTGCCGCAACACCTTGGGGGGCAGCGCCTGCTTCAGGATCCACTCCGAAAGCTGCCGGGCTTGCTCGGCGTTGAGGCGCAGCTCTAGCAGCACCTGGTCGAACAGTTGGTTAATCGGCCCCTCCAAAAAAGTCTCCTGGCGGGCGAGCACCTTCACCAGGCGGGGCAACGACTCGTTGAACAGATCGGCCAAGATGCGCGCCAGCACCTGAGCGGTTTGCTGCTGTTGCTCGGGGTTTTGCAGCCGATCCAGCGCCACCCCCAGCAGCCAGCGGATCCCTGCCTGCATGCGCTCAGTTCGCAGCAGCTTGCGGGCCAGATTGTGCAGCTCCTCTGGCGTGAGCAGGGATCCCATGATGGTCTTGGCAATCTGCTTGGCCAGGCGGGGCTGGTTCTGCGGGATCAGGCCGGGCGTGAAGGGGATGCGCCAGCCGAAAATCCGATAGGCCCGGTAGGGCCGGAAGAGCATCTTGATGGCGATGTCGTTGGTGAAATAGCCGATCACCAGCCCGGCCAGGGGGGGCACGACGTAGATCCAAAGGGCCATGGAGCAAACTTGGGGGGATCTTCTCTACTCTACCGACCCGCTCCTGCTCGCTTCTTGTCAAGGCTATTGGATGATCAGGCTCTCGCTCAGTTCCAGTTCCACCAGGGCGTTGGGCTGCAGCGTCACCACCCGGTCGATGTTGGTACTACCTGCAGCAGCACCCGCCAGGCCGCCGGCCAGGATGGGCAAAAAGCCCCATCCCCCTGTGAGCACCCCCAAGGCCAACCCGCCCGCCGCCCCATAGCCCGCCCCACGGGCGACGGTGGTGCCCACATCGGCGTTGCGATCCAACCCAACCGGGAGCAGTGCAGACTGGCCTCTAATGAGATAGGTAGAAGGGCCGATGGTGAGGCGGTTGGCCACAAAGCGGTTGCCGAGGATCTGTTTCCGCAGGTCGGCATTGTCTTCGCCACGACTGAGGGGATCCCTGGGCCTGTAAACCGGCTCAAAGGTGCCCCACACCACACTCCCTGGCGGGATCACCACCTGGCCAAAGCGATCCAGCACTGGCTCGGAGACTTCCAGGTTGGCGCTGATGGCCTGGTAGGGCTGGAAGGTGATGGGTCGGTAGACCGTAAGAGGAATACGGGTGCCGGCAGGCAGCTCGCCCCGCGCGGCCCCAGCCAGGTTCCCCCCTGGGCTGAGGTCGGGCCGCCGTTGATAGGAGTAGGCTTCGCCTGGCGGAGCTGGTCCACCTGGGGCCGCTTGAACGGGCACCACCGGAATTGGGGCCGGGCTCGGATCCCCCGGTGGGGGGAGGGGATCCCCCGTGAGGGGCATTTGCGGCACCTGAGGCACAGGCGGCAGGGCTTGCGGAGCCGTGGAGCCGGGCGGGTTGCTGAGCAGAGGCAGGGTAGGGACGGGATTTGGCTGAGGGGCTTGGGGCGTGAACTCGAACTGCTGGGCAGTGATGGGAGCGACCGCCGCAGCCCACAACACCCCACTCACCAGCCACCCAAAGCCAACCCTTTGCCACGACGGCAAAAACGGCTGCAACGCTGAGCTCATGGATCCCGTCCAGTCACAACTGGCAGTAGCTTAGCATCCTGACCAGCTCGTGCCCACTAGATGTAGTATCTAGGGGCAACCCATTGGCCTTTAAAACACCACTAAAGCCTGTTCATGGGATCCCTCTTGCCTAAGAAGGGCTGGGAGAGGGAGAAGGCAAAGGCTCCACTACAGGCTCTGGGGTGGGGGTAGGCGTTGCTGTTGCGGTCGGAGTCGCTTCCGGTGTGGGCGTGGGTGTGGGAGTCGGCGTGGGTGTTGGAGTGGGTGTGGGTGTTGGAGTAGGGGTGGGTGTTGGAGTAGGGGTGGGTGTTGGAGTAGGGGTGGGCGTTGGAGTGGGTGTGGGCTGGGCGGCCTGCACCTGGAAAGACCACTGCTGGATGGCGGTGTTGCCGCTGGTATCGGCAATTTGGACGGCAATCAAGGTCGGTCGATCGGTGGGCAGCGGCTCGGCTGGGGTGTAGGCGAAGCCGGTGCGGCTGAGCTGAGCTTGGGCGGTAACGTCCACGTTGTTCACCAGCAGGGTAAAGCTATTGAGGTCGATTCCCTGGTCATCTTGAAAGCGAGCGGAGATGGATGGGCGCGGGTTGTCGGTCACCGCTCCGTTGGGCGGCGCCAGGTCGCTGATGGTGGGGAAGGTGGTGTCGGTCACCCGACCGATGCTGATGGTTTTGTCCGGCAATCGCACCAGGGTCACCAGCCCATTCCGCTCCAGACGGGCAAATACTGGCGCTTCCGAGGCCCGGTCTTGGCTGCGGAAGGTGTAGCTGCCCTCGTATTGGCCGGGGCGGGTTTCCTGCAGGGGCAGGTTGTAGGCAATGCCGGGAATGGAGAAAGACGCCTGCGCCCCTGGCGATCCCAGCAAATACACCGTCAAGGTATCTCCCGGCTTGACGGATCCCAGCTCCTCGCGGGCAAAGAAAGTTCTCACCTCTGGGGCGGCGGGCAGCGTTTCCACCAGCGGCTCCACGGGGATATCCGGCGTGGCCAGGGGCTCAGGCGTGGGGGGGACCTGAGCCAGAAGCTCGGTGCGGATCCCTGGCCCGGGGATGGCAGCTCCCACAGGCGGGTCTAGGCTGGGCACCCGGCCCACCTTGGCCAGCGCTTGGTAGGTGAGAGCCGCCACTTCCCCCCGCGTGGCCACCGCCTGGGCATTCAGTCGGGTGGGATCAGGGTAGAGCACCAACAGACCTTCTTGAACTGCTGTCGCGATGGGGGCGCGGGCAAAATTGGGAACCAAATTGGCATCGGTAAAGCCGGACAGAATGGCTTCAATTTGACCGGGATCCTCGAGGAGCCTGCCGTTGGTGGCGGCGCGGGTCAGAACGGTGATGGCCTGGGCGCGGGTGAGGACATCGTTGGGACGGAAGGTGCCGTCGGGAAAGCCGGAAACCAACCCCGCTGCTGCCGCCGCGCCGATGGAGGGAGCTGCCCAACTGGGAATGGGATCGGCAAAGGGGCGCACAGGGACGTTGGTATCTAGCCCAAAAGCTTTGGTGACGATAACGGCAAACTGGGCCCGCGTAATCGACTCGTTGGGGCGAAAGGTGCCGTCTGGGAAGCCGCCGATGATCTGCCGCTCATTGAGCCCGGCGATGTACTGGGCGCCCCAGTAGGTGCTGATATCGGAAAGTTGCGCCCAAACGGGATCCGCAACCAGCAACAAACTGCCCCAGCTCGCTATCACGGCTGCCGCCTTCCAACTTTGCCAAAGAGAAAACCCACGCATCCCCTACAACTCCTCGCTACCTGCTAGAAAGGCTCTAAGAAAAGACATCGGCCCAAACAATCAACAATCGAAGAAGAGCCGGATGGAGTTACCCACTCCGTAACCCTAGACGAAAAAATCTCCTGAAAAGTTCTATCGGTTTCCGAAGTTTCACGGGGCGGGATTGGGGTAGCGCTGGTGCACCGCCTCAATTTCTGCCAGGATCGCAGGCGACAGCTCCACCTCGAGGCAACTGAGGTTTTCCTTGAGCTGGGCCAGGTTGGTGGCCCCGATGATGGTGCTGGTGACAAACCAACGGCTGCGCACAAAGGCCAAAGCCAACTGGGCAGGGGTCAGGCCGTGCTGGCGGGCAATGCGCACGTAGGCAGCCACGGCCTCTTCCACATTGGGCTTGCGGTAGCGCTGGCCAAAGCCCTCGAACAGGGCCAAACGGGATCCCGGCGGCTTGGCGCCCCCCAGGTATTTGCCCGTCAGCAGCCCAAAGGCCAGGGGGCTGTAGGCCAGCAGCCCTACCTGTTCGTGGCGACAGACCTCCGCCAGCCCCATCTCAAAGGTGCGGTTGAGGAGGCTATAGGCGTTTTGAATCGAGACTACCCTGGGCAAGCCCAACTGCTCGGCCACGTGGCAGAACTCGCAGACTCCCCAAGGGGTTTCGTTGCTCAGGCCGATGTAGCGCACCAGGCCCTCCTGCACCAGTTCCGCCAGACCCTGCAGTTGCTCGGCAATGGGAACCGTGGGCCGCTCTTGAGAGGGATCGTAGGCCACACCCCCAAACAGGGGCACATAGCGATCCGGCCAGTGGATTTGGTAGAGGTCGATGTAGTCGGTTTTCAGGCGCTTGAGGCTGCCGGCCACCGCCTGTTTGAGGTTGTTGCGGCTAATCGAGAGAGACCCGCCGCGGATCCAGTGCCAGGGCCGCCCCGGGCCGGTGATCTTGGTGGCGATGACAAGGCGCTCCCGCGGCTGGTGCTGCAGCCACTCGCCGATGTAGCGTTCTGTGGCTCCCTGGGTTTCCGCCCGCGCCGGCACCGGGTACATCTCCGCCGTATCGATGAAGTTGATCCCGTGTTCTACTGCGTAATCGAGCTGTTCCCAAGCCTCAGTCTGGGTATTCTGCTCACCAAACGTCATGGTGCCGAGGCAGATCTCCGAAACCTGCAGAGGACTGTGGCCAAGCTGGCGGTAGCGCATGGGAACTTGCCGTCTCCAACCCTAAACAGCACACCAGTCCCCATTGTGCCCAAAACTTGCCAGCCCCTGGGATCCCTGCCCCTACTCTTGCTGCAGCACAGGCATGTACTCGCGGTAGATCTGGTTTAGGATTTCCAGGCCAATGCGGGTGCGACTGTCGGGGGGACGCAGCTCGATGGCTGCCCTTACTTGCAAGATGGTGCCCACCGGATAGGGCGAGCGCAGCTCCTCCCGCTTGCCCAAAAACACATCCGTGAAGTAGTCGATCAGCCGCCGTACCTGCGCCATGTCCTTGCGGGAGATCTCCATATCCAAAACGGTGGCCAATTTGGCTCGCATGGCTTGAAAGCTCTGTTGGCTGGTGTTGAGGGCCACCCGCTTGGCCAGGCTGTCTACCACAATTTGGCTGATCTTCTCCACATTTTGAGTCACGATCTCGCGGTGGCGGCCAGCAAAGCGCAGTTGCACTTCATCTAAAAATCGTTCGCGCTCCAGGATTTGGATGCCCTGCTGCTCTAGATCCACTCCGTAGCTTTGCAACTGCTTGTACTGATTCAAAACCCATTGGTTGTAGAACGAATCGGCCAAAACCCGCCAATAGCCAATGATCGTCGCCTCGGCAAAGGGGATGCTCAGCAAATAGGCCTCGCTGGTAATCTGGTGCAAATGTTCGGTCAGCTTGTCCCGCTCTTTTTCGTCCAAGTGGGAAGTGCGGGGCACCCAGACGGCTCCGTACTCGCTTTTCACCTCCACCGGCAGGGATGTGAGGAGAGTGTCGAAAAATTGATGGAGGCTGAAAAGGAGAAACTTATTGGGATCCTGCAGGCGGTTGAGCAGCTCTTGTTTTTTCTCTTCTTGATATTGGGCTACCAGCTGCTGGGCCTCGGCGGCCTGGCTGCGCGCTGCCTCCACATCTTGCCGCAGCTTTTCGATCTCTTCTGCGCTCGGCACCTCGCCAGCAGCAGGCTCCCCCTCTCCACTGAAATAGCTGCCGCGCGGCCCTGGATCCCCAAGGCTTGCCAGCGGTTCGTCGCTGTCGTTGTCCAGCGTCAGCAGGTGAGAAAGAGCCTGCAGCCGAGCCCGTCGATTGGAAGAGTAGAGGGATCCCACTTCCACCGGATCCCGACTTTTCCAACCGTCCAGTCCACCGATGCGATAGAGCGTGTAAAAATACTTGCTGAGCAGAATTGCCAACAGATGCTTGTTTTTGACCTCGTTGTACTCCAGGTAGGCCCGCAGACACAGTTGGAAAGCGATGTTGGGCAAGCTGCGACACACCCCTATGATGTGGGAGTACACCCTTTGCAGGTGCGGCCGAAAGCGGCGTGGGATCGCCTCGGGCCGCAGGCCGCGCAACAAGAACTCCGGCTGGCGTAGATCTTGAGGGGTGAAGTAAAAACTTTCTTGCCAAAGCAGCTCGTCCAGGTCGCGGGCAAAAATCGGCTTCAACTGATCGATGATCTGCTCGACAACCGCTTCGTTAAAAACCGGTATGATTTTTTCAATACGCAGTTCCTCGTAAATAGAATGCAGCCGCTTGCTGCGAAAGTCTTCGATCGAGATCAGCCCCTTCATGGTTCCAATCCGACCGTCGCTCAGCAGGAACTTATAGACAACTTCAGCAGTGGCGCCTGGGGAGAGAACGGGAGTTCCGGTCAAGTCGGGGCAAATTTGCAGGGGGCGCAGCAAGCGGCTGGTTTCACTGATGCTAAAGCAACTCCAAGCTGCCGGGTTGAGCACCACCGACGACAGGCCGGCCAGCAATTGCTTCTCGTCCAGATCCTCCAGCCGGATTTCTCCCCTGGGAGCTTGGCGGGGTGCCGCGGCTGAAGCCGCCTGCGAATCCCGAACGGACGGAGGAGATAACGGTAGAGGAGACGCGCTCATGCAGCCAAGGCCGTTTAACCTCAAAGTTCACTCTAGACCGGCAAAGGATGGATAAGATGTGATCCGTATCTCTTTGTCCAATGGAAGTCTCTAAAGCAGAATCTGCCCAAAAACCCCCCCGCTGTTATCTATTCCCACCAGTATCTTGAAACGGTCAGCTTTTGGGTAGCGTGCAACCACGGTTTTAGGGATCCACTAAGGGATACGCAACTTTAGCTCTGGGGGATGAGGTTGCTGAGGCTTTTCCGCTAACCGCCCTCCAAGCCGGTTTTTCTGCCGCAACTCCTGGGCTAGGATAAACGGTCTGCCTACCAGTACGGGCTAGAGTTGCGTTTTAATTCGGGTTGATTCGGGATTGAGGTGCAGTGGTCATGACGGCCATTTTGATTGTGGACGACGATCCCACGATTCGGCTGGTGTTGAAGCGATCCCTGGAGCGGCAGGGCTACACCGTCGAGATGGCCAGCGGTGGCTTGGAAGGGCTGGAGAAAGCTCATCTCCTAACCCCGGGGCTGATTATCTGTGACTGGATGATGCCGGATATGGATGGGCTGGAGGTCTGCCGGCGCATCAAGGCGGATCCCAAGTTTTCCACCACCTTCTTTATTTTGCTTACCGCTCGCACCGAAGTCGAAGACCGCATCCAGGGCCTGGATGCCGGGGCAGATGAGTTCCTCAGCAAGCCCATCGATCCCAATGAATTGCGGGCGCGGGTGCGGGCTGGGCTGCGCTTGCACCAGCTCAGCTATGACCTGCAGCAGCAAACGGCCCGACTGCGGGCGGAGTTGGCCGAAGCAGCCAGCTATGTGCGTTCGCTTTTGCCCAAGCCGGCCGACTTCCCACCTCACCAAATAGCGATTGAGTGGTGCTTTTTGCCCTCCCAGGAGCTGGGGGGGGATTCGTTTAACTACCACTGGCTAGACGAGGATCACCTGGCCATCTACCTGCTAGATGTGTCAGGGCACGGGGTGGGATCCGCGTTGTTGTCGGTGTCGGTGATGAACCAGTTGCGTTCCCAGAGCCTGCCCGATACAGACCTGCGGCAGCCGGATGCGGTGTTGCGCGCCCTCAACCAATCCTTCCCAATGGGATCCCACCATGAAATGTACTTCACCCTTTGGTATGGGGTCTATCAGCCGGGATCTCGCTTGCTTTCTTTTGCCAGCGCTGGCCACCCCCCCGCTCTGTTGGTTGCGCAATCAGACCCCATCCCCCTAGAGCTGAAGACCCCCAATTTGCCGATTGGCATTTTGCCCGATCAGGACTTTGCTAGGGACGAAGTCCGGATCCCGGCCAACAGTTGTCTCTACGTGTTCAGCGACGGGGTTTACGAAGTGTCCAGCTCGGAAGGGATCTGGGGGATAGAGAACTGGAAGTCCTTCCTAAGCAAGCATGCCTGCGTTGGCCTCGATCACGTTCTGCAGCACATTCAGTCTTTCCGCGGCAAGGCCGATCTTGAGGATGATTTTTCTCTGCTCCGTATTAGCTTTGGCTAGTGCAAGCCCGCTCAAGCTGAGCCGGGGGCTGCTCTCCGAAGCTCCTCCCACTGGCTAGGGGTAAAGGTACGGAGGGCTAGGGCGTGGAGACGGCCATCCTGAAGGTAGGGCTTCAAGGCCTCGTTCACCAGCCGGTGCTGTTTGATGAGGGGGAGGCCTTGGAATTGCTCAGCTACGACGACAGCCTGAAAATGGTTGCCATCGCCAACTGTATCTTCTACCTGCACCTTGGCTCCGGGCAGGGCAGCCTGTATCAACGCCTCGATTTCCCGCGGATCCATGCACCGTCTTCCTAGCTTCGGCTCAAGACAACTTAGAGAAGCTCTCCCAATGCCTGCAGATGTTGAGTTCCTATAGCGGGGACTGGATTTGAACCAGTGACCTTCGGGTTATGAGCCCGACGAGCTACCAGGCTGCTCTACCCCGCGGCGCTTTTCTAGCCTAGCTTGTCCTCCGGCTAACCGGCAAGCCTACACCTTGAGTTTCGCCGGGCATTCTCTTCGGGGATCCCCGTCGCACCTGGATGAGCTGGGCGGTGATGCTGATGGCAATCTCGGCGGGGGTTTCGGCGTGGATCTCCAGACCGATGGGGGCAAAGAGCCGAGTAAACTACCCGACTCCGACCGCTAAAGCGGTACGGAGCGGGCTTTCAGTAGCCCTGAGCCTGCTCTGCTCTACCAGAGAACAAAACAGGCCCGAACCTCTAGGCTGGTTTACGACAGCCCCCAAAAGCGCAATCACATTCGCACCATTCAAATCCGCATCCCCTTCCCATCCACAGTGTCCACACTTAAACTTCTTTCCACTGCGGTAGGATTGCGCAGGGTCGGGATGAATGTGCAAACACCGGTGGCAGGTCTGCGACGTGTAGGCAGGCGGAACAAGAATCAGAGCAACCCCCGCACGCAGAGCCTTGTACTCCAAAAATTGACGGAGTTGATAAAACGCCCAACTATTTGCCCGCCTACGCTCTGTCTTGCTGCGTGGCTGTTGATTGACTCTTTTCCGGATCCCTGTCAGGTCTTCCAGAGCAATAGCGCTGTTTGTCGCCTTTGCCCTAGAGACAATAGCTTTGGAGATGCGATGATTGACCCACGCCTGAAAGCGCCTCTCCTTGCCAGACAGCCGTTGCAACAGTTCTCTGCATCTGCGCCGCGAACTGCGGGTGCCCTTACTGGCTTTGCGTTGAAGTACCGCCCTCAACCGCGAGTGATGGTCTCGGACTTTGTTCAACTGCTGTCCATTCCAGTTATCTCCTTCCGATGTATGAGCAATATCCGTCCTGCCCAAATCCACCCCCAGCACTCTATCCGTGCGTTGCGGTGGGGATGGCTCCGCTTCCACACAGATTTGAATGGAGTAGGAACCGTCTTTGCGCTTGACCAGAGTGGCAGATTTGGGATTGGAGCCTGCCAACTGTTCTCTCTGGTAGCGGCCAATCGCCAGCTCAAAGCGCTCCCGACCCTCCACCGTGGTCAGCGACACCGTCCAGTCTTTCTCGCGCAACGAAAAGATACGGGCATCGTAGGTCGCAAAGCCTCTCTTGAACGCTTTGACGGGGCGGTTTTTCTGTTGGGCAACTTTACGGGCACCGGCCAGCCGTCTGCAGACTTGCTGAGCCAAGTTACTGGACAAGCCAAACCGAGCGCGAATCTGGTAATAGCAAAGGGACTGGAGTTTGACTGCGTTGACTACTTTTTCTGGTGTGTTTTGGTTGACCCAGTTCAACGCCTGCACAAAGGCATCCATTGTCGCATCCAACTTTGCGGCTTGCGACTGGGACACCTTGAGCTTGCAGGAGACGGTCAGGACTTGGGTCATGGTTCTATCATAACTTCCGCATTCCTCCCGACACTGACCCTACGGGTACAGTGCGGGGCTCCTGCGATTTCTAGCTGAAGGCGGTCTCCGGGATCCCTTCCTGGGCCAGGGACAGGCCGCAGTGGCCCGCTCCGACGATCAGCAGGGTGGGGGAAGGGAGGAGGGGCTCGACCCAGGATCCCGCGAGGAGCTGTGGGCGGGATGGCAGGGGGGCAAAGTGCTCCGCACCGCTGTCGCTAAGGCTGAGGTAGGGGAACCCCTGAGGATGGAGGGGAGTGATCAGCCAAGCCCTTTGCCCTTGGGTCAGAGCCTGGAGGATCTGGGCCACCAACGTTTGGGCAAGGGATCCCTGCCATCGCTGTAGCCAAATGTGCATCCGTCCCCCGCAAACGCCCAAGGGAGGGCTGTTGAGATCGAGGGAAACCGGCATCCCAGCCGGCGAGGACTCCCCATCGCCATCGCCAACGGGAACAGCGGTCTGCAAAAGGGTTTGCGCTCGGGCAATGACTTCCGCTTCGGCAGCCCCACCGCCAACAGTGCCCAACAGGGTGCCATCGGATCCCACAGCCAGTTTCGCCCCCGCCTGGCGAGGCACAGATCCCTGGGTGCGGATCACGGTGGCTACCACCAGCGGCCCGCGGGAGAGCATGACTCTAGTCAATAATAAGCTCAACTATACTGAAAATAATGTATAATATGTTCAGTACGGATTACTACCAGTTGATCTTTCTGTTTACTTTCGAGTCTGCCAACATGGTAGCCAAAGCAAAGCAGAAAATTGGTAGTAAGACGACACGGAAACTGCGCTTTGGGTATTCTACTCAAAGCTTTGCGGGATACCGCCATTCTGTTTGGACTCCGTCCCGCTAACGCGAATGGAAACAAACAGAATGCTATCGCTGCATAGTTGAACAGTGATGTTCAGCAGTGTTCAGCGTAAATGTATCAGCATGTCTGCCAACTGTCGGTAAAAGGTCTCGTCCACCTCAGCCTCGGTTATGCCTACGGCACCCTAGCGGGAACGGTCAGGGACTCAATGATCAAGAAAGCCCCTCTAGGATGGCCTGATGGAAGGCAACCCGGAAAGCCTGGAATCCGTTCTCCTGCCGACCGTGGTAGACGGCGTTGGTGAGCAGCGTCACCACCAGCTCCCGCTCTGGATCGATCCACAGGGAGGGTCCGGTGAAGCCGGTGTGGCCGAAGGCGCTGGGGCTGAACGGGTAGCTGCTGGCCAAGGGATCCGGGGAGCGCAAGGCAAACCCCAAACCCCGGCGCTCGTGACAGCGGTGGGCATCCCCTTGCTGAGGCAACTGCTCGCGGGTCATTTCCCTCACCGTCTGCGGCTGCAACAGGGATCCCGTCAAAAAACTCTCTCCGAAAGCGGCTACTTCCTCTGCCGTGGCGAATAGTCCGGCATGGCCGGCGATCCCGCCCAGGCGGGCGGCATTTTCGTCGTGAACCTGCCCCTGTAGGCGGCGCTTTCGCCAAGGACACAGCTCGGTGGGGGCACAAGAGACAGAGACAGGGGGTGGGTCGAAAGGATCCCCTGGATAAAACTGAGTTTGGCTCAGGCCCAGAGGCTGCAAGATCCGGGCATGCAAGATCTGATCCAGAGGGGTTCCGCTCAGACGTTCCAAAGCCAGCCCCAGCAGGATCAATCCAAGATCGCTGTAGACTCTGCGGGATCCCGGCCTGTAGGCCAAAAAGGTGTGCAGGGCCATGTGCCGGGCCGATTCGGCATCGGGCTGTCGAAACAGGGGCCGCCAGGCGGGCAAACCGGCGGTGTGGGCCAGCAACTGCCGCACCGTCACCTGTTCTGTTGCAACAAGCTGGCCTAAGGATTCCGGTTCCACAGCAATCCATTTCCCCGGCTGCAGAGGATCTTCATAGGGGGCAATGGGGCGGGATCCCTGAAACTCCGGCAACAGGAGACTCACCGGTTGATCCAGCAGCAACGCTCCGGCTTCCACCAGGGCCATGCAGGCGGTGGCGGTGTACAGCTTGGTCAGCGAGGCCAGGTCAAAACGGGTGGCCGAGGTTGTCGGTTGGCGCCGGGTCTCAGGGTCGAGATAACCTGCCGCCCTTGAGTAGATACACCTTCCCTTGTGGCGGATGACCACCTGGGCAGCGGGGAAAAGGTGGGGAATGGCGGAGTTGAGCAGCCCCTCCAGCAAGGTCGGATCCCAGCCCATCTGCCTCCTCTCCTCCCGGCTTGAGGATCCCCAGTCCAACAAACAACTTGTAACGGTGTTTACAAAAGCCTACCGCTTCCCCAGCTAGGATGCCACCACGGCAGGCTACATCATCAAGGGATCCCGAGTGCGGCTGGAGTTGTTGCAAGCCTTTTTGAACGTGGTGGAAACGGGCAGCTTTTTGGCCGCTGCTCGCCTCAGCGGTCTGACCCAATCGGCCATTAGCCGCCAGATCCAGGCCCTGGAAGAAGCGGTGGGGGCTCCGCTGTTGCATCGCAAAAGCCCGGTGGCCCTAACTGTGGCCGGGGAACGGCTTTTGCCCCATGCCCGTCGCATCTGTCAAGAATGGCAGCGGGCTCAGGAAAGCATTCGAGAATGGCTGCAGGGCCAGCAAACCGAGCTCTGCATTGCCGGGATCCATTCCCTGATCGCCCATCAACTGCCGCCGGTGCTGCAACAGTTTTGCCGGGAGTACCCAGAGGTGCAGTTGCGGGTTACCGCTCTGGGCAGCGACCGCGCCTTGAAGGTGCTCAGGGATGGGCTGGTGGACGTGGCCCTGGTAATGGAGAATCCCCTGATGACCCGGGGGGCAGAACTGGTGGTGGAGCCACTGTACTCGGAGCCAATTCAAGTATTGATGCCCGCCACCCATCCCCTCAGCCGCTACGAGCGGATCCCCTGGAAGGTGCTGGCGGAGTATCCCCAGGCTGTGTTCAAGGATGGCTATGCCATGCGCTCCTTGGTGGGATCCCATCTGGCCCGGCAGGGGCTTCCCCTGAAAGCAGCCCTGGAACTGAACACCTTGGATGCCTTTCGGGGGGTGGTGCGACAGGGGCAGTTGATTGCCCTCCTGCCGGAGTCGGCCCTGGTGGACTGCTGCGCCGATCCGGATTTGCAGGTGCGACCCACCGAGCCCCCCCTATTGAGGCGACAGGTGGTTATGGTTACCACCAGCGATCGCTATCGGATCCCTCCCATTCGCCGGTTTTTGCAGTTGGCCGCCCAGCTTATCAGGCAGTCTGAGGTTGAGCCTGCTTCCGGTACAGATCCCCATTTCCCTCAGCCCTCTGCCGGGCTGTTGTCAGTTCTGTAGGGATTTTTTGTAGAAATTTCTGTAAGTTGTCAAATACCTGTATCGGTAGTTGCAAGTGTTCCGCCGTTATCTCCCCCTACTTGGGTAGCCCAGCGCTCCCGACCGCCGATGCTATGAGCCAAGAGTTTCGCGAGCTGTTGAAAAAAATCGGCAGCGGCACCCACACCCACCAGGATCTCAGCCGGGCAGAGGCCGCCAGCGCTGCTCGAATGCTCCTGCGGGGGGAAGCCACTCCCGCCCAGATCGGGGCTTTTTTAATTGCCCACCGCATCAAGCGCCCCACTGCCGAGGAGCTGGCCGGTATGTTGGATGCCTACGCAGAAGACGGCCCTCTTCTGCCCCAACGGGATTTGCCCCATCCCTTGATCATCTTTGGCCATCCCTACGATGGCCGCTCGCGGACTGCACCGCTGGGGGTGCTGGTGGCTTTGCTGCTGGCGGCGGCAGGGTCAGCCGTTTTGCTGCATGGCTCTGGCTTCTGTCCCACCAAGTATGGGCTGCCCTTGGAAGCGGTGTGGCGGAGCTTGGGGGTGGATTGGCGGGGGCTATCCCTGGAGCGGGTGGGGCAACTGCTGGAACAAACCGGGCTGGGATTTTTGTATTTGCCCACCTGTTTTCCCCAGGCTCAGGCCCTGATGGACTACCGGGATCAAATCGGCAAGCGCCCCCCCTTGGCCACCTTGGAGCTGGTCTGGACACCCTACCAAGGCCCCTTTCACCTGGTGGCCGGCTATGTGCATCCTCCCACCGAGGCCACGATGCTGGAGCTGTTTGCCCTGCGGGAGATCCGGCAATTTACCACCGTCAAAGGTTTGGAAGGCAGTTGCGACCTGCCGCGGGAACGGGCGGCCATTCTCAACCAGGGCGGGAAACGGCTGCTCTTGAAGGCTCGCGATTGTCACTTGGCAGGCCCGGAGATTCCCCTCTCCGGTGAGAAAGAGCTGCTCCAACAGATGCAGCAGGTGCTCAGCGGGGATCCCTGTGAACTCACCCCAGCCGTTCTCTGGAATGGGGGCAGCTATCTGTGGCTCCTCGGCCACGCTCCATCCTTGCCAGAAGGGATCCAACAGGCGGAAGACCTGCTCCGCTCCGGACGGGTGATGGAGAAGCTGAAACAACTGATCCAGGTGATTGACCTCTCCTAGGACTGGCATCCCCTGTTTTGATGGCTGGAGTCAAGCTCTCCAGCCCAGGAAAGAAAGCCCCCCGGCCAGCTCCAGGGGGCGAGAAGCCGAAGGTTGGATCCTTTAGGGCAACAGCTCCTCGATGGCCTCCTCCTTGGTGTTGGTGCGGCGGGAGAGGGTGCGGCGGTCGAAGGTCATGTGGATCTCCCGGTTTTGCTCGCCGTCGGCAGCCACAGCAAAGATGGGGAAGTCGATGTTGCCATCCGGGAAAGCCATGTGGAAGCGGAAGGTGCCATCGGGGTTGAGCTGGATCTTGCGCCCGCCGATGGTGACGGTGGCATCGGGCTCCGTGGCCCCATAGACAATCAGCTCGGCATCGGCCACCAGCCAGAACTTGCGGGAGCGCCGCGGCAGGACTTCGGAAGCGCCGGAGAACAGCCCTAGTCCCGACCCGGAAGCCATCCAGGGAGCAGCAGGCACTTCGGCCATGGCCATAGCCATTCCCATCATGCCCACGCCCGACGGGATAATAAACGAGCTGATGGCCTGCTCGGGCACCAGTTGACGGCTGCCCATCTGGTGGCTGCCAAACAGGGATCCCGCCACCCGCATCGCCTCGAAGCCGCCCACCATCTCCAGGAAGGGATCCGCCGTCCTCTGCCGCTGCGGCTCGTCGCCTTTGTAGGCCACCACGCCCATGCCGGTGGCGCTGCGCTTGTAGGGCTCGGTGAGCTGGTAGAGGGTGCGGCCCTGGAGGGGCATGTCAAAGGGCACCGTCAGGAAGTGCTCTTCAAACCAGTCGGAGGGGAAGACCGGCGGCACCATCACCGCCGCCGAGCGGGCCAACATCAGCCAGCGGCCATCTGCGGTCCGGTAGCCGATCTCCACCAAATAGGAGCGGTCGCTCACCGGGATCGGCAAGTACCACTCGCGGGCCAGCTCGTCACAGGGGTACTCCTGCATGCTGTGGGCCGGCTGGCGTTCGAAATCGATATCGGTTACGTCGTAGAGGCGCAGCGCCAACTGCTGCCCTCCCTCGCGGCGCTTGCTTTCTTTAGCCTCGTTGGGCACATCCCAATAGGCGTAGGCCCACTGGGGATCCCGCGGCAGCAAAACGATGCGGCTTTCGCCATAGCCATCCGGCAAATCCCCCAGCGGCTTGTCCACATCGACCAGATCGGGATTGCTACGCCCTGGGCCGACAAACTTGGTGCCAGTCACCGCTTCTTGGCCGCTCGGCTCCGGCATTGTATCGGCGGGGCGGCCAGCTTTGGCCTGGGCCTCCCGGACAGCCTGGATGAGCTGATCCTTGGTCATGCGGCTGTACTTGGGGATCTGGTAGCGGGCAGCTTCTTCTCGCAACTGCCGGATGGTCATCTCTTCCAACGGGATCCGCTCTTGTGGCATGGTCGGGGTCTCCTGTCCTCAACAGATCGGGCTTGTGCGCACACTCCACTGGCTAACCCAAAGGCCGATCCCAGCTTGTGGCTAAGGGCAACCCCTGGCCCACTGGGGTAACAGCCTGCTTGGCGTTTTCCAACCGCTGATGACCATAGGTCGGGATCAACGGGGATCAAAGGAATGATGAACTTATGTTCACGTATTTTTGCCTATTGGTCAAGAGCTTGGGGATCGCTGGGGATCAAAGCCTCGTTTTCCCCGCCATCTCGAGTCAGGGATCCCCAAAATGGGCTTGCGGCCCGCCCTTGCCGGCGGATGGGCGGCCAAGCATCAGCCGCTGCTCTCCAGTCCAAAAGAGGACTGCGCGGGATCCCCTGCCGCACCGGCCTTGCCTGGGTAGCATGGGGGAAGGGTGAGCCGCAGGTTATCAGGCCAAGAGGTGTGGGCATGAGGTGGTGGAAAGATAGGACTCACGGTGCAGGGATGCGAGCGATCTGGGCAGCGCTGGGGATCCTGGTCTGGCCGGGGGAAGCTGTTGAAGCGCAAACCCTGTTTCCTCCCCTCTACCGCCTCCAGGGGGGATCCCCTGCCCCAGCGGTTGAGAAACAACCCCTCCCGGAAGAAACGCCTTGGCGTCCGGTCACTCCCGACCAGGTAGAAAACGTAGAGTCGGCGTTTCCTGTCGAGGACGCAGGGTCGGAAGGGCCGATTTTCGATCTGGACTTGTTGCGGCAGTTGGGCACCAGCCCCG
Source organism: Synechococcus sp. 63AY4M2 (assembly GCF_002760475.1). Classification (NCBI taxonomy): domain Bacteria; kingdom Bacillati; phylum Cyanobacteriota; class Cyanophyceae; order Synechococcales; family Synechococcaceae; genus Synechococcus; species Synechococcus sp. 63AY4M2. The sequence goes on along the minus strand of NZ_AXUX01000001.1, from coordinate 618,853 downwards.
GCGGCGGCTCTGGCTCTGGACAGGGAGACGTGATCGGGCCCGGCAGCGGCCAGAGCGGGGTGCGCGGCTCCAGCCCTGGCTCAGGGATGGGCCCAGGGGGTGGAACTGGCCTAGAGGCGGGATCCCGGCGGCGAGAGCCCCAGGTAACTGGGTTAATTGTCGATGCGCGGGGCCTGGACTTTTTGCCCAGCCAGTCGATGCGCCTTTTGGATCCCGACGGCAACCCAGTTTACCCGCCTATCAACCTTGGCCAAGACCTCAACGCCGCCTTTGTGGGCAGCGAGGGCACCGCCGCCTACACCACCTCGGAAGAGCAGGCCCGCTCGCTGGTCAACCGGATTGGAGAACGGCCCCACCGCCTTCGCGCCATGCGCACGCTGGGTTACGACCTGGTGATCTCCGCCGAAGACGCCTTCAACCTGCGCCAGATGAACGCCAGCAGCGGCTTTCTGGATCGCTTTGCCGTGGTGGTCATCTGGGATGGCAGCCAAGCCAGCCGGCCTTAAAGTCTGGCCCAGGGATCCCGGCGCTGGCCGCGAAGGGGATCTGGGGATGCTAGCCTAGCAAACGTGCTCCGCACCGCCGACGCAAACGGCTTTTTTTGGGGATCCCAACCCTATGCAACGGTTTGCCAACCAGCCTCTGCGGGAACGGCCCCACCTAGCGGTATTTTCTTCCAGCAAGGTGGGCAACTTCGTGGTCACCGTCCCCCTCTTGCGCGGCCTCAAGGAGAAATACCCCGGCTGTGTCCTGGATTTTTTCGGCAGCGAGACCACCCGCGACTTTGAGCTCCACTGTCCCTATATCGACTTCAGCTTCCCCCTCTACAGCCGCCGCCCCGATTACCTCGAGGCCCTGACGGCGGCAGTGCGGGATCGGGTGGCCCAGGCCGGGCCCTACGATCTGGCCATCAACTGCGACGAGTTCAGCGAGCTCAACCTGGTGGCGGTGACGGCCCTGCGACCCCGGTACATTGCCGGGGCCGGCTTGACCCTGGATTTTCGCCGCAAGTTGGATCCCGGCTCCGACCCGGTGCAGCGCATGCTCCAGGACGACGACTGGAACAGCCTGGCGTTTTTGCAGCGCTACAAAGATATCCTCACTAGCAACTACATCGCCGAGATCTTCTGCCGCCTGGCTTACGTAGAGACCGACTTTTTCCGCCTGGAGCTGCCCAGCCGGGATCCCGACTTTGCAGTACCGGAAGTCTTGGTGCACATCACCACCACCCGCCGTGCCAAGATGTGGCCCTTGCAGTACTGGCGCCAGGTGATCGAATGGTGCCAGGGGCAGGGCTTGCAGGTGGGGCTCATTGGCAGCGCCCCCGAGCTACAGCGATCCCTCTACCACGGCGACGGCGAAGACCAACTCCTGATCCAGACGGGGATGATCGACCTGCGGGGCAAGACCGGCCTCCTCGAGTTGGCCGGGGCCCTGAAGCGGGCGCGGGTTTGTATTTCCGTGGACGCGGGGCCGATGCACATTGCGGCGGCCGTGGGCTGCCCCACCATTGCCCTGTTTGGCAACGACGCCGATGGCGATGGAGCTAGCCCCGTGCGGCTGTGGGCTCCACGCCTGCCCCATGTTTACGTTACCCAGACTTCCTATAAATGCCGGATCTGCGCAGAAAACAAGTTCAAAAACGAAGCCTGCCTGGTGGAAGGCCACCCCTGCATGGCCCACCTCAAGCCAGAGACAGTGATTGCCTACCTCCGACAGATCCTGAAGAAGACCTAGACCTTCCAGCCCGTCTCTCCCCTCACCCCCAGCCCCTCTCCCTCTGGGAGAGGGGAGCTGTGGAGCGAGGGAACAACTTGTTCATGGCTATTTGAGATGGCCATAGCTCCCAGGGATCCCCGCCCCGCCGATCAGATGGGCCAGTGGACGGCAGGGAGTGCCCAGAAGCGCAGCCGGATCCCTAGGAGCCTGGTTAAGCTGAGAGCCCGAGGCTGAAAACTCTGTGCCTAAACCATTTGGGTGTGAGCTGTGACTTTGGGGACGGGGTATCGCCACCAGGTGGATCACCTTGCCGAGCGGAGAAACAAGAGGGCTTGGCAAGGGGTTGCCCTGAAGCTGCTGGCCACCTTCTGCTTTGCCTGCCTGGGGGCGATCATCCGCCTCAACACGCCTGCCCTGCACCCTTTTGAGATTGTGTTTTTGCGCAACCTATTCGGGTTTCTTGCCCTGGTACCGCTGCTTTTGCGAGCAGGGATCCACTCGCTGCGCACCGCCAAGATGAGCTTCTACCTCCTGCGCTCGGCAATCAGCACGGTGGGGATGCTGCTTTCCTTCTGGGCGGCCAGCCTGTTGCCTTTGGCAGAGGCCACGGCGCTGAGCTTTGTCCAGCTTTTGTTTGCCGGCATGATGGCGGTCTGGGTATTGGGCGAACAGATGCGCCCCTCCCGCTGGCTGGGGTTGGGCCTGGGGTTTGTCGGGGCTTTGGTGGTGTTGAGGCCGGGCTTGCGGGAGTTCTCTTTGGGAACGGGGCTGGCCTTGGCGGCGGCAGCGCTCTTTGCCTGGGTAACCATTGTGCTCAAGATCCTCGCCCGCACCGAGTCCAGCCTCACGATCACGGCCTACATGGGCCTGTTGCAGACCCCCCTTTCCTTCTTGGCTGCCGTTTGGGTTTGGACCTGGCCTTCGCCGGAGCAGTGGCTGTGGATGGCAGCGATGGGGCTGTTGGGCAGCCTGGGCCAGGTGGCCCTCACCCAAGCCTACAAGCTGGCTGAGGTGACGATGCTGCTGCCTCTGGATTTTTCCCGCTTGCTCTGGGCCAGTCTAATCGGTTTCTGGGCATTTGCCGAGCTCCCAGATGGGTGGACCTGGCTGGGCGGAGCCCTGATCTTGGCAGGCGCCACCTCCGGGGCCTACGGCGAGGCGCGGCGGCGGGTGAGGAAAACTCAGGCCCGTACCGGCAAAGTTTAAGGTGGCAGAGGCTGGCGGGCCTAAAGCCGCAGCAAGGCGGGGCTGGAGCTGGTCAGGTCGGTGGTGGTAAGAGCCACCAGCAGGGCTTCCGGGCTGACGGGGAAGGGCAGGTGGTGGATATCGGAGCCTGGCTGGCAGGCCACCTGGGCTGCTTGCAGCAGCTCGGCGGATCCCAGGTGGTCGAGGTGGAGATCCCGCAAGTTGAGGGGCAGCCCCACCTGGCGGTAGAACGCCAGCAACTGGGTGCGGGCGGCCAGCGCCAACTGGCTTCCCTGCAGGATCTCCTCTAGGCGGAGCTGGGCCAAAATGCCAAAGGCCACTTTCTCCCCGTGCAGGGTGGCCCGGTGTCCCGGCAAATGGGTTAGGCCGTTGTGAACGGCGTGGGCGGCCACGGTGCGACACTTAGCCCCTCCCATGCCGCCGACGATCCCCGCCAGGCAAATGCAGGCATCCACCACCTGCTTCCAAGCCGTGCCACCCGGCTCCCGCAGGGCCGCCACCGATTGTTGCAAGAGCAAATCCCGCAAAACGCGGGCCTGCTGCACAGCTCCGATCACCAGGGCATCTTCCGAGGCGCCGCTGCTGACAGAAGACTCGTACCACTTGGCCAAGGCATCTCCAATCCCGGCCACCAGGGTGCGCGCCGGGGCCTGCAGGATGAGCTCATAGTCCAGAATCAAAGCGGCAGGTGCCCGATCCAAAGCCACATCCCGCTGAAAGGCACCTGTGTCAGAGTAGATGTTGGACAGGGCGCTCCAGGCGGCACAGGTGGCGGCGGAGGTGGGCACCGTCGCCACCGGGATCCCCAAGCGATGGGCCACCAACTTGGCCGTGTCTAGGGCCTTGCCGCCCCCCACCCCTACAATGCCGGTTACGGACTCTGCCGTGGCCAGGGCCTGTAGGCGAGCCAGCTCCGACTCGCTGCAGTCGACACCATAGGTGCTCCAGTAAACCTGAACGGCGGGATCCCGCCCCAGATTGCGCTTCAGGGGCAGCTCGGCCACGGCCAGGGAGCGCTCCCCCCCGATCACCAACACGCGGGATCCCAGAGCTGTCAGGGGGACAGCCTCGAGGATGCCGCTGCCGCGGTATAGCCGGCCTGGGGCCGGAATGGCCAGGTCGAATTCACAAGTTCTCAGCATTTCAAAGAGGGGCGATAGGGTCAGCCCAGTGTCCATATATATAGATACAGACTACGATTCTAGCCGCAAGTTCTGCCTTTCCCATCTAGGGTGTAGCTACAGGCAAGCCTCGCTTGCTTGGAACGGGTTGGGATCCCTGGCAGGGGAGGGTCAGCTAGCACAAATCTTTGCCAGCAGTCAACTGCAAATGGTGGTAACCCCCAGACAAATTGGGTAGTATGCGTCTAGCAGTGGCGCAGAGGGCAGGGCGTGTTCGGCTTTCTTGGTGGCTCCAAAACTCAAACCATGCTTGGGGTAGATATCAATCCCGAGCGCCTTGCTGTTGCCCAAGTCAAGAAGCAGGGCAATGGTCGCTATCGTCTGGTTCACTACCACAGCGTGGAAATGCCAGAGGGGGCAGTGATCGAGGGGCGCATTCTTGATCCGAGCACAGTTGGCTTGACATTGGCCAACTTACTAAACGAATACAAGGTGCCCACCAGCTTGCCAGTGGCGACCGCGGTGCCGGTGCGAGAGGCGATCGTCCGTCTCATTCGCCTGCCTGCTGACCTGCCTGCCGATGAGTTGCGGCGGGTGGTTCTAGAACAGGAGGCGGAGCTCTACATCCCCTACCCCCGGGATCAGGCGGATGTGGACTACCAGCCCCTGGGCCTAGACCTTTCCCAGGATGGCATTGAGCGCATCGAGGTGCTGCTAGCAGCCATCCCCAAAGAGGTGGTGGACAATTACCTGGCCGTGCTGCAGGCGGCCAACTTGAAGGCGCGCTGTGTGGAGCTGGCCAGCTTCTCCCTCATTCGCACCATCCGTGACCAACTCATCCAGTACAGCCCCCAAGAGGCGGTGTTGCTCAGCTCCATCGGCTACGACAGCAGCGAGATCAGCATCTTGGTCAACGGCATCCCGCAGTTTACCCGCACCGTCAACATCGGCACCATTCACATGCGGCAGGTGCTAGCCCAGGCCCTGAATTTGCCGGTTAGCCGCACCGGCGACCTGTTGCGAACTCTAAGGTTACCCTTGATCAACCCCGCCGATGTTTTGGCCACGGGAGAGCAACCGGTTCCCAGTAACCCGGGCGTGGCAGCCGTGGCGCGGGTCGTTTCCGATTTGGCGGACGAGCTGAGGCGCTCCATTGATTTCTTTACCAGCGCAGAGAGTAACTCCCCTGTGGTGAAGGTATTGTTGGCTGGGCCGGGGGCGGCTATTGGCCAAATGGATGGTTTCTTGTCGCAGTCGCTGAGCCTGGCCGTAGAGTTAGCGGATCCCTTCGGCAGCATCCTGATACCGGATTCAATCGAGGTGCCCTTGGAGGAGCGACCGGCGATGGGAGTGGCCCTGGGGCTGGCCATGCGGGAAGCCAGCAAGTAGTCTTCGGGATCCGCCCAAGAGGATCCCCTAAGCGCAATACCCAACCATGAGCGAGGCGGTGAGATGTACACACCAGAGATCAACTTTCTGAAAGAAAGACCGGAGGTTCCCACCACAGTTCAGACAGGGGGAGTGGTGGCTGGCCCGGAAACTGCCGCCGGAGCTGAGAGCTGGGCTTTGGCCATTGGTCTGGGGGTTGCCGTGGCTGCTGTGGCCATGGGGGCTTTCTTGTATTTCCAAGACAGCTTTTCCCGTCAGCGGAATACTCTGAGGGCAGAGCGAACCCGCCTCGACGGTGAACTCAGCACAGCCAATGCCGAGTTGACCCGACTCCAGGGCCTCAGCCAAGAACTGCAAACCATTCGCACCCAGACGGAAGGGTTTCGCTCTTTTCTCGGATCCGTCCAGCCCTGGTCGGCCATTCTAGAAGAACTGCGGCGCAGGATCCCTGGGCAAGGGGTATGGATAACCAACATCAGCGCCTCTGGCGATACTGTGAACATCCAAGGCGGGGCGCTGGATTTTCCCTTGGTGAACGACTTTTTGCTCACTCTGCTGGATTCCAACTTCGTAACCAGTGCCGTTCTCAACAGTGCCTCTCGAGTGGAGGGCACCCCTGAAACTGAACCCAGCGTCACCTACGGCCTAACGGTTACTATTCGAACCATAGGGGATCCCGACCCGGAGTTGACCCGCGAGCTGGAGCAGCGGGGAGCGATAGGCTTGGTGGAAAAGATCCGCATTTTGCGTCAAGTGGAGGGGAACTGATGACCGGCTCGGTGGAAAGTTTTCACGACGAACAACTGGTGGCACCTCCGGCAGGGCCGCCGGTATTGTTGGGGGTCGAGCTGACCCCTATTCGCATTGGCCTGTTGATCGGGATCCTGGGCCTGGGCGCGGCGAGCTTTTTGGCCTTCACCCAACTCCGTCCTCTGATTAGAGAGGTGCAAGCCTTAGAAAGAGAGGTAGCCCAAAAAACCAGCCAGTTGCAGGAGGTACAGGGCCAGATTGCCGGCTTACAGGATCTGCCCAACCAAATCGAGAGGGCTCGCGTGCAGCAGCAACAGATCAGCGCCTTGCTCGCCACCCCCGAGAATGCCGACACGCAACTGATCGATCTCAACCGACTGGTGCGGGGACAACCCAATGCTCAGTTGCTCAGTTTCAGCCCTTCCCCTCTGACGCCAGCTTCCTCGAACAACCCAGAAGTGCCTGCCATCATCGCCCCAGCCATCCAACTGCAGACAACCCGCGTCACCCTGCGGGGTCCCTACACCGACATCATCAACCTCATGAGAGACATCGAGCGTTTTCGCGCTCTGTTCCGGGTGAGCAACATCTCTCTCAACCCTGGCCAAGGCACAGAGAACCTAGACGCCGCTTTCGATCTGGTTGCTTACTACTACAACAAAGGCGTTCCTCTCGGCACTGCTCCTGCACCTGAAGGGCAAACACCTCCTGAGGGAGGACAGCCAACACCCAGCCAGTAGCCCGGCTTGGCAAGGCCAATCTGTAGCCAATCTATACACTGCGTTTGAGTGTCGCTTCCCCACGGGATCCCACCTGAAGAGACTCGCTACTGGGATTGGAGGGGACGGGCGGGAAATGGGAACCATTGGGGAAAAGCACAGATAGTGTTGCCTATCGAAAAATTTCCCCTAAAGCGGCTGCAGGTAGTGGCAAAGCCGAAAATTTCGGCTTTGATTAGGGAAGCACTGGGTGAACCCGTGCTGAAGTAAAGCAGAAACACGCTTGGCTAACGGAGTGAGGTGTGAGGATGATGAACCGTCGAGTCGCCTGGGGATGTGCATTGAGCTTGATCCTTTCACTGCCCCTGTTGGCTGTGGAAAGCCAGCTCGATGAAGCCGCCGCCCAGCAGTTGACCTCCGCCAATCCACAAAGCCTCAGCCGCATTACCGATATCCGCCTGGTGCCCCACGGCAACCGCATGAAGCTGGAGATCAACACCGCAGGGGGCGCCCGTCCACAGGTGTTCTTTACCCAGCAGGGCCAATCTTGGATTGGGGATATCACCAATGCCCAACTGGATGGAGGTCAAGGTCGCTATCGTCAGGAGTCTCCCCTGCCGGGAGTGCGCTTCATCGAGGCCAAGCAAATGGGCAATGACAGCGTGCGGATAGAAATTGCCGGCGTTGCGGCAGCTCCCCAGGGCTTGCTGGCCCAGCGCAGCCCAACGCAGTTGGTCTTCGAGTTTGAGGGCTTGCCCTCTGCCCTGCCAGCTCCTGTAGCTGCAGCGCCCAGCCAAGAAGTAGTGCCCAATCAACCAGCCTCGCCAACTCGAGCTCAGCCTGGTGCCCCACCGGCAACCCCTGCCTCTTCTCCGGCTGCTCAAAACTCTCCTTCTCCCCGCGTGGCAGCTGCTACTCCTCAGCCTCTTGCCCAAAACTCCCCCTCTTCCCCGCCAGCTCAGACAGCTCCTACTCCTCAGCCAGCTTCTCCTAGGCCGGTCATTTCTCAGGTGCCCTCCGTGGGCCAGCTTAACCAACCGCAATTGCCGCCAGGAAGCTTGCCCACTGGATCCCCCTTCCAGGGGAGAGCTGTGGCTCCTCCTGCTGGCGATATTGCCGTTGGCACAATCCTGCCTGATCCACCTACAGTGGATCTCGGATCCAATGCCAGGATTAGCTTGACCTTGAAAGATGCTCCTGTGGGCGATGTGCTGAGCTTGTTGGTGCGGCGAGCAGGGTTGAATGTGGTGCTCAACGACGTCCCACCCGATCTAACCATCTCTCTGGACGTGCAAGACTCGCCCTTACAGGAGACATTCAACTTTATCTTGCGGCTAAAACAGTTGCAGGCCCAGCGAAGGGGCCAAACCGTATTTGTTGGACAAAACCTGCCAGGGGTGACTGAGATCCTGGTGCGCAATTACCGCGTGAATCAGGCAGTCGCCACCGATTTGGCCAGTCGGCTGGAAGAAGTTTTGAACGCCGTTGCTCCCGGTGCCCAATTCGTTGTGGACGAGCGCACCAACTCCATTACGGTGATCGGCAACTCGCGGCAGCAGGACATCGCGGCTGCTCAGATTGCCCAATTGGATGTGCGTCGGCGACAGGTTTTGATTTCCCTGAGAGCAGTTGATATTCGCTTGAACAAAAACGAAAGCTTATCAGTTAACTTGGGAGGGGCATCTGGCAACTTTGCCCTTGGAACCTTGGGAGACGCCAATTTTGGTGGTCAACCGCTCAATCAACCTGCGGGATCCTCGGTAAGCTCTATCGGCCCTGCAGGCCCATCAGGATCCATCACGGGAATATTTAACACTCTCAACCGGCTGCAGCAGTCTTTGGCTCTAAGAGTGCAGTCTGCAATACAAAATGGAACTGGAAAAATTCTAACTGACCCCAAAGTTGTGGTGGCAGATGGCGGATCCAGTCGAATTAGCATTGCAACCAGCGTGCCTGTTAACGTTGAAACCATCACCATACCCCAGGGCGAAAACCAGCCTCCAGTTGTTACTCAGCGTTTGCAGCGAGAGGATGCTGGGGTTATCCTTGACGTCTCAGAAGTTAGGATAGATGACAATGGGTTTGTTACCCTGACCATTCAGCCGGAAATTTCTATTCCTGTACCCATTCAAGTATTGGAAGGCGGAGACTTTGCAGGCATTCAACTTTTTAACATCGACAGAAGGCGGCTGGAAGCATCTCAGCTCAGGTTAAGAGATGGGCAAACCTTTATTATTGCTGGCCTCATTCAAGACAGAGACACTGTTGACGTTCAAAAAGTGCCTTTCCTAGGCGACTTGCCTCTTTTGGGTGCTTTGTTCCGATCTCAGAGTGTGAATAACGAGCGCAATGAGGTGGTCTTCATGCTAACGCCCTACATTATGGATGATAATGTTGCTTTTGGTCTTCCTCCCAATCCGTAAAATTCCCAATCCGTAAAATAGGGTTATGCCGAACTGCCAAGTTTCGTGATATCCTCCCAACACTGATACTACAGGCACAGCGCAGGACCCATAGCTCCCCACACCCCTCATGAGTTAACTCTCGACAGTCCTGAGTTACTGGCTGCATTAGCTTCGGGATCCGTTGAGTTGCATTCAGCAGCTAATGGCTTCTTCAAGTGGCCTGGGATCCACCTCGGGCAACAAGCGCCAATTCCACCTGATTTTCTTGGGGCTGCCCCAGTTGCACCTCCACATCTCGGCCAAAGAAGCCTTGCATTTTTTTCTGGTAGCTTTCCTGCCATTGTTGGAAGGGAACCTTGGGGGAATCGAACAGAAGCACCAAGGTATACCGGCCATCTCGCAGCTCTTCTCTGTACCCTCTCACCTTGGGCAGATCTGCTTCCAGAGGGCCGCGCAGACCCAGAAACTCCAGGGCATCTTCCAGGTGGGCATTAGCCCCGTAGCTATATTTGGTGATATCGGCGCGGACTTGCTTTTGAATTTCCGTGGCCTGCTGGGCGCGGGCTTGGATCACCTCGAGAGAAGGGGCGGCCAGGGCAGGTACCGGCTTGAGTTCCACTACCTTCATGGTTATCCCTCCCAACAGCAAGGGGATCCCGGCAAACAGGCCGATGAGATTGAGGGTGGGATCGTTGTAGTGGGCAAAGCCCCAAGCCGTGGCGGCAACGCCGGCCAGCAACACGAGAGTGCTCAGGGGGAAGGGCAGTTTTTCAAACATACAGGAGAGGAAGAAAGGCCACCTGAAAACCCAGGCTAGCAGGAAAAGCGCCAGCGGTGGACTTAGCCTCCATTGGGATGGATAATCACAAAATGCCCACCTGGTGTGTTGAGGAGTGGTCTGTGGTTCTGTCCAATCTGTCCAAAACCTCTCGTTGCTTGCGCTCGCTGGATCGCAAAGCCCAAGAGCGAGCACCTCTTTTTGAGGCCATCCGCCACTATTGCAGCTTGGACAAAGCTCCTTTTCATACGCCAGGCCACAAACAGGGGCGCGGGATCCCTGCCGACTTGCGGACCTTTTTGGGAGAGAACGTCTTCCGGGCAGATCTGACCGAGCTGCCAGAGGTGGACAACCTCCACGACCCCGATGGCGTGATCCGAGAGGCCCAGGAGCTGGCTGCAGCAGCTTATGGAGCGGATCGCAGTTGGTTTTTGGTCAACGGTTCCACCTGCGGCGTGGAAACGCTGGTGATGGCGGTGTGCGACCCAGGGGACAAGATTCTGCTGCCGCGCAACTGTCACAAGTCGGCCATTGCCGGCGTGATCCTCTCTGGGGCCGTGCCCGTCTACATTGAGCCAGATTTTGACTTGGAGCTGGGCATTGCCCACGGCATCACTCCTGCCGGTCTGGAGCAGGCCCTGGCCGAGCACCCCGACGCCAAAGGTGTGTTGGCGGTCAACCCCACCTACTACGGGGTTTGCTGCGACCTAGAAGCCCTGGCGGCCATTGCCCACGCCCACGGCCTGCCCCTCCTGGTGGACGAGGCCCACGGGCCCCACTTTGGGTTTCATCCGCAATTGCCCATTTCGGCCTTGGAAGCCGGCGCCGATCTGGTGGTGCAGTCCACCCACAAGGTGATCTCCGGCATGACCCAGGCGTCGATGCTGCACCTCAAGGGATCCCGAGTCGATCCCAACCGAGTCCGCAACATCCTGCAGCTGCTGCAGTCCACCAGCCCTAACTACGTGCTCATGATGTCGCTGGACGTGGCGCGGCGGCAGATGGCCCTGGAAGGGGAAGTTCTCCTGGGCCAAGCCCTGGCTTTGGCGGATCAGGCCCGCGCCCGCCTCAACCGTATTTCCGGGATCTTCTGTTTTGGCCCGGAACGCATTGGCTCCACTCCCGGCTTTTTCGATTTGGATCGCACCCGCCTGACGGTGACGGTGTCGGGGCTGGGCCTTTTTGGCTTCGACGCCCATGACTGGGTCAACGATCACTTCCACGTGCAGCCGGAGATGTCCACCCTGCACAACGTGGTCTTTATTGTTAGCCTCGGCAACACCCAGCGGGATATCGACCGGCTGGTGGAGAGCTTTGCGGCTTTGTCGAAGTATGCCCAGGGATCCCCGCCTTCCCTGGCAATGGCCGAGAAACTGCGGCGCCTGGCCGAATTGAAACGCCCCCCCCTCCCGCCCCAACGGCTCTCGCCGCGGCAGGCCTTTTTTGCCCCCATCGAGCGGATCCCTTTTCAAGAAGCTGTGGGCCGCATCTGTGCCGAAATCATTTCCCCCTACCCGCCTGGGATCCCCATTTTGGTGCCTGGCGAAGAGGTGACCCAAGAGGCAGTGGACTATCTGCTGCTGGTGCACGAGGCGGGCGGCTTCATCAACGGCCCCGAAGATGTGCGGCTGCAGACCCTCAAGGTCGTCAAAACCTAGCTCCTCAAGTGCCCGGCTGCGCCGTCTGAGCAGGGGGCAGGGAAGGCAGGGGGTTGGGAGAGCTGCGGCGGTGGCGGACGACCTTCACCCGATCCACCCGCGGCCCTTCCATGCGCACCACCTGGAACTCCATGTCTTGGTAGGTAAACTTTTCCCCCACGCGCGGGATCTTCTGCAGGTGGTAGATCAAAAAGCCCCCCAGGGTCTGGTAGTCCTCGTGGAGGGGCAAGTTGAGGTGGCAGCGCTCGTTGACCTCTTCAATGTCCAACTGGGCCTGGATGAGGAGGGTATTTTCGTCCAGCTCCTGAATATCCGGCTCCTTCGCCTTGGGATCTGGGCCATCGGAGAGCTTGCCGACGATCTCCTCCACCAGGTCTTGGATGGTGATCAGGCCCGCCGTGCCACCGAACTCATCCACCACCACCACCATCGGCCAGTGGTGCTGCCGCATCTCCGGCAACAGTTCGGCAATCGGCTTGTTCTCCGGCTCAAAGTGGGCCTCTCGGATAAAGGGGGTGATAGGGCTATGCAAATCCAGGGATCCCTTGGCCAGCTCGCCAATGAGCTCCTTGACGTGAATCAGCCCCCGGATGTCGTCCAAAGACTCGCCATAGACCGGGTAACGGGAATGCCCCGATTCGGCCACCTCGGCCAGCACCTCTTGCACCGTGGCCGTCTCCGGCACCGCATCGATGCTGGTGCGCGGGATCATCACCTCGCTGGCCACTGTCTCGCCAAACTCAAAGATGTTGCTCAACAGCTCCCGCTCCTCCGCCTCGATGTTGCCCGACTCCACCGACGAGGCAATCAGCAGTTGCAGCTCCTCCACTGTCATGGTGCTGTAAAAAGAAGTGGCCTCCGGGATGCGGACGCCAAAAAGCTGCAACAAGCAGCGGGAGGAGAACCGGAGCAGCTCCACGAAAGGGTGCAAAAAGCGGCTCACCAAGCGGTTAAGCCAGGCCAGTTGCAGCGCAATCGGCTCCGAGTAGAGAATGGCCAGAGTTTTCGGGATCAGCTCTCCCACCACAATTTGGAAATAGGTGAGCAGCGAAAACACCACCACCACTGCCACTCCCCGGATAAGGGCGGGATCCACATTCTGAAGCCAAGCCAACTGCCTCAAGGCCAAAAACAGCGTCGGCGCAACCTGGGTGGCCCCGATCCAGCCCAACAGGACGCTGGCTAGGGTGATGCCCAATTGGGCGGTGGAGAGGGCATACTCCAACTGTTCCTGGGCCTTTTGCACAATCCCCGCCTGGCGGTTCCCTTCGCTGGCCAGCTGCACCATGCGGGAGCGCCGCGCCGACACCAAGGAAAACTCCACCGCCACAAAAAAAGCGTTGATGAGGAGAAGGGCGATAACCCAGAGGAGACTGAGAGACGCCTCTCCCCAAGAGAACTCAGGGCTGGGGGCCGAGGCTAAAGGAGGGTCGTCCATCAGGGGGAGCAGCAAGACGGATAGAGAGCATTTTAGCCCAGACCGACTCGACCACCTGCCCCTGGCCAGCAGTTAAACTGGCCTCAGCCATCGGGCGGCTATTATGCGAACACCTTCCCCCTGCCCAAATGAACGGGATCCCCAGCTTTTGCAGTTCTCAAGATTGCTACTTTTTCATCAAGCATTCATCAAGCAGTGGCAACTACCGCTTTTTCCGGCAACGCTTACCCCAGTTCGTGCAGTCATCGATATCGACAACATCGCCGCTAGTGGCGTCGATCTTGACTTCAACATCGTTGGTGAATTTTACTTCCCAAACTAAGCGCCCATCTTCGCGCTCCAACTCAACTTCTTTGATCACAGCATTGGGAACAGCAGATCGAGCAATCTGAATCGCTTCTTCAATGCGGACGGCTGGAGCAGGAGATTGAGCAAAAGCTGCCTCTGTGCTTTCGCCTACCCCTAGCATCGGGCTGCTGAGGGGCAAAACGCCCAGCAAAAGCAAGGAAGCAACAGAAGGTTTTGAAAGCTTCACTTCCAACTGTTTGAGTAACCACATTCTTACCCTACCACCCTCGGGGTGAAAGAAGCCTTGCCAAAAAGAGCATTGTTGCCTTCGCAAGGGGAGTGGGCTCCTTGCGTCATAGGGTGTAGTTCGTCAGCCCCTCGTAGATTAGAAGCTATTTGCCGCCGCAGCCCTCGCAGAAATGGACTGGCTAAAAAACCCTGCGGTGCATATATCTTCCCGAGTGCTGCCGGCGCTGCCTCCATCGGTGATAATATTCCTACTCTTACATCTTTTCCCACCGCAGTAGGTGCCGACCATGCCCGATTTTCTGCCCTACGCCTACTTTCAGGGCCAGATCGTCCCCTTTGCCGAGGCGAAGATCTCCATTGCCACCCATGCTCTGCACTACGGGACGGCAGCGTTTGGCGGCCTGCGCGGGATCCCCGATCCGCAAAACCCAGATCAGGTGCTGGTGTTTCGCCTGGATCGCCACTGCCGACGGCTAAGCCAAAGTGCTCGCCTACTCTGCTTCGATTTGCCTGCGGAGAAGATCGAGCAGGTCATTGTGGAGCTGATCCGGAAAAATCGCCCTTCCACCTCTTTCTACATCCGCCCCTTGGTGTATACCTCCGACCTGGGCATCTCACCGCGGCTGCACAACATCGAGAAAGACTTCTTCGTGTACGGGTTGGAATTGGGAGACTACCTCTCGCCGGAAGGGGTAAGTTGCCGCATCAGCTCATGGGCCCGCCAGGAGGATCGCAGCCTGCCGTTGCGGGGCAAGATCACCGGCGCCTACATCACCTCTTCTCTGGCCAAAACCGAGGCGGTGCAGTCCGGCTATGACGAGGCCATTTTGATGAACTCACAAGGCAAGGTGAGCGAGGCCTCGGGCATGAACATCTTCATCGTGCGCAACGGCGTGCTGATTACCCCCAGCTTCGACCAAGACATCCTGGAAGGGATCACCCGCGACAGCGTCCTCACCCTGGCCCGTGATCTGGGGATCCCTACCCAAGAACGGCCCGTTGACAAATCGGAGCTATTGATTGCTGACGAGGCCTTTTTAACCGGCACTGCTGCCAAGATCACCCCCATTCGCCAGATCGAGCAGTACGTCCTGCCCCCCTCCCGCCCCATCACCGAGCAGTTGCGGCAGAAGCTGACGGCAATTACCGAAAATCGGGATCCCGTCTATGCCCATTGGGTGAAGGTGATCCCTCTGAAAGAAAGCTAGTCCCTAGTCGAGGGGAGAAGCGTCATTATTAAACTGAGCACTCTAGATGGGTAGAGGGGGATCCCTTGCACGAGATTTCCATCACCTGGGCCGACTACCACCGCAAAATCGAAGAGCTGGCCGTCAAGGTTTACGAAAGCGGCTGGGAGTTTAACCAAATTGTCTGCATCGCCAAAGGGGGGCTGCGCATTGGCGACACTCTGGCCCGTCTGTTCGATCTTCCCCTGGCCATTCTCGCCGCTTCCTCCTACTCCGGCCCTGGCAAGCGGGGGCAACTGATCTTCTCGCGGGATCTGGCCATGACCACCGCCAACCTGGGCAGCCATGTGTTGTTGGTGGACGACTTAGTCGATTCCGGCATGACCCTGAAGCGCTCTGTCCACTGGCTCAAGCACCACTACGGCTTTTACATCGAGGAAATCCGCACCGGTGTACTCTGGTACAAAGCAGCCTCCATCTATCAACCGGATTACTATGTGGACTATTTGCCGGATAACCCTTGGATTCACCAGCCCTTCGAACCCTACGAGCAGATGACACCCAAGCAGCTAATGGAGTCCCTGCGCTCTTTGGGTTAAACTGCAAATCTAACTCCTGAGTAAGCTTTTAGATCGACAAGCGGCTCAATACACCGTATTCCGGTTGCTGAAGTTGCACCCCTACTTAGTTGCAACTACATTTAGGCTAACTGGTTCCCCGAGAAAGACCATATCGCTGCAATCATTGAACAGCCCAAATCTGTCCACCTTTCGAATAACCCTGAAACCTACCTGAGCAAGTAAAGCAAATAAGTATTCCCACGAGAAGCCAACTTTATGGTAGTTTTGCTCATCTACTTGGTCACCAAACATCATACGCATAATGCGAAACCTCTGCTCTAAAGAAACTTCATCCTTCAGATAAAGACGGCAGAGAGTAGGCATATCTGGGACACTGATCATCAACTGGCCCCCAAAGCGCAAAACCCGGTGCCACTCTTTGAGAGCAGTAGGTAGTTCACGTGTGTAGTTAAAGCGCTGCAGAATATAGGGAGCGTAGATGGCTTCTATAGAGTTATCTTCAAATTGACTGAGATCAATGGCGCTTCCAACATAATCCACATGGTCTCCTACCTGACTATCTAGAATCTTCCAGTCTGGATGAGGCTGCTTACCTCCAATATGAAGACGAATAGACTCAGCGGGCTTGGGCTCAGCTTGGCAATCTTCTAGAGGAGGAATAGATTGAATAAGTTGATGCTCATAAGCTAGCTCGAAGAAAACTCTCTCCATGGCTTTAGCCAACCGCTTTGGATCCCATACTATTGATCTGTGATATGAATCTCGAATAGTTTGCTTAGCTTTAGCCAAGCGTTCTGGATTATTGCCTAGCTGGATCCCACGCTCAATAAACTCCTCCACCGACCAGGTGATGCAATCCTCGAGGCCAACATTTTTCAGCAGGCTGTAACTCATTCGGCCATAGTAATGCCTGCCCACTAGGGTAAGGACTGGCACACCCATATAGAGAGCTTCCATGGTGTGGGTTGCACCTGTGTAGGGGAAGGTATCCAGAACGAGATCCACTAAGGCTAGTTGGCCACGATGCTCTTCCACACTGCTGGCTTTAGCAAGAAATCGGACGCGATCGAGAACGCCCAGCTCTTTGGCTCTTTCCTGGTAGCGTCTAATAACCGTAGCAATTTCTCCTGATCCTTTGACAATCAAAACTCCGTTGGGAACGGCCTTTAAGATTTGCAGGTGAGCGTCGATACATTTGGGAGTACGTTTGTAAGCACTAGCTGCGGTTAGGAAAACAACATTTTTCGGCTCTATTCTCAGACTAGTCTTAAAGTCTACCTCGTTGGCAGCACAGACGTCCAGATGATCAACAGCACAGTAGCTAGGCAAGCGGATAATTTTTTCATGGTAATCGGCCTGTGCATCTTCAGGAAGGATATAGGGATCGGCGAAAAAGTAATCAAATTCTGGCAAACCGACAGCATCTCCGCCAAGCCAACCAATTTGGATAGGAGCGGCCCGCAAAGCTGCTACGATGCTGGCATCGTGACTGGTAAGGGAGTCCATAAAAACCATGATATCGATGCGATCCTCACGCGCTTGAGCAGCTACTTGAGGCGGATTGGTTTCTCCTGGAAAAAAGCGAAAATGGAGATTTTCGTGAGAGCGAAACTTTTGATACATATTGTCATGACTGGCCATATCTTCATTTTTCCACCCCTGGTAGTAGTAGTAGTAGACAACGTCCAGAAGATCGCGAGATAGGTTCCTGAGAGTAGCCTCACTGAGAAAGCCAACCGAATGTTGCTGAAAGCAGTTACCCAGAAAGCCTACTCGCAACTTGCGCTCAGCTCTACCGGATCTGCAGTAATCTTGCTGGTTTCTCTGCCAATACTCTGACCAGAGGAAGTCTCGCTGAGAAGCCATTAAGCTTAGGCAATCGTTAAAGATTCTACCACCAATCTGCTGGTAACGACGAATCAGAGAACGATCATCAGTTAGATAGCTCCAGCAAAAGCAAACTCGAAACAGAATGACTTTAGCAATCGTTAGACTCTCGAGTAGATTTTCATCGTTAATTCTTAGTGATCCTAAGTCGGCTTCCCTCGATAAAATTAAGTCTATAATTTTCTGGATAACAAGGTTTATCCGTTCTGGCTGGGCAGCATGGATCAACTTTTCCATCGATTCTGATAGAAGGGATAGACGAAGAGTAAAGTTCTCTTGCACCTGTGAGCTCTCGGCCGCCGTGATGAGAGCTTCTCCTAAAATGGAATAGCCATCGCTAGTAGAGTTTTGAAAAAGAGCGCAAGCTGCTTTTTGAAAGAAATCGCCGATCAAGTCCTCTATGATCCATAGCCCTTTGTAGCGATTGGCTTGCTCGGGATCCACAGCACGAGCCAGCTGGGCTAGCAAAGCAGCAAATCCGGATTTCTGGTCCTCCAAAAGACGAGCTTGTAAAGCTGTGGCCACCTCGAAGAACAGATCCAGGTAGCCGTCATCCCATAGCCGAGTGAGAAGTTGAGTCAGGAGGGGCTCCTGGGTAATGTCTAGGGTCTGCTCTTCTCCCAAACTGGCCAATTGCTCCGCCAAAGCCTGCCCGTAAAAGCCCACGGCCAGCTCGTCTTGAGCTTGCAGGGATCGCAACAGTAGAACCTGGGTGTTATCCCGCCGGCCTGGATCCAGCTCAAAAGCCAGCTCGCGCAGCTTCAGGCAAACCTGGAAACGTTGTTGCTGCGAATCTTCAGTGGAGCTTTTTTCCAGGCTTTCTGCCAAGGATAGCAACACCTCTACCACCTTCTCCGCCGGCAGGATTCCTGCTTCTACCAAAGGTGTGTAGAGCTGGTAGGCAAGGTTCAGCCGGTTGGCAACCAGGGCCTGCTCCAGCGCCGATAGGGTGATTGCCTCTGGCTCAGAGGGAGAAGCCGACTCATCAGCCAATGAAGATGAGGGGAGGTCACAGAAGCCCCGCAAAAACTCCCGCCAACCCTTTGCGTCTTGCTCTCGGTAGAAAGCCACCAGCCACTCTGCAAAGGCATTGGGAGCCTGCTGAAGCAGTTGCCTAGCTTCCAGGATCTGGGCTTGCAGTGTAGGGTTCATGGGTGGGAAGGAGATCACTAGTCCTAGTTTGCCCCGCTGCAGCCAGCTCAGCTAGACCACCGGTTTTTGGGCTGCCCCTAGCAGAGATCCGCAATTGCACTCCGTGGGAGGGGACTGTTATGAACTGCCCGCCAGCGGGGTAAGTTAATAGCGGCAGGTAACCTGCACGGTTAACTCTCTAGGTTGTCAAAGGATCGAGTACCATGAGCGCGAAGTCTCGTCAGTCTCTGTTGCGGGCCAAGCTGGCTCAGCAAATTCTCTCCAAAGCCAAGGGCTTCACCCTGATTGAGCTGTTGGTGGTGATTGTAATTGTGGGTGTGCTGTCTGCAGTGGCAATCCCGCAGTTCTTAAACCAAGTGCGCCGCTCCCGTACAGCCGAAGCTCAAGCGGCTCTCACTGAAGTAGGCCGTGCCTCTGAAGTCTACCGACTCGACTTCGGCGTCTATCCTGACGAGTATGCTAGGATCAAGTACGGTGGAGCAAATAATGACAAGTACATGAACGATCCGTGGAGGGCTCCCAACTACCAGCTACCAGAGCCTAGTCAACGTTCGACCGAGGCTCCTCACGCACTAAGGTGGGACACAACATCCAGAGGTGGTGCATACATCACCAGGTCTGGTTCAAACATTCAATGCACCATTGGGCTGGGAGCGCAGGAGACAGCTGTGGCTACTGAGTCTACCTTTGTTGGTAAGAGCTGCAACGTCTTTGACTAGTTTCTATCTCTACTTTATGTACTCCGTGGCTCCCTGTGGGGAGCTTTTTTATTTCAGTTGCTCCAGTCTCCCTCAAGAGTAGGCAAGGGATCTAGGCTAAACCAGTGAACTAGAGCGAGGACAGTAACTGTGATGGGTAGGAGATGCGAGTAAGAATACCCTTTTCGATGAGGTTCTGGTTGGTTTCAGGACTGCTGTAAAGTATGAACTCTTGATAAAGAGCTTCCATGCGAGTTCTATCTCCTGAGCAATAAGCGTCCCGTGAGGTTAAGTGAAAAGGCACCCGAATAGGATTAGACTTGGAGCGCCACCAGTAGTCGGGAAAGTTTCCCAGTTGGGCGTATTTTTTATAGTAGTTCTGGAATCCGCAGTTCAAGTAGTGCAAAATAGAGGGAGACGACGTTACTAGAGTATGATCCCCTGGAATATCAAAGCTATGTACGCTATTGGGTAAGAGAGTGGGATGGATCCGAGCTGCTGACTTTCCATTCTGGTAAGCCAAAAAGTATTGACTCTTACTAGAGATCTTCTGAAACTGGGTATAGAATCCGGGATCCAAAATAGCAGGGTTTCTCTTAAATAAAGTGACCTCGCGGAAGTAGTCTTCGATCTCAAACGCTTCGGGAGCTGCTTCGTGGTTTAGGAACGTAACCTGGAATATATCGTCGCTTACTCGATCAAACCAATTTGGAGCCGTTGTCTGGCCAGGATAAAAAAGCTCATCTCCATCAATATGAAGAATCCAGTCCATGCCCTGATCCAAGGCAAGTTGTATAGCCGTTTCTACGTTAAGGATCTGACGAGCCATGACCTCATAGCCAACATGAGGGCCATATTTTGGGTAGAGAACATTCCCCAATGCTTGTTGAACTTGCAAAGCTTCATCGTTGGGAATAGCCGTTACATCGGAAAACTGAAGTGCCACCTGAAAGCGGGATCCTCTGGATCGTCAAAGAAGATATAAATATGGGCAATTCCAAGGGCAAGGTGATAGGGAATGAACGACTCCAAGCACACGCCTGGATCCCGAACAGTGGTAATTATGCAAACTCTGGCCATGGTGGAGCTGCAAGCCTTTAGGTGAATTGCTTGGCTCCTAGCCAAGTATTGATAGTGAAGCGGCTATCGGCAAAGGCTTGGC
>NZ_AXUX01000001.1:591261-595941 GCF_002760475.1 Synechococcus sp. 63AY4M2 | reverse complement strand
TTCTGCCCTGAGGCGGCCATTCATTGTTTTGAGGTGGCTCCCTTGGCCTTGCACCTGCTGCAGCAGAATGCTCTTGGCCTGGGCAACTGCTTTGTGCATTCGTTAGCTCTACACCTGCTGCGGCAGAATGCTCTTGGCCTGGGCAACTGCTTTGTGCATCCAGTGGGGCTAGCGGGGCAGAATAGCTGCAGAACCCGTCGCCTCTGGCCGGAGGATCCTCAGGCCGAGTGGGGAGTGGAGCAGGTGCTCCCTTTCCGGGAAGCCAGGGCAGCTCTCAAGGAGCTGGGTTTGGAGCCCATCGATGTGCTCAGGGTGGCTACAGGTGGAGAGGAGGTGGAGGTGTTGACCAGCTTGCAAGAGCAGCTCAAAGACATCAAGGTGATTTACGTGGAGTTTACTTCTGAGCAAGACCGCAAACAGATTGACCAGATGTTGGATCCTACCCATCTCCTCTGGCAGGGAGAAGTTGTAGCAGGCCAAAGAGGAGTCCTTTGCTATCTAAGCAGGGCTTGCTTTGTCGACAACAATTCAAGCCTTGGAGGAGAGACTTAAGGTTATGAACTCAACCATTATCGTTACGGCTGCTGACAGCAAGTTTTTTGAATTGGTTCAGGGGACTATTCTCTCCATCCGAGAGAAACCTCAGGGGCACTCTGTAGATATTGGATTCTTGGATGTAGGCTGTACACCGGAGCAGTTGCAATGGATAGGTCAGTACGTTGACCACATCGTTGAGCCAGGTTGGAACTATGATATTCCCGACATTGATAGACAACCCAAGTATCTCAAGGCACTAGTTTCTAGGCCTTTCCTTCCTGAATACTTTCCAGGCTATGAAGTTTATATTTGGATTGATGCAGATGCTTGGGTGCAAGATTGGTCTGCAATTTATCTTCTTGCTTTGGGAGCAAAAAGAAAGGGCTTTGCAATAGTCCCGGGGTTATTTGCTAAACACAGCACCAAATCCGTGAGACACGCTTGGATAACTTTGCAATATAGTCGCTACTTTCACTACACGGATTTTGCTGGTTTAGAGATAGAGCCTTTGCTGAATGCCGGTGTGTTTTCTGGTGCCAGACAGTCTATTCATTGGTCAATATGGGGCAAGAGATTAGGTCAAGCTATTTCTAGGTGCCTTGATTTGTGGACAGACCAGTTTGCTCTAAACGTGGCTATTTATAGAGATATAGGTCTGGATAGAGTTGAACTTTTGCCATTAAATTGCAACTGGCTAGCCCATTGTGAGATGCCCCAATGGGATTTGCAAAGGAAGATTTGGGTGGATCCTTTTCCACCTCACAATCCAGTAGGAATCATACATCTTACAGCCGACGTTAAGGTGAGACCAACTCATATTGCGCTTACAACTGAAGGTTTTAAGATTGAAGCTAGCTTGCGGTATGCAGGCATCATCTCCACTCCGGTCAAGAGATACGACTACGTATCGCCTAACCAGATTAGAATACATCTTGACCATATCTTTCCTTCAATGATTGCGGCCGAGCCAAGCTCTCACCCCTGGCCTTATCTACGGAAAGAAGTTCCTCACCTTTGGCATACGGATCTACGTCAACCTACCATCGGCTTTGTTAGTCGGGACGAGGCACACATTCTGTACAATACTGCGCTAAAGTTTCGAGGAAAATCTGCTCTGGAGATCGGCTGTTGGTTGGGCTGGTCAACCGCTCACTTGGCAGCAGGAGGAGTTGCCCTTGATGTGGTGGACCCTGCTCTGGCTGATCCTCAAGTCTATGCAAGCGTTGATCAGTCTCTCCGCTCAGCTGGAGTCCGCTCCAACGTCAGCCTCTACCCTGGCTACAGCCCAGGGAAGGTGGAGGAGATTGCCCAGCAAGAGGATCGTCGCTGGTCTCTGATTTTCATCGATGGGAATCATGACTCACCAGCCCCCTTGCAGGATGCTCAAGTGGCAGAGCGCTATGCTGCTGAGGATGCCTTGATTCTGTTTCATGATCTAGCCTCGCCGGATGTGGCTGAAGGTTTGAACTACTTGAGAGACAGGGGCTGGAACACGATGATTTACCAGACCATGCAAATTATGGGAGTGGCCTGGCGAGGCAATGTCAGGCCCGTTGAGCATATTCCAGACCCTGCTGTGAATTGGACATTGCCAGAGCACCTCAAGGACTATCCGGTCTGTAACCTTGAGTTGTCTAGGGTGCTAGAGAAAGTTAAATCTTTTACCTTGCTGGGCTTTGAGCGTCTTTGGAGCCTTTATTCACTGGCTAAGCAGGTTTGTGAAGAAGACATTCCTGGGAACTTTGTAGAATGTGGTGTTTGCAGGGGTGGAAGCTCAGCTTTGCTGGCCTGGGTGATTAAGAACTACAGCCGTCGACCTCGCAGGCTATATGCTTTCGATACCTTCTCAGGTATGCCTGATCCAACAGAGGTGGATCGAGATTATCGAGGAGTTGCTGCCAACGATGCGGGTTTTGGATCCGGTGCTTTAGCGGCACCCATTTCGGAGAACTTAGAGGTGATTGCCAGGGAACTAGGGGTCTGGGATCTCATTGTTCCTGTGCCAGGGCTTTTTGCTGACACCTTGCCTGTTTATCGAGAGCAGGTGGGTGAGATTGCTTTGCTGCATGCAGATGCTGACTGGTATCAGTCGACGATGGATATTTTCCGTCATCTCTACCATCAAGTTAACCCCAGGGGGTTTATCCAAGTTGATGACTACCACGACTGGCAAGGATGTTGCAAAGCTGTTCATGACTTCGAGCAGGAAATCAGAGCCTTTTTTCAGCTCCATAGTGTCGATTACTCAGGAGTTTGGCTGAGTCCTTCTGAGAACTGGCTAGTGGTTAGAGATGGCCTAACAGAAATCTCTAAATCAGAAAGGATCCGCTTGAGTAAGATCAACGTGGGCCTTTTCCCCTACTGGGAAATGGAGACAGAGCAGCTTATCCAAGAACTGGAGGGCTTGCTGGAGCCAATTCTGCGCAGTCCTCAGCCAGAAGACTATGCTCTGATCTTCCTAGGGGATCCGGATCCGCAACTGGCCAATCAAACTCTGGAGATAGCTGCAGGCAACATAGCTCTCAGGCTCATGGAAGAGGGGTTAGAGCTCAGTAGAGAGCCGTTCTGTTCAGTGGTAGCTGGCTTGAACCCCTATCAATGGGAGAGACTTATTCCCCAACTCAACTATCGCTATCCCTTGAAGCGGGAGCGCTTTCCCAAGGGATTACGGCCTGCTATTCAAAAGCTACCTGTGTTGCTGTTGGCCTCCTAGGGATCCATCTGTTGTCTTGAGTTACTTGGCTGTCTACAGGGCGTCTGGATCTACCCCTAGCTCTCGTAGCTTCCGGGCCAGGCGCCCTGCCCGTTGTTCGGCCTGCTCAGCCCTTTGCCGCTCCAGTTCGGCCTCGGTGGGTACCAGTTCCCCAGCAGCAGTGGCCCAGCGAATCCAGGTGGCCTCGATGTCCCGAAACCTGCCCTTCCATTTCACCAGGTACAGTCCCAAAACCTCGCTCGGCAAGCAACCCTCGGCATCCTCTTGAATTGGCTCATAGCGGTCGCCCCTCAGCCGAAACCCCGCCCAGTCTTCTGGATCAAACGGGTCAAACCAAAAGTACTCCGGCACCCGGATAATCTGCTCATAAAGTTGCTTTTTGCTTGTCTTGTCCTCCTGGGCAGTGCTGGGAAAAAGAAGCTCAATCACCACGTCCGGCCCTTTGCCCTGCTCCCAAATCACCCAGCTTTTGCGCTCCCCCTTGGGCACTCCCAGCACCACGAAATAATCGGGCCCTCTGAAACTGCGGCTGCGGGCTTGCTCCAAGCTGTAGTAAAGAAACATGTTGCCGCCAACAAAACCATCAGAACGCGGCTGCAGCCAGGTTTGGGTAACGGAGATGAGCAAATCCGTCTGGCACCTGTGCCGCCAGCTTTCCATAGGTTCGCCGTCGTCGTAGGGGAGCTCGTCTTGGGTGGGGGGCAACTCGGGTAGATAAACCGGATCCAGCACCTCAGTAATTGGGTTCGGGTTAGCTTATGGGGGTGTGGGGGTAGCTAAGCCCCGCACTGTACCCGTAGGGTCAGTGCCGGGATACAGATACCCCCACATGGTGTATGATAGGAGTAGTTGCACAAAACGGCTTTTGCCGGAATCTGGTGCAACTACGCGGTAGGACATTCCGTGTCTGCTCGTGGAGGGTTCTTGCGTAGGCTCCCCGATGAAGCGAGAAGCCCGCTCCGTACTGCCAGCAGTCGGGGTCGGGAGTATGTCACTCATTGCCAGTTCTCCTCTCTTTACCCTTACAAGGTATCGGGATCCACCCCCAGCTCCCGCAGCTTCTGGGCCAGGCGCTCTGCTCGCTGTCGCTCTTGCTCAGCCCTTTGCCGCTCCAGTTCGGCCTCGGTGGGCACCAATTCCCCAGAAGCAGTGGCCCAGCAAACCCACGCGGCCTCAATGTCTGGAAACCTTCCCCCATCTCATTGTTGCCAGCAAAGCAGCTGGGGCGCTGCTGCGACCAGGCTTGGGTAACGCAGATGAGTGAGTCCATTTGGCACTTGCGCTGCCAGCTTTCCGCGAATGCACCGTCTAACTTGGTAGGTGTGTAGGTATAATCAGCACTTGGCTCCTGACTTTGTCATTATGGATGCACGTAGGGCAGGATAGTGCAAAACTAGCCCTCTTTGTAGCCTGGGCAGAAGCTACACTTT
>NZ_AXUX01000001.1:587372-591251 GCF_002760475.1 Synechococcus sp. 63AY4M2 | reverse complement strand
CAGGACTTGGGTCATGGTTCTATCATAACTTCCGCATTCCTCCCGACACTGACCCTACGGGTACAGTGCGGGGCTCCTGCGATTTCTAGCTGAAGCAGACAGGTACGGTAGTCCGTGAGTTCAGTCCAGAAACAAACGCCAATCTGGGTCTCTGGGAAACATTGACCGAGATCTGCCAAAAGGGCAGGAATGGGGCCTTCTAGGAGTAGAACCCGTTCTTCTAATCCCAACTGAGAAATTTGGGTTTGGATATCTTCTGTGCTGATTGACTTTTCGGATGAGCTCTGTAGGGGATTCCGTAGAATCACTGCTAACTTTTCAGGATAGCGAAGCATTGCCTGCAAAACAGCTGCGGACTCTTCCCAGCCAATCTGGCAGAAGATTTGCTGGCTAGGAAGGCAGGCTAAAGCCCAATCTAAGAGCTGGGTGAGACTCTGAGCTTGCTCCAGTTCTAGGAGAAGATCCTGAGCAAGGTCTTGGCAATCCATGGGGAGGGATCCCTGACGTCTGCTCTAGCTTAATGTACCCGGATCCACCCCCAGTTCTCACAACTTTTAGGCCAGGCGCTCAGCCCTTTGCTGCTCCAGTTCAGCCTTGGCAGGCATCAGTTCCCCAGCGGCAGTGGCCCACAGAATCCAGGTGGCCTCCTACCCTCCCACTTCGCTGGGTACAGCCTCAAAACCTCGCTCGGCATGGGTGGTGGAGATGAGCAAGTCCATCTGGCACGTGTGCCGCTAGCTTTCCATGGGTGTGCCATTGTCGTAGGAGAGCTCGTCTTGGGTAGGGGCCATCCAGGCAGGTAAACTGGATTCGGCTCTTGCAGACAGGGATCCATGGGGTTGCTTATAACCTATGCTCGGCTTATCGTTTTCCAGGGCAACAGAGATCCCTTGTTGTTGTGTCCAATCCTAGTAGCCTGTAGGATCTAGAAGAACCTGACGCTCAACTTGGGGAGTCGAGAAATGCAAGACATCAAGGCCAATGCTCCGCGAATTCTCCTCAATTGGCCAACTCCGCCAGACTATATCCCGCCCCCTCAGCTTTCACATCGGCAGGTCAGTCTTTGCCCCAAGAGGAGAGCCAAGGGCTTTGGACTAAACTTTGTCAATCTCTCTAAGGAATTGGTGGAGTGCCCAGAGGGAGACTATGACCTCTATGACTTTGTGCAGCAGTCTGAGCAAATTACAAATAAGGAGTTTGACCTAGTTGTTGTTTGGACTTCGAGCTTCGACTACAGCAATCCTCTTAATACCAAAAAGTTTGGCTGTCCAACTGTTTTACTGGCTGGAGACACCCACCACTGGAAATTCCCCATCAACCATCTGTTGACCTACTGGATCACCGAAGGCTTCGACTATGTAGCTACTGCCTACAACCGCCAGCATTTGCACTGGTTTGCTGCAGCGGGTGTGGAAAACCTGGCCTGGTTGCCTCTCATCTCCTTGCACACTGTCAGCCACGAGTGGGTGGAAACTCGAGAAAATCAAGTTGTCTTCATTGGACAGAAAGGATCCCGCCATCCTAGGCGCTCCCGGCTGGTTCAAGCCATAAAGAATGCAGATTTGCCCATCCTCATCAAAACAGCCAACCGCCAAGAGGCAGCCAAATGGTTTGCCCATTCTCTGATTTCCTTTAACTGCAGCCAAAATGGGGATCTGAACTTAAGGAACCTGGAAGTGATTTCTGCAGGGGGCTTTCTGCTTACTGACCAGCTCTCCTTCGCCTCAGGATTGGACGAACTTTTGGCGCCCGGCACCTACTGCGACACCTACAACTCCGAAGCCGAACTCCTGGAAAAAGTTCGCTACTACCTAGACCATCCCCAGGAGGCCATTCAAATTGCCCGCCGCGCTTACCACACCTTTGATGAAAAGTGGCATCCCCGCCACCGCATTCAGAACCTGCTGGACTGGGTGTTTGGGGGAGAGCTGCCGGAGCCCTTTCGTTACTCGCCCCGCTCTGATGTGCGCTACTTTGTCAGCACGGCCAGCTCTGCCTGGATAGACACACGACTAGGAATCTACGAGCCCATTCAAGAGCTGCATCGCGTGCAGGAGCGACTGAGGGTATTTGTTGGCCGAGGCTGTCCTGGGGTGATAGCCGCGGACTTGCTGGACTTGCCGCGGCTGGAGCTGTACGTGGAAGAGGGGTTTGGGGATCCCTGTGGTCTGCTGCAGCAGAAGGGAGTGCCCGAGCGAGTTCATGAGGTGAAAGGGGAGCCAGCCAGTTGGCCTAGTTTTGATGCTGTGGTGTGCACAGCTGAGGACTTGCAGCGGCTGGGGCGGCCTTTGAGAACCAGCTTTGCTTTCATCCTGGGAAAAGACACCCAGCTCCTCTTTGCCAATGCGGGAAACATAACAGAAACTTTTCTCATTGACTTAATCCAAAAGGGCAGCTCTGCTCCGTCAGCTTGGTTGCGGGGGTACGAAGGCGTCGAGTACGAAGGAACGGTGGCCAGACTTAGTCGAGTCTATCAGTCTGCTGTTTCTGTTCTTTCTGATGTCAGGGTTGTCGTGGATGTGAGAGCGGGGGTGGGCGTGGCCAGCGCTTGTTTCAGAACTCTTCACCCTGAGGCGGCTATTCACTGTTTCGAGGTGGATCCCTTGGCCTTGCACCTGCTGCAGCAGAATGCTCTTGGCCTGGGCAACTGCTTTGTGCATTCGGTGGGGCTGGCGGGGCAGAATAGCTGCAGAACTTGTCGCCTCTGGCCGGAGGATCCTCAGGCCGAGTGGGGAGTGGAGCAGCTGCTCCCTTTCCGGGAAGCCAGGGCAGCCCTCAAGGAGTTGGGTTTGGAGCCCATCGATGTGCTCAGGGTGGCTACAGGTGGAGATGAGGTGGAGGTGTTGACCAGCTTGCAAGAGCAGCTCAAAGACATCAAGGTGATTTACGTGGAGTTTACTTCTGAGCAAGACCGCAAGCGGATTGACCAGATGCTGGATCCCTCTCATCTCCTCTGGCAGGGGGAGATTTCTCAAGGTAACTACGGGTGCTTATGTTATCTGAATAGATGCATATTCTACGAAAGCAGTGGTAATCTTTAGAAGGCAATCTTTAGGAAGCTCTGAGACTGATGAATCCTCGAGTTCTACTAGTTTGGACGACTCCACCTGATTATGTCCCACCTCTCACTCTTTCAGAGCGTCAAGTAACTCTATGTCCGAAAGGAAAGGTTAGAAGACAGATATTCGATTTTTTTAGTGTTCCAAAAAGCTTAGTTGAGTGTCCTGACAAAGACTTTGACCTCTATGAATTTGTCCAGCATTCAGATCAAGTCGAAGACAAAGAATTTGACTTGGTGATTGTCTGGACATCGAGTGTTGATCTGACTAGTCCTTTCAACACGAAAAAATTTGGCTGCCCAACTGTCTTGCTAGCCGGAGATACGCATCATCATGTGCTCCCTATCACCCACCTTCTAACTTACTGGGCCACTGAAGCCTTTGATTATATTGCCACCGCCTATGACCGACAGCACCTCCACTGGTTCGCAGCAGCAGGAGTTCAAAGGCTAGCTTGGCTGCCTTTCATTCCCGCTTGTCTCACCAGCTCCAGTTGGATAGAAAAGAAAGAAATTAGAGTTGCGTTTGTGGGTAACCTTAATTTTAACTCTTATCATTACAGACGTCTTAAGTTGATCATGTCCTTGAAAAAACTGGGTCTACCTCTACTTATAAAGACTCGAGTCCACAATCCTCAACTAATATTTGGTGGCTCGTTAATCTCTTTCAACTGCAGCCAAAATGGGGATCTGAACTTAAGGAACTTGGAAGTGATTTCCGCGGGGGGCTTTCTGCTTACTGACCAGCTCTCCTTCGCCTCAGGATTGGACGAACTTTTGGCGACCGGCACCTACTGCGACACCTACAACTCCGAAGCCCA
>NZ_AXUX01000001.1:559390-585995 GCF_002760475.1 Synechococcus sp. 63AY4M2 | reverse complement strand
ACGCATCATTGGCACTTCCCCATCGAACATCTTTTGGCCTACTGGGCCGTTGAAGCCTTTGATTATGTTGTTACTGCTCACAACCGCCAGCACCTGCACTGGTTTGCCGCGGCGGGCGCGGAAAACCTGGCCTGGCTACCTCTCATCTCCATGCATACGGTTGTCCACAAGTGGGTAGAAGCAAGAGAAAGCCAAGTTGTCTTTATTGGCCATCAGGGATCCGAGCATCCCAGACGTTCCCGTCTGGTCGAAGCCATAAAGAGGGCACACTTGCCCATTCTTGCCAAAACTGCCAACCGTCAAGAGGCAGCCCGCCTATTTGCCGAATCGCTGATTTCGTTTAACTGCAGCCTGAATGGGGATCTGAACCTTAGGAACCTGGAAGTGATTTCTGCGGGTGGCTTTTTGCTGACAGACAAGCTCTCCTTTGCATCCGGCTTTGATGAGTATCTGAGCCCCGGCTTATACTGCGACGTCTATAGTTCTGAGCTGGAGCTAGTTGAGAAAATCAAGTTTTACCTAGAAAATCCAGGGCTGGCTCTAGAGATAGCTAAAAGAGCTTATGAAAAGTTTCTTGTGGACTGGCATCCCAAGCATCGGATAGCCGATCTGATGAATTGGGTTTTCAAGGGAGAGCTACCCAACTTTTACGCAGCTAAGTCCGATCCCAGATTTTTCATTAGCACTGCCTACAGAGATCTTGTCAATACACGCCTTGCTATCTACGAACCTGTTCAGGAGTTACACCGTGTAGAGGAGCAACTTAAGGTACTGGTTAGCAAAGACTGCCCAGTAGCAGTTGTGGCAGATCTCCTGGATCTGCCGAGACTAGAAGTCTATGTTGAGGCCGGGTTCCCAGTGTCTGAGCTTCCCAAGGACGAGAGGGTCGTTTCCAGAGTACATGTCTGGGAGGAAGAGTCCAGCCACTTAGGTACTGCGACTTGGGATGTTCTGATTGCCAGATCCAACAGCCATCTTACTTCTCGACTCCTGCCCTACTCAAAATTTGTTTTTGTCCTTGATGAACAAAATCAATTGGTGTTCTCGAACGCAACAAAGTTAGCGAGCGTTGAAAGATTTTCCTTGGGCGCGACTAGAGCGGATGGATCTTCTTGGACACTACGTCTCAATTTTTATAAGGAGGAAGAAAACGTAGCGCTATTCACGACTGACGAAATCTTTAGTAAGCAGTCATATCCTTTTTTAAACTTCGTCGATGGCGTATCAATAATTGTTGATGTAGGAGCAAACATAGGCATCGCAAGCGCCTACTTTCGAATGCTTTATCCAAATGCTACTATTCTTTGCTTCGAGCCTGACCCTGTAGCTCTTCACTTGCTGAAGCTAAACAGCCTAGTTATAGGCGGCTGCACTGTATACCCTTTTGGGCTGTACAGTGATGATATCACCAAGACTTTCTACAGTAGTCTTGTAACGGCCTGTTATAGTTCGATACACAAGAACCAATATGCTGACTTTCCAAGAGTTGTACAGCTTGTAAAGGCAAGCTCATTCCTAGGCTCATTTCTAAAGAGTGTTGGCGCTTACAACATCGATATTCTCAAGATAGATACTGAGGGTTGTGAGACCCAAATATTAAAGGATTTGTTCGAAATTCTAGTCGACATTAAGATAATATACCTAGAGTTTCACTCTGAAGAAGATAGACGATTAATAGACCAGATCCTATGCCCTACCCATGTTTTGTACAAGGGAAACATAGTTCACACACATCTAGGTATTCTTTGCTACTTGAGTAGAAGGTATATCCTTCATGACGTTTCACAAGAACCTCGTCGGTAAAAAGTTCTCCCAGTCAGTAGCTAAGGCCACTGGGGAAGTTGACAAAGGAGGTTCTAGCTAGAGCATGTAGTTTCAGGATCCACGCCCACTTCGAGCATTTTTGCGTTGGGGGCTCTATCCGTGCTGTTCTGTTCCAGCTTGGCCACACGAGCTTCCAGCTTGCGCAAGGTGCGTTGCAGCTCAGGCAAGTGCCGCTGGACAGCCATGCTCTTGCGCCACTCGGCAATGGGTTGATGGGGGTAGCCGGCCACCGTTTGACCGGCGAGGACGTCGCTGGTTACTCCTGTCTGGGCAGCCACGCGTACGCCATCGCCGATGTGCAGGTGCCCGGCCAAGCCACATTGCCCGGCCAAAATGACGTGGTGGCCCAACTGGGTGCTGCCGGCAATGCCCACCTGAGCCACGATCAGGCAGTGGGATCCGGTGCGCACGCCGTGGCCAATTTGCACCAGGTTGTCGATCTTGGTGCCGCGGCCAATACGGGTCTCGCCAACGGCGGCCCGGTCGATGGTGGTGTTGCTGCCTACCTCCACGTTGTCTTCCAGCACCACTCGGCCCGCCTGCAGCATGCGCCGCCAGGAGCCGTCGGGAAGAGGAATGTGGCCAAAGCCGTCGTCGCCAATGACCGCGCCGCTGTGGATGAGGCAGTCGTCGCCAATTTCGGTGCGCTCGTGAATAACGCAGTTGGCGAAAAGCTGACACCGGGATCCAACCCGCACGTGGGGGTAGATGGTTACGTTGGGGTGGATTTGGGTGTAGTCGCCAATTTTCACCCCTTCCATCACCACCACATGGGGCCCAATGGCTACCCCCTCCCCCAACTCCACGCTGGGATCGATCACGGCGGTGGGATGGATCCCAACAGGCAAGCGATAGGGCTGGTAAAACAGCTCGATGGCCTGGGCAAAGAGCAGACGGGGATCCTTCCCTCGCAGGCAAGCAATGGGGCGGGGTAGAACCAGCGATTCCTCCACAATGACGGCGCTGGCTTGGGTCTGCTCCAGCAAGGGTAGGTAGCGGGCTTCACTGAGAAAACTCAGCTCTCCTGGGCGCGCCTCTGCGAGGCTAGCCACGCCGTGAATTTCTAGGTTGGGATCTCCCTCGTAGGGGCATCCCAATTTTTGGGCGATCTCCTGTAGCTGCATTGGGCTTGAGATCCTCTACGATTGCAGCAGCCGCACATCCATCACGGTTCCACGCAAGTTGTAGCTAAAGGTCTCGAGCTCCAGGGGAACGCCGACTTTGACGCGGTTGTTGCCTAGGACAACGCCATTTTCTGTCCGCTGGCCCCGTCCCCGCAAGGTAAACACCAGATCAAAGCGGTAGGGCTCTGGGTCAGGCAAGTTCTCAACCCGTCCATCGGGAAAAACCACCGGCACAGTGCGGCTGACGTTTTCCACCCGCACCACCTCCACCTGGCCGTAGGGTTGGTTGCGGATGATCAAGTCGGCCTTCTGACCTGCTTGAAAAGGTTCCAGGGATCGGCTGCTGACTCCCCGCACAATCATATCCACTTCCACCGGCAGCGTGGGGCCACCCCCCACCTGGACGACGCTGCCCGCCTGCCGCCCGGGGAAAAACAGGACAGCCGCAATCGCCGCTACTACAATGGCCAGCGCCCCCAGATCCAGAAGGCTGACCTTCCCCAGCAGACGCCCCCGTTCATCGATGAGCCGCATGGCCACTTCTCTTCCAACACCCTGCTTTATTGTAGGGTGCTCTCCTAACTGGGAAACATGGTCATCGGCCAAGTGCAGCCACCCGCGCGCTCACCGCTAGGTAACCAGTGGCAGCCAACTGGCAAAGAAGTGGAGCTGACGGGAGTCGAACCCGTGTCCGAGATGGGTACTGGGGGCTCACTCCTTCACAGGCTTAGCCTCTCTGACCCTCGAGGCGGGGATCGCCGTTTAGATCCCGGCGATGGGAGATCTCCGCCTAAGCTTAGGCTCTCCCTCGACGGAGCCGGAGAAGAGAGCTGCACCCGTTGGGGTTGTGATCCGCCCACTTAACGGGGTCGTGGGAGGATCCTCGAGCTCAGACTTCTCTTACTGAGCCTTAGGCAGCCAGAGCAGCCGCTTTACGAGCAAAAGGTACGACGTTGTTCGCACGTACTGTGTTGAGCCTGGTGGTAACGGGATAAGCTCAATCCCGACCTGCATCATGAACCCTTGTTCGCCACCCCGTCGAAACCGTTACAGCCCCGGGGTTAGCTTACATCTAGACTAGCAAAACTCTCGGGGATCCGGCTAGAGTCTTTGCGAATGTGACAAAAGTCCTGCTATCATAACGAAAGTGTAAACTCGGGTCGGTAGCTCAGCGGTAGAGCACTCGGCTTTTAACCGATTGGCCCAGGGTTCGAA
Organism: Synechococcus sp. 63AY4M2; assembly: GCF_002760475.1. Lineage (NCBI taxonomy): Bacteria > Bacillati > Cyanobacteriota > Cyanophyceae > Synechococcales > Synechococcaceae > Synechococcus > Synechococcus sp. 63AY4M2. The sequence continues at coordinate 581,832 of NZ_AXUX01000001.1, read as the reverse complement.
TCCCTGCCGACCCAGCTTTCAATGCCCTCTCTCCCCTGCCCCAGCCTAAGCTAGGATTCCAGGAGGCAGGTGGGAGAGGCGAGGTGGCCGTTCTTGCGTGGCAAGACCTAGGCAAAGAGGGGGAGGTCAAGCTATTACTGGCGCCGTGCGTGGAGGAGGCGCTAGCGAGCCTGGCGGAGGAGGCTGAAACTCGAGAGACGGTCTTTGTCTCCAAGCTTTGGCACCGAATTCCTGCCCAGGATGCCATCCTCGATGAGTGTCTGCAAGTGCTGGCGAGGGTAGCCCTATCCCTCTGGCCTTATTGGTATGGGGAAAAGTTTGAGCCGGGCACAACGGCAGAGGTTCAAGCTCACAATCGTCTCCGCGCCCAAGAGCTACCAGCAAAACAGGATCCCACCATTGCCAACGCCTGGCTCAAGGCGGCCATGCACCTGTGCCAACAGCAACGCCTGCCTCTGCTGCCAGGGATCCAGCGGGCGATCCAGGTGCAGCAACTGGCCAAGGCCATTGCCCCTCGCGAGCTGACCTTGGCTTTGGCAACCAATGAGACGGAGCCGGCGCCCAGCTACTTACTCGGCTTGGCCAAGGCAGCTATCTGGTTGGCTGACCACAGTCAGGCACGGCTGGTGCTGGTGGTGCCGAGCGCTTTGACTGATCACCCCGAATTGGCCTCCGTGAGCTACGGTGCCATTCGACTGCCGCTTCCTGAGAGGCTAAAGGAGTTCGACAGCTCGGTGCAGGTGGTGGTGGGTTACAAGGGATCCCCTCACCCCTTCAGTCCCGCTGAGAGAAAGCTGGCCGACCGGGTGGCAGCAGATGTGCAGTTAAAGAATTTGCTGGAATTCAACCAAACTGTACAGAGTGTTAACGGACGCACTTTCCGAGCGGATCTGCTTTGGCGGGAGGGTAAGGTGGTGGTGGAAGTGGATGGGCCAGAGCACCGCGAGCCAAACCACTACTACCAGGATCGCCTGCGGGACTACGAGTTGCTCATCTCCGGCTACTTGGTGTTGCGGATTCCCAATGAGCTGGTGATGTCCGACTGCGAGCGGGCGGTGGAGATGATCCGCAAGGTGGTTCAATTGCAACAGAGCCGGCTTTGAGGCAGGGCTGGAGGTTGGGGAAATGAGCGATTTGTTGCCCAAAAGCGAAATCTTGCTCTGGAAGCTCCTGCTAACAGGGGAAGAACCGACCAAGTCGCAAGTGAAGCCAAAGCATAGGGCCAAAGAGCTCAAGCTGTTGGAGGAAAAGGGCCTCATTGAATGCAAGACTGTAGTCGAAAAGGGAAGGAGGATAACCCGGCTTGTGCTGACTGACAAGGCCTGGGACTGGGCTTCTACCACACCTCCAACAGCCATCGCCCGCTCCAAGTCGCCAGAGGCAGCAGTTGTTTTGCAAAAGGCGTTGGCAACCCTAGTGGATTACGCACAGCGGGAGAACGTTCCCTTGGCGCGGATTCTAGGCCTACGGCCGAGGATCGCGAACAGACCCTCTCTCGGTGGAGCAGCCCCTGTTCCTACTGGGCAAACGCAGCCCTGGGAAGTTAGCGAAGGGGAGGTTGATCCTAACTTCCTCGAGAAGGTCTTTCGCACCTGCGAGGAGATGGGAGGACGCTACTACCTAGTCTACTTATCCGACTTGCGCAAAAGATTTCCCGATGTTCCCTCCTGGCTATTGGATCAGGCGCTCCTGACTTTGCACCGCCAAGCCAAGATAGTGCTGATGGACCTGGACGATCCTCTGTCTATTACTCCTGAAATCGAAGCCGCCGCTATTGACCTGTACGGCTACAAAAAGCACGTTCTTCGTGTTAGGAACTAGCCATGACTTCCAAGGAAAGTACCTCTTTCTCAATCAACCAACAAAAAGCTCTAGAAGCCCTCAAGGAGGTTGATTTTGATTGGACAGTTCATCTTAGAAAAATCTGGCAACCTCCGGATTTTGACGTTCCTGAGCTTAACCGGGATGTCAGGGAGCAGCTATTCAGCCGGCTGGAGAAGTTAATCCAATCTCCCCAGATGGAGACACCCTTTGGAATCCCTGTGCTTGGCAAGGGTGGCTCTGGCAAAACCCACCTTCTCAGGGTCTTAAGACAGCACTGCTTTGAAAAAGGGGTGGGATTTGTCCTAGTGGACATGACCGATGTGAAGGACTTTTGGGAAACCGTAATCCAGGGCTACCTCACCTCTCTGCTTCAGGAAGAGCCTGATGGCACTAGCCAGCTCCAAAAAATTCTCGATCTGGTCTTTCTGAGAGCTCTCTCTACTCCCAAGCAGGCGAAGGAGATCGCCAGTTTTTCCCACGAATCTTTGCTCGACGTCATTAGACAAACTCTGCAATGGCTATTCACTCAAGATCGCAAGCACACCATCAAGTACCAAGATTGTGTACGAGCTGCCATTCTAGCTAATTCGAATGATTTTTCACTGGCGTCAATAGGTACTAGCTGGATACAGGGCCTAGGTGTGGAATCAGAGGTTGCCCGACAATTCGGTTTTACCAACGCCAGCTTAAATCCTAGTCAAGTTGTTGCAGGGCTTTCTTGGCTGATGAGCCTAAGGGGACCCACTGTAGTTGCTTTGGATCAGTTGGATCCCATTGTTGTGCAATCTCATACAAGTCCTAGTCCTTCGTCATCCTTGCAGGAGCTCTCGCCAGAGACAGAAAGAGAAGCTTCCCAAAACATCATTCATAACATCGCAGGTGGCCTCATTGGGCTACGGGACTGCCTCTCCCGATCCCTTGTCATCATCTCGTGCCTAGACCAGTCTTGGGAAATTCTAACGAAAACAGCTGTTAAAACCTTTACAGGACGCTTTGAGCGGCCTTTAACTTTGAGGCCTCTTCTTTCGGACAGTGTCGCTGAGGCAGTTGTTGTTCCTCGCCTGCAGGCTGCCTACCACAAGGTGGGCTTTATCCCTCCCTATCCTTCCTACCCGTTTAAGCCGGAGTTCTTCCAGCAGGGTATCTGTCCTCGGCAGCTCTTCCCTCGGCAGCTCCTCCAGAAATGTCATGAGCACAGGGAGCAATGCCTACGGGAAGGGAGAGTTACCGAGTTAGGTGTCCCAAGTTCTGCTCCTATCACTCCAAGTCCCCCTCCACTGAAGGAACTAGATCGAATCTTTGAGGAGGTCAAGCAAAAGGTTGATATTTCCCCGTATTTACAGGAAAACGAGAGCGAGATATGGAAAGAGCCCCTAGCTTCTCTGTGCAACTTTCTCGTCCGGCAGGAAAAGTTGCCGGCTAGTATTGGCATCCAAGTGGAAACTGACTTCCCTGGATCCAGAGGTTTCTCGCCTCTGCATTCTCGCTTGCGGCTAATCTTCTACGAGGCAAACGAGCGGGAAAGGCACCTTTGTTTTACAGCTATTCAATCAACTAATCCTAGATCTTTCCAAACTCGCTTAGTAGCTGCTAGGACGGCAGCCGGGATCGACGCGGCCCTGCGATTTCGCAAGTTGGTAGTGGTGCGCACTACCTCCCTACCAGGAGGCGAACGTACTCAGAAACTGTGGCAAAAGTTCCTTGAGGAGGGTGGGATCCACTGGCGGCCCAGTGAAAGGGAAATCAGGGTTCTGCGGGCCCTGGAGCAGCTCCAATCCAGACCCGGTTTTACGGACTGGCTGGCCGAGCGGCAGCCCCTTGCCCAACTGGCAGCCGCCGAGCCGGATTCGGGTCTGGCCAAGCTCCTCGCCTGGCTGAGGGAAGGGATCCCTGCGCAGGAAACTCCAAAAGTTGAGCCTGCCAAAAAAGGGGATTTCTCACTTTCTAGGGTAGAGAACGGCAAGGCCCCTCAAGCCAAGCAGGATCTGCACCTAACGGGTTTGTTGGTCGGGCGGCGTTGGGTGGCCAATCGAGAAGGGGATCCGGTCTTTCTGCCCGTCCCAGAGCTGGTGCGGCACACTGTGATTTTGGCTGGCAGCGGCTCGGGGAAAACGGTGCTCTTGAGGCGAATGGTGGAAGAGGCAGCCTTGCAGGGGATCCCTTCCATCGTCATCGATGCAGCCAACGACTTGGCCCGGCTGGGGGATCCCTGGCCTGCCGCTCCCGAAGGCTGGACAGAGGAGGATCGAGCCAAGGCAGAGCGCTACTTTGCCCAAACCGAGGTGGTGGTTTGGACCCCTGGGCTGGCGGCGGGCAACCCCCTCACCCTCGCCCCCCTGCCGGACTTTGCTGCGCTGGCCGGTGATCCCGAAGAGCTGGAGCAAGCCGTCGACATGGCCTGGGGCGCCCTCCAGGAGATCGTGGCCCCCGGCAAGACCGTCAGCGACGAGCTGAAGCGGGGGGTTCTTAAGGCAGCTTTGAAATACTTTGCCACCCACCAGCCGGGATCTCTAGCTGACTTTGCCGAGTTCCTTGCGGACCTGCCTCCGGAAGCAGGAGCCGGTATCAGCAAGGCGCCGCAACTGGCGCTGCAGATGGCTAATCTCCTCAAGGCTGCCATGGTTAACAACAAGTTGCTCCATCAACAGGGGATGGCGTTGGATCCGGCCATCTTGTTGGGGCTGGGCTCAGACTACGGCAAAACCCGGGTGTCGGTTGTCAACTTGGTGGGCCTTCCCACCCTGGGCGAACAGCAGCAATTTCTCAATCAACTGGCCATGGCGCTGTTTACCTGGATCAAGAAAAACCCCGCCCCGCCGGAAGCGCCAGTGCGCGGGCTGTTGGCCATCGACGAGGCCAAAGACTTTGTGCCCTCCCAGGGGACTACCCCCTGCAAGCAGAGCCTCCTGCGCCTGGCCGCCCAAGCGCGCAAATACGGCTTGGGTCTCATTTTTGCTACCCAAGCACCCAAGAGCATCGACCACAACATCATCGCCAACTGCTCCACCCAGTTTTTTGGCCGAGTCACGTCTCCGGCAGCCATCGAGGTAGTGCGCGAGCAAATTGCCCAGCGGGGAGGAAGCGGAGAAGATGTGGCTGTCTTAAAGGTGGGACAGTTTTATCTCTCCTCGCAGCAGCTTCACCCGCCCTGCAAAATCCAAACTCCCTGGTGCCTGTCTTTTCACGCCCCCACCCCTCTAAGCGAAGCTGAGGTGATCCAGCGCTCTCAAGGCAGCCAATCCTAGCTCCTGCCTGGCGCCCTGCTCTGGAAGAACTGTTGCCCCTTCCCCCAGCTAGTAAGTAGTTGGCAAGGATCTGGAGGGGAGTTATGCTCCCTTAAGACGTTGGCCGGGAAGGGGCAATGGGATCAGTCAAAAGACAAGCTCGGATTTTGCTCTTGCTGGCCATTGGGGCTTGGCTGAGCTGGGGGACGATGGCCTGGTCTTTCGCCTCTTGTCGGGAGCGGGATCCTCTCCTCCTACGGCAAGTCTTGGCTGCGATGGGCCGGCCTGAGGTGGTGGTGGAGGAAGTGGCTCTGTTTGATGGGGATCAGTGCCTTGTCCAGTTGGTGTTGGATCGCCGCGGGCTGAGCGGATCCCTGCCGCCGGAGATTGGCCAATTCCACCACCTGCGGGCTTTGTCTCTCAGTTACAACCAGCTTTCTGGCCCCATCCCCGCCGAGCTGGGGCAGTTGAGGGAGTTGGAACAGCTTTTTCTCGACTACAACCAGTTCTCCGGCCCCGTTCCGCCGGAGCTAGGGCAACTGCGCAACCTGCGGGGCCTGTTTTTGGATCACAACCAGCTCTCCGGCCCCATCCCCCCAGAGCTAGGCCGGCTCAGCCGCCTAGAAAACCTCAGCTTGCAAAACAACCAGCTCAGCGGCGCCATTCCCGCCCAACTGGGCCAGATGCGCTCCCTCAAGGGGCTGTTTTTGGATCGCAACCAGCTCTCTGGGCCCATTCCGCCCCAACTGGGGCAACTGCACAACCTGGAAAACCTCTACTTGTCAGACAACCGCCTCAGCGGATCCCTGCCTCCGGAGCTGGCCCAACTCAAGCAATTGCGGGATCTGCGCTTGGCCCGTAACCGGCTCACGGGCGAGCTGCCCGGCTTTTTGGCAGAACTGCCGCGGCTAGAACGGCTCCACATCGAGGGCAACCCTGGCCTCTGCCTGCCGGCGGCCCTGTCGAGCTGGTTTGCCGGTCTCAATCCAGGGGATCCCACCTCCGCCCGCCCCTGCCCCTAGCGCTGGGATCTGGGTTTGCCGGCCTCCAGGTCTTCCGCCGACCTGCGATACTGGGATCAGGTGTCCACAGCCCACTACGCGAACGGTCAGCCATGTATATCCTAGAATTGCTTTTGAAAGGGAATCCCGCCCCCATCGTCGTCCACCAAAAAGAGGAGGAAGCGGCCAACCGCGCCTACCAAAGCGTGGTCAACGCTCTCCAGAGCGGATCCCCCCAAAGCTTGGAGCTGACCTGTGACCGCACCGGCAAAAAGGTGTTCCTGCTCACCGGCGAGCTGTGTGGCGTGCAAATGACCACCAAGTCGGGTGGCCCTGGTGCCCCAGGAACTCGTCCCGGCTTTTTGGCGCAGTTGCAGGGTTGAGAGCAGCTCTTCGGGTCTTCGCGAGGGATTCTCATGTCGGAGAGGGGGACAGAGTCCTTGCGCGGCGGCAAGAGGGAGTCCCCGCCGGCCATTCGGGTGGAGGGCCTGACCTTTGCCTGGCCGGAGCGTCCCCCGGTTCTGCGGGAGTGCAGCTTTGTCATTCCCAAAGGCCAGTTGTGGATGCTGCTGGGGCCTAACGGCAGCGGCAAGTCTACCCTATTGCAACTGTTGTCCGGATCCCTCACCCATCCTCAGCCCCTAGCGGGCCACCTGGAGGTGCGCGGGCGGCTGGGCCACGTGTTTCAAAACCCGGATCACCAACTGTTCATGCCGACGGTAGGGGCAGACGTCGCCTTTGGTTTGGGGGCAGAACCCCTCACGTTGGAAGAGATTGCCGAGCGGGTGGAAATGGCCTTGGAGCAGGTGGGCTTGCGGCACTTGATCCGCCGGCCCATCCACGGCCTCAGCGGTGGACAGAAGCAACGGGTGGCAGTCGCCGGGGCGCTGGCCCGGCGCAGCGAGGTTCTGCTTTTGGACGAGCCAACAGCCCTGCTGGATCCCGAGAGCCAGGCGGAGTTGCTGCGGTGCATCCGCCGCCTGGTGGATCAAGAGGGGATCACCGCTCTCTGGGTAACCCATCGGCTGGCAGAGCTGGAATGGGCGGATGGAGCAATTTTCCTCTCCGAAGGACAGGTGCGCCATCAGGGATCCCCAGAGCAGGTGCGGCAACAGCTTGGACAACTGTTTGGCGCCTTCAGGTCTTAGCCCCGCTGATCCCGAAGAGATCGCAAAAGGGTGGCTGCAACCCCCGGCGGTCGCTGCTTAGAATGGTAATGTATCCACAGCGATCGATAGGTTGGCAGCAAGGCATCATCCTGGACTTATCTACCCTGCGGAGCGGCAGGTTTCTGCCTGTTGATCCGCGAGTGCGCTAGATCCCTGCGGATCTGCGTCAGCAGATTATACCCGTGGGCCCCTGGCCCCATCTCGTTGAAAGGAGCTTGAGAATATGGGACTGTCTGAAGTCATTGCCAAAGAGCTGGAGAACGCGCGCAAAGTCTGCTCTGAGTACGGCGAAGGGGATCCCCACTGCCGTGCAGCTTGGGATGCTGTTGAGGAAGTGCTGGCAGCCCGCAGCCACCAGCCCAAAGCTCCCAGCAGCCTTGAGCAGCACTGTGCTGAAAACCCCGACGCCGTCGAGTGCCGCGTTTACGACACCTGATTTCTGGTAACCCTGCAGATCGGTCTCGGTTTATCGACAGCGATCGCAAGTGGGATCCCCGACAAGATCCAGCGGCCTGCCAGCTCCCTGCTGGCGGGCTTCGTCTTTCTGGGCCGGAATGCGTAGCTGGGCACCGAGAATTGAGTCCAGCCGGGACACTTTGCTCACCCCAGGAAGAGGGAGGATCGCCGGCTACTTCGAGCAACAACCCTCGAAACCCCAGCCCCTCGAACTTGAGGGTTGTGGGAGGCACCCTGCTCGCAAAGAAAGTTTCTCACGGAGAAAGCTTTTGAGCAGAGTCAGCCCGCCGCCATTGCCTCATCCACAAGACAAAGGCTGTTCCCAGCAGCACCATTTGTGGGATCAGCGTCTGCCAAGTGGGATAGATCCCCAACCAGCGCAGCTTCGGGATCCCGGATAAGGGGGTGATCGGAAGCCAGCCCGCCACTTGCAAAGCATGGAGGCCGCTGCCCAGGAACTTAAAGCCCAAGTAAAAAATCAGCAGGCTTAAACCCCGGAAAAAAGCCCCCAAGGGCAGCTTCAGCCCCACCTGCAGCAGCAAGACCGCCATCCCCACCAGCAGCAGGGATCCCAGACCGATCCCCAGCCAGAGATCTTTTGCCGCCAGGGAAGGGGCCAATCCCACGTAAAACAACACCGTTTCTGCCCCCTCGCGAAACACCGCTGCAAAGGCCAGGAAAGCTAGGGAAAAAACCTGGCCTGTGGCGAGCGCTGCCTGGGCTTGTTCTTGCACAAAGGTCTGCCAGGAAGCAAGGGCGGCCCGCCGGTGCAGCCAGAGGCTGACCGAAAACAGCAAACCTGCTGCCACCAGCCCAGTCATCCCCTCCAGTACCTCTTGGCGGGTGTGGGTCAGCAACTGCTGGAAAAACAACTTCACCAGCAAGGCGAGCATCACCGCTGCCAGCAGACCCATGGATCCCCCCAGCCACACCCAGCGCTGCGGGGCCGACTGCCCACTTTTGCGCAGAAGGGCCAGCAAAGCCACCAGCACCAAAAGCGCCTCCAGACCCTCCCGCAGCAAAATCGAGGCAGCATCCAAAAAGGTGTAGTCCGACATAGGTTCACCCAGGCAGGTGGCTCAATTCTAGCGTTGCCTGAGGAGAGGCTCAGGTGGTGGCGGGGATGAACTTCAGAGCAGCAGAGTTGATGCAGTAGCGCAGACCCGTTGGTGGGGGACCGTCCCGAAACACGTGCCCTAAGTGACCACCACAGTTGGAGCAGTGAACCTCGGTGCGAGGCACAAGCAACTTCCAATCCGTCTTGGTGCCGATCACATGAGGAGCAATCGGCTCCCAAAAACTGGGCCAACCAGTGCCACTGTCGTATTTGGCTGCCGAGGAAAAGAGCTCCTGCCCACAGCCAGCGCAGACATAGATCCCTGGAGCTTTGTTGTCGTAGTAGGCGTTGCGGAAGGGGGGCTCGGTTCCCTCTTGGCGCAGCACATAGTACTGCTCTTCGGTGAGCAGTTGTCGCCACTCAGCGTCGGTTTTGGTAACGGGATAGATTTCTTGAGCCATCGCCTGTTGCTCTCCTGTCAAGCTGAGGGGTGCCGTAACGAACCCGGCCACTGTCAAGGTCAAAAGCTTGCCTCGTCGCATAAGCGGTTTGTCCGTCCTGACATGGGTGAAGCCATCGCCGCCGGACTCTCCAGTTGCCCTGTCCGGCTGTTTCTGAGACTTGCAAGCAGATGCTTGTATGTATCTTAACTCTTCTTCACGTCTTCTTCCCCACAAAGGCGAAGGTACGGGTATCTTCACCATTGGTCGGCTACCCCTCAGCCAAAGCCGGCAGTTTCCGCGCGGCAAAGAGTCGGCGAGCTTCTCTATGAGTTCTATCTGTAGCTTCTATCCCTGGCTGGGGACATACTCCCGCTACAATGAGCACAGGCAAGGGATCCGTTCGGCCTAGGCGGGCTGGCCTGGGGATTCTTTTGCTAACCCTGAAAACGACGGAGTTATTGCCATGTTGCTGGTCGGCTCAGGCGCCAAGTTTGTGCAGCAGCTCGAGCAGTGTGGGGCTCTGGCCATCTTTGTTACCCCAGAAGGGGGATCGGAAGGGCACTACCTGCGGCGGCTGCGCGGAGCTGGCTACGAGGTAGTCACCCTTTCCAGCAAGGGGATTGGGGATCTGGCCAGTTATCTGACGTCCAGCCATGGGGTGCGGCCTGCCACGCTGGGCAAATCGCAGCGGCGCACCTATTTCTACCCCTCGTTGATCGAGCAGTACCGCGCCACCTTGCCCCCAAAGGCCAAGGGATTGGTGTTTTGGTTTTACGAGGGGCATGTGCTCAGCCGGCAAGAGCTCTCCTACCTGGTGAAGCTGAGCCAAGAAGATAAGGGCGTGAAATTTGTGGTGGAGCTGGGTCGAGAGCGGTCAATTCGGTGGCAACCTCTGCAGAGTGCCTGAGGATCTGTTCAGATTCCTCGAAAATTCTTTGCTACCATCTCAAGTAGGCGGCCTGCAGCCCAGACTCTCATCTTGCCGGTGGCCTTCCGTGCCTGTGACCTTGCCGAACGTCTCGCTGCAACAGGGTACTTGGTTTAAGCTGATCTGCGGCGCAAGTTTCCACCACTTGCCGTCGATTCGAGAGTTAGCTTTCCTCTACACGCTTGCCGGTGCCGATTGCATTGACGTCGCCGCTGACCCAGCCATTGTGCAAGCTGCCCAAGAAGGGATCCGGCGGGCCCAGGCAGAAGATCCCCAGGTGGGGTCCCCCTGGTTGATGGTCAGCGTCAACGACGGCGAAGATGTGCATTTTCGCAAGGCGGTGCTGACGGATCCCGTCTGTCCTGCCGACTGTCCGCAGCCCTGCCTAGCCGTTTGTCCGCCCCACGCCCTGATCCGGGCAGGCACTTCCACCCAGGTTCACATCCGGGCAGAGCTCTGTTACGGCTGTGGCCGCTGTGAGCCGGTGTGTCCCCACCAACGCATCGCCACCCAAGGCTATCAGGTTGCGGCGGCGGAGATCCTGCCGTCCTTGCTAGAGCTGGGGGTTGAGGCGGTGGAAATCCACACCCGTATCGGTCGACAGAGCCAATTCGCGCAATTGTGGGGATCCCTAAAGCCCTGGCTGCGGTGGCTGCGGGCCGTCTCGATCAGCTTTAACGATGGTCCCGGCCTCGAGGTCTATTTGCGGGATTTGCTGGCCTTGATGGATCCCTTGCCGGAGGTGTTGATCTGGCAGGTGGACGGTCGGCCTATGAGCGGGGATCTTGGAGCTGGCGCCGGCAAGGCCACTCTGAAGTTGGCCCGAAAGGTGTTGAGCATGGGGTTGCCCGGCTATGTGCAGTTGGCAGGAGGAACCAATGGGCAAACGGTGTCGCTGCTGGATCCCCGTTGGCCGGTGGCGGGGGTGGCCTTCGGCAGCTATGCGCGACAGTTGGTGGCCACCTACTTGGAGGGGGGGCCTGGATTGGCAGGTGGGATCCCAGTGGCCAAGCAGTTGGTGCAGCAAGTGAAGCAACGAGCGGTGGCCCCCAGACAAACCTGTTTTTCCAGTGTTTAACAACGTTGCCCGACCATGAGTTTCTTAGTACAGCCCTTCAACCCGTCGGCGGATCGGGAAGGTGCTCCGCACCGCTCCAGCGAACGCACCTCTTTTCCCGGGCAAGTCCTCTACAACGACGATTTGGGCAAGCTGCTGGACGTTCTGCCCGCCTCCATCCGCCAGCGCCTGGAGCAGCATCCCCAGTTGGATCGGCTGGTAGAGGTGGTGCTGGATTTGGGCCGCCGCCCGGAAGCCCGCTTCCCCGGCTTTGCCGATTACCTCTCGGAGGAGGTGGTCACCCGCGCCGACCTGGATCTGGTCATCAGCCAAGTGGGAGAGTTTAGCGGCGACAACCGCGCCGGCATTGCCTCAACTCTGCACCGGATCAGCGCCATTCGCAACCGCCAGGGCACGATCATCGGCCTCACCTGTCGGGTAGGGCGTTGCGTTATCGGCGTCATCAGCATGATCCGCGATTTGGTGGAGCAGGGCCGCTCGATGCTGTTGCTGGGCCGCCCAGGGGTGGGCAAAACCACCGCCCTACGGGAAATTGCCCGCGTGCTGGCGGACGAGCTGCACAAACGGGTCATCATCATCGATACCTCCAACGAAATTGCCGGCGATGGCGACGTGCCCCACCCAGGGATTGGCCGGGCCAGGCGCATGCAGGTGGCCAGCCCGGAGCTGCAGCACAAGGTGATGATCGAGGCGGTGGAAAATCACATGCCGGAAGTGGTGGTGATCGACGAGATCGGCACCGAGTTGGAGGCTCTGGCCTCCCGCACCATCGCCGAACGGGGGGTGCAACTGGTGGCCACTGCCCACGGCAACCGCATCGACAACCTGATCAAAAACCCCACCCTCTCCGACCTAATTGGCGGGATCCAGTCGGTCACGCTCGGAGACGAAGAGGCGCGGCGGCGGGGCTGCCAGAAGAGCGTCTTGGAGCGGAAGGCCCCCCCCACGTTTGAGATTGCGGTGGAGATGCTGGAGCGGGATCGCTGGGTCATCCACGAAGATGTGGCGGCCACTGTGGATCGCCTCCTGCGCAACCGCGAGCCGCTGGTGCAACTGCGCAGCCTGGACGAACGCGGCCAAGTGGTGATCGAGCGCCCCACCCTGTCTGGGCCCCAGTGGCCCCCCCCTGCCGGCAGCACCCTGTCCCCAACACGGGAGCGGGGGGGATGGCGCCGTTCTGGGCGGATGGAAGCTCTGCCCCTAGAACCAAGTGAAACTCGTCTGCGCCAGCCCGGCGAATCTGGCTCGCCTTCGGCCAAGGGGGAGGAATCTGTCCCGCCAGCAGCAGCGGGATCCCGTGCTGAGCCTCAAGTTATGGCCAGCCCCAAGGCAGAGTCCAGGGCTGAGGCGGAAGAGGATGCCGACTGGGAGGAACCTGCTGCGGCTGCCCTGGCAGAACGGCAACGGGATCTGGATGGGCCGCTGAGGATCTATCCCTACGGGGTTAGCCGCTTCCATCTGGAGCAGGTGATCCAGACTTTGAAGCTGTCGGCGGATGTCACCAAAGATCTGGATGAGGCAGATATTGTTTTGGCTTTGCGATCCCAGGTGCGCAGCCGCTCCAAGATCCAGCAACTGGCCCACGCCCGCCAAATCCCGATTCACACCGTCAAGGCCAATACCCTGATCGCCCTTGCCCGCGCCCTGCGTCACATCCTCAACATCGAAAGCGAGGACGGCTCCGATTCCGACCTAGAGCTGTTCATTCGGGCCAGCTCGGGCGACGAAACGGAAGCCTTGGAGGAGGCCCGGCTGGCGGTAGAGCAGATCGTCATTCCCAAGTCCCAGCCGGTGGAATTGCTGCCCCGCTCCCCTCTGATCCGCAAGCTGCAGCACCAGCTAGTGGAGCACTATCACCTGCGGGCCCAGAGCTTCGGCGAAGAGCCCAACCGCCGCCTGCGCATCTATCCCAACTAGCTCCAGCCAGGGTTCCTCAGGCCAGCAGGGATCCGGCGATCATCCCTGCCAAGAGAATGAAGCCCTGGAGGACGTTTTGGCCGAAGATGGCCATGTAGAGAGTGGGAGGGGGATTGACCTGGTGAAGCTGCCAGGTTTGCCGGCCCCAGAGAGCGGCGGCAACTGCCAGGCTAAGGAAATAGACCGCGTGCAACTGCAGGCTGATCCCCACCCCCAAGAGGGCAAGGGCGGCGCCCAAGAAAAACAGCCCCACCGCCGTTGGGGTTTGTCTCCCAAAAAAGCGGGCGCTGGAGTGGATCCCGGCCCGTTCGTCGTCCTCTCGATCCGATAGAGCATAGACCGTATCGAACCCCAACGTCCACAACACCGTGGCCAGCCACAGCCAGCCCAGCCCCTCCTCCCCCAGGGGTGTGTGGGGATCTTGGCCGCTCACCGCTGTCCAACTGATGAGCACGGCAAATCCCCAGGCCAGGGCTAGCACCAGTTGGGGCACGGGAAACACCCGCTTAGCCCCCGGATAGAGCAGGATCACCGGCACTGCCGCCACGCAGAGGGCAAAGCTGACCGGGTTGAGAAAAAGCGCCAGCCCCGCCGCACAGGCCAAGGTCAGCAGCGCCATCACGATGCCGACGGCAACGGTCAGTTCGCGGCTGGCCAAGGGGCGGTTGCGGGTGCGCTCCACCAAGGGATCCAAATCCCGATCCCAGAGGTCGTTGATCACACAGCCCGCCCCGCTGGTGGCCAAGCTGCCCAAAATCAGGATCCCCACCAGCGGCCAAGGCGGCGTTCCCCGTCCGGCCAGAAAAGCCCCCCACAAAGCCGGGATCATCAGGATCAGCCGCCCTGCCGGCTTATGCCAGCGCAACAGCCGTAAAATCGCTCCGCCAGTGGCCCAGAGTGCAGAAGGAGAGGCAGACATAGCCAGGTCGAAAGAGGGCCAGTTGCCGAGAGGAATGGAGCTCCGCACCGATCTTAAATCATCCTAAACTGGCCCGCCCTGGAACCCTTGTCGTCCCCCTCGCCGTCTCTACTTTTTGGCCAGCATTTGGCTCCTCTTTTCCCACTATTGGCCAGCCTGAGAAGTTTGATATCCTAGCGGGGGGCTGCTGTTGAGGGTGATGAACTTTGCTGCTTTTCCCCTGTGAGGCCGTTCGCGCAAGCGAGACGGAGTCTGCCATGCAAGCAACCCTTTCCATGACCAGTCAACTTCCCGAAGTTCAAGTCAAGGAAGCTCCTCCCCTTCTGGAGACTCTGCTGGTGGTGGACGATGAGGATGCAATCCGAGAAACCGTTGCCGTTGCTCTCGAAGAACAGGGATACCAAGTTTTGCAGGCCGCCGATGGTCGACAAGCGCTGGAGCTGGTTCACACGGCCGAACGGCTGGATTTGATGATCTTGGATTTGATGCTGCCCGGCTTGAACGGCTTGGATCTGTGCCGGCTGTTGCGCCGGGAGGGCAACACCATCCCCATCCTGATGCTGACGGCCAAAAGCAGCGAGACCGACCGGGTGGTGGGCCTGGAGCTGGGAGCCGACGACTACCTGACCAAGCCCTTCGGCATGCGGGAGCTGATCGCCCGCTGTCGCTCCGTGTTGCGCCGTCGGCAGCAGTCCCACGCCAGCGAGGCCACGGTGCTCCGCTACGGGGATATTTGCATGTTTACCCAAGAGTGTCGCGTCTTGGTGCGGGGAGTGGAGGTGAGTTTCTCGCCTAAGGAGTTCCGCCTGCTGGAGCTGTTTATGTCCAACCCTCGCCGCGTCTGGACGCGGGAACAGCTCTTGGAGCGCATCTGGGGATCCGACTTCATGGGCGACAGCAAAACGGTGGACGTCCACATCCGCTGGCTGCGGGAAAAGTTGGAGCTGGATCCCAGCAACCCAGAGTATTTGGTGACGGTGCGCGGCTTCGGCTATCGCTTTGGCTAGGGTTGGGAACTCCTCTCACGCCAGCGGCGGGCAAAAGAGAGGGCTTCGGCGCGGGTTTGGATCTGCCCCGCGGCCTGCGCCTCCTGTAGAGCCTGCAGCAACTGGCCCACCCAGGGTCCGGGTTTAGCACCCAAGCTGTGCAGCAGGTCGTTCCCATCCAGCAGGGGCACCAAATGGGCCAGGGGATCCTGGGGATCTTCGTAGCGCCGGAGCCAGGATTCTATCTCTCGGGGGCTGCTGCCGGTGGCTGCTGCCAGCAGGGCCAGGCCGCCGAAGAGGGATCCCGCCTGGTGATAGAGCCGCCACTGTTGTCCGGGAGTGGGGGAATGGGTCAGAAGCGTTTGCAACAGGGGTAGAAGCTGGTGCAGCTTCTGGATGGCCCGCATCTCGGCGCGGCTAAAGCGCAGCCGTTCCAGCTCGGCTTCCACCGTCTCGGCAGGGGTGCCCGCCGGATCCCACAGCAGGGCTGCCAACACCGTTGCCAACAGGCCGCCGCGCCGATCCGCCAAAGGCTGGGCCAGCTCCGCCAGAGTGCGGGGATACTGAAGCTGCCAGATCTCGGCCCATTGCCACACCGCTTGGGCCTGGGCAAAGCCGGGGCTCTGGGGCGCTAGGCGGGGCAGCCAAGCCGCTAGCAGACCTGCCGCCACCGCTGCCTGCAGGTGGGCCAAGCCGGGGATCCCCGTCTCCAACAAGGTCACCACCTCGGCCCGCACCCGCTCTGCCGCCACCCTGGCCAAAAGGGGGGCCCGCTGACGAATCGCCTCTGCCGTGGCCGGATCCAGCGCAAACCCCAGTTGAGCTGCCTGGCGATAGGCCCGCAACAGCCGCACCGGATCGGCACTGAGGTTGTCGGGGTGAACCATGCGCAGACACCCCTGCTGAATGTCCGCCCGCCCCCCTGTGGGATCCAACAGTTGCCCCTCCCGCAGCTCCAGGGCCAGGGCATTGCAGGTGAAGTCCCGCTGCCGCAGATCTGCCTCCGGGGTGGGGCCCACCTGCAGGGCCGCGTCCACCGTCGCCGCTGTGGGGGTGGAAGCCCCTCCTTGGCCCAGCACGATGCGGGCAATCTGTCGCTCCGCATCCAGCACCACAAAGCCGGCCTTCAGCCGCCGCGCCACCCCCGCCGCCCACCCCACGGGATCCGCCGGACACATTAAATCCAGATCCACCGGCCCCTTGGAGTCTCCAGCCTGGCCCCGCAGCCAAGCCAGATAGGCATCCCGCAGGGATCCCCCCACCCAGTAGCTCCCCTGGGGCAGCCACTCTTTGGGAAAGGGCAGCCGTTGGCGGAAATAGGTCAGCAGCCACTTGCTCAGCAGGGCTTCGCTCATCGATGTGCACAGGGGGGAGACTTCGATGATCTAAAAGGCTAGGATCCCCAGAGCGCAAGCAACCAGACAGGCCGTACCCTCACCTGACCGCTGCGCAAAAACAAGCGATTGCTTTTGGGGATTTGACCCTCGCTTGCCCAGGCCCGCTCGCGGCCTGGATCCCTTTTAGCTATCGCTCCAGCAGCGAGCCGCCCACCGCCGCCGGTACAAAAGCAGGTGCTGAAGTGAGCAGATGGGGCCGCACCAACGCCACCAGCCCGGCAATAAACAGCGGGTCGGCATTCAACGCGGGCACGCGGCGAAACTCGCGGATCCCAGCCTGGTGGGCCAGCTCCCGATACTCGATGTCGATCTCCTGCAGGGTTTCGATGTGCTCCGACACAAAGCTAATCGGCACCACCAGCAGTTGCCTGACCCCGCACGCTCCCAGCTCTGGGATCACCGTCTCGGTATAGGGCTGCAGCCAGCGCACCGAGCCCACCCGGCTCTGATAGGAGAGGGTGTGGCGATTGGGGCGCCCAACTTCCCGCCAGATGAGCTGGACGCAGGCCTCCATCTCCTGCTGGTAGGGATCCCCGGCCTGGGTGACATAGCTTTCGGGAATGCCGTGGGCGCTAAAGAGCACATGCACCCCTGCCGGATCCTCGAAGGCATCCAACTGCTCCCGGATGGCCCTAGCCATGGCCTGGACATACTGGGGCTGGTCGTACCAAGAGCAGATCTGGCGGCGCTCGATGCGGGCCAGCTCCGGGTCTTCGGCCCAGAGGCGATCCAGGAGTTTGAAGCTGGAGCCGGTGGTGCTGATGGAGTACTGCGGGTAGAGCGGCAGCACCACCAGGCGGGTGATCCCATCCGACTTGATCTGCTGCACCACCGACTCGATCAGCGGGTGCCAATAGCGCATGGCCACATACACCGGCACGTCGTAGCCCGCCGCCACCAGTTGAGCCTGCAACGCTTGTGCCTGGGCGGCGGTGATGCGCCGCAAAGGGGATCCCCCCCCGATGGCCGCGTAGTTGCGCCGGGATTTGGGCGCCCGCAGCGTGGAGATGGCCCAGGCAAAAGCCCTCTGCAAAAAGGGAAAGGGCAGGCGGATCAGCTCGGGATCGGCAAAGAGGTTGTAGAGAAAGGGCTGCACATCAGCCTGGGTCTCTGGCCCCCCCAAGTTCAGCAGGAGCACGCCGCTTTTGGACATGACAAACCCAATGACCTTCCTTATCCACTGTAGGAGGTCTTGCCCCCCAGCGGGGAAGGGGCATTAAGTTTTCTTGCAACCTTTCTCAGCTTTCTCTCGGCCCCCATCCTTAGCCAGGGATCCCCCCTCCTCCCCTACTGCTCCGCCCGGTGTCAGCTAGAAACCGCAGGAGCCCCGCGCTCTGGCGCAGCCAAGCGTCGGGAGGAATGCGGTCTGTTGATGTATAGTGACAGCATGACCCAAGTCTTGACTATTTCCTGCGAACTGTTCGCGCTAGCGGGACGGAGTCCTATCGGAGTCGCAAGCCGCCAAGTTAGATGCGACGCTGGACGCCTTTGTGCAGGCCTTGAACTGGGTCAACCAAAACACGCCGGAGAAGATCCTCAACGCCCTTAAGCTCCAATCTCTGGGTTACCGCGACATCCGTGCCCGCTTTGGCCTATCCAGCAACCTGGCACAACAGGTATGCAGACGGGTGGTATCTGCCCGCAAGACTGCCAGCCAGAAAAAACCGTCCGGTCAAAGCCTTCAAGGCGGGCTTCGTGACCTACGCTGCCCGCATCTTCTCCTTCCGAGCGAAAGACTGGACAGTATCGCTCACCACCGTTGAGGGGCGGGAACGGTTGGAGCTGTCCATCGGCAACTATCAACGAGGGATGCTGGCCGGCACCAATCCCCAATCGGCCACCTTGTCAAACGCAAAGAGGGTTCTTACTACGATTTGTGTGGAAACGCAACCGCCGGAGCTGCAAACCGCGGCTAAGGCGATTGGGGTGGACTTGGGGAGGAGAGATATTGCCCATACCTCAGAGGGAGATCCCTGGAATGGACAGCCGTTGATCCTGGTTGCGAGCGGTGCTCCCATGCAAAGCCAGTCAGGTCACAAGGTCTAGTCGGCGTAGATGCCGCCAACTCTTGCAACAGCTGTCTGGTCAGGAGAGACGCTTGCAAACCTGTGTCAATCCCTGCATCTGCAAGGCTATTGTTTCCAGGGCAAAGGCGACCAATAGCACGATTGCCTTGGAAGACCTAACTGGAATCGGAGAGCGTGTCAACCAACCGCCACGGAGCAAAACGGAGCGTCGGCGGTCGAATAGTTGGGCGTTCTACCAGCTGAGGCAGTTTGTGCACTACAAGGCGCTGCGGGCCGGGGTCACGGTTGTGGTGGTGCCGCCTGCCTATACCTCGCAGATTTGCCACCAGTGCCTGTGGATCGGGCAACGGGAAGGGAAACGCTTCCGTTGTGTCAACCCGGCTTGCAGTTGGGAAGGGGATGCAGACTACAACGCAGCATTAGCGTCAGCGAAGCGTAGCGCCTATGTCATTGCATTATTGGGGGCTGCTGTAAACCGGCCACCCTACATCCCCCTGCCCCCCGTATACGGGGGGCAGTCGGAGCCGGGTAGTTTACAACTCTTGGCCGCGGTAAACCCGCTGTAGGGCCGGCGTGACCGAATAGCTATCGACATCGGCCAGGCTCAACTTCAAGCGCAGCGTATTGAGCAGCCGCTGGTAGGGGGGCACAAAAGGGGTTTTGCCAAAGGGTTGGACGGCATCCCGGGCAACTGTCTCCAGAGGGCAGCCACGGTAGCGGAGCGGGCCAGCCCCAACAAGGTGAGCTGAGGATCCCTCTTGGCCGGGATCCACCGTTAAGCCGCGAAACTGAATCGCTCCCGGACGAGAGGCTTTGCGATAGCGCAGATAGCCGGCCCACACCTGAGCCATCCACTCCGGCAGAGCTTCGGGCCGAACGTGGCAGCGCTCCGGCAACAGGCGGTCGTTGAAAAAGCCGACAAGCACAGACCAAGCTTGCCAGAGAACAGCTCCCAAGAGGCGGGCAGCGAGAGATGGCGAAATCTTCATGGCGGAGGCCAAAAATCACTGTGGGTGGGAGTTGCCGTCGATTATATCAACCCCAATCCTGCAAGATGCTCATCTTGAACAGTTTCCCCCTCACTCGAAAGCGGAGGCCAGCTTGGGGCTAGGCGCGTTGAGCCGGCCAACTTCATCGACTACAATAAGCGCAAAGCTTAGGTGCCGTTTAAAGAAATTCTGAAAGCGCACCAACAAGCAGACTCCAGCACTACTGCACTGAACTGAGGGGCTCGAGACATGACCTGGCGCGGCGACATCACTCCCATCAATCGGCTGTGGGGATCCCTTCCCTACCTTCTGCCTTTGGTATCGGCCCTGCCCTTCGGCTTTGTGCCCTCGGGTTTGTTTCAATCTCTGCCAGGTTTGATCCCCATTTTTAGTCCACTGCTGCGCTTGCTGCCCCTGGCCACAGGCTGGTTGGGGGTGGGGATATTTCTCGCCCTGCTATTTTTAGTCCGCAACAGCCGTGTCGCCCACTTTGTTCGCTTCAACACCATGCAGGCGCTGTTGCTCAACATTGCCCTGTTCTTGGTGCAAGTGTTGATGCAGGTGTTTGCTATGCTCTTTGGCAACCTCGGCCTGGCAGCACTTGTCAGCATTTTGGCCACCACCGCACTTCTGGGCGTGATCGCCATCACCGTCTACGCTTGGGTGCAGAACGTTCGCGGCCACTATGCCGAGGTGCCGGTGCTCTCCGATGCCGCCTATGCCTGGATTCGCTATTAATTCCTGGCAAAGAGGGAGGTAGGCAACGCCTAGTCCAGAAGTGAGGATGAAAGCGTTACGCCAACCGAAGCTGCTGGTCGGGCTTGCGCTGCTAACTGGAGTGCTGGCCCTGCTCTGGCCGATGCTGCAGCGGGGCTACCCCATCACTCATTCCACCCACTTCAACCTCAGTTGGGCCTTTCAGTATCAGCGGCAGTTTTTCGGCGGGCAGTTTTACCCCCGCTGGCTGGAGTATTCCAACTTCGGCTACGGCAACCCCACCTTTGCCTTCTATCCACCTCTATGCATGGTGGCCCCTTTGCCGTTTCGCCTGCTGGGGCTGGATATGCCTGGATCCTTGGTGGCCAGCATGGGCCTGGCGATGGCAGTCTTCGGGCTGGGGCTGTACGTCCTGCTGCGGCAAGTGCTTCCTTGGGCTTTGGCGCTGGGCTTGGCCCTGCTGAGCATGGCCGGCCCCTATTGGTTGGTAGACATCTACCAACGGGGGGCAATTGGAGAAGTGTGGGCCATTGCAATCCTGCCCTGGATTTTCTGGGCCTCGCTGCAGACGATCTGCCGGCCCCAGTCCATTGGGCCGGTTGCGGTTTTGGCGCTGAGCTATGGGTTGCTGACGCTCTCTCATCTGCCCACGTTGCTGGTGTTTACCTTGATTTGGCTGCCCCTGCCTTGGGTGTTGGGGGGAAGGGATCCCTTCTGGCCCAGGGTGGGACGCTGCTACCTAGGATTTGGGCTGGGGCTGGGGTGGGCTGCTTTTTATCTGTTGCCGGCCTTTTGGGATCAGCGCCATGTCCAGGTGGACTTTGTCAACTTTGCCGAAGAGTACACGCCCCACCATCGCCTGATGCTGAGCGGGCTCATGCAGCTTCAGCCGCGCTGGACAGAGCACTGGTTTGAGAGCAACCTGGTGGGGTACTGGGTCTGGATGGCAGCGGTTCTGGTGGGGGCGGGGCTCCTGGTTTTTCTGGAGTGGCTGGCCCGCCGAACAGAGGGGACGTTGCTCTTGCAGGGAAGCGGAGCTGACGAATTCCCTCTTGCCAAAGCCACCCTGCTCTACAGCCTGGGAGCCAGCCTGGTGGCGTTGCTGATGATGACGGATCTGCTGGCTGGGCTCTACGAGTGGGTTTTGCCGCTGCGGCGCATCCAGTTTTCCTGGCGCTGGATGGCGGTGACGGCAGTAACCGTGCCTTGGCTATTGGGATCCTTAGCTGGGTGGGGATGGGGGCACAAGCGCCTGCAGCTCCTTTTGCTGGTGGGGATCGGCCTGGCCATGGGAGTACAAACCTGGCAGGGCTTGCAACTGATGTCCAAAGCCGGCTTCGATCTGCAGCTTGTCCAAACCTTTCAAGAGCTAGCTGCGGCCAAGCAGTTCCCCCACGAGCCGCAAGAGCGGCCGGGCATTGCTTTTTTGCACCTGCACTGGCGCTTTCCCGATGGGTTGGCGCTGGTGGATGCGCTGGAATACCGGCCCCGCCAGGCGACGCTGCCCATGCCGCCCCCACAGGTGGATCCGCTCTTGCAGTGGCAAGGCGAGGTAGAGGATCCAGCCGCACTGCTCCAGGTGGAAGAGTGGCGCTATGGCTACCGTCGCTTTCGCGCGGTTAACCCTACCTCCCAAGAACAATCGGTAGCCTTACGCACGTTTTACTACCCCGCCTGGCGCTTACAAATCGATGGACGGTTCAGAGCTGCCGAACCCAACGGGGTGGGGCTGTTGCAAGTGCGGATCCCGCCGGGGGAGCATCGGGTGGAGGTGCGCTACCTGGGCACGGCGGCGGACTGGCTGGGCTGGATCCTGACGGGTGTGGCCGGAGTGCTGCTGGTGGAGCTGCGGCGGCTGCTGCGTTGGAGGCCCTGGCTTAGGACACCTGAACAAGAGATGGCAGAAGGGAGCACTTCCACCTAAACAGGGCTGCCTGCGCTTAATACTCCCCCTCGTGCGGCTGGCTCCGGTTGAGGACAGGGCGTTTTGCGATATCGCCTAGCACGGCGCCTTGGCCGGTGTTGGTCGAGGGCATCAGCTTGGATGGTGAGGGAGTTGACACTCCCACCCAGGGGATTCTTACGCAGTCCACAAAAGAACCCGTAACGGCGTTGTCAAAGCGCCTCTAGACAGTTCCTTCACGCAAAGCCCCAAGGTTCTGCTGACTTTCTTAAGCAGGTTGGCGGCAGCATTTGCCTCAGCGTTGACCAACCACCCCTTTGCCGTTTGGTACAGGCCCCGCTTGATACGCTTTCCAGAGGGTCTCCACCCGTCGGGTTTTTCACCATCACTAGGTAGCTCATCTCCAT
>NZ_AXUX01000001.1:511025-553552 GCF_002760475.1 Synechococcus sp. 63AY4M2 | reverse complement strand
ACCCCTCTTTTATGGCTTTTATGGATTTATGGAAACAGAGACCCTGGGAAAAGATTTGTCGGAGCATGCCTCTAACCCCCAAAACCCTGAACTTTGCTGAATTTACTGAGCTTTAGGCGGTTTGGCAAAAGTCATTGAGAGGGATATAGTAGACCAAGTTTCCCCCTGATCCTTGAGTCCACCGCAACGGTTGCCGGGAAGTGAAGGGGGAAAGCGCTCGGGGGGTATTCCTCAGGGCTTTGCGGGATACCGCCTTCCTGCTCAGAGATAGGCAGGATGCGATCGCTTCTTTCCTGAACCATGTTCAGGAGAGTTCAGCGTGAATGTATCAGTACCCCTGACTTCCAACCTCTACAGCTCCCAGAGCCATTGAGGCCTAAGCCTCAGCAAATGCCCTTCTCCAGCCCCCCGACAGCACCTGCAAATCCTCCTCATCCAAGTCCGCAGGAGTGCCGGAGCGGATGAGCTCGGCAAAATCTTCGTTGGGCACCATGAAGCAGAGGGCGTAGAGGCGGCCTGGGCCGGTATTGTGGATTTCATGTACACCGGTCGGCGGTACCAGAATGCTATCCCCGGTTTTGATGGGGGCCGCTTTTCCATCGCAAATGGCCAGGCCTTCCCCCTTGAGAACAAAAAACATTTCCACAGCCATTTGATGGCGATTTGGAGGGGTTTTGCCTCCCTCATCGAAGATCTCCACACAAAAGGTTAGAGAAATCTGAGCATGAGAAGGATCGAACACGATGGCCAGGCGATTGGTATCGTGGGGGCTGATGCGAAAAGCCTGATAATCGGCAGGGGTTTTAACAATTGGGATCACACAGCGGGAAAGCGTTTGCATCCGGATCCTCCGCTCAAGAGATGAGGGGTGAATAGTGGGCAAGTGCTAACAGGGGAGAGCCGCGAGCAAATCTGAGGAGGAGGCGACAAAGCCAAAGCACTGCTTGACGTTGTAGAGGGTAGCTAGCAAACAGTATTCAGGAGAGGTGGTGGCGGCGCAGTCTTCCAGCAAAATGCAGTCGTAGCCGAGGAAATTGGCATCTTGCAGCGTGGTCATGACGCACTGGTCGATGTTCACACCGGCAAAAAAGAGGGTGGTGCGCCCCAGGTTTCTGAGAATGCTATCGAGAGGGGTATCCCAAAAGCCGCTCATGCGGAACTTATCCACCCAGATATCCTCGGGCTTGACCTCCAGTTCCTCCACCACAGCAGCGCCCCAACTGCCCCGCGTGAGGACCAAAGACCCGTTCTTAGGCAAGGGATCCCCCAGCCCTACTCCCTCTCCGGTGGGGTTGTACACATGTCGCAAGCCGGCGCTGATGTTGAGCAAGTCAGGGCGATTGCCCCAGTTCACCCACACAATCGGCACTTGAGCTTGTCGCAGGCGGGGCAGCAGGGCTTTTAGAGGGCCGATGGGAGCCCGTGCAGGTGTAACATCGACGCCAATGCTGGCCAGCCAACCGTCGGGATGACAAAAGTCGTTTTGCATGTCGATCACCAACAACGCCGCCTTGGCCAGATCCAAGCGCAGGGTTTTGCTGGAGGTGGGTAGCAGGATGGGCCGGGGATCCAAGGGCGGACGGGTGAGGTCGGCCATTTCGGCATTCACGGCCCAGGCATTGGGAGGGATCCCAAGGGTCTTCAAGGGGCGATTGGGAGTGCTCATGGATTCTCCGCTCGCGTCGCGCAGCAGTGGGATCAGGTGGGGCGGATGACCCACAACTACGCTCGACCTTAATGCACAGCCAACCTCACTTTGGAATCGTAGGCTACACTTTCTCACCTTATTGACGCATGGGATCCCCCAGGGTCAGTTGATAGGGATTAAGATGGAGACCAGGAGAAGAAAAACCGAGGAGATTTCCGAAAAGCTGCCTAGGGATTCCCCTCTGCACGCTATGCTGTAGAGACCAAGGTTATGTAGAAATATGAGCATCCTGCGGCAATATATCTTTCCTGCCCTCATCCTGCTGGTGTTTCTGTTTACCCTGGTGGTGGTGAGCATTCGCTCGTTTCTGCCGGAGGATATGGCCCAGCCTGCCCCTCTAGAAGAAGCGACGCCTGTGGCCCTTTCTGCAAATGCCTGAGGATGGCTGAACAAGGGATCCCTCTGCCTGTGGGTTATCGTTGGCGCATCGGTTCAGCCTGGGATCGGCCCTGGGTGCGACGAGGATTGCAGGCCACGTTGCAGGAATCTTTTCCAGAACAAAGCAACTGGGATCACCTAGAAGAGACGCTGGATCGCCTCTTCGACCCCCCCCGCACCCCCTGCTGGTGGATCTTGAAAGAAGAAACTGCAGAGCCGGTGGGCTGTGTTTGGGCCGGCATCTCCACAGATCAAGCCACCCATCGGCGAGTGGCCTATATCTTTTTGCTCTGGGTGGATCCCGCCCATCGTCGGCAGGGCCTGGGCAGAGCTTTGATGCAACAGGTGGAACGCTGGGGATCCCAGCAGCAGCTGGCGGCCATCACCCTGCAGGTTTATCGCCATAACCAGTCTGCCCTCAATTTCTACAAGCGGGCCCATTTCTCCGTGCAAGGCTACTGGCTGTACAAACCCCTCGGCGCCGCTGGCGTGGCAGAACCA
Organism: Synechococcus sp. 63AY4M2; assembly: GCF_002760475.1. Taxonomy (NCBI): domain Bacteria; kingdom Bacillati; phylum Cyanobacteriota; class Cyanophyceae; order Synechococcales; family Synechococcaceae; genus Synechococcus; species Synechococcus sp. 63AY4M2. The sequence goes on along the minus strand of NZ_AXUX01000001.1, from coordinate 550,965 downwards.
AAAGGTTATGAAGTTTTGTAAATAAGCTGGGATCCGCTCTCAGTTGCTCCTTTGATGAAAGCGTGATGAAAACGATGGCATCGACCGGAGGGAAAGCCCATGTCCAGACCTGTCAAACTCAGTGAAGCTGAGGTCCAAGCCAAGCTGGAAAATCTGCCGGGCTGGTCTTTGCAGGATGGGAAGCTGCATCGTCAATTTCAGTTTCGCTCCTTTGTCGAAGCCTTTGGCTGGATGAGCAGTGTGGCTTTGGTAGCCGAGAGCATGGGGCACCATCCAGAATGGACCAATGTCTACAACCGCGTGCGGGTGCATCTTACCACCCACGATGCCGGGGGCATTACAGAACTGGACTTTACCCTGGCGCAACGCATGAACGAGCTGGCCGGCTGAACGCTTTCTCAGTACCTAACTCTAGGGATCCCTTCAGAGCCGGCTTGGCAGAGGATCCCCATTGGTTTGTTGCTGCCTCTAAGGTTGTGTCGGGAGTTGCGCTGGTCTGATAGACTAAGCCTAAGGTTAAGAAATGATAATTTTATGAACGTGCTGGTTGTGGGGGCAACGGGAACGCTGGGCCGTCAAGTGGTACGCCGAGCCATCGAAGAGGGACACCAAGTTACCTGTCTGGTGCGAAATCCGGCAAAGGCTGCTTTCTTAAGTGAATGGGGCGCTCAACTGAAGGTGGGAAATCTGCTTCAGCCCAGCACCCTCAACTCCGCCATGGAAGGCATCGAGGCGGTGATCGACTGTGCCACGGTGCGGGTGACCGACACCCTCAGCGCCCGCCAGGTGGATTGGGATGGCAAAGTTGCTCTGATCAATGCGGCACGGGCTGCCCAAGTGGGGCATTTTATCTTTTTCTCCATCATGGGTGCTCAGCACGAGTACCCTAATGTGCCCCTGATGAATTTCAAGCACCACATCGAGAAATACTTGATCGGATCCCAGATGCCCTACACCATCTTTCGTCCGGCGGGCTTTATGCAGGGATTGATCGGCCAGTACGCCATCCCGATTTTGGAAGAGCAAATTGTTTGGGTAGCCAGCGAGAGCATCCCCACGGCCTACCTCGACACCCTAGATGCAGCTCGATTTGCCGTGCGAGCCCTCAGCGTCGAAGCCGCCAAGCAGCAGGTCTTTCCCTTGGTGGGACCCAAGGCCTGGACTTCCCAAGAGGTCATCGCTCTCTGTGAGCAGCTTTCCGGCAAAAAGGCCAAGGTTCGAACCATACCACTGGGGGTCTTGCGGGGAGCGCGCAGGGTGGCCCAGTTTTTTCAGTGGAGCTGGAACATTGCCGACCGGCTGGCGTTTGTGGAGGTAATTGCCGCCAAAGAGCCGATGTATGCCGACATGACGCCTGTGTGCGAAGCCTTGGGCATTGAACTGGCTTCCCTGACCTCCCTTGAAGACTACCTGGCTGAGTATTTCCAAAAGATGTTGAAACGGATTCGCGAGCTGAAGGTTAAACAACCCAAGGTCAAGAGGCCCTTCTAGGAAACTGCAACCAAACCAGTAGCTGGGACAGGGTAAACTGGATAGCGGCCCAGCATCCCCCAGGGTTCGCCCTGGTTCTTTTCTCAGCCCCGGCTTTCTCTCTATGAGCGAGACGGTTGCCCCCTCCCCTGAAGCGACTGACCTCCATCCCGAACCGGCCATTGCCATCTCCGGCCTGACCAAAACCTATCGCACCGGCTTTTGGCTAAACAAGGTGGTCAGCCCCCTGAAGGATTTTTCTCTAACGGTAGCCCGCGGCGAAACTTTTGGGCTGTTGGGGCCGAATGGGGCCGGCAAAACCACCACGATCAAATGCCTGCTAGGGATTGTGGAGCCCACCAGCGGCAGGGGCACGCTCCTGGGCAAGCCTCTGGGGGATCGCTCCATTAAGCAGCGGGTGGGATATCTGCCGGAGAACCCCTATTTTTACGATTACCTGACGGCATGGGAGTTTCTCTATTTTGCCGGCAAGGTCTTTCGCCTGTCCGATAGCCTCCTCAAGGAGCGGATCCCGCAACTGCTGGAGCTGGTGGGGCTTTCTATCGATACGGCCCGCAAAAAGCAACTGCGCACCTACTCCAAGGGCATGCTGCAGCGCACCGGCATGGCCCAAGCCCTGATCAACGACCCGGAGCTGGTGTTCCTAGACGAGCCGATGTCGGGGCTGGATCCCATGGGCCGCTACCAGATGCGCGAGATCATCTTGTCCCTCAAGCAACAGGGCAAAACGGTGTTCTTCAACAGCCACATCTTGGGAGATGTGGAGGTGATCTGCAACCGCGTCGGCCTCATGGTCGGCGGCAAATTGGTGCAGCAGGGGACGTTGGACGAGCTGCTGGGCCAAAGCAAAAGCTACCACGTGCAAGGGCACGGCGGCGCCATCGACCAGTTCCGCGACCGCCTCGAGCACTTCTCCATCCAGGGATCCCACTGGTCGGGGGAATGGGGCGGATCCCTGCCGGAGCTGCTAACGCTTCTAAGCCAGGCGGGGGCGGTGGTGACCGATTTGCATCTGCAGCGGCAATCTTTGGAAGAATTCTTCGTCGACCAGGTGCGGGCTATTGAAGGGGATCGGCCCGTCTCTGCCTAAGTGGACTCCACCCTAGGTGTCCTGGAACGTCATTTCCGCAGCCTGGATCCCGACTCGGCGATGACGGCGCGGTAGTACTCCTCCAACTGCTGCGTGGCTGCCGACCAACTCCAGCGCTCAGCCTCTTGGCGGGCCTGCTGCCGGAAGAGCTGCCGCTGCCCGGCGCTGTCCAACAGCTGCCGCGTGGCCCGAACAAAGTCGCTGTCGGAGTCCGGCTCGAAGAGAAAGCCGTTGCGGCCGCTGTCCACCACATCGGTAATGCCGCCGCAGCGGGGGGCGATCACCGGACAGCCGGCAGCCATGGCCTCCAACAAGACCAGCCCCAGCGTCTCGGTACGGGAGGGGAACACGAACAGATCCGCGGAAGCAAAGGCCGCTGCCAGGTCTTGCCCCTGCAAGTAGCCCGTAAACACCACATCGTAGCCGGCAAAATGTTGCTCCAGGGATCCCCGCTCCGGCCCGTCGCCCACAATGGCCAGCCGCGCTTGCGGGATCTGCTCCAGCAACACCCGGATCCGCCCCACCTCTTTTTCTGCTGAGAGCCGCCCCACGTAGAGCAACAGGGGTCGCTCCGGCTGCCCTGCCGTGAGGCGGGCCCGCATCTCTGGGCTAGCAGCCTGCGGGTGAAACAGCTCCGTATCCACCCCCCGCTGCCACAGGTGTACCCGCTCGATGCCGTGGGCGCTCAACTCCTGCATCATGGCCGTCGAGGTGCAGAGGTTGAGCCGCGCCAAATTGTGTCCCAGCTTGAGGAGGCTCCACAACACCCCCTCTAGGAAACCCAGCCCGTAGTGCTTGAGGTACTTTGGCAAATGGGTGTGGTAGGAGGCCACCAGCGGGATCCCCATCGTCTGGCTGTAGTAGAGGCCCCCCAACCCCAAAACTGCCGGGTTGACCACGTGGATCACATCCGGTCGAAAACGGTTGAGCAGCTTGCCGATGGCCGGGCCAGGGGCAGCCAGCTTCAACTCCGGGTACAAAGGCAAGGGGAAGCCCGGGATCCCGTAGACCCGTGCCCGCGCAAACCGCCTGGGGGCTCCCTGAGGCGCGACGATAAGCACCGAGTTGCCGCGAGCCGTTAGATGGCGCACTGTGTGGCAAAGCCGCGTGACGATGCCATCCACCTTGGGCAGAAACGTCTCCGTAAACAGGGCTATGCGCATTGGGATCCCAAGCCTAATGAAAAGACTCTAAAGATTCTCTGAGGATGAGTGTTGCACAAAACGGCAACGAGATAACGGCTTGGGACAGCAGCGGCACAACTTTATTCCAGCAGCTTGTCTTGCAGCGGAACAGAATGAGTTGGCTCTTGGTTCTGGCCGAGGGTATCAGCCGCCGTTTTGCTAATCAACAACAGCGTGGCCGCCAGGGCCAGTCCGATAACATCTCGCCACATAATCCGCTCCCACACTCCTCACTCCTCATGCCCCCTACTGTAGCGGCGGTTTTTGCGGCTGGGCAGTGATGGGCGACGGATTTTTAGGTGACAGGAATCACTTCCAAAATTGCGGTTTTGCCCCCTAGTCGCGAAAGGCCAGTTGCAAGCTGGTGATCAGCAAGACCAAAGAGAACACCGCCATCACCCCTCCCCAAAACCAGTAGGGCAAAAACAGGTTTTGGGCAATCTGGCTGGAATCCGAGAGGACCAGCCGCCCGTTAATCACCGCAGACTCCACAAACAGGTAGTCGAGTTGGTGGTAGGTGCTCACACAGGCTTGCACCCCCAAAAACTGCAAGGCAAAGCCCCGCAGCCAAGGAGAAGCCCAGCGAGCTACTGCCAGGATGCCCAAACCCATGGCCGGGAGGAACAACAGGCCAAAGGGAGAGCGCACCCAGAGCAGCGTCGAGAGCAACAACAGGGATCCCAAAAACACCAGCCCCAGCCGAGCTGTGCCGCGGCGGCGGGAGGTGAGGATGAACAGGGCCCCGGCTAGCGGCGGCCCCATCGGCCCGGCAGCGGCTACCAAGGCCCGCCCCACCCGCCCCAAAAATAGCTGGCCACTGTGGATGGCCAGCCCCGAGCCGTCGGGATAGATCTCGAGACGATGAAACTCTCCCCCCAACAGCAGCGCCATCAGGCCATGGCCCATCTCGTGAAACCAGGTGGCTAACAGGGTAAAGGGGTAGAGGAGGTAATTGCCCCAGGGAAACTGCCAGAGCAAGACCGTCAGCCCGGCAGCAGCCACCAGCCAAACCACGCTGTGCCGGCCAGGCCTTGCGGAAGGGGAAGGAGGCAGCTCAAACTGAGTCATACCAGCAGGTGGGTGGGGAAAAGGCCCAAGATGACCTGCTGGTCTAGACGATTGCCAGCAGAAGAAAGTTCCACCTCAGGCAAAAATAGCCAGGCCAACTCCCCTCTCCCTCCGAGAGAGAGGTTGGGGTGAGGGGCAGCAAGGAGACAGGGGAGCCGTCTCACAGGTAGGTTGAAGAAGCCCCCCAGGGATCCCTGCTTATGGCCACCTTCCTGCGCGACTGGAGCTACCGCTTTCCCTGGCTTTACCGCAGCATCAGCCGCGCGGCGGCCCTGGCGGTGGGGGGCCGCGAGCGATTGCGGCGATTGCCCCTACAAGGGATCCAGATTCATCCCCAGGAGCGGGTGTTGGATCTCTGCTGTGGCCCCGCTGAGGTAACCCCGATCTTGGCCGAGCTGAGCCAAAACGTCGTTGGGCTGGATGCTTCCCCCAAGGCCCTGGCGGCAGCCCGCCAGCGCCTCCCCCACGTCGAATTTGTGGAAGCCTTTGCCCAGGATCTGCCCTTCCCCACCGACAGCTTTGATTGGGTACACACCAGCCTGGCCCTGCACGAGCTGCCCCTCCCCGATCTGGAACAGGTGCTGCGCGAAGGGTGGCGGGTGCTCAAACCGGGGGGAGGGCTTTTAATTCTCGATTTGCACGCGCCCCGGCAGCCCCTACTTTGGCCTGGACTGGTTTTGTTTCTAGCCCTGTTTGAGACCGAGACTGCTTGGCACTTCCTCAAGCTGGACTTGCCCCAGTACCTGCAGCAGCAGGGCTGGCAAGCCGTCCGGCAGACCCTGCACGCTGGAGGAGCCCTGCAGGTCGTCCAGGCGCAAAAGCCTGTTGCTTGAGTTATAGGGCAGTTAACCCTGGTGCCAGAAGGGGGTGCCGAGAACTGGCGTGCTGGGCTGAGCTGCTTCTTGAGGCGTCATCGCGCCGGCCAAGTAGGCCCGGCGGCCTGAGCGCACCGCTTCCGCAAAGGCCTCGGCCATCGCCACCGGATCCCGGGCCAGGGCCACCGCTGTATTCAACAGCACCCCATCGAAGCCCCACTCCATCACCTGGCAGGCGTGGGAGGGCAAGCCCAGTCCAGCATCCACAATTAGCGGCGCCTCGATCCGCTCCCGCAGCAGGCGCAAGTTGTAGGGGTTGAGGGGGCCTTTGCCAGTGCCGATGGGGGCGGCCCAGGGCATGACCACCTCACAGCCGGCATCCAAGAGCCGCTGGCACAGCACCAGGTCGTCGGTGCTGTAGGGCAAGACCTTAAACCCCCGCCGAACCAGCTCGGCGGCGGCAGCGGGCAGTTGCACCGGATCCGGTTGCAAGGTGTAGTCATCGCCAATCAGCTCTAGCTTGATCCAGTCGGTGCCGAACACCTCCCGCGCCATCTCCGCCGTCGTGACTACCTCCTGCACGCTGTGGCAGCCGGCGGTGTTGGGCAGAACCGGGATCCCTAGCTTCTGCAGCAAGGCCCAGAACCCCTGGGAAGCTTCCGGCCCCAGCGCCCCCTGGCGCCGCAGGGAAACGGTCAACAAACAGGGCTGGGCCCGCGCCACCGCCTGCTCCAAAATAGCCGGCGAAGGATAGCGGGCTGTCCCCAGCAGCAGGCGGCTGGGCAGCGCTTGGCCGTAGAGCACCAAGGGATCCTCATCGGCCCGAGTTGAAGGGGAGACAGGAAGAAGAGTGGACATCGCTGAGGGGCAACAATGCGGGATTTGAGGGGAGGCAATCGGGCACTAGCCGCCGGCAACCGGCACGACGATCTCCACCCGGTCGCCTTCTTGCAAACGGGTTTGCTCGTAGCGGTCGCGTGGCACAAACTCCAAGTTAACCGCCACCGCAAAAGGGCCGCTGGCCCCCACCTGGGCTATCGCCTCGGCCAACGTGGTGCCCTCCGGCAGATCGTAAGGCTTTTGGTTGATCAAGACACGCATGGCGATAGGGATTCACCGGCAAGAGGGGCAGCCTGCACCTGAAAGGGGATCCCAAGCTGCTGCGCCAAGCGGCAACTGCCGTGGTGGAGGTACTCCAAAACGGCATCGTGAATGGCGGGGGAGATGAGGAAACCATGGCGGTAGAGGCCGTTGATCTGCAACAGCCGCGGGGAGCGCTCCACCACTGCGGGGAGATGATCTGCCAAGGTGGGGCGACATTGGCTGCCTAACTCCAGGATACGCGCTTCGGCAAAGGCAGGATGCACGGCGTAGGCGGCGCTGAGCAGCTCCAGAGCCGAGCGGACACTCACCGGCGAGCGATCTTCAGATTCGATTTCGGTAGCTCCCACCACAAACAGGTGCCCCGGCTTGGGAGCGATGTAGATCGGGTAGCGGGGGTGCAACAGCCGGGTCGGGCGCCGCAAAGATACTTCCGGGGCATACAGACGTACCACTTCGCCCCTAACTCCCCGCAGCGGTGCCTGTCCGCCCCATTCTTTTCGGGATCCCAGGCCGCGGCAGTCCAAAACCCACCCGCCGGTTTGCTCCTGCCAAGCTCGCGCCTGCTCCAGATCCCAGGGGCGGCCCCACTCCACCTCCACCCCGTGCTGGCGCAATTTGGCCAGCAAAGCAGCCAGCAGTTGGCGGTTGTCCAGTTGGCCCTCCTGGGGAAGATACAGGCCCTGCCCAAATCGCCCGGCCAGCGAGGGCTCCAGCTCGGCCAGCGCCTGGGCATCTAGTTGCTGAGGCTTGGGGAGATGGGGAAGGCGTTCCCCTACAGCAGCCAGTAGGGCCGAGAAACGCTTGGCTTCCCCGGCATCTTGGCGGTGCCAAAGGATCACAGTGCCCTCCTGCTGAAAGAAAACCGGCTCTGGCAGGCTGGCCAGAAGGGCGGGCCAGCGGGAGAGGGCATAGTACCCCTGCGCTACTACGCTGGCCTCGGCGACGGCAGACTCCGCCAGAGGAGCCAGCATAGCAGCAGCCAGATGGGCCGCGCTGCTCTCAGGGGCAGTGGGAGAAGCTGCCTCCACAATGCGCACAGAATGCCCGACCTCGACCAGGGTGGCAGCCAACAGGCGCCCCATTAGACCGGCTCCAAGGATGAGGACGGGATCCGGCTGCACTCTCCAAGAAGCGAGCGGGGGGGCGGCCAGAGAAGATGGGTTTGACAGGCTCATGGGGCGTTGGCGTGTCTAGCGCTACCCGCAGCACTATGGTGGCATATTCTATTGGGTCGAGAATGCTGAATGGCTCCTCATTAAAACCATCCCCTCTCCCCAGAGAGGAGAGGGGCGGTTGGCTTCATCCACCGGTTGAGAGTAGCCCAGCCTACAAGCCCTGCAGCACCGTATCTTGGCGCACCGACAGGTTCTGGATGCGGGTATCTTGGGCAGCCGGAGTGTCGGCTTGGGTAAACACGCCGATCTGCCGCAAGTAGCGGGCCAGGGCATCCTGCTCGCTGCCGGGGGTATCGAAGCTGTTGCCGGAGCTGGGAGCCAAGTTCACCCGGTTGGGGTTAGACAGGCGCGGAAAGGGATAGTCATCCCCGCCGTCGGCCAAAAAGCCCAACGTCACCAGGCGGAAGGTACGGCGGGGATCCCCTTGCAACTGGCCGTTGCGCACCACCACATCCCGGCCGGTGGGCGTGTCCACCCGCAAGGAGACCACGCGGGATCCCGGTGGCCGCGAGGGATCGAAGCTGAAGGCAAAGCCGCCGATCTGCGGGAAACGGCCCGGCGTGGCCCCCGGCTGGCTTTGCGCCACCCCATGTTCCATCAGTTGCTTCAGCTCCTCAGCGGTAACCGTCACCAGCGACAGGCCGTTGTTAAAGGCAAGGGAAGTTTCGATATCCAGTTGCGAAACTTGGCCCGCCTGCTTGCCGGCATCGGGGTTGGCCAGCGGAGGGATCCGCCGCACCGGCTCGCCGCCGCCACCGCCGGTGGTAGCCCCAATGGGAGCGCGAATGCCGCCGCCGTTTTTGAGGGAGATGACCGTGGTGGGGTCAACCGTTCTGGCATAGGCCAAATTGGCATCCGCCGTAAGGTTGCCCAGGTTGGTTTCCTCGGTGCGCACCTCGGCCCGCAGGCCGTTGAGGAATTGGGTGGTAGAGCCAAAGGTGCGGCCATCCTTGGTGCGGATGATGTTGCCGATCTCGTTGGCGATCCGCACCACGTCGGGGTTGGGGGTGCCGCGCACGGCTGCTACCCCTTGGTCGTCGGTGGCATAGGCGCCGCTCACCGGATCGATGCGGGCAATCACCCCGTTGGCGTCGAAACCGACCACCAAGCGGCCCACGTAGCGGTAGTTGGCGCCGGTGTTCACCACTGCCACGGGTTGGCCGCTGGCCGAGGAGCGCAGGATGGGGTAGTCACCTGTGCGCACATCTTCAGGGCGCAGGCGGTCGGTGGGCTTGGCGATCACCCGGTGGGAGCCGCCGGCGATGATGATGTCCACATCCCGCAGTTGGCTGGCTAGGGTTACCTCGTTTTGGAGCTGCTGCAGGTGGGCCAGGAGGATGATCTTGTTAATGCCCTGGCCGGTGAGCTGGTTGACGAAGTTCTGGATGAGGGCGGCATTCACCTGGTCGGTGTCGTCCACTTTGCCTTCCACCCTCACCTCAGGGCCAGGGCTAGAGATGGCGGCCAGGCGCGTAGTGGTGGCACCCACCAGGCCGATCCGCTGCCCTCCCACCGTAATCACCGCCGTCTTGACGATCTTGCCGCGGATGGAGCTGGCCTCTTGGCCATCGGCAGCAAAGTCAGAGCTGGTCAATTCGCCAGTGCCGCTGAAGCTGAGGTTGGCGCTCAAGTAGGGAAAGCGGGCGCCCGCGTAGCCGCGGCTGGTGTCGGGTCGGATCAAGTCGCGAATTTGGCGTGTGCCTTGGTCAAATTCATGGTTGCCAAAGGCAGCCGCCTCGAAGCCGATGGCGTTGATGATTTCAATGTCGGCTTTGCCAGGAGTGCGGTCATACCGGCCCCGCAGCGAGGGATCCGTGCTGGCGTTGTAGAAGGGGCTGGGGATGTAGTTGTCGCCGCTGGAGAGCACCACCGTGTTGGGAAATGCGGGCCGCAGCGCGTTGACCACGGCGGAGAAGCGGGGGGCATCCTGAACGGCGGCAATGGAAGCTTCCAAGTCGCTGGCGTGCAAAATCTGCAGCGTAAAAGCGGGCGGCTGAGTGGAGAGGGTGACGTTGGGATCCGAGGCGATAAACCCTGCCCCGCCGCCGGACGGGGGAACTGAGCTGCTGCTGGTACCGCAGGCGCTGGCCAGGCTCAGCACCAGGCAGCACAGCCCAACCCACAGGGACTTGGCCAGAGGGTTCAGCCAAGCCGGAAGCCATCTCTTGGCAGGGGCAGACCCTCGAGCGCGACAAGCTGGTTTCATGACAATTCCTTCACTCCATCCACAAGACAAGACGCATCCGCGTTTACGTTACCAGGGCTGGGAGGGGGATTTCGCTATGGCCTGTTTAAGATTGGGTCAAGCCCAGGTTAAGTTTGCCGCGGATCCCAGCCAAATTGCTGCAAGTCCACCCGGCCCTCGGCGTCGAAGGGGATCCCTTCGGCTTGGAGTAGAACTTTTTGCAGCTCGTCGTAGCCGAGGCGAAAAGGGGAGTAGGAGATGCGCCCTTGGGCGTTGATCACCCGGTGCCAAGGGATGTCGGTGTTTTGGCCTTGCAGGCGAAACAAAGCATAGCCCACCTGGCGAGCATAGCCGGGGTAACCGGCAACCCGCGCCACCTGCCCATAGGTAGCTACACGCCCCGGCGGGATCCGCCGCACCACTTCGTAAAAGCGCTGGTAGAGGCTAGTAGATGGAGCGCTAGTGGAGCCAGACTGGGTCACAGGGATCCTCGCTCAAACTTGGCAGACAATAAGATGTGGAACGGATTGGATCCCCGGGTCCATGAGCTATTTAATCGCGGTACTGCCGGATCGCATAGCCGCTGAGGCGGCCTACAGCGCCCTGGAACAAGCCGGCTTTTCCCTGGAGCGATTGCATCTGCTGGGGCGGGGCTACAAAACCGCCGACGAGTTTGGGCTGATCGATCCGGCCCGAGCCGCCCGCCGTCAGATGCGGCGCCTGGCCATTTGGTTGGTGCCCTTTGGCTTTTTGGCCGGGGTGGGGTTCAGCGTCCTCAGCGGCCTGGATACCTTTGCCTGGGCGGGACCTATAGGCAACCACCTGATCGGCGGCCTGTTGGGTGCGCTGGGCGGGGCCATGGGCAGCTTTTTTGTCGGGGGCGGGGTGGGCCTGACCAGTGGCTCCGGCGATGCCTTGGCCTACCGCAACCGCCTCGATGCGGGTAAGTACGTACTCATTGTGGAGGAAGAGAATGAAACCCGCCTCCGCGAGGCCACGCGGATTTTGCGCCAGTTTGAGCCGGAGAACCTGCAGGGGTACAGAGAGCGCCCCTAGACTGGGAGATCTGGGCAGCTATTGAGAGAACTCAGGGAGGTCCAAAAGCATGTCTTGGCTGTGGCAGCAAGTCCCATCGCCGCTTAGGCGGTGGCGGAAGGAAGGGATCCCCAGCTTTGCCGCTGCTGGGGGTGCACTGGCAGTTACGGGGTTTTTTTCGCCAGCTTTTGCCCACCACGCCCTGGGGGGGAGACTGCCGGCAACAGCCTGGGAGGGATTTCTCTCCGGGCTGGCTCACCCTGTCATTGGCTTGGATCACCTGGCCTTCGTCGTGGCCATCGGTCTTGTGGCGGCGGGGCAGCCCTGGCGCTACGGGATCCCGCTGGGCTTTGTGCTAGCGGGTTTGGTGGGCACTGGGATCCACCTGGCCGGCTGGGATCCCCTGGGACTGACGGAGCTGGCCATTGCCTCTTCCGTGGTTCTCTTCGGCTTGCTGCTGGTGCAACCGCGGCAGATCCCAAGTTGGCTCTTGCTAATAGGGGGATCCCTGGCGGGGCTATTCCATGGCTATGCCTACGCCGAAACCATTATCGGCGCCCAACCCATGCCTTGGGTGGGATATCTACTGGGGTTGAGCACCGTCCAGTATGGGGTAGCTCTCCTGGCCCTTTGGGCAGCAGAACGCTGGGGGTTGCGGATCCCTGGCTTAACTCGCTGGGCCGGCTGGGCGATTACAGTGGTGGGGGCTGCCTTCCTGACCTTGGCAGTGGTGGGCGCGTAAAAAGCGCTAATTTTGCTCCCTTGCGCTCGGGATCCCCGATCCGGTACAAGGATAACGGTGAAGATCTGTAAAACGAGGGGAGATCCCATGGAGCGCACCTTTATCGCCATCAAGCCGGACGGCGTGCAGCGGGGTCTAGTGGGCACCATTATCCAGCGCCTGGAAAGCCGAGGCTACCAGTTGGTGGGCCTGAAACTGGTGCAGGTGAGCCAAGAGCTGGCGGAAGCCCACTATGCCGAGCACAGGGAGCGCCCCTTCTTCCCCGGATTGGTGAAGTTCATCACCTCGGGGCCGGTGGTGGCCATGGTCTGGCAGGGCAAAGGGGTGATTGCCGCCGCCCGCAAGCTCATCGGCAAGACCAACCCTTTGGACGCCGAGCCGGGCACCATCCGCGGCGATTTCGGCATCGACATAGGCCGCAACCTCGTCCACGGCTCCGATGGCCCTGAGACCGCCCAACGGGAGATCGCCCTTTGGTTTCAGGAATCTGAGCTGGTAAATTGGACGCCCGCCACCCAAAGCTGGATTTATGAGTAGGGCGGCAGCAAAATGGTTCGTCGCGTCGATCCCTAGCTCTCTTCTCCCTTCGAACAGAAGCTAGAGATGAAAACTGTGCAGCGCTCCGGGGCTCCCCTCTCCCACAGGGGGAGGAGCTGGGGGTGAAGGTAGCGGCGCGGGGTGCTTGGGTGGTGTCTTATGTATTTTGTTTGAAACGGCTATAAATCTTTGGGCTTTCTGAGACAGGCATCGTACCTCTGCCCTACAACACAGCTCTGGAAAAGGCAGAGCCAAGCCGGCCCTAGCCAGAACGGGAATCGAGGCCGACGGGCTCAGAAGCGGCGGAGCTTTCGCTGGGATCCGGGAGATACAGCCGCTCTTCCGAAGCATCGTACTCAAAGAGCTCCGCGTAGCGGCCCCAGTCAACGGCTGTAGCAAACTGCCGTTCAGCTTCCTCGTGGGGAAAATGTTCGTCCCAGAGATCCAAGAAGAAGTCCGCCCGCATGGAGCGGCTGTTTTTTTCTTCCAGAGTCTGCAGGATGCTCTTGAAGACCGGCACCCGTGCCAAAAGCTGCTGTCGGAAGAGATCCTTGCTGCGCAAGATGGTGGTGTTGGCAAAGTCCTGGCCGATCTCGGTCAGTTGTACCACCCTGCCGGTTACCTCGGCAAAGCCCAACAGCACCGCCGCATCCAAAATCGGCAGCAGATCGTCCACTGCCAGTTGCAGCCGCTCGGCCAGCTCGGCAATCTCCACCCGTCCCTGGGGCCATTCCACAATCAGCTCCAGCAAACCGCTGATGCCGCCCACCCGCGCATGAGGCAGGGGCAGCGCGTAGGGAGAGGGTGCCCTGCTGCCCACCCGGCTGGGGACAGCCACCTCGCCGGTGACCGGGATCTCCGGATTGGTCATGATCTCGTAGATGTAGTCCACCAAGGACTTGAAGCGGGGATCCGTACGTTCGTGGGGCCGCGGCAGGTCGATTTTCACCTCTCCCCGGATCCGCCCCGGGTTGGATCCCAGGATCACCACCCGATCCGCCAAAAACACGGCCTCTTCGATGTTGTGGGTAACGATGAGAATGCTCTGGGAAGGGAAAGCCTGGGTGTTCCACAGCTCGTCGATCTCCCCCCGCAGGTTCTCCGCCGTCAGCACGTCCAGGGCGCTGAAGGGCTCATCCATAAACAGCACCTTGGGTTCCAAGACAAAGGCGCGGGCAAAGCCCACCCGCTGCTTCATGCCCCCCGAGAGTTCCTTGGGGTAGGCGTTCTCAAACCCATCCAGGCCCACCAGGTCGATGGCCTTGAGGGCCCTTTGCCGCCGGATCTGGCGCGGGATCCCTTGAGCCTGCAGCCCCAGCTCCACATTTTCTTGCACCGTCAGCCAGGGCAAGAGAGCAAAACTCTGAAACACCATGGCCACATCCGGGTTGGGGCCCCGCAGGGGTCGGCCATTGCTCAACACCCGCCCTTCGCTAGGCGGGATCAGGCCCGCCATGATGCGCAGCAGGGTGCTTTTGCCGCTGCCGCTGCGGCCCAACAAAGCCAAAACTTCCCCCGCCCGCACTTGCAAATCGATCTGGCTTAAAACTGTAAACTCGCCCTTGCCCTCCGGCAAAGGAAAGCGCTTGTAGACCTTCTCAACCTCGATCAGAACCGGAGAAGCCGCAGAGCTCATATCAGATGGCCTCAAAGATTAAAGGTGATATTTTTCTTCCGCCAATTGATACAACCGCCGCCAGAAAAGGCGATTGATGCCCACCACAAACAAGCTCATCATGCCAATGCCCAAAGTGATGCGGGGCCAATCTCCCACCGCCGTTGCTTCCGCAATATAGGTGCCCAATCCTGTAGCCTTAAGAGTGGTGGATCCCCAGGCCACGATCTCCGAGACAATGCTAGCGTTCCAAGCCCCGCCGCTGGCCGTGATCCCCCCGGTAACCCAGGCGGAAAAGATCCCCGGAATAATCAGCTTTTGCCAGCGCTGCCATCCCCGCAAGCCCACATCCACGGCCATTTCGCGCAAATCGGTGGGGATGCTCTGGGCGCCGGCAATGGAATTGAAAAGAATGTACCACTGCGCACCGAGCGACATGAGCAAAATGCTGCCCCACTCAATGCTGATCTGGGTGCGGATAAAAAACAAGGTGGCAAACGGAAAGAGGAAATTGGCCGGAAAAGCTGCCAGAAATTGCACCACCGGCTGCAGCAGCTTCGCCAGGCCTGGATTAAAGCCGATGGCCACCCCAATCGGCGTCCAGATCACGGTGGCGAAAACCAACAGCACGCTGACCCGCAGCAGGGTGAGGATCCCCAGCCCAAAGGTCAGCAGCACCTCCCCAAAGCCCACGGTGGTGGTTACAAAATAAACAATCCAAATCCCGATCCCGGCAATGGCAGCCCAAGAGAGCTGAGTCAACAGCCGCTCGCGGCGTCGCTCCGCCTCTGGATTGGGTGGATCCCCCCAGCGCAGGCGAGTTAAATGGGACAACAGCCGATCCGCCAATTCTCTGGAGGGAGCTAGCCAATTGCCAATCAGCCGTGGGATCCGCGCCGTGGTTAGCAGATCGTACAGCCACGACTCCGGGGCAGCCGCGCCGGCGCTCTGCTCCAGGCGAAACTTATCCGACCAGGCCACCAGAGGCCGCCAAAAGAGCTGATCCACCAGCAGAATCACCACCGCCATGGTCAAAAGCGCCCAACCCAACTTGGGCAGATCTTCCGCCTGGACGGCAGCTTCCACATAGGATCCCAACCCCGGCAGCGTATATTCCTGGTTGAGCACGCTGATGGCCTCGCTGGCGGCCACAAAGAACCACCCCCCGCCAAAACTCATCATGGCGTTCCAGATGAGGCCCACCATCGCCGCAGGCACTTCCAACTGGACGAAGCGCTGCCAGCCGGATAGGCGGTAGAGGGTGACCGCTTCCACCAGCTCCTGCGGCAGGGTGCGCAAGGATTGGTAAAAAGAAAAAGTCATGTTCCAGACCTGGCTGGTGAAGATGGCGAAGATAGAAGCTGCCTCCAGCCCCAGCAGGCTGCCGGGAAAAAGCGCGATAAAGCCGGTAACGGTGATGGAGAGAAACCCCAACACCGGCACCGATTGCAGGATGTCCAGCAAAGGGATCAAAATTCGCTCCGCCCAGCGGCTTTTGGCGGCGATATACCCGTAGATCAGGGTAAAAAGGGTGGAAAAGGCGAGGGCGATGAACATGCGCAAGGTGGAGCGGGCGGCGTAGTAGGGCAGGTTGCGCGGATCCAAGTCGATATGAGGTACCACCGCCGGCGGCTGAAACCGCTCAAAAGTCCCTGCCCCCACCTGCGCCACCAAGCCCAGGAGAACCAACGTACCCAAAATGATGGCCCCATCGGCAGCCCCAGCCGGCAGCCGACGGAGCACCTCCGGAGAAGGAAAAGTCCGCATGTCCCCTGAATGGGCCTGGCATCCGCCCCCAGTGTACACTGTTTGCGGTTAAGCTAGGAGCGCTTCGAACTGGAGGATCCGGCCCGCTACTCTTCCTCCGGTAACTCGGGAGGAGGTTCATTCCACCTGGGATCGTCAAGGATGGCTTTTTTGGTCTGTTTGAGCTGTTTCCACAGCTCTTTAATTTGGCGATAGGCCTCTTCCGGCGTGATCTTGCCCCCCGTTTCTAAGCTACAAATCAGCGACACCTTATTGCTAAATTCTTGGAGATTGGCATCGAAAATTAAGTTCTGCGGCTTTATCTCACCCCAGTAGGGATAGCGAGGGGAAATAAATTCATCTTTGTTGGGAGGGGGGTTTGACTCTGCCATGTCGCAACCACGGTGAAAGGTTTATTACAACGAGGTTAATATCAGAAGTGCAGTAGAGACAACTTCGTATCCAGGAATGGAGGCTACAGACGTTTTTTCTTGATCGGCTTAGCTGGCTTGGGTGCTTTGGCAGGATCCGAGGGCGAATAAGGTTGAGCTGAGCTTAGCTGTTGCCCGCGAGTGGAGGGGGGAGAGTGTTTCTTGAGTTTGGGGCGGGGAGTGGAACGCTTCGGGCGTGGCGGCGCCTTGAGCACAGGACCGATGGGAGTTCCTGCCTCCACGTAGAGCAGGGATCCGCGGCGGCGCACCTGCAGATCCCAGAAGATGCCCACTCCTTTGCCCGGCAAGGATCCGATCAGGCGCAGTTTAAAAGCCTGAGGCTTGGGAGCTGTTGCCGCAGGCGATGCGGCGCCCTTGGCCGTCTGGGCCCGCTGAGGGGAAGAGCCGGCGGAGTTCTTTTTGCCGGATTGACGGATTTTGACGATAATGAACCCTTTTTCCTGCGATTGGAAAACGACCTCGCCGCGAATGGAAAACCAGTCCGGCACCACCGTCGGACGGGATCCCTCTGGCAGAGTTTGCCCCATTTCTTCTGGGGCCCACACCCCCATCAACTGCACGTGCAGATCCTGGCTCTTGTCGCGGGTGCGGGGATAGACCACCCACAAATAGTTGCGTTCCGGCTTCAGGTACTTGCGCACCAGGCTCATCACCCGGCCTAGCAGTACCGCATTGAGATCTAAACCATCCGAGGTGCGCAAAATCCCGCGAGTGAAGTGGTTGGGCGAGGGAATGTAACGCCCCTCGATGAGGCCAATCGCCCGGTACTGCATCTTCTCCCCGGGCGGCGGGATGGGCTCCAGGCAAGGTCGCTCTCTCCCCATCGCTTTCTTCTGCTCTAGCGTAGCGGCGGCGGCGACAACAGGCTGGCCCCCACCAGCAGCTGACCCGACATCTTGAGCTGATCCCCTGGGCTCGCTGGTTGAGGTGGGCCTGGGGGGCCGTACAATTCGAAGGGGACGTCTCAGATCTGAGGACATCGTAACGGTTCCGCTGCAGTCAATCCAGGATGTTTACCAGAATGCCCAGCGGTGGGCGACGACGCTGGGAGGCAGTGCAAGACATCTGCCGTTGCCAAAACAGGGCTTACCTCTGCCCTTGACCCAAGACCCGCTCAACACACCACCGAGCTTTACCAGCCTTCCTCTTTTCCTCCCGTCAGCTCAGCAGACCCGCCCAAGGCCTGCGCCCAACAAGTCGCGGTTCAGCGGTTGTCAACACTGTAGCTGAAGTCTAGCCGATAGTAGCAACTGCTCCGGCCCAGGTTGCAGAATGTTGAGCTACAGAGCCGCACCTTTTCCTCAGCTCGCGCCCGGCGGCCCGGGACTAACCCAGCCATGCCAAGATCCCTTCCCTATCTGGCCTCTACCCATGTCTGAGGGGTGAAACTGCCGTGGAGGCCGTAGGGAATGTGATGCCGCAAGGGGATCCGCGCCACCGGGCCGGCAGCCAGGTCTGAGGCATCCAGGATCACCACCTGCGAGCGCTGACTGGCGGCATCAAAGACCACTGTTACAATCCAGCCGGCTTCCTCTGCAGCGTCCTCAGGATCGGGGATGAATACCGGCTCTCCCACAAAGCCGCGGGGGGCAAAGCTGTACTGCTCGCTGCGGCCTGTTGTCGTGTCCAACTTGAGAATGGCCTGCAGGGGGGCGTTGGGGCCGGGAGCATGGGTAGCCCCAATGTAGATGTAGCGATGGGATCCCCCCATACGGGCCGGATGGATAGCCGGAAACTCCACCGAGCGATCCAGCAGTAGCTCCCGCTTAACCTTGCCCGCCTTGGGATCCAGCTCAAAGCGCCACAGCTTGCCGGCTGGCACCTGGGCAAAGTCAATTTGCAAGTAGTCAGCCCCTGGCTCCAGGGCAGGGTAGGCTTCGTAGAGAACGGCATCCACCACCACCTGATCCCCAACCTCGTAGCCGTTGACAAAGTGGAAAACAAACCCCGGCTCCGTTTGCAGTTGCAGCGGCTCGCCCTGTTGGGGAAATAGCCAAATGCGGGTGGGCTCTCCTTTTTTTAGGGTCAAGCAGGTGCCCGCCGGCTGCAGGCCCAGCATATAGGGCAAGGGGTTGAAGGCCACCGGATTCTGGAAAAAGATCCAGTAGCGGGGCGTCCAGACAAAGTCGTGCAGAAAGGCAAAACCCGGCAGGCGGTAGTCCCGCTTTTCCACCAGCCTTCCTTGGGCGTCGACGCGGTAAAACAGCAGCGTGGAGGAAGGTCCTGTCTGCACCCCAAAGGCCATGAGATCCCCCGTGGCTGGATCCCGGCGGGGATGCGCCGTAAACGGCTGGTTGGGGGCAAGGGCACCGGCAAAGGTCTCGCTCCCTTCGGTGGCCAAGGTGGCGGGGTTGAGCCGATAGGGAGCGCTGGCCTCCCAAAGCGCCAGGAGCTTGCCGCCTTGGTAGATAACGTTGGTGTTGGCGGGGTTTTTGAAGCGCAGATCGAGGAAATTGGCCCACCAGCCTCCCGGCTTCTGGGTGCCGAATACGCCGCGGTAGAGCACCCGTCCCGCCTTCTCCTCGGCCTCAAACTCGGGAGTGCGCACAAACCGGTTGCGGAAATGCACCCGCCCGTCAATAAAGGTGATGGCACACACCATGCCGTCGCCGTCGAAGGGATGGCCGTAGCGCTGGGATCCCGCCTCCAGCTTGCCAGGCCCGTTGCGGAAGAGGGTTCCCTGCAGCCTTTCGGGGATCCGCCCCTCGATTTCCGTCGCCCAATAGTCATACTCCTGGCGTAAAGAGCGATAGCCCAACTGCCAGTCGGTGGTGCTGTAGGAGCGGGAAGCGACGCTGACCATGGCCAGTCTGCAAGCGACGCCTTCTATTGTTGCTTAAACTTTCGTAAAGTAGCCAGCCTTTCTCGGCCCAGGTAGCGGCTGGGGCCGGGATCCCCAAGATGGAGCTGCCCCAATTGAACTATGGTAGGAAATGCCCTAGCAGCCCTTGACAGGATGAACAGCGCTCATGTTTGATGCCCTCTCCGAGAAGTTGGAACTGGCCTGGAGAAAACTGCGCGGCCAGGACAAGATCACCGAAACCAACATCCAAGAAGCCCTGCGGGAGGTGCGGCGCGCCCTGTTGGACGCCGACGTCAACCTCCAGGTGGTGAAGCAGTTTATCGAGGACGTGCGGCAGGCCGCTCTGGGAGCTGAGGTCATCCTGGGGGTGACGCCAGACCAGCAGTTTATCAAGATCGTCCACGACGAGCTGGTGAAGGTAATGGGGGAGGCGAATGTGCCCATTGCCCAGGCGGAACAGCCCCCCACCATTGTGGTCATGGTCGGCCTGCAGGGATCCGGCAAAACCACCACCTGTGCCAAGCTGGCTTTGTATTTGCGCAAGCAGGGCAAAAGGCCGCTCCTGGTGGCCGGCGACATCTATCGTCCGGCGGCCATCGACCAGCTCAAGACCCTGGGCCAGCAGATTCAGATCCCTGTCTTCGACCTGGGCAAGACGGATCCCGTCGAGATCGCCCGCCAGGGAGTGGCAGCCGCGCGGGAACAGGGCTACGACTACGTTATCTTGGATACCGCCGGTCGCTTGCAGATCGACCTGGAGATGATGGCGGAGCTGGAGCGGATCAAGGCGGCGGTGCAGCCCCACGAGATCCTGCTGGTGGTGGACGCCATGATCGGGCAGGAGGCCGCCAACCTCACCCAGGCCTTCCACGAGCGGCTGGGTCTTACCGGCACCATCCTCACCAAGCTGGATGGGGACACCCGCGGTGGAGCCGCCCTCTCCATTCGCCAGGTGTCCGGCCAGCCCATCAAGTTCGTCGGCGTCGGCGAAAAGGTGGAGGCCTTGGATCCCTTTTACCCGGATCGCATGGCCTCGCGCATTTTGGGCATGGGAGACATCCTCAGCCTGGTGGAAAAAGCCCAGGAGGAAATCGACCTGGGAGATGCCGCCCGGATGGCGGAAAAGATGATGACCGCCCAGTTCGATTTCACCGATTTCCTCAAACAAATGCGCCTGATCAAGCGCATGGGATCCCTGGCGGGGCTGCTGCGGCTGATGCCGGGGATGGGCAAAATCAGCGAGGAACAATTGCAAAAAGGACAAGACCAACTGGCCCGCGCCGAGGCCATGATCAACTCCATGACCCCCGAAGAGCGCCGCAACCCGGATCTCTTGGCCCGCAGCGTCAGCCGCAAGCGGCGGGTGGCCCTGGGCTCTGGCCACAAGCTGGAGGATGTCAGCCGGCTGGTGAGCGATTTTCAGCGCATGCGCGACATGATGCGCAGCATGAGCCTGGGCGGCCTTGCAGGGATGCCGGGTGGACGAGGCCCACTGCCGGTGGGCGGCCCCCAGTGGCGAGGACGTTCTGCAGCGCCGCCGCGACAGCAGCCCAGCCGCAAGCCGGGCAAAGGTGGGGGCAAAAAGGGAGGCGGTAGCCGCGGGTTTGGCAGCCATTGAGAGCGGCTCATGCCCTTCCATGTTGTTTTGGTAGCTCCGGAGATCCCGGCCAACACGGGGAACATCGCCCGCACCTGTGCAGCTACCCGCACGCCCCTCCACCTGGTGGATCCCTTGGGGTTTCGCCTCTCGGATCGCTACCTCAGGCGGGCGGGGCTGGACTACTGGGAGCACGTCCAACTGCATCGCTATCCCTCTTGGTCTGCTCTGGTGCAAGCCCACCCCGAGGCGCGGTTCTGGTGCTTTAGCGTGCGCGGCAAGGCCCTCTACACCGAGGTGGCCTATCAGCCAGGAGACTGGCTGGTGTTCGGCAGCGAAAGCCGTGGCCTGGATCCTATGTTCTTGGAAACCTATCCCAGTGTGCGCATCCCCCTGAGCGGGCCGGTGCGCAGCCTCAATCTCAGCAATGCGGTGGCGATCGCCCTCTTTGAAGCGTTGCGTCAACAGGGATTTTCCACCCAATGAGGCGAAAGCTGGCCGGACAAGGCGATGGGCGGCAAACTAACGGTGGTATCTAGACAGGAGTGGCAGTGGAAGACAGGTCTGGAGCCGGTTTGGGCCAGCAACCTTTGCAGACCAGACAGAGAAGCCGGCAACTTGCCCAACGGCAGCGGGGCAGACCTGCTTGGCCCCCTTGGCCGCCCAGCCACCGGCCCCAGGGATCCCGGCTGGCGTGGCTTTTGGGGGAGCGGATCCCGACAGTCCGACAACTAAACTTTCGCATCGCGGCGGTGGGCCTGGTTCTGGCTGTCGCCCTGGTGGGGGTGGGGGCACGTTTGGTCTATTTACAACATCACCAGGGCCCGCTCTTACAAAAGCGGGCCGAGGCCCAGCAGCGGGCCCAGCTCCGGCCCTTCATCCCCCGCCGCTCGATTGTGGACCGCCACTCCTTAGCTCGGCAGCAGGCGGAGCTGTTGGCTGTAGATCGCCCTGCCTATACCCTTTGGGCCCATCCCCGCCTCTTCGGCAAGCGTACCCCCCAGGAGATTGCCACTGCTCTGGCCCCTCTGCTGCGGCGGCCAGTTGAGCAACTGACCCAGCAGTTGTCGGCCACTCACGCGGTACGGCTGGAGCGCTGGCTGTCGCCGGAAGTGGCGACTCAAATTCAGGCCTTGTATCTGGACGGCCTGGAGCTGGTGAGCGAGCGGCAGCGGGTCTATCCCCAGAAGGAAATGGCCGCCGAAGTGGTGGGCTATGTGGATCTGGATCACCGCGGCCAAGCGGGGCTGGAGTACTCTCAACAGGTCTTGCTGGAGCGGACGGTTCAGCACCTTACCCTTCCCCGCGACGGCTACGGCCAGTTGTTGGCGGCCGAAGTGCCGGAAGGACTGTTGCAATCCCACGAGACGGTGCTGCAACTCACCCTGGATATGCGGCTGCAAAGGGCTGCTCGCGCCGCCCTGAAAACGCAACTGGAACGGTTTCAAGCCCTACGGGGCACGGTGATCGTCCTGCAACCTCACACGGGAGAGATCCTGGCCCTGGTGAGCGAGCCCACCTACGATCCCAACCGCTACTTCGAGTATGACCCTGCCCTTTTTCGCAACTGGGCTGTTACGGATTTGTACGAGCCGGGATCCACCTTCAAGCCCATCAACATCGCCATTGGGCTCGATGCCGGCGCCTTCACGGCCAACGAACGGGTCTACGACGCGGGGCAGATCTGGATTGGTCGCTGGCCCATCCAAAACCACGACTACCGCCAGCGGGGTGCCCATGGCTGGCTGAGCGTTACCGAGGTTCTGCGCCTGTCTAGCAACGTAGGCATGGTGCACCTGATGCAAAAGCTGGATCCCCGCCAGTACTACCATGCCCTCCTGCGGCTGGGATTGAACGAGCGCAGCGGTGTCGATCTGCCCTTTGAGCCGCCCAGCCGCCTGAAGCCCCTGCGGCAATTTGTAACTGTACCGGTGGAGCGGGCCACCGTCGCCTTTGGCCAGGGATTGGCCCTCACGCCTTTGCAGTTAGCCACCTTGCACTGCATCATCGCCAACGGCGGGCTGAAAGTGCGGCCCCACGTGGTGCGCGGTCTGGTCGAAAAGGATACAGACACCTTGGTTTGGGGATCCCCGCAACCCCAGCCGGTGCGGGTGCTGTCGGAGCAGGCTACCCTGGCGGTGCGCATCCAAATGCGAGATGCGGTGGATTTTGGCACCGGGCAATCGGCCAAGATCGAGGGATATGAAATCGGCGGCAAGACGGGCACGGCCCAAAAGGCAGGGCCGCGGGGAGGCTATCTGCCTGGCAAGCGCATCACCAGTTTTGTGGCCTATTTCCCCGCCCTTCGCCCCCAGTACGTGATCTTGGCCGTGATCGACGAGCCGCGGGGAGAAGATGCCTTCGGATCGACAACGGCGGCTCCTGTGGTTCGCTCGGTTATCCAGGAGATCATCACCCTAGAGGGGATCCGTCCCAATTCCCCTTGACATGGCCTGATCTCTATCCAATGGCAATGGAACCGATCGAGAAGCCGATCCTTAACTCCTTGGGAGAGGAGTTGAGGATGAGGGCACTGGAGCAGAGCGCTTCAGGAGTGTCTTAATTGGGTCTGAAATAACCAGACGCTCAAGACTTGTCGCCCCCGGGATCCAGCTTAGCCTCTGCACTTTTCCAGCTCAGCTTGGAGTTGAGGTAGAAGTTCCAGAATACAACAATACCGATCGCAATTAAGTTGGCCAACAGATAGTGAATGCCCAAGCGCTCGCTCAGCAAAATCACCAGCGAAGAGTTAAGAAACAGGCCGATCAAACAGATCATATTAAACTTGGCCAGCCGCTTCAGGCGGTTCGAGAGGCCCGGCTGCAATCGGGTAACATGGCGAAACGTCCACAGATCGTTCCACAGGAAGTTATTGAGAATGGCCATTTCCGAAGCGATCAGCTTACTCGTGATGAGATCCCATCCTAAGTTGGCCGGGTCGTGTAACAAATAGAGCAAAACCATGTCCACCACCGTGCCTGACAGGCCGACTGTGCTGAAGCGCAAAAAGGCTCCCACCTGCCCTAGCGAGAAGCGCAGGTGAATGAGATGGTGGAGATACTGAAGACAGGTTTGCAGTTGAATTTTGCTCTCGCCGTTTTGGCGCTCCTGAAAGATGTAGCCGACTTCAGCAATGGTTGTCACCCGGCCCCGTGCCAGCACCTCGATCAGCAGCTTGTAACCCTTGGGGCTGAGCGGGATCCCGGCAATGGCCTGGCGTCTGACCAGAAATAACCCGCTGAGCGGATCCGACACCCGCCTAAAAACCCCTGGCAGCAAAACCAGCCCGATGGCTTGAGCTCCCCGAGAGACGAGGCGCCGGCCCAGGTTCCAGTGGCTCACCCCCCCCGACCCCACGTAGCGGCTGCCCACCACTAGGTCTGCTCCCTCTTGGATGGCAGGCCATAGCTTGAGAATGATCTCCGGCGGATGCTGCAGATCCCCGTCCATCACCCCCAGCACCTCGCCGCGGGCCGCTTGCCATCCGCGCAACACAGCCGTGGCCAGGCCCCGTTCCCGCTGGCGGCAGATAACTTTGAGTTGGGGAAGCTCCTCTTGCAGTTCCTGGGCCAACTTGGCGGTGTAATCCGGGCTGTTGTCGTCCACCACAATCAGCTCGTAGGCTCCCGGTAGAATCGTGTCGAGGTGGGCGCACAACTGCCGGATCAGGCTGCAAATGCTGGAGGCCTCGTTATAGGTGGGAACGACCAGCGAAAGTTGGACAGAGCTGGGTTGAGAGAGCGGCGGGATCTGAATAGGGACTGCCGAAGCTTGCAGATGGGTGGACGAAGCAGGAGCTACATGAGGCATTCAGCAGGCCATCCAAAAACGAGGGTAACGGATCCTAAGCGGAGAGCTTGAGTGCAGGTCAAACTTGGAGCTGTGTCGCTTCGCAACAGCGCCACGCGCCACCGGCGCAAATGATCCCTTATCGTACCGATGGATGAGCTCTGGGACTAGACTTTTCTCGACCTACTCAGCTCGCCGAGGCTAGGGAGATCCCGTTGAAGGAGTCATCAGCACGGGCATCTGGGCCTGGGCAGCGTCGGACTCAGGCGAGGGCAGGGCAGGGGCAGGACTGGGGTAGGGAATGCGCTCGTGGTTGGATTCCCGCCACACCTCCACAAAAGCGTCTGCCACCACCTCCAGATCCCGCAGCGTCAGACCGCTATCGACCAGTTGGCCATCTTGCCAACGGGCCTGGGCGATTTTGCGGACAACGGCCTTAGCCCGCTCAACCACCTCAGGGCCGAAGCCGTCGCTCAGGGTCATGCTGCGCAGGGCCGCCTCACAGGCATCGGCCAGCATCACCACCCCTGTCTCCTTGCTCTGGGGGATGGGGCCATCGTAGCGGAACGGCTCCTCGGGCACCGGTTGATCTCCGGCTTTCATCTGGGCTTGATGGTAAAAGTAAGCAATCAGGATCGTCCCCTGGTGCTCAGGGATAAAAGCTTGGACGGCGGTGGGCAGATTGTATTGCTTGGCCAGGCGCAGCCCATCGCTGACGTGCGCTTTGATGATCTGGGCGCTGCGGTAGGGATCGTCCAGTTGCGTATGGGGGTTGAGGCCGCCCATTTGGTTCTCGATGAAGTAGCGGGCCTGCAACATCTTGCCGATGTCGTGGTAGAGGGTGCCGGTGCGCACCAGCTCCACGTTGAGGTTTAACTTCTGGGCGGCCCGTTCCGCCAAAGTGGCCACAAACAGGGTGTGCTGAAAGGTGCCAGGGGCCTCTGCCGCCAGCCGCCGCAGCAAGGTGCGGTTGGGGTTGCTCAACTCGATGAGGCGAATGGGGGTGGCCAGGTCGAACAGGCGCTCCAGGTAGGGGCTGGCCCCCAGGGCCACAATGCTCCACCCCAGCGTGATCCCTCCCCCCAAGGCCATCGCCAATAGGTCGATGCCGCCCGTTGTGGTCAAGCTAGCAGCCGCATAGGTGAGCATCTGCACTGCCGCCGCCCCTCCTCCCAGCAGGGCCAGCTCTTCGCGGGAACGCGAGCGCCCGGCCAGGGCGCAGGCCACCACACTGCCGGAAAGTAAGGGCACAAAGGTGAGTAGGTTGGCAGCAGAGACCAAGGGCAAAAACAACGCCTGGCCCACCACTACCACCAGGCCCAGCCCAGCCCCGTAAAAACTGCCCAGCAACAGCCCCACCGCCGGCAAAGAGCTGAACTCCAGCTTGAACAAGGCCGCCAACAGGGGAGCAGTCAGGGAAACCATCAGGATCAACACCCGATCCCGGCGGCGCAATCCCGGCTGCAAGCGTTGCTGCAAAGGCACGAAGACAGCCAGGCCCAAGCCCATGACGCCAGCTACCCCCACCAGGCCCCAGATGTTGATCCGGCGCTGGGTAAAACCAAAGTGATCCAAAATCAAAAAGATCTCGGGGGTGATGACCTGATCCACTCGCACAATTACCTGGTTCTCGGCAACCGAGATCAGGACGGGCTCAACTTTTTCCAGCTCGGCGCGAATGCGCTGCTCGGTGCGCTGCGGATCCACCTCCAGATTGGGGATCAGCACCTGCTGCAGCCACTGATAAACCAGCCCCTGCAGCTCCCGCCGCTGGGCGGCACTGCCCGGAAAGGCCAGATCGTCCAGTTGGGCTTGGATCCCTTCGGCGCGCACCTCGCGGGGCAGGCCATCCACAATGCCTATCTTCTGCAGGCGCTCCAAGACCCGCCGGCTCAAGTTTTGCAAATGTTGCCAGTCGGCCTCCGTCAAGTTGAGAACCGTGGCCGGGACAGGGGGGGTGAGCTGTTCCAGAGACGGCAAAGCCCCTTGGTAGCGCTGCTGTGCCGCCTCCACCTGGGCAATTAGCTGGGTATAGGGATCCGTCGCCGCCGTCTGAGTGGCCGCTCCATCCAACCAGGCCCGCTGCCAAACCTGGACCAGCTCTTGCCTGGCCCGCTGGTCGGGGGGAAGCTGCTCCGGACGCCTTTGTGCCGGAAAAGGCGGAGCGGTCGAGGGGGTGCCGATGGCCGTTTCCCGCACTGCCGCCTGTAAGGCCTCCCATTCTTCGGGTGGCAGTTGGCGCAGATAGATCTGAGTAGGCAGGGAGAGCAACTGAACGGAAACGTAGGGCAGAGGGCCGGCCTCTTGCCGAATCGCCTCCACTGCGGCCAGGAGGGCCTCCAGATTTTGCCGCATGCTCTCGTTGGCGGCGCTGTTGATTTTGAGGGCCTGTACCACCCGCCGTCGCGCCTCGGCTTGCCGGGCCTGGGTGGCCTCCACGTCCTCGATCTCTGCCGCTGCAGGGGCGAGAAACGTTTGCGGGGAGCGGCTGCCAACGGTCAGTTGCGGCTCGTTGTAGTAGCGGATCCCGTGGACGGCAGTGAGGGAGAGAAGCGCTAGGGCGTAGCCGACAACCCGCTCGGAAAGGGGGGGCTGGGCTTTTCGAGAAGAGGCTGCCTGAGGTCGCCGGCTCCAGCGCTGCACTGGGGACGTGAGGGGGTTTCTCATAGAAGGATTTGCCTGGCAGCGTTCTTCTCTTTTCTATCCCCTTTTGCTCCCCTAGCCCAGGAGATAGCCTAGTCGCCAATCGTGATCTGCCCGATCATACCCGCTTCGGCATGGCCGGGAATGGTGCAAACCAGAGAGTAAACCCCAGATTTCAAAGGAATAAATTGCCACTCCACCGCCGCGCCTGGCTTCAGCTCCAGTTCTCGGATCTGGCCCTTGATTTCCACACCGGCCACTTCCAACTTGCGAGTCCAAACGGCATCGGCAAAATCTTTGGCACTGAAATAGTGCTTCAACTGGCTGGGGTTGCTCAAGTGCAAACGATAGAGGTTGCCGTTGCGAAAAAAGAGCTCTTTGGGCACAAAGACCAACTGGTTGTCGGCAGTACCTAACTCGACAGCTTTGTCCTGGGGCGTTTGCCGCGACAGATCTCGCGCCCATGCCGGATGCGGGATCCCGACGAACCCAATCCACAGACAGAGGCCCAAAATGAGGAAGTGACGCAGCCCACTCCACATGGCGACACCCTGAAAACTTAGCTTGGAAACCCAAGATAGCAGCTCAAGTGGGGGTCAGGGGAGCGGCACTTTCATAGAGCCGCACAGTCGGAGCTGCCTCGCCGGCTTCCCGCTGTTCCATCGCCACAGCGGCAACATAGCCCTCGGCAACCGGCAGAGGCAGGGTCAGCCAACAGGGATCCCCGGCCCCGATCCTGGCTCCAGCCAGCCCCACGCCCATGGCTTTCAGGAGAGCTTCTTTCTGCGTCCACAGCTCCAAGAAAACCCTCTCCCGCTCTGCTGGTGGACAGATCCATAGGCGGGCCTGGTCGGCGGCGGAAAAATAGCGCTGGGCAATGCGCTGCCAGCGGGGCACGGGCCGGATCCGCTCTAGGTCCACGCCAATTCGACGCTGCAACGTCAAGCCAACCAGGATCCACTCGTGGGAGTGGCTGAGGTTGAACTGCAGCGGTAGGGGTGGATCCGGCCAATAGGGCTTGCCGGCAGTGGTGTAGCCGAGGGGGATCGCGTGGGGAGGGAGGCCGCTGTAGCGGCCAAGCAGGGTTCGCAATAGCAAACGACCACCCAGAAAGCGACGCCGAGCCTCCAGCCGCTGTAAACGCTCCGCGCGCTGCCGTTCCTTCTGAGAAAGAAGATCAAGCTGAGAGAGCAACTCCGCCAGCGGCGGCAAGACTTGGAGCCACAAGTGCACCTCCGACTTCGCCAGCAACAGTTGCAGGGATCCCGCCGGGGAAGCTGCCATCTCGCCGAAGTTGGGTATGGACAGTCCTAGAGAATAAGGATGCGGTAACATGACCTTGAATTGGTGGGGTTGGCAACACCACCTAGACAGTACACCCCTTCCTGCAGGCGCTCGCGAGGCCCGGTTTGACCTGATGTCCTCTTTCCACTATCCACCCCGCCCAGACCGTGTCCGCGCCGCTCGTCAGCAGGCCATTCGCCAGGGGATCCTTTGGCTGTTGTTGGGATTCACGGCTGTGTTGGCGGGCTCCGCCGGCGCCTTCTTGGCTGTGATGTTGCCCCGTCCGGTGATCCCCACTTCCCTCACTCCCGGCGAACAAGAAGCCTTCCGTCCGGATGCTTTGCGGGCGGCAGCTCTGGATCGCTCGTTGCATATCCTCATTCTCGGCACCGACAACCCGGATCCCGCCCTGCCCTTGTCCAGAGAACGGGAGCGTCTCAACACCCGCACCGACACCATTCTCTTGGCCCGCTTCGATCCCCAAGCGCGGCGGATTACCATCCTATCCATCCCCCGCGATACCCGCGTGCGCTTGCCCAGCTTTGGTGTCACCAAGATCAATGCAGCCAACCTGGTGGGTGGACCAGCTCTAACGGCCCAGGTGGTCAGCACCTTGCTGGGCGGGATCCCGATTGACCGCTACGTTCGCCTCAATACCGATGCCCTGGAAGAGCTGATCGATGCGGTGGGCGGTGTGGAAGTCTACGTGCCGGAGCCGATGCACTACGTAGATCACACGCAGCGGCTATTCATCAACCTGGAGCCCGGCTGGCAACGCCTCAACGGCGAACAAGCCCACCACTTTGCCCGCTTTCGCCGCGATCACCTGGGGTTGGGGGATATTGGTCGGGTGCAACGGCAACAGGAACTGCTGCGGGCCCTGAGTCGAGAACTGCTCTCCCCCGCCGTTTGGCCTCGGATCCCGAAGGTTTTGCAGGTCGTCCGCACCCACCTGGATACCAACCTCACCTGGGAAGAGGTTCTGAGCTTGGCCAAGTTTGTCCTCACCTCTGGGGGCGATCGCATCGACCTGGTGCTGTTGCCGGGCCGCTTCAGTCAGCCAGGAGAATTTTCCACCAGCTATTGGCTGCCGGATCCAGCCGCGATCCGACGGGTGGCTGTCTCCCACTTTGGC
Organism: Synechococcus sp. 63AY4M2; assembly: GCF_002760475.1. NCBI lineage: Bacteria > Bacillati > Cyanobacteriota > Cyanophyceae > Synechococcales > Synechococcaceae > Synechococcus > Synechococcus sp. 63AY4M2. Next base: position 521,475 of record NZ_AXUX01000001.1, on the reverse strand, counting down.
CTAGAGGCAGAGGTAGCCCGCATTCCGCCGCAACGCCTGCGCATAGCCGTGCAAAATGCTACCGGCAAGCCGGGAATGGCCCGCCGCATGGTGCAAGAACTGGTTAGACAGGGTTATACCCAGGTTTTTGCCGTCGAAGACAGCCCCCAGGTGTTGCCGCAAACAGAGATCCTCGCCCAAAGCGGGGATCGCGAGGGAGCCAAGCAGGTGCGGGCCGCCCTTGGGCTAGGAGAGCTGCGGGTGGAATCCACCGGCGTGCTCAACTCCGACATCACCATTCGCATCGGCCAAGATTGGGCCCAGCAGCTTACCCTCGATATTGACCAGGCGCAGAGTCCGGCCAGAGGGGCTCAGCTCTAGGGCCGGTTCGGTGGCGAGTGCGGATTTCTGGAAACAGTTCGGCTTGTCGGGGCCTCTGTTGCCTCTGTAGATTGGCACTAGCTTGTTTGCGTGCTGAGCCATCTATGACTGTGCTGGAACAGGGATCCATCACCATCCACACCGAGAACATCTTCCCCATCATCAAGCAGTCTCTCTATTCGGATCGGGAGATCTTTTTGCGAGAGCTGATCTCCAACGCCGCCGATGCCATTGCCAAGCTGAAGATGGCCAAACTGGCTGGCGAAGTGGCGGATCCCCCGGAGCCAGAAATCACGATTGCGCTCAACAAAGAGGCCAAGACCCTCTCGGTCAGCGACACTGGCATCGGCATGACTGCCGAAGAGGTGAAAAAATACATCAACCAAGTGGCCTTTTCCAGCGCTGAGGAGTTCCTTCAAAAGTACAAAGGCAAAGACGCAGAACAGGCGATCATCGGCCACTTTGGCCTGGGGTTCTATTCCTCTTTTATAGTGGCGCAGCGGGTGGAGATCGACACCCTTTCCTATCAGCCGGGCAGCACCCCTGTGAAATGGTCTTGCGACGGCAGCCCAACTTTTACCCTTTCCGATTCCCAGCGCTCCGCCATCGGCACCACGGTTACCCTTTACCTCAGCCCGGATAGCGAGGAGTACCTGGAGCCGGGCCGCATCCGCGAATTGGTGCGCAAATACTGCGACTTCATTCCCGTCCCCATTAAACTCAACGGAGAAGTCATTAACCGGCAAAAGCCCCTCTGGAAGATTCCTCCCTCTGAGCTCAAGGATGAGGATTACCTAGAGTTTTACCGCTACCTCTATCCCTTCCAAGAGGATCCCCACTTCTGGGTACACATCAACACAGATTACCCCTTCATCGTGCAAGGGATCCTCTACTTCCCCAAGCTGCGGCCTGATATCGATCCCACTAAGGGTCAGGTCAAGCTGTATTGCAACCAAGTTTTTGTCCAGGATAACTGCGAAGAAGTCATTCCCAAATTCCTCCTGCCTCTGCGCGGCGCCATCGACAGCCCAGACATTCCCCTCAACGTCTCCCGCAGTTTTTTACAAAATGACCGTACCGTCAGGCGCATTGGGGATCACGTGGCCAAAAAGGTGGCGGATCGCCTCAACGAGCTCTACAAAGAAGACTACGAAAAATATGTCAAGGTCTGGCCGGATATCAGCCTCTTCATGAAATTTGGGGCGATGAACAACGACAAGTTCTTCGCCCAGATTAAAGACATTCTCATCTTCCGATTGGCCGGATCCCCTGCCGATAAACCTGAGTACGTGACCCTCAAAGAGTACCTGGAGCGCACGCGGGAGAAACAGAATAAGCGGGTTTACTACGCCACCGACGAGGCAGCCCAGAGCGCCTATATCGACCTGCACCGCTCCCAAGGACTAGAAGTCATTATGCTGGATAGCTGGATCGACAGCCACTTCAGCAGCTTCCTGGAGCGGGAGTATCGGGAAGAAGGGATCCAATTTAAGCGGGTGGATTCCGAGCTGGACGAGACGCTGATCCAAAAAGACAAAGCTGCCGAGCTCGTCGACCCGGTAACACAAAAAACCCGCAGCGAAAAGCTGGTGGATCTCTTTCGTCAGGCTTTGGGCAAAGAGAAGCTGCAGATCAAAGCCGAGGCCCTCAAGTCGGAGTCGGTTCCGGCTATGATCCTGCTGCCGGAGGCGCTGCGGCGCCTGCAGGAGCTTAATGCCATCCTGCAACAGAAGCCAATGGAGTTTTTGGAAGAGCACACGCTGGTGCTCAACACCGCCCACCCCTTGATCCAAAACCTGCAGGCTCTGGCCGAGGAGGGGCGGGATCCGGAGCTGGTCAACCTCATCTGCAACCACATCTACGATCTGGCGCTGATTACCCAGAAAAGCTTTGACCCGGCAGCCGCACGGGCCTTTGTGCAGCGTTCCAACGAGGTGCTCACCCGTTTAACCCGCCGTCAGTAGGCGGCACCCTCCAGAGTTACCCCCGGCTGCAGGGCTTCCGCTCCACCGGGCAGAGAGGGGCGGGAGGCCGCCCCATTGCTGGCAGCCCTGTCGCTCCCTTGCAAGAGGGGAGCTACTTGGCGCATCAGGGTGGCCATCTCCAGAGCGCTCATGGCGTATTCCCAGCCTTTGTTGTTCTTGATCCCAGCCCGCTCCAGCGCCTGCTGTAGGGTATCGGCGGTGAGGATCCCGAAGATGACCGGCACGCCGGTGCGAAAACTGGCTGCCGCGATCCCCTTGGCCACCTCTGCTGCCACATAGTCGAAATGGGGGGTTTGGCCCCGAATGACCGCCCCCAGGCAGATGATGGCATCGTAACGGCGGGACTGCGCCAGTTGGCAGGCCAACATAGGCACCTCAAAGCTGCCGGGCACCCAGTAATAGTCCACCTGCTGGCTCTCCGAGCTGACATCGATGCCATGCCGCTTCAGGGCATCTTGGCACCCCTCCAACAATTTGCCGGCAATCAAATCGTTAAACCGACTGATAACAATGGCCAGACGCAGATCCCCCGTCTGAACAAAATTGCCTTCGTAAACTGCCATCTGCGCTGCTCCGGGAAAAAACCAGGCGCTGCTCCACACCGCACAACCGTGTCTTCCTATCCTAATTTACCCTTCTCCTCCAGATCTGCCCAAAAAGGGGTGGTAGCACCTGGCCTTCGACATTCTCACAGTAGCTAAACGGCTCGCCAGTCCCTCTCCGTCCTCCAGAAGAAGAGCCCGCGGAGACCCGCTCGAGCCGGCGAGCTCTCAGGGAAATCTCGCCAAGGGTCATAGATTGAGTTTTATGATTTAAGAGTAAACCTTTAGTGATCCTTGATTCTCCATGAAGGCCATTACGCTGCACCAGTTGCAAATCTTCGAGGTTGCTGCCCGTCATCTCAGCTTCACCCGTGCCGCTGAGGAGCTTTACCTGACCCAGCCCACGATTTCCATGCAGATCAAGCAATTGAGCAAATCGGTGGGGCTGCCGCTGTTTGAGCAGGTGGGCAAGCGGCTCTATCTCACAGAGGCGGGGCAAGCTTTGTACCAAACTTGTCAAAAAATCTTTGAGCAGTTGAACGAATTTGAGATGACCCTCGCCGACCTGAAGGGGTTAAAACAAGGGCGACTGAGCATTGGTGTGGTCACTACGGCCAAATACTTTATTCCCCGCCTGCTGGGCACGTTTTGTCAGCGGTATCCCGGCATCGATGTATCCCTCAAGGTGCTGAACCGGCAGCAGGTTTTGGAGCGACTCAGCCACAACATGGACGATCTCTATGTGATGGGGATGCCCCCGGAAGATTTGGACGTGGTGGCGCAACCTTTTCTAGAAAATCCCTTGGTGGTGATGGCTCCTATTCACCATCCTTTGGCGGGCCAGAAGCGGATCCCCCTGGCCCGTATTGCTCAAGAGCCCTTCTTGGCCCGCGAGCCCGGCTCCGGCACCCGCATGGCGGTGGAGCGGCTCTTCGACAAACATAACCTCAAGCTCAACATCCGCATGGAGATAGGCAGTGGCGAAGCCATTCGCCAGGGCATTATCGGCGGGCTGGGCATTTCGGTTTTGTCTCAGCATGTGTTGGCTCTGGGAGATTGGCAAAACCATTTGACCATTTTGGATGTGGAAGAGTTTCCCATCCGTGGATTTTGGCATTTGGTCTATTTGCGCTCCAAGCGCCTCTCGGTGGTAGCCAAAGCTTTTGCCGATTTCCTGCTTTCTCAAGTTTCTCAAATAGATCTGGATCTTCCTCCTAAAGAGCCGCGCAGAGCCAACTCAAGTCCCAATCCGGATTGGCTTTCTGGCAAAGGGGATAAATTGCAGCCGCCAGCTCTTGCTGCAACCCCTGGAGGCTCCGAAAATCATGGGTAAAAAAGACCCGTAAAAATGCCAAATAGGCCCGTGCCCAATTGTCTTCGGGATCCAGCTCGACAATCCGCTGAAAATGCCGCTGGGCTGCTTGCGGCCGCAGCAGGGCCACCTCCAGCAACGCCAGCTCGTAGTGGCTTTGGATCTGCCGTTCCCGCCAGCTCTGGGCGGCTGCCCATTGCTCTTCTCCCTCCAGCAGTTGCCGGATCAAAACCCGATCCGGATCGGTGAGGAAAGTTGGATATTGCAACGTCGTCCAGGCGTTGAGGTAGAGGGAGAGCGCCTCCAGATCCCCAATCGCAGCCGCCCTAGCTGCCTGTTGTAGGAGAAAGAGGGGATCTCCAGGGGAGATAAGGGATCCCCCTTTCCCGCTGCGGGATCCCTCCCAGGGCTGACTGAACGACCGACGCCTTCCCTGGGGAGGTTGCCACTCCAGGTGGAGGATTCCTTCTTTGGTTGCCAGCTCTGGCCAGGCCAAGATCTCCTCCACCTGCCAACTGCCGGCGGCGTAGGGCAACAGGCGGTTCTGTCCCACCACCCAGGCCCGCTTGGCCAAGACCTGCCCCTGGGGATCTTCCAGTCGCGCCCAGACGAGGGTTTGCGCCAAGTCCTGGGCTGGCCCCTGCCAGCGCAAGTGCCAGGCTGGGATCCCTTCCTCTGGCAAGACCTGGAGCTCTAGCAGCTCCACCGCCTCTGCCGCAGCGGGCAACTCTTGCAGCACAACCCTGGGCTTGCTGGGGAAGTAGGTGGACAGCCGGCCCACCGCCGGCAGATCAAAATGCTCTTGCTGCCAGTCAGGACTTTTGTCTAGGAGTTGCCGAATTTGCTCCTTAGCTGGACCGTAGGGGCCGACAATTCCTTGCTCCCCTGGCGCATCCACAAACCCATCCAGAAGCGCCAGCTCCACCTCTGGCCAGGGGGTTTGGCCGGCGCCGCGGAAGGTGATGGGCCAGCGCTGTAGGGCCGCCAAGTAGCTGAGAGTTTCCGACGAGATCAGCTCGGTGTTGGGAAGAACGCCTAGGGTGGCGGTCAAACCTGGCTGCACCCGGGATCCAATCCACCGCGTCAGCTCCTGTTGAGGGTGCTGCCCCTGCCAGCGCATCTGGATCCCTTTCCAGAGCGGAGCCACGCCGGGAGCGAGGGGCTGCCCCAGGTTCAAGAGGGCCAGAGCTCCCAGGGCTAGGCTCATGCCCACTCCCCGGCGCAGCGCCCTTTCCCCCCAGCGCTCGCCCAAGTAGCGCCAAAGCTTGGCCAGCCCTCCTGCCGAGAGGATGGCCAGCAGGGGCAACAGCGGCAAAGTAAAGCGCACATCCTTAATGGCTACCAGGGTGTAGAGAAGGTAGCCCCCTCCGTAGAGACCCCAGAGGAGAGCCTCCCGCCGGCTTGGGGATCCCCACAAGCTCAGCAGTGGCAAGGGGCATAGCCAAGGGCCCATCTGCAGGGGCAACCAGCGCAAGTAGGCCGTCCACCAGCACAGGGATCCCGCCGCACAGGTGACGTAGTAGTGGGCGGTGTCGGCATAGGCCCACCCATTGCTGAGCACAAACAGCCAGTTAGCTCCATACCAGGGCCAGCACAAGAGCAGCGTCACCCCCATTCCCAGGGCCAGGTGGGCCAGCCGCAGCGGCCAAGGGATCCTCACCCCCAGCGGAACAGCCAGCAGCGGCGGCAGCAAAAACAGCACCCCCGTCCACTTGGTCAGCAGCACCGCCCCCCGCCAGGACGGCTCCTCCGCGTAGGCCCACAGCGCCCAAAAAGCCAGCGTCACCGCCACCAGCAGCGGCAGCTCCAGCATGTAGACATGAGCCAAAGCCGTGATCCCCGGATAGAGAAGCACCAACACTGCCGCCAGCCAGCCCACTTCCCAAGAGCGATAGGCCCGCCACCCCAGCCGCTGGGTGGCCAGGGTCAGGATCCCCAGCAACACCAAATTGAGCAACTGCCCATCGGCCCGGCCAAACGGATGCAGCGCTGCCAACGGGATCCCCAACCAATAGGCCAGAGGCGGGTAGCGCTGGTTCAAGTGCAAAAACTGCTGCCACCACAGCCCTTCCCAGCGAAACCGGCTCAGGTGATCCCCAAACGCCTGCGCCTGCAACAGGTGCTGCGCCTCATCCCAGGCCGGCGGCAGGGGATCGCTCCAGTTCCAAACCAGCAGCAGCAGCAGCGCCACCATCCCCAGCCCGGCCCAGACCTGGAGAAAGGGGATCCCTTGCCCCTTTTGGACCTTCCTTCTGGCTATCTCGCCCATAGCCGGCTGGATCCCCTCCCTTTAGCGTTCTGCCCCAGAGCTAAACTCAACCTGGATCCAGCTATCTAAGCTATCCAGAATTCCCCATGACCGTCTCGACCACGGGTTCAGAAGGAGTTTGGATCCTTTCGGATCAACTGCATCCGCAGCAATCTGCCCTGGCCTCCCTCTCAGCCCTCCCCCCCCACCGCGTTCCCGTTCTCCTTGTCGAGTCCCACGCCTGGGCCAGCTCCCGCAACCATCACCAGCAAAAGCTGGTCCTGGTCTGGTCGGCCATGCGCCACTTTGCCCAAGAATTGCAACAGCGCGGCCACCCCGTCACCTATGCGGAAGCCGAAGACTATGCCGAACCCCTGCAAGCCTGGGCTAGGCAACATCGATTGCAACAGATCCGCCTCATGCAGCCCACCGATATTCCCGTCCGGGATGAGGTGGAAAAGCTGAGGTCTGCCCTCCCCTGCCCCCTCCTGGTCTTGGAAAATAACCACTTTCTCTGGACAGCCCGCCAATTTATCGACTGGGCCTCAGGCCGCAAGCGCCTCCTCCTAGAGGACTTCTATCGCCAAGGGCGCAAACGCTTCCGCATCCTCATGGACGGCTCCCAGCCCCTCGGCGGGCGCTGGAACTACGACCGGGAAAACCGGCAGCCTCCCCAACCTGGCCGGCGCTACCCGCCGCCTCTGACGTTTCCCCCCGACGCCATCACGCAGGCGGTGATGGAGAAAGTGCGGCGCCATTACGGCCACCACTTTGGATCCCTGGAAGGCTTTGGCTGGGCCGTCACCCGTGCCCAAGCCCTGCAGGTGCTTGAGGACTTCATCCAGCACCGCCTGCCCCACTTCGGCCCCTGGCAGGACGCTATGCAAGTCGAAGAAGACTTCCTCTACCACTCCCTCCTTTCCCCTTACCTCAACCTAGGGCTCCTCACCCCCCAAGAAGTCATCACCGCTGCCGAGCAGGCCTACCATCGCGGCGGGATCCCTCTCCCCTCTGCCGAAGGCTTCATCCGCCAGATCCTGGGCTGGCGGGAATACATGCGCGGCTTCTACGAATACCAAATGCCCCAGGGCTATGCCCAGACCAACTTTTTTGGCCACTACCGCCCCCTGCCCGACTTTTTTTGGACAGGCGAAACGGACATGGCCTGCCTGCGGCACACCCTGAGGCAAATTCGCCGCCATGGCTATGCCCACCACATCCAGCGCCTAATGGTGCTCAGCAATTTCGCGCTCATCAGCGGTATCCAACCTCAAGCCGTAGAAGCGTGGTTTCACGACGTGTTCATCGACAGCTACGACTGGGTGATGCAGCCCAACGTCATCGGCATGGGCCTCTTTGCCGACGGGGGCATGCTTTCCACCAAACCCTACGCCGCTTCCGCCCAGTACATCCGCAAAATGAGTGACTACTGCCGCCATTGCCGCTACAATCCCAGCGAAAAGGTGGGCGAACGGGCCTGTCCCTTCAATACCTTCTACTGGGATTTCCTGTTGCGCCACCGGCCCCTTTTGCTTCCCTTGGGAAGAATGAAAGGGGTACTGGCCCACCTGGATCGCCTCCAGCCAGAGCAGAGGGCCCAAATCCAAGCGCAAGCCGCTGCTTGGTGGGAGTCCACCCCCAATGCCTAGCTGTCTGGTATTCACTAGAATTGGAGCACCCTCTCTTCACGTGTTACTTGGTTCAAGGAGCCCACGTCATGAAATGTCCCCGCTGCGGCAAGCAAGAAATTCGTGTTTTAGAGTCCCGTTCGGCAGAAGGTGGCCAAAGCGTGCGGCGGCGGCGGGAGTGCATGTCCTGTGGCTATCGCTTCACCACCTATGAGCGCATCGAATTCATGCCCATCATGGTCATTAAACGGGATGGATCCCGAGAGAGTTTTAACCGCAACAAGATCTTGCAGGGGGTGATGCGCGCTTGCCAAAAAACCCAGGTTAGCGTCAAGCAGATGGAGGAGTTGGTCAACGAAATCGAAGAAAAACTGCAACTGGAAGACGTTCAAGAGGTAACTACCCTACGCATTGGCGAGATGGTACTGGAGCGCCTACAGCGCCTGAGCGAAGTTGCCTATGTGCGCTTTGCCTCCGTGTACCGCAAGTTCCAGGGTATAAAAGACTTTGTTACCGAACTGGAACAGTTGGAACGGTTGGAAACCCACCTACGACGAGATCTGGAGCGGCCGTTGCGGAACTCTCCCCCTTCAGAGTCGGAATCCACAGCTTCTCCAGACTGGGTGGGGGGTATTCCCCAACTCCTCGATCAAAACGACACCTCGAGCAATCTCTCGGAGATCCCGAAATAACGCTTGCGGGCGAGAAAAACTGCTAGAAAGGGGCTCCCATCCAAAAAGCTTAGCGGTATGCTTGGGTTAGCAATTGCCGCTTACACTAAGCATAGCGCTAGGCATCCTCGGCCGGTCGGTGTTCAGCGCTACCCCTGGGTGATCCTTGCGGCCTTGTCTGTTCGGGATCCCCGCCTGCCCACCTTCCTCAGCTTTTCATCCTTTCTGACGGATTGATTCAACTTATGCAGTACGACTTTCGGGGTTCTAGCCCCTCTGAAGCTCGCAACGGCAACCCCAATGGCTTGCCCGGCAACAGCAGCTTTCGCGCCCCTGCCTCACTAGAGACCGGGCCGGGGACAGTGCCAATCCAGGTATATCAACAAGTGGCTGAAGAGCTGGAATCTGCCCGTCAGCAGGTGAGCCGCCTCTCCTCCGAAAACCAGCGCCTGCGCGCTCTGCATCAACAATTGTCTGGAGAAATTACTGCCATCGCGCAAGAATTTCAGGGGCAATTGGGCCAGGCCTTGAAGCGCCTACAGCAAATCAGCCTACGGCTTGCTGACACAAGCCAAGCCGCTGCTCTTGAAAGAGAGGCTGCTGCAGCCCCTTTTCGAGGGGATGGCCTGACCTCAGAACATGACCAAGCCTCTCCCTCCTATGATTTTTTGAATCGCCTCAAGCGACGCCAAGCTCGCAGCGAGGTTTCACCCTTCCCTGGCAACGTCTATCCAACTCCCTCTTACTCTGACTTTGCCACCCCCCCCCTTGAGCCCCGATCTCAGCCCTCCACTCTACCCCCCCGTCCCCGTCAAGACACTCCTGCTGAGCCTCCTTACCCCCGTGCCGGCTATCAGATTCCCTCCTTGGAAGAGTTGATGCAGAATATGGGTGGCGAGGTTCATGCCACCAGTGTCTACCAACGGGTGCGCGATCAACATCACGGATCCCAAGGATCCGTTTTGCTTTGGATGGCCGCTGCAGTTCTTTTGGTAGTCGCCTCTTTTGGATTGGGCTTCGTAGCTGTACAACCCTTTTTGCGCAACAACCCATCACCCGCTCCTGTGAAAGCACCCCAATAGTCCCGGAGAAGGAATTCCGTACACCCTCTACACCCATAGAGACTGCAGAGTTACCCCTTGAGATACGCAACAACCCCCCTTGTATTGGGGGGTTGGTGTGGAGAGATGAGCCTGGCACCGAGCTAGGTTACCGGAGGGTCACCCCTCAAGTAGGTTCGCCGCTGATGCGTTTCACGTCCGAGTTCGGGATGGGGTCGGCGTGGTTCCACATCGCCATAGGCACCAGGCAAAGGGAAAAACACCTTGAAAGCTGCACAGCAAGAGAAGGCAGAACACCCCTGCAGTTGGGTCAAGCAGACGGTCTATTAGGACTCCTCGGCTGCATGCATTGCTGCACTTCCACCTAGAGCCTATTACCGGGTCGTCTTCCCGGGACCTTAACAGAGGACTCATCTTGAGGTGGGCTTCCCACTTAGATGCTTTCAGCGGTTATCCACTCCGCACATGGCTACCCAGCGTCTACCGTTGGCACGATAACTGGTACACCAGCGGTACGTCCCTCCCGGTCCTCTCGTACTAGGGAGAGCTCCTCTCAATCCTCTCGCGCCTGCACCGGATATGGACCGAACTGTCTCACGACGTTCTGAACCCAGCTCACGTACCGCTTTAATGGGCGAACAGC
>NZ_AXUX01000001.1:501025-506025 GCF_002760475.1 Synechococcus sp. 63AY4M2 | reverse complement strand
CAGATCGTCCAGAGCTGAGGACTCGGCTCCGCCAGAGGCGGACTCTAGACGGTAGAGATCGCAATGAAAAAGAGGGATCCGTCCCGTGTGGTATTCGTGCACCAGCACGAAGGTGGGGCTGTCGATGGGCTCCGGGATCCCCAGCCCTTGCCCCAGCCCCTGCACAAAGGTGGTTTTGCCGCTGCCCAGATTGCCCTCTAGAAGGATCACCAGGCCGGGAGGGGAGTCTGTCTTGCTCCTGCGCTGGGGGCTGTGTTGCGGGCCTCTGAGGAGGCGAACGGCGGCCTGAGCCACCAGGGCCGCCAGCGATTGGGTGGCAGCGGCAGAGGACAACACCAGAGGGGAAGCTTGTTGCCAAAGCTCTTCATCTCGTGCGCTCGCCATGGCTTACGGCTCCTTCGGGGGGTGCTCAGGGGCAGGGATCCCTGTCGAGAGAGCGGGTGAGGGCCTCACTGGGCTCAGGTGAGCAGAAGCACGTCTTTGAGCGGTCAGCATCAGGGCCAGGCCAGCTCCGATGAGCAGTAGGCTCACCCCCTGGGCCACCCGCAGGGGCCCCAGCATGAGGCTGTCGGCGCGCAGCCCCTCGATCCAGAAGCGTCCAAGACTATACCCCAGCAGGTAGAGGCCCAGGAGGCTACCGGGCGGAGGCTGGCGCCGATAGTTCAAAAAGAGCAGGATCCCGAAGAGGCCGAGGTTCCAGAGGGATTCGTACAAAAAAGTGGGATGCACGCGGGATCCGTCGGGGAGCTGCAGTTGGATCCACAGAGAACTAGCCGGAGACAAAGCCTTTCCATAGGCCTCGTTGTTGAAGAAGTTGCCCCAGCGACCGATGCTCTGGCCAAGGCTGAGGGAAGGAACGATGCAATCGGCCAGCAGCCAGAAGTTGAGCCGATGCCGGTGGGCAAACAGGTAAAGCGCTGCAGTGCCCCCGAGCAAAGCGCCATGGATGGCCATTCCCCCCTGCCAGAGGGCCAGGACTTTCCACCAAGGGCCATCTCGATATCGCTCCCACTCAAAAGCCACGTAGTAAAAACGGGCAAGGGGCAGGGAGCCCACCACCAGCCACGGCAGCAGATCGGACATGGAATTGGGGGGAAGACCGCGCCGTGCCGCCAGGTGGCGAGCTAGAAACAGGCCCAAAACGGTTGCTAAGCCGATCAGCAGGCCATACCAGCGTAGGCTGAATGGCCCCCAGCTAAACACAATTGGACCGGGGGATCGCAACACCAGGGTCGTGAACACGGCAGTATTCCTAAACCGGTCTTTCTAGCTCACTCTACCTGTTCTGCGACCCTCACCCCCAACCCCTCTCCCTCAGGGAGCGGCCCTCACCCCCAGCCCCTCTCCCTCAGGGAGAGGGGAGCTTGGAACCGAGGCAAGGTACGAGCTGACTGCAATTGGAGGGAGATCAAGGGATCCGCTGGGGGCAACAAGGCGACAATGTTAGAATGCAGGCTTGATTTTCCACCGCGACTCCTGGGGGAGGGTGCTGGTTATGGCCCGCAAAGCTGCCGACGTGAACAACGGCGACGACTTGGACAAGTTGAAGTCGGAGAAACGCAAAGCTCTGGATCAGGTGTTGGGCCAGATCGAGCGCAATTTTGGCAAAGGGGCGATCATGCGCCTGGGAGATGCGGCCCAGATGCGGGTGGAGACCATACCCAGCGGCGCTATCACCCTCGACTTGGCCATGGGCGGTGGCTACCCCAAGGGGCGAATCATCGAAGTCTTCGGGCCGGAATCTTCTGGGAAAACCTCGGTTGCTCTGCACGCCATCGCTGAGGTGCAAAAACGAGGGGGAACGGCTGCTTTTGTGGATGCCGAGCACGCGCTGGATCCCGCCTACGCGGCGGCTTTGGGGGTAGATATCCAGAATCTGCTCATCTCCCAGCCGGACACGGGGGAGGCCGCCCTGGAGATTGTCGATCAACTGGTGCGCTCTGCTGCTGTGGACATTGTGGTGGTGGACTCGGTGGCAGCGTTGGTTCCCCGCGCCGAGATCGAGGGGGATATGGGAGACGCCCATGTGGGGTTACAGGCCCGCCTGATGAGCCAAGCGCTGCGCAAGATTGCCGGCAACGTCAGCAAAACCGGGTCAATTGTTCTGTTCCTCAACCAGTTGCGCTCCAAAATCGGCGGCATCGGCTACGGCCCCCAGGAAACCACCACTGGCGGCAATGCCCTCAAGTTCTATGCGTCGGTGCGGCTGGATATTCGCCGCGTGCAAACTCTGAAGAAAGGTGCTGAAGAATACGGGATCCGGGCGCGGGTCAAGGTGGTGAAAAACAAAGTTGCTCCCCCATTCCGGCGGGCAGAATTCGACATCATCTTCGGCCAGGGCATCTCCAACATCGGCTGCATTGTCGATCTGGCCGAGGAGATGGGCATTCTCAAACGACGCGGTTCCTGGTACAGCTACAAAGAGGAAAATGTGGCCCAAGGGAGAGACAATCTGGTCGTTTACCTGAAAGAAAAGCCGGAGATCCTGGCGGAGGTGGAAGCGGCTGTGCGGGAAAAACTTTCTGCAGGGGTAACGGTTTCTGCCAGCCGACCGGGGGGGATAGAGGAGGGAGAGCAGGAAGAGGTTGAGGCCCCCATCTTTGCAGATGAGGAGTTTTGAAACGAGGGCGGCTCTTCAAGCTGTGCCTCTCAACTGGGCTCGCTGCTGGCGCAAAGCTTCGTAGAGCAGCAATCCCCCGGTCATGGCCACGTTGAGGGACTCGACGCCAGCAGCCATCGGGATCCGCACCTGGGCATCGGCCAGTTGGATCGTCGATTCCTGCAGGCCAGCCCCTTCGTTGCCCAAGAGAAAAAGGGTTGGCCGAGTGAGGTCGTGATCCCAGTAACAGGTGGCCAGAGGGGCGAGGGTGGCGGCCAAAACTTGGATCCCTTGGCGACGACAGGACTGGATCCAGGCGGGCAAGTCAGAGAGAACCTGAGGCGGGCGGCGAAACCACTGGCCGGCGGAGGCCCGCAGGACTTTGGGGTTTTCCGGATCGACGCTGTCTGCGCTTAGCCAGAGGCCATCGGCTCCGGTGGCCGCCACGACGCGGATCAGGGATCCCAAATTACCTGGATCTTGCAGCGTTTCGACCACCAAGCCCAGGCGCAGCGCCTCTGGGGGAGGGGAGGCGATTTGCCGGCTAACGGCCACAGCTACAACCCCTTCCGGAGACTCGGTCGTAGAGAGGGCCGCCATCACTTCCAAGCTGACGGCCTGCCGCCGCAGATGCTTGGGCAGGCTGGCCAACAAGCGGGGGTGACGCTCAGCCCAGTCGAAGGTGTAGCAGACAGCTCGCAGAGGCCAGCCGACCCCCAGCGCCTCTTCGAGGAGGTGGGATCCCTCGACCAGGAAGGCGCCCTGTTCTCGCCGGCCTTTGCTGCGGTGCAACTGCCGCAACTGTCGGATCCAAGGGTTTTTGGGGCTGGTGAGCAGCTCAGAAGCCATGCGGAGGAAGAGGAGAGATGGGGCGGGGAAGGCTTAATCGCGGCGACGCAACCGTTGGATAAAAAATCCATCCCGATCCTGGCGATGAGGCCAGATGAGCAGGGGATCCCCTTCGGCAGCCCAGTGGGGATGCCGGTTCAGAAAAGACTGGATGACTGCCTCGTTTTCGGCAGGATGCAGGGTGCAGGTGGCGTACACCAACAGTCCGCCCGGCTTGAGCCACCGGGCTGCCACCTGCAGAAGCTGAGCTTGCAGATGGGCCAGCTCTTGAATCTGGGCGGGGGTTTGCCGCCAGCGGGCGTCGGCGTGGCGGTGCAGGGTGCCCAAGCCGGAGCAGGGGGCATCCAACAACACTCGGTCGGCGCTCTGCCACGGGGGCAGGGGTGCAGGAGGTTCGGCAGCGGCGTCCAGGGAGAGCAGGTCGATGGCCAGGGGACGGATCGAGCTCAAGCCCAAGCGCTGCACATTTTCCTCTAGGCGGCGCAGGCGGTGGGGATGGCGGTCCAGGGCCCAGATCTCGCCGCGATCCTGCATCTGCTCGGCCATATGCGTGGTCTTGCCGCCCGGAGCGGCGCAGCAGTCGATGACTCGCTCTCCCGGCTGGGGATCCAGATAGTGCACCACCTGCTGGGCGCTGGCATCCTGAACGCTCCACCAGCCTTGGGCAAAGCCGGGCAGGGCCGTGATGTCGCCGGCATGTTGTCCCAGGCGCAGGGCGCCCGGCACCTCAGGGATGGGTGAGGCAGGGATCCCCGCTTCTGCCAAGGCTTGGATGACTTTGTCCACATCCGCCCGCAGCGGGTTGACCCGCAGATCCAGGTGGGGCGGCTGGTTGAACCAGGCGCACAACTGCTCGGTCTCGGCTGGTCCCAGGCGCTCCCACCAGAGGCGCACCAGCCAATCGGGAAAGCTATGCCGGATCCCCAAGGCCTGAATCGGGTCAGTGGGCAGAGTGTCCTGCAAGGGCTTGAGGGGATCCTTTTCCGCCCCATCCAACGCTTGCCGCTGGTAGGCGCGCAAGATGCCGTTGACTACCCCCGTCAGGGATCCCAGGCCCACCTGGCGGGCCAGCTCCACGCTGGTGTGAATGGCGGCCCTGGGCGGGATGTGATCCAGAAAAGCCAGTTGGTAGAAGCCAAGGTAGAGAATCAGCCGCAAATCGAGCGGTTGCTGGTGGGCGGGGCGCCGGGCAAAGCAGTCGATCAGGGCATCAAGGGTGCGGCGACGGCGGGTAATCCCATACACCAACTCGCTGACCAGGTGGCAGTCGGCAGGGATCAGGCGGCTATGGGCCAACAAGTGTTCTAGCACCACGTCGGCATAGGCGTTGTGCCGCTCGATCTTCTGCAGAGCCAAGAGGGCCAGTTGACGCGCGTTCATGGCCGCTCCAAAAAAGATCAGGTTGCTTCCCGACACAAAAGGATAGCTTGGTAGCCCCGCACTTGAGTGCGCGCCGGAAAAGCCCGCTAGCCACTTTAGTCGCTTACCCATGATGGGGGTCGTTGATATAGTTTCATAGCTCAAACAACCTCTTCCTGACTTCTCCCACCAA
>NZ_AXUX01000001.1:478051-500195 GCF_002760475.1 Synechococcus sp. 63AY4M2 | reverse complement strand
AAAGATCGCAGGCGAGCTTCCTAGATGGAGATGAGCTACCTAATTATGGTGAAAAACCCGACGGGTGGAGACCCTCTGGAAAGCGTGTCAAGCGGGGCCTGTACCAAACGGCAAAGGGGTGGTTGGTCAAGGCTGAGGCAAATGCTGCCGCCAATCTGCTTAAGAAAGTCAGCAGAACCTTGGGGCTTTGCGTGAAGGAACTGTCTAGAGGCGCTTTGACAACGCCGTTACGGGTTCTTTTGTGGGCTGCGTAAGAATCCCCTGGGTGGGAGTGTCAACAGTCGCTCCACTAGGTAAAACCAGTAGGGTTGCCTCCCCTGCTTGCCCCGGCCGACCCACTCATAGAAGCCATCTGCCGGGATCAGGAGGCGGCGGCGGCAAAAGGCCTGGCGGAAAGAGGGTTTTTCGGCCACCGTCTCGGCGCGGGCATTGATCCACCCAGCCTGGGGAGCTTGGCTCCACCTGGGGATCAAGCCCCAGCGGAAATGGACTGCCTGACGCTGCAGGGATCCCGCCACCACCGCCAGCACCGGCTGAGAAGGGGCGATGTTGTCGCGGGGCTGGAGCGACTGCCCCCCTCTCGATTGGAAAATGCTGCTGCAGCCGTTCGGGGGCAACTGCCAGGCTAAACCGTCCGCACATCTGGGATCCCTCAGACCTTGGTGGAAATGCCCAGCAACTGCAGGATCCCCCGCAGCGGGATCTCCACCCACTCGGGGCGGTGGTTGAGCTCGTAGCCCAGCTCGTAGATGGCCTTCTCCAGCAGGTAGGCCTCGAGCAGCACTTCCAGCTCCTGCGGGCTGCGGGGCAGAAAAGCCCCTTGAGAAGCCACCTGCAGATATTCGGCCAAGAAGGCGGCGCAGACCCAGCGGTGCCAAAACTGGGCCCAGCGCATCATGTCAGGGCACTTGTCCCCGCAAACCAGCCCGCTTTCCAATTGCTGGCGCAAGCCGGTGTGGACGGCGTAGTGGAAAGAGCGCAGCATTCCCGCCACATCCCGCAGGGGGCAGCGTTTGAGGCGGCGCTCTCCTAGCGACCGGGCCGGCTCCCCTTCAAAGTCGATGATGACAAAGTCCTTGCCGGTAAACAGCACCTGGCCCAGGTGGTAATCCCCATGGCAGCGGGTGCGCAAAGCCGTGATCTTCCGCTCCAGGATGAGGCGGAAGCGGCTCATGATCCCCCCTTCTTGGTCGCGAACGGTGCGGGCCAACTTAGCCTCCAGTTCGGGCAGCTTGGGGATCTGCTTGTTGAGCAGCGGAAACACCTGCCCCACCAAATTGCGCATCGATTGATAGATGGAGCGCTGGTAGAGACTGGAGAAGGGCTCGGGGGCAAAGTCCTTGTTCTCGGTGTCGGCGGCCAAGGCAAAGTGCAGCTCGGCGGTGCGCTTGGCCAAGATCCGCACCGACTCCAGGTAGCTGCCGATGGTGGCGTAGGCCAGCTCCGGCAAGGGAAGGTGCGAGAGTTCCAGAAAGGATCCCCGCGGCACGGGCACCGCTTCCGCCTCTGCGTGATGAACCAGCACCGTCTCGAAAAACTGCCCCAGGCTGTCCAGCGTGTAGTGCCAGGCATCCCCCTCGTTGGGGATGTACTCCTGCAAGATGGCCAACGTGATGGGCTGATCGCCGGGATCAAAGCCCCGCGCCCCACGGCGGCGGCGATACTCCAGGGATCCCAACAGCCGCGGCACCCGCACCTGGGGATGGTGCTCCAGCAGATAGCGGCCGATCTCCAGCTCTGGATTTACCCCCTCGGCCACCTTGCGGTAGAACTTGAGGATGTACTGGCTGCCGTAGACCACCGAGGTGTTGCTCTGCTCCGCCTTGAGGATGCGGGGTTCCAGGCCGAGGTGGTACTCAAAAGGGGCAAAGGTGGTGGCCCACAGCTCCCCTGAGGAGTGGCGCAGACGGCCCTGCTGGGCGATGATCTGCAGCGGCAACGACAAAAAGCTTTTATCGGCCAGGGCGTCGAACAGCACGCCCGGCGGCTCCCCAGCCACTTGCACAGGGACAATCGCCGCCTGGGGCGCCTCTACGCGCAGGTGCATGGCCGCCTCCTGGATGGCATAGCCCACGGGTAAAGAGTAGAGTTCTGCCTCCCCCTCGGTAAACTCGACCTGCAAAAGCAAAATCTGGCCCCGAAAGGGGGGATCCCCTTCCCGGTTACAGGGAATGGCATCCAAGATCTGGGCCGACTGGATCTGGCGGGCTTTGGAGCCGAACCAACGGCAGCGGTAGAGGTAGTCGCCCAGCACCGCCTCCACCTGCTTTTGGCTTTCCCCCTGGAAGAGGCTTTCCCAACTGCCGTTTTGAACCAGCAGGGTAGGCAGGCGATCCAACTCTTCTGGCTTGCTGTGGCTGGGGTGGATCCGCTCCGTTTGTCGCTGCGGCTCGAGGGAAAACCAGTAGAAGGAGTGGGGGCCCAGGGTCAGGAAATAGGGCAGTTGGCCGATGGGAGGAAACGGCGTGCGCCCGAAGATCTCCACCGGGATCAGCCCCTCCCAGTGGGCCAAGTCCAGCTCCACAAACTGCGCGTAGCGGGAGAGGTTGGCCACCACCAGGATGCGCTCGTCGCCGTAGGCCCGCATAAAGGCCAGCACCTTGCGGTTTTCCGGGTGCAGCAGCTCAAAAGAGCCCCGGCCAAAGGCTTGGAAGCGCTTGCGCACCGCGATCATCCGTTTCATCGTCCACCACAGGGAATAGGGGTTGTTCCGCTGCGCTTCCACGTTGACGGTTTCGTAGTGGTACTCGGCGTCGATGACGATGGGCAGGTAGAGCTTCTGCGGGTTAGCCCGAGAGAAGCCGGCGTTGCGGTCGGCGCTCCACTGCATCGGCGTGCGCACGCTGTTGCGATCCCCTAAGTAGATGTTGTCCCCCATGCCGATCTCGTCGCCGTAGTAGATGACCGGCGTGCCGGGCAGAGAAAACAGCAGGCTGTTCATCAGCTCGATGCGGCGGCGGCTGTTGCCCAGCAGGGGCGCCAAGCGGCGGCGGATGCCCAGATTGACCCGCGCGTTGGGATCCTTGGCGTACACCTGGTACATGTAGTCGCGCTCCTCGTCAGTGACCATCTCCAGGGTGAGCTCGTCGTGGTTGCGCAGGAAGATGGCCCACTGGCAGGTTTCGGGAATGGGGGGAGTCTGCTGCAGGATGTCGATGATGGGGAAGCGATCCTCCATCTGGATGGCCATGAACAGCCGCGGCATCAGGGGGAAGTGAAAGTCCATGTGGCACTCGTCCCCGTCGCCGAAGTAGGCCACAGCATCTTCCGGCCACTGGTTGGCTTCTGCCAGCAGCATGCGGTTGGGATATCTTTCGTCAATGTATTTGCGTAGGGCCTTAAGGAAGGCGTGGGTTTCCGGCAGGTTCTCGCAGTTGGTTCCCTCCCGCTCGTATAGGTAGGGCACGGCGTCCAGCCGCAGGCCGTCCACCCCCATGCTCAACCAAAAGTCCACCACCTCGAAGATGGCCTTCTGCACGGCGGGGTTGTCGTAGTTGAGATCCGGCTGGTGGGAGTAGAAGCGATGCCAGTAGTAGGCCTTGGCCACCGGATCCCAGGCCCAGTTGGAGGTTTCAAAGTCTTGAAAGATGATGCGGGCCTCTTTGTACTTTTCCGGGGTGTCGCTCCAGACGTAGAAGTCCCGCTCAGGGGTGCCGGGGGCGGCGCGCCGAGCCCGCTGAAACCAGGGATGCTGATCGGAGGTGTGGTTGAGGATCAGCTCGATGATGACGCGGATCCCGCGTTGGTGGGCGGCATCTAGAAAGATTTTAAAGTCCTCTAGGGTGCCCAGCGCGGGGTTAACGTTGGTAAAATCAGAAACATCATAGCCATCATCCCGCAGCGGGGAAGGGAAAAAGGGCAGCAGCCAGATGGCCGTGATGCCCAGATCCTGCAAATAGTCCAGCTTTTCGGTCAAACCCTGGAAGTCGCCCACGCCATCGCCATCACTGTCGAAAAAGGCGCGCACCGGTAGCTCGTAGATGATCGCGTCTTTGTACCAGAGGGGGTTGTAGGTTAAGGGAGAGACGAGGCTGCGCAGAGGGGCTTGGCTCATCATATCGGCAACAGAGACAGGATTTGGACACCTTGGCAACCCTAACCGTTGAACAGGGATCCCCTCAATAGGCTGCAGCCTTTTCTGGGGTGCCAGGGATCCCGGTAGGCGATGCGGTTTTGGGTCTGACAGGGTGATTTTAACCCCTCACCGCCAGCCCCTCTCCCAGGGGGAGCCCTCACCCCCAGCCCCTCTCCCTGAGGGAGAGGGGAGGTAGGGAGGAAGGGTTTTGCAGCACTGGCACCAATTAGGCGATGCCGGTTCGCTTCTGGGCTTCCTTACGGGAGACGGCTACATGGCGCAGGCCGGCGCGGATCAGCTCCTGCTCGATCAAGGCGAAGAAGCGCTGCCGATCCCCGCTGCGCACCACGGCCAGATGGTGGGCTTCCGCCAGGGCGATGGGGTAGCCAAAGCCCTTTTGCACCTGGCTTAGCACTCCGGCCAGGGCCCGCTGCAGCAACTCGGCGTCTTGAGCCACCCAGGCGGGAAACTCTAGCCGGGCGATCTCCGGCAGGGATCCCTCCCCAGGGTTTGCGCCGACATTCAAGTAACAGCAGTGGATGTGGTGTTCCCCAAAAGTCTCCAAGACGCTGGCGCCACTGCGCCAGAGGGGGCTGCGCTCTCCCGGCTGCAGCAGGGATCCCCAAAAAACGCGATCTGCTAGGGGGGCAAAGGGCTGGCAGGGGGGAGTTTTCTCGCCGGCGCAGTAGCGATAGCAGTCGCAGCCCAGGTAGGGACACAACCCCAGGCGCAGATAGTTGAGGGTTTCGCTGCTGCGGGAAGCGCTGATGTAGCCCACCAGGGGGATGCGAGCTGCCCGCAACTGCTCCAGAGTTGCCAGGATGGGATCCAGCCAGGGACGCTGGGCTGGCTTGGGCAGCGGCTCCAGCCCCCAGGGGATGAGGGATCCATCCAGCAGCGCTAGCACGGGGCGACTCCTAGGCAGCGGCAGGGCCAATTGGGCCAGCTCCTCCAGCTCTGCCTGAGCCCGCCGCAAAGCCAGCACCGCTTCGGCATCCAACGCAATCTCCCCCCCCTCCCCGCGATCTTCTTCCCCAAGGCCTACGGCCTGCCTACGCGATCGGCTGGGTCGGTGGCGAAGAGGGTGGAGGGCTGTTCCTGGAAGAGAGTTGGATCGCTCAGGTTGAGCAAAGGGCTCCTGCCCGTAGATCAGCAGGGGCTGGCTGTCCAGCAGCGGCCACTCTTGCGTGCCGTAGTGGAGAGCCACCCGCCCGATGTTGATGAGCGAGCAGTAGGCAATCTCGTGGTGGCTGGGCAGGATCTGGGAGCCGTCGGTGGCCACCACCGTGTGCGGCCCCTGCAAGGGCTCGACTTTGGGCAGGGATCCCCAGGTTTCCGGCGGCTCGGCGGGGCTGGCGCAGGTAAAGGCGAGATGGGAGCTCCACTCCGCCCAGCGCGACTGCCAGGTTTGGGGTTCTCGCTGCAGGCGGGCAAACTCCTGCAAGGCCAGGCGCAGACGCTCTTGGTTGGCCTTCGACTCCTGCTGCAGGTGGCGGGCAAAGGCGGGAATCTGCCCGCTCAGCTTAACCAGATCCAGCATAGGCGGCTGGCTCAGCCCTGCCGGCGGCCAGGGGCTCCACTTCGGAGGGATCCCTCTTGCCCTCGCTCGCGGGGTATGTGGTGGCAGCGGTAGCTGCGCCCAGCTCCTCTAGCGGAAACTCCCCGTAGACTTCGCTGCTGTTGTTGGGGCTCTCTTGCAGGCGAACCCGATGCAGTTGCACCCCCAGCTCGCGCAGGGGCAAAGTCAGCAGCCGCTGGACGTAGAGGGCGATGTTTTCGGCGGTGGGCACCACCTGGGCAAAGTAGGGGACGTCTTTGTTCAAGAAAGTGTGATCCAGGGGCTTCACCACCTGCTCCTCAATCACCCGCTGCAGAGCTGCCAAATCCACGATCATCCCTGTGCGCGGGTCGATGGATCCCTTGACGGTAATCTCCAGGCCGTAGTTGTGGCCGTGGCCGTGGGGGCGAGCGCAGAGGCCGTAGATGGCAGTGTTCTCTTCCAGGCTGAGGTGATCGAGGGCCAAGCGGTGGGCGGCGCTAAAGTGGGTGGCAACGGTCAAATAGGCTTGCATCGCTTCTCCTCGGTATTCGGCCCAAAGCTGGGGATCTTCGTAGAGGCGCACACTGCTGAGCGGCAGCGCGTCGGCTAGGCGCTGCCAGATGGTGTAGGCAATGAACTCGGTGGTGGGCAGGGTTTGGGC
The DNA here is from genome assembly GCF_002760475.1 of Synechococcus sp. 63AY4M2. Lineage (NCBI taxonomy): Bacteria > Bacillati > Cyanobacteriota > Cyanophyceae > Synechococcales > Synechococcaceae > Synechococcus > Synechococcus sp. 63AY4M2. The sequence goes on along the minus strand of NZ_AXUX01000001.1, from coordinate 493,919 downwards.
AAACTCTGGCCAGACTTGGTTGAGGTAGGCGAAGTTCAGTTCTTGAATCACCCGCTCCCGAATTACCTGCTTGACCTGGGAGAGGTTGAGCACCATGCCGTACTCATCCACCTCCCCCGTCAAGCCCACCTCCAGCCCGTAGTTGTGGCCGTGGCCGGGAAAGCGGGCGTGGGAGCCGAAGCGGGCCAGGTTCTCAGCTTCGGAGAGCTCCGGCAGCCAGTAGCGGTGGCTGGCGGCAAAGTGGGCGCGGCGGTAGATGGTACAGGTTCTGGACATGAGGGCTATGAGAGAAAGGGATCCCTCCTTCAGCATAAACTCCAAACCAGCACTGCCCCTGCGGCGAGGGATCCCTGCGCCTGGCTCGGCGCGCCTTCCTCCTGAAGCCCTTGGGGATGGATGGCCAAAATCTCGCCCTAGGGGGCCAAGAGTGTGTCAACCTGGTAAAGGTAAGAAAGTCTTTGGGCCCGAGGGAGCGGCTGTGGTCTATCGGGTTGGGCTATTGGGGCTGGGTACGGTCGGCACGGGCGTGGTCGAGATTCTACAGCGCCCTCCTCACCCCCTCTTGCAGGCAGTTGAGATTGCGGCGGTGGGGGTGCGCTCCCTGGACAAGCCGCGGCAGGTGGCGATCCCGCCCGAGCGCCTGACCACGAACCTAGAGGGGATTGTGTCGGATCCCGAAATTGACGCGGTGATTGAGCTCATGGGCGGCTTGGAGCCGGCCCGCAGCCTGATCCTAAAGGCCATCGACCACGGCAAGCCGGTGATCACAGCCAACAAGGCGGTCATTGCCCGCTATGGCGAGGAGATTTTCCAGGCTGCCGCCCAGGCCAGGGTGGCGGTGTTGCTGGAGGCAGCGGTGGGGGGTGGGATCCCCATCATCCAGGCTTTGCAACAGTCGCTGCGGGCTAGCCACATCCAGGCGGTCTGGGGCATCGTCAACGGCACCACCAATTTCATCCTCAGCCAGATGACCCAGGAGGGCAGCTCCTTTGCCGAAGCGCTGGCCCAGGCCCAGGCCCGCGGCTACGCCGAGGCGGATCCCAGCGCCGATGTGGAAGGATGGGATGCGGCGGACAAGATCGCCATTCTGGCCAGCCTGGCTTTTGGGGTGTCGGTACCGCGACAGGCCATCCCCTGCGAAGGGATCGGCAGCATCAGCTCCACCGACATCCGCTACGCCCGCGAGTGGGGCTATACTTTTAAGCTTTTGGCCATCGCCCAAAGGGCCGAGGGGCAGGGAGGTGAACCAACCCTGGATATTCGCGTCCACCCCGCCCTGCTGCCGGTTACCCACCCGCTGGCCAACATCCACGGGGTGGACAACGCCGTCTGGGTGCAAGGGGATCCCTTGGGGCAAGTGGTGCTCTCAGGGCCAGGGGCGGGCCGGGGGCCAACCGCCAGCGCGGTGGTCGGGGATCTGCTTATCCTACTTGCCCACCTGCAGACGGGGGCTCAGTTGCCCAATCCCCTGTGGGGCTTTGCCGCCTCCCCTCCTGTTGCCTCCTTGCTGCCGCTGGCAGAGGCGCAGTCGGAGTTTTACGTGCGAGTGCTGGCCCAGGATCGGCCGGGGGTGATGGGGGCCATCGGCACCTGCTTTGGCCGCCATGGGGTAAGCCTGGAGAGCATCACCCAAAAGGAGTGCCACCAGGAGTTGGCGGAGATTGTGATCCTCACCCACAGCGTGCGCGAGGCCGACTGCCGCCAGGCGCTGGCCGAGATCCAGCAGCTTCCCCAGGTGGCCGAGATCCCCAGCCTATTTCGCGTACTGCGCTAACGAAGATTGGCCCCCCGGACGTGATGGAGGAAAAACACCTTGGAAGCGGCAGTGAATCCTGCAACTCCTGAACCCCTTAACGCGGAGGTGGTGGTCATTGGGGCGGGCATCAGCGGCCTGACGCTGGCCTGGCGCCTGCAGCAGGGTTTATCGGCTAGGGGGGGATCCCCTCAAGCGGTGCTCCTGGCGGAGGCCAGCTCCCGCGTCGGCGGCTGCATTTCCACCCAGTCCAAAGACGGCTACCGCTGGGAGGAAGGCCCCAATAGCTTTACCCCCACCCCTGCCCTGCTCAACCTCATTGCTGAGGTGGGCCTGACCGACCAACTGGTGCTGGCCGATGCCAAGCTGCCCCGCTACATCTACTGGGAAGGAGCGCTGTTGCCGGTGCCTCTGAGCCCCGCGGCAGCCCTGGGATCACGGCTGCTCAGCGTGGGCGGCAAGCTGCGGGCTCTGCAGGGCCTGCTGGGGTTTGTCCCGCCGCCGCCAGGACGCGAGGAAACGGTGCGGCAGTTTTTCCGGCGACAACTGGGATCCGAAGTGGCCGAGCGCCTGGTGGAGCCCTTCACCTCAGGAGTCTATGCCGGCGACCCAGATCAACTCAGCGCCGTGGCGGCTTTCCCTCGCGTGGCGGGCCTGGAGGAGCGCTATGGCAGCCTCTTTGCCGGCGCCCTGCAGGCTCTGCGCCAAAGACCCCAGCCTTCTCCTGCGGCCATCCAACCCCCGCCCAAACGGGGCCAACTGGGCAATCTGAGGCAGGGGCTGCAGCAGTTGCCAGAGGCCCTAGCCCAAAAGCTGGGCGACAGCCTGCGGCTGGGTTGGCGAGCGCTGCAGCTGAAGCGGGCGGGAGAGCTCTATTGGGTGGGCTTTGAGACGCCAGAGGGATCCCGCTGGGTGGCTGCCCGCCAGGTGGTGCTGGCCCTCCCCGCCTACGAGGCTGCCGCGCTGCTACAGGAGCTCAACCCCCCGGCCAGCCAGCTCTTGGCCGAGATCCTCTATCCGCCGGTGGCGGTGGTGGCTCTGGCCTATCCCCAAGAGGCCCTGCCCCAGCCGCTGCGGGGCTTTGGCCACCTCATCCCCCGTTCCCAGGGCCTGCGCACCCTGGGCACGATCTGGGCCTCCTGCCTTTTTCCAGAGCGGGCTCCCCAGGGCTACCACAGCTTCCTCAGCTTCCTGGGCGGCGCCACCGATGCGGCCTTGGCCCGCCGGCGGGGGATCCCGCCCATCCCTGCGCTGTCTCCTGAGGAGCGAGCGCAAATTGCCCACGCCGAGCTTAGCCAGGTTCTGCTCACCCGCCGCGCCGAGCCCGTCTACCTGGGCGAACGTCTCTGGCCCCGCGCCATCCCCCAGTACACCCTTGGCCACCGGCAACGCATAGCCCAGGTGCAGGCCCACCTGGCCTCCCAGACGCCGGGGATCTGGGTGTGTGCCAACTACCTGGATGGCGTGGCCCTGGGCGATTGCGTGCGGCGGGCCGAGGCGCTGGCGCAGCAGCTGTTCTCCCAGGTCTAGTCCTCCCAAGTGGCCAATGGGTCGCCCCTACACGGCGCTGCTTTTGGTTCCCACGGGCATTGGGGCCCGCGTGGGTGGCTTTGCCGGCGATGCCCTGCCGGTGGCCCGCGCTTTGGCGGCTGCTGTCGACTGCCTCGTCACCCATCCCAATGTGCTTAACGGCGCCACCCTGTTTTGGCCCCTGAAGAACGTCCTCTACGTGGAAGGGTACGGCCTGGATCGCTTCTGCGCTGGGGAGTGGCACCTCAGGCCAGTGCGGCAAAACCGCGTTGGCGTCATCCTGGATGCCGGGATCCCGGAGGATCTCCGCCAACGCCACCTGCAGGTTTTGCAGGCCGCCCAGGCCACCCTGGGGCTGGACATTGGCCCCTGGCGCTTGACCCCTCGACCCTTAGGCGTTTCCGTCAGCTTTTCCCCTGCCGGGGCCAGCCAGGGATCCCTGGCCCAGCCGGATGCGCTTTTGGAAACTGCCCAAGAGCTCGTCCGCTTGGGAGCCGAGGCCCTTGCCGTGGTGGCCCGCTTCCCCGACGATCTGGACTTCAGCCGGTACGAGCAGGGGCAGGGGGTCGATCCCCTGGCTGGGGCCGAGGCCATCCTCAGCCACCTGGTGGTGCGAGAGCTGGGGATCCCCTGTGCCCACGCCCCCGCCTTCTACCCCGATCCCGCCCCTAAGCCGGTCCACCCCCGCGCCGCCGCCGAAGAGGTGGGGTTTACCTTCCTGCCCTCGGTTTTGGCGGGGCTGAGCTATGCCCCCCAGTTTGTCAAGAGGGGGGATCCTCCCCAGCCGGGCGACCTGACCGCGGAGCAGGTGGACAGCGTCATTGCCCCGGCCACTGCCTTTGGCGGCCCCGGCCTGCTCTACCTCGCCAGCCGCCCCCGCCCGCCCTTGTTTATCGCCGTCGAAGAGAACGCCACGGTGATGCAGGTCCACCCCCGCCAGTTGGGGATCCCCCATTTGGCAGTTAGCTCCTACCTAGAGGCCATTGGCGTGGTGGTGGCCCACCGGGCTGGGGTGGCCCTGTCTTCCCTGCAACTGCCCGGCTAGGCCAGGTTCTGGCCCAGAAACGGCAACAGGCCAATGAGCAGCAGGCCCAGCGTGGCCAGCGACCCGACCAAGAAGGAGAGGGAGCGCCCGATAGGAATGTCGCCAATGTAGAAGAAGTTGTAGAGCAGCCGCGCCAGCAAGAAAACGCCGCAGAGCAGGGCCACCCCTTCGTCGCCGCTGAGCCCAAACAGCCAGGGATCCGGGTGGGGGCCGGTGACGTAGGCTATCAGGGCTGACGGCGCAAAGGTGCCCAGGGCCTCAAAGCCGTTGGCATGGGCCCAGGTGGCCCGCTGGCCGTAGGGAGGCAGCCGGTCGAACATCGCCCGCGGCGCATGCGGGTCATAACCGACGCGGGCGCGGGCATAGCCCACCACGCCCATAGGCAGGTACACCAACAGGATGGCCGCTGCGATGGAGAACAGGGGAATGGCTTGCAGGGGGAGGTTGAACAACATAGGCAAAAGCAGCAGAAGGAAGGGGCTGCACTAGCCCCTTTTCCAGACTAGCGGCTCTCCCAGGCCCTAGGTTGAGACTTCTGGCACCGGCAAGGCAGGGTCCTCAGGAGTCAGCAAGTAGGCGCCAACGGCCTGCAAGCTGGGCGGGTGCAGAAAAGGGACGGTGACAATGGCCTGCTGGGAGAATCGCTGGGGCAACTGGGCCAAGATGGCCTGGTGGCGGCGCCGCAGCGCTGCACCAAAGGGGGTGGCCTCCTCCAGCCAAACCCGATTGAGAACGGCGTAGGGATGAGGGATCCCCAGGGCATCCAGTTCCGCCAGAAGGCGCTCGGTTTCCGCCAGAACCGCCTGCTCCGGGTTGAAGACGGGGATAAAGCTAGCAAACTGGGGATCCCGCAGCCGCTGCCGGAGCTGCCGCACCTGGCCTAAGAGATCCCGCAGCCGCTGCGCCCATTCTGGCCGGCCCACCACGTCGCGGTACTTTAGCCACAGCTTCAGGGCCAGGCTGACCCAACCTTCCAGGGCCTGCGGCATCTGCAAAAAGCGCAGGAGATGGCCGGTGGGGGCTGTATCCACCACCACCAGGTTGAACTGGCCGCTGGCCTCCTGCTCCAGCACCGTCAGCAGGGCCATCACCTCGTCCAGGCCCGGTGGAGCCATCTGCAAAAGCTGCCGCCAGGCCTGGGGGTCGTACTGAACCTCCACCCCCGCCGTCCCTTCGCCGGCCAAGATGGCCGCCACCTCTTCCAGGTACTCCTGCCGGAAGCGCTCCAGCACTGCCGCCGCCTCGATCTCCTGCCCCAGCAAATTGGGCAGCAGCGGCAGCGGATCTTGCCCCAATTTCACCCCGAACAGATCCCCCAGCGAGTGGGCCGGGTCGATGGAGACCAGCAAGAGCTGCCGGTCGGGATGGCGTTGGGCCAAGTTCCAGGCCAGCGCCCCGGCCACCGTGGTCTTGCCTACCCCGCCTTTGCCTCCCACCAGCAGCAGGCGGATCCCTTGGGCCAAAAAATCTGGCAGGGCCACCCTTGGGGGGGAGGGGATCCCGCCGACAGGCTCCCCTGGGCTAGCGGGAATCTCTTCCAACTGCAGCAGCACCTCTGGCAAGGGACGAAGCTGCTGCACCAGCTTGTCCAGGGCCGCCGGCCCAATGGGCTCCTCCAGTTGATAGGGACAAACCCAGATGGGATAGCCAGGCAGCTCCTCTTGGAGCGCTTTTAGCCAGCGCCGCTGTTCCTGCTGGCGGGCCAGGTAGAGGGGGGACGGCGGGATCCCAGACGACGCTCTCCCGCTGGCTCCCAACAACACCTGGTTGACCAACAGGCCGCCAATGGGCACCCGGCGGCTTTGCAGTTGTTGACAAAAGCGGCGCGTCTCCGCCACGCTCAACGGCTCCGGGATCAGCACCAGCCAGGCGGCAGTGCTCTCCGGGTCGGTGAGGCGGGCTTTGCCCCCCTCCAGCTCGCTCTGCAAGCGGGCCAGGAAGGCGTCGGCTTCATCCGGTCGATAGGCGCCCGTGAGGGATTGGACAACCTCGCGGTGCTTGGCCTGGAAGGTGGCAAACACCGCCAGCAAATTGTCGAGAAAGTCGGGCAGTTCCAACAGCCGCAGGGTGTGGCCGGTGGGGGCGGTATCCAGGATAACTGTATCCACCTCTTGGCCCGCCAGCAGCCGGTTGACCTCTAAGATGGCCATCAGCTCGTCCACCCCCGGCCAGTCCAGATCCCAAAGGGGCAGGAGATCTTCCTTGGCCAGCCAACTGCCCCGCTCGGCAATCAGCTCCAGAGCCGGGCCGTAGGTCTGCTTGAAATCCTGCAGCAACACCTCGGCCTGGAGAGCCCGCACCTGCAAGTTGGGCCAATCCGGCAGGGGCTGGGGAACGTCGGCCACCGGGATCCCCAGCACATCCCCCAGGGAGTGGGCCGGATCGGTGGACAGGAGCAGCAGACGGCGCTCTGGTTGCGCCTGGGCCAGGTGACGGGCCAGGGCACAGGTGAGGGTGGTTTTGCCTACGCCCCCCTTGCCGCTAAACAGCAGCAGACGCTGGCAAGGAGAAAGGAGAGACAGGCGGAAAGCGCTCCCGCCACAATCGAGTTGAGCAGGCTGCAAAGGGATCCCTTCTGGCACAGGTCACCCCCATTGTGGCCTGGATCTCCCTTAGGGATGCTCCAGATCAGCGAAGTTTCCCCTCTCCCACCACAACCGGCGTCCTCTGTCCCACGCCAGCAGCGCGTGGATCCCAAGCCAAAATCCCGTCCACAGCCAGTTGTCCAGCCAGATCTTGGCCAAGATGGGCAGGGTCAAGCCCTCCGTTCCGCCCAGAACCAGGCCGGCTGCCAAGATCAGCCCTTCAAAAGCAAGGAACCCTAGGATCAGCATGGCTGGGATCCAAAGATAGTTCAGCAGCAATTGCCTTGGCCTAATAGGTTTGGACTGAGAAAACAGAGGTCGGTAGCCGGCAGCAAAAGCGACCCCCACCGTGCCGATCCCCAAGACCAACCCCCAAGCAAAAGAATCAGGTGTACGGGGATAGTTGTGCCAGGTGTAGCCAAAGATTTGGTTGGCCAGCCAAATCATCGAAGCGCTAATAATTGCCCTTTGGCGAGTTAACGTGGTGCCCGCGATGATGCCAACAGTTACAAAAGGAAGCGTGCAGGTATAGGCAATGTTGCTCAGGCAGCCGATGGTGGTAAATAGGCTGGGCCAAAATCGACCTTGGGCTAGATCTCGGCTGGCTTGGATCCAAATTACTTCTGGGATCCCGCGGCGAGGCTTGGGGATGGACTGGACAAGAGCTTGTAGGCTAACCATAGGCTAATCTCCAGGAAAAAGGTGAGCTTTCAAGGGGCAGTTCTTTAGCAGATGCTCCTGGACAATTTGCCGCGCTACTTGGGGGGTAACCCGCTTGTACCAGGTGCGATCTCCGGAGTAAAAAACCACCGGCCCTTGTTGACAGACTTCTAGGCATCCGGAAGTAATGACCTGAATATCCAAATTGGCTTCCCGCAGGGCCGATTGCAGAGCTTCCACAACGGGCTGATAGTGGCGAGAAGGATAGCAGCGGCTGGAACGGCAAACCGCCAAATAGGGCCGCTTGAGGGGGTTATCTTCATACGGGATCCGCTCTTTTCCCTCGACGTAAATGGCCCGCAGGCGTTCATAAAGGGAGAGCTTCTGATAGTCGGCTTTGCCTTCGGGCAGGTAGTCTTCTCCTGGCCCCAAAAAGGGACTGGGCAAAAAGATCTGCAGCAGCGATTCCTCTGCTCCGTTCCAAAATTGGATCCCCCATTGGCGAGGCTGGCCCTGCGGATTGAGGCGGCGATAGAGGGCGGCGCGGCCGACCAATCTTTTGCGGCGCAGCTCAGGTGGAGTTCTGCTGTAGGGGCCGCCCTGGTGCTCTTCTAGACACAGGTGCAAATGCCAAGTTTCGGTGGCCACGGTCAAATAGCCGTCGTAGAGCACACAGAGAGCAGGGGGATCCTTGAAGGCCGCCTCCAGCACTCCTCCCTCCACCACCTGGCCCACTTGGATCTCGGCCCAGCGCTCCTGAAAGAGCTCATAGAGCAATGGCCCAAGACAGTCGATGTGAGCCGGGATCCCTTCGTAAACGGTTGTCCAGCCGGTGGGGAAAACCTCTTGCCAAGTCTGGTTTAAGGGCGTGATCCAGGGACTGAAAGCGGCCATAGGTTGCTCCTATTGGATTGGCGGAATGCGGGCAATCACCCCCTTTTTGATGGGGCGCTCTGCCCAGGGCAGGATCCCATCGGGCTTTGTCAAATACAGCTCCGCCGTTTGTAAGATTGGCTCTACATCTTTTGGATCGAGATCGCCAAAGACATAGGTCATCTTCCCCGGGGCTGCTAGGGCAATCACGCAGGCATGGCTGCAGCCGCTCATACAGGCAACTGGCTTCAGGTGCAATTGGGAATTGAGCACTTGCGATTGCAAGGCGGCCAGGAGCATTTCTCCTTTGCTAGTCCCTTCTTTTTGGCCGTTCACCCAGCGAGATCCGCAGGTGGTGCAGATCCAGAGGTAATGTTCGGCCTCAGCTTGAGCCGAAGTTGTCGATGGAGAAAAGTTAGGAGATAGAGAGTTGGTTGAGATCGCCATAAGTTGCATCCAAACTAAACCGTAAAGCAGACAATCAACTTGGAAAGTTCTCGCTAAAAGTGGTCAGCCGGAGAGTTAAAAACAGCCTGGGATATCGCTAAAATTGCCCCCGCAAGTTCACCCTCAGCGTGCGGCCAACTCCGGGATAGCCGGGGAAAACTTCATACTGCTCATCCAGCAGGTTGTCGATCCCCAACTCTAGGCTCAGGGCCTCAGCCAACGGGATCCCGCCGCGCAGAGCCACGGTGGTGTAGCCTGGCAGGGATTCCGTATTGGCATTGTTGGTAAAAAAGCTCCCAATGTGATGGACCAAAATCGAGCCGTACCAGCCCTGCTCGTGGCGGTAGCTTAGGCCTAGATTGAAGCTATCGGCTCCTACAAAGGCTAGCTCTTTGCCAACTGTGGCCGGGTTAAGGGCAGCGCGGATGATGGGATCATTGAGGGTATAGTTGGCAAAAAGCGTCCAGTTTTCCCCCAAACGCAAATCTAAAGCCGCTTCCAGGCCGGTATATTCGACCAGCCCGATATTTTCATAGGTTCCCCGGCGCGGCCCAAGGCTGACAAAGGTGATGCCATCGCGGATGCGGTTGTGGGCAAAAGTTAAGCGCAGCAGGCCAAAATCTCCCAAGGTTTGATCCAGGCCGATGTCCAAGCTCTCCCCTCGCTCTGGGCGGAGATTGGGGTTGCCATCCACTTCAAAAAAGCCGCGCAGCCGAAAGAACAATTCCGAGATCAAGGGAGTGCGAAAGCTGCCGGCGTAGCTGGCCCTCAAGGTAGTTCCCTCGGCAACTGCCCACCGGATCCCCACAGCCGGCGAGGTGGCCGAGCCGTTGGCCAAACTGCTGAAGTCCTGACGGATGCCCAGGTCGAGGTGGAACTGGGGATCCGGGCTGTAGTCCAGGCGGGCAAACAGGGCCCCCTGGTTAACCGTATCGTCGTAGTTGATATTGGCAGAACCCCTGGCAAAAGAAAAAGTCGTATTGCGGGCTGAGATAGAGCGATAATCTGCCCCCAAAACTCCCTCTAGGTTTTCGCCGGCCTGCCAAGCATATTGAAGCTGGGATCCCCAGCCATTGCGCAAGATGACGTCGCGGGATCCCTGGCTTTGCGGAGCGCTGAAGCGGTAGTTGAGATCGTCCAAAAAGACTCTTGCCTGCAGGGATCCTGTTTCCTGAGTCCACAGCCAACTGAGATCCAGCAGCAGATCGTTGGTGTTTTGCTCTGCGTCGGGAGAGGGAAACTCTACACTACCGGGCACGCGAAAGGCTTTGTTGAGGTAGAGGGCGTTGGCTGTTAGGACTTGATCTTCGGCCAGTTGCCAGGTGAGCTTGGCCTGCAAGTTGTGGTACTCCACCGCCGAGTTTTCCCGCCTGCCTGACTTGCCCAGCCGCTCAATGGCAAAGGGAAAGTCGTTGTTACTTTGCAGACGGCGATAGCTGAGCACCCAGCCCAGATCCTGGGCTTGGCCGCGACTTTGGATCCCTTGCTCATTGAGACCGTAGCTGCCGACCGCCGCTTCCAGCACCGTCTCCGTTTCTGGCTGCGGCTCCACCGTGACGATGTTGATCACGCCGCCAACGGCGTCTGAGCCGTACAGGGTAGAGCCGCCGCCGGGGGAGACTTCAATTCGCTCGACGACATCGGTGGTGATTTGCGAGAGGTCAAACCCCCCGAAAAAACCCAGATCGTTGAGAGGGCGGCCATCCAAGAGCACCAATACCTGCGCCGTTCGCGCCCCTCGCATGAATTGAGAGCTAAGAGCTCCCAACTGAGTTCCCGCTGTGCCATTGCTGAGGATCCCGGGCAAGTAGCGCAGGGCTTCCTGCACCGTCCTTGCCCCTTGCTGGCGCATCTGCTGGCGGGTGATGACATAGACTGGGCGGGAAGACTCTCGCAGCAGGCCGGGACGGCGAAACGGGGTGGTGACGGGTTGATTCAAAATCTCGGCGCTGAGGCCGGTATCCAAGATTGCCTGCCCCCAGGCCGGGATCCCCAAACTCAAGATCCCCAGCCCAAGGCTGAGACATACAGTTACTTTCATCCGGTTGCTCCTGCTTCCGTGCGACGCGGAAGGGCTAAGCTTTGAGCCAAAGCCGCAGGCGGGCATCCTGACTGAGGGCCTCAGCCCATCACAGTTGCGGCACAGCGCCGGATTTGCACCGGACTTTCCCCATTGCTTGCCCTGGCTGATCCCCAGGACAACCTGACGGCACGGCTTTCCTCCCCATTGCTCTGGAAAAAGCCGTGCTAGGCATCATACATTCCCTGCTGGGGAGTTCCTATCCTGCCGGGGGGGATCCCTGGGCAGTGAGGTCAACGGAAGATCATCTCCGCCACCGCGTCAAAGCCGGCGTCCAACAGCCGATCCAAGACTGACTGGGCCTGGCTGCGGCTGTCGTAGAGGCCGGCCTGCAGCACCCTCCTGCCGTTGAACACGGTCTCCACCGCTTCGGGGACGAGCTGCCGCAGCCGCTGCAAATCGTCGCTGCCCTTGGGGGTCACCAGCACACGAAAGCGGGTGGCCGACTCTGCTGGGGCTACCGCCGGTTCTGGAGCCGCGGCAACGGGAACAGGGGGGGTTGTTGGGCTGCTGCCCGCTTGTCGGCGAGCCGGGGGTGGCAGGAGGGTAGTAATATCCGTGAGAGGAGCCACAGATTGCTGGCGGACGGGAGTGGCAGGAGCAGGCTCAACCGGTTGGGCAGGCGTGGTGGAGCCATCGGGGGTGAAGGGGACGGCAACAAACTCCTGGGGTTGAGCGCCTGCCGGCTGAGGGGGGGCACTGGGCAAAATGCGCCCTCCCGATCCCGCTGCAGGAGGGGGAACGGGGGCAGTCGATTGGGGCACCGTCACCACCGGCAAGGTGGGAGAGGCCGCCGCCGGCTGGGGATCCCTGCTGGGAGCCGGAGGCTCGGCCTGCGGAGGTGTGGGCAGCGTCAAGCCGCCTGCCGCAATGGGTGGCGGGGCGTTGCTGGGCAGCGCAGCCACCGTGGTCTGGCCGGCCAGATCCAGCTCCCCTTTGGTTTTGCCGGCCAGTTGGTTGCCATTGGCGTTGAGGCGCAGGCCGCGGGTGGCGTTGTGGATGTCGTACTGGCCGTTCCCCTCAAAGATGTTGTTGCCGGGATCCGAAGCCGTGCCCAAATCTGGCTGGGCGGTGGTGATAGCTGTCAGGCCAGTCTCCAGGTTGCGGGCAATGAGATTGTTGCGCAGGATGGGACGGGCGCTGCCGCCGACCACAATGCCGGTGCGGTTTTGCAGGATGCGGTTGTTGCGCACAATCGGCGCCGAGCGCTGGTCGATGGTGAGGCCAAAGCCGGTCTCTTGGAAGAGGTTGTTGACAATGGTGGGCTGGGAGGTGCCCAAGACGGAGATGCCGTTGGCCCCGTTTTTGTAGAAGCGGTTGCCTTCTATCCAGGGGTTGGAGGCGCCGGCGATGAAAATGCCGTCGTGGATGCTGCCCACAAAGCTGTTGTTGAGAATGCGCGGGGAAGCCGATTCTACCCAGAGGGCGTAGCCGCGCCGACCCTGGTTGCGCAGGGTAACCCCCCGCACCTCTGAGCCGGTCTCTGCCAGCAGGGCAACGTTTTGCCGGGCCAAGGTCGGGCTCATGTAGGTGCCGCCGCCATCGATCAGGTAGCCCTCTCCCAAGGTGGACTCGTCCCCGCGCAAGATAAGGCCGGCCTTGAGGCGGATGGGGAAGACTTCGCCGCTTTCTGCGCTGTACACCCCCGGCAGAAGCTGGATGATGCTGCCGGCTGGCGCCCGGCTGATGGCATGGGTGATGGTCTTGAAGGGGTTGTTGCGGGATCCATCCCCTTGGGTATCGCTGCCATTGGCGGCATCCACAAAAATGGCGGGGCGGTCGTCCGGCAGCGGCGGCGCTTGGGGCAGGGCCTGCTTCTCCAAAAGGCCGGTGTCCAGGGAAGTTTGCGCCCAACTGGGATCCCTTCCTGCCGCCAGCAGTAAGCTGGTGCTCAACAGCAAAGAGGTGGCCAGTCGCGTCAGCGTCGCGGAGCCGTGACGCTGCAACCGCAAGTCAGGCAGGACTGCTGTAAATTGGTGTTCGCCGGATTTCTGCAGACGGATGAACGATAAGGAAGAGATCATAGGAGTCATCCCCACACCAGGCTGGGCCAGAGAAGGAAGGAGGGTCGAGGCTATCCTACCAAACCTGACAGGCAGGATCCTGCCCTCTTCCCCAACTCCAAATACGGACTGATGCAGGCTTCTTTTTGTAGATCCAACGCTACCCCTAGAGTATACCCTTGCCATGACCGACGAAGCCCTTGCCCGCGAAGGCTCCTCCCAAGAGTTGCCGCTGGCTTCCCTCTCGTCTGGGCGCCCCCTGCTCAACCTGCTGTTGTTGGGGATCCCAGCCCTGCTGCTGCTGCTGGGCCAGTGGGCAGGGCAGCCGGCCCTGGGCTGGGGGGCGGTGCTGGCTTGGCTGGGCCTGGCCGGCTGGTGGGGGCAGCCGCTCTGGGTGCAGATCGGGCGCGACCTCTGGCAGTGGCTGACCACCTGGCCCAGCCTGGGGTGGGCGGCAGCAGCTCTCGGCTTGGCGGTGATGGGAGGATTGGTCTGGAGTGGAGCCTTCTCGGCCCTGGGATCCCTGAGCTGGGAGGCCATCGGGGCTTTGGGCGAGGTGTTCGGGGCTACAGGTCAGATCCTGATCGCCCTCCTGGCCGCCTACATCGCCTGGCGGCAGTACGTCATCTCCCGCGACCTCACCATCCAGCAGAACATCATCACCCAGCAGCAGACCATCGACGCCTACTTCGAGGGCATCTCCAACCTGGTTCTCTCCCCTGACGGGCAGTTGGACGACTGGCCCCTGGAGCGGGCCATTGCGGCCGGGCGCACGGCGGCGCTCCTCAACGGCGTGGATCGCTTTGGCAAAGCCAAGATCCTGCGCTTCCTCTCCACCGCTAACTTGCTTAGCCCCCTGCGCCGCGACGAACACCTGGGCCGGCCCATCCTGGACGGCAAAGGCGGCTACCAGCGGGATCGCCTCAACGGGATCCGGGTGGTGAATCTGGGCACCATGCTGGAAGGGGCCGACCTGCATGGCACCCTGCTGCGGGGGGTGGACTTCAGCGAGGCCAGCCTGGAAAGAGCCAACCTGCGGGATTGCGACCTCAGCCACACCAACCTCTGCGGGGCCAACCTGCGCAATGCCGACCTGCGCGGCGCCGATCTCTACCGCGCCCTCTTGTTTGTGGGATCCCTGCAGACGGCTTCTCCGGCTCAGCCAGGAAAAAAGCCCGATTTTAAAAGCGGGGCCTACGCCGGCGCCATCGTGGCCGGCGCGGACTTTCGCCGGGTGCGTCGCCTTTCCCCCGAACAAAGAGCCTACCTGGCCGCCTGGGGAGCCAAGCTGGATCCTGAGCCCCCGCTTCCCCTCAACTCCTCGGCCAGCCGTTTGGATCCCGGCGGCGAAACCGAGCCCTTACCCCCTCCTGCCGAGCCGCCGGCCTCCCGGAGGCCTTGATCCAGAGCCAATGGCCGGCAAACCTGGGTTCAACGCCAGCGCTGCCATGGTCATGGCAAACAGCCATGAAACAGCTTGTGAGTTGATCCCAGCTCCCCTCTCCCTCTGGGAGAGGGGCTGGGGGTGAGGGCCTGCCGGAGAACCGTTCAAGCTAGCCTGAAATAGCCCCAATCCCTCAATTGTTGGACATGGCCCGCTTGCTCACCAAGTTCTGGCTGCTGGAGCGCTACCTGTTTGGGCAGATGCTCACGCCGGTGCTGGCCGGTATAGCTGGGGGAACCCTGCTGCTTTTGGCAGGCCGGCTCTTTACCTTGGCCGAGCGGCTGGTCGAGGGATCCGTGCCGCCCCTGACGGTGTTGCGCCTTCTCATTTTGGATCTGCCGGAGATGGTGCTGCTGGGCATGCCCATCGCCGCTTTTTTTGCCACCATGCTCACCTTGGGCAAGCTGAGCGGCAACAGCGAGATTACCGCCATGCGGGCAGCCGGGATCCCGTTTACGCGCATTTTTCGTCCCCTGTTGCTGGTGGGGCTGCTCATGAGCCTGAGCGCTTTTTGGATCAGCAACGTGCTCCTGCCGGCCAGCAAACGAGAAATCCGCCAGATCGACCAGCAGGCGCTCCTGGCCCGGGCCACCACCCCGGTGCAATACGACGTCTTTTTCAGAACCGCCCGGGTTGGCGGGACGGAAGACAACCTCTGGTTTTTCATCCGCCAGGTGGATCCGCGGCTGAACACCATGCAGGATGTCACCATCTTGCAGGTGGATCCCTTGCCGGGGGGCAAGTACCAGTTGGCAGAGGTGACCCTGGCGGCCCAGGCGGTGTGGAATGGCCTGGACTGGACCCTCAGCGAAGGGGTGACCCACCGCTACGGCCCTGACGGCCTCAGCCTGGCCGAAGAGCCCTTCGACCGCAAGCCGCTAGAGGTCTCCCAAGATCTGGCCGCCCTGATGCAGCCGCCGGTTCCGCCCAACGAGCTGAGCCTGCCGGAGCTGGCGGAGCGCATCTCCCGCCTGGCCCGCTCCAACCTCAATACCCAGCCCCTGCGCACCGAGTTCCACATGCGCTTTTCCCTGCCCTTGGCCAGCTTTTTTGCCGTCTTGATCTCCCTTCCCCTGGGATCCACCACTGCGCGGCGGGTGGGCCGCTATGGGGGTGTCGTCTTCGGGATCCTGTTGGTGTTTGCCTACTACGTGGTGCTGAGTGTGTCTCGCAGCCTGGGCGAAGCAGGAGCCCTTCCCCCCTGGGCGGCAGCCTGGAGCTTCAACATCCTCTTCGGCGGCCTCGGCCTGCTGCTGTTGGCCCGCTTCCTGCGCTAGGGATCCCTTCTGGGCAGAGCAACCCCCGACCTAACCAGGGATCCACCGGATCCCTATAGTTTCCGTCCCCTTGCGGGGAAAAGGTAGGGATCAACTGCCGATAAATCCGACGCCATGTCCATTTGGATGGCGTCGTTTCCGTCCCCTTGCGGGGAAAAGGTAGGGATCAAC
>NZ_AXUX01000001.1:463816-477642 GCF_002760475.1 Synechococcus sp. 63AY4M2 | reverse complement strand
GAGTTTCCGTCCCCTTGCGGGGAAAAGGTAGGGATCAACGCTGCGTTGCGGCGGCAGCTCAAAGAATTTGGGGTGAAGCCCACTGGTTTCCGTCCCCTTGCGGGGAAAAGGTAGGGATCAATCCTACCCCCGGAAAAGGCTGAATCCATAAGGTTTTCAAGGTGCGTTTGCGAGGGAGTACGGAGACTTCCCGAAACAGATATTAACACTGCTTCGCCGGATAAGCGCAAGTCGGGAAATTCGCTGTTTTGAGGGCATTATGTCACGTTTTTGGGTCAATTTGGGCAAGCAGTTCTAGATTCCTCTTAAAGCCTGGTGTTGCCAGGGGAAAGCTAACAACGGCTCGCCCCGACAGATTGCGCACAAAACTTTACAATTCCTGCCGCCCCCCGTCGGCCAGGGATCCCATCCCAGCGCTGGTCTGTCTAGACTGGAAGACAGCCCTATGGGGATCCCTATGCGCATTGGTGTGCCCAAAGAGATCAAGGAGCAGGAGTTTCGCGTTGGCCTGACGCCGGCGGCGGTGCGGGCTCTGACGGAGCAGGGGCACCAGGTGTGGGTGGAAACCCAAGCAGGCCAGGGGGCGGGATTTAGCGACGAGGACTACCAAAAAGCGGGGGCCAAGCTGGCCGCCACCCCTGAGGAGATCTACCAGCAGCAGTTGGTGGTGAAGGTCAAGGAGCCCCTGCCGGCTGAGTATTCTCTGCTCCATCCCGACCTTATTCTGTTCACCTATTTGCACTTGGCCGCCAGCCGCGAGCTGACCCAGGCGCTGTTGCAGTCGGGGGCCACCTGCCTTGCCTATGAAACGGTGGAATTGGCAGATGGATCCCTGCCCCTCTTGATGCCCATGAGCATGATTGCCGGGCGGCTGTCGGTGCAATTGGGCGCCCACTACCTGACTCGCCAGCAGGGAGGGCGAGGCGTGCTGCTGGGCGGGATCCCAGGCGTGCCGCCGGGGCGGGTGGTGATCCTGGGCGGGGGAACCGTGGGCACTGAGGCGGCCAAAATGGCCGTAGGCTTGGGGGCACGGGTGCAGATTTTGGACATTAACCTGCAGCGGCTGAACGAGCTGGAGCTGATTTTTGGCTCGCGGGTAGAGCTGCTCTACAGCACGGCCCAAAGCGTGGAAGAGTGTGTTCGCGAGGCCGACCTGCTGGTGGGGGCAGTGCTGGTGCCGGGAAGGCGGGCGCCGGTCTTGGTGGGAGAAGAGTTGGTGGCCCAAATGCGTCCTCGCTCCCTCATTGTGGATGTGGCGGTGGATCAGGGGGGGTGCATCGCCACCACGCGGGTTACCACCCATGCCCAGCCGGTTTACGAAGCCTATGGAGTCTTGCACTACGGGGTTCCCAACATGCCGGGGGCTGTCCCCTGGACTTCGACCCAAGCGCTGGTCAACGCCACTCTCCCCTACATCCTCAAGCTGGCCAACCTTGGCCTGGCCGCTGCTTTGGAACAAGACCCAGCCTTGGCCAAAGGGCTAAACGTCAGGGCAGGCAAGCTCATCCACCCGGCGGTGCGAGCCACCTTTCCAGACCTGGGCTAGCTCAGGCAGGGGTTGGCTCCCTGGGGAGAGATGCTACTGTCGCCAGGACAGGACATAGCGCTCCAGAGCCGCAAAAAAGGTGTAGAGCAAAATGCCCATAATGCCGAGAGCAACCAAACCCGCAAAGGCCAAAGGCACATCAAAAGAAGAACTGGCCGACACGATCAGGTAGCCCAGCCCCTGGTTGGAAGCCACCGTCTCCGAGATCACCGAGCCGACAAAAGCAAAGGAGATGGCCACTTTCAACGAGGCAAACAGGTAGGGCATGCTGTGGGGTAGCCCCACCTTGGTGAAGATCTCCCAAGAGCTGGCCCCCAGCGAGCGCAGCACATCTCGCATCTCGGCTTCCACCGTCTCCAGCCCCACCGCCACATTGACTGCAATGGGGAAAAAGGCCAGCAAAAAGGCCGTGATCACCGCCGGGATCGTGCCCAAGCCAAACCAAATCGCCAGCAGTGGCACCAAAGCCACCTTTGGGATGGTGTTAAACCCCACCAGCAGCGGGTACAAACACAGATGGGCCAGGCGGGAGCTGCCGATGATCGATCCCAGCAATATCCCCCCCACCAAAGCCAGCGCAAAGGCCAGCAGCGTCGAAGTGAGGGTGGTTAGGGAGTGACGCAGAATCACCGGGCTCCACTGGTTCATGGCTGCGAGGATCTGGGTGGGCGCCGGCAGAATGAAGCGAGGAACGTTGAACAGCCCCACCCCCACCTGCCAGAGCACAAGGGTCAAAACGATGGTGACAGCAGGTAAAACAACAGAAGCCGTTTGGGTCTGCAAAAATCGGTCAAATGATTTTTTCATGGGATCCCTCGGCAGAAATGCGCGGTAACCTGTCCAGCAAACCTTTCCAGATTTTTTGGATCAAGGGCTCTTTGGCCTAATAGCTGCGCCGAATGTGCTGGCGCACTTCCGAGACCAAGCGGTGAAACTCGTCCGTCAGGCAGATCTCCAGCGGGCGTGGACGGGGCAGATCCACTTTGAGGGAAAAGATGATCTCGCTCGGTCGTGGCCCCATCACATAAATGGTATCGGAGAGGAAAACCGCCTCCCGCAAATCGTGAGTGATCAAAATGGCGGTGCAGCCGGTGCGCAGCCACAGCCGCTGCAACATTTCCCACATATCCTCGCGGGTAAAGGCATCCAAAGCGGCAAAAGGTTCGTCCAACAACAACAGCTCCGGCTGATGGATCAAAGCGCGGCACAGGGAAGCCCGCTGCCGCATTCCCCCAGAAAGCTGCCAAGGATAGGCTTTCTGAAAACCCTCCAAGCCCACGGTGGCCAGCAGCTCCAGCGCCGACTTCTCGTGCTGGGCCAGGTTTTGCTTGAAGGTGCGCTTGTAGGGCTCTACCACCTCCAACGGCAGCAACACGTTCTCCAGGGTTGTGCGCCAGGGCAGCAGCACCGGGTTTTGAAAGGCCATGCCCACACTCTTCAGGGGGCCGGCGATGGGCTGCAACTGAAAGTAGAGGGTGCCGCCATGGTCAGTGTTCAGGCCGGCCATCATCTTCAAAAGAGAAGTCTTGCCACAGCCGCTCGGCCCAACAATGGAGACAAACTCCGAGTGGGCAACAGAAAAGCTGACGTCGCGGATGATCGTGATTGGGGATCCCTTGGTGGGGTACTGCAGCGAGACGTGGCGCAACTCCAGAACGGGCTTGCCCGAAACAGCGGGGGAAGATAACCCACTTTGAACTACCCTCTGCGACTCCAACATTGACTCAACTCCAATGATTTTCATAGTGGCCCAAGTGAGGGCTGATCCCCCTGATCCAGACAGATGATGGCGGGAGCAATGAGGGTTGCAGGCCGGTTTATCTCGATTGGTATGGCCAACCCCATCCCCACTACATCAGAGAGAGGGGCAGCCAGCTGTGTTGCCAGATACTTTGTGGGCCGGTGAGGTCCCCCCATGTTCAGCTTCAGGAGATGTGGGATCCCCGAGGGCCCGGTCATCGAAGACAGTGACTGTCTATCAAGTAAAGCCCCGCCTACTGATGTTCGAAGACGTTACTGAAGCCCAACAGATCCAGCTCTACCAAAGTAGGCAAATGTTGGAAACACTGCTGCGCCAACTCCCAGCGTTCTTCCCGCCGTAACATCTCCGCCAACTTGTGGCGCACCGGGATCAAGTAACGAACATCGTTGGCCGCGTACTCCAACTGCTCCGGCGAGAGGGCCTGGACGTTTCCCCAGTCGGAGCTCTGGGCAGTTTTATTCAGCTCCACCCCGCACAGCTCGCTCACCACATCTTTGAGGCTGTGTTTGCTGGTGTAGGTGCGGGCCAGCTTGCTGGCAATTTTGGTGCAAAAGACGGGCCACGCCCGGATCCCCAGGTGATAGCGCAGCATCGCCAGGTCAAAGCGGGCGTAGTGGAAAATCTTTTCAATGTTGGGATCCGTCAGCAGCCCCGCCAGAAGGGGAGCCTGCTTTACTCCACGGCTCAACCGCAACAACACCACCTCGCCGGCAGGGTTGGCGATTTGCACCACGCAGAGCCTGTCCCGCTGCGGGATCAACCCCATCGTCTCCGTATCCACGGCCAAGTGGGGTTCCCCGGCCAGGGCTTTTGCCACTGCAGGGGTGAGATCTTCGTCACAGAGCTGGAAAGGTTGCAGGCCCACTCACGATCTCTCAAAAGGATGTTTTGGCCGTTCAACCAAGCGGCGAAGGTCGGGTAGCTACCAGCTAGACTTGACCACACCTGGCAATAAGCCTCTGTGGGCCATTTCCCGCAGGCTGTTGCGGCACAGGCCGAAATCGCGGAAGTAACCCCGGGGACGCCCGGTTTTCCAGCAGCGGTTGCGCAGGCGGGTGGGCGAGCTGGCCCGAGGGAGTTTTTGCAGTTGGGCGTGCAGCTCCATGCGGGTGGCCTGGTCGATGTTGGGATCGGCCATGGCCGCCTTGAGTTGTTGGCGCTTCTCCCGGTATTTTTCGACCAAGCGTTGGCGCTTTTTCTCCCGCTCGATCATGCTTTTTTTAGCCACGGCTCACCTGTTTCCCCAATTTTTCGGCTTTACTAGGATAGCGGGCAACAACAATCTGCAGCAAGGGATCCCCGGTGGGATTCCCGTGGTCGACTGCTTGCCCTTGCGGCGATCTAGCTGTACAGGCCAAGTTGAGGGTGGGGGATGGCCCTTTCCAAAGTAATTTCGTTCATCGCTGCCAAGTTCAAGGTTTCCCCGGAGCAGATCGAAGCCGCCCGCGTGGTCATTTACAGACCGCCGGCGTTGCTGGCCGTGCTCAAGTCGGTTCCGCCGCTGCCCAAAGAGGTGCTGGCGGATCCCAGCTTGACCTACGCCTACCCTGCCCCCTTTATCGAGTGGTCGAAGCGGATGCACGGCCTGGCGGAATGGGACGATGTGCCCGCCCTCAGCTACGCCGACTACGTGGCGCAGATGGAGCTGGCCTTCATGCCGACGGACATTGCTGTCGAGGCCACCAACAAGGACTAGCGCAGGCGAAAAACCCGTTCTGAGGCCTGGCGGACAAACTCCTTGAGCCAGCCCGATTTTTGGGCGCTCTCCACCTGGGCCTTGACCACTGCCTGCATCCCCCCTTCCCCCCAGCTTTGGTTGCGCTGGAAATACTCGATGAAGCTTTTGCCGGCAATGCGGGTGAGATAGCCGGCGCTGGCCGCCTGGATGGGGGCTGTCGCCAAAAAGCCAACCACGCTCACCTCAGCCACGGTGGCCAGGAGCCCGGTGGTCAGTTGGAGCGCCCCCTCCACCAGCCCCAGGCCGGCCAGGGTCTTGGCCAGCGACAGGGCCAGCTCCCGCCCCTGCTGCAGGTTCATCTTGCAGCCGTAGAGGGATCCCAGCTCCACCACCATCTGGGCGTTGATGGCGGCAATGGCCAGCAAATCCAGCGCCGGGATGGGGTTGGCAAAGACCACGCCGGTCACGATCCACTGAAAGCGGTCGATCACCTCCTCCGCCTGGCGGCGCAACTGCGCCTGGATGATCCGCTTGGCCTCTTCGCCCAGTTGCTGGGATTGCAGCAAGGCATTGTCCAACGCCAGGGATCCCCCCTCGGCGTAGAGCACCGCCTGGACGCGATCCCGCACCGCCGCCACCTCCGGTTCCGGCTGCCAGGTTTGGGATCCCACCTGTACAGGGGCTGGAGCAGCGGCGGCCGGCAGCACATCTTCCGGTTGGATCAAGGGGTAAACCCGTTCCCGCAGCCGTTGCAGCAGGAGCCGCCGTTCTTCGGGGGTGTAACGGTCGATTTTGTTGAGCACCAGCAGAGCCCGCTTGCCCAGGGCGATCAACCGACGCAAGGGATCCACCTCCGACCGGCGCAGATCCCCGTCCACCACCACCAGCAGCAGATCGGCAGCTTGGGCCTGGGCCTGCGCCTCCTCTTCCCGCATCGCCCCTGCCGGCCCGATCTCCAAAATGCCCGGACAGTCCACGATCTGCACCGGGTGGGGGATCCCGGGCAGGTCCCAATCGTAAACCGCCACCGCCTGCGTGGTGCCCAGCGTTGCCCCCACCGCCCCCACCCGCCGCCCCAGCAGCGCGTTCACCAGCGAGGTTTTGCCCGCCGATCCGGTGCCGAAAACCACCACCTTCAGTTGCGGCTGGGCCAACTGTTGGGCCAGCCGGGCCGACCGTTCCGCCAGCGCCGCCCGCGCCACCTGATCCTGGATCTGCGCCATCTGAGCTTCTAGTTGCGCCAGGTTGCGCCGGGCTGCCTCCCACTTCTCGGCAGGAGTTGCCGGGGGAGCTGGCCTGGGAAGCCTCTCGGTTTTAGGGGCGGGGCGGAACAGAAACAAGTAGTAGATGGAAGCGGCCAAAAACACCAGCAGCAGCAACACCAGCACCCCGATCAACAGCCCCCCCAAAATCGGGTGGTAGCGGGTGGCGTAGTACAGATCCAAAAACGATTGGATCAGCCAGACGATCAGGCCCGCGAACGAGGCCAACAGCGCCAACAGCAGCAGCAAGCGCAGATAGGGAACTGTTCGCATAGGGATCCAGGGCCACAACCGTTCGCGTCAGCGGGACGGAGTCCTTTTGACTTTACCCGCGGCTAAGCATGTCCAACTACTCAGATCTCGCCTGTCGGCAGCACTGCCCCTGCAGCCGGCTCCTCTTGTTCACAGCGGGATCCCCCCTCCCCTTTCAGGATCTGTATGGCCTGTGGATCCCCATCCACTTTCACCTGCAGATGGCGCAACTGCCAGGCTGAGCCGGCCACCCCCCGCTCCGACTCCACAGCCACCTCGCCGGTGCGCCGGGATCCCGTGATCAAAAAGGACAGACAGGCCCAGCCGGCTTGCTCATCCTCTTGAAAGCGCAGCCGCGAGGGCCAGCCCGGACGCAGGGGATCCCCCAGCCGCTCCACCACCACCGCAGTCTGTTCGAGCCGCTCCACCGCCAACTGGTAGGTGCGATAGGCGCCTGAAGCCCGGATCCCATTCCAGACCAGGATCCCTGCCCCCGCCAGCCCCAAGCCCAGCACCGCCAGCAGGCCCAGACAGCCGCATCCACAGCAGCCCAAAGGGGCGGCACAGCCGACTTTTTGGGGGCTTTCCGACACAGCCAATCGCAGAAGTAGGACGCCCCCAAACTAACACAGAACGGCTGCGCTGCCCCCTGAGGGGGGAGCCAGCTCTCCCTTGGCAGGGATTGCAGAAAGTAAAGTCTGGACAGGCCTACGCCATTTGTCGGTAGTTGCAAGGCCTCTTCGTTTCCGTATTACTACAGACAGTGGCTCGAAAAAATAGGATGTCGGCCAAGTTAAGCAAGTTCAGACAAGCCATTTGCAAGTTTAATTTTGCACTGCCCCATCAATGGGATCCCTAAGTATCCAATTGCTGCTCCGGCTTCGAGTTAGACGTGAAAGTCTAACGCACCGCCGATCCTAGGTTTCTCTCCGCATGGGATCTGAGCAAAGTCGAAGCTTATAAACCCGTGAAAGGCCCGGGATCTTGGGCAGCGAAAAAGCCGGCAAAGTGCGTATATCCAATCCGCCATTCGGCGGAGTCCATTTCAGAGGGTCTTGCCGAGAATGAAACCAGCGAAAAGTCTCAATCCAAGAGCATCCCCACCATGAGCGAGATCAAAAGCACGATTGTGCAGCAAATTATTCAAACTGCCATGATGACCGGTCTGCTTACCGCTGCTCAGGAACACGAACTTAACGTCAAAGTCTTCCAAGAGGATTGCTCCGAGGCTGACCTCTTCCTGCTGCGCCGCCTGCACCGCTGCCTACGCCAGGGATCCATCCGCCGGATCCCGGCTTTGCACAACACCATAGCCGTTGGCCGCTTTGGCCCTCCCTTGCGCCCGCTGCCCGACAGAGCCGAAGAGGCACAACTCCAGCCGGCAGGGCTAAGCGTAGTGCGCAATCCCAAAGTTGGCTGATGGTGGTGCCGGGGGGCGTCTTCTACTTCGGAGAAACAACTGCCGGCAGGGGATCCGGTCGCAGCAGCCGCTGACAGAGCTGGGCGATCTGGGTGGGGCTGGCTTCGTCCAGCCAGCGGTGAAAAGCTTGGGATTCTTGAATGCGGCCCAGCAGCCGTGTTGGGATCTGCTCCGGCCCCTCCAATTCCGCCAGCCACTGCCAGGGCAAGCCGGTTGTCGCCGCCAGGACATGGGGATCCCATTGTCCCGTCCGCCCCAATTCCTGGAGTCGGGCGATTTGGTGGGGGAGGCGCTTCCAGTGATGACCAGAAGCGGCCAGGATCAGCGTTTGCGGCTGCACCTGCTGCAGCAGTTGGGCTAGATTTGCCGGCAGCCAGGGCCAGCGGGCCAGCAGCAGAGCTGTTTTTGCCGACGGGAGGAAGTCTTGCTCGAGAGGAAGGGCCTGCCCATCGTAGCGGAAGACTTCTTGGAGGGAATCCGGCAGGGGGCGTTGCCGGTAATCCTGGATCCGAAGGCTGGGGGCGGAAACGGTGGGCGCCTGCCAGTCGCCAGAGGGGCGCACCGCCAGCACTTTGCCCTGCCAGGGCTGCTCGGCTTCCAACTGCAGGGCGATGTCCAAGGCCTGGCATGCTTGCCACCGCTCCAGCTCTTCGCCGGCTTCCCAAAACCAGAGGGCACGGGATCCCAGCTCAAACTTCAGGTGGCGGCCATTCTGGGAAGCCCTCAGCCTGACGCTGCCGCGGCGAACGTTCATCAAGGCTACGACAGGGTTGGGGTTGCCGTGGCCAAAGGGCTGCAGAAGCTGCAACTGCCGATACACCTCGTCCAGCTCTGCCACCCCATCCCGGCCCTGAGAGGCCAACCGCTCCCAATCGATAACAATCTCCACCGCCAAGGCGCGAGCTTGGCGATCCGGGCCGACCCGTGCGGCCAGCTCCCGCCGCAAAGCCAGTTGTACGGCGGCCAGGCAGGACAGATCCACTTGGATCCCAGCGGCCATGGGGTGGCCGCCTCCCCCCAGCAAGAGGGGACGCACAGCCTCGATGGCCTCCACCAGGTTCACCCCCGGAATCGAGCGGCCCGAACCATAGCCCCGTCCCGTCCTCTCGTCTTTGGCAATCAACACCGTCGGGCAACCGTACTGCTCCGCCAAGCGCGCCGCGGCGATCCCCAAAACCCCCGGATTCCAGCCGCTTCCGGCCAAAACAATTGCCCGCTCCCGCGCCAGATCCAAGCTCTCCACCTGTTGGCTGGCCTCTTGCAGAACCTGTTGGGTGAGTTGCCGACACTCCTCATTGAGGGCAACGAAATGCTCCACCAGCGTCTGGGCCCGCTGCGGATCCGAGGTGGTCAACAGCTCCACCGCTAGGCTGGCATCGTCCCAGCGACCAATGGCGTTCAGCTTGGGGGCAAGGCGAAAGGCGATGTCCTGGGCTGTCGGCGTTCCTGAGGATTGGCTGTTGCTCACCCAATCCAAAAGAGCCCGCAGCCCCGGACGCTGGGTGTTGGCCAGCACGGGCAGGCCCCGCTGCACCAGGTAGCGGCACTCCCGCTGCAACACCGCCACATCGGCCACGATCCCCACCGCCACCAGATCCAGGTACTCTTCTACACCAGGGATCCCCAGCGCTTGGTAGAGGGCCTCCGCCAGCTTGTAGGCCACCCCCACCCCCGGCAGAAAGCGCAGCGGGTGTTCCTCTGGCAGGCGCAGCGGGTTGACCACCGCATAGGCAGGGGGCAAGGGATCCGGCAGGGCGTGGTGATCCGTCACGATCACGTCCATCCCTTGGGCTTGGGCCAGAGCAATCTCGGCAGCATTGCCTATGCCGCAATCCACCGTCAGGAGCACCTGGCAGCCTTGATCCAGCACCTGCTGCAGCCGCTGAGGGTTCAAGCCATGCCCTTCGGTGCTGCGCAGCGGTAGAGTGAACTGGACTCGGAAGCCCAAGGTTTGTAGCGCCGAGAGCAAGAGGCTGGTGGCGGTAACGCCATCGCAGTCGAAGTCTCCCCAAATGCAGAGGGTTTCTCCTCTTTTTCTTGCCTGCAACAGCCGCGCCACCGCCCGCTCCAGATCCGGCAGGGATCCCGCTGGCGTGGGAGAATACTGATTAGGATCGACAAAAGCCCGCGCCTGTTCTCGGCTGTGCAACCCCCGCAGAGCCAGCACCTTGGCCGCATACTTGCCGTACTCTCGGCTCAGCTCCGGATCAAATTGAGGCGGGGTGGGCAGCAGATCCCAGCGGTATTCCATGCAAGCTCGACAGGAATAAAACTCCCTGGGAGCCTATCAAAAACTGCTCAGGGAGAAAAGCAGCTTGGGATCCCGGAAAGCAAAAGCCGGGGTGAGCGATCCCTGCCAACCTGCTATTGACAGCAGTGAGAGGCCACGCAGCAAGGGGAGGGGTGGGCGTGGTCATGGGTGGCACAGGCTTGGCTGCAGTAGAGTTGGCCTTCGTAGCGATAGCCTTGGCTGCTTTCGAAGCTGCAGTTGCAGTGGTCACAGGCGCAACGAACAAGGGTGGTAGCAGACATGATTTTTTCTCCTTGCTTGAACTGAGGGATCCTCTTGTCGAAGATCCGTGTTGCTATACCCTAGCAGTTGCTCGGCAGCGGCGCCGGAACAAGAATCAGACTCATTTGTGACGATTCCAAATCGCAGCAACCACAACTCCCCTCTCCCAAAGGGAGAGGGGCTGGGGGTGAGGGTATCCTGGCTGAGGTTAAGAGAAGCCCATAGCCCTCTAGCCGGTTATTGACTATGATGCGGGCGTGAGGTGTGAATAAGTACCTAGGTGATGGCCACCCAAAGGATTTGCTTTGCCCAAGTCTCAGATGTTCACCTAATGCCGGAGACAGGGTGCCGCTGCTGGTGGATGTCCGATTCCCCCCGCCGCCAGTTGGAAGCTGCCGTTGCCCATCTCAACCAAGTGCCGGATCTGGACTTTGTGGTGTTCACCGGCGATTTGGTGGATCAAGCCGATCCGGAGAGCTTTGAGGTGTTCCAGGAGATCCTCGCCCAACTGCGGGTGCCCTACTACCTCAGCCTCGGCAACCACGATATCGACACCTTGGGGAGGGAGGGGCGCTTCAACCGGGAGCAATTTATCCGCTGGTGCCAACGTCAATTTCCGTTGCCCCTTGCCCCCACAGGCTATGTCGATTACAGCCTTTCCCCCCTGCCTGGGATCCGCTTGATTGCCCTCGATGCCAGCCTGGGCCAGTTCCCTCTGCCCCAGGGCGTGCTGCGCCCCGCGCAACTGCGCTGGCTAGGCGAACATCTACAAGCGGTGCCGGAGGAATGGCTGATCCTGCTCATCCATCAGCCTCCCTTTATCTCCCCCACCCAAATGGATGCGGTTTTGTTCCGCAAGTACCGGCTTCGCAGCGAGCAAGCTGTAGCTCTGCATACCCTCTTGGCCGACCACGGGCGGGTGGTGGCAGTGTTGAGTGGACATCTGCACGTGCCGAAGGTCTATGTGCAGGACGGAATCCCCTACCTGACAGCGCCGCCTCTGGTGGGGCCGGTCTCCGCTCTGCGCGTGTTTGAGTTGGACGTCAACCCACGGCGAGGGGTGTTGCGCTACCACTGGGTTCACCTGCCGGAGCCGGATCCCAGACCTCTCTGGCATGGCCTGGTCATGGGAGTTCGGCGGGATCGCTGGGGACAAATCCCCCTGCGGGCCAAAGGATCTCGATCCCTGCCCGCCGTTGCCCAGTAGCCAAAAATCCTAAACCTTGACCGAATTAGTGTAGATTAAAAAGGCAAAGAGCCTTGGATTCGATGTCTTCCCCCTATGACTGCAACCCTTTCTTCCTCCGGCCACTGGGAGCTGGCGGCTCAGGCGTTACGAGAGCAGTATCAGCCGCAGGTAGCTTCTCTGAGCGAGCGATTTGAGCCTTTGTCGGCGAGCGACCTGCTGGCCTGGGCCGTTGCGGAGTTTGGGGACGGGCTGGTGCTGGCCTGCAGCTTTGGACCGGAAGATCTGGTTCTCATCGATCTGCTCACGGCCATTCGCCCCCAGGTGCGCGCCTTTTTCCTGGATACCGATTTTCACTTCCCGGAAACCCTGCAACTGCAGCAGCAGGTGTTGGCCCGTTACCCCCATTTGCAGCTGGAGATCTTCAAACCGCTGCTCACCCCCGAAGAGCAGGCGGCGCAATATGAGCCGGAGCTGTACCGCACCAACCCTGACCTCTGCTGCAGCCTCCGCAAGGTAGAGCCCCTGAATCGCGCCCTGGCCAACTGCACCACCTGGATTACGGGGATGCGCCGCGAGCAATCCCCCACCCGCGCCGATATCGGCAAGGTGCAGTGGGATGGCAAGCGCAACCGCCTCAAGCTCAACCCGCTCGCCGACTGGACAAACGGCCAAGTCTGGAAGTACATCCTCGACCACGGGATCCCTTACAACCCCCTCCACGACCGCAACTATCCCAGCATCGGCTGCATCCACTGCACGGCGCCGGTGGAGCCGGGAGCGGATCCCCGCTCTGGCCGCTGGAAGGGCACAGCCAAAACCGAGTGCGGCCTGCACACCTAGCCTATGAACCCTTCGCCTGTCCTAGAGGTGGCTCAGTTTGAAGTCAGCCCCGGCTCTGAAGCCGCTTTTGAGGCTGCCATCGCGCAAGCCTTTGTCTACCTACAACAGACCGATGGCTATCGGCAGCACCAACTGCAGCGCTGTTTAGAGCACCCTCAGCAATACCTGTTGCTGGTACACTGGGGATCCCTGGAGGCCCATTTGGTTAACTTCCGCCAATCGGAAAACTTTGTCCGCTGGCGCGCCCTCCTCGAGCCCTACTTTGCTCGGCCACCGCAGGTGTTGCATTACCAACTGCTGCCGGGGTTGACCTGATCAGAGGCAGCGCGAGCCTAGGGTTGCGCTGGTGCTGCAAAGCAATGGCGGCCTTCCCAGTCCAGGAGCAACTGGGGTGGGGGGAGTGCTTGCCGACGGGAGCGCAAAGCTCTTGCTACCCTAGTCGAAGGATGGTTTCGTGGTTGGCCAAGGTAGAGGAGGATTTGCTGTGTGAGCAGGTACGGGAGGGATTTCACGCTCTCTCCGATCCGATTCGCCTGCGCGCGCTGCAACTGTTGCGTGGGCGGGAGCTGTGCGTTTGCGATCTCTGCGAAAAGCTGCAGGTAAGCCAATCCAAGCTCTCGTTTCACTTAAAGACCTTGCGAGATGCGCAGTTGGTCAACGCTCGCCAGCAGGGGCGCTGGATCTACTACAGCCTCAACCCACCTCGCTTTCAGCTCTTGCAGCATTTTTTGGATAGCCTAGGACAAGCTGCGCCCTCTGAGGTTGCCGTTCCCTGTGCGGAGGATCCCTAGGTATTTATCCTCGATTGAGGCGCAGGTTGCTTGCCCTGCCGCCCTAGCCCTGGGGGGGGGACGCCACAACCCCCGCTACAGGGCCTACGGCCCGCTGACGTGAAGGAATCTCAAACTGCCTCAGCAGATACTTCCTCCTCAGATTCACCCCCCACCCTGTCTTGGTGAAACCTGACCAGAAGTTTCCGCATCTGAGAAGCCGTCTGCCGACACTCTCGGCGAACAGCTACCTTGACACTCCCACCGCCTAAAGGCGGGGGATTCTTACGCAGTCCACAAAAGAACCCGCAACGGCGTTGTCAAAGCGCCTCTAGACAGTTCCTTAACGCAAAGCCCCAAGGTTCTGCTGACTTTCTTAAGCAGGTTGGCGGCAGCATTCGCCTCAGCCCAGAGGGTCTCCACCCGTCGGGTTTTTCACCATAATTAGGAATTAGGTAGCTCATCTCCATCTAGGAAGCTTGCCTGCGAGCTGTACGCCTCCTCTACCTCAATAAACTCCATGCCATAATGCCGACATAATTGCGCAATACGCTCCTTGAACCGACCTGTTGGAATGAAAACAAAGTTTTGGTTA
>NZ_AXUX01000001.1:370279-457801 GCF_002760475.1 Synechococcus sp. 63AY4M2 | reverse complement strand
TGCCATCACTTCCTGCCGATGTTGTTCCAAAATGCCCACTCGCTTGGTGCCTGCTTTCTTAGGGGCTAAATCTTGAGTTTGTTGGTACTGTCGCACCCAGCGGTGTACTGTTCTTTTGGTAACCATGAAGCGTTTAGCTACCTGGCGGATGGAGGTGTTACCTGCCTGATAGGCTGCTACAACTCTTTGCCGCAAATCCAAAGAATGAGTCGGCATTCCTTTCTCTCCTTCCTCTTGAATACCTGTACCCTATTTTAAATTAAAAGGCTGTATCTACATTGGCGAGTCGGATCACTGACAAAATAAGCTTCTCTACCTGGCTCTGCTGGAGCTGGCCCGTCGGCGGGGCATGGCGGGCGGTACCATGGTGAGAGCCATTGCCAGCTTTGGCCACAACAGTCACATTCGCAGCAGCAACCTTCTCGAGCTTTACACAGATCTGCCCATTTTGGTAACGTTTATCGACACGCCGGAGAAAATCAAGGCCTTTCTGCCGGATGTCAAAAACCTGGTGCGCGACGGTCTAGTTACTTGCCACAGCGTCCAAGTATTCCATCACGCTCCTCAGCCCCAGCCATAGTCCCGATCCCCAGTTGGATTGCCCGTCCTCAGGAGCTGGCTATGTCCGATTCTGCTTGGCGCTTTATCTTCCTCCTCGGGATCGTCAGCCTCTGCGCTGACGCCACCTACGAGGGGGCCCGCAGCATCTCCGGAGCTTTTTTGGGATCCCTGGGGGCCAGCGGCACGGTGGTGGGGCTGGTGGCCGGCGGGGGAGAATTGTTGGCCTATGGGCTGCGCCTGGGCGTGGGCTACTGGAGCGACCGGCTCAGTAGGGATCCCTCTCGGCCCAGTCGAGGGCACTGGCAGCTCACCACCCTGGGCTATGTTGTCAACACGGCGGCGATCCCCGCTTTGGCCTGGGTGGACAGTTGGCCTTGGGCCGCTTTGCTTTTGCTGGCCGAGCGCCTGGGCAAAGGGATCCGCACCCCGCCGCGGGATGTGTTGCTCTCCCATGCGGCTCTGCAGGTGGGCCAGGGCATTGGGTTTGGCCTGCACGAGACCTTGGATCAAATCGGGGCGGTGGGGGGGCCGCTGCTGGTGGCAGGGATGGTTGCCGCCGGCTACGGGTTCCGGGGTGGATTCTTGGCCTTGGGGATCCCGGCGGCCCTGGGGCTGGGGGTGCTGGGGCTGGCCCGATGGCTCTATCCCACCCCGCGCGACTTTGAGCCGGAGCCGGAAACCGCTCCAGCACAAGGCTTTTCCAGGGTCTTTTGGCTCTATCTCATAGCAGCGGCCTGTGTGGCCGTGGGGTTTGCCGACTTTCCCCTCATTGCTTTCCATCTGCAACGACAGTCGGGGAGCGAGGAGGCAGGGATCCCCTTGCTCTACGCCCTGGCCATGGGGGTGGATGCCTTGGCGGCCTTGGGCTGTGGCTGGCTGTTTGACCGCATCCGGCTGGGGAGCCTGCTGGGGGCGGTGGTCCTGTCTGCCGGTTTTGCGCCGCTGGCCTTTTCCGGCAGCTACGGGCTGGCGGTGGTGGGCATAGTGCTCTGGGGGATTGGCTTGGGGGCTCAGGAATCGGTCATGAAGGCGGCAGTAGCCGGCATGGTGGCTCCCCAGGCGAGGGGCTTTGCCTTTGGGCTGTTTACCAGCCTCTACGGCCTGGCCTGGTTTTTGGGCAGCGCCCTGATGGGGGTGCTCTACGATCTCTTCCTCCCAGCTTTGGTCATCTTCTCAGTAGCCGCTCAAGCCGTGGGGGCAGCTATCCTATGGATCCTAATCTTGGGGGAACAGGCTGGGGCCGGGCGATGAAAAAGCCCTGCACCAGGTCCACCCCGTGGTCGCGCACCCACTGCAGCTCCTCTGCCGTCTCGATCCCTTCGGCCAGGGTGACGATCCCCAGCTCTTGGGCCAGCTCCAGCACCTTTTGGGCAATCACCGCCTTGTAGGGATCCCCATCTACGCCGCGAATGAGCTCCCTATCCAGCTTGATGACATCTGGCTGCAACCGGTGCAACAGGTTTAGGGATCCGTAGCCGGCGCCCAGGTCATCCAGCGCCACCCGAAAGCCCGCCTGCCGGTAAAACCGCAAAATCCGCTGCAAATGATCCAAATCGGGGCTGCGGTCGGATTCATTGACCTCAAACACCACCCGTTCTGGCGGGATCCCGGCGCGGCTGATGGCCCAGACAGTAGAGCGCAGGCAAAAGGCTGGGTCGTAAATGGCCGTGGGGCTGAAGTTGATGAACAGATCCCCCTCGAGGCGGTGCTGGGTGGCGGCAGCAATGGCCGTGCGGCGGGCAGCCAAGTCCAGGTGATAGAGCAACCCGGCTTCGCGGGCCGTGGCAAAAAGCAAGTCCGGGCCAATGACCTTGCCCTCTCTGTCCAACCCCCGCACCAGCGCTTCGTGGCCCACCACCCAAGCGGGATCCCGCGCCCGGACAATGGGCTGGAAATAGGTGGTGAGGCGGTTTTCCTTCAACAATTCCAACAACAGCTCGGCTTGGGTGCGGTGGAACAACTGCAGCAACGACTCCACCCGGGCGCAATCTTGCCAGCAGGGATCCCTATCCCCAGGCAAAAACAAGGCGCGGCTGGCCTGCATCTCTTCTTGGGAGAGAACCTCGGCCATTGTCTCCAGGGTCTTCTTGAGGGCCCCCTGGGCAATGGCAACAACTAGGCCAAGGTCTTCCAAAAGTTGAACGGGAACCTCTGTCTTGGCCTCCAGGGCCTGCCAGATTTTCCGGTGGGTATGAGGAGTGGGCAGCCAGAGAAACAAACGCCCTGCCTCCTGCAAAAAGGTGGGCAGAGCTGGGCAGTCAAGACAAGACATGGGGGCTTAGGGAGTAGCCATGCAGGCCCACCGAGGTTACCTATCTTACTTAGCAGTATGTCCCGCCTTCCCGAAAAAAGAAGCCAATCTTACGGAAAGCAAACTGGGAATCCCCAGCGTCAGGACAGGATCCCAATCACAACTCGGCCCCGTTCGCGTTCCGGCCAGCCTTAGAATTGATCCTTCATACCCCGCAGCCGGGCAAAAACCCGCACCGGATCTTGAGCGCCCGTAGCCGCCCGCAAAGCCGGCTGATCCCAGCGCAAAAAAGGATTGGTGCGGCGCTCTTCGCCGATGGTGCTGGGGACAGTTGGGGATCCCGCCTGGCGCAGGGCCACCACCTGTTGGTAGCGCGCCTGCAAGTCGGGGTTGTCCCCATCCACCGTCAGGGCAAACTTGAGATTGTTCAAGGTGTATTCGTGGGCACACCAGACCCGCGTGGCTTCCGGCAACTGCCGCAGTTGATCCAGGGATCCCAGCATCTGCTCCGGGGTGCCCTCAAAGAGGCGCCCGCATCCCCCGGCAAACAGGGTATCGCCGCAGAAGAGATCCCCGCTTTCGGGAAAGTAGTAGGCAACATGTCCCCGCGTATGGCCGGGCACAAACAGCACCTTCGCCTGCCGGCCCGCAAATGCCACCGTCTCTCCCGCCTGCAGCTCCACCGTCTGGCCCGGGATCCGTCCCCGATCCGCCTGGCTGCCGTAGACGACGGCACGGGGGTAGCGGGCCAAAAGTTGCAGGTTGCCCCCCACATGGTCGTGGTGGTGGTGGGTGTTGAAGATGGCCACCAGCTCCGCCCCTAGCTCAGCCAGTTTATCCAGCACCGGCTCGGCCACTGTCGGATCCACCACCGCTGCCGTGGCCGTCTCGGGATCGTGCAGCAGATAGATGTAGTTGTCGCGCAGGGCAGGCAGTTGCAGAATGCGCATAGCCGGCTAGTCCTCAAAAATGGCCTGCTCTACATCCTGGCGGCTTAGCGAATAGGGAAAAGACAGAGTTTTGGTGTTGCCATCAGGATAGGTATAGCGCACCCAAATGCTGGTCTCCTCCAGGCGCAGGCAGGCTTTCCAGCCGGGCCGCTCGCAAAACCACTGCTCCACATCCTGCGGGTCACGGGTGCAGCCCTGATCCTCCAGCCAGCGTTCGATGGCGTGGAGCGGGTGATTGTAGAGAGGCGTAGTTGCAGGAGGCAAAGGCATGGCGAGATGGCGCGCAGAGAAGCCGTCGAACAAAACAAAAGTTAACAACCTATTCCATTCAAGCACCTTATCAATGGGAAGCCCTGAGCGCTTTGTCTTAACCTCATCCACAAGCAACCGGAGTTGGTCAGCCCACCCCACCCTCCCGTAGCCAGGCCAAAGCAACCGCCAACACCAAACACGCCACGAAGGTGGAGCCCATCAGCAGCAGGGCGCAGAGCTCGCCCGCCGAGAGAGGCCGGGTTTCCATGCGCAGCTCCAGAGAATCAGCACCGGGGGATCCCATGTTGGCCGTCACCGCCCGCAGGCTGGCATCGTAGATGGCCCGTTTTGCCGGGTTGCTGAGGACAAGGTAGGCTTCCTGGAGTTCTTGGAAGCAACGAATCGCCACCTCTGGCGCCAGAGGAGAAGTGTCGGGATGGTAGCGTTTGCTCAACTGCCGGTAGGCCCGCCGAATGTCCTCAGGAGAGGCCCCTGGAGACAAGCCCAGCCGCTGGTAGTAGGTAAGAGAGGTCAACGAGCGCATGCAAGTCGCTGAACAGCCAAGACTGGGAGGTAGCAGAACAGCTCTCAAGAGAGCCTGACCCCAATGTAAACCACTCTTCCGGCTATGGGGATCCCTATTCTTCTCCCTCCTCTTCTTCCGACTTGGCTTTGGGGTAGTAGAAGCCGGTGTTGCGACCGCTGAGGATGGCGCGCCCAATGGTCATCGCCCGCTGGGCCTGAAGCTTGGCTTTGCCCAGCCAAACCGCATACCGCCTGCGACTGCGGGCTTTGGAGGTTTTCTTCTTAGGAACAGGCATAGCTTGTACAAAAACACAGCTTTACTAGGCTAACACTGAGTTTGCACGCTCGATCCCAATCTAAACCCGGCCCAATAAAGCGGGTCAAGCTTTTTCCGGCAACTCACAAAGGGCGAGCATCTCTGCTCAGTCTTAACTGTTGAGATCTGTCAACTCCTCTGTGCCAACCTTCTCAATCCCTTCTCCCAATGGCCTTGGAATCGGTAGAGTATAGGACATCTTCTGGGAACAGGCGCCCAGGTGATGCCGGTCACCGCCCCGCTTTTGGGTGCAAGCTGAGAATGGACTGTGGCCACCTCTTCGATCTAGGAGATCGCTCAACCAGGCGCAGCCTCTCTTCCATTCTGCTGTTCGGGATCCCGCTGCTGAGCTTGGGTTGGATGGGGATCCCGGTGGCTGCCCAATCCACCAATCCGGAGCTGTGCCAGAAGTTTCCCCAAGACCTTCGCTGCAATCTCTCTGCCCCCAGCCAGGTAGGACAAGCGCCTCAACCCACCACTCGCCCGCGCGTTGCGGTTTTGGATTTTGATTTCAGCAGCCTCAGCAATTCCTAAAGCCTGCGCGAGGCATCCCGGGGGGTGAGCGATCTGCTGGTGGATCGGCTGGTGAGAGATGGCACCTTTTCGGTTATCGAGCCCTCGCGGCTGGACGCGATCTTGGCCGAGCAGAACTTGGGGCTATCGGGGCGCTTAGATGCCAACACCGCCGCTCAGGTGGGCCGGATCCTCGGGGTCGATGCTGTGATCCTCGGCAGTGTTACCCAGTTCGATGTGTCGGTGCGCCGTTCTGGGGGTGAGGCGCGGGTCTTGACCCCCTTCGGCAGCTTCCCGCTGGCGGTGGGGGCCGAGGTGGTGGATGCTGATGCCAACGTGCAGCTCAATGCCCGCCTGGTGAGCACCAGCACGGCGGAGATCTTGGCCGTGGTCGAGGGCCGGGGCAACGTCAGCCAGTCGGATAGCACCGTCACGGTTGCCGACTTTGGCGGGGGATCGGCCACCAGCAACGAAGAAAAGCTGCTGGTTTTGGCCAGCCAACAGGCGGTGGAGCAAATTGCCCAGCAGTTGGCCGGTTTTGCCAGTCGCTTAGCGGCCCAGCCCCGCTCTTTGCCGACCGTCGATGCCTTGGTGGCGGATGTCTATGGTAACCAGGTGATCTTGACTTGAACAAGGGCAGCAGCGACGGCTACCGCGTGGGATTGATCCTGTCTGTGGAGCGCGTCGTTCGCGAGGTTAAAGATCCGGCCACGGGGGCAGTCCTGCGCAAATTGACTGAGCCCGCTGGCCAGATCCAACTGACAGAGGTGGATCAGGGATCCAGTGTGGGCCGCATTCTCAGCAGCTCTGGCTTTAAGGTGGGGGATGTGGCCAAACCTATTCAATAAAGCTTCAAGACTTTCAAGACTTTCAAGATCCCTTCCCTTTGAACCGCAGGTCTACCCGGCGGTGGAGCGGAGGATGTTTTGGAGCTGGCCGGCTGCCGGGATCGAAGCTGGCGCCCGCGGTTGCCGCGACTACCCCTGTCGCATGGACAGGATCCCTGCCTGGGCGGATTTTGGGAAGATAATGGTCTTAGCAAGGCCAGCATGGAACCTGGAACCGCCACCGTCACATTAAGCAGTTTGGCAGGGGGAGAGGATGAAGGCTTTTGTTGCAGGGGCTACAGGAGAAACAGGGCGGCGCATTGTCCAAGAGTTGGTGGGCCGCGGCATCCCGGTACGAGCGCTGGTGCGCAGCCGCGAGTTGGCCGCTCGGGTTCTGCCCCCCGAAGCAGAAGTGGTGGTGGGAGATGTGCTGGATCCGGCCACGCTGGAAGCCGGCATGGAAGGATGCACGGTGGTGCTCTGCGCTACTGGCGCTAGGCCCAGTTGGGATCCCTTTCTGCCCTACCGAGTGGACTACCAAGGCACCAAGAACTTAGTGGATGTAGCCAAGGCCAAAGGGATCCAACACTTTGTTTTGATTTCTTCTCTGTGCGTGTCTCAGTTGTTCCATCCTCTCAACTTGTTTTGGCTGATCTTGGTGTGGAAAAAGCAAGCCGAAGAATACTTGCAAAAAAGCGGCCTCACCTACACCATCATTCGGCCAGGGGGCCTGAAAAACCAGGACAACGAAGATGGCATTGTCCTCTCCAAGGCCGATACCCTCTTTGAGGGCAGCGTCCCTCGCATCAAAGTTGCCCAGGTAGCTGTCGAAAGCTTGTTTCAACCGGCAGCGAAAAACCGCATCTTCGAGATCATCGCCAAGCCCGGCGTTCCCAACCGCGAGTGGAGCGACCTCTTTGCCCTGGCAAGCTAGGTTCTGTGCTGTTAGCCATCAAAGGGTGCCTTATCTGAAGAAAAGTAGCATGAGAACCTTCCCCTTAGGGCTGAGGGCGTTATAATCTCCCCAGCCCTAGCGGAGATCCCTGAGATGGCTGTGCAACTCTTGCCTCAGTGCGAAAACTTACGGGAGCACGTTGAAACGATTCTAAACCTCTGGCAGCAGGATCCCACCCTTTCAGGAAAGCAAGATACAACCCGAATTCAAGCTTCGCTGAGCAAGGCTATTTCCCCAACCTTTGAGATTGTCTTCGCCGGTGCTTTTAGCGCCGGCAAGTCGATGTTGATCAACGCTTTGCTAGAAAGGGAGCTTCTCTACAGCGCCGAAGGACACGCCACAGGGACAGAGTGCTACATTGGCTACGCAGAGCCAAATGCTGAGAGAGTGGTGCTCACTTTTCTCAGCGAGCAGGAAGTGCAAGAACAGATGACCGCCTTCTGCGCTTTCCTAAACTTGGCTCCGTCACTCAGCAGGCTGGAAGACACTGCACTGAATCCCCTGAAGGAGCGTGCTGAGGCTATTATTCAACAGGAGGGAGGTAAAAGCAAGTCAGAGCGGGCAAAGCAGGCGGATGCCCTCCGCTTGTTGATTACAGGTTTCCAGCAGAACCGGGACAAAATTCACCCTACCGAGAACAAAGTCTTCTCGATGGAGCAGCTCAACTTCGGCAACCTAAGAGAAGCTGCGGGTTTTGCCCGGCGCGGCGCCAATAGCGCAGTTTTGCGAAAGGTGGAATACTATTGCCACCACCCCTTGCTGGAAGATGGAAACGTTATTGTCGATACTCCTGGGATCGATGCTCCAGTCAAAGCGGATGCAGAGCGTACTTATCGAAAAATTGCCGATCCGGATACGTCCGCAGTTGTTTGCGTTCTCAAGTGTGCTGCAACGGGTGAGCTGACCAAGGAAGAGACAGAGCTTATTGAGCATATTCAAAGTAATGATAGCATCAGGGATCGGGTCTTCTATGTATTTAACCGGATTGACGAGACTTGGTACAACGCACAACTAAAGCAGAGACTAGAAAACATTATCGACCAGCAGTTTCGTCAACTCCGCGTATTTAAGACAAGCGGCCTTCTCGGCTTCTATGGTTCCCAGATCAAGGCAACTACCCCCGAGGATCGATTTGGACTGGATACGATTTTTTCAGAAAGCATCAAAGAATTGGGTGGTGAGGAAGAAACGCCCCAGTTTGTCAGCGAGTTTAATAAGTACTGCACGTCGGGTAGGCTAGTTGGATCCCCGTTCCGCCCTTCTGTACATGGGTACGACACACCCATAAATAACTACGTTCGGATTCTGAGGGAGTGGGGAAAACCTTTGATTGAGTATATGATTAAAGATAGCGGTATTGAAGACTTTCGGGCTGGGATCACTCGTTATTTAACGGAAGAAAAGCGGCCACAGCTATTTTCCGCGCTGGCCGATGATTTGCAACCTCTCTGCATCGAGATGAGGAAGTCCTATCTAGATCTCTACCGAGACATTGATAGCCAGCCCAAAGAGATTGACAGCATGATTTCCTATGAGCTGACGCTGATCAATCAGCAGCTAGCCAGTATTGGCCGAGAGTTTGACGAGCATATCCAGACAGTAGTCAATAAAGTTATTAACGGAGAAAACAAAGAATTTGAGAACGATTTCCGTAAATTGCAGGCTAGGATGGTACGGAGGCTAGATGAGCTTTTGGATACTTTTTCGTTGGACAATGTTTACAGTCAAGCCGTTCGCATTCGTCCCCGCAACTCCACAGCTCCATTCTTAGCTGTATTGGTCGAAGCCTTTTATTATTTGTCCAACCATCTAGAGGACATCCTGGTAGAATCAGCCAGCACGCTTGTAGAGAACTTCTTTCGTCGCCTTGTTGATGAAGTTCGCAGCTCGAGCTACTACAGGCAGTTGTTTCGCCTACTGGGATCCGATGGGGACTTGGAGAAAAAGCTTCTTTTGGTTAAGGAGGTAACTTTGAGTTCTCTTGTCAATGGTGCCCGAAAAGAGTGCGACCGCTACCTCAGAGAAAGTCCCCGCTTCTACGACGAAGGAACATTCTCGATCTACCAGTTTCGAGAAGTCCTAAAGCAAACCAGCCAATCTTATGACATCTCTGCTATTCGCGACGCAGAGCCTGGAATCCGACAATTACTTAAGCTTGACTTCGAGCCGAAAATTAACCAGACAGTGCGTTCTAGCTTCCGACAAGAGACCAACAACACTCTAAAAACTCAACTATTGCCGGTTGCCAAGCAAGTAGCCGATGAGATTTTGCAAAAGTACCCAGAAGCAAAGCAGTTCATGGAAGCAACTCTCAGAAAAGAGGCTGAAGAGAAAATTGCGCTTAACCAACAGCGGCTGAAAGAACTGGAGGCAAGCATAGACAAGTACAACCAAGCTGTTTCTGGGATCAACCTCTGCCTGCAGGCTTTGGGCCTCAATCGCGAGATGCTGCCCTTGATTACTCGTCCTGAGCCTTCCTCTGTTGGTGAGTCAGTTCAGATTTTGGCAAGTCTTCCTGAACAGCAAGTAGGTGACAGCAATGCAAGCGAAGCAGTCGCTCTTGGTCGTTCTACACCCATAGACGAGAGTTTTCCAGAGTTGGATAGCATTCTCGATGATTTGAGATAGAGCGGCTTGTCTTTGTTTTTGGCCTTTCACTTGATCCAGATAAAGTCATGGGATCCAAATCGATACCTCTACAGCAGCACCCAGAAGGGATCCTCTCTGTAAGGGAGAAAACTTTCAAGGTTGCCAACTTGGTCAAAGCAGCCCAAGAGGACTTGACCAAGAAAGAAGAGCTGCATCGCTTGTTCATTGCGGCCTTGAGATCCTCAGGGATCCTGCCGCCGGAAGACTTGCTCAACATTGCCAGTAGCCTTCTTGCTCCCAAGCCAGAAGAAAAATTGTTGCAAGAAGCGAAGTGGTTTGGGCAGGGACTTGCTTGTCAGCTCTTGGTGCCAGGCAAGAAGGATTGGGAAAAAGGCAGAGTCAGATTGCGGATCATTGTAGAGTTTGAGCCAGAGGATACAGGCTCAGAGGGCGGCAGTGGATCCCCTCTGGATGACCTTCGCGGAGGTGAGGAATAACTTAACTGGAAAAATGCACCAGGAGGTTGATCAAGTGCCAGATAATCTTTCTGAACAAGCTCAAGATTGCTTTAGCGAGCTCGACAGCCCTCCAGATCAGGAGGCATTGGATCTCTTTTGGATGACATTCGGGAAGATGCAAGCTCATAAAATGAACTGGGTAGAGCGGAGTTCGTGCTATGGCTGAGCCAATGCTTTTCAAATCTGCTGATACGCAAACTGTTGTTCAAGTTGGCGACCAGGTTTATCTCCCAAACACTTTGCATGAAGTGATCGTCTCTTTTCTCCTAAGCAACAGAGATTCAATAAACAAATACCTTGAGTCTAAGAAAATTAGTACTGATATAATAAGCCTAATAAGCGGGATAAGTTCTCGACTATTGCGACCCGGTCGAGGATGGGTTTCTGGACAAATATCGATTAAAATTTGCCTAGAGTTTATCCCTGAAGATCAAACTTTGGCTTCTGAAGCCCTAGATCAAGATCACGTTTCCATTGACGCTGCCGCCTCTCCTTTAGATGACTTGCGGGCCACTTAGGTTTTGATCGGCCATGAGGGAAACAAGAACGAGTCAGCGCATCTTCATCCCAGCATCTGTGCGGGAGTATGTCTTCCAAAGAGATGGCTTTCGCTGCCGCGGTTGCGGAAAATCGCCTCCAGAGGTTCAGCTTCAGATCGATCACATCATCCCCATTGCCCAAGGGGGCAGCAACGACATCAGCAATCTGCAAACGTTGTGCAAAACCTGCAACCGACGCAAAAAGGATCGACGGGATCCCCGCTTTCGCCGCCACTTTGACTGGTGAGTTGCGGTGTTTCGCCTAAGCTTCTCCCTCTAGAAAAGAGAGGAGAGAGGTCTGCAAAAACAACCTCAGACAATAGGCGGAAAGCTCAAAAACGGCATTCGAGTCAGGACTCCCGGCACCGAGCCGACTTCTACTTGTAGACCTTCGGCGGGCTCAAACTTGGTGCGCACGTATCCCAATCCCAGGTACCCTTGGGAAGTTAGGCCTGCGCTGGTCAGCAGCCCAATCTTTTCCCCCTGCCGCAAAATCTCTGTGCCGGGCTGAGCCTCTCCTTGAAGGCGGATCCCCCACAAAGTTTGCCGAATGCGCCGGTAGGTTACCTGCTT
Source organism: Synechococcus sp. 63AY4M2 (assembly GCF_002760475.1). NCBI lineage: Bacteria > Bacillati > Cyanobacteriota > Cyanophyceae > Synechococcales > Synechococcaceae > Synechococcus > Synechococcus sp. 63AY4M2. The sequence goes on along the minus strand of NZ_AXUX01000001.1, from coordinate 446,432 downwards.
GGCCAAGACTTCCTGGCCAACGTAGCAACCTTTGTCAAGGGAAACAGCTCGCCACAGGCCGGCTTCTAGGGGGTTGTAGTCTGAGGTCAGCTCTCGGTCGGCGGCGGGGCGACCCGCTTCTAGGCGGAGGACTTCCCACAGCTCAGGTGGGGCCAGCTTGGCTCCGGCTTGGAGCAAGCATTCTTCAAGAGCGACTTTCTGGTCAATGGTGCCCCAGAGGGTAAACCCCGGCTGGGCAAGACCCGTGCCACAAGCCAGATGGACAGGGATCCCCTGGATCTCCACGGCGCAGTGCTCATGAGGCCCGGTCGGGATCTCTTCTGAGCTCACCACTTGCTCCAGGAGAGCCTGACTCTGGGATCCGAGCAATCCAAAACCAAAGGTCTGATCTGTCTCATCTTGCAACTGTGCTCCCCGCACCAAAGGCAGCATGCGCCCCAAACTCTGCATCAGCAGGCTGCGCCGCTGGGGTGAAGTCCAGATCCAGCAGTCTTCTTCTCCCACGTACACCGTTGCCAAATCCAGGATGCCGGCGGTGGGGGTCACGAAAACCGTGTCGGCCCCCTGCCCTGGCTTGAGGGCCTTCAGATTTTGGGTGCTTCGGTTGTGCAGATAGTCCAAGCCTGGGGATCCCTTCATGCGCAAACGGCCCCACCCGGAGCGGTCTAGAAGCAGGGATCCCGTCTGTGCAACGGGTTGGCCCTCTGTGGAAACAGCAGCTAGAAGAGACATCGCTCACCCCAGAGATGGGCTTTGGTTTTCTTCTCTACCCTAGAATAGGCTAGTTCACCCTACCGTCTGTGGCAGACCCCCGGCGTACTGAACTGTGATTGAGGTTGAAGTCCACCAACAGTTGCGGCAGCTTTTGCGGCAGTCTCCCGAAGCCCTGTGGCCCCACCAGTTGACGATGGCTCGCATGGTGGCGCGGGGGTTGCGGCTGGGTCGCAGCACCTTGATCCAGGTGCCCGCTGGGGGTCAGCACCGCCTCAGTTACCTGCTGCCGGCCCTGATGTGGCCCAACCCCACCTTGCTCTGTGCCACAGCTCCTGTGCAGGCGCAAATTTTGGGGGAAGAGATCCCCTGGCTACAGCACACCCTGCAGTTGCATAAGCCCGTCCTGCAAAAAGACCGTTGGCCGGATCCCGATTTCCAGGGGTTGCTGTTGGTGGATCCCCTGGATTGGCTGCAAGCTCGCTTGAGAAAGGGATCCTCGCAAGTGCCGACAGGGATCCCTCTGATCCTGGATGGAGCCGAAGACCTGGAAGATTGGGCCTACCAGGCGCTAACGGTGACCCTGGAAGCCAGCCATTGGCAACAGCTCCGGCAAATCTTCCCTGCCGAGGCGGAGCAGCTCTCCCAGGTTCAGGTCAATTTGTCCCTTCAGCTTTTGCGGCGGCCTCTTTCCCGCTGTCTGCTTCATGCGGATGAACAGGTTCACCTGGATGCTGTGCTGTCTTTGGTGACAGGCTACCCCGGCTGGCTGCCGGATCCTTGGGATCAGCTCCGCCAGCGGCTCTGCGCCGAGGGGGATCCCGCTTCCCGCTGGGTTTGGTGGGCGGAAACTGACCGCGAGACCGGTCGCCTCACCCTTTACCACAGCCCGGCGGCTCTACACGAGTGGCTGGCACCCATCTGGGCCACTCAGCCGGTAGTGATCATCGGCGAGGCCCTGGACCTGGATCGGCAGGCGGAGGCCTATCGTTGGCGCCTGGGCTTGCCAGATCTGACGCCCTTGCGCTTCAGCTCAGGCGAGGATTGGATCCGTTCCGGCGGGGAGCCCTTGCCGAGCCTTTCCCTCTACTTGCCGCGGCTGCCCTTGCCCAACAGCCCCCTCTTCCGGGAGCACCTGTTGCAGGAGCTAAGGAGCCTGATCCCGCAGGTGCAGGGCTTTGTGGTGGTGCTGGTGTCGGATCAACCTCTGCAGGTACAGGTGGGGGCTGCTTTGGCTGCCGAATTTGGCTCGCGGGTGCGGGTAAACAGCCTATTTCCCGGAGAAAAGGGCATTTTGGTCTGCGACTGGCCCTACTGGCTGCAGCACAAGGCCAGCCTGCCCTGTCCGGAACTGCTGGCCATTGCCACCTTGCCCTTTCCCTCGATGGAGGATCCAAGGGTGGCCGGACGGGTGCAGTATCTGCAGCGCACCCAACAGGACTGGTTCCGCCAATACCTCTTGCCAGTGGCGGCCAGCCAATTGCAGCGGGCTGTTGCACCTCTGCGACAAGGCGCAGAAGCAGGTGAAGCCTCCGGCTTGCCCACCCGCTGGGTGGCGATTTTGGATAGCCGCATCGTTGCCCGCAGCTATGGCGTTGCCCTCCTCAATGCCTTGGGGCCAGCCCTGCGCATCCAGCAGCGCAGCCAATTGTTCGTTTAGGGATCCCCTTGCCCCCAGCCCCTCTCCCTCAGGGAGAGAGATAGGCAGATTTGTATCCTAGAGAGCTAAAGCCAACAGGGATCCGGGCTATCCTGAGTTCAGTCTGCTCTCAGCTTCCTCTTCAGAAACCATGACCAGTCCTGCTCTCAGCCCCGATACAGAACGGCGCGCCCAAGCGGTTTGGAAGCCGTTGCGCCAGGCCATCGTGGAAAGCTCGGGCTTCCGCGGATGGCTCCAAGGACGGGAACTGCCCAGCCAGGAGGCTGACCTGGATCGTCTGGTACATCGCTACCTGGAGCAAACCCTCTCTCACCTGGCCTACTAGGTTCCCCACAGCAGCAACCAGAAAGGTAGGGTCAGCAGGGCCGCCACGTAGCCTAGGGCCAAGGCTGTTGCTGTTAGCTCCCGATCCAAGTCGTATTCCTCCGCCAGCACCAGGGTGGCAATAGCAGGAGGCATGCCGGTCTGCAAGACCAGCACCAGCTTGGCCAAGGGGGGATAGGGGGTCAAGGCTAACCCCAGGCCCACCAAAAGGGGCAGGACAACAATTTTGATGAAGAGGGCCGCGGCGGCGGGGCGAAGGGATCCCCAGTGCGGCACCTGGGCTAGCCGTATGCCCAAAAGGATTAAGCTCAAGGGAATCGTGCTCCAGGCAAAGGCAGTCAGCCCTTGGGCCAGCCATTCTGGGAGAGGGGAGCGAGCGGTGGCCAGGCCGACAAAGAAAGCCCAGAGAGTGGGACTGCTTAGGACTCGGAGCATAGCCTGCCGGGGAGGGATGAAGGAAGCGCTGTAGCGGCTGCCCACCCAGACTCCCAGACCGTAGGCGGCCAAGAGGGTGCCCAACAGGTCGTAAAACAAAGCCCAGCCAAAGTAGGCGCTCCCGCCCACCGCCAAGCAGATGGGGTAGCCCAAATAACCCGTATTTCCCAGGGTGGCTGTCAGGTAAAAGCTGCCTCGCCGGGCTCTGCTCCAAAGCCAGGGATCCCCCTCTTTCTTCCCCTGCCAGGTGTGGTGCTGCCACTGCAGCCAGGCACTGGCCAGGGCATACCCTAGCCCTGTGGCCAGCCAGCAGACCAAAGGGGCCGCCCAGAGCTGGCCAGAGAGGTCCGCCGTCTGCATAAACCCAAGGGTGCCCAGGGGAACCCCCACCCAAAACATGAAGCGGCCCAGCGCTTGGGGATTTAGCCAATGGCGCCAGGGGGGAGGTAGCCCTCTCTGCAGGACAAACCCCAGCAGCGTCCAGCCCAGCAGGGGGAGGTAGACCTGAAAAAGAGTGGTGAGCACGCCTTCTAGAAGCCGAGGGGAAGGGATCCCTGCGGAGGGGTCTGCGGCTGTTCGCGCAGGGCAAAGATGCGCAGGATCACCTCCTCCACGACGCGGTCGGGGGTAGAGGCACCGGAGGTAATACCAATCTGCACTGGCCCGTCGGGCAGCCACCCCTCGGTAACAATTGGGTCTTGGTGGAGGGGCTTGTGGCGGATGCGGTTGGGCGGTTGGATGCAGTCGGGGCCGTCAATATGGTAAGAGGGCAGCCCTTTCGAGAGGGCAATTTCCTGCAGGTGGGTCGTATTGGAGGAATTGAACCCGCCAATGACCACCACGACATCCAAAGGCCGCTCCAGCAGCTCAAACATGGCGTCCTGCCGTTCTTGGGTGGCGTTGCAGATGGTGTTAAAGCTCATGAAGTGCTTGTCCAGCTCCTGGGGGCCATATTTGCGCAGCATGGTGGTCTCAAACAGCTTGGCAATGGCGCGCGTTTCCCCTTCCAGCATCGTGGTCTGGTTGGCGATGCCAATCCGCTCCAGATCCCGATCCGGATCGAAGCCGGGAGATGTGGCCTTGCCGAAGCGGCGCCGAAATTCTGCCGCATCTCCGCCCTGCAAAATGTAGCGGGCGACCCATTCTGCTTCTTCCAGGTTCAGCACCACCAGATATTTTTGGGCAAAGGAGCTGGTGGCCACGGTTTCTTCGTGGTTGTACTTGCCGTGGATCACAGAGGTGAATTGAGCCGCGCGGTGCTTGTCCACTTGGTTCCACACGCGGGAAACCCAGGGGCAGGTGGTATCGACAATCTCATTGCCCTGCGACCGAAAAAACGCCATTTCCGAGGCACTCGCCCCAAAAGCAGGCCAGATCACCACATCTTGGGGCCGGATCTGAGAGAAGTCCTTCTTGCCGTCTGGGCCTTTCTCCACAAAGCGGATCCCCATCTCCTGCAGGTGGCGGTTGACCAGGGGGTTGTGGATGATCTCGTTGGTGATCCAGATCTGGCGATCCGGAAAGCGGCGCCGCGCTTCGTAGGCATATTCCACCGCCCGTTCCACCCCCCAGCAGAAGCCAAAGGCCTTGGCCAGATGGATGGTGATATCCCCCTGCCGATAGCAGTAGGACTGGGCGCGGATCTGCTCCACCAGGGGGCTTTTGTAGGTGGTTTGCAGCTCCCGTTGGGCCTGATCCTTGTGCTCTTCAAACCCTTTGGCAAAGTAGTTGCTGGAGCTGCGCAGGGCCTTGCGCAGGGCGCGCGGATCCTGGGGGGAGCTAGCCGGGGAAGAGGGTTGGGAATGAGGCATGGTTGTCACTCGGGCTGTGCACCGCTAACAGCAAAGGGATCCTCTCTCAGCTTACGCCCTGTCTTGAGTGCGTGGGTCACTCCGGCGGCAGGACAGCCCACAAAAATCTGAAGGGATCCCAGACTCGATCGGCAAGAGCCAGGGCGGCTAAGGCAGCGGCTGATCTTGCCTTTCCAGTTGCTGCAGCCGTTCCTGGAGCTGACGGGCAGTCAGGGAGAAGCTGCGCCCCGGCCAAAGCAAAGAGCCCAGCCCCGCCGTCAACAGGCCCAGGCCGATGGCCACGGCGATGAGCAATCCCAAGGGCAGCTCCACCGAGCGCCAAATTAAAAAATGGACGGTCAGGGGGGTGGGGTTTTGTCCGGCCAGGACTGCCACTCCCAAAGCCAGCAGCAGTGTCAAGGCCAGGTTGAACAGCAGCAGCATGAGGGATCCCGTCGCAACAGTTCTATTCTGCCTTGCTGGCCGACGGAGCAGCCCAGGGCTGCACTGTGCCATCGGGCAGGATGGCGCCGCTCAGGTCAGCGCCCGTCAGCACTGCTCCGCCTATTTTTGCCCCGCTCAGGTCGGATCCCTGCAGTTGGGCGCGGGTTAGCTTGGCTTCCCAAAGGTAGGCCCCGTGCAAGTTGGCTTCCCGCAAATCGGCAAAGCTGAGATCGGCGCCGATCAAGTTGGCTTCCCAAAGGTTGGCCCCGCGCAGGTTGGCCCCCATCAGGTTGGCGGAGCTGAGATCGGCCCCCCGCAGATCGGCCTCCTGCAAGTTAATTCCACTCAGCTTGCCAAAGGAAAGGTTGGCCCCTCTCAGATTCGCCCCCTGCAGGGTGGCGCGCACCAGATCCACGCCCACCAGGTTGGATTCTTGAAAGTTGCGCTCGCCGGCGGCATATTCTGCCAGCAGCTCCTCTGCAGTGGTCACTCGGGGCATGGCCGGGTACCCCCAATTGCCGAGTTTATTTCAGCAACCCTTGATTGCCAAACGAGGTGCTAATGACTCAATGCTAAATGTTGGCCATTATACCGTCCATCTACAGCCGCTTGCGGCTCACGGCGGGCAAGAAGGGATCCCCACCCCTGTCCCATCTGCCCTCTGGGGAGAGGGCGGGGTTGCTTCTGCCACCTTTTCAATGTGCAGCTCCAAGTAGCCGGTGGCCGGATCCGGCTGGCGGGAGAAGCGGTACTCCAGGCTGTCGGCGAGGACGATCTCGGCGGTGGTGTAGATGAGGCAGCCGGGGCGCAGGTGCCCTCCCCAAGTTCGGCCCTGGGCATCGGCAACGGCGAGGTGAAGATGGACTCCGTCCGGGCACAGGGATCCGCTCAAAGCCAGGATCTCCAGGCGTTCCGACAATAGGTAATCCTCGGTTTGATCGGCCAGGCGCAGGGTGGCTTGGCTGAGGCTGCCGACGGCGCTGAGGACAAACCCCGCCTGCAGGGGTTGCTGGCGGGCAAAGCGCTCCAATTCCTGCTTTAGGTCTTGGCCGGGCAGCAGGCGCAAGGGGTAGACGCGCAGGGATCCCGTGGGTAGAGGCTGGGGGCGGCCAGCAGCAGCGCTCCCCGGTCGCCAGCCCGGCTTGACCACCGGGTAGGCGCGGGCGATCACCAGGCAGTCGTCCGGCACGGGATAGCGGGCGGGAATGGTGGAGCCGGCGGCGATGGTGACATCGGATCCCACCTTGAGGGGGGCCACCAGCACCGAGTTGGCGCCTGTCTTGCTGCGATCCCCAATTTCGGTCAAGTGCTTCTGCTGGCCGTCGTAGTTGGCAATAACCGTGCCGGCGCCGATGTTGACCTGGGATCCCAGCTTGGCGTCGCCCAGGTAGGCCAGGTGGGCGGCGTTGGTATGGGATCCGATCTGGGCGTTTTTGATTTCCACAAAGTTGCCGATGCGGCAGCCGTCGCCAATGCAGCTGTTGGGGCGGATGTGGGCGTAGGGCCCTACCCAGACGTGGTTGCCGATCTGGCTGTGGCTGACCACCGAGTAGAGGATGTGGCAATCGGAGCCGATGGTGCTGGACTCGATCCAACTGCCCGGCCCTAGACGAGTGCGCGGCCCAATGCGACAGACGCCCCGCAGGTGGGTTTGGGGTTCGATCACCACATCGGGGGCCAATTCCACCGTCTCTTCCAGGCTGACGCTGTCGGGATCCACAAAGGTGACCCCGGCTTCCATCCAGGCTTCCTTGAGGCGATCCTGCAGAATCTGGTAGGCTTGGGCCAGTTGGCGGCGGTCGTTAATGCCGACGATTTCCCGCGCATCCTCGGCGTCCAGGGCGATGGCGGTGTCCAGAAGTTTAACGGCCTCGGTGAGGTAGTACTCCTGCTGGGCGTTGTTCCGGCCCAGACGGGGCAGCACCCTTGCTAGGGCCGGCCAGTGGAAACAGTACACCCCGCTGTTGATGCGGCGATTTTGCCGTTGGGCCGGGGTGCAGTCGCGCTCTTCCACCAGCTCCAAGATTCGCTGCTGGGCGTCGCAAAACACCCGCCCATAGCCATAGGGATCCGCCACCTGAGCCGAGAGCAACGTCACATCCGGCTGGACTTGGCGGTGGCGTTCTAGCAGGGCCTGCAGGGTTTCCACCCGCAACAGAGGCACATCCCCGTTGACCACCAGCAGATCCCCCTGAAAGTCGCCTAGAACAGGCAAAAGCTGCTGCACCGCATGTCCAGTGCCCAATTGCTGCGCCTGCTCCACAAATTCGACCGGGTACTCCTGCAGGGCTCGGCGCACTTGCTCCTGCTCGTACCCCACAATCACCAGACAGCGCTGGGGTTTCAACGTCAGCACCGTGCGCAGCAGCCGCTCGATCAAAGACAGGGATCCCAGCTTGTGCAGCACCTTGGGCAACTGCGACCGCATGCGGGTGCCCTTGCCCGCCGCCAGGATCGCCACCGCCAGATCTCGTTCTGCCATGTTCCCCCCAGACTCTGCCCCCATAAAGTATATGCGGCAGGATCCTGCTCAAACTGTAGCTTGACAGAGCCGCGTGCCACTTGAGCTAGCCTAGTGGCACGTGTAGGTGGGGCAGACGATGGCGGAGAGCAAAAGCTCTGATACCCCCCTTCAGAAACGTCAGCGCCTGGTGCGCGAGGTGGCCAGTTGGCTGGCGGTGCTGGGGGTGCTGATCCCAGGGCTGCAGCGTTTTTACATGGGCCACAGGCGCTGGGGCTGGGGCTACTTGGTGCTGGGGCTGATGGTGTTCGTTCCTTCCATCCCGTTGCAGCTCCTCGGCTACGGGGTACGCGCCCTTTGTTTGCTGGAAGGGCTGTGGTTTCTCACCATGACCAATGAGGACTTCGATTTTCGCTTCAATCGAGATCTCATCGAGCTGGACTGGACCAGTGCGAAAAGTCGGGAAGTCCGGGATCCCGAGCAGCAGTTGGAGATCCAGTTGAAGCAGGGCTTGATTACCCGCGCCGAATACGAGGAGCGCCGCCGCTACCTTCGCGAGATCTCGTGAGTGGGACTGCGATTGCTCCAAGATATTTCCGACCTATCCCCCCTCCACAGCAAGCCCGTTGACACCCTCCCCACTCTCAGACCAAGAAAACGACTGGCGATGCTTAGAAGGGGTGGGCGGTTCTTCCCCATAATCTAGGGACAGGCCCGACCGACCTTCGCCAGAATCCCATAAAAGTGCGGTTTCGCGCTGGCTGAAGCTGTCCTAGTGTAACAAAATATTAAGAGGAGCCGCCGGGCTAGCGTCCCGTTTGGGAGGCCACGCTTGGATTGGTTCCTAACCGACACCTTGCATCCATCTCAGGACACATGGCCATGTACAACAATCGTCGCGGTTTTCTTCGTTGGCTGGCGCTTGGTTTTGGCTCGCTGGTGGGCCTGTTGCCTGCCTTGGCTCAGCGCCGTTTTAACCGTGCCATTGCCCAGGGTGCTGCTTCGGGCCCCAAAGCGGCTGAGCCGGAGTTCGTTAAAGTGGCAACGCTAGAAGATCTTAAAGAAGGCCCCTTCAAGGTAGAAGACGCCTTTGGGAAAAACACCGCCACCCTTTGGCTAGTCGGGGATCCCCAAAAGGAAGACTCGCTGCTGGCTCTGGATGCAGCCTGTCCCCATGCCGGCTGCGACGTGGACTGGCGGGGGGAGAACTTCGTCTGCCCCTGCCATGGCTCAGTTTTTGCCGCCGATGGCAGCCGTACCCGTGGCCCGGCCAATGCCGACCTGACCGCCTACAAAGTTAAGGTGGAGAAAGGGGAAATCTTCGTGGCCAGAACCTGACCTTGTCCCCCCAGGGTCAACCAGACTAGCCAGCAAGGGGTCGAGCCTGCTAGGGCGCCCATGCCTCGTACCTACCGCTTCTTGTTTGTCTCCACCCCCGTTGGGCCCCTGGGATCGGGAGCTGGCGGCGGGGTGGAGCTCAACCTTGTCAACTTGGCGCGGAGCCTGCTTGAGAGGGGAGCCCAAGTGCGCGTGCTGGCCCCTGAGGGATCCCACAGTGCTGACTTGCCGGAGGGAGTTATCGAGACCGTCCCAGGCCTCCCCCCGCCCTATGCCCAGAGCCAGCGCCGCGACCAGCCGGTCTGTTTTTCCACCCCTTCTCTGGTGGCCAACCTGTGGCAGCGAGCTGCCCAACTGCAGGAGCAGTTTGAGCTTATCGTGAACTGGAGCTACGACTGGCTCTCGTTCTACCTGACCGATTTTTTCCGCACGCCGGTGGCCCATATCGTCAGCATGGGCTCCCTTAGCGATGCCGTTGACCAGGCCTTGGAGCGCATCGCGCGCACCTATCCTGGCCGGCTGGCGGTACACTCGCGAGCCCAAGCCCAGACCTTTGCCTTTGCCCGGGCCCAGATGGCGGCTGGTCGGGATCCCTTTGTCTATTTGCCCTGCGGCGTCGACCTCAGCCGCTACGAGTTTGTGCCAGAGGGGAACGGATCCCTGTGCTGGGTTGGCCGCATTGCCCCCGAAAAGGGCCTGGAAGACTGCGCCGCCCTGGCCGAGAAGACGGGGAGGCCGGTGCTGATCCTGGGCCACCTGCAAGACCCGGCCTACTGGCAGCAGATTCGAGAACAGTACCCGCGGGCTCAATTGGATTACCGGGGGTTTTTGCCCACCTCTCAGATGCAGCGGCTCTTGGGCCACTGCTCGGCCTTGATCATGACCCCTAAGTGGGTGGAAGCCTTCGGCCTGGTGGCGGTGGAAGCCTTGGCCTGCGGTGTGCCGGTGATCACCTACCGCCGCGGCGGGCCGGCGGAAATTGTCCGCGATGGCGAGACCGGCTGGGTGGTGGAGCCAGACGACGTGGCAGCTCTGGCAACAGCGGTGGAACGCCTGGATCAGATCGCTAGAAGCCGCTGCCGACAGCACGCAGAAGAGCACTATTCCCTGCAGGCCATGACAGAGCGGTTTCTGGCCTGGAGCGAGCAAATTGTCCAGGATCCGATCCCGGCAGCCCGCTAGGGAGAAGACAGGCAATGGTACTATTTGATTTTGATGCCTGGGGCCGGATGACCAGCCCACTGACGCGGACACTTCGACTCACGACGGGGAAACCACCATGACGACTGGGAAAGAATCTGTTGCGCTGGTGCGATCAGAGGTTCGTCGGCGGTCACAGGTTCTGGGAACGCAGGTGATCAGCCAAGCCAATGCCGCCCGGCTTGGAGTAGTTAGCGAAGTTTGGGCAGATCTGGAAGCTAGGCAAGTCCTGGTGCTAGGAGTGCTGGAAAAGGCCTTTGCCGGATCGCCGCGTTTTCTGGAGCTGCGGCAGGTCACGGCCCTAGGACAAGACGCCATCCTCGTCCCCAGCGATGAAGTCTTCGAGGACTTGGAGTTGGAGGGTCTCAGCCGGGTAGTCGGCAGCGAGGTGATTACCGAAGAAGGGATCCGCCTTGGAAAAGTCAAAGATTTCGAATTCAACTCCGTCTCCGGCCTAATCACCGGTTTGATCCTCTCCAACCTCGGCCTGACCTTTTTGCCCGGCTTTATCCTCAGCACCTACCTGCTCTCTGCTGATGAAATCGTCTCCATCGGCGGCGATCGCCTCATCGTGGCCGATGGCGCCGAAACCCGCCTAGCCCAACTGACCAAAGGGATCTTGGAAACCCTCGGCCTGGGCAAGCCCTCCTGGCTGGTCGACACTGGCTCCGCCCCCGCCCTGCCCAGGGCCGTTGATGAACCTGCCGTCGAGGAAAACTACGAGGAAGTATACGACGAAGAATACGAGGGCGAAGAAGAGGAATATCCCGAAGCAGAGCCTGAACCCCAGGCCGAGGCGGCGCCTCCTCGTCGGCCCGAGCCTGCTCCTGCTGCCGAGCAGCCAGAATGGGAGCAAGAGTACGTCAAAGCAGAAGCCCCCCCTTCCGAGCCAGCTCCTGACTCTGCCCCGGCCGCTCCCAGCTCCCCTTTGGATAGGGACCCCTGGGAGGAGAATACCGGGGAGCCAACCTGAGCTCTGAGCCCGGCTTCGCTCCTCTCTCCCAAAGTGACGGCCTAGGGGTGACCCCATGTCAGCCGGAGCGCCTGAGCCTGAGAACTCTTCCTGGATTGGAAAAAACCAGACTGACCGGACAGTCGCCGCAAAAAGTCGGCAAAGGCGTGAGTTTTCCCTGCTCGGGGATCCCCTAGGTTGGCAGGGCAGGATCGGCCTCGGCCAAAAAGCGCAAAGCCACCGATAAAAAAGCTTGCGGCGCTTCGATGTGGGGAAAAGCAGCCCCTGGCAGTCGATAGATCGGCACCTCTGGGCGCAAGGCACGATACCGCTCCGCCTGTTCTGATCCAGTAAGGCGGTTGTTTTCTCCCCAGACCAGAGCCATCGGCTTGTCCACCACGCGAAAGTCCTCCTGAATGGGCAAGTTAAGCTTGCCGGTCAAAAAAGAACGGGGGGCAAATTGGGCCCCCGCCTGGTGGGCCGCCTGATAGTAGTAGTCCACCACCGCCTCATCCAGAGCGTACCCAGGGGAGAACAGGCTCTGCTCCGTAAATAGACGTACACTCCAGGGGGTGGTGATGACGTTGTAAAAGGCCAGCCCCAAAACCGGCAAGCTGAGAAGACCATACACCGCCTCAGCCAAAGGGATCCCTAGCGCCTCGGGGACAAGGCTGTTGTCTCCTAGAGGGGCGATGAGCAGCAGCTTCTGCCAGTGCTGAGGCTGCAGCCGGGCCGAGCGCAGCACAAACCCTGCCGAGAGAGAATTGGCAATGGCGTGGCAGGGGCGCCCGATCACCTGGCCGACAAAATCCCCGATCATCCGGACATATAGGTGGCCGGTGTACTCCAGATCGGGGCGCTCCGAGTTGCCCCAACCCAACAAATCCAAAGCGTAAACCTGATAGTGCTGGCCCAACTCCGCCATCACGGCGCGAAACTCGTAGCTGGAAGAGCCGGCCCCGATGCCGTGCAGCAGCAACAAGGGCTGGCCGGATCCCGCAACCTTGTAAAACAGACGGTGGCCGCGCCAAAAATAGTGCCTCTCCTCCCCCGGCAAGAGGCTGGGCAGAGGCTGGGTTCGAGAAGCGATCCAGGCGTTGAGCACGGCCAGGGCACTTACCCCGCCGGCCGCAACCCAGAGGCCGGTTTTGAGAACTTGGCTCAGCTCCTTCATGCTCAGCGGCCCCAGCTAAGGCCAGACGGCTACTTTTTCTTGAGGCGGTAAGTGATGCGCCCTTTGTTCAGGTCATAGGGGCTGAGCTCTACCTTGACCCGGTCGCCGGGCAAGATCTTGATGTAGTTGCGGCGGATCTTGCCGGAGATGTGGGCAAGGACGTTAAAGCCGTTGTCCAGGTCCACCCGGAACATGGCGTTGGGCAAGGACTCGGTAACCACCCCTTCCACTTCAATGGCGTCTTCTTTAGACAAGGAACCCTCCTTAAAAAACAACACAACAGAAATATCGATAGGAAACCCGCCCTGTTAAGAGCGAGTTAAGAGCCGAAACAATACTCCACCTCTTCTATCCTAGCCGTTGCCGCCCTTCAGCAAGGGATCCCTAGGACTGAAAAGGGGTGCGATCCGTCAAAATCTCAGCCCCAGAGTCCGTGATCAAGACCGTGTGCTCAAACTGGGCCGACCAAGAGCCGTCCACCGTCACCACCGTCCAGCCATCCGAGAGCACCCGCGTGGCCTCTCCCCCTGCATTCACCATCGGCTCGATTGCCACCGTCATGCCGGAGCGCAGCTTGGGATTGGGAAGGTCGCGGGTGCGGTAGTGGGGAAACTGCGGCTCCTCGTGCAAGTTGCGCCCCACGCCGTGGCCGACGTACTGCTTCACCACGGAGTAGCCCCGCCCCTGGATGTAGTCCTCGATGGCGCCTGAGACATCCTGCAGCCAGACGCCGTGGCGCACGTGGTCAATGCCCGTCTGCAGCGCTTTGGCCGCTGTGTCGATCAGGTCGCGGGCGGCATCGCCGAGGGGCTCCAGGCCAATGGTGATGCAAGAGTCGGCATGCCAGCCTTCGACCATGGCGCCAAAATCCACCTTGACGATGTCCCCCGGCTGCACCACTTTGCGGGGGCTGGGGATCCCGTGTACCACCTCATGGTTGACGCTGACACAGACACAGGCGGGAAAGCCGTAGTAGCCCTTGAAGCTGGGCAGGGCATTCAACTCCGCTACCCGCCGCTCGGCATAGGCATCGATGTCTGCCGTTGTCCAGCCTGGCTCCAGACACTCGGCAATTTCCTGCAGCACCTGGGCCACCACCCGCCCGGCCCGCCGCATCTTCTCCACCTCCCGGCGGGACTTGATCTCAATGAGCTGCATGCCCCGCCGCGGGGAGAGATTTCCCGCCCCCGTCTTGATCACGCTGTCCTCCTGAAGCCTTCCAAGAGAGCCCGCAGATGTTCTTGTACCGATTCCATCGGCTGGTTGCCATCGATCCGTCGCAGACGACCCCTGGCCTCGTAAAAGTCGATCAGCGGAGCCGTCTGCTCCCGATACACCTGCAAGCGTTTGAGGATCACCGCCTCATCGGCATCGTCGCTGCGCCCCTGCTCCTTGCCGCGGGCCAACAGCCGTGCCACCACCACGTCGTCCGGCACTTCCAGGTTGAGAACGTGGTCGTAGTCTTGCCCCAACTCCCGCAACAGCTCTTCTAAAGCCTCCGCCTGCGCCAGGGTGCGGGGGAAGCCGTCCAGGATCCAGCCCTGCGCTGGCGAGTGTTGCAACTGGCCCTTCACCATCCCAATTAACACCTCGTCAGGCACCAGCTCTCCCGCATCCATGTACACCTTAGCCTGGCACCCCAGCGGCGTTTGGGCTTTCACCTCTGCCCGCAGCAGGTCGCCTGTAGAAATTTTGGGCGTGTGGTAGATCGCTGCCAGCCGCTCTGCCTGGGTGCCCTTGCCCGCTCCCGGCGGCCCCAAAAAGATTAACCTCGGCACTATTGCTTGACCATCCCTTCGTAACGCTGCGAAATGACGTAGGTCTGGATCTGTTTGGAGGTCTCGATCGCCACCCCCACCAGGATCAGCAGCGAAGTTGCCCCCAAGCCCTGAAAAGTGGTGATGCCGGTCGCCCGCTCCACCGTCGTCGGGATGATGGCCACCGCACACAAGAACAAGGCCCCCAGCAGGGTCAGCCGGTTGAGGATCCCTTCGATGTACTCAGCAGTGGCCTTGCCCGGGCGGACTCCCGGAATGCTGGCCCCCATCTTCTTCAGGTTCTGCGCCAGATCCACCGGGTTAATGATCAAAGAGGCGTAGAAATAGCTGAAGAGGAGGATCAGCACGAAGTAGAAGGGAATGTAAAACCAAGAGGTAGGGGCCAAAAGGTTGGCCACCTGCACCAAAGTCAGGTTCTGGGTGTACTGGGCCAAGGCAAAGGGCAGGGACATCACCGAGTAGGCGAAGATGATCGGCATCACGCCCCCCTGGTTTAGCCGCAGGGGCAGGTAGCTCTTCTGCTCACGGAATAGCTTGTTGCCCACCTGGCGCTTGGCGTAGACAATAGGGATTTTGCGGCTGCCCTCCTGGACGAAGACAATGCCGACAATGGTGGCTAGGAAGACGGCCATCAACACCAAGATGCCGCCGATGGTGCTGCTATCAGCACGGGCTAGGCTGATGGTCTGGCCCAGAGCGCGGGGCAGCGTGGCGACAATGTTGACGAAGATCAACAGCGACGGCCCACTGCCCACCCCCTTCTCCGTGATCATCTCCCCCAACCACATGACAAACATGGAACCTGCCGTCAGGGCCAGGGTGGTGGAGGCCACAAAGGCCAACTCGTTGCTGGTGTTGGCGAACTCCCGCACCCAGAAGGAGATGCCGATGCCCTGGATGATGGCCCAAATCAGGGTAACGTAGCGGGTGTACTGGGAAATCTGTCGCCGCCCCTGCTCCCCCTCGTTTTTCTGCAGGTTCTCCAGGGCCGGAATGGCCGAGACCAGCAGTTGCATGATGATGGAGGCGTTGATGAAAGGCAGGATGCCGAGGGCGAAGATCCCCAAAGCGGAGATACCGCCGCCCGAGAAGACATCCAGAAAGCCAAACACAGGACTGTTGGCGGCTTCGGCGGCAAAGCGAGCTCGGTCAATACTGGGGATGGGAATGTAAATGCCCAGCCGCACCAACAGCAACAGGCCTAGGGTAAGAAACAGACGTCTGCGCAG
The DNA here is from genome assembly GCF_002760475.1 of Synechococcus sp. 63AY4M2. Classification (NCBI taxonomy): domain Bacteria; kingdom Bacillati; phylum Cyanobacteriota; class Cyanophyceae; order Synechococcales; family Synechococcaceae; genus Synechococcus; species Synechococcus sp. 63AY4M2. The sequence goes on along the minus strand of NZ_AXUX01000001.1, from coordinate 430,936 downwards.
GCCAGAAGCCATGGCCATCTGCATGAAGGTCTCTTGGGCGGAGGGAGCGGAGCCTCGTGGGTCAGCCATAAATCTAGAAAACCTCGCGGAAGGGAAAGGCAAGGTGAGCTATTTACCACTCTACGCTGCCGGTGGGAAAGTCGGCAAAATAGAGAAGCTGCAAACTGCAGCCCAATTTTAGGATCCAGCGGAAGCAGTCTGGGATCCCACGAGCTCCACCCGACCCCCGGCTGCCTCGACCTTGGCTCGGGCTGAGGGGGTGATGGCAGCCGCTCTGATCGTCAGGGGCACGCCCACTTCCCCGTCTCCCAAGATCTTCAGCGGGCCATCGTTGGTGGTCACGATCCCCAAATCCATCAAGCTTTCCAAGCTGACCTCGCTGCCAGCGGGCAACTTGGCCAAAGCGCGCAGGTTGATCAGGGTGTACTGGGGGCGCCGCACGTAGCGGGGGAAGTGCTTGAGCTTGGGCAGCCGCCGATAGAGGGGGGTCTGGCCTCCCTCAAAGCCGGGCCGGGGACCGCCTCCTTTGCGCGCCTTCTGTCCCCGCATTCCCTTGCCACAGGAGGCTCCCTGTCCAGCAGCGATGCCACGGCCCAGGCGTCGTCGCCGCCGCGTCGAACCTGGTTGGGGGCGAATGTCTTCTAGTCGCATACTGACCTCCGGCTAACTTGCTGTTACTTACCAAACAGGCGGCGCACGTCGATCCCTCTATCTTCAGCTACCTGCTCAAAGGTGCGCATCCGCCGCAGCGCGTCAATGGTGGCACGGGCGTTGTTGAGGGGGTTGCTGGATCCCAGTTGCTTAGCCAGACTGTTGCGCACGCCCGCCAGCTCCAGAACCGTGCGCACCGCTCCCCCGGCGATGACCCCTGTCCCGGGAGCTGCCGGCATCACCAGGACAGTGGCCCCACCGCCTGATCCCCGCATGGGATGGGGTACAGACAGACCCTTGGTGAGGGGCACTTCGATTAGGTGCTTTTTGCCATCCACAACTCCTTTGCGCACAGCCCCGATGACGTCGTTGGCTTTGCCCACGCCAACCCCCACCTGGCCGCGCTCGTTGCCCACCACCACCACGGCCCGGAAGCTCAGCTTTTTGCCGCCCTTAACTACTTTGGTGACGCGCCGGATCTGGATGACCCGCTCCTGCCACTCGCTAGTCTGCTCTTCGCGGCTCTTTTTGCTTCTGCGACGTTCTCTTTGCTCAGCCATATGCCATCTCCTCAGGGCCTAGAACTGTAAGCCTGCTTCGCGGGCGGCTTCCGCCAGGGCCTGGACACGCCCGTGGTAGAGCTTGCCGCCGCGGTCGAACACCACTTGACAAATGCCTGCCTGTAAGGCCCGTTGGGCGACGGAGCGACCCACCACGGCGGCAGCCTCTCGGGTGGCCGTGCCAATGTCTTTGAAGGCTTCCCGCAGCTCCCTGTCCAGCGTGGAGGCAGAGACTAAAGTGTGCTGGGCTACATCGTCGATCACCTGGGCGTAGATGTGGCGATGGGAGCGAAACACGGCCAAACGGGGCCGCTCGGGCGTCCCGAAGACCTTGCGGCGAATGCGGCGATGGCGACGTTGGGTGGCAGCTTTGCGAGTGATTTTCATAGCTACTTCTTGGCCTTCCCGGATTTACCTGCTTTGCGACGAACCTGTTCCCCTACATAGCGAATCCCTTTGCCCTTGTAGGGCTCTGGCGGACGGACGGCCCGAATCCGCGCCGCCGTGTTGCCCACCAGCTCTTTGTCGATACCTGAGACGACGATGACGTTGTTGCCCTCAACCGCTATTTGGATCCCTGGCGGGAAAGGGATCTCCACTGGGTGGCTGTAGCCAACGTTCAAGATTAACTTGTTGCCCTGGGTGGAAGCCCGGTAGCCCACACCCACCAATTCCAGCCTGCGCTCAAATCCCCTAGATACGCCGTCCACCATGTTGGCAACCAAGGTGCGGCAGAGGCCGTGCAGTTGGCGGGCCGGGCGAGACTCGTTGACCCGGCTGACCTTGAGCGTCTGGGCTTCTTGATGCACCGCAATCAAGGGGGGCAAACTGCGAGACAGTTCTCCCTTCGGGCCTTTTACCGAGATCTGCTGCCCCTCGATCTGAACCTCTACCTTGGCAGGAAGGGCGATGGGGCGTTTGCCAATGCGAGACATGGGCCAACTCCTGGCAAGAGAACAACTCAATAGACGTAGCAGAGCACTTCGCCGCCGATGCCCTGCTTGCGAGCATCCCGGTCGGTCATGATGCCGTTGGAGGTGGAGATGATGGCAATCCCAATTCCTCCCAACACCCGAGGCAGTTCTTTGTGGTTGCAGTAAACTCGCAGCCCGGGCCGGCTCACCCGCTTCAGGCCATTGATGATCGGCTTACGACCTTTGCCCTTGTACTTCAACCGCAACACAAGCTGAGCGTGGATCCCTTCTCCCTCTTCCTTCCAGTCGCTCACAAAACCTTCCTCATGAAGAACGCGAGCGATGCTGCGGGTCATGCGTGTGGCCGGGACCGCCACCGATTCATGCCGAGCCATGGTGGCATTGCGAATGCGGGTGAGCATGTCGGCGATCGTGTCGTTGGTGTGGGCCATGGGTGGGTCGGTGCTCCTCGGAAGATCGATCAAGTCGAGACAATTGCAGATGGGCAAACCTTAAGAGGCAAAGGGCATGCCAAACTCTTTGAGCAGGGCACGGCCCTCTTCGTCGGTTTCGGCGGTGGTCACAATGGAGATGTCCATACCTCTGATCTGGTCTACAGAGTCGTAGTTGATTTCGGGGAAGATCAGTTGCTCGCGAATACCAAGGGTGTAGTTGCCCCGCCCATCAAAAGATTTGGGGCTGACGCCACGGAAGTCGCGGATACGAGGGAGGGCAATGTTGATCAGCCGATCCAAAAACGCGTACATGCGCTCCCGCCGCAGGGTCACCATCAGGCCAACCGGCATGCCCTTGCGGATTTTGAAACTGGCAATCGCCTTTTTGGCGCGGGTAATCACCGGACGCTGGCCCGTGATGGCGCTGATCTCGGCGATGGAGGATTCCAGGGCCTTGGCGTTTTGGGAGGCATCTCCCAGGCCGCGATTGATCACGATCTTTTCCAGACGCGGCACCTGATGGATGTTGGTGTAGCCCAACTCTTTTTGCAGCTTGGGAACGATGACGGTGTTGTAGAGGATTTGCAGACGCTGGGGCATGGTCGGTTCTCCTGGGGGCTCTGGGCTGGGTCAGAGCTCTATCGAAAAAGGGACGGCTAGTCGAGGATCTCGCCGGTTTTCTTGAGGACACGGACTTTGCGGCCATCGGCGGTGATTTGATAGCCAATACGGCTGGCCACTTCCTGCTTCTTGGAATAGAGCATCACCTTGCAGGCGTGGATCGGGGCTTCTTTGGTCTCGATGCGACCACTTTCGCCTTCCCGTTGCGGCTTGCGGTGGTAGGTTACTATGTTTACCCCTTCCACCAAGACCATGTTGCGTTCGGGAAAAACCTGCAACACCTCGCCGATTTTGCCTTTGTCGTCGCCGGAGATCACCTGGACGGTATCTCCCTTCTTGATGCGCATTTTGTAGCGTAGGCTGTTGCGGTGCTTGCGAACGCCGGTCTGCCGAATCAGCCGTCGAATTTGGCTGGGCTTGAGGGGACGAACCATTACAGAACCTCCGGGGCAAGGGAGATGATCTTGGTGAAGTTTTTCTCCCGCAGCTCGCGGGCTACAGGGCCGAAAACGCGGGTTCCGCGGGGGTTGCCGTCGTCGTTGATGATCACGGCAGCGTTGTCGTCGAAGCGGATGCACATGCCGTCGGGGCGGCGTACCGTATCGACGGTGCGGATGACCACAGCCTTGACGACGTCGGATTTTTTGACCGGCATATTGGGCAGGGCGTCTTTGACGACGCCAACGATCACATCTCCCAGGCTGGCGTAGCGACGGCCACTGCTGCCCAGGACGCGGATGCACATCAGCTTGCGGGCGCCGGTGTTGTCAGCTACCGTTAACATGGTCTGCTGCTGAATCATAGTTTCTTGACCTCCCGTATGATTTCGGCCACTCGCCAACGCTTGGTGCGGCTGAGGGGACGGGTTTCCGTAATGCGCACCAGATCCCCTTCTTGACAGCGGTTCTCTTCGTCGTGGGCCTTAAACTTTTTGGTTTTGACGACGATTTTGCCGTATTTGGGGTGGGCAACCCGGTTTTCCACAGCAACGACCACTGTCTTTTGCATCTTGTTGCTGACGACAACGCCGATCTTTTCGCGAGCAGGCATTACTCCTCCTTCTGGGTCTGAGTTGAGGACAAGGACTTGCCGCGCTTGCGCTCTGACTCAACGGTCAGCAGTTGGGCCAGCTTGTGTTTGCGCAGGCGAATGAGATGGGGCTGGTTCAACTGCCGCGTGGCCTGCTGCAAACGCAGCTCGAACAGCTCTTTCTTGACGGCGTAGATCTCCTGGCTCAATTCTTCGTCGGATAGGGCGCGAGCGTCGGCAATTTTAGGCATGGGCATGGCTCAACTCTCCTCCCTCAAATAGCGCTGGCTGCTACTTCTGTTGTTTCTGGAGCTGCTTTCTGAACAGGTTCCGGCTCCTCAAAGTTAGCCTTGGTTACAAACTTGACTTTGATCGGCAGCTTTTGGGCGGCAAGGCGCATCGCCTCTCGGGCTGTGGCTTCAGGAACTCCTCCCATCTCGAAGAGGATACGGCCCGGCTTGACGACGCAAACCCAGTATTCGGGGTTGCCTTTGCCGGATCCCATGCGGGTTTCGGCAGGCCGTTGGGTAACGGGCTTGTCGGGAAAGATGCGGATCCAGATTTGGCCTCCCCGCCGGACGTAGCGGGCCATGGCCCGACGGCTGGCCTCGATCTGCCGCGCGGTGATCCAGGCGGGTTCTAGAGCCACAAGGCCGTATTCCCCAAAGTTGATGCGGTTGCCGCGAGTCGCTTTGCCTTTCATGCGCCCGCGCTGTTGCTTGCGGTATTTGGTTCGTTTGGGGCTTAACATGGCCGTTCCTTAAATCAACTGCGATGGGGATCCCTGGATTTTCGGGTGCTGGCCCTCAGGCCTCCACTGCTGAGCGGTCTTCAAAAGTGGGCCGCCGCCGCTGCTGCCGCCGCTTGGGCTGTTGCAGGGGAACTTTTTGTTCGGGCCGTTCCTGCCCGGGGAGAACTTCTCCTTTGAAAACCCAGACCTTGACCCCAATGACACCAAAGGTGGTCTGAGCGATGTGGTCGGCATAGTCGATATCTGCCCGCAGGGTGTGCAAAGGGATCCGCCCTTCCCGGGTCCATTCGGTGCGGGCGATCTCGGCTCCGTTCAGCCGCCCGGCAATTTGAATTTTGATCCCTTGCACCCCCGCCCGCTGGGCCCGCTGGATGACCTGGCGCACGATGCGGCGAAAGGCGATCCGCCGCTCCAACTGCTGGGCGATGTTTTCTGCCAGCAAAACCGCCTCGGCATCGGCACGGGTGACCTCTACTACATTGATGCGAATGGTTCGCTCGGGGCTACCGTGTGAGCTCAGCTCTTTCTGCAGGCCCTGGCGCAGGGCGTCGAGGCCGGATCCTCCACGACCAACCACCACTCCAGGGCGAGCGGCTCGGATCTCGAGGTCGATCTGATCCGCTTTGCGTTCAATTTGAATGTCGGCCAGGCCGGCGCTGCTCAACTGCTTGGTCAGGTAGGCGCGGATGAGATCGTCCTCTCGCAGCAGGGCTGGGTAGCGAGCTGGATCGGCAAACCAGCGGCTGCGATGTTCCTTAATAACGCCGAGGCGGAAACCGGTGGGGTGAATCTTCTGTCCCATGGTGGTGTCAGTTGAGGGGTAAAGTCTGGGGGTACAGGCGTCTAGGAGGCCGTCGCCGCTTCAGGTTCTATGGGCCGGACGGCGATGGTAATGTGGCAGGTGCGCTTGCGGATTGGGTAGGCACGACCTTGGGCGCGGGGGCGAAATCGCTTCAGCGTCGGCCCCTGGTCAGCGTAGGCCTTGCTGATGACCAGGTCCCGAGGATCCAGGCCGTTGTTGTGTTCGGCATTGGCCACCGCCGAGCGCAGCACCTTGCGAACCGGCTCACAGGCGGCGTAGGGCATGAACTCCAACAGGATCAGGGCATCGGCATAGGTGCGCCCCCGGATCTGGTTCAGCACGCGCCGCACCTTATAGGGGGACATGCGGATGTAGCGAGCTACCGCTTTGATTTCAGGGGATGGATCGGCCATGGCGCTCTCCTAGCTTATTGCCTCTTCTGTTCGTTGCTGGACTTAACGGCGGGCAGCTTTTTTGTCACTGCCCGCGTGGCCGCGAAAGGTACGGGTGGGGACGAACTCCCCCAGCTTGTGGCCCACCATCTGATCGGTGATGTAGATGGGCACGTGCTGCTTGCCGTTGTGCACGGCGATGGTGTGGCCGATCATGACGGGCAGGATGGTGCTGGCTCGCGACCAGGTTTTGATCATGTGCTTCTCATTGCGCTCGTTCATCTTCTCGATTTTGAGAAGCAGCTTGGCATCGACAAAAGGGCCTTTTTTGAGTGAACGTCCCATAGCAACCTCAACAGTCTGGCAAGCTGGTAAGGGTCGAAAGAAAAAGAAAATTCAGGGGCGCAGCAGATGGCCGGACTCTTATTGAGCGGCCCTCCCGCTCTTGTCCCGGCGGCCGCCACGACGGCGACCGCGCACGATGAACTTGTTGCTGGGTTTGTTGCGTTTGCGGGTTTTGTATCCCAGGGTGGGCTTGCCCCAGGGGGTGACAGGGGTGCTGCGGCCGATGGGGGCTTTTCCTTCCCCACCGCCATGGGGGTGATCGACAGGGTTCATCACCGAGCCGCGCACGTGGGGACGGCGACCTAGCCAGCGGCTACGCCCCGCTTTGCCGAGGCTGAGGTTGCTGTGGTCAACATTTCCCACTTGGCCGATGGTGGCGTAGCACTCGCCTCGGATCATGCGGACTTCGCCGGAGGGCAGCTTGAGGGAGACATACTTGCCCTCTTTGGCTACTACTTGGGCGCCGGCCCCGGCGGCGCGAACAATTTGCCCACCGCGGCCGGGATACAGCTCCACGTTGTGAACCACCGTCCCCAGCGGGATCCGCTCCAGGGGCATGGCGTTGCCAAGCTCAAAGGGGGCATCGGGCCCCGCCATAATGGTGGCTCCCACCTCGAGGTTGCGGGGAGCGAGGATGTATCGCTTCTCGCCATCTTCGTATTCCACCAAGCAGATGCGGGCGCTGCGGTTGGGATCGTACTCGATGGTCTTGACGGTGGCCGGGATCCCGCGCTTGTCGCGGCGGAAGTCGATGATGCGGTAGAGCCGCTTGTGGCCGCCGCCTCGGTGGCGGCAGGTGATGACGCCGCGGTTGTTGCGCCCTTTTTTGCGGTGGATGAATTGCAGCAGCGACTTCTCCGGTCTGGGCCGCTTGCCGTTTTCGTCCCGCGACAGCTCCTCGAAGTTGGAGACCGTCATGTGGCGGGTGCTGGGGGTATAGGGTCGGAAGGTACGAATGCCCATGGCTCGAGGGGGGGTGAAGGACGGGTGGCAATAAAACTCGAAGCGGGAAGAGGGGTTTGGTTAGGTGTCGGGGAAGAGGGTGATGGAGTCGCCTTCGGCCAAGGTCACGATGGCTCGCTTGGGACGGCTGCGATAGCCGACAGAACGGCCTACCCGCCGCTGCTTGCGGGGCAGTTTAAGGGTGTTGACGGCGGTGACCCGCACCCCAAACATCTCCTCGACGGCAGCTCGGATGAGCGGCTTGGTGGCAGTGGGCATCACTTCAAAGACGTATTTGCGCTGTTCCATCAGGGCAGTTGCCTTTTCGGTGATGACGGGACGCAACAGGACATCGGCCAGGATCCGCTTGCTCTCAGTCATTGTCTTCCTCCTCTGCTGCGGCTGTTTCGGCCTCCTCGCCAGCTGGCGGCTGGGCAAGGGGCTCTGCTTCTTGGGCTAGTTCCGCTTGTCCCTGAACTTCTCGCTCTTGTGCTTGGGCCAGCTCTTCTTCCTGGGTTTCCTGAACTTGTGGGTTTGCTAGAGCTACTTGATTAGCCTGATCAGCCTGCGCCGGGGGAGCCTCTGGCTGGGCTTGAGCTTCTGCTTGCTCTTCCTGCTCCTGGCTTTGACCTTCTGCTTGTTCGACTGGCCGAGCTTCTCGCTCTGCCGCCTGAGCCTGATCTTCAAGGCGATCGGCTTGGGTTGGAGCTGCTGCTGCCGCGCCGGATCCCCAGCGGGCCTTGAGCTTCTCCAGGGCAGAGGTGGTAATCAGCACCCAATCGACGTTGAGCAGATCAAAGACATTGAGCTGATCCAGGCCGATCAGCTTGACGCGGGCGATGTTGCGTACGGCTCGCTCGACGGCTTCCGAGCGCTCGGCGACGATAAGCAGTGCCGACTGATCCTCCATCACCCCCCAGCGCAGCAGAGCTTGGGCCACGGCGCGAGTCTTGGGCGGGTTGAGCTGATCCTGGAAATCTTCCACCACGATCAGGTCTTCCACCCGGCTTTGCAGGGCAGTGCGCAGAGCCAGTTGCCGCTCTTTGCGGTTCATGGCCAGGTTGTACTCCCGCTTGCGGGGGCCGAAGATCACTCCACCCTTGCGCCAAAGGGGGGAGCGAATGGAGCCGGCGCGGGCCCGGCCGGTGCCTTTTTGCCTCCAGGGCTTGCGGCCGCCACCGCGCACCTCAGCCCGGGTCTTGGTGTGGGCGTTGCCTTGGCGGGCGTTGGTCATCTGCCGGCGAAGAGCTAGATAGAGGATGTGGGAGGCCGTTTCGGGACGGGCAACTTTGAGGCTTAGCTCCGCGCTGCCCACCGTTTCCCCTTGCCAATTTTTCACCACACAACTTGCCATGGTTTCCTCGTCTTTGCAGATGCTGGTCAGCCTTTGCCAGGGATCCCTTTCCTAGCGTTTGTTGCCCACCTGCTTGGCAGGGGTAATCTCCAGCAGCCCCCCTTCCACGCCGGGCACAGAGCCCTTGATGATCAGCAAGTTCCGCTCCGGATCCACCTGCACCAACTGCAGTTTGCGAATGGTGACGCGGCAGCCTCCCATCCGGCCCGCCATGCGTAGCCCCGGAAACACGCGGCCAGGGGTTGTGCCGGCGCCAACAGAACCCGGTCGGCGGTGGTTCTTGGAGCCGTGAGACATGGGGCCGCGACCAAAGTGGTGCCGCTTCTGGTAGCCGGCAAACCCCCGCCCGATGGAAGTGCCGGCTACATCCAGCAACTGGCCCGGAGAGAAGATCTCGACGGTGATCTTTTGCCCCAACTGGTAAGCTTCTGGCTGGTCGACCCGGAACTCGCGCAGGTGGCGCAGCAGCTCCGTCACCCCCGCTTTGCTCAGGTGGCCCCGCTGGGCTCGCGTGAGGTGCTTTTCGGCGGTGGGCCAGTAGCCCAACTGCACGGCGTTGTAGCCGTCTGTGGCTTGGGTCTTGATCTGGGTTACCGTGCAAGGCCCCGCCTGCACGACCGTAACCGGAATGGCCAACCCTTCCGGAGAGAAGATCTGGGTCATGCCGACTTTTCTTCCAAGGATGCCAAGCGCCACGAGAACCTCCTCTCGAGCCTCTGCGACTCGCTTCTGTCAGCTTGCAACTGGCTCAATGAGCCGGATCCAGGCAGCAACGGCGCGGCAGCAGGAAGCTCAGGACTAGCTGAGGCTGCCCGCTCAGGCGAAAAAGCAACGAAAAGGAATCTTTGGATCCCCGCAGGCCAAACAGCGCCAGCAGCGCTGCTCCCTTTGCTTAATTCACCCTCAAATCACACGCCAAACTGCTTTCAAAGACTGCTCAGACTTACCTGCAAAGAGGCAGTATCTGGTTTAGCAGTACGCTAGGTTGCCGAGAGCCGTCGTCAGAGCGGGCGGACTTAATTGGCAACAGTAGTACATCATAATGAGGTGAAGACCTGTTTGTCCAGATTTTGCCGAGAAAATGGCTCGGTCGGGGGGCAGCGACTGTGAAAGCCGCTCTGGTGGGCGAAAAGAGCTATCGACGGCAAGAGCCACCTCCTTTTAGGAGTGTGATGGGGTGGGCGGGCAGCGGGCTGACCCAGGCTTGTGTAGATCGCTACCTGGATTTGTTGCGGGCGGGATCCGATCCGGGCCGGATCTTGTTTTTGGTGCGCAGCCAGCGGCAGGCAGAGGGGGTGTTGCGGCGCTTACAGCAGCTCAGCTCGAGCTGGGTGGGCCCGTGGCGGATCGAGACGTTTTTGCAGCGGGTGGGGCGCTCTCTGGCCGATCACTGGCCGCAGGTGTGCGAGCGGGTTCCCCAGTTGCCGCGCTCGTTTGAGCCAATTCCCTTGGCCAAGGATCTGGCCCAATTTCTCTGTGGGCGAGCCTGTGCTTTGTGTCCGCGGCATGGGGAGGTCTTTGCCGATCTTGGGCTGGAGGAGTTCCAGATTTGGGATCAGATCAGCAGCGCTGCCTATATTGCGGGGGCTTCGGGTTTGGCGGCGGAAGCGGTGGGATCCCGGCTGGCGGCGGCCTGGCCGGCGGAGGGGGATCCGGGGCGGGCAGAGGCCTTGCAGGCGATGGGCTGTTGTGTGGAGCGGCTGTGGGAGGTGGGGTTGCGGCTGGGATCCCTGGACTTCGGCCTGCAAATCCGGCTGTTTGGCGAGCACATCCTGCCGCTGGCGGAGTTTTGGCAGGAGTGGGATCACCTGATCGTGGATCAGGCGGAGGACAGTTGCGGGGTGGCGCTGGAGTTTTACCGGCAAGGGCAAGCCCATCTGCAAAGCCAGTTTTTCAGCTATACCATCGGCGGCGGGGTCTCTTTGACGGGGATCCCAGAGGCCGTGGCTCGCTTTCTGAGGGAAAACACCCAGGTTCAGCTTCTGGAGGGGAGCTACCGCGGCTCAGCCGGCATGATCCGCCTGGGACTGCAGATTGCGCGGGTGCTGGATCCGCGGTTTGACCATCCCCTGACGGAGCCTCTGGCAGAGAGGCTGCCAAGGGTGCAGGTGCTGGAGGGCGAGACCCAATTCGCGGCGGTGGAGGCGATGGTTGCCCAGATCCGGCAGCTTTTGCGGGCCGGGATCCCGGCCTCTCGCATCGCCGTCCTGCTGCCTCGCATGGATGCGGGGGTGAGCTTGAGCTTGCAGGAGCAGTTGCCGGAGGTCTTGCCGATCGCCCCTTTCCCGGCGTTGATCCGCTACCCACTGGTGCGGGCTTTGCTGACGGCGGCGGAAGTGGCCCATCCCGAGTGGGGAGCTTTTCCCACCTTGCCGGCCTGGCGACTGCTCCTGGGCAGGGTGTTGGATCTGGATCCCATCCGGGCGGCTTTGCTGGCCGAAGATACCCTTGACCCGGTAGGGCGTTCCCTGCGGCCCAAGACCGCCGTGCGACAGCCGGAGCGGGTGGGGTTTGCCAACCTGGAGCGCTACCAGAAGCTGCTGGATTGGCTGCGCAGCTACCGCGGCGGGCCCTCCCTGGCCGCTTTCTTCCAGCGGTTTTTCGCCGAGCACCTAGCCCAGGGGATGGATTTGCCCCAAGACCAAGAGCTGCTGCAAGCGCTGATCGACGCGGCACAACGGTTTCGCCGGGCCTTTCCTGCGGAAGAGGATCGTGCCTTTTTGGCCATGATCCGCTCGGGACAAACCCCCAGCAACAGCCGCTTCGAGCCCGACTATTCCCGCTACCTCGTGGTGGCGACGCCGGTGGCCTATATCAACCGAGGTTTGCAGGCGGATTATCAGTTCTGGTTCGACATCACGAATCCGCTTTGGTCCCGTTCTCTTTGGCGTGTGCTTTACAACAGCCGTGTGCTGACGCCGGAGTGGGATGGGGAGGTTTTCAATGCAGCCCAAGACCTACAGGCACGTCACCAAATCCTGGCTCGCACGCTGCTCAACCTCTGTTGCCGAACTCGGAAGGGGCTGTGGCTGGTGCGCTCCACTTTTAACTACCGCGGCGAAGAGAACACCGGCATGTTGGATTACCTCATTTTAAAGGCCGCGAAGGCCATGGCCACAGCCTGAGAGGAGCAACCTTACACCCATCCCAAGCGGCAACCAGACCCAGGTTCCAGAGCATAGCGAAGCTGTCTGTTGTGTCGATCCCCAACTGGGGAGTGCTCAAGATTGTCGCCAATTTGGAATGCCCCTATCGTGGGCATATCGTGAGAGAAAGCTAGGTTCTCCTACACTGGGGAGATGGCTAAGGGCTTTGGAAAACCGGCGAAAAAACAGCCGCTCCTCTCGGCCCGACAGGCGGCAGGCCGCTTCCGGCGGGGGGAATGGGCTGGCTGCCGGCAGCTCTGTGAGCAGATCCTCGCCGCTGCCGACCGGTCTGATCTGGAAGAGGCCATTGCCTTGACGCAAGCCCATGCTCTTTTGGGGCGCATCGAGGAGGGATCCGGTCGCTACCCTGCCGCCATGCTGCACTACCAACAGGCCATCGTGGCCTGTCCCCCTGCTGCTCCCGCCAGCTTGGCCGCTGAGGTTCATGCGCTGCTGGGGGGAGTACTGCGGCAGATGGGCGAGAAAAAGCAGGCGCAACGGCTCTTCGAGCAAGCCCTGGCCCGGGATCCAGCGCTGCTGATGGCGCGGGTGGGGCTGGCCGACCTGCTGCAGATGCGAGGAGAATACGAGGCGGCTCTGGCCCATTATTTGCAGGCCTGGCAGGGATCCCAGCAAGAGGCAGACATTCCTTAGCAGATCGGCATGGGCTTTTGGAAGCAGGGACAAGTGGAGGTGGCCAGCTCTTGGTTTCGGCGGGCGCTCGCCCTGCAGCCCGAACACAGCGATGCCCGCTACATGCTGGCCATTGTGGGGGAGCTGCCCCTGCCCGACAGGACTCCTCCGGAGTGGGTGCGACGTCTATTTGACGAATATGCGCCCCGCTTTGAGCAGCATTTGCTGGAAAAACTGAACTACCAGGGGCCACAGGCTGTGCGGCAAGGGATCCTGGCTGCCGCAGGGGGAGCGTCTCCTTGGTTTGAGCGGGCGCTGGATCTGGGCTGTGGCACCGGCCTGGCGGGATCCCAGGTGCGCTCCTGCGTTGGATAGTTGCGGGGTGTGGATCTCTCCGCCCGCATGGTGGAGATTGCCCGGCAAAAGGGCATCTACGACCACCTGATTCAGGGGGACTTGCTGGAGCTGCTGCAGCAGACCTCAGAGCGCTACGACTTGCTCCTGGCGGCAGATGTGTTTATCTATCTGGGGGATCTGGCCCAGGTCTTGCCGGCCTGTGGGCGGGTGCTCAATCCCGGCGGGCTTTTGGCCTTCACCGTCGAGCAGGGATCCGCCCCCGGCTACGAGCTGGGATCCACCACGGGGCGCTCTGCCCACTCCGCCGCCTACGTGCTGCAGCAGGCAGAACGGGCAGGGCTGGATCCCGTCTATCACCAGAACTTTACCCTGCGGCGAGAGGGAGAAACCGACGTGCCCGGAGCCGTGTGGTGTTTACGTCGGCAGCCGTGATCGAAAGCGGCTGGCCCGAAATGGCTGTAGGCCCTCTATCCGCGCCCGGAAAGAATCGAGTAGAGTGGGGGCGCCCGCCTGGATTTGGATTGGGTTTTTATGAATCCGGACACCCCGCCTGCTGCGCCCTCGTCCCGCCGCTTCCCCGTTCGTCCTGTGGCAACGCTGGCCCTCGCCGCCGGCCTCCTGGCGGGGCCTACGCCCTTCTGCAGCGGCTACGGCTGCAGATGCACCGGGATCTGATCCTCTATCGGTACGCCGCTTTCTCCGGCTATGGAGATGTGACAGCGTTCGATCCCGGCCCAAGCGACCGCTGGTTTCCGCTCACCTACCCCGTATTGGCTCGCTGGGGAGGATCCGCCGACCCAAGCCGCCGCAGCTACGCCTTTGACACGCCGCTGCCCGACTACGTGGATCCCGGCGACCCTGGAGATCGCTACTTTCTGGAAGCCAAAGCCTTGCGGGACGGCTATGCCCGCCAGGCAATCTACGCCGGCAATGAGCTGCTGGCCCGCTTCCCGCAGAGCCGCTATGCCGGGGATGTGCTCATGAGTCTGGACGGCCTGACGGGAGAGGCTGCCTTCCTAGGGCGGCTGCTGGCGCAATTTCCCGACAGCGATCGCGCTCTGGAGGCAGCGCTGGGGCTGGGGCCTGTTGACCACTGAGTCTTCACCGTACTGCAGCTTCATGGCCTCTTCACAGAGCCTGCATGGAAGGCCAACAGCGGCATCCTCTGACGGGAGCTGTCTTGCGGGATCCGGGGATAAGGCTTTATCTCCCTTTTATCTCGCCGGATCTGGGTTAGCCTTGGGTTGAGTGTCCTTGGGCCCTGATGGATCCCGCGACCTTTTTGGAGCGCTACGGGTTTGAGCTAGAGGGGCAAGCCAGTCAGGCCTGGGTGGAGCGCTGGAGCAAACAGTTCCCAGCCTCTTGGATCCCGGCGGCCCTGCTGGAAGCCCTCTACCAGGGTCGCTACAAGGCCACCTCTGTGGAACAGATCCTCCGCCTCTGGCAGCGCCGTGGCGCTCCTCACCTCACCTTTCCCCCCGAAATCAGCCAATCCCTGTGGCGGGAACAACAGGAGCTGATCCGGTCTTTAGTCTCGACTGCCACCAGCTCTTTTGCCCGCCCTCCCTCACCGCTCCCAGCCCCGCTCAGGAGAGGATCCCTCTTCTCCGGAGAATCGGCCATTTCTCTCGACTTGTTGTTGGATGAGCTGCAGGATCTCCCGCCCAAGCTGCGCCACCTGCTCGTTCATGTTCATCCTGCCCCGCCGACCTCCTCGGCGGCTCGCGCTGGTGGGACGGAGCTTTTGGTAACTTTGGAGCTGCAGCTTGCCGACCCTGTGGATCCTGACCAGCCATCCCAAGGGCAGCCTGGGTGAGTTTGCGATTTTGCCTCAGGGATCCTTGCCATCACAAACTCCGGCCTGCTCCCACCCCAGCAGAGCTTGGCGGGATGGGGGATAGGAGTGTCAGGTCTAGTCAAGACTGGCGTTGAAGGTCAAGCTCCCGCCATAGCCTATCAGGGCTGAGCGGGAGTTCTCGACGCCAGGCTCCACGGCGGCAGTGAACTGGCTGTGCACAGCCTATCCTGCCGGAGCTATCCCACTTGTCGAGCAACTGCACCAGGGCAGGCATTGAGCCCAGCCTGTCCCCCTTGATCCCCCTAGCCTAGGATGGCGGTCGCCCCGGCGAAAGCTTCCTCCCGCAGCAGGGCAGCCTTATCCGTGCGCTCCCAGGGCAGATCCAGATGGGTTTGCCCGAAGTGCCCGTAGACCGCCACGTTTTGATAGAAGCGCCCTCCCCTTTGGCGGGGCAACTCTCGCAGTTGGAACTGCGCCAGAATGGCCGCCGGCCTCAGGTCGAAGTGGCGCTGCACCAGCCGCAGCAGAGCTTCATCGGGGATGCGGCCGGTGCCAAAAGTTTCCACCAAAAGGTTGATGGGACGAGCCACCCCAATGGCGTAGCTGACCTGCACCTCGCATTTTTGCGCCAGGCCGGCGGCCACGATGTTCTTGGCCACATAGCGGGCGGCATAGGCGGCGCTGCGATCCACCTTGGTGGGATCCTTGCCGGAGAAGGCCCCGCCCCCGTGGCGGGAATAGCCGCCGTAGGTATCGACGATGATCTTGCGTCCGGTCAGGCCGGCATCCCCCTGGGGTCCGCCGATGACGAACTTGCCGGTGGGATTGGTGAGGAAGCGGGTGTTGCCATCGGGTTTGATGGGCAGCTCGGCAAACACCGGCTGCACCACCGCCTCCCAGAGATCGGCGCGGATCCGCTCCTGCACCGCTGCCTCTTCTGTAATGGCACCGATGGTCGGCGTGTGCTGGGTAGAGATCAGCAGGGTGTGAATGCCCACCGGCCGCCCCTCCTCATAGGCCACAGTCACCTGCGTTTTGCCATCCGGACGCAGGTAGGGCAGGGTGCCGTTTTTGCGAACCGCGGCCAACTGGCGGCTGAGGCGGTGGGCCAAGCTGATGGGCAGTGGCATCAACTCGGGGGTTTCGTCGCAGGCGAAGCCAAACATCAAGCCCTGATCCCCGGCCCCGATCAAGTCGAATTCATCTTCCTGAGATGTGCGACTTTCCAGAGCCAAGTTCACCCCCTGGGCGATGTCGGGGGATTGTTCATCGAAAGCCACCAACACCGCGCAGCTTTCTGCAGAGAAGCCGTTCTTGGCGTCGGTATAGCCAATTTCGGCCACCTTGTCCCGCACCAGTCGGGTGAAGTTGACATGCGCCTGCGAGGTGATCTCCCCGGTCAGGATCACCATGCCTGTATTCACCACCACCTCTGCCGCCACTCGACTTAAGGGATCCGCCGTCAAGAGGGCATCCACGATGGCGTCAGAGATCTGGTCGCAAATTTTGTCGGGGTGCCCTTCTGTCACCGACTCTGAGGAAAACAAAAACGACTTGGACAACGAACCTCTCCTTAAGACGAAACAGATACAACCAAGAACTGCCCAGAAAGCAGAGCCTGCTGCTGCCGTTCATCATCCGCCGGCCTGAGCAGGGATCCCTTCCACCTCAGCCGAGCAGAAGAACAGACCTAGGCCGTGGCCGACGCAGGAGCAAGAGCGCCGTATCGCACCGAGGACTTTGCCGCCGAAGCAATAGAGCCTCGCTCCGCTGCTGCAACCAGAGCTATTGGGAAGCGCTAAAGGGCGAAGTCGTCAGAAAAGTCCCCCTGGCAAGAGGACTGTCCTCTAGAGAAAGCTTTATTCCTTTATCTTTCGGTTACTGACTAACCGCAGGAGTTGGCACCGTAGCGGAGGCTTCCGCCGGTTGCCGCAGCTTCGTTGGGCCTGATCCCTCAGTCTGCTCTGGATAAAGAACGGAACTTGTCCTTATCGTACCCCTAACCTCGACGCATTTGTCAAAAAAATGGTTGCTGAGTGAGCCTCAGTCCAACAGCTTCTGCCACCAGTCGGTGGACTGGGCGGCCCTGAGAAAAAAGACGCTGGCCAAGCCCAAGGGAAAGAGGACGCCGAGAAAACCGACCGTCCCCAGCGCCCAAGCTAGGCGATGCAGGTGTCTTTTGCTGGCAGCGCCCGCGGCTGTTTCTGCCAAGACGGCCAACATCGATCCCAAAGCCGCCAACAGGGATCCACCCAGCCCAGCCAGATAGGCGGGCCCCAGCCACGGCTGCAACTGGGCAGCAGAGGCAATTTCCAGGCGTGGCAAGACTTGAAAACACCCTATCGCCAGCACGGCCCAGATGAAAGAGTACATCAGCAGGCTATCTCGAAAAGCGGCAGCCGGCTCTTTCATGATCCCAGCCCAATTGGGGATGAGTATGCAGCAAAACCCAACTTCTGGCTTGACAGGGATCCTAACCCATCTGCCCCAACTCTCCTGAAACCTGAAAACCTGAAAGCCAGATTAGGATGAAGAGCAGTCTGCTGAGCGAAAACTTCGGCCTGCCAGACCCCTCCTGCGGCTTCCCAACCCTCCATAGCCATGCCCCCCTCTCCCCTGCCGGAAACGCCCGGATCCCTGCCCACCTCGGCCCCCGAGCCGGAAGCCGAACAAAACCGGCGACACCGCCAAAGGATGCAACGCCGCCAGCAGATCCAGCGGCAGCGCCTGGCGAGCATGCGCGACGACAAGGGCTTGGTGATCATCTATACGGGGCAGGGCAAGGGCAAGAGCACAGCGGCCTTCGGCACCCTCTTCCGTGCCCTCGGCCAAGGGTTATCGGTGGGGGTGGTGCAATTTATCAAGGGGGCCTGGGATCCGGGCGAAGCCAAATTGTTGCGCAAGTTGGCCGCCCATCCCGAGCTGGAGCTGGGGAAAATTGCCTTTTACGCCATGGGGGAGGGCTTTACCTGGGAAACTCAGGATCGGGAGCGGGATATCGCCCACGCGCAGGCGGCCTGGGAAAAGGGGCGGGAGCTGTTCAGCAGCGGCGAGTACCACCTGGTGCTCCTCGATGAGATCAATGTTGCCCTCAAGCTGGGGTATCTCTCCCTGGAGCAGGTGTTGGCCGGCCTGGCCGAGAAACCGGAGCGAGTGCACGTGATCCTAACTGGGCGGGGCGCGCCGGCAGGCCTGATCGAGCGGGCCGACTTGGTTACCGAGATGACCTTGATCAAGCATCCCTTTCGCGACCAAGGGATCAAAGCGCAAATCGGCATCGAGTTCTAGTCCTTGGGTGGGGCAAGATGGCCATTCTGCTGGCGGCAGCCACAAGCGGCAGCGGCAAGACCACCGTCACGTTGGCTCTGTTGGCCGCCCTGCGGCGGCGGGGCCTGCGCATCCAGCCCTTCAAGGTGGGGCCTGACTACATCGATCCCCTGTTCCACACGGCGGTGAGCGGGATCCCCTGTCGTAACTTGGATCCCTTTTTAACCGATGAGAACTTTGTGCAGCGCTGCTTTCGCCACCACTGCCAGGGCAAAGATGGGGCAATTGTAGAGGGGGTGATGGGCCTCTTCGATGGGCGGGCGCCCGCATCCCCGCCAGATCCCACGAGCAGAACGGAGCCCTTTTTTGCCAGCAGCGCCCATGTGGCCCGCCTGCTGGGGATCCCCGTGGTGCTGGTCATCGACGGCAGCGGCATGGGAATGACAGTGGCCGCTTTGCTCTACGGCCTGAGCCGCTTCGATCCCGGCCTGGCCATCGCCGGCGTCATTTTCAACCAGGTGGCCTCGGAGCGGCACGGCCAGATTTTACAGCAAGCGGCGGCAGCGGTAGGGATCCCGGTTTTGGGCCAATTGCCCCGCCGTGAGGATCTGCGCCTGCCCAGCCGCCACCTGGGGCTGGTGCCCGTCTCAGAGCTGGATCACTTCCCCCACTGGCAGGAGGCCTGGGCCGACCTGGCCGAGCAGCACCTGAATTGGGACAAGCTGCTGCCGCTGATTCGAACGCTTCCCCCGGCAGCAGGAGAGCTATGGCCAGGGATCCCCTCTCTCGCGGAAAGGACTCCGTCCCGCCACCGTGAACGGGTTCGGGTAGGGGTGGCCCAAGACGCCGCCTTTAACTTCTACTACGCCGACAACTTGGACTTGCTGCGGGCCTGTGGCGCCGAGCTGCTGGCGTACTCTCCCCTGCAGGTGGGGCTGTGGCCGCCGGATCCCTGCGACGGCCTGCTCTTGGGGGGCGGGTTCCCAGAACTGTTTGCCGCCACCCTCTCTGAGAAAATAGCCCGACAGCCACCGCCGCCCGCCCACCCACCCCTGTATGCCGAATGCGGCGGACTGATGGTGCTGGGACGATCTCTCACCGATTTGCAGGGAAAGACCTACCCCATGGCCGGGCTGCTGCCCATCACGGTGGACATGGGCAGCCGGCTGTGTCTGGGCTACCGCGAGGCCACTGTTTTGCGCCCCACCCTGCTGGTCGAGGCCGGGGATCGCCTACGCGGGCACGAATTTCACCGCTCCCGCAGCACCCCCACCTCCCCCAGCCCAATCTACAGCTGGGGATCCCCGCCCCACCGGGAAGGCTGGGCCGGCCAGCGCCTGCACGCCTCCTATCTGCACCTTCACTGGGGATCCCGTCCCGATCTGGCAGTGCGGCTACTCCAGAATTTCTTAAGAATTGCTCAAGGCGCTCCTGATCCCGCTTAAAATAAAGCAGCGATGCAGCCCCAGTCTCCCGTTGCTGCGTCCGCCTTAGCCGCTTTCCGGCAATTGTCTAAAAAAGCTGCCGCCCTGCTCTGGAAGCAGATTCAAAGCAGATCAGTGAAAAGATCGCCATTCAGGGTTCAAAATCCGCTCCGATAGCAGGCTTCAGCGATCCCCAACTGCTTTGAGACTCTTTGAGCAATCAGTCTCCCTTCTTCCCAATCCCCAGGCCACAGCATCGAGTGTTTCCCTCTAGTTATCCGTGATATTCCTCAGCCTTTTCCCACCACAATTCCTCGGGAACCTACCCTACCTCCATCCGTCTGTAAGACCTAGCCCACTTGACCTCGCAAACGGGTCAACCCTTTCTAGACGTGCCACAATCGTCCTGGCCAAAGGGTGGGCAAAATCTTCACCGATAAAGCACTTCGGGATCAAGGCCCAAGCCCCGCCAAAGGAAAACTGACCGGTTCTCGGCAGGGATCGGATCCCAGCGGGCAAGAGTTTTGAATTAGGGTAAACTTTAATGTCTGTTCTGAGAGGAGTGTTAAATACAACATCCTCCTGCCTTAGACTTTGCCTAGCATGCTATTTGGCCTTCAGTAGTCTTGCTTAGTCTCTGGAGAGATGCTAAACGGATCCCTTTCTTGAGGATTTGTCGATCGTTATGCTAGATATGACTCTAAGTGACTAGGCATAAATTACTAGAACGCGCCCCGATGGGCCAACTCGCTATGGGAGGAGTGTGATGTTCGCACGGTTGGCGGAACAATACCGCAGCTACGTTCAAGACCTGGTGATGAGTTTGCAGGCTCTGGCCATTGTTTTGGAGAAGCGGGGCTACCCGGCTTCTTGCTACACCTGCGGCACCTCATTTGAGAGCGCCTCCTTCATGGTCAGCTTACGGGAGGGGCACTTGATTCGCTTTTTGGTTTCCGAATGCTCCATCAGTTGGACGGAGATGCGGGATGACCGGGAGCTAATGAAGTTAGAAGGGGCAGAAGCCATTCGCCAACTCCAGGATCTGGCAGAGCTGATCAAAGACGATCTGGTTGCTGCTGCCGCGCCGGCAGAAGCTCTAGCTGCCAGCAGTTGATTCCCATGCAGTTGGATGAGAAGCCTAGCCTACGGCCCTTTGGGCCTAGCCGAAGCTAAGCTAGACTCAAGGCGCCTCCCGAGCACTTTCCCCCTCCAACACTTGTCACCGGCCTTCATACCCCCAAGGGGATTCGAACCCCTGTCGCATCCGTGAAAGGGATGTGTCCTAGGCCTCTAGACGATGGGGGCATCCCAGAAATGACGCGATTCTGATTGTAAAGAGAGAGGTGTAATTTTGTCAACTTAAACTTATGTCCTCTCTTAGTCGGCGTCTCCCGAGTCCCGTTCTGCCAAGTTCAGGATCAAAATCCCCAGCAGAGCCAGGCCCAGCAAGCCGGCAATCACGAGGGGTTCATCCGGGATCACATCCATGCTAGGCCTCAAGCTGTCAACTTTACAGGCTGCTGGCTCCGAGCAACGCAGCACAGCCTCAGGGCGGCAAACCGTCCTAGGCGGAGCAGCCGTCCAGTGGCTTACACTACACTAAAAAGTAACAACCCATCGCTTGGACTGGCATGATTCCCACCGTTATTGAGCAATCTGCACGCGGCGAGCGCGCCTTTGATATCTACTCGCGTCTATTGCGGGATCGGATCATCTTCTTGGGCACCCAGGTGGACGACGACATTGCCAACCTGATCGTGGCCCAGATGCTCTACCTGGAATCTGAAGACCCCGAGAAAGATATTTACCTCTACATCAACTCTCCCGGCGGCTCCGTCTATGCCGGTATGGCCATCTACGACACCATGCAGCACATTCAGCCGGATGTCTCCACCATCTGCATTGGCTTGGCCGCCAGCATGGGAGCCTTTTTGCTGGCAGGAGGTGCCAAAGGCAAACGCATTGCCCTTCCCCACGCCCGCATCATGATTCACCAACCCCTCGGTGGAGCCCAGGGGCCAGCCACCGATATCGAGATTCAGGCTAAAGAGATCCTCTTTATCAAAAACAGTCTCAACAGCCTGCTGGCCTACCACACTGGCCAGCCCCTGGAGCGCATCGAGCGCGATACCGACCGCGACAACTTTATGACTCCAGAGCAGGCCAAAGAATACGGCCTCATCGACCAGGTGATCACCAGGAGACCCCAACCATCCTTGGCCGCCGTTTCTTAGCCCCTCTGGCCGCTGCAGACAAACCCACCCAGCTCCCTTCTCAAGGGAGCTTTTGCCTTTTCCAGGGATCCCACCCAGGGATATTAAGAAAGCCAAAGAAATCTATATTTTCGGCGCCAACCAAGGGGGCTTACTTTAATCAAACTAATCGAACTCATAAAGAAAGTAACGATCAGCCTGTCTTTGCGGATGATAGCTTAGGATTAAACCAATGTAGGCTTGTGTTTGTCAAAGTTCTAGCCTAGACAGTGTATAGAAATCTCGCCACTGGATTTCCAAAATCCAGGCGGTTGAGGCTAGCGATTGGCAGCGCTTGAAAAGGAGGGTTTAGGACTTTACATCCGCTTGGATGAAGACTGTCTCGAAGCCCAAGTAGGGCCTCACAGTTGTGAGGCGAGTTCATTCACGAAAACTCGGTGGTCTGTGGTTTTGGCCCTGAGTTTTGCCTCTTGATTGCATCCGTGAATGGCATTTTCTGGTTTTGTGATTCGTTTAGAGGGAGATCAACGTGGCCTACTCAGCAACCCAAACCAAAAAGGGCTATCAAGCCGGCGTAAAGGATTACCGACTCACGTATTACACGCCCGATTACACGCCCAAGGATACCGACGTCTTGGCCTGTTTCCGGGTTACTCCTCAGCCGGGCGTTCCCCCCGAAGAGGCCGGGGCGGCTGTGGCGGCTGAATCTTCGACCGGCACCTGGACAACCGTGTGGACGGATCTGCTCACCGACTTGGATCGGTACAAGGGCCGCTGCTACGACATCGAGCCGGTCCCGGGCGAAGAGAATCAATACTTCTGCTTCGTCGCCTACCCGCTGGATCTGTTCGAGGAAGGCTCGGTCACCAACATGCTCACCTCGATTGTAGGCAACGTCTTCGGCTTCAAAGCCTTGAAAGCGTTGCGGCTGGAGGATGTGCGGATCCCGGTGGCCTACCTGAAGACCTTCCAGGGCCCTCCCCACGGCATTCAGGTGGAGCGGGACAAGTTGAACAAGTACGGCCGTCCGCTGCTGGGCTGCACCATCAAGCCCAAGCTGGGCCTTTCCGCCAAAAACTACGGACGGGCCGTGTACGAGGCGCTGCGGGGCGGGTTGGACTTCACCAAAGACGACGAAAACATCAACTCCCAGCCCTTCCAGCGCTGGCGGGATCGCTACCTCTTTGTGATGGAGGCTGTCCACAAGGCGCAGGCAGAGACTGGCGAGATCAAGGGGCACTACCTGAACGTGACGGCGCCCACCTGTGAGGAGATGTTCAAGCGGGCGGAGTTTGCCAAGGAGATCGGTGCCCCCATCATCATGCACGATTACCTGACTGCCGGATTTACCGCCAACACCAGCTTGGCCAAGTGGTGCCGCGACAACGGCATCCTGCTGCACATTCACCGCGCCATGCATGCCGTGATTGACCGCCAGAAAAACCACGGCATCCACTTCCGGGTGCTGGCCAAGTGCTTGCGCATGTCCGGCGGCGACCACCTGCATGCCGGTACGGTGGTGGGCAAGTTGGAGGGCGACCGCGCCATCACCATGGGCTTTGTGGATCTCATGCGGGAAAACTACGTGGAGGCCGACCGCTCCCGCGGCATTTTCTTCACCCAAGATTGGGCCTCCATGCCTGGGGTGATGCCGGTGGCCTCCGGTGGCATTCACGTCTGGCACATGCCGGCGCTGGTGGAGATCTTCGGCGACGACGCGGTGCTGCAGTTTGGTGGCGGAACCCTGGGACACCCCTGGGGGAACGCGCCAGGCGCCACTGCCAACCGGGTGGCCCTAGAAGCCTGTATCCAGGCCCGCAATGAGGGTCGGGATCTGGCCCGTGAGGGCAACGAGATCATCCGCGAAGCGGCCAAGTGGTCGCCGGAACTGGCGGCTGCCTGCGAGCTGTGGAAGGAGATCAAGTTCGAGTTCAAGCCCGTCGATACGCTCTAGAGATCTGCCGGGGGCAAGGGATCCCCAGAGTTCTCTTGCCCCGCTGCTTCGGCTTACCCCTGGACTGGCCATGGATCTGAAACAGATCGCCAAAGATACGGCCAAAACCTTGATCAGCTACCTGACCTATCAGGCAATGCGCACGGTGCTGGCCCAACTGAGCGAGACGGATCCTCCCAGGGCCCTGTGGCTGCAGCAGTTCTCGGCTCGGCAAAACCTTCAGGAGGGGGAAACCTACCTGCGGGCTTTGCTGGCAGAGCGTCCTGACCTGGCCTATCGCATCATGACCGTTCGCGAGCACATTGCGGCGGAGGTGGTGGACTACTTGCCGGAGATGGCCAAGACCGGCATCCAGCAAGCCAACATGGAACACCGCCGTAGCCACCTGGAACGGCTTACCTCAGCAGCGGGATCCCCGCTGGCCACGCACCCGGAAGCGGGATCCCCTCTTCAGAACCCTACACCTGAAACGGAGTAACTTCAGTCATGCAAACCTTGCCGAAAGAGCGCCGCTACGAAACTTTTTCCTACTTGCCTCCGATGACGGATCTGCAGATCCTCAAGCAGGTGCAGTACATCTTGGATCAAGGCTACATTCCTGCCATCGAATTCAACGAGTCTTCGCAGCCCACCGACCACTACTGGACGCTGTGGAAATTGCCCCTGTTCAGCGCCACTTCTCCCCAGGAGGTGCTGACCGAGGTACAGGCCTGCCGCAGCGCCTACCCCAATTGCTTCATCCGTGTGGTGGGTTTCGACAACATTAAGCAGTGCCAGGTGCTCAGCTTCTTGGTTTACAAGCCCAGCGGCCTGCGCTAGGAGAGGTCCAGAGCAATCGGTCTAGTTCCCAGCCAATCGGCGCAGAGGGAGAGCTTCTCCCTCTTTATTTATTTCTTGCTTTGCATAGCCATTCCCAATGGCAACGGCGCCATTCTCAATCTCAAAAATACAGTCATTTCAAACAGCAACGAAACGGTTCTTTGCCTCGTTATTGCTACGCAACGCTCTAACTCCCCTCTCCCAGAGGGAGAAGGGCTGGGGGTGAGGGCAGCGGCGCGGAGCGCTTGGGCATCTTTTTAGGATCCGATCCCCAAAAGCGCCCCCAGACCCACTGCTAAAAGAGCTGCTAGGGTCGTTTGAATGCCGTTCACCACTTCATTGCTCATCCAAGCCAAGCGAGGCTGCAACACCACCCCCATCCAGCTTTCTGCCAAAGTGGCCAGGATCCCGGCCAGCCAGCAGATTCCCAACCATAGGAGATTCCCTCCCACCCATTCTCCGCCAATGCCCCAGGCCAAGGCGGCCATCCCTCCTGCTGCCGCCACCCCCGCCAGGGATCCCTCCAGGCTGACGGCTCCCTCAGTGCCTGCTGGCACCGGCTGCAAGGTGGTGATCAAAAAGGTCTGACGTCCGTAGGCTTTTCCCACCTCGCTGCTGACGGTATCGGCCAACTTGGCGGCGAAGCTGGCGCTATACCCCAACCACCAGAGGGGATGGGCAAAAAGCGCATATCCCACCGCACAGGCAGCTCCCGTCAGGGCAGATCCCCAGACATTTTCCGGCCCTCGCGCCCCCTCTCGCTTTTCGGCGATCCCCTGGGCCTGCTTGCGGCGGATCCCCAGCTTGGTTACGGCGGTGCCGACTAAAAAATAGGCGGCTACGACCAGGTAACCCCGCCCTCCCAGGCCCCCCCACACCAACAGGCCCAGCAGGCCCGCATGGAGAACCCCAGCTCGCGTCAGCGCCTTCTGGGGGCTCAGCAGGGCCAGCGCCACCAAGGCCAGATTGAGCCAGAGCGCCACCCCCCACTGACTCAGCAGCCACGCCTGACCCATGAGTGCCCTCCACCACCGGCAAGGGCGGCTAGGAACTGGCCACAACAACGGAGAGGGAGGGATTCGAACCCTCGACGGAGCTTTTGGGCCCCGTAACTTCTTAGCAGGAAGCCGCTTTCGACCACTCAGCCACCTCTCCAGAGCGGCAGAGACCTCAGCAAGCTGGGATCCAGCCGCCGGTTCACCTATTGTAGAAGATGGGATCCCACCCGGCAACTGTTCTCGAGCGGGATCCCTGCTGCAGCTCAGTTCACCACCTGCACATAGATATAGATATCGAAGCTGCCGCTGTTGTCGCCGTAGCTGCCCTTGGCGTCATTGACGTTGAAGGCGATATCCAAGTTGGGATCCAGATCCACCTCTTGCGGCTGCTCCGGCGAGGATTCCCAGACCTGCCGGGCCACCAACCGGGCGTTGGGCTGGAACAGCACCAGGCCGTAGCGGCAAAGACCGGGGTAGCGCCACTCCGAAGGCGTGGGGATCCCTTTGCCGAGAGGAGAGCGGATGCTGGTGGAGAAAGAAAAGCCATAGCGCCAAGCCACATTTTTCACAAAAAAGCGAATGCGGCTGGCCCGCAGCGGCTGCCCCTGCCAGTGCAGGATGTTGCCCGGTTCTTGGTTGACCCGCAGGCCGTAAAAGGCGATCCAGCCCTGCAAGTTCTCCTCTTGGGGTTGGGTGCCCTCGATCGCTGCGGCTTGGCTCCAGTCTAAGTCGCTGCCATCGCAGGTAATCTCTGGCGGGACTTGCGTCAAATCCATTTGTGGCAGCCCTGACGTAGCGGGTGTAGCCGATTGGGTAAACATCTATCTCTCCTTTTCTTCAAAATGACTCCAGAAGTGAGAAGCTGTAAAGAGCTTACAGGGATCCCAAAAATGAGCCGGGGAAAGGTTTTAAAGACAAACCTATTCCTCTCCCTGCTGCTGGATGGAGAATCTCAGATGAACTGTGACATCGGGGCTGAGAACCTCAGGCTCTTCCTCGATCGGGCAAGAGATTAAGGTCTCAAGCTCTTTGTAATAGGTCAACTTTACTTGATGGATGGCGGCTATTCCCAGAGAAATAGACCTTTGCAATACTTTTTTAGGGAACCATAGGAATCTGTTAATTCCCCAAGACTTGATTGCCAACCAAGGCCGAAACCCAGATCCTTACTCAGCGCAGATCTTCTGGGACCTCGTATTCCAAAACACATTAATTTGTGCAATGCCCCTGTTAAGCACTCTTGCGCTCGTTTGGTCTCTGCAGCAGCTTTCCGCAACCCGGAGCGCTTTGACAACCGTTTTTGATAAGATCACCATTGCAAGTCTCGCGGGGTGCCCGGCGCCCACGGCATGCACGACACTTCTGCCGCCACCGATCTGGAGATCATCTCTTTGTCAAGCCCTCGGCAGGCCATGTCCTTGGCGGGCATTCAGGAGGCCAACCTGAAGTGGATCAGTCGCTCCAGTGGTGCCTCTGTAACGCTGCGCGGACAAGACCTGTACCTGAAAGGCACCCCTCAGCAGCGGCAGCAGGTGCGGCAGTGGCTAGAATTGCTGAAGCCGCTTTGGCAAACTGGACACCCTGTCACGGTGATTGATGCGGAGCAAGCTTTTCGCGCCCTCTCCGGCCAGGAGGCTACGGCCTATCAGCAAGCGCAAGCAGGTGTGTTGGCCCGCACCCGTAAGGGAGAGTTGATCCGGCCCAAGACACCCCGCCAACAGGAGTACGTGCAAGCCATTCGCACCCACGATCTCTGCTTCGGCATCGGGCCGGCAGGCACCGGGAAAACCTATCTGGCTGCCGTTGTGGCCATCACAGCCCTGCAAAACCGCGAGTACGAGCGTTTGATCCTGACGCGACCAGCGGTAGAGGCAGGGGAGAAGCTGGGCTTCTTGCCAGGGGATCTGGTGGAAAAGGTAGATCCCTATCTGCGGCCTCTCTACGATGCCCTGTTCGAGTTTATCGACCCGGCCAAGCTGCCCCAGCTGATGGCCCAGGGAGTCATCGAGGTGGTGCCGCTGGCCTACATGCGGGGGCGTACCCTCAGCAACGCTTTCATCATCTTGGACGAGGCCCAAAACACCACCCCGGAGCAGATGAAGATGGCCCTCACGCGGCTGGGCTTCCGCTCCCGCATGGTGGTTACCGGGGATCTCACCCAAACGGATCTGGGCAAGCATCGCCTGTCGGGCCTGGCGGCTGCAGAGCGCATCCTGGCGGGGGTAGAGGGGGTTGCCTTTTGCTACTTTGACCAGCGGGATGTGGTACGCCACCCCCTGGTGCAGCGGATTGTGGATGCCTACGCCCGCTACGAGAGCCAGCAGTGAGACCGAGGGTAATCTTCTTCGATGCCGTGGGCACGCTGTTTCGGGTGCGGGGCAGCGTCGGCCAGGCCTACAGCCAGGTGGCAGCAGCGTATGGAGTGGCGGTGGATCCGCAGGCGTTGGATCGCGCCTTTGCCCAAGCTTTTGCCAGCGCTCCGCCGCCAGCCTGTGCCGGTCTTCTGGGATCCGCCCTCCAGGAATGGGAGCGGGCCTGGTGGCGCCAGGTGGTGCGCCAGACCTTTGCGGGGGTGGGATCCCTGGCTGCTTTTGGGGAGGAACGGTTTGAGGCGTTTTTTGCCCGCCTTTTCGAGTATTTTGCCACGTCGGATCCCTGGGAGCTCTATCCCGAGACGCTGCCGGTTCTGCAGGTTCTGCAACAGGAAGGGATCCAGCTAGGGGTAATCTCCAATTTCGACAGCCGTCTAGTGCGAGTGCTGCAGGCGCTGCAACTGGATGGCTATTTTTCTAGCCTTACTCTCTCTACCCAGGTGGGCTATGCCAAGCCCGATCCCCGCATCTTCCAAGCTGCCCTAGCGGCCCAGGGGATCCCGCCTGCCGCTGCCTGGCACATCGGCGACAGCCGCCGCGAAGACTATCAAGGGGCCAAGGCAGCAGGCCTGAGGGCCCTTTGGCTGGATCGAGAAGGACAAGATCCCTCCTGCCAAGAGCGAATCGAAAACTTGGGGGGATCCCTCTCCCTGCTCAATGCGCTGGAGCGGAATTAAGCAGTAGCGGGGCAAAAACCCCATCGGGCTTGAGCAAGTAGCGCCGCAGGTTCATCTGCCGCTCCAGAAGGCAAGCATGGCCGCTTAAAGGCGAGATCTCCACCTGGGCCTGGGGCAGTCGCTCCGCCAGACGCTGCACCTCCTGCACCGAGGGCAGGAGGCGATCCCGCCCCCCCGCCACCAGCAACGTCGGCAGGGTCATCGACTCCAGGGGCAGCTCCTCCACGACAAACGATCCCAGCAAGGCCAGGCGCTGGGCGGCCACCGTGGGCTCAACACTGTGAACGGCCTGGCGCAGCCGCTCCCGATCCGGCGGCTCCATTTGGCTTAGCTCCGCCAAAAATCCCAGCCCCCGCTCCGCCATCTGGTGGTAGAGCGCCGGCGGCAAAAAAGGCAGGAGAACATGACCTGCCCACCACCAGGGCCGGCGCCGCAGCGACGAGGCCGGATTAACCAGAATCAGGCCACGACAGCGCTCCGGCTGCTGGGCAGCCACAGCCAGGGCTAGGCAAGCTCCGAAGGACTCGCCACACAGGTAGGCTCCCTCGTCCAGCTGGGATCCCACCCAATCGGCCAAGCTCTCCCAGCTATGCCCCGCTTCGGGATGGTTTAAGCTCAGAGGGCGGACGCGGAACTCGGCTTGCAGAGCCTGCGCCTGCCGGTAAAACAGTTTGCCCGTGCCATCCATACCCGGCAAATAGAGCAGCAAGGGCCGCTTCTGGCGGCTTGGACTAGAGGCGGCGGGCTTGCTTTTCAATCTTTCCATCTCCTTGTCAACCCCAAGCGCACCTGTTCGCGGGCGGCTGCCGTTAACTCCCGAATGAGCTGCAGCCGCTCCTGGCGGCAGGTAGAGCGCCCTGCTCCCCCTACCCAAAGAGGGGATCCCACTCGAACCACCACCTGACGGTAGATCACCACCGGATGCCCCCCCGGCCGCTGAAACCTGGGCTCCGTGGGATCAAACCAGCGGAAAAAAGCCATGGGAATATCCATCGCCCGCCACTCTTCCTGCGCCCACACGGCCACCGGCAGGATCGGCAGGGGATCCACGCCAGCAGCCAAGGCCAGATGGGCAAAGCCCGGCTGAAACCAGCCCAGCTCTTGGGGCGAGGTCTCGCGAGTAATCTGCTCCGCCCCTTCCGGGAAGATCCCCACCCCTCCGCCTGCCGCCAGAGTGGCCTGCGCCTGGCGAAAAAAGGCAAGCTGCGGCCCTGATCCCTGCTGGAGGGGGATACAACCCAGGGCCAAGGCAACCTCCCGCAAGAGGGGCACTTGCGATAGGTAGTAGTGGCAGGCAAAACGAATCGGTCGATCCAGCCCAGCAATCAGCACCGGCGCATCCAAAAAGCTGCGATGGTTGCTCACCACCAGCAGGGGGCCCTGGGGAACCCGCTCCTTGCCCTCCACCCACACCTCCGTCTGGAAAAGGCCAAGCAAGACCTGCGCCAGCGCCCTCGCGTCGGGGAACCCGCTTTGCTGCAGGAGTTGATCCAGCATCGCCACCCTGCTCAATAGTCCACCCCGCGCCGCAGATCGGCCCCCTGTTCGGCATAATGCTTGTGGCTCACCATTTCCGAATGGACAGAGGCCAGCTCAAAGTAGGGCAAAGGCGCATGGCAGCGCCCTGTGATGATGATCTCCGTATCGCGTGGCTTGCGCAGCAAAGCCTCAACAATCGGCTCCACATCCAATAGCTCCAGATCCACCGTTGGGTTGAGCTCGTCCAGAATAATGGTCTTGTAAAGCCCAGAGGCGATGGCCGCCCGTGCCAGCTCCCAGCCCCGCTCCGCCTCCACGTAGTCGATTTCCTGCTGCTTGCCCCGCCAAACGATGGCGTCGCGGCCGCAGCGCTGGTGATCTACTAGATCGGGATAGCTCTCTCGCAAAGCCCGAATGGCCGCATCTTCTGTGTAGCCCGTTCCCCCCTTTAGCCACTGCATAATCAGGACGCGGTGGGAGAGATCTTTGCTGATGCCGCGCCCAATGGCCTGCAGAGCCCGGCCCAGAGCGCTGGTGGACTTGCCCTTGCCGTTGCCGGTATAGATCTCGATGCCGCTGAGGAGGGGCTGGCCGTCCTGGGGATCCGCCGCCCGCCGCACGCTGCGCATTTCCGAGTGCAAATCTGCTAGGTCGATAATTTCCTTAGGGGCGCCCCGTCCGGTGATGATGACCTCCATTTCCTCTGGCTTTTGCTTGAGGGTGCTGACGACCTCGTCCACAGGCAGCAGGCCCAGATCCAGCACCGGGTTTAGCTCGTCCAGCACCACCACCGAGTAGAACCCCGACGCCAGCGCCCCCTTGGCCACATCCCAGCCGCGGCGGGCCTCTTGGCGGTCAAACTTAGTGATCTCGTCGGGGCCGAAGAACTCTCCTCGCCCCGTGCGCAGTTGATCGATAAGGTGGGGGAAGCCGCGCTGCAGAGCGGCAATCGCGGCATCCTCGGCATAGGTGCGGCCCGGCCCCTTGAGAAACCGCACCAGCAACACCCGGCTGGGGGCCGAGTTTTCAATCCCCAGCCCAATGGAACGCAGCACAACCCCTAGCGCCGCCTGCGACTTGCCCTTGCCCTCGCCGTCGTAAACATGGATCTGGCCTCGCCGGCGGTCAAATTGTTGCGCGGTTACAATGCCGATTTCTGCCATGCCCCTCCGCATCACGCCGCTGTCCAGAACTCGTGCTTCCCTACCCCCATCTTAGAGTCTAGCCAGAGGTTTTCGGGGAAGCGCGGAGAGGGCCAGAAAAAGCCGGCAAGAGCCGATAAACACCGGGATAAGATGAGCAATGGTTGTCCAGCCCAGTGCTTATCTAGCGAGGGATCCCCCTTGTATCCAACCGTGTTTTCTTCTCGCCCCTTGCCCCCTGCGGTCGATAGCCCCATCGAGCTGGTGGGACGGACGCCGCTCATTCGCCTGCGGCGGGTCACCGCCGACCTGCCGCCGTCGGTGCGAGTGTATGGCAAAGCAGAGTGGTACAACCCCGGCGGCTCGGTCAAGGATCGCCCGGCCCTGAATATGATCCGCGCTGGCGAACGCGAGGGCAAGCTTACGCCTGGCAAGATCATCCTGGATGCCACCAGCGGCAACACCGGCATCGCCTACGCCTGGATCGGGGCAGCTTTGGGGTACAAGGTGAAGCTGGCCCTGCCGGCCAACGCCAGCCCAGAGCGCAAGAAGATCCTCGCCGCCTACGGGGTGGAGGTAGTGCTCACGGATCCAGCCCTCGGCTCCGATGGGGCCATCGAGAAAGCCCGCGCCCTCTATGCCGAAAACCCGGATCTCTACTTCTATCCCGACCAGTACAGCAACCCCGCCAACTGGCAGGCCCACTACGAGACCACGGGGGTAGAAATCTGGGAGCAAACCCAGGGACAGGTCACCCACTTCGTAACCGGGTTAGGCACCAGCGGCACCTGCATGGGGGTGGGGCGGCGCTTGCGGGAGTACCGCTCCGATATCCAGATCATTGCCATGCAGCCGGACTCCCCCTTCCACGGCCTTGAAGGCCTCAAGCACATGGCCACTGCTCTCAAGCCCGAGATTTACGATCCCACCCTGCCCGACCAGCACATCGAGATCTCCACCGAAGCAGCCCAGAAAATGGTCAAGCGTTTGGCCTTGGAGGAAGGCTTGTTGGTGGGCATCTCTGCCGGAGCCAATGTGGTGGCGGCTCTACAGGTGGCCTGTCAGCTCTCCTCCGGCGTGGTGGTGACCATCTTGTGCGACGGGGCCGATAAGTATCTCTCAGAGCGGTTTTGGACAGAAGATTAAACTAGCCCGTACCGCAATGGCCCCTCCTCTTAACAGCCCCGCCCTTTTGCCGCTATGATGGTTAAACCTGGAATGCGGATGTGGCGGAACTGGTATACGCGCACGTTTGAGGGGCGTGTGGCTTTGCCATGCGAGTTCGAGTCTCGCCATCCGCACTGGGCCCTCACCCCCAGCCCCTCTCCCAAGGAGGAGAGGGGAAGCGGGCAGTGGTCAACCAGCCGATTGCACTATTCCCGAACGGCGCCCTGAAGGCGTGTGCCCCAGGTGCGGGCAAAGCTCAGGTCAGTCCCGGTCAGATTGGCATCGCGCAGATCGGCCCCCCGCAAGTCGGCGCCGTACAGGGAGGCAGAAGAGAGATCGGCACCCCGCAAATCAGCACCCCGCAAGTCCGCTCCCTCCAGGTAGGCACCGCTGAGATCGGCGCCACGCAACTGGGCGCGCCGCAGATTGGCTCCCACCAAGTAGGACTGGCTGAGATCGGCGCCAGTGAGGATGGTGCGCTCCAGGTTGGCCTCGATCAGGTCGGCACCCTGGAGGTTAGCCTCTGCCAGATCCAGGTTGCTCAGCTCAAGGGATCCCAGCCGGCAATTGGGACAGGTTCTGGAGGCCAGCAGGTAGCGCAGGAAGCAGGCGTTGGGGGTTGTGGCGGCGGCATTGGAAGCGACGGCTGTCGTGGCCAGCAGGGCCAAAATGGCGGAAGCTTTGAGATGAAAGTTCATGGTAACCGAGCCTCACAAAAAGTTGACTGAGACAATCCGGCAGAGCGGGGTTGTTTTGCGTTGGTCACATGATAGTGGCATCTGCCGGCTTCGGCCACTGCACAGATCTGCCTGGTTTTGTGGATCGACAGACGCTCCCAAGGTGTGATGACGTTGTGGCCTTATCGCCCCAGAGCTTGTGGGCTATCGCCGGGCGGGGGAGGATCTTTCAGCAGCGGATCCACCCAATGCCAAGACAGTTGCCCCAGTCCCAGCAAAACCGAAAGTATCGCCGAGGCAGCCAAGACGCAATCCTAGCGGGTTGCCAGCCGAGAAGGATGGCTCGGCTGGCGTTTCCTCCGGCCGGGCCGGGCAACGGGCAAGCTTTCCCAGGGGGGGAGAGGGCGACAACGCAGGAAGCAACCGCAGCGGCGACAGCGACGATCGGAGTCGAGGTTGAGCCAATGGCAAGCTGGACAGCGGAGCATGGGAAAGGCCAGGGATCCCATCCGGGGGCAGCGCGAGCAGTTGCGGCATCCGGCAACCGTATCTGAAGATCTTCCCAATTCCCATGCAGGTGGTCAATTCTGCTCGTCCCCCTCTAGATCAGGGGTCGAGTTCGGGGCAGCCTTGGGAGAGAAGCCTCTGTGGAACTAGCCCTCCAGAATCAGTCAGCATCGAACAGCAACCCTGTGCCGATCCTATGCAGATTCGACTGGAAAACATCTGTAAGCGTTATGGCCGCCGTGAGGTGGTGAGCGACGTCAGCTTGCACATTCAGCAGGGAGAAGTTGTGGGGCTGCTGGGGCCCAATGGGGCGGGGAAAACCACCACCTTCTACATCATGACCGGCCTGATCCAGCCCAACCGAGGCCATGTCTGGCTGGATGACCAGGACATCACCCATCTGCCGATGCATCGCCGGGCCCGCTTGGGGATCGGCTACTTGGCTCAGGAGCCGAGCATCTTTCGTCGCCTTAGCATTCAAGACAACCTGCTGCTGATCATGGAGCAGACGGGGGTGCCTCGCCGCCTCTGGCAGCAGCGGCTCAACCACCTGCTGGAGGAGTTTCGCATTGCCCATGTGGCCCACAGTTTGGGTTTGCAGGTGTCGGGGGGAGAACGGCGCCGCGCCGAGATCGCCCGCGCCCTGGCAGCCGGGATCCACGGGCCAAAATTCCTGCTGCTGGATGAGCCCTTCGCGGGGGTGGATCCCATTGCGGTGGCGGATATTCAAGAGGTGGTGGCCAAGCTCAAGCAGCGGGGCATCGGTGTTTTGATTACCGACCACAACGTGCGGGAGACGCTGGAGATTACCGACCGGGCCTATATTCTCAACGACGGCGCCATCCTGGCCAAGGGCACACCAGCGGAGCTGGCGGCGGATCCCTTGGTGCGCAAGTATTACCTGGGGGAGAAGTTCCGTCTTTGATGCCGCTCCATCTCATCGCCAGGAGTACAAAGCTCGCAGGCGTTGGCTTTTTTTGTGCTGGTGGGCCTGCATGCGGGCCAGCAGCTCGTCCAGCAGGGCAACCGCCTCCAGGAGATAGGGGCCCTTATTGAGCATGACGCACTCGGCCCGGGCCGACAGCACCGCATCGGAAAGCTCAGGCCGGGAGGGCAGGCCCTCCTTGGTGAGCTGATCCAGCACCTGCGTAGCCCAGACTACCGGCACATGGGCGGCCTCACAGATCCACAGCAGCTCCTCCTGGATCTCGCCCAGGCGCAGCCAGCCAATCTCCACGGCCAGATCTCCCCGGGCAATCATCACCCCCAGGGGCCGGCAGCCGTCGACGGCCGCGATCAGAGTGGGCAGGTTTTGCACCGCTCGCTGCGTTTCAATCTTGAGGATCAAGCCCAGATCGGGCCGGGCCTGGCGCCGCTCCAGCTCAGAAAACAGCAACTGCAAATCCGCCGGCTGCTGGACAAAGGAATAGCCCACCAGGTCGGCATGCCGCACCACGAAGTCCAGGTCTTGGCGATCTTTCTCGGTGAGGGGCTGGATCGAGAGCTGGCTGTCGGGAAAGTTGAGGCCTTTTTCCTCCCGCAGCTTCTTGCCCTGCGGGGCGACTTTGTCCACCTCCAGCACCACCCCTGCCGGCTCGATCCCCACTACACGAGCGCCGATTTTGCCGTCGTCGATCCAAACAGTTGCCCCCACCTTGAGGTGGGCCAAGATCTCCGGCAGGGTGCAAGCCACCTGGCAGCAGATGTCAGAGTCGACCGGCGGAATGGCTGCCGTGAGCAGGATGCGATCCCCACCGTACACCTTGGCTTTGCCGGGTGGCATGGCCACCAGGCCCGTGCGGATCTTGGGGCCGGCCAGGTCGAACAAAATCTTGCAGCGCCGTTGAGTCTGGGCTTCGGCCCGGCGCAAGTGGGCCACCATTTTCTCCCACACCAGGGGATCGTCGTGGGCGCAGTTAATGCGGGCCACGTTCATGCCCCGTTGTAACAGTTGCAGCAGCAGCTCGGGCTGCTCGGCGGCTTCGCCGGGCAAGGTCACCATGATGCGGGCACGGCGGTGGGGAGAAGGAGGGCCAAAAAGAGCCTCGGTGTGCTGCTCTAGGGCCATATCCCCGGCGTAAAACGCTTCATAGCTAGGTCCCTTGTGGCTCAGCCCTTGAGCGGCGGCCAAAATGGCGATCACCGCATCCAAGCTTTCCAAAACCCGCGATTCACAGCGTCCCAGCGACGACAGCCCCAGGGCGGCCAATTCTAACTGCAGGTCGCGCAGATCGTGTTGGCGCAGCGCCAAATACCGAGCTAGGTTCTCGAGAGCGGGGGAGGGGTTGCAGGGGCTGCCCCAGGCGGTCAAGTACTTCTGGGATCCCTCCACAACTTGCTGTCGCAGCTCCAGGAGCTGCTCTAGCAAACGCTTAGGCGAAGAGGGGGAAGAGGAAGCCATGCTGAAAGCTATCTCAAGACAAACAAGCCCAACGCCCGGCCCAAGCCCGCCTTGGGTCGATCATAGGCAAGTTAGGGTGAAAAAGGGAGGCGATTAACCTTTTGTTGGCCAGCGTTCCGGTCTAGAGTCGTTAACAGCCTTCGGGTTGTCCTGACTGCTACTTCCCTTGGTTTTGTGAAACTTCATTCTCCCCCTACTCCTCCTTCAATCAAGCAGTCTTGCAACAGGCTCTCCATCGTTTGCGCGGTGGGCCTGATGGATCGCTACATCATCTCCGAGATGCTCCTGCCCTTTTTCTTTGGGGTGGGAGCGTTCACCACCCTGGTGATGGCAGTGGGATCCCTGTTTGAGCTGGTGCGGCTAGTGGTAGAGGCGGGGCTGTCCCTTTCAGCAGCGTTGCAAGTGTTTGTGTTGCGGGCGCCGGGGATCATCGTCCTGACGTTCCCCATGTCGATGTTGCTGGCGACGTTGCTGGCCTATGGGCGCCTGTCTGCTGATAACGAGATCACTGCCCTGCGCGGCTGCGGCGTGAGCCTCTATCGTCTGGTGGTGCCGGCCCTCCTTCTCAGCCTCTTGGTGACGACGTTAACGTTTCTCTTCAACGAGCTGGTGGTGCCGGTGAGCAACCGCCAGGCGGCCCTGACTCTAAACCGCGCTTTGAACCGAACTCCAGAGTTCCGCCGCGAGAACATCCTCTACCAAGAGTTCGGCGAGATCCTCGCGCCCGAGCCAGACGGCACTTTTTCCCGCCGGCAAGGGCTAACCCGTCAGTTCTATGCCCGCAGCTTCGATGGCCAGCAGATGCGCGGCGTGATCGTGCTGGATCTTTCCAACGAGGCTCTCAGCCAGATCCTGCTGGCGCAGCAGGGGCGCTGGGATCCCCAGGAGAACCTCTGGGTGTTTGAGGAGGGCACCAACTACATCGTCTCCCCTGATGGCACCTACAGCAACATCGCCACCTTTGCCCGCCAGGAGTTGCGCCTGCCGCGCGCGCCGCTGGATTTGGCCCAGGAGGTCCGCAGCCCCGAGGAGATGAACATTCAAGAGCTGCGCCGCTACATCGAGGTCATCGCCAGCTCGGGGGATCTGCAGGGGGTACGCCGCCTTCAGGTTAGCCTCAGCCAAAAGTACGCCATCCCCTTTGCCTGTCTGGCCTTCACCTTGATTGGGGCGCCCCTGGCGCTGCGCCCCCAGCGCACCAGTTCTTCTCTGGGCCTGGGCCTCAGCGTGCTGATTATCTTCGCCTACTACGTGCTGCTGTTTGTCAGCCAGGCGCTGGGCCAGATTGGAACCTTGGGGCCGGAGGTGGCGGCCTGGTTGCCCAACTTCATCTGCTCCGCAGTGGGGCTAGGACTACTTTACCGAGCCAATCGCTAGGCAAAGGCCAGCTACCGCAGCGGGATGAACTCGGTGCGGCCAATGATTTGCTGGCCTTGGTCGGAGAGGGCATAGTTGATGAAATCAGCCACCACGGGGCTGGTTTTTTGCGGTACCACCAAAAACACGTTGCGGGCCAGCGGGTAGCGGCCACTTTGGATGGCCTCGCGGGTGGGCATCTGGCCGTCGATGGGCACCATCCTCACCGTTTGCTGGTTTTGCACCTGATCCACGGTGCTGTAGGTGATGCCGTCTTCTCCCAAAGCCCGCAGGAGAGGGGTGGTGGCATCCTGGGTGGCAGTGGTGAAGTAGGGCGGGTTATCGGGGGCAAAGGGCAGCCCCAACAGCACCAGCTCCTGGAAAACGCTGTAGGTGCCGCTCTGAGGGGCGCGGTTGAGAACGCGAATCGGACGATCGGGGCCGCCTACCTGGCTCCAGTTGGTGATCCGGCCCTGGAAGATGTCGGCCAACTGCTGCAGCGTCAGGCCGCCCTTGTAGGGGTTGTTTACCCCCACCGCCACCGCCAGGGCATCTTTGGCCACCGGGATGGCCTGCAAACCCGCCTGGACTTCGCTGGCATTGAGGGGGCGAGAGCTGGCAGCAAGCTGGATGCGACCTTCCATCAGGGCCTTGAGGCCGGCGTTGGATCCATTGGGCTTGCCGTCGGGGATCCCGTAGGTGATGGGGATGGCGGGGTTGCGCTGGCTGTAGCCTGACTTCAAGGCCAAGACAATGCGGATCATGGTGACGCTGCCGTCCATCTGCAGCACCGCCGGGTTGGGCAGGGAAGTATCCAGATTAACCGCGCTGGGTGGCTGGTTGGGGGCCTGGGCTGGAGGAAGATTGGGGGCCGTTGGCGCTTGCGGCTGGGCAGCCGGGATCTGGCCAGGGACAGAAGGCGCGTTCCCTCGCTTCAGGAAAGAGTCAAGCAGGCCGGAACGATAGGCATACCAGCCGCCTCCCCCCAGTATCGCCAGCAAAAGAATGTAGACAATCGGAGGTGGGCCGGAAGGTCGTACGGTCATGGGATCCCCCTCGAGAAATTCGCAGTCCAGACTTTGGCGGACTTTCCCCCTCTGTTGTATCAACTGTTTGCCCGGACTGGGCAAGCCGCAGGTTAAAGGGCATTCTGTCCCACCTCCCGCAGCTCAATGACATCGGCGCGGGGATCTGCCTGCAGAACCTCCAACTCGATCCAGGCCCCCAGCGGCACCTGCCGTTCCAAGCGCACCGGCACGCGAAAGGCAATCTCATCCAGCATGGCCATCACCAGGTTCTCCTCCTCGCGCAGGTAGCCCAAGACCAAGGCCTGCCAAATCTGCCCCGGTCGCTGACGCAGGTACTCGATGCTCCAGTAGCGCTTGGACTTGCGCTCCACCTGGTTGGCCTCGGCGGTGCCTGGCTCGATCCCCAGCAACAATTGCTGCACCTTGGCTTCTGTCAAGGGCAAGGGATCCCCGCGCAAAAAAGCCTTGATCTGGTAGTGGGCCACCAGATCCAGGTAGCGGCGAATGGGAGAGGTCACCTGACAGTAGGCATCGAGCCCTAGCCCCGTATGTCGCCCCGGTTGGGTGGCCACTTCCGCCCGCGAGAGACAGCGCATGATGGCAAACGACCGAACCGGACCCTGGGGGTACAGATCCAAAACCTCCGGCGGGGGCAGCTCAGGAGCCGGCTGCAGGCGATAGGGCACCGGGATCCCGTTTTGGCGGGCAAAGCGAGCGGCTACCTCACCGGCCAGCACCATCATCTCCGCCACCATCTGCCGCGCCGGCGTATCCTCGATCACCCGCAGGTGGGGGATCTCGTCGATGACCTTGATGTCCTGCTCCGGCAGGCCGATGGGGATCGCCCCTTGCGCCAGTCGCCAGGCGTAGCGCCAGCGCGCTGCCCGAGCAATGGCTGTCAATTGGGCCTCCGCCCCCAACTCCAGCATCTCGTCGGCATCGTCGTAGGTGAGGCGGTAGTTGACCCGGATCTGGCTGAGGCAAATTTCGTAGTCGCGCACGGCCCCGTCGGATCCCAGCCGGATGCCGAAGCTAAGGGCAGGCCGCACCTCCCCCTGCACCAAGCTCATCGGGCCGGTGGACAACTCCGATGGAAACATCGGGATCACCCGCTCCGGCAAATAGACGCTGGTGCCCCGCTTGCGGGCTTCTAAGTCGAGGGGATCCCCCCACTGCACCCAACAACTGGGATCGGCGATGTGGATCCAGAGCTTCACCTCGTCATCCGACTCAAACTCGACGCTGAGAGCATCGTCGATGTCGCGGGTGCTGGCATCGTCGATGGTGTAGGTGTGAAGATGGGTGAGATCCCGGCGCAGAGGCAGATCCAAGAAGGGGGGAGGCCCGCCAAGCAAAGTTTGGGCGTAGCGCTCCACCTCCTTGGGAAATTGGGTGGGGATCCCCGTAAGGCGCAGGGCCAGGTTCTCGTGGCGGCTCCACAGTCCCAAAGCCACCAACGCCTCAAAAGCTCCCTGGGGCGTGTCGGGGAATCCCAGGAGCCGCAGCAGGTGGGAAGCCCGCTCGCGATCCGAGGGGGTGAGGTTGTGGGAAAGATCCTCGTAGTTGCGAAGGCTATCGGGTGCTCCCTGCAAAGCTAAGCGCTCCAACAGCTCCAGACGAGCCCGTTCCGCCGGGCTCCAAGTGTACTTTTGCCCAGGCTGGGCCACCGCTGCCTTTAGGCGGGCCTCAAACTCGGCCTGTTCCTGCTGCCGCTGCTGGGCGACAGCAATTTGATGGAGAATTTCCTTCACCTGAGCCGGAGTACGCGGCTCGTAGCCTTCCCCCTTTGCCTTAAAGTAGACGTAATCCTCGCTCAAAAGACGGTAGGCAGCATAGGTGGAGACCGGGGAATCGTCGGAAAACAACAACTGGGCCATCTCCGACAGGCTCAGGGGCCGACGCTCCTCCTGAACCAATTCCCAGGCCAAAGCCAAACTTTCGGGATCCAACTTTGCCTGCACCGCCTGCCAAAAGCCCGGGATATCGGACACCGTAAAGCTGGAATTGCCGTTCAAGGCAAACGTAATTTGGCGAGGGTGAACGCTGTGCACCTGCCCCGAAGCCACGCCCAGCAGCAGGTTCTTTTTGCCCTCGGTGCCCTCAACTACTGCCAGTACCCGCTCGTTGTTGTGGCGAAACTCGACCAGCGTGCCCTTTTCCACCCTCTTTCCCCATGTAGGTTGCCGCCAGAATTGTATTTTCTCCTGGCTCTACTTCTCCTGCCCATGGGGAAAACCCGACAAGCCAAACCAGCCCCAGAGGGCGAGCGCTTGCCAGCGGGAGGATCCCAAGGCAGGGCGGAGGCAGTTGCCGAGCGGGCCAGAGGAGGTACCCGGCCTCTTCGTGTTTCTTTGGATATGCCGCCACCTCCGTCTGTATGTGATACCTTATTATCCAGGTTTAGGGGAAACTGACGAACCGGCTAGAGGTTGGCAGGTTTTTTCTTGGCGCCACCTCGGCTGTAGATTTGCCGATTTGTCCAGAGGTTCGCTAAGCGGGCTATCCTTTTTCCTTGGGCTTTCTTGCAGCAAAGGGATGAGCAGTGGACAACCCAAAGCGATTGTTGCTGATTGACGACGATCCAAACCTGATCCTTCTGGTGAAGGATTACCTGGAGTTTCGCGGCTACGAGGTGGTTGCGGCGAGCAATGGCCTGGAAGGGTTAGAGGCGATGCGCCACTTTACTCCGGATTTGATCATCTGCGATGTGATGATGCCGGAGATGGATGGCTACACGTTTGTCCAGACCATTCGCTCCAACAGCGCGACGGACTGGATTCCGGTGATCTTTTTGTCAGCCCGCGGGCAAACGGCAGATCGGGTGCGCGGCCTCAACACGGGGGCAGATGTTTACCTGGTCAAGCCCTTTGAGCCGGAAGAGCTGGTGGCTCAGGTGGAGTCCGTCCTCAAGCACACCGAGCGCCTGTTGCAAATGCAGAATGCGGGCATTCAGCCGGTCATCAAGTTAGATCGGGAAATCGAGCTCACCCCTACGGAAGCCAAGGTGATCCAGTATGTGGCCAGGGGCATGTCCAACCGCGAGATTGCCGAGGTGATGGGAGTGAGCCAGCGCACCGTCGAAAGCCATGTCAGCAACATGCTGAGCAAAACCGGCCTGCACAACCGCACCGAACTGGCCCGCTGGGCCCTCGAAAGTGGTTTGGGCAGAGGCTGAGGGGGCCTTTGTTGCATCGCCGCTTGCCGACAAAAGGGCAACTCAGGGGATCTGGCTTTTCCTCTCTGTCTGGGGGCAACTCTGGAGGGGCGGGCGAGCGTTGGGCAGGATCGGGGATCTTTCAACTCCTCTGCCCGCCGTCTGCGGTTTTGGCGGCAAACTGAAGAAGGTACCCCGCCACGGCTACGGTTTAGACCTTATGGGATCCCGTTTACCGCGTCCGGCCCGGCCCATCCGCTCCGGCCACTACCCGGCCAAGGAGCTGTGCAGCCAGTGCGGCCTCTGCGATACCCGCTACGTCGCCCACGTCAAGGAAGCCTGTGCCTTTTTGAACCAGCAGTTCACCCGCCTAGAAGAGCAAACCCACGGGCGATCGCGGGAATCGCTGCGCTCCAAATCGGATGCCGTCAGCGACAGCGACTACTTCGGCGTCTACGAGGCAATGTACACGGCCCGCCGGCGGGATCCGATCCCGGGTGCCCAGTGGACGGGCATCGTCAGCAGCATCGGCATGAAGGCCCTCAGCAGCGGCCTAGTAGAAGGGGTGGTGTGCGTGCAGGCGGATCCCCGGGATCGCTTTCAGCCACGGCCTGTCTTGGCGCGTACCCCAGAAGCGGTCTTGGCGGCGCGGGTCAACAAGCCAACGCTATCGCCCAATCTCTCCGTGCTGGAGCAGGTGGAGCAAAGCGGCCTCAAGCGCTTGCTGGTGATCGGGGTGGGCTGCCAGATCCAGGCTTTGCGGGCGGTGGAGAAAAACTTGGGCCTGGAGAAGCTCTATGTGTTGGGCACGCCCTGCGTAGACAACGTCAGCCGCGCCGGGCTGCAAAAGTTTCTTGAAACCACCAGCCGCTCCCCGCAAACGGTGGTGCACTACGAGTTCATGCAGGACTTCCACGTCCACTTCAAGCACGAAGACGGCTCGGTGGAAAAGGTGCCTTTTTTTGGCCTCAAAACCAAAGAACTAAAAGACGTGTTTGCCCCCTCTTGCCTTACCTGTTTTGACTACGTCAACAGCCTGGCCGATCTGGTGGTGGGCTATATGGGATCCCCCTTTGGCTGGCAATGGCTGCTGGTGCGCAATGCGCGCGGGCGGGAGCTCTTGGATCTGGTTTGGGAAGAGCTGGAAACCCAGCCGGTGATCTCGCGGGGCTCGCGGCGGGCGGCGGTGCAACAGGGGATCCAAGCCTACGAGCAGGCCCTGAGCTTGCCCATGTGGCTGGCCCAGCTCCTGGCGGTGGCCATCCAGCGCTTTGGGCCGCGCGGACTAGAATATGCCCGCTTTTCCATCGACTCCCACTTTGTCCGCAACTATCTCTACGTCCGCCGCCACTATCCCCACAAGTTGGAGCAGCATGTGCCTCCTTTTGCCCGGCGCATCGTGGAGCAATACCAACTCCCCTCTCCCTAGGGGAGAGGGCCAACCCTAGAGCTCAGCAATAGCGGATCCCGGCTTCTGCCCAGCGGTCGATGGCCTGGCCCAGGCGTTCGCAATCGGCAATGAGGCTAATCCGCACGTAGCCCTCTCCCCCTTCTCCAAAAGCGTTGCCAGGGGTTACG
Source organism: Synechococcus sp. 63AY4M2 (assembly GCF_002760475.1). Lineage (NCBI taxonomy): Bacteria > Bacillati > Cyanobacteriota > Cyanophyceae > Synechococcales > Synechococcaceae > Synechococcus > Synechococcus sp. 63AY4M2. The sequence continues at coordinate 387,973 of NZ_AXUX01000001.1, read as the reverse complement.
ACCACGCCTGTGGACTCCAAAACCCGCAGGGCAAACTCCGTCGATCCCTCGGGCGTGCCGTCGGCGGTGCGGGGGGTCGGGATCCAGAGGTACATCGTCGCCCGCGGCGGCTCGATCTGCCAGCCCAACTCGGCCAGGCGGGCAATGAGGTAGTCGCGTCGGCGGCGGTAGCGCTCCTGCACCTGCTGTAGGTAGCTATCTGGCAAGGCCAAAGCGGTCTCGGCCGCCTTTTGCAGGGCGCCAAAAATGCCGTAGTCGAGGTTGGTTTTCAGGGTGCGCAGGCTCTGGATAATCTGGCGGTTGCCCACCACAAAGCCTACCCGCCAACCGGCCATGTTGTAGGTTTTGGAGAGGGTGTGGAACTCCACGGCCAAGTCCTTGGCGCCAGGGATCTGCAGCAGGCTGGTGGGCCGGTAGCCGTCAAAGGCCAGCTCGGCATAGCACAGGTCGTGCACCAGGAGGAGGTCGTAGCGGCAAGCAAACGCCACCACTGCTTCAAAAAAGGAGCGGGTCGCCACCGCTGTTGTCGGGTTGTTGGGGTAGTTGAAGTAGAGCAGCCGCGCCTGCTTGGCCACCTCCGGCGGGATCTCTTGCAGGTCGATGAGCCATCCTTTCTCCGGGCGCAGCAGCAGTGGGTAGATCTGCCCGCCGGCAATCAGGGGACCGCGAAAATGGGGCGGGTAGGCAGGGCTAGGCACCAGCACCAGATCCCCTGGATCCACGTAGGCCAGGGCCAGGTGGGTCAGGCCCTCTTTGGATCCCAATAGAGGCAGCACCTCGCCATTGGGATCCAGCTCCACCCCGTAGCGGCGCCAATACCACTCGGCAATTGCCTGGCGAAAGCTAGCCGTGCCCTCGAAGGGTGGGTAGCCGTGGTGAGCGGGATCGGCAATGGCGGCCTGGGCCGCCTCCACCACCGGCTGGGGGGTGGGGCCATCGGGGTTGCCCATGCCCAGATCGATCAAATCCAACCCCTGCTGGCGGGCGCGGGCCTTCAGCTCATCCAAGCGGGCAAAGACATAGGCAGGCAGTTTGTTCAGCCGCTGGGCAGGGGCGAGGGCACGGTTCATAGCAAGGAGGGGAAACGAGTGCAGCCGGTGTCTGATGGGAGGTTAGCTACCTAACTTACCGCCAGAGCTGCCTTCAGGGCAATGATTGAGATCAGCGGGTTTGGGCATCTGGGATCCCAAAGGCTAGGATAGAAGTCTGGGTTCGGCTTTTTGGCAAGCGGAGCAGTGGCTTTACCCCTTGTAGCCGTTGTGGGTCGCCCCAACGTGGGCAAATCCAGCCTCGTCAACCGCCTGGCGGGGGTGCGCTCGGCCATTGTCCACGACGAGCCGGGCATCACGCGGGATCGCCTCTACCAAGAGGTGGAGTGGAACGGGCGCCGCCTGCGGGTGGTGGATACCGGCGGCCTGGTCTTCGGCGACGACAGCGAGTTTTTGCCCCACATCCGTCAGCAGGCCATGGCGGCGATGGCCGAGGCCCACGCTGTAATCTTTGTGGTGGATGGCCGCGAGGGGCTGACCCCTGCTGACAAAGAATTGGCCGATTGGCTGCGCAGACAACCCCTGCCGGTGGTGGTGGCCGTCAACAAGTGCGAGTCGGGGCAACTGGGCCTGGCGCAGGCGGCGGCTTTTTGGGAGTTGGGGCTGGGGGAGCCGATCCCTTGTTCTGCCGTCCACGGCAATGGGGTAGCCGAGCTGTTGGAGGCGGTGCTGCCTCACTTGCCCGAAGTGGCCCAAGAAGCCGCAGATGAGCCGGATCCCATCGCCGTGGCCATTGTAGGGCGGCCCAACGTAGGCAAGTCCAGCCTGCTCAACCGCCTGGTGGGATCCGAGCGGGCCATTGTCAGCCCCATTGCTGGCACCACCCGCGATGCCGTTGACACCCTGGTGGAGTGGGAGGGGCAGAGCTATCGTCTCATCGACACGGCTGGGATCCGCAGAAAAAGCCGGGTGGAATATGGGGTGGAGTTTTTCAGCATTAACCGCGCCTTCAAAGCCATCCAGCGCTCGGACGTGGTGCTGCTGGTCATTGACGCCCTGGAGGGGGTAACCGAGCAGGATCAGCGGTTGGCTGGCCGCATCGAAGAAGAAGGCCGCGCCTGCATCATCGTTGTCAACAAGTGGGACGCGGTGGAAAACAAAGATACTCACACCATTAACGAGTACACCCGCGAGATCCGCGAGCGGCTTTATTTCATTGACTGGGCACCCCTGTTGTTTGTCAGCGCCCTCACGGGGCAGCGCACCCACAAGATCTTTGCCGAGGTCAACACAGCGGTAGCCGCCCATCGCAAGCGCATCGCCACCTCCGTGGTCAATGAAGTTCTCCAGGATGCCCTCGCCTGGCAGTCACCCCCCGCCAACCGCCAGGGCAAGCAGGGCAAAATCTACTACGGCACCCAGGTGGCGGAGCGGCCTCCCACCTTTCTCCTGTTTGTCAACGATCCCGATCTGTTCAAAGAGAACTACCGCCGCTACCTGGAAAAGCACTTCCGGCAAAACCTCGACTTCACCGGTACCCCCATTCGCTTTCGCTGGCGCAGCAAATCCGAGCGCCTGGTGGGACGGGCAGTGCAAAAATTGGAGGGTTCCCTGGCCTCTCGTTAGGCCCTCTGGTGGACGAAGCTCTCTTCTGAAAGCGTATGGCTGTGGATCCCAACGTCAAAACCCTGGTGGAGAATCGCCGCGCCCGCTTCGAGTACGAGATCTTGGAGACCTACGAAGCCGGGATCCAACTGACCGGCACAGAGGTAAAGTCCATCCGAGCGGGCAAAGCCAACTTGCAAGACGCTTTTGCCCTCTTTCGCGATGGCGAGGCCTGGCTGCACAACTTGCATGTTGCCCCCCACGGAACTGCCAGCAAGGTGTTTAACCACGACCCGACCCGCCGCCGCAAGCTGTTGTTGCACCGCCGCGAGATCGACCGGCTGCGGGGCCTGGTGGAGCAAAAAGGCCTGACTGTGGTTCCCCTGCGGCTGGTGCTCAACCGCGGCTGGATCAAGGCTCACCTGGGCGTGGCCCGCGGCAAAAAGCTCCACGACAAGCGACAAGCAATTAAGGAACGGGAGACGCGGCGGGAGATCCAGCGGGAGCTCAAGGGGCGCTAGGGCCCGACAAGCTCCTGGCAGCTCCTATTTTCCGAGGGGGGTGGCCCAAAGCCGCTGGAGCCCTTCGTGGCAACAATTTCCAGTTTTCCTCTCCCTCAGGGAGAGGGGCTGGGAGTGAGAAATCCTCCGCTAGGATTGGAAGCGAGATCCGACTCGGTCGGCTGCAAAGGCACCACTGGGAAATTCTAGGCGCCGGGGAGAGGAAAGAAGCGGTCGGTGGCCTTGACCCGCTCACACCAGGCGCGGATGTTGGGGAAGGGCTTGAGGTCAAACCCGCCCTGCTCGGCCACATGGGTATAGGTAAACAGGGCCAGATCGGCGATGGTGTAGCGGTTGCCCACGAAGAACTCCTTCTCCCGTAGGTGGCTTTCCATGATCTCCAGAGCCTCGGTACCGAGTTTCAGGTTCTGGGCAATTAGCTCGGCATTGGCCTCGGCCTGGCCGGCTCGCACCCAAAAGCGGGTGGTGGCAATGTAGCGGGCAATGCGGGTTTGTTCAAAAAGGAGCCATTTCAAGATCTCGGCTCGCTCCAGCCGCGTCTGGCCATAGAGGGGAGTGTCCTCTGCTAGGTAAACCAAGATTGCGGCTGACTCGGCCAAGACGGTGCCGTCTTCCAGCTCCAAAGCCGGGATCTGCCCCAGGGGGTTCTTGGCCAGGTACTCGGGGCGGCGATTTTCTCCGACCCTGGAGTTGACCTCAACCGTCTCGTAAGGGATCCCCAACTGTTTGAGAAGCAGCTCTACTTTGTAGCAATTCCCGGAGGTCGGGATCCCATACAGTCGCAGCATTGCCGTTAACCTCAACGTGCAGCATCCCCATCAATACCACCAGATAGCTCAACCTCAGCCACAAAACCCCTTCACGTTTCAACGCGGTAGCCGAAGTCGCGCAGCAGGTGCTCGGAGCGCCGCCAGTGGGGCCGCACCTTGACGAACAGCTCCAGGTACACCTTGCCGGCAATGAGCTTTTGAATCTGGAGGCGGGCGGCCTGGCCAATTTGCTTGAGCCTTTCCCCCCCTTTGCCGATGAGGATCCCTTTTTGCGAGTCCCGCTCCACGTAGAGGGTGGCCAGGACGCGGGTGACGGTGGGGGTTTCTTCCACCTGGTCGATGGTGACGGCCACCGAGTGGGGCACCTCCTCGCGGGTGTGCAAGAGAACTTGCTCGCGGATCAACTCCGCCATGATAAACCGCTCCGGCTGATCCGTCACCAGATCCGGGGGATAGTAGTAGGGCCCAGGGGGCAGCAGGTCGACGGTGGCCTGGATGAGGGGCGCCAAGCTGCCGGGATCCAACGCCGACACCCAGACGACGGGGGCACCGGGGCGCAGGGCTTGGTAGCTCTCTTGGTGGGCCTGGCGCGCGGCAGACTCTTTGGGCAGCAGATCGGCTTTGTTGCAGACGAGGATGCAGGGGGTCGCGCTGGGGATCCGCTCGGCGATAAAAGCATCCCCCCGCCCTGCCGGCACCGAGCCATCCACCACGAAGAGGACGACATCCACGCTCCCAATGGCAGCCTGGGCGTTGTGTACCAAGATCTCCCCCAGGCGGTGGTGGGGCTTGTGGATGCCAGGGGTGTCCACCCAGATGATCTGGGCTTGCGGCAAAGAGAGGATCCCCCGCAGGCGGTTGCGGGTGGTCTGGGCCACGGGAGAAGTGATGGCGATCTTCTGGCCCACCAGAGCGTTCATCAAGGTGGACTTGCCCACATTGGGCCGCCCGATGAGCGCCGCAAATCCCGACTTAAACCCCGGTGGGGCGACCGGGATCCCCGACAGCCCCGCCTCCCCCCGGCCACCCTCTTGTCCCCTCGTGTACGGGGGGATGTAGGGGGGGGCCAGCTCTGGCGGCGCTTGGGCCGCCCCTTCCTGCCACCCTTCCTCTGGAGCGGGATCCCGAAGAGGGGGATGGCCGCGTTCCCGTCGCTCTTCTTCCATCGTGCCCCCTATCTCTGGTAGCCGGACCAGGACTGCGCCTGGCTACTGTCAAAGGCCAGGGAAACCTCAGGCAACTGCAGGGAGAGGGATCCCAGCTCGGCCAGGGTGGTGCCGGGGTAGTAAAAGGCGAGGATTTGCGCCGCGTTCAACCCCCGCCGCGCCAGGGTGTAGGCGCCGTACTGGCTCAGCCCCACCCCGTGGCCAAAGCCGCCGCCGATAAAGCGGTAGCCTGTCAGCCGCCCGCTCTGTTTCAGGGGTTCCACGCGAAACAGAGTGCTGTACAGGCGGGGAAAAGCCAGGCGCACCTGATCCTTGCGCAAAAGAATCGAGTGGAGCCCTTGGGGCGTCTGCAAGTCCACGTGCAGCGCCTGCACCCGACCACTGACCGAGCGCTCCAGGACGTGCAGCCCCTGGATGGTCATCCACTCGGGGAGAGGGATCCCGAGGTACTCTTGAGCGGCCCGCAGTTGGGCGTTTAGCTCCTCCAGCGACTGAGAAAACTCCCAGCGGAAGAGGCGCGATACCCCTGCTTCGTTGAAACCCTCCCGCCGGGCCAGAAAGGCCTTGAAGTCGCTCTCCTGCCGCAAATCGAAGGGCTGATCGGGCTGGTGGGCGATATCCACCTGCGGGCGCAGGTAGGGGCGCGGCTCTCCGTCCCAAACCTCTTCAAAGCCTGCCGAGATGCCGCCGTTGGTGGAAGAATAAACGGCATCCACCAGCTCGCCCTTGTAGGTGAGCACCAGGCCGCTGGTCTGGCGAATCGCTTCGTCGGCCCGCGGATGGGTGCCGCTCAGCCCCTTGTAAACCTGGCAGTGGGTATTGGCACAGAGGTGGTAGTCGTCGATCTGAAAGCGGTGCAGGTTCTTGAGGGCGTAGGTGCGCGCCAAAATTGCCTGGGCGGCCATGGCGGCAAAGGGGGCCCCTGGCCCCACCTCATGGGGCACCACCCCCCGTAAATAGGTTTCCAGGGGCACGGCGTTGACCACCGTATAGCTGCCGTAGGCATTGGGCTGAATGGTAATGGATCCGGCATAGTAGCGGTCGTTCACCCGCAGATAGCCGGCATCGGAGGTTACCCTCAGGCGGGTGCGATGGTAGCGAAAATGCTCATGTACCCAGCTCAGCTCCGCCCGTTCGCGCCGCTCCTGCACCTCCAGCCGCACCTGAGGGATCCCTTCTTTCTGGGCATACTGCTGAATCTGGATTAGTTGTTGGGGAGTGTAGGCGCGGCTGGCCCACACCTGCCATTCCTGCGGTTGGGCGATCTCGGTGCGGATGCCCAGAGATTCCCAGGAGTTGGCGCTGGCCTCGGCGCTCTCGAAGCTTTTGTGGCTGCTGAGGATGAGGCGGTACACGGTTTCCGGGCTGGCCAGGGCGCGGTTGACGATCCCAACCGTAACTTGTGGGAGCCGCTGCCTCTGGGTGCTGCCGTCTGCCTGGGCAAATTCCAGGGTGAGGAAAGACCCCAGCGGCGCTGCCAGCTCCACCTGATCTTGCTCAGAACGGCCAAAGCGTTGCACAATGCCCACGTGCAGGATCGGGTTTTCGGGGGTGGCCGCTGCAGACAATTGCGCTGGCAAGACAGGATCTTCGGCCTCTTTGCGAACCCCGGTCGCGTCAGCGGCACGGAGCACCAAGGCTGTCAGCAACAGGCCCAAGCCGGAAATGAGGCTGCTCTGTTTGCGCCAGCGGAGCGGAGTCCTTAAAAACCGGCGAGGTTGGGCAGTAGGAGACTGACAACTGGCCATGGCCGCTTTATCCTGACAACACACCCTGTCGATTGTACCCGCATCTTTTCTGGCCTAGCCGCAGCGATGGATGCTCCTCTCCCCTCTACCTCCCTGCTTTTTACCGGAAACGACGGTGGATTCTCGAACCTGCCTCCTCCTGCTCTACGCAAGGGATCCGGCTGGCGGTTGGGCTGGGATCCTGGGCGCTCCCCTTTTGTGGCCCTGGTGGGAGGAGAGACTTGGGCGTTGGAGCTAACCCTAGAAGAATGGCAAGCATTTGTGCAGGGGGTGTATCGTCTGCAGCAGGATATGGAAGCTGTCGCCTCCCAACTGATGGCCGAGGAGAGCATTACGCTGGAGCAGACCTTTCCTGCCCTCACGTTGGTTGCCAGTGGCAGCGCCACTGCTTGGGGCCTCTATCTCCAGTTGCACCAGGGCCGGCGGGGTGAGGGTTTCTGGCCAGCAGAAGTTGTCCCGGAGCTGTGTCGTGCCCTCGACCAATTCCAGGAGTGCTGACCCGCCGCCGCTTGCAGGTTTTGGGGAGGAACCCAAGGCAACTCAGGTCAAACTCCAATCAATTGCTGAAGAAAAGTACTTGATAAACCCTGAGGCCACCCCAACGACTAGGGCCACGATCGCGCCGCGGCTGATGAACTCCTGTTGGTCAAGCCGCTTGCTGTAGCCATCCATTTTGCCGCTTAGCTCCGCGATTTTCACTTCCAGGCTGCTACGGCTGAGGTCGATCTTGGCTTCCAGCTCGTTGCGAGTGAGGTCGATCTTGGCTTCCAGCTCGTTGCGAGCGCCTTGGATCTTGCTCTCTAGGTCGTTGCGAGTGAGGTCGATCTTGGCTTCCAGGTCGGTTTTGACCAGCCGGATCTCGCTTTTGATCTCCGTCACCTGGATTTCCAACTTGCGGTCGATTCCCTCCAGCTTTTTGTCCAAAGCCAGGATGAGGTCTTTAATTTCTTGATTGGGATCCGACATCCGCAGTTCTGCCCAAGACCGCTGGCTCCTATTATCGCCTAAGGGATCCCTCCTCAAACTGGCGGCTCAACCGTTGCCACGATGTCGCGGATGACGGCCTCTGCCTCCTGCCGTCGGTTGCTCGTCATGTCCCCAGATCCGGCCAAAGAAATGCGATGGGCCAGCACCGGCACAAACAAAGCTTGCAGATCTTCCGGTAGGCAAAAGCTCCGCCCTCTCACCAACGCCTGCGCCCGTGCTGCCCTTGCCAAGGCCAACGCCCCGCGGGTGGACACGCCGGCCCGCAACAGCCTGGAGGCACGCGTCGCCTGCACCACCTGCAGCAGATAGTCGGCCAGGGATCCATCCAGGTACACCTGATCCACCGCCGCCTGGATCTCCCGCAGCTCCGCCAGGGAAAGCACCGGCTGGAGAGCCTCCACCGGCTCTGCCTGCTGTCGCTGCAGCAGCAAAGCCCGCTCCACCTCAGGGCTGGGGTAGCCGATGGACAGCCGCACCAGAAACCGATCCAACTGGCTTTCCGGGAGGGGATAGGTGCCGTGATACTCCAAGGGGTTTTGGGTGGCCAACACCATAAAGGGACTGGGCAGCGGGTAGGTGCGGTTGTCCAGCGAAACCTGCTTTTCCGCCATTGCCTCTAGCAGGGCACTCTGGGTGCGGGGAGAGGTGCGATTGATCTCGTCGGCCAGGATGACATGGGCAAAAATGGGGCCTGGGCGAAATTCAAACTCCCCTTTCTCTTTGTTGAAAAGGGTGAGGCCAAGAATGTCAGTCGGCAAGAGGTCGCTGGTAAATTGAATTCGCTGAAACTTGGCCCCCAAGCTGCGGGCAATGGCCCGCGCCAACGTGGTTTTGCCTACTCCCGGCACGTCCTCCAGGAGGACATGGCCTTCCGCCACCAGGGCCGTCACCACGGCCTGCACCACCCGTGGCTTGCCTTGAAACACCGACTCGACGTTGGCGATCAGCTTGCCGATCTGCTGCCGCAAAGTTTGCAATCGCTCCGCCGGGATCCGCGCTGAACCGGACAGGGTGCCAACACTTGCCATAAACCACTCCCAAAGGGGCCTATTCCACCATACAGGCCCAACCCACCGGCAACCCAAAGGGGATCCCACAAAACCCCGGTGGAAAACCGGAGTATCATAGACCTGATCCTTGCAGGAAGGATGGGTATTTTGGAACTGTCTTGTAAAAGTGAGTACGCTCTCCTGGCCCTTCTGGAGTTGGCCCAGCACTACCATGACGGCCGGGTATTGCAGATTAAGGAGATCGCAGCCCACCAGTCGATTCCCGACCGCTATCTGGAGCAGTTGCTGGCCACGCTGCGCAGGCAGGGCCTGGTACGTAGCCAGCGGGGCGCCAAAGGAGGTTACTCTCTGGCTCGACCGCCCTGGCAGATCTCCCTATTGGACATCATTCAGGCCATCGAGGGAGAAGATCTCACCCGCCCCCGCGACTTGCCCAGCGGCGATCTCTCGCCGGAGCGCCAGGTGCTCTGGCAGGCTTGGCAAGATGCCCAGGCGGCAGCGGTGGGCATTCTCCAAAAAACGACCTTGCAAGACCTCTGCGACCGGCAGGCGCAACAGCAACAGGCCAGGTTGATGTACTACATCTAGAGGAAGCTGCCGGTGTCGATGCCCTGGGCTTGGCCTCCTCTCAAGAGGGTGAGTACCTCTTCCCGCCGAGGCGGACGAGAGGGGCTGGGATCCCTGTCAAGTTTTGGGTTATCCTGAAACCCATTGCCTCTTGAATTGCTTCCTTTGCATTCCATGACCTTTCGCTCCCCTCGCTCTCAGGCTGCCGATACGTTTTCTTCGGAAGATTTTGCCAAGGCTCTGGAGGCGCAAAGCCTTGACTTTCGACCGGGACAGGTGGTGCGAGGCCGCATCTTCCAGCACCAGAACGATGGGGCGCTGGTGGATATCGGCGGCAAGTCGCCGGCCTTTTTGCCCCTGAAAGAAGCCGGGATCCGCTCAGGAGAGGATTTGAGCGAGCTTTTTCCCCTCAAAAGCGAAGCCGATTTTCTCATCTTGCGAGAGGACTCGGAAGGGCAAATCGTACTCTCGGCGCGGCGGCTGCGGCTGAAGCGACTTTGGGAGGAGCTGGCCGAAAAACAGACCAACGGCCAGACGGTAACTGCCCTGGTGATCGGCACCAACAAGGGCGGGGTTCTGGTGGACGTGCAGGGGCTGCGGGGCTTTATTCCTCGCTCGCATCTCAACCAACGGGAAAATCTAGAAGAGCTGGTGGGCCAATCGCTGACCGCCAGTTTGTTGGAGGTCAACCCCGCTGCCAACAAGCTGGTGCTCTCCCAGCGAGTAGCGCGACAAGCTGAGAGCCTGGGAATCTACACCACCGGTCAGGTGGTGCGGGGCAAGGTCAGCGCCCTCAAGCCCTTCGGCGTTTTCGTGGAGCTGGAGGAGGGGGGCAGCGGGCTGTTGCCCATCAAGCAGGTCAGCCAAAGCTTTGTCGCCTCCTTATCCGACTTGTTCCAGCCCGGTCAGCCGCTCAAGGCCGTGGTCATCGATGTGGATGAGGCCAAAGGGCGGGTAGCGCTCTCTCTGCGGGTGTTGGAAAAATACCCCGGCGAGGTGTTAGAGCAACTGGCCCTCATTACCGAGGAAGCTGAAGAGCGGGCCGGCAAACTGAAGGGGAGAATCACGTCCGAGGGCAAGGTCATTTAACCCATACCGACTGCCAAGGCGCTCCTGGGCGAGCCTTCCGGATCCCTGGGCTGGGCCTCACCCAAGACTTGGCGCCGATCCCCCAATCCCGCCAGCAGCAGGGGACCTTTCGTAGCCACCGGCTGTGGAAACAGCACCCCTTATCCCTGATGCTCAGCTTCCCTCTCCCTCTGGGAGGGGGGCTGGATCCTATGTCCTGCCAGCATCAACTCCCTGGCACTGCGGAGCCCTGGGGGGCTGTTTCAAACTTGTACAGAGTGGCAATGCCGTGAACAGCAACTGAGGCTGGGGTGTTGTCTATACGCGATGCTGGCGCAACAGAGATGAAGAGATTTCCTTACCAATCCTCCGCTATTGCGTTTCCGTGCAAATCTTAGGTTGGAAATGCTCAAATTAGGACACAGCAAGGGTTTTAGCTATTGCCGCCACTGAGGAAATAGCCAGAATAAGAGTAGCTATTGACCCAGCAATGGGCGCTACGACAACTTGGTGAATGCACGATGTTTCCCTCTCTGTTGACCCCACGCACAGCCGGCCTACTCCTATCGGGAGCCGCACTGGGCATCCACTGCCAGGTGGCCATGGCCGCTCCTTTTCGCGACACCTTTGGCCACTGGGCGCAAGCCTATATCGAGACCCTCTCCTCTCAAGGGGTGTTGAACGGCTTCCCGGATGGCACCTTCCGTCCCAACGAGCCGGTGACCCGCGCTCAGTTTGCCACCCTTGTCACCACTGCCTTTCGCCTTCGCAACACCTCTGGTACCTTCATCGGCTTTCGGGATGTGCCTCCCAGCCACTGGGCGGCCAATGCTATCTCCACGGCGGCAGCCAACAACTTGGTGGCCGGCTTCCCAGACGGCACCTTCCGACCCGAACAGCCCGTTACTCGCACCGAGGCGCTGGTGATCCTGACTAACGCCCTTGGCAACACGAGTGCCATCCCCGCGGCTCAGCCGAGCGAGCTGTTCAGCCGCTACCGCGACGCGGCAGCCATTCCCAACTGGGCCCTGGCACAACTTGCAGCCGCCAACCGTGCCGGCCTGATTGTCAATTACCCGGATCCTATGCTTTTGGAGCCGAACCGCCCTGCCACCCGTGCCGAGGTGGCCGCTTTTACCCACCAGGCCCTGCTCAATCGGGGATCCCTGGTGGCCCAGAACCCGAGCAGTTGGGTTTCCACCCCCCCGGCGGGCTTTGACCTGCGCCTTTCCACGCTGGCGGCGGGCACCCTGATGCAGACCACCACCCCCTTCAACGAGCGCCTCTTCATCGCCCCCAACGAAACTCGCCCCCTGTCCTTGATCGTCCGCACCCCGATTCGCAACGCCCAGGGGGACATCCTGGTGCCTTTCGGCTCGCGGGTGGATGGCCGCTTTGAGCCGGCACCGGGGGGCACGCGCTTTGTGGCAGAAAGCATCATCGCCAACAACCAACTGTTCCCCTTGGCTGCCCAATCGGATGTGATCCACGATGTTAAGGATCCTCGCTACACCACCACGGGCAAAATCATCCAAGATGCGGCCATCGGCGCGGCAGCGGGCGCCATTCTCGGCTTGGTGACCGGCGACAATGCCATTGCCACAGAAGAAGTGCTGGGGGCTGGGGTGGCCGGAGCGGTGATCGGCAACGTCACGGCGCCACAGGTGGTAGTTTTGGATCCCAACCAGGTGATCGAGCTGCGCCTCACCCAGGATCTGGCGCTGGTCCCTCAATCCCGCTAGCGGCGCGGGGGTGTCCGTTGCAACAAGACACAGGCGATACAACTTCGTCACCGTCTTTCCATCGGTGAAGCTGGGCGTTGCCTCGATCCCCAACTCCGTATCCCCCCGTACACGGGGGGATATAGGGGGGGCCGGGGTTGGGAGTGAGGGCAAAAGGCTATCTTCTCAGCCAATCCAACAGAGTCGTTCCCCCCAGCCACAGGCCCACCAAAATGGAAGTGGTCAGCAGCCCCGCCGCCACACAGATCAGGGATCCCAAGCTGCACAGGATCCCGTCCTCTTCGAGGAGGCCAAAGGCGGTGACGAAGACCCCCATCGCCGGCAGGGTGTTGGTGCCGGGCACGGGAATGATCATGGAAATACCCATCAAGCTGATCAAGGTGCTCAGCCAGACCTGGCCCAGGCGGCTGGTGCAGACTGGTTGCCAACGGGGGCAGGCAACTTTTTCAATGCGCTGCAACCACGGGATCCCGGCCTGCACCCACTTTTGAAATTGCTTCCGTTCAATGGATGTCTGCAGCACCCATGGCGGCAGCCAGGGGGTGGTTCGCCCCGCCAGCATTTGTAGGGCCAGCAGCAGAATAACCACGCCAAAGGGAGTGGAATAGCCAGGAGCTGGCAGAGGCAGAGCAGAAGGGAAGGAGAGCACCGCCAAAAACAAGCCAAAGCTGCGCTCGCCCGCCAGTTTGAGAATCTCTTCAAGGCGGATGGGTGGGGATCCCTCTGGGTAAGGCTCGGGCTGCTCTGGATGGGCGGGAAGGCAGGCAAATCGGGCCAGCTCTTGCGATAGACGAGCCATAGGGGGGGGCTGCAAACGGTTTGGGAGCCAACGATAGCCTACTGCAAATCCAAGGTTTGTTGGATATCTTGAACAAAGGGGTGGTCTTGGAGGGGTAAGATGAGCGGCGAAGCGCTGGGCAAAAGGTTGGCTAGCGGTAGCCTTGGAGAAGGTCTGGGGAAGCATGCTCCGCTCAGCAAGGGAATAGGCAGGTTGGGGGGGACGCTGTTGCTGGGATCCCTGTTGGTGGCAGGGCGCGGTGTGGCCCTGGCCGAAGCGCAGTTGGAGGTGGGTACCTCCACCACCTTGCCCCCGCAGGCGGCGCCGCCGGTGTTGCCTCCCCCGCCGGTGGGAGTTCGACAAATTAGAGAGGATACCGATCCTGAGCAAACCGCCGATATGCCCCTTTCCCTTCTGGCCGAGCAGGTGCTGGAGGCGGTGTGCGAAGCGCAAATCGATCCCCAACGGGCCCTGGCCCTCATGCCCGACCTGAGCGAGTCCCACATCCGCGCTGCCTGTCCCAAGCGGCTGGCCCCCCAGTCCCTCCGTAGACGGGGGGATATAGGGGGGGGAGTACAGGCCGGTCAAAGCTTGGCGAAATTGTAGGGAGCGGTGAAATTGTTGTAGCGAATGCGCAGCCGTCCCTGAAAGGCTCGATCCAGCTCCTCCACTTTTTGGGCAAAAGCCGGCTCATCTTCCCAGTTGATGAGAAACGAGCTGTTGTAGGCCATGTTTTCCGTAAGCAGCTCTCCCTCGACGCGATCGCTGGCCAGAGAGCCGAGGGCGGCTGTGAAGGTTTGGGCAATGTGTTGGCGCCGTTGCTCCAGCATTTGCTCCAGAGCCTGCCCAATTTCCACTACTGCATCTAGCCCCAAGGGGGTGCCAGCCATTTCGTCCCGCCGGGCTTTCAGGGCCGGGTTTTCCTCTAGCCCCAATTGGAGCTCTTGCTGGGGATCCCAGAAGACTTTTACCCCCACCTCCCGTTTGCCCTCCAGGCGCTGCAGCAGGGCCAGCAGATCGGCCAAGTGCGGTTTGATCAAATCCTGCTCTACCTGATCCCAGCCGCTCACCACCAGGCCAAATTGCAGCGGCAGCAGGGCGCGGTATCCCTCGCTCATCACGGTTTCTAGGACAGCTTCGTGGGCCAGCAGATTGGCCCGGCTGGCCAAGTAGCGCTCCTGGCGAGCCTGGGAATAGAGAAAGGCCAAAGATCCCAGCACGTGAATCCCCACCGGCTGCTTGTCCAGCCCCACCACATTCAGGTGGCGCGGGCCGGGGGCAGCGACGATCCCGTAGAGATAGAGGGTGCTATTGGGATTTGCCGTTGGCATGGCTGCGAGCATCTCCGATCAACCAGGTGAGGTTGGACTCTTCCGTGTCGATGGCATTGCCATCGGAGGAAATACAGTAGCGACCCATCACCATCTGGTGGCGCAGGGTAACTCCTGCAGCGATTTGGGTGTAGTTGAAGATGAGGCTGCCATCCAGCGTACACCCTTCGTTCAACACACAGCCGTAGCCAATGGCTGTGGGGCCGATGAGCTTCACCCCGTCTGCCAGGTAAGTGCTGGCCCCAATGTAGACCGGCGGCTCGATATGGATGCGATCCCAGTTGGCGCGGATGTTGATCCCCGTCCAGACGCCGGGCCGAATCTGGATCCCGGGCACCTTGACCCCCTTGATCTCGCCGCGCAGCACCTTCTGTACCGCCAGCCAGTAGTCAGGGGTACGGCCAATGTCCACCCACTGGAAGTCGGCCTTGAGGCCGTAGAAGGGGGCGCCGGCTTTCACCAAGGCGGGGAAGAGATCGCTGCCGATGTCATAGGGGCAGCCGGGGGGGATGTAGTCCAGGACTTCTGGCTCGAACACGTAGATGCCGGTGTTGATGGTGTTGCTGAGGGCCTCTTCCTGCCTGGGTTTTTCTTGGAAGGCGGTGACCCGGCCCGTCGCATCGGTTACCACCACGCCATAGCTGGAGACTTGGCTGGGATCCACCTCTCGCAACACCACCGTGGCCAATGCCCCCTTAGATTTGTGAAAGTTGACCACCTGGGTCAGGTTGAGGTCGATCAGGGCATCGCCGCAGAGCACCACGAAGGTGCTGTCGAAAAAACCGGAAAAATCCTGGATCTTGCGCATGCCACCGGCGGATCCCAGGGGTTCGGCCACCGGCTGGCCGTTCTCGAAGTGGCCCTCGAAGGAAAAGCCGATGTGTACTCCCCACTGCTGGCCATCGCGAAAGTAGTCTTCGATCTGGTGAGCGAGGTGGCTGGTGTTGATCATGATTTGGTCGAACCCATGTTCCCGCAGCAGCTCCACCAAGAACTCCATGACCGGCTTGTGCAAAATCGGGATCATCGGCTTGGGCATCATGTAGGTGATGGGCCGTACCCGCGTCCCTTTGCCGGCTGCCAGGATCATGGCTTTCATGCCGTCCTCTCTCCTCCGGGTCTATCGTCTCCTGACTTTATCATCCCAGGA
Source organism: Synechococcus sp. 63AY4M2 (assembly GCF_002760475.1). Classification (NCBI taxonomy): domain Bacteria; kingdom Bacillati; phylum Cyanobacteriota; class Cyanophyceae; order Synechococcales; family Synechococcaceae; genus Synechococcus; species Synechococcus sp. 63AY4M2. The sequence goes on along the minus strand of NZ_AXUX01000001.1, from coordinate 372,541 downwards.
TCGGCAGTCTGGATAACAGAAGAGGGTTTTCGCTCTGGGCTGGCCCCCCAGTCCCCCCGTGTACGGGGGGATAGAGGGGGGAATCGCCGCCAAGAGGCCGATCCTCTACAATCGAGGGGAAGCAACGCCCGCAACTGCTCTGCCGCTGTCAAGGCTTGACTCTCTATCTAGCCCTGGCAAGAGCAGGGATCCCGGACATCCTTCTATGTCGATGGCTTTCGGCCTCAGCCCCGCCCCGCATCCCGATACCCCAGGTTGCCGTTCCGCCGGCCAGCCGATCACCATTGCCCTGGCCAAGGGAGCCTTGCTGGCCGACGCTATCCGCTGCTTGCAACAGGTGGGGATCGATTTCAGTCGCTTTTTGGATCCCGGCAACCGCCTGCTGCGGATTGAATCGCCCACCCAGCTCAACGGGCAACGCTACGAGGCGCTGCTGGTGCGCAACCACGACGTGCCGGTGTATGTGGAGTACGGCCAGGCCCAACTGGGCATCGTCGGCTACGACGTCTTGCGGGAGCGCTATGCCGGCAGCGAGGTGCGAGTGGCCCACCTGCTGGATCTGAAGTTCGGCCACTGTCGCATGTCGGTGGCTCTTCGCCAAGAAAGTCCCTACACCTCGGCGGCCCAGTTGCCTCCCCATGCCCGCGTGGCTTCCAAGTTTGTCGGCTGCGCCCGCGAGTATTTTGACCGGTTGGATTTGCCGGTGGAAATTATCTCCCTCTACGGCTCAGTGGAACTGGCTCCCATCACCGGCATGGCCGATGCGATTGTGGACTTGGTGGCCACCGGACGTACCCTGAGGGAAAACGGCCTGGTGGAACGGGACTGCCTTTTCGAGAGCACCGCCCGCTTGATCGCCCATCCCACCAGCTACCGCGTCAACCAACAGCCCATCGGCGAGCTGGTGAACCAGATTCGGGAGCGCTGGCTGGGATCCCTGGTGGCGAGTGGCCCGCTTTGAGGGGGCCGCGAGGTCTTTGTAGAAGGGCAGGGGTCGGCAATCCAAGAAGTAGGAAAACGCAGCTACCCGACAGCTCTGCCTGGCCAGGAAACTTCTGCAAGCCCGGCCAAAGAGGGGATCACTATTGCGTACAATAGGGGCATTCGGGCTTATTTTCCCCAGCAGCATTGAGATTAAAACAGGTTTTTCGAGGTTGATTATGCGGTACCGTCCACTACTCGCCATCCTGTTGGCGCTCTGTTTGAGCGTCTTCGCCCTGCCGGCGGAGGCGGCCAAGGCCCCCTTAACCTACGACCAGATCCGCAACACCGGCAAGGCGGCCATATGCCCTTCCGTCTCGGACGATGCCCGCGGCCGCATCGAGGTGCCCAAGGGGGGATCCCTAAAGTTGACAGACGTCTGCTTCCAGCCGGTGCAAATTGAGGTGGAAGAAGAGAAACGGAACGGGGAAAAAGAGTTTATCAAGGCCAAAAACATCATGATCTCGGCAGCCACGCTGGGGCCGATTAAGGCTGAGGTCACCCCCAAAGACGGCGGGTTGGAGCTCAAAGTGGTGGACGGGATCACCTTTCAGCCGACCACCGGTCAGTTGCCCCGCCGCGAGCTGGTGCCATTTTTGTTTAGCGTGAAAGATTTGGTGGCCACAGCTCAGGGCTCCGCCATTGACCCCTCGACCGACTTTGAAGGGGAGTTCTTGGTGCCCGGCTACCACACCAGCACCTTCCTCGACGCGCGCGGGCGCGGCTCTAACACCGGCTACGACACAGCCGTAGGGCTACAGGCGGCCAAGGACGACTTCGCCACCAACCGCAAGGTGGACGAGGTTTCGCGGGGGAAACTGTCGCTGCGCATTGCCCGCGTGGATCCCAGCACGGGAGAGATGGGCGGCTCCTTCGTTAGCATTCAGCAGTCCAGCACCGAGCAAGGGGCACTGGAACCCCGCACCGTCCGTGTCCAGGGCTTGTTCTATGCCCGCCTGGCGCCGGAGTCTTGAAGAGAGCAAATTTTGGGCTTGAGGGGGCAGGGATCCGGTCGATCCCTGCTCACTCCTGTTGATACTGATACATTTACGCTGAACACTGCTGAGCATTACTGCTCAGCGGTGAAGCGATAGCATTCTGTCCGTTTCCGTTGTCACTACGCGACGCTGACGCGACCGCGCTACTCGGACGGAGTCCAAACAGAAAGGCGGTATCCCGCAAAGCCCTGAGCATAACACCCAGAGCGCCTTGCCAATCTCGTGGTAGCCTATGGTTGCACTTTGGGCATCTAAACACCTTTGCGCCACCCAACTTGGTGTG
>NZ_AXUX01000001.1:356933-365274 GCF_002760475.1 Synechococcus sp. 63AY4M2 | reverse complement strand
ACGACTCGTTTGTCCTTCTTGGGTGCTCTGATGTAGCTGTCGAGGTCATACCTTCTCGCCCTACCGGATGGTGTACGTACTGCATGGATCCAGCTTTTCTGTTCCCATCGCCTCAAGGTGTGGAGACACACTCCAAAATAATCCGCCGCTTCTCTCGGTTTTACATACCTAGCCATACCAAGCAGCCATACTGAACATACTGGGCATTATTTTCAGTATAGTCCAGCATATCATTGACTAGAGTCATGCTCTGTCTGTCTGGGTTTGCCTGTTGGGGAAGAGGGCGGCGATGGCAGGATCCCACAGCGTTTGTTTTGATCGGGCTGCCGACTTTTACGATGCTACCCGCAGCTTTTTCCCCGCTGTAGAGGAAGAGATCGCCGATGCCATCTTGGCGACAGGGGGAGCCACTCCTGAGACCTATTTTCTCGAGGTGGGCATTGATTCGGCGTGGCTACTCCTATTGCGGCGTCGATATTTCTAAACGGACGTTAGCTGAGCAGGTGGAAGCCTTCTCAAGGGGCTCATGTGCAGCAGGTAGCGGCGGCAGGTAGGTGTCTGCGCATCCACCCAGAGCCAGGCAAGTCTTGTAGGAAGGGTTTTCTTGTGGACATTGCGGCTGGAGGGGTGACGCCGACCTGAACGGTGCAAAGGTTACCGCCCTTTTGGGGCGTTCTATAAACCAGCCCCCCTGCCCCGCGTATACGGGGGGGTTCGGGGCTTGCTTGCTCTCTAAGCGAGCATGCTTCAGGGCTACTGTTCGCGTCAGCCGGACGGAGTCCTTCAACCCCATCCGCTTACGCGGGGCCGCACTTCTCTGGCTCGGCCTGCCCTCAACTTCCCAGACCTTCAGGGTAACCTTGCTAAGATTTCCATGGCAGGGATCCCGGGCTATGCAAGGCGTACTGCTGATCCTTTACATGTTGTTTGTCAGTGGCCTGATTGCCGTTGTCGGGGATCGGGTCGGGTATCGGATTGGCAAAAAGCGCCTCACCTGGTTTAACCTGCGTCCCCGCCACACGGCCGTTTTGGTAGCCGTGATTACCGGCGTGAGCATCTCGGCGCTGACCTTGGGCACGCTGCTGCTCCTCAACCGCTCTCTTTCGGAAGCCCTGTTCAGCTACACCAACCAAATTGCCCAGGCAGAGCAGGAGCTGCGGGCCCTCAACCGCCAGAAAGCTCTGCTGGAAGCGGAGAATGCCACTCTCAGAGCCGAGCGAGACCGCCTCAAGCTGGATCTCGACCAATTTCGCAGTCAGCAATCGGCAGCCCAGACACGCCTGAGCGAAGTCCGGGATCAACTGGCTATGGCGCTACAAGAGCGGCAAGAGGCGGAGGCGAAGCTGGCGGCAGCCAACGAGCAACTGGCCCAAGTGCAGCCCGGCCTGGAGCGGGCCCAGGCGGAGTTGGAGGCGGTGAAGGCAGAGGTGGAGGCGGCCCGAAAGATGATTGCCGATCTGGAGTCGCAAAAGCAGGCTCTGCAACTGGATCGGGATCAACTGGAGCGCTCTCTGGATACGGCGCAGACGGCCCTGAGCCAACTGGAAACTCAAAAAAAGCAGCTTGAGCAGGAGATCGCGCAGCTCAACCAGTTAGCGGTGCGGCTGCGGCGGGGAGAGCTGGCCATTCTGGCGGGAGAAGTCCTGGCTACAGGAGTTGTGCAAACGCCAGCAGGGGCAGACCCGGCGGCAGTCCGGCGGCAGTTTGAGCGAGTTTTGGCCCAGGCAGAACAGCGGGCCCTTGCCCTCGGCTCCCGGCCCATCCCCCCTCTGGAGAACGCCATCCTCATCCGCCGCGAGGAGGCCGACCAAGCTCTGGAAAAGTTGAAGGAACCTGGTAGCTGGGCAGTGCGCATCCTCTCCCTCACCAATCGGCTTAAGGGAGAGCCTGTGCCTGTGCTGGTGGAGATTTACCCCAACCAGCGCATCTTCGCCAGGGGATCCGTGCTGGCGCAGGGTGTAATCCAGCCAGGCTTGAGCGAGAACGAAATCCAACAGCGGCTGCTGGAGCTCCTCAACCAGGCCAATCAGCGCTCCCAGGCAGAAGGCCTCCTCTCGGATCCCATCACCGGCACTGTCGGAGAATTCTCGCAGGTCAAGTTCTTGGAAGTTGTGCAGCATCTCCGCCAGAGCACTACCCCCCTGGATGTGAAGCTGGTTGCTGACACCGACATCTACACGGCGGGGCCGCTGCGGGTGAGTTTCCTGATGGCGGAGGCCTCTGGCCAGCAGGGCACCACCCCCGTTCAGCAGGCGGGGCAGATTGGGGGATGAGGGATCCACTCCATCTGGGCGGGCTGGAAGAGGGGCGAGTGCTGATGGGTTTTGACCCGGGGCGGGACAAGTGCGGCCTTGCCGTGGTGCAAGTTCAGCCGGCGTGGCAGGTCTTGCATCGGGAGGTGGTCTCAGCCGGGGAGGCCTTGGCCAGGTTGCAGGCCCTCTGGCAGCAGTTTGGGGCGGAGCGGCTCATCCTGGGAAATCAGACAACGGCGCGAGGCTGGAAACGGCAACTGGAGTCGCTCCTCCCACCCCAACAGATTGTTCTGGTGGACGAGAGGCACAGCTCAGAAGAAGCCCGGCGGCGCTACTGGGATTTTTACCCACCGCGGGGATGGGAGCGGCTGTTGCCCAAGGGGATGCGGGTGCCGGACAAGGCTTACGATGATCTGGTGGCCCTGATTCTGGTGGAGCGGTACTGGCGTGGGCAAGCAAGGGCTGAGCCGACGTGAATTTCTGTACGGGCTCCTGCTGGGGCTGGCGGTGGCCGGCTGTGGCGGGCCTAGGGGCTCTCTGCCCCTCATTCTCGCCCTTAAACAGGGGATCCCGGCCAGCTTGGTGAACGAGTTTCGCCGCCGCACCCAGGTTCGCTTTCGGCTGCAACTGTTGGACGAGCGGGCCCAGTTGCTGGCCTACCTGCAGCAGAGCGTCCAGCCGCCTGAGCTGGCCTGGTGGGAGCCGGGGAGATGGTTCCGGCGACAGCCGCCAGCAGCGGCCCTGAGCCTGTTGGGAGCTGACGTCTTGGATCGGGCCATTGCTGCCGGTTGGCTGGATCCCTTGCCACCTGACCTCTTGGGAGAACGGTGGCAGCACTTGGATCGCCGCTGGCAGGCTGCTGCCCGGCGAGAGGGGCAGATCTGGGGCGTGCCCTGGCGCTGGGGGGTAACGGCCATTGCCTACCGCCGCGACCGGGTGAGCGACCCCATCCGGGACTGGGCGGATCTGTGGCGGCCTGAGCTGGCCGGCAAACTCACCCTGCCCGATCACCCCCGGGAGGTGATCGGGCTCGTCCTCAAAAAGCTGGGCCGCTCCTACAACGATCCCCTCGATCCCGAAGAGGCCGAACTGCGGCGAGAGCTGGGATCCCTGCACCGCCAGGTTCTGGCCTATACTTCCGCCGACTACTTGCCCATGTTGCGCCTGGCCGATAGCTGGGTGGCTGTGGGCTGGTCGCAGGATCTCTATGCCACCCAGGCCAACTACCCCGAGCTGGAGGTGGCGATCCCGGCTTCGGGATCCGCCATCTGGTGGGATGTCTGGGTGCGGCCGCATAGAGCTCACAACGCTTCCCCAGAGCTGGAAGGATCCCTGCTGGCCGACTGGATTGACTTCGTCCTAACCCCAGAGTTCGCCCCCCGCCTGGTGAACTTGAGCGGGATCCCTTCGGTTTGGCCGCTGGATTTGGCCCAACTCTCTCCTCGGCTGCGTCGCAGGGCTGACTTTCAGCCTTCTACCTGGGAGCGCGCCGAGATTTGGCGGCCTCTGAGCCCCGCCGAAGCCGAGTCCTACCTCCGCCTCTGGGACCAGATGCGGCGCGGCCTCTTGTAGCCCGGCTTTTTCCGACCCCGGCGGCCAAGGTGTGAGAACCGGCAAGTCTAGGGAGGCAACCAGGACCCTCTACTTGTCCTTTTTGCTCTTTTTGCCCGCTTTGGGTGTCTCCGCGACGGCCTGTTCCAGTTGCAAGCCAGCAGGGTCTGTGGCCGCCTCTGCAGAAGGCTCAACCGCCTCAGGGATCCCAGACGCCTCTGCTTCTACAGAAGGGAGAGCTGCCTGCGGCTCTGTTGCAACCTCCCCCTCAGCTTTCGCATCGACAGGAGGCTCAACTGCCTCGGGGATCGCGGATCCCTCTGGCTTCTCGGCCTCAAACTCCGTCTCCGGCACCCCTGCCCTAGCCGACTCAGACCTCTCCTGCCGGTCTTCACCCTCAGAGCGGGGCGAAAGGGTGGGCGGTTCGGTGGGGTTGCCTTCGCTATCGACCCAGTTGACCGTGGTTTGGGACTTCAGCCAGGCCATCACCTTGTTGGCGAGCAGATCTTCGTGGACTGCTTGGCGGACTCGCTCCCGATCCAGCTTCTGCCCTTGCTGCGCATAGGCCGCCATCACCTCTTCCACCTCGACTTCCAATTCGTTGGGGCCTACGGCAATCTGCTCCTGCCGGACGATAGCGCTCAGAGCCAAGGTGCGCCGCAGCCGGTTGATGGCCTCGGGCCGGTGGCGCTCCATCAACTGGTTGAGAGTTTCCGGCGGCAGTTGGGACAAGAACTTGCGGATCTCTCCCGGCGTGACCCCTTGCTGCTGCTGCAGCGACTGAAGGCTTCGGGCCAGCAGTTGTGTCGTTTCTTGCTCGACTAGGGTCTCCGGCAGATCCACCTCGGTGGTTTCCAAGATGGCATTGAGGATGGCCGTCTCCAGGTTCTCCTCAGATTGCCGCAGGGCATCTTGCTCGAGGCGCTTTTGCAGGTGTTCCCGCAGTTCGGCCACCGTCTGAAACTCGCTGATCTCCTGCACAAAGGCGTCATCCAGCTCCGGCAGCTCTTTGGTCTTGATCTCTTTGAGGCAGACGGTGAACGTAACCGTTTTCCCGGCCAACTCTTTTCTGAAGTAATCGTCGGGGAAAGTAGCTGTGATCTCCTTGGTTTGGTCGAGCTGCATGCCGACCACGCCCGCCACAAAACCAGGGATGAAGTTCTCCTCTTTGAGCTCCAACTGAAAGTCCTGGGCGGCGATTTCCTCCAGAGGATTGCCCTCGGCATCGCGGGCTTGAAAATCGATCACCACCACATCCCCCAACTGGGCGGGCCGATCCTCCACCGGCAAGAGGGTGGCCCGCTGATCCCGCCACCGGTCGATGAGCTGGTCGATCTGTTCGGGCTTGACGGTGACGCGGGTGGCCGTGACGGTCAGGCCCTTGTATTGGCCGACACGGGCTTCGGGGTACACCTCCACATACCCCGAGAAGCTGAAGTCGGCCTCCGGGTTGAAGCGATCCAGAAGCTGCTCCACCTTGTCGTCCAGCTCGAAGCGGCTGATGGGATGCAGTTGGGTGTCCTTGAGCGCCTGTTGGATGGCCTCGTTGATCAGGTCATCGACGGCACTGGCCATGACGCGCTCGCGGCCCACCTGGCGTATCACCAGGTTGCGGGGAGCTTTGCCCTTGCGAAATCCGGGGATCTGGATATTCCGCTCCAGTTGGCGCAAGGTTTTTTCGTAGGAGCGCTTAACCTGGTCGGCTTCTACCACGATCTTGAGGCCAACCCGGCTGCCAGGACGTTTTTCTTGTGTGACCTGCATAGGAAGTGATGGGCTAGTGGAAGAGGCAAGCAGAATTTCAATTTTACCCCAACTGCTTGGAGATCGACGGGATCCATTCGGAACAGTTCTAGGCAGGGGATCCCTCTGTGGTGACTTCCTTAACGTCCTGAATGTCTTCCTGGGGCTCGGCACGCTTGCTGGGGGGCAGTTGCTTGACTTTGGCTTCCAGCTCCACCACCATTTCCTTCAGCTCGCTAATGGTGACTTCCTTTTCTTGCAACTGCCGATTTTTCTCGCGGGCTTCGATGCTGAATTGGAGACGCATCCAGAGGCTATAGAGCCAGGCAAGGGCGGCCCCGATCCCGGCAGAGGCCAACAGTTCGATCGCCAGCGGGCTTTCAACGCTGACGCCGGGGGCAAAGGTAATCGTGACCGGGCTGGCGTTTTGCATGGCGAAAAGAGCGATTCCCAGGAGGGCCGAGAACAGGATCAGGTAGTTGAACAGTCGCATGCTTTTCTCCTCAGAGGGATCCACGACGGCTTGCCAGCACCAGAATACCCACAAACGGGGGTTGATTTGTTGGCCCAAGAGATCTCAGAAGAACCAGCCATAGCTGTGTAAGCCTTTGCCCAGAAAGTTCACCCCCAGATAACACACCCAAACCACCCCAAAGCCCAAGCTGGCCAAGAGAGCGGGGCGCTTGCCCTGCCAGCCTTTGGTGATGCGGGCGTGCAAATAGGCGGCAAAGACCAACCAGGTGATCAAGGCCCAGGTTTCTTTGGGATCCCAGCTCCAGTAGGTGCCCCAGGCTTCGTTGGCCCAGACGGCGCCGGCAATGATGCCGATGGTCAGCAGCGGGAACCCCAGCCCGATTAGCCGGTAGCTGGTGTTGTCTAAGATTTCCGCCAGGCTCAGCCGTTGCAGCGGGATCCCTTCGGGTGCCGGTTGGGGAGGGGGTTCAGCCGGTCGGGGGGAGCGGATCCCGGCGTAGACCAGTTCTGCAGCGGGCGATGGCAGGGTGGCTTCTGTCCATTCGGGGTGGGTTGCAGGCTGGGAGGGTCCAAATTGCAGGCCGAGGGAGTTGCCCTTTAACTGAACTTCCTGGCCGCGGGTGACGATGAGAAAAGCGATGGCCAAAAGGGATCCCACCAAGAGGGCTGCATAGGCCAGAAGCATCACCGTTACATGCATCATCAGCCAGTTGGATTGCAAAGCCGGCACCAGTGGCTGGGCCTCCTGCATATCTGCCGGCAGGGCCAGGGCGGCAAAGGCCACAACGCCCGTCGCCAGCGGGGCGGTCGTCACCCCCACCCAACGGCTACGAGTCCAGTGGAGAGCCAGCAGATGCAAGGCGGTGATCCCCCAGGCCAAGAAAAACAAAGACTCGTACAAGTTACTCAAGGGGAAATAGCCGGCATCGATCCAGCGGGCCGTCAGCAGGGCGGCGATCGTCAAGTTCGCCCCGATCATCCCCGCCAAGCCCAGCTCCGACAGAAGCTGCACCTGGGGAAACGCTGCCCCGCCCCAATAAAACAGCATGGCCCCTAAGCAAACGGCAAAGGCCACGTTGTTGAGCAAAGCCTGCCACTGAGCTAGATCCAGGCCTGCAAGGGCCGTTATCGCCAACACAGCCATACCTGACCTCAGAAGTTCTCCTGACCTGGCTTGGGCCAGACCGCTGATCCCATTCTAGGGCGGGGGAGGGGATCTTCCCCAAAGGACACATGCTGGTAATGTGGGGATGGCTTATCTGCAGCTCGGCAGGATACCGAAAGTGTTGGGATGTGAGGCTCATGCAAAGACACGCGGGAAAGGCCAGAACCTGGAGATGGGGATGGTGGATGGCTCTGGTGGCGGCTCTTGTGCTGGTCGCTTGCGCTGGATCCCCGCTTGAACAGCCCCAGGAACAGCTACCTCAGCTCGAGCGGGTACCGGTGCCGCCGGAGATCGCCAAGCTGGATGCCTACTTGGAGCACTGCCGTCCGCGAGTACAGATCCTCAGCCCCCAACCCGGAGAGGTGTTGTCGGAGCGGCAAGTAACCGTTCGCTTTGCGGTGCAGGGGTACCCGCTCTTTAAAGATCCGCAACTGGGCCTTGGCCCCCATCTGCACGTGGTGCTGGACAACCGGCCCTACATCGCCCATTACGACGCCGATGCTCCCCTCGTTTTCGAAGATTTGGAGCCGGGATCCCATACTCTGCGGGTGTTTGCCGGCAAGCCCTGGCACGAGAGCTTTAAAAACTCCGAGGCCTACGCCCAGGTCAGCTTCCACGTGCTCGCCTCCACACCGGAATATGTGCCGCAACCGCAGTTGCCCCTGCTCACCTACAACCAGCCCAGCGGCAGCTACGGTGCCGAGCCGATCTTGGTGGATTTTTGGCTGGCCAACGCCCCGGTGCGCGAAAGTTTGCTGACCGACCTGCCGCGGGATTGGCGCATCCGCTACACCCTCAACGGCCAGTCCGGCCTGCTGGATCGCTGGGAGTCTTTTTACTTGAAGGGCTTGAGGCCCGGTCGCAACGTGATGGTGGTGGAGCTGGTGGACAGCAAAGGGGATCCCATCCGCAATGTGTTCAACAGCGCTGCCCGCGAGATCACCTACACCCCCGGGGGCCAAGACACGCTCTCCAAGCTGATCCGCGGCGAGCTGAAAGCGGAAGAGGCCCTGGCCATTGTGCAGCCTCAGCCCACGCCGACCCCAACACCCACCCCGACGCTGACACCCACCCCGACGCCGACACCCACCCCGACGCCGACGCCCACCCCGACGCCGACGCCCACCCCGACGCCGACGCCCAACCCGACACCCAC
>NZ_AXUX01000001.1:319737-356923 GCF_002760475.1 Synechococcus sp. 63AY4M2 | reverse complement strand
TCAACAGCGCTGCCCGCGAGATCACCTACACCCCCGGGGGCCAAGACACGCTCTCCAAGCTGATCCGCGGCGAGCTGAAAGCGGAAGAGGCCCTGCCCATTCTGGGCCAGCTGAAAGCGGAAGAGGCCCTGGCCATTGTGCAGCCTCAGCCCACCCCGACGCCGACGCCCACCCCGACGCCGACGCCCACCCCGACGCCGACACCCACCCCGACGCCGACGCCCAACCCGACACCCACTCCCGCGCCGCCTCGCCAGCCTCGCTTTCAGCTGGACCGTTCCCGTCCCACCGCAGAAGGGATCCCGGCTGTTCCCGCGCCACCGCCCGTAGGGCTCACTCCTGAACCTGAACCCAGCCCAGAGCCCTCTCCGCAGCCTGTCCCCACTTCAACTCCCCAGCCTGTGGCTACACCTTTGCCGCGCGTCACCCCCATCCCCTTCCAGGAGCGGCGAGTGCGACAGCAGGGGTTGCGGCTTTTCCCGCCTGGGCTCCATAGCCCCTACTCGACGGATAACCTGTAGTACGATGGCGGCTCGAAGACTTGACTCTATGGGTAGTGTCTGAGATCCAAAATTTATCTTGATTTACTCTAAACTTGGGGCAGCCAAGACGATGGCTTTTCCTTGGGATCTGCCTTGGCTGGTTTGGGGTTGAGGCTCATTGACAACTCTCTCTGAAATCAGCCTCAAAAGGTTTCAGAAATGGATTAGCAGGCTGTTTGATACCTTGCCGGGCCAGCCTCTCCGATAGATTTCTACAGACAAAATAGGCATCTGTAGCAATGTAGAGTGTATCAAAAAACATGTTTCTTATCTCAGTACAATCTGGTTAACGATTGAGAGAGCATGACCGATCTTGCTTGCTTTTTTTCTGTCCTATTGATTTAAGTTTCGAGTAACGGAATCGCCTTATTTTAGTAACATCTACCCGTAAATCGGCGAGCTGACAGAGGCCGGAACTGAGGAACCGCTGGCGGTAGCTCAAGGACAAGACTCAATAAATTTAGTGAATCAAATAGCCGCTGAAAGTCTGGATTTTAGGTTGCCAAAACCTTTACGGAAAGGCTTTTCTACTGGTATGAATAAAGTGCTGTTTGCAGCAAGGTCGGCTTCGTACTGTGGGAAGCAAGCTTGATGCGACAGCAGAAGCGAAGATTCTGACAGGGCATCAACTTATGGTGTGGGGTTTGATATGGCGGAGAATCTTGAGCTGCAAGACGCAGTGGGGCGTTTTTTAAAAATCATTGGGCGCTACTCGTTGCTCACCGCTGAGGAAGAACTGCATCTGGCCCACCAAGTGCAGCGGATGATGGCCCTTCTGGAGCAGCGGCGGCAGCACGAGTCGCTGGAGGATTGGAGCCGACGGCTGGGGATCCCTTTAGAGGAGCTGCAGCAGATCCTGCGGCAGGGGGAAGCGGCCAAAAAGCGCATGGTGGAATGCAACCTGCGCCTGGTGGTGTCGATTGCCAAGCGCTACCGCAACCGCGGCTTGCCGTTCCTGGATCTGATTCAAGAGGGCACCATTGGCCTCACCCGCGCCGTGGAAAAATTTGATCCCACGCGGGGGTACAAGTTCTCCACCTACGCCACCTGGTGGATCCGGCAGAGCGTGAACCGCGGCATCCAAAACAAAGGGCGCCTGATCCGGCTGCCCGCCCACATGTACGAGAAGGTCTCCCAGGTGAAGCGGCGCTACCGCGAGCTGTCCGCTGAGAAGGGATCCCGGCCTGCCGCAGAGGAAGTTTTCGATTCGCTGGATATTGGCGACAACTACCGCGAACTGATCACCCGCCACATGGCCGAGATCCGATCCCTTAATGTAGGGGTAGGCGACGAGGACGGCACCGAGCTGCAGCACTTTATCCCTGACGAGGACAACGATCCCATCGAACATCTGAATCGGGTTGCCCATTGCGAGGAAGTGCGCGCCCTGGTGAGCCAACTGAGCGAACGCGAGCAGCAGGTAATTGTGGCCCGCTATGGGCTGGATGGGTCGAAGGGCCTGACGTTGCGGGAGATTGGGGAGCACATCGGTCTTTCGCGGGAGCGAGTCCGGCAAATTGAGCGGCGGGCCCTGCGGAAATTGCGGCGGCTACAGCAGGAATACTCCACCCCCAAGGCCGGCAGACAGCTCAACTCCCCAAGCTAACTGGAGCCTGCCCTCTGTAGAACGGCTTCTTCACCACTTCAGCAGGACGGCGCTGGCCCCGAATCTCAATCTCTAGCTGGGATCCCACCTTAGCCCAAGTTGAATCCACATATCCCAGGCCGATGCCATAGCCCAAAGTGGGAGAATGGGTGCCGCTGGTTACCCGGCCGATCGGCTCAGGGGAGTTGGGAGCGTAGATGGCATAGCCGCGGCGGGGAATGGCTCGCTCCAACAGCCGAAACCCCACCAGACGGCGCGGGATCCCTTGCTGGCGTTGGCTTTCGAGGGCAGGCTTGCCGATGTAGTCCCCTGGATTGCTGACCAACCAGCCCAGGTCGGCTTCCAGGGGGGTGGTGCTCTCATCTATGTCTTGCCCGTAGAGACAGAAAGCGGCCTCCAGGCGCAGCGTATCGCGGCAGCCCAGTCCACAAGGCTGTACCCCCGCCTGCACCAGTTGCTCCCAGAGCCAAAGCCCGTCGGCAGGGCCGAGCAGGAGCTCAAAGCCATCCTCTCCGGTGTAGCCGGTGCGGGCCACAAAGACCCCTGCCCCTGAGGATCTCTCTTTTCGAGTCGCAAACTGCCCGTGTTGAAACCGGCGCAAAGCCCTCAGGGATCCCGCCAAAAAAGGCTGCAAAACCTCTTCGGCTGCCGGCCCCTGCACCGCCAGCAACACCTGAGACTCGGTGTGATCTTGAAGTTCCAGGCCGGGGATCCCCTGCTGATGGAGCCACTCCCAGTCCTTTTGGCGGGTGGCCGCGTTGACGATCAGGCTCCAGTGCTCCAGCTCGCCTTCTGGTGGGTGCCGGTAGAAGATGACATCGTCCACAATGCCCCCTAGGGGGTTTAGCAAAACCGTGTAGCGAGCGGATCCCACCGCCACAGCGCCCAGATCGCTGGGCACCAGACGGCTGAGGTGGGATCCCAGCTCCGGCCCCCAGAGGTCGAACTTGCCCATGTGGGAGATGTCGAAGACGCCTGCCCGCTCCCGCACCGCCCGATGCTCAGCCACCACCCCCTGATACTGCAGCGGCATTTCCCAGCCGGCAAAGGAGACAAACCGCGCCCCCAAGGCTTGGTGCAGGGGAAACAGGGGGGTGCGTTGCAGGGGAGTTGAGCTCATCCACGGATCTCTAGGAGTCAAGGACTAGAATAAACGCAACGTCGCCCATTTCTTGGAGCTCGTCCCATGCGTCTTCTCCACACCATGATCCGCGTTGGCAACCTAGAGCGCTCCTTGCAGTTCTACTGTGACGTTCTGGGGATGCACTTGCTCCGCAAAAAAGACTACCCCAGCGGGGAGTTCACGCTGGCCTACGTGGGCTATGGCGACGAATCGGAAACGGCGGTGCTCGAGCTAACCTACAACTGGGGTACCGACCACTACGAGCTGGGCAACGGCTACGGCCACATCGCCATCGGCGTCGAGGATATCTACAGCACCTGTGAGGCTATCAAAGCCCGCGGCGGCAAAGTGGTGCGCGAGCCCGGGCCCATGAAACACGGCAGCACCGTGATCGCCTTTGTCGAGGATCCCGATGGCTACAAAATCGAGCTGATCCAGATGGGATCCCTGCAGGAGCAGGGTGCCGCCCCCGAAAGAACAGCTGCCGCCTCTGCCTAAACTTGCCAGAAGCGGATCCCCCACCTAGTTGGCGGATCCCCCCACCGTCAACTTGCCCAAGACGTTGATGTCGAAGGTGAAGTTGATCGTCACCGAGTTGCCTTCATAGGCCTCAGGCAGGGGCAAAAAGGGCGCCGCCCGCTGAATTGCTGTCAGCGCTGCGTCGTCGGTTTGTTGGCTGCCGGAAGTGCGGGCCAGGCGAATGCTCTGCAGCTCGCCCCCCCGGCCCACTGTAAAGATCACCACTGTGCGGCGGGAGGTGCCGGTCTGGCCAGGGATCCAATTCTGCTCCACTTTGCGTTGCAGAGCTGCCAGCCAAGGGCCCCAGTCCACATTGGCCCGCGCCGCCACGCTGGGGGGGTTGGGAGCCGATTGGGTGGGGTTGGCCAAGCCGCTGGCTCCTCTGCCCTGGATCCCGGCCCCATCACTGGGAGCGGAAGCGCTGAGGGGCGGCCCCAACTGGGAAGCATCGGAGGGCCGCTCGGCAGGGAGAACCTCCGTCGGCGGTTGGGGAGCAGGCGCAACAGGCTGCAATTGGCTGGGATCCGAGTCCCGCTCCCTGGGCTGCACGGGTAGAGGCTCGGCAGTGGGGGGGCGGGTGGGAGCCGGCGGAGCAGGGGGAGCAGCCGCCACCGGTGGCGGAGTCTGGGTGGGAGTGGGCCGAGGAGGAGCCGGAGGCGCAGTTGGCGTAGGGGGTGGGGTAGATCGAGGAGTGGCCAGAGCAACTTCCGCCGGAGCAGGGGGTGGAACAGGGGCAGGCGGCTGCGGTTGCGGCGGCTGGGGTTGCGGCGGAGGAGGTGGGGGAGCCTCCTGGCGAGGAGCAGCCTGGGATTGGGGTGGACTGCCCTGAGAAGGGGGGGCTTCCGCCCGCTCGCCCCCATCGCGGGAATCCACTTCCGAAACCAGCTCTGCTTCTTCCGGCGGCTTGAGATCTTCTGGCTCTAGCAGGATAAACTCAATGGCCTCTTGTTCTTGCTGGCGAAGTGGCCAAAATCGACTCCAGTAGAGCAAGGCCAGCAGCGCCAGCACGTGCAGCAGCAAGGACAGCGCCACCATCCAAAAAAAGTCGCGCGCCTCTTCCTCGCGGCGGCGCTGTTCAACCCAGATGCTGGTCATGACCAAGCTTGCCCCTTCTTACAAACCTCTCAACACACCGAGTTCTCTTGCTGCAGACTCGGCCAAAGGACTCCGTCTCGCTGACGCGAGAGTGCTCCGCACTGCTGGCGCAAGCAGATTACACGCTAGCTAGTGTTATAGCATCCGAGCGGTTGGGCTTCCTGCGCAAAGGCGTACAGTCGGCATTCCACCTGGCAGCAGCCGTTCTAAAATCGCCTACCTTAGATAAAGAGCAGGGATCCCGATTTGCAGGAGAGCCCATGGAACCCATCTGCTTTCATCTGGCCTTTCCGGTTGCCGATCTTGCCTTGGCCAAGGCCTACTACGGCGAGGGCTTGGGCTGCGAGGTCGGTCGAGAAACCCCTGCCGCCGTCATCTTGAACCTGTATGGCCATCAACTGGTGGCCCACCTCACCCAGGAAAAGCTGACGCCCCAGCGGGGCATCTACCCCCGCCACTTTGGCCTGATCTTCCCTGCCCAGGCAGATTGGCAGGCGCTGGCCGAGCGGGCCCGCACGCGGGGATTGCTTTTCTATCAGGAGCCACGCTGGCGCTTTGTCGGCACCCCCCTGGAGCACGGCACCTTCTTTTTGCAGGATCCCTTCTACAACCTGCTGGAGTTTAAGTACTACCGCTACCCTGCCGCCATTTTTGGAGAGCGGGAATGGGCTTTGGTCGGGGATACTGCTTTCCATCCCTCAGGCCAACAGCTTCCGGATCGCTCTCCCAGCAGTGCGTAGCAAACGGGAGGAACACCTTGGCCACTCAACCCCTACACTCTAGCCCTGGGCGCGGCCCCATTTGGCAGATGGATTTCAACGCCGTCCCACTGCGGGATGGGCAGGGGCGGCGGGTTTGGGAGCTGCTGGTCTGCGATGCCAGCGGCCAGTTGCGCCAGGCCAAGTACTGCAGCAACCAAGAGGTCAATAGCACCTGGGTAGCCCAACAGTTGCGCGGCTATCTGGAGGCAGCCCCCCAGCCGCCTGCAGCCATTCGCGTCTTCCGAGCCCGCATGAGCTCCATCTTGCAGCGGGCCTGCAACGCCGCCGGGATCCCCATGCTGCCCAGCCGTCGGGTCTATGCCCTCAAGGCCTGGATGCGAGAGCGGGCAGAGCAGGTTTACCCCCAAGAAACCCAGTTCACCTACAGCCCTGAGCCCCCTGTAGAGCCGGAGCCGCCGGATCCCATCCCCCTGCCGGATAAGTTGCAGGGGGAGCGCTGGGCGTTCGTGACGCTGCGGGCCAGGGATCTGCGGGAAGCCGAGACCTGGCCAATGGAATTCGGCGAGCTGTTCCCGGTGAACTGGGAGGCCTGGGCGCCGGACACGATCATTCCCGGCTTGGTGATTGCCTCGCGGCGGGCTTTGCCCATAGCAGCTTGGCTGAGCGGTATGGAGCCTGCTTATTTGCATGTTGCCGAGGGACGGCTGCTGTTCGAGGCTGGCCTCAACGATTGCTATCTGTTTGCGCAATTAAAAGATGAAAAGCTGCGGGCGGAGGCAGAAGGCTTTGCCCAGCGACAACGCCAAGCCCAAGGGATCCATTTCCTTGCCATCCAGAGCGATTTCCGGGCCCAGTCCTTCGCCGGCTTTTGGCTGATGCAGTACCCTCTCTAGAACAGTTGTCGGCCTGTCTGCCCCGCCACTCGCTCCGCCCCAGTTGCCTGGGCAGCCCGCAAACCCTTGCGTGAATCCTCAGGCTAGCTATGTTTGCGAGGCAACACAAAAATGGTATCAACGCCTCTGCGAGCGCCTCGCCAAAACCCGCAAAGGCTGATTCTTTCGTTGACCCGCTCGATGCCTTGCGCCACAAGGCTTTCAGGCCTCTCACCCCCCCTCTTCGGGGCCCTTTTTTGCCACCTTCGACCGACCCCCTCGCAAATAGGCCTTGCATTCCTTGCCCTGCTTGGGTTTAATAGGGGTAGAGTTCCCCCTTCGGGGGGATCCCTAGAAATTGGAAACCTTGAGGGGGAGGTTAGACTACTTGGTCACTGGGATGAAAAGTTCCCCCTTCGGGGGGATCCCTAGAAATTGGAAACTGTATTGTGCAGTCCCGAATATACTCGTCGAAGTCCGGTTCCCCCTTCGGGGGGATCCCTAGAAATTGGAAACACCTGCAAAACCTACCATAGCATCGTTGTTAATTAGATGTTCCCCCTTCGGGGGGATCCCTAGAAATTGGAAACGAGAACATGTTCTCCACCAGCTTTTCGGTGCTCTTTGGAAAAGGTTCCCCCTTCGGGGGGATCCCTAGAAATTGGAAACATGCGAACATAGAATCCTCCATTTGGCAGGGAATGACTAGAGTTCCCCCTTCGGGGGGATCCCTAGAAACTGGAAACAACTTAGACCGTCCGCCTTCGAACACTAAGACATCTAGTTCCCCCTTCGGGGGGATCCCTAGAAATTGGAAACATCAACCACTGACTAGCGTACGGAACTACAATCATGGTTCCCCCTTCGGGGGGATCCCTAGAAATTGGAAACGCCCAGGGAGTTTAAGAACTCCCGGGCTTGCTTTAGCCACGCGTCCTCAAGTTCCCCCTTCCGGGGGATCCCTAGATAGGGTGTAGGTTGGCCAAGTAAGCGGCTCCCTCTTCCTTGGGGGGAAACTAGCAGCGGGGATCCCCAGGTGTTGAACATGCGCTTTGCGTTTTGCCGATACCGGCGGCCTTTCCGCCAGCCCTTGCGCACGCGCTACGGCCTGTGGTCTATCCGCGAAGGGATCCTGGTTCGGCTGACGGACGCGGAGACGGGAGGTCAGGGCTATGGGGAGATTGCCCCCATCCCCTGGTTGGGCAGCGAGACCGTAGAGGAAGCGCTGGCATTTTGTCAGCAGTTGCCCCCTGAGCTGTCGGAAGCAGAGATCGAGAAGATCCCGGCAACCTTGC
Organism: Synechococcus sp. 63AY4M2; assembly: GCF_002760475.1. Classification (NCBI taxonomy): domain Bacteria; kingdom Bacillati; phylum Cyanobacteriota; class Cyanophyceae; order Synechococcales; family Synechococcaceae; genus Synechococcus; species Synechococcus sp. 63AY4M2. The sequence goes on along the minus strand of NZ_AXUX01000001.1, from coordinate 349,149 downwards.
CCGCCACGCGCTTTGGGCTGGAATGCGCCTGGCTGGCCTGTCGGGATCCCGGCTGGCTGGCAAGGGATCTCTCCGGGCTTTCCTGGTGTGGGCTTTTTGGGAAAACCCCACCCTCAGGTTCCTACCCCGCCTACAAGGTCAAGGTGGGGGTGGAGCCTCTCGAGCAGGAGGTGAAAAAGCTAGAAAGCTGGCTGGAGCAGTTGCCCGCAGGATCCTGCTTGCGCCTGGATGCCAATGGGGGGCTGAGTCTGGAAGGGGCGCGGCGCTGGCTGGCCCTCTGTGACCGGATCAACCAAGAGTGGCCAGGCAAGATTGAGTTTTTCGAGCAGCCCTTGCCACCAGCGCAGCACGCCGATCTAAGCCGGCTGAGCTGGGAGTTTCAGACTCCCATTGCCTTGGATGAGTCCGTGGTTGGGCTGGAGCAGTTGCAAGCTGTCCACCAAGCCGGCTGGAAAGGGATCCTGGTGGTCAAGCCCTCCTTGGTTGGCTCCTGCCTTGCCCTTAGGGACTACCTCAGGCAACACCCTAGCCTAGATTTGGCCTTCTCCTCCGCCCTGGAAACGCCCATCGGCGCTTGGCATGGCCTAGTTTGGGCGGGATCCCTGCAGGCAAAAACAGCCCATCCCAGAGCCTTGGGATGGGGGGTGGGGGAGTTTTTCCAGGAAGGGGATCCCCTCACCCTGATCACGCTCTCAGCCCAGGAGCGGGCAGCCCTGATGCAGGCGGTGTGGGAGCGCCACAGCCAGCCCTAGACGGCGGCGGCTTGCTTGGCCCGTTCCTGCCGCAGGTAGGCCTGGATAAAGTGCATCAGCTCCTCCGGTTCGCCATTCATAAACGCCTCGACATTGTAGGTTTCGGCGTTGGTGCGGTGGTCTTTGATCAACTTGTAGGGATCGAAAGTGTAGGTGCGAATCCGACCCCCAAAGCCCTGGGTCACCATCTCACCCCGGATCTCGGCCAGCTTTTGCCGGCGCTTTTCTTCCTCAAGCTCGATCAGCTTCGCCTTCAGGATCTGGATGGCCCGCTCCTTGTTTTGCAGTTGGGAGCGCTCTTCGGTGCAGCGCACGGCAATGCCGGTGGGCTTGTGGATAACCCGCACCGCCGTTTCCACCTTGTTGACGTTTTGGCCCCCTGCCCCGCCGGAACGAGAAGTCTCGAACTCCAGATCCTCCATCCTCAGCTCGAACTCATTGTCCTCCTCCAGGATAGGCATGACCTCAACGCCGGCAAAGCTGGTCTGGCGCTTGCCGTTGGCGTTAAAGGGGCTGATGCGCTCCATGCGGTGGTTGCCCTTCTCGGCGGAAAGATACCCGTAGGCATAGGGACCTTCAATCAGCAGGGTGGCCGACTTGATGCCGGCCTCTGCCCCTTGCGAGTATTCCGAAAGCGTGACCTTGTAGCCCTGGTTTTCCGCCCAGCGGGTGTACATCTTCAGGAGCATCTCCGCCCAGTCTTGGGCATCGGTTCCCCCCGCGCCAGCGGTGATGGTGAGGATGGCGCCGTTTTTGTCGTAGGGGCCCGAAAGCAGTTGCCGCAGCTCCCATTGGCCGAGCTCCCGCTCCACCGCCGCCAGGGATCCGGACACTTCGGCCAACAGCTCCGGGTCCGGGTCTTCTTGCAGCAGCTCCAAGGCGCTGGCAGCATCCTCTAGGCGATCCTTCCAGCGGTGGATTTGATCCCAGGAGGCCTTGAGGCTGTTGAGCTGTTGCAGGTGGCGGCGGGCCGCCTCGGCATCGTTCCAAAACTGCGGCTGCGCTGCTTCCTGCTCCAAAATGGCGATCTGCTGCTCCAGGTGGGGCAGGTCAAAGATAGTCCTGAGCACTGCTCAGGCGCGAGGTGAGCGATTCTAGGGTGCGTCTCAGATCGGCCAGTTCCATAGAGAGCATCAAGAGAGAGCATCAAGCTGCGCTTCGGCTCTCATCCTAGCCTGTAGGCTGGCAATTCAACCAAGGGATCCAGCTCTTTTGCAGGTTTGCTGCAACACTGTGAACCGCATTCCTGGCCAATTGGGTGATCCCGCGCCGGCTCTAGGACGCGACAGAGCGGCCTTGGGCGATGGCTTTTGCCGAAGGATCCCTGTCGGAGCACCTCAAGCCCGTAGCAGAATGGAAAATCTTGTTTCGGAGGCCGCTATGCTGAGGGTCTTTTCCTTGCTTTCCGGACTGGTTCTGGCTGGGGGGGTGGCTGCTTTGGCCATCACCAATCCCACCCCGGAAGAGTACGGAGCCTACGCAGGAGACCAATTGGCTGCCTATGCTACACGGGAATACTGCGCCCAGATCCCAGCTTTTTTGCCCACCCTCATTGAGGAATGTCACGCCCTTGTGCAACAGCTGCAACCAGAGCTGGTGGAGCTGTTTCTGCGCCAGACCCGCCGGCAAAACTTCATCCTCTTCAGCCTCTACAGCACCGATTTGTCGTTGCTTAACTTTGGCCCGCTGGGGATCTCCCTGCCCACCTACCACTTTGAAACCTTGGCCGTGGCAGGGCAATTCTATACCTATGAGATCCGCGAGGGCAAAACCACTCCCCAAAAGGGCTAAACCTGGGCCTGCTCCAACAGCGCTTGCAATTCCTCCAGGGCTGCCTGGGCCGACTGCGCCTGCTGGTAAAGGGATTGCACCATCTCGGCGCTGGCCTGAGCCGATTGCAGGGTGGATTGGCTTTGGCGTTGGATGCGCTCTGCCAAGCCGCGGATGCGGTTGCTGGCTTCGGTGGTGCGCCCCGCCAATTTGCGGATCTCCTGGGCAATGGCACCAAAACCGCCGCCCCCACCCCTGCGGTTGGCCTCCACAGCCGCATTAAAGGAGAGCAGGCGAATATAGCCTGCCACCTCTACGATCAAGTCAACGATGGTGTTGATTTCTTTGAGCTCGCGGGAGAGCTCCCGGTTGCTGTCGGCAATGTCCTGAAATAGGCGGCGCACCGCCTCTACCCCGGCAAAGGTGGCGGCAAAGGTGGATTTGCCCTTTTCCGAGAGCACCGAGCTGATCTCGATGATGCGGGCGTTGAGGCGGGCCAGCTCTTCCGAGCGCTGCTGGGCTTGGCGCCGCTCCCGATCCAAAGCCAGGTTTTGGCTGAGGATCTCGGCTTTTTGCCGCTCCAGATCGCGGGCATACTGAAGGCTGCGGTTTTTTTCCTGCTCCAGCTCGGCCAAGAGCCGTTTCATCTCCTCCTGCTGTTCCCGCAGCCTCTGCTGCGTGGCCAAGTATACCTGGGACTGGGCCACCAACAGCACCGGCACATCCAAAAGGCGGTAGTCTTGCGGGCCAATTTGCACCACCACCGGGTCGTAGATGGTTTCTTGGGGCCGCTGGAAGGCCTGGCTGGCCGCTTGCAACACATCGCAGTCGCCGGACAGAAGGAGAAAACCCCGGCCATGGAACTCCACCATCGAGCTGATGGGCCGCTTCAAAAACACGTCTAGGCCGTAGGGCTTGCTCAGCATCCACTCCAAAATGGCGCGCCGGGTCAGCATCCCCTGCACTTGTGACCGCTCATCCAACACGATCACCCCCGAAAGGCTGCTGTCATCCTCTAGGCGGCGCACCACGTTCTCGCAAGGGGTGGACTCGCTCACCTGAAAGTCCGCCAGGGCCAGATCGCGCAGCTTGGTGTGGATCGAGAGGGTGGGAGTGGGCGGATTGGTCAGGGTAGCCATCACAGGGATCCTCGGCGCAGCTTGGGTCGAGACAGGTAGCCAGTAGATGTGCTATGTATTGGGAAACACACAAAAGTGGCTCTGGTCGGCTTGCCAGGAGACTACTGCCGACTGCATTTAGTTTGCCTTGGGATCTCGTTCCCTGGCTACGGTCGCAGGCTGGGGATCGGTTGAAAAAAAAGACAAAGGCGGGTTTTTCCCGTTGCCGAGTGGGGATCCCGGCAAGAGGGGATACTCCAAATCCGCGATTTGGCCGGCTCTGAGCTCAGCGAGGCTCTTGGTAGCGGTGGTAGATCTCTAGAATTTCGCCGCGGCCACGGGTAAAAGCGGCCACTACGTGGGGATCGAAGTGGCTACTGCTTTGGCTCTCCACAAAGCCAAAGATCTCGTCTAGGTTCCAAGCTTTTTTGTAGGGGCGGCGGCTGGCCAAAGCGTCGAAGACATCGGCCAAAGCCACGATCCGCCCTTCCAGCGGGATCTCTTCTCCCTTGAGGCCCCGCGGGTAGCCGCTGCCGTCGAACTTCTCGTGGTGGGTGAGGGCAATGATGGCGCTTTTTTTCATCAGCTCCGAGTCCGATTTACTGAGGATCTCGTAGCCAATCTCGGGGTGGCGGTTCATAATCAGGCGCTCTTCGGGGGTGAGGGGGCCTGGCTTTTGCAAGATGGCATCCGGGATCCCGATTTTGCCCACATCGTGCAGGGGGCTGGCGTAGAAAATCAGCTCCTGTTCATGGCTGGAGAGGCCCAACTCTTTGGCGAGAATGCGGGAATAATGGCTCATCCGCTTGAGGTGAAAGGCGGTGTCTTGATCCCGGTATTCGGCAGCCTGGGCCAGACAGAAAATCGTTTCCAGGTGAGCAGCTTTCAGCTCTTCCCGCAAGCGCACATTTTGGTAGGCAACCGCCGCCTGGGAAGCCAGGGCTTCGGCCACTTGGACTTCCAGCTCAGAAAACGGCTGGCTCCAGTCAGCCACCTGGTCGGGCGCCAGGTCAGCAGGGCGATCCGGCCTGAGGCGGTTCAACAGTTGCAGGGCACCGAGGATGTTTCCTGAGGGATCCCGCAGCGGCACAGTGAGCAGGGAGCGGGTGCGATATCCGGTCTGCCGATCCACCTGGGGGTTAAAAGCGTAGGGCAGGTCGGGGGGCAGTTGATAAACGTCCGGCAGATTCAAGCTCTCCCCGGTGAGCACCACATAGCCCACAATGCTGGAAGGAGCAAGGGGCAGGCGCAGATCCTGCAGTTCCTCGTTGCGCTTGACTACAAAAAAGCGCAACTCCTCCCCTTCGCGGATGAACAGGCTGGCGCCATCGCAACCCGTCAGCTCGCGGGCTTGGGCAACAATCAGTTCCAGCAGGCGCCTTAAATCCGTTTCCGAAGAAAGGGCGATCCCCACTTGGATCAGCCGCTGACTCAAGCGCAAGGCAGCAACGGCCTCGAATTCAGCTTCGCCAAGACAGAGATCGAAGGCAGCAGGCCCATGGGACATAACCTGTCCTCCACCGGGTTACGAGTGTTCTCAGAAGCGTTCCCAATGGAGCGATGTCAGAGCTCTAGCAGGGATCCTGCCGCTGCTCCAAGTTGGGAGGCTGGGGGTCGCCAATCCAAAGTAACTCTGCTACCCTACTTTACCTGTGGAAGCGAGAGACGCTGTGACCCAGGTCAAGACCCAGCCGCCAGAGGAGGTTGCCCTCCAGCTCATCGTTGGCCTGGGCAATCCTGGCCCGCAGTATGCCAACACCCGGCACAACTGCGGCTTTATGGTGGTGGACCGGCTAGCGGAGCGCTGGCGGATCCCGTTGGCTTTGGAAAAGCGGTTCCAAGGTAGCTACGGAGAAGGTTTTGCCCTGGGGGGCAAGCGGCGCCTGCTCAAGCCGGAGACCTACATGAATCGCTCTGGCGAGGCGGTGCGGGCGGTGTTGGATTGGTACAAGTTGGATCCTGCCTCGGTTCTGGTGGTGTACGACGATATGGACTTGCCCCTGGGTCGCCTGCGGCTGCGGGGATCTGGCTCCGCCGGCGGACATAACGGCATGAAGTCTGTCATTGAGCACTTGGGCAGCGAAGCCTTCCCCCGCTTGCGCCTGGGCGTGGGCAGACCTAAGGGCAACCAAGACAGGGTTGGGCATGTTTTGGGGAGCTTTGAACCCGCTGAGCAGGCAGTGCTGGACCGGGTTCTAAGGGCGGCAGTGGCAGCGGTGGAGTGTTGCTTGCAAGAAGGATTGAAGACGGCCATGAACCGCTTCAACCCTTTGGATTTCTCTGGGCCAGATCGGCAAGATCAGCCAGCTCCTCTCAACCCAGCCAAGACTGCGCCCGGAGAAAGCTGATGCCGGGATCCCGCCCCGCTGTCTGACTAAGCAAAGTCGCCTCATCAAGGACTGCGTCCGGCCACGCGATCTTCCACCCGCGGCAATTCCTCAGAACCGCCTGGCCGCGTCAGGGAGTCGGCTTCCCCAGTGGCAGGAGAGGGCAAGGATCCCTCCAGGTTGCTACCGATCCCTCGCCAAGCCAGAGAACCGGAGGCTTCGGCGGCCTGAGCGCACAGCTTGGCGCGCAGCTCTGCCTCCTGCTTGGGCTTGAGATAAAGGTTCTCCAGCAGCACCGCCATACCGGCTACCCAGGGGGGCGCGATCACCGCCCCAACAATGCCCAACAACTGAGTGCCCCCCAGCACCGCCAGCAATTGATACAAGGGCTTCACCCGCACCGAGGATCCCACCAACAAGGGATCCAACACATAGGTTTCCAGGTTTTGCACGGCAACGTACAGGATCAGCACCCACAAAAAAGTCCAGCCCCCTTGGACGATGGCCACCACCAAAGCCGGCAGGGATCCCAAGACTGGGCCGATAAAGGGAATCAGATTGGTAAACCCGGCGATTACCCCCAGCGCCAGCGCAAACTCCGACAGGCCCAAAAAGCGGAGCGAGACGGCAATCATCACCCCCAAAATGGCCGAGACCAAGACCCGCCCCTGGATGTAGCCCCCCATACGTTGCGCCATCGGCTGCACCTGCTGGGCCAACCGCTCATTCCAGGGGTAGGGGAACAGCTCCACCAGGCCCTGCACCAGGTCAGAGCCGCTCACCAGCATATAACCGGAAATGAAGAGGGTCAGCACTACGGTCAACAGGCCGCCCAGCAGACCGCGGGTGAAATCGAAGGACTGCACCAGCAACTGTTGTCCTGAGCGAACTGCCCAGTTCATCAGCGACTGCGGATCCAGCAACTGGTTCAAGTAGTCCAGCGCCGCCGGATCCACCCCTGCCAGATCGGCAATCCAGGTGTCTGCTAACAGTTGGAGCCGCTCCAGGTAAGAGGGCAACCTTGCCAGCAGCCGCTGGGTCTGGGTCACCACCGTCGGACCCATGAGCAGAGCCAAGCCGGCAATCCCGGCAATGAAACTCAGATAAACCACCACCCCCAGCCAACGGGGGATCCGCATCCGCTCCGCCAGATCCACCAGGGGAGCCAGCGCCGCCGCCACCACCACCGCGATCATCACAGTTACCACCAGGTTGCGCAGTTGCCACAGCAACAGCAGCAGCATCCCTGTGGCCACTACCAGGGCTATGGAGGAGACGGAGAGGGTCAGCTGTCTTCGGCTCATCATCTGGCTGGGCTCTCTTCAAGGGGGGCGTTTCAGTCCCCCGGGGTAACAGACGGCTCTACCATCCTGGCCTGGCTTAGCCGAACTTGCCAAACGCCCCTTGCCCAAAGACGCCAAACCCGCAACCTCTCTACTCAATAGCCCAGACAAAGATCCGCAGCAGAAAACCAGCTAGCAGTGGAGTTACCGCAACAGTTCCATCCGTACTGCTTCTACATATTCCAGCAGCTCTGGGGATCCTCTGCCTGCAGCCTGCCACAGCGTCAAAGCACGGCCCAGATCGGCAGCGGCACCGGCCCTATCCTCTCCCTGATAGGCGCGTGCCATGCCGCGGTGGTAGTAGCCCTCGGCTTGCTGCGGCTGCACCTCGATAGCTCGGCTGAAATCCTGAACGGCCAAGTTGAAGTCGCAAATGCTGGCCCACATCAGGCCGCGATGGACATAAGCATCGAAAAGATCGGCAGAGCTTTGGTTTTGCTTGGCCAGCTCGATGGCCAGGTGCGACACATCAAACGCCGATTCCAGATGTCCCTGTTCGGCCCAGATGCGAGAGCGCAACAAGTGGAGTTGGGGGTTGCGATAGGCAATGCGATCCAGAGGGGACAAAGTTGCCAAAGCCTGCTGCAGCTCCCCAAAATACTCGTGTTGTATTCTGGCCTTGAGCAAGTAAGCTTCAGGCAAATAGGGATCCAAAGCAATGGCAATGTCCAGATCCTGTAGCGCTCTGCGCATCAGGTGATCAACGACAGCCGCCTGCTCCGGCTCGGGCAAGGCCAGGGGATCGCTCTGCAACCGATCCCAGAAGTATTGAGCCCGCTGCAGATAGAGCTGCGCGTTCCCCGGCTCTTGTTCCAGAAACTGAGCTAGCCGCGCCAGATAGACGCGATTCAAGTGAAAACGCTCGCCAGCCTGGGTGGAAAGAGGGATCCCCCGCTGCGCCAGCAACTGATGCGCCTGAGAGCGCTGCTCAAGCTGCCGTACTTGGGCTTGCAGTTGGGCTTGTTGCCTGAGCAGGAGCTCAGGATCGGGTTCATCGGCAAATGCCGTCACTTGAACACTCTGCGCTGGCGCCGAGGCAACTTCAGGGACAGCGCCCCGTCCCTTGCGCAGGGAAGCCAACCAGCCGCATTCGCCGCTCAAACACAGCCAAGACAGCAAACCCAAAAGCGCCGATCCGGACAACAAAAGACTGGGCCTCAGCATGGATCCCACCCCACGAAATAGCTTGAAAAAAGAGTTGCCTCTAAGCTAGTTCGCCACAGCCGCAGTGTCCAGACTTTCGGCAATGCCCGTCCTGCGCCACCACTCGGAAACTCCCCCCAGGGGATCCTGCCGCCGGCCAGATCGACCAACTCCACGCGACGATTCTTTGCTGGCTACAGGAGCTGAGAGCCCCACACGGGATCCATGAGGCAACTGGGGCAGAGGAAGAGACAAAAGCCTTGCCGTCAGGTAAGCGGGGCAACCCCACCCGTCCATACGGTGGGGTAGTTTATGAGAGTTAGACAACCAGGTTAACCAGCTTCTTCGGCACCACAATGACCCTCTTCGGCGTCATCCCTTGCAGATACCTCTGCGCCGCCTCCGATTGCAGAGCCAGCCGCTCCTGCTCCTGGGGCGTGACATCGGCAGGGGCTTCAAAGGAGCCGCGCAGCTTGCCGTTGACCTGCACCACAATCGTTACCGTATCGGCCACTAGGGCCGCCGGGTCATAGGTAGGCCAAGCCTGGCGATGCACTGAGTCGGTGCCGCCCAGGGCCTGCCACAGCTCCTCAGCCATGTGGGGGGCAAAGGGGGCTAGGAGCAAGACCAAGGTGCGGATCCCTTCCGCATAGACTGGCGAGTCCGGGATCTCGGCTTCAGCCAGGGCGTTGCTCAGCTTCATCAGCCCAGCAATGGCAGTGTTGAACTGGTACTCCTCCAAGTCCTCGCTGACTTCTTTGATGGCCGTGTGCACGGCGCGGCGCAGATCCCTTTCCGCTTTGGTCAGGGATCCTGCTTCAACCTTGGCCTGCAGCAGCTCGGCGGCTTTGCCCTGCAAGGACTCCGTCCCGCTACCGCGAACAACAAACTCGTACACCTGCCGCCAGACGCGGTTGAGAAAGCGAAACTGCCCTTCCACATCGGCATCGTCCCACTCCAAGTCCTTTTCCGGCGGCGCCTTGAAGAGGATGAACATGCGGGCTGTGTCTGCCCCGTAGTTGGCCAGCACCTCTTCCGGATCCACGCCGTTGCCCTTGGACTTGGACATAGTTGCGTAGATAACCTGCAGGGGCTCGCCGGTTTCCGGATCCCGCGGATCGTTGGGATCCTTAACCAGCGCTGTGGGGATCCAGCGATCCTTGCCGGACTTGTTGGGGTTGTAGTAAGTGCGCGCCTGTACCATCCCCTGGGTGAGCAGACGGGAGAAGGGCTCATCGAAATTCAGCAACCCCAGATCCCGCAGCACTTTGGTGAAAAAACGGGAGTAAAGCAGGTGCAAGATGGCGTGCTCGATGCCGCCCACGTACTGATCTACCGGCAGCCAGGCGTTGACCAGATCCTTGCGGAAGATCTCGCGGTCGTTGCGGGGATCGCTAAAGCGCAGGAAATACCAGGACGAGCAGATGAAGGTGTCCATGGTGTCCGTTTCCCGGCGGGCCTCTGCGCCACAGGTGGGGCACTTCACCTTTACCCAGTCCTCCAACTGGGCCAAGGGGGATCCGCCTCGCCCCGTCAGCTCTACATCTTCTGGCAAGAGCACTGGCAGATCTTCTTCCGGCACCGGCACAATGCCGCAATGGGGGCAGTGGATGACCGGGATGGGGCAGCCCCAGTAGCGCTGTCGCGAGATGAGCCAATCCCGCAGGCGGTAGTTGACCTGCCGTTCTCCTAGCCCCTGCTCCTCCAGCCAGGCGATGGCCCTTTCCACACTTTGCCCTGGGCCCTTGCCCACCGGGATTCCGTTCAAGGGGCCGGAGTTTATCAACACCCCCTCCCCTGTCCAGGCCGCCTGGAGATCTTCGGCACTCTCCACCCCACCCTGAGGCGGCTGCACCACCAGCTTGATGGGCAGACCAAACTTGCGGGCAAACTCAAAGTCCCGCTGGTCGTGGGCAGGCACGGCCATGATGGCCCCTGTGCCATAGCCCATCAACACGTAGTCGGCAATCCAGATGGGGATGCGCTCTTGGTTGACGGGGTTGATGGCGTAGGAGCCCGTCCAGACGCCCGTCTTTTCCCGATCCTCAGCGCTGCGCTCGATCTCGCTGCGGGCAGCGGCCTCGGCCTGGTAGGCTTTGACGGCAGCCTGCTGCTCGGGGGTGGTGAGCTTCTCCACCAAAGGATGCTCCGGCGCCAGCACCATGAAGGTGGCTCCCCAGAGGGTATCAGGCCGGGTGGTAAACACCGGCAGCTCTTCCCCTGTTTCGGTTTTGAAGAGAACTCTAGCCCCTACCGACTGGCCAATCCAGTTCTCCTGCATGGTGAGCACCCGCTCCGGCCAGCCGGAGAGCTTCTCCAGGTCAGCCAGGAGTTGGTCGGCATAGGCCGTGATCTTGAGAAACCACTGCTTGAGGAGGCGCTTTTCCACCCGAGCCCCAGATCTCCAGGATCTCCCTTCCGCATCCACCTGCTCGTTGGCCAGGACGGTCTGATCCACGGGATCCCAGTTCACCGACGCTTCCTTTTGGTAGGCCAGGCCTGCCTTGAAAAACTGCAGGAACAGCCACTGCGTCCATTTGTAGTAGTCGGGGGCGCAAGTGGTGATCTCCCGCTCCCAGTCGTAGGAAAGCCCCAGCCGCTGCAGTTGATCCCGCATCTGGGCAATGTTCTGGTAGGTCCACTTGGCCGGCGGGATCCCCCGATCGATGGCGGCGTTCTCTGCCGGCAAGCCAAAGGCATCCCACCCCATGGGGTGCAGCACCGCGTACCCCTGCATCCGCTTGTGGCGGGCAATCACATCCGTGATGGTGTAATTACGCACATGCCCCATGTGCAGGCTGCCACTGGGGTAGGGGAACATCGACAGGGCATAAAACTTGCGGCTTTCCGCCGTCAGCTCCGGCGTGCGATCCAACCCGAGTTCACGCCAGTGGGCCTGCCACTTGCTTTCGATGGCCGGAGGATTGTAGCGCGCGTCCACAGTCTAGGGCTCCTGGGGAGAACAGCTCTCGGCTTCAGGTGGGCTAAGATACCAGCATTTTGGCATGTTTTGCGGATCCCCGGCGCCGACGGGATCCACCGGAAACCAGTTAACCCAAAGGGATCCCCTCAGTAGGTTTCCTCGTGCCACCTGTTGGCCTTCTTCAGCTCCTTCTGGAACTTGCTCCAGTCTTGACCGGCTTGCTCGGCAAGGGGGGCCATGACGCTGTTGATGCCGTCCTCCATTCCCTTGAGGCCGCAGATGTAAGTGTAGGTGTTGGGCTGCTGCAGCATCTCCCACAGCTCGGGGCCGTACTCGGCCATGCGGTTTTGCACGTACATCTTTTTGCCGTCGGGGGTTTGCTGTTCGCGGCTGATGGCGTAATCGACGCGGAAGCGATCCCCATACTGGGCTTTCCAGGCCTCTAGATCCCCGTGGTAGAGCAAGGTGGACGTGGTGGGCACCCCAAAAAACAGCCAGATCTTGCCCTGATAGTTGGGATCCTCTTCAAACAGGTGCTTGATGAAGGCGCGAAAAGGGGCGATGCCGGTGCCGGTGGCAATCAAAATCAGGTTGGCGTTCTCATCTTCCGGCAGCAAAAAAGTTTTCCCCGAGGGCCCGGTGATCATCACCTCGTCGCCGGGTTTGAGATCGGTGAGGAAGCCGGAGCAGACCCCTACCCCCGGCTGGCCTGTCTCCTTATCCACGTATTCGGCCCGTTTCACACTCAGAGAAACGGTGCGCCCCTCGCCATCGTCGCCATAGCGGGTAGAGGCAATGGAGTAGAGGCGGGGCTTGTGGGGCTTGCCCTTGTCATCTACGCCAGGAGGAATAATGCCAACGCTTTGGCCCTCCAGGTAGCGGTAGTTGGGATCCGGCAGGCTGAGCACAATGTGCTTGGTCAGGCCGGGTGCCCCTTCCCCCACAAGGGAGTAGGTCTCTACACACTGGCCGATCAGGGGCGCGTTGGGACGGTACAGATTGACAACAACTTCTCGCTTTTGGGCGCTGGCAACCATAACGGCGATCTGCTCCTGGCAATGGGAGAAAACTCTCTAGCAAACACCTTAGCAGCCCGCCCGCCCGAAGGGAACTTGCCGGAGGGGAACACCCCAGGCCGATCCTGAGAAAGCCCGCCCGGAAAACTTCTCTTCTCCTCAGTCGTCGCCGGGAAACAGGCAGTTTTTGTTAAATTGTTCCTTGACGCCGCCCGCCTCTCTGGCCTCAAGCTCGGTTGTGGGGGAGCGTCTTGTGGTAATATGCAAGACCATAAAGAACAGTAACTTTTTTAGAGGCTTCCTCTCAGTTTTGCCCTGCCCATCCCCAAGGAGTTCCCATGGCAAGCAGTCCTGAACGTATTGTAATGATCGGTGTTGCCGGAGATTCTGGCTGTGGCAAGTCCACGTTCTTGCGGCGGTTGGGGGACTTGTTTGGCCGGGATCTCATTACCACCATTTGTCTGGACGACTACCACTCCTTGGATCGCTACCAGCGCAAAGAGAAGGGCATTACGGCGCTGGATCCCCGCGCCAACAACTTCGACCTCATGTACGAGCAGGCCAAGGCGCTCAAAAATGGCCAGAGCGTGATGAAGCCCATCTACAACCACGAGACAGGGCTCATTGACCCGCCGGAGCGGGTGGATCCCAGCCCCATCATCGTCTTGGAGGGCCTTCACCCCATGTACGACGAGCGGGTGCGGGAGCTGCTGGACTTCAAGGTCTATCTGGATCTGGCGCCGGAGATCAAGATTGCCTGGAAGGTGAAGCGGGACATGGCCGAGCGGGGCCACACCTATGAAGATGTGTTGCGCTCCATTGAGGCCCGCCGCCCCGATTTCGAGGCCTACGTCGATGTGCAGAAGCGCTATGCCGATGTAGTCATCGAGGTGCTGCCCACCAAGCTGCTGCCGGAGCTGGATCCGGAGCACAAGGTGCTGCGGGTGCGTATGATCCAGCGGGAGGGGGTGAAGTACTTTGACCACGTCTATTTGTTTGACGAAGGCTCCACCATTGACTGGATCCCGTGCGGCAAGAAGCTAACCTGCTCCTATCCCGGCATTCGCCTGCACTACGGCCCCTCTACCTATTTCGACCATCCGGTCTCGGTGTTGGAAATTGACGGCACCTTCGACAAGCTGGAAGAGGTTATCTACATCGAGAACCACCTGAGCAACCTGTCGACCCGTTACTACGGCGAGCTGACGGAGCTGCTGCGCAAGCACCCGGAATATCCTGGATCCCGCAATGGCTCTGGACTCATCCAGGTAATCGTGGGCCTGAAGCTGCGGGCCCTCTACGAGAAGATTCAGGCGGAAGCCAAAGAGCTGGCGGTTGCTTCCTAAGGTTTGGCCTCTGCGTGAAGGGGATCCCTTGACCTGGCTCGGGCAGTTGGGCAAGCGGCGATAGGTGGCGATCCATGCAAGGGTTCCAGTTGGAAATCTGGCCGGAGGGAACAGCCTTTTTCCGGCGGGCGGTCGAGATCTGGCAAGAGCAGGCCGCGGCGGCCATCCGTCAACGGGGCCGCTTTACGGTGGCCTTGGCAGGGGGAAACACGCCACGGAAGTTGTATGCTGCTTTAACCCAGGCGCCGGGGATCCCTTGGCAGCAAACCTGGCTGTTCTGGGGGGACGAGCGCTACGTTCCCCCGGATCACCCCGAGAGCAATTACGGCATGGTACGGCGGATCCTGCTGGATACGGTCGGGGTTCCCGCCTCCCAAGTCTTTCCCATGCCCACCCACTCAGGAGATCCCTTACGGGATGCGGCGGAGTACGAGGCGACCCTGCAGCAGATTTTCGGCACCGAATGCCCTGCCTTTGATCTGATCTGGCTGGGAGTGGGAGAAGACGGCCACACGGCCTCCTTATTTCCCGGTACAGCCGCCCTGGAGGTGCAACACCGCTGGGTGACGGTGGGCCAAAAAAGGGAGGAGCCGCGCCTGACTCTGACCTACCCTGTCTTGAACAGGGCGGCTCAGGTGGTGGTTTTGGTAACGGGGGCCAGCAAAGCCGCGATCGTCAAGGAGGCGCTGACAACGGAGGCCCACCTGCCCTGCCAGCGCCTCAACCCCCAAGGACGGCTGCTATGGCTGCTGGATGCGGCGGCAGCGGCTGAACTGCCCCTGCCCGCGGTGGCCTTGCTCGGCTAGTCCGGCCAATTGCTGCCGAAAAAGCGCTGGCTGAAGATGGCGATTTGACCTGGATCACCGCTGCATCCCTTCCCTTCGAATTTGATGGGGGTAGTTGAGTTTGGAGCGCTGCCCCATGTCCATTCGACTCATTGTCGAATCGGTTCTCCAGAGCACCTACCTCAGCCGCCGCCAAGAATCCCAAATCTGCCATTTCCTCCAGGAGCGGCTTTACGACGAATTGGATCTGGAGGCAATTGATCGGCTGATCTTGGCTTTGCTGAAGGGGCAAGTCCAGCTCGAGTGAGAGGAAAGCTGCGCCGCTTCGCCAAATCCTCAGGCCAGAGCCTAGCCCAGCCTCCTGTGGCAGTCTGGTCGCTTGAGCAGCGGACGGCTACAGGAGTTCCAGCAGGAGAGCTTTCCGGCAGGCTCCCTCAGATGCTTTGGCTGCCTCCCCAGCTCGGACGACGCCCTTGCCAACCGCCGCTCCTCGAAGGTAGGGTGACGCCTTCACCGAGTGACATACTCTCGTCTCTCACCCTAAAGCGCTCCGCGCCGCTGACGCGAACGGGGAGCTACTGCGAGAACCTTCTGCGTCCGGCTGTGCCGTGCCGTTAGGCATGCAGCCGCGGAATGCTCTAGCGCGGGGCTATACCAGATTCCGGCAATGCCGTCTTGTATAGCCAATCTGATTCTACGATATTTTTGCGGGGGTGGCTGTATCCCGACCCTGACTGCCCCCCAGTAGGGGGGTACAAGTCGGGGCTTATCCACCTCCGCACCCCCAGAAGCTAAAACCTCCGTCCTGCTGACCCGACACCCAGGCCACAAGCAAACCTCCAAGGCACCGTCAATGCGCCCCTGCACACTTGCCCAAGGCAAAGCCCCACCTATATTTTATTTGATCGCCAATTTTGGGTAACTGTAGCACAGACGAGCGACTAAGACTTGCGACAAAACCTGTCTGTTGACCGTCCTGGGGCAAGCCTGTGCAAGTTCAAAGCGGTTGCGGCCCCGTTGCAACGGGATCCAAACCCTCTTGGCCTTTGAGCTGCGGGTGGATCCGCCGCCGGCAGGCCAATCGGAGCTGGTGGATCTGGATGGCAACGCGGCGGTTCAGCTCTAGTTTGGGGATCCCACCGAACATCTGCGCGTCCAAACTCAGGCCACGGTGCTCACCCTGCGGGAGAATCCCTTTGACTATCTGCTCTGCGATTGGGCTACCCATCTTCCGATTGACTATCCCAGCACGCTGGCAGCTCAATTGCAGCCTTATCGGACGGCGCAGGCGGATGCTGGCATCCAAAGCCTGGCCTGGGAGCTGTGGGATCAGGTGCAGGGGGAGACGACGGCTTTTTTGCCGGCGCTCAACCAACGCATCTACTCCGAGTGCCGTCACATCCTGCGGGAAAAGGGGGATCCCTCGCCCGCCGGCTTGACCTGGCAGCGCAAAACCGGCTCCTGCCGTGACCTGACGCTGGTGTTGATGGAGGCCTGTCGGGCAGTAGGTCTGGCGGCAGGATTTGTCAGCAGCTACCAGGTCGGCCCGCCGTTGCAAGAGAACCTGGAACTCCAGGGCACAACCGGCAAAGAGCCCGCAGAGCCTGTCCGCCGCCACCTGCACGCCTGGGCAGAGGTGTATCTGCCGGGGGCCGGTTGGCGGGGGTTCGATCCCACCCAAGGGCTGGCCGTGGCCGATGGCCATGTGGCTTTGGCGGCCAGTGCCTACCCCAAAGATGCCGGCCCCATCTACGGCCACTGGCTGGGCAGAGGCGTTCACAGCAAGATGGACTACACCATTCACATCGAGGCGGAATCCGCCCTGCAGAGCCAAGCCCAACTGAGCCCCATATCCTAGCGGGATCCTTTGAGAACCCTGTCAGCGTCTCTCCTGCCGTGATATTCTGCTAGCTTCTAGTTCTAACCGAGCCCTCTCTTGAAAACCATGGACGAACTCAACACCCTGATCCAGGATCTGCAAGCTGCCTTTAGCGACAGCAGCACGCCGGTGCTCTCGCTATACGCCGACATCAACCCTGCCCGTCCCGAAAATGCTGGCCGAGCCTGGGTGAGACGCATCAAGAATACCCTCAAGGAGCTGCTGGAGAGTGGGGAGAGCAAGCCTGATAACTCCCTCTGCGAGCAAGTCCTTGCTCTAGTGGAGCAGGAGCGCCCTTCGGCCCGCACCCTGGTTCTTTTTGCCAGCCGCAATCCCGCCGGCAAGCCAGTGCTGCGCCGAATCGACCTGCAGGTGGAGCTGCCGGTGGTGGATCTGGCCCATGGGCGGGTGGAGGCCCGCTGGGGGGAACCTTACCTCACGCCCCTTTTCTTTGCCTTTGATGAATACGAGCGGGGTGGGGTGTTGCACCTGTCTGGCAGCAGGTGGCGCTTCTACGAGCTCTTCTTGGGGGAACTGCGAGAGGACACGGAAATCTTTGCCAACATCAGCGCCGAGGAATGGCAGGAACTGCAGGAGCTGGCCGGCCGCATTGAAAATGCCGTTGCCGAACGTCGCGCCCGCAGCGGTGGCACCTTCGACAAGCTTTCCCCCAAGGAGCGGGAGGCGGCCAAGGTCAGCCTTTGGATGCACAAGCTCTACCAGCGCCTGGCTTCCGCCCTGGATAAGGCAGTGGATCGCCTGGGCATTGAGCGGCTGGTGCTCATGGGCGAAGCCTGGCAGGTGTCCCACTTCGAGGGCTATCTCAACCGCGGCCTACGCAACCGCATCGTCGCGCGGGTGGGGCACCCCGCCAACCTTCACACACCGACGCCGCAAGACATCCTCGACCGAGTGGTACCCGTCCTGGAGGCCGCTGAGCGCCGAGGAGAGCTGGCTTTGTTGGAGCGGATTCGAGAGCAGCCCGGCGCTTGGGGCTTAGATGCGGTGCTGGACGCCCTCCAGCTAGGCCGGGTGGAAATCCTTGTCCTGCCCTGGAGGCTAGAGGCCACCATCTGGCGCTGCCCAGACGGCTCGGTGGGAGGAACCCCAGAGATGGCCCAGCTCCTCTGCCCAGAGCCGCAACCGGTGGCGCTGCGGGATCAGGTCTGGGTGCTGGCCCGCGATTTCGGCGCTAGGCTGGAGTTTGTCCGCGGCGAGGCCGAAGACCGCTTGCTCCACGAGTTTCAAGGAGCAGCCGCGCTGTTGCGCTGGTAGAGGCCGCTCCAACCGGGTCGAGCAGCTCTCTGGCTGGATCCTGAAGCCGCAGTGTAGGCTAACATAGCCTAGCCCACCTCTGAAAAGTTTTCTGAGGGATCCCCTTGACCCAATCCATTGACCTCCCCACCAGCGTCGATACGTTCTTGCAAGAGCTGGCCGCCATTCAGCAAGTGGGGCCAAAGCGGATAGCCATTCTGGGCAGTCGCCATGTGCCCATCACCCACCAGTACCTCATCGAAACCCTCAGCTACGCTTTGGCCCTTACCGGCAACCGCATTCTCACTTCCGGGGCCATTGGCACCAACCTGGCTGTGATTCGCGGAGCCATGCGGGCGGACATGAAATCCCTGACGGTGATCCTGCCCCAAAGCCTGGAGCGACAGCCGGCAGAGTCGCGGGCCAGCCTGGAGCAGGTGCTGCATCTGGTGGAGCACCCCGAAAATGACCACCTGCCCCTGGCGGAGGCCAGCCGCCTGTGCAACCTAGAGATCGTCAGCAAGTGCCAGCAGTTGATCTGCTTTGTTTTCCACGACAGCGTCACGCTTTTGGAGGCCTGCAGGCACGCTGAGGAGCAACACAAGGTGGTTACGCTCTTCTATTTTGACTGATTGGACTGCAGCTCACTGCTCTCAACCTTTTGCCCCGAGGGTAGCAGTGTAGAAGGCCCCGATAGCTCAACATAGACTGCAGCGCATTCCCGACGTTGGGTGAATGGAATAGGATAAGGCTTTGTATTGAGGCAAATCGTTGGGCAGCCATGATGGGATCCCCGGCATGGAACCCGGAAATTTCTGCAGTCTCGCCGACCTCATCCTCTAATCCGCGGGGATCCGAAAGGGGTGTTTATTTTCGATTCGATGCCCAAGGGATCCATCTGCATTTGCCCGCCACCCTGGCTTGGGAAGAAGTCTGGGACGATTTGGTGTGGCAATTGCGCAGCCGCAAACCCTACTGGGCAGGAGTGGCCCCCCTGACCCTGTGGTGCCAAGAGCGAGAGCTGGACTTGCCCACCCTACAAACTCTGGCCGTCTTGTTGTCGCGGCATCGGTTGTCCTTGTGGCGCGTCCAAACCGGATCCCGAGGGACGGCGATCGCGGCGGCGACCCTAGGCTATTCTGTGGAACAATCTTCCCCCTTGGAGGCGATTCCCCCCGTCTCCCCGGATACTACTCCCCTCTACCTGCGGTCCACGGTGCGGTCGGGGATGTCGGTGCGCCACCGTGGCTCGGTTTTTCTGCTGGGGGATCTCAACCCCGGCGGCGAGATCATTGCCGGCGGCGACATTTGGGTCTGGGGACGGCTGCGAGGGCTGGTGCATGCTGGTGCTGAGGGGGATAGAGGCGCGGTGATCTTGGCCTTACAGTTGGAGCCAACTCAGTTGCGCATTGCCGATCAGGTGGCCCGTCCACCCGAGGGCGGATCCCCTCCCAACACGCCAGAGGTGGTTTACTTGCAGGAGGGTGTCATCTGCATTGCCAGCCTTCAGGATTTTCTGCGGAGGGGGGTATGAGCCGAGTTATCGTCGTCACCTCTGGGAAGGGGGGAGTGGGGAAAACCACCCTAACGGCCAATTTGGGCACTGCCTTGGCGCGCTTGGGTCGCTCGGTGGTGGTGGTGGATGCCGACTTTGGCCTGCGCAACCTGGACTTGTTGCTGGGGCTAGAGAATCGGGTGGTGTACACGGCTTTGGAGGTGATTGCGGGGGAATGCCGCCTTGAACAAGCATTGGTGAAGGACAAGCGCACCCCCAATTTGGCGTTGCTGCCGGCGGCCCAAACCCGCAACAAAACGGCAGTCAGCCCGGATCAGATGCGGCAGTTGATGGAAAAGCTTGCCAGCAGCCATGACTACGTGTTGATCGACTGCCCGGCGGGAATTGAACAAGGGTTTCGCAATGCCATTGCGGGGGCAACGGCAGCCCTGCTAGTAACTACGCCCGAAGTAGCAGCGGTGCGGGATGCAGACCGGGTGGTGGGCTTGTTGGAAGCGGCAGGGATTTCCTCTATCCAGCTAATCGTCAACCGCCTGCGCCCCGATATGGTAACCGCTGGCCAGATGATGGCAGTGGAAGATGTGGTGGAGGTGCTGGCCATCCCCTTGGTGGGTATCATTCCAGAAGACCGGGAGGTGATCGTCTCCACCAACAAAGGGGAGCCCCTAGTCCTCTCGGCCAACCCGACTCAGGCTGCCCAGGCCATCCAGCGCATTGCCCGACGGCTGGAAGGGGAGACGGTGGAATTTCCCAAGTTGGCCAGCTTGGGCGAGTCTTTCTGGGAAAAGGCCAAGCGGTTTTTCAGCCAAAAGGTGCTCTGAATCTCAACGGCTCTTGAGCTCCATCTCAACGGGATCATCCTCTTTGCCTGGAGTCTTTGCTTTCCCTGCTATGCACCTTCAATAAAGCCCATGCTTCTCGATTTCTTGGATCAGCTTTTTTCCCGCCACTCCGGCAACAGCCGCGAGCAAGCCAAGCAGCGCCTGAAACTGATCTTGGCCCACGACCGCGCCGACCTCACCCCGGCAGCCTTGGAAGCGATGCGCCTGGAGATTTTAGGGGTAGTATCTCGCTATGTGGAGCTGGATTCGGAGGGGATGCAGTTTCACTTGGCGGCAGAAGGGGGGACGACGGCCCTGATCGCCAACCTCCCCATTCGCCGTGTCAAGCCCCTGGCGGAGGCCCGCCTCAATTCCTGTGAAGGGGAGAACCCACAACAGGATCCCGGAGCGGCCCCATCCGAGGGCGGCCATTTGAGCTCGCCTTCTCCCTGAGCTACCCTAGACTCAGGGAGCAGTAATTCAAGGTGTTACATAGAGTGTTACATCCGCCTAGGCTGCGTCCGTTCGCCAAGATGCCTTCTCTTTGCTCCCACTTGTGTCTGTCCCGGCCGGGGGTGCCTTGTAGCTGTTTGCAGCCTGCTCATGGTAAACCGTCTGTGGCCCCAATGCTGACCAGGACAAAGTCGCCGGGACGGAGTTCGCGCTAAGGGAGGTTGAGCCTCGGCATGGAAAACTCCTTTGAGCTGACGATCCTGTTTACGCTGGCCTTGGTGGCCGGGATCGCGGCTCAAGTCCTGGCCAATTTTGTTAAAGTGCCCAGCATTGTTTTCCTGCTCCTGTTTGGGGTGCTGCTGGGGCCAGATGGCCTGGGCTGGGTTCGTCCCCAAATCATGGGATCTGGCCTGGAGGCGCTGGTGTCGTTGGCGGTGGCTCTGATCCTGTTTGAGGGGGGGCTGAACCTGCGGCTGCAACGCCTTAACCAGGTCTCCGACAGCTTGCGCAATCTGGTGTTGCTGGGATCCCTTTTGACCTTGGGAGGGGGAGCGCTGGCGGCCCACTATTTGGGGGAGTTTCCCTGGCCCCTGGCCTTTTTGTTTGGATCCCTGGTGGTGGTGACGGGGCCGACGGTGATTAACCCCATCCTGAAGCGGGTGCGGGTCGATCCCGCCGTCAGCACCCTGCTGGAGGGGGAAGGGGTGCTCATCGACCCCGTGGGGGCCATCTTGGCGGTGGTGGTGCTGCAGGTGGTGCTCTCCGGCCACCCCAGTTTCTTGCTGGCCCTAGAGCAGCTATCTAGCCGCTTGGCCATTGGGTCGGCGGTGGGGGCGCTGGGGGGCTGGCTGATGGGATCCTTCCTGCTCTGGTCGCGGCAGTTTTTGACGGAGGAGCTGCGCAACTCGGTGGTGCTGGCGGGGGCGCTGGGGGTGTTTGCCCTGGCCCAGTCGCTGCGCTCCGAGGCGGGTCTAATGGCGGTGGTGATGGCCGGGTTGGTGGTGCGGCAGAAGGCGGCCATTGCCGAGCGGAGCGTGCGCCAGTTTCACGGCCAGTTGGTGGTGATGGCCATCTCGGTGTTGTTTATTCTGCTGACTTCCACCCTCTCGCTCAAGGCGGTATTTGCGCTGGGGTGGGGAGCCTTGGCCACGGTGCTCTGCCTGATGCTGGTGGTGCGTCCTTTGAGCGTGTGGCTGTGTACCTGGCGCAGCGACCTGAATTGGCGGCAGAAGCTGTTTGTGGCCTGGCTGGCCCCCCGCGGCATCGTGGCGGCCTCGGTGGCTTCTTTGTTTGCCATTTTGCTCACCGAGCGGGGCATTACCGGGGGGGATGCCCTCAAGGCGCTGGTGTTTTTGACCATCTCGGTCACGGTGACGGTGCAGGGGCTGACCGCTGCCTGGGTGGCCCGCTGGCTGGGCTTGGATCAGGGGAGTTCTACGGTGATCATCGGCAACCATCCGCTGGTCGGCCAGTTGGCCCAGTTGCTGCGCTCCCTCAACCAGGCGGTGGAGGTGCTGCCGCTGCCGTCGGGATCCCGTCTGCGCGAGCGCACCGCCAATCTTCCCGCCGAGCTCAACGGCCACAAA
This sequence comes from Synechococcus sp. 63AY4M2, assembly GCF_002760475.1. NCBI lineage: Bacteria > Bacillati > Cyanobacteriota > Cyanophyceae > Synechococcales > Synechococcaceae > Synechococcus > Synechococcus sp. 63AY4M2. The sequence goes on along the minus strand of NZ_AXUX01000001.1, from coordinate 327,117 downwards.
GCCGGCCATACCTCAGGGACCCACCCCGCCAGCGGCAATGGCAGCTCCAAAGCCCTGCCGGTTCGCGTCAGCGGGACGGAGTCCTCAGAGGAACCTGGCCAGGTGCTGCCCGGATCTTTGCAGGAAGCCGTGCTGAGCGAGTCAGCCTTCTTGAAGGCCGATATCGACCATGCGGAAACTCTGTTGATCCTGACTTTGGATCCGCAGGTGAACTGGGCCATTGCCGAGCTGATGGTGAAGCTTTCGGTTTCTGCCGCCATCTGGACGGTGTTGCTGCCGGAGATGCCCATCTCGGAAGGGATCCGCACCCTGCCGATCCCTTTTTCCCAACTGCAGCGCTGGGCCAGCTACCTGGAGGCCAATCGGGCCGAGCTGCGCTCGATCACCCTGCCCACCCTGGCGGACCTGGGCCTGAAGCCCCCCCAATCCGCCGCGGCCTCGGCTCAGGAGTCGATCGCGGCAGCGCGCTCAGCGCTGCTCAACCCTTTTTCGGCCCAGATGGGGCTAGAGGATCCCACGTTGGAGCGGCTGCGGGATCAGTTCGCCTACCGCATCAAAGCCGATCTCTGCCTGCCTTTGTTGCTGGTGCGTCCGCAGCGTCTGGGAGGCTGGTTTGGGGAGAAGGGCAAGTCGTCCCAGGTCGGTCGGCTGTTCTACCTGCCGGAGCCGGGCATCTGGCGACGCGGAGATTGCATCTACTACCTGGAGCGCACGTCCAGCCCCGTAGAGGCCGTTGCTCCCTCTGCCAGAGAGTTGGATCCCCCAGAATGGGATCCACCCTCAGCCGAGCTACTGCCCCAGTATGTTGAGGGCGTCAAGCTCCACTTCGATCTCTAGGGGTCCCAGGGCAGCCAGCGGCCACTAGGAATGAGGGGACACCCCTGCACCTGCTCAGGCCGACCCAGATAAACCCAGGCAAAGGTGCCGCTCTCCAGTTGCACCCACTGCCGTTCGTATAGCCGCGGGTGGTCTTCCAGCTCATCTAGGCGGGGCAACAGGCCCAAGGGAATGCGGTAGCGCTCGCCGTAGAGCCGGTTGCGGCCAGGAACGGCCATCGGGTAGGGGCCGAGATCGTAGAGGTCGATGTGGTTGAGGCTGTCTGGGCCCAAAAACTCTGCCCCTTGCAGCAGGCTGTGGTACTGGCCGCCCCGCAGCAGGGATCCGTAGACAAAAACCACGGTGGAGGGTTCCATGTAAAGCTACGCAACTTTGACAACCGGGATCAGGGGGATTGGGCCCATTTTTGGCCGATGCGCGGCTCCGAGCCGGCCAGCAGGCGTTCGATGTTGCGGCGATGGGCAGCAATGACATAAACCCCCCCTGCCAAGGCAAACAGCAAATACGGCAGAGGCTGGCCCAGAGCCCACATCAAGAGCGGCGCCGCCACCGCCGCCAGCAGGGAGCTAAACGAGACGATGCGGGTGAGGGCGATCCCCAGCAGCCAGACACCGAAGGTAGCCAGGGCTACCGGCCAAGCCATGGCCAACAGGATCCCCAGGCTGGTGGCCACCGACTTGCCCCCCTTGAAGCCCAGCCAGCAGGAGCGGCTATGGCCGATCACCGCCCCCAGGGCCGCCACGACCACCCACCACGGCGAGCCCAGAGCTGATCCCAGCGCCACCGCTGCCGCTCCCTTGGCAGCGTCCACCAGCAACACCAGCAGCGCCGGCCCCTTGCCCACTGTCCGCAACACGTTGGTTGCCCCCGTTGAGCCGGATCCCGCTTGGCGGAGGTCGATCCCACCCCAGCAACGGCCCACCCAGTAGCCGGTGGGGATGGATCCCAGCAGGTAGCCTCCAAGGGCGGCAAGGAGGGCGGAAAGCCATGCAGGCATAGACACGTCTTGAACGCTCTCTCCTCACTTTGCCACAGGGCTTGGGTTGCCACTGCTGTCGAATCCGGCCAGGTTGACCTCCCAAGCAAGGCGCGGCTGCACAAATTGCAAAAGCTGTTGGCGAATCTGCTCCAGTTGCCGGATGGCCTGGCGGGATCCCTGCGCCCAGAACTGCTGCTGCAGATAGTCAATCAGCCACAGCTGCGCCGGCAAATCGAGAGCAGCCACTGCCCTAGCCACTTCCAGCGCCTGCCGCAGCGAGTGGGGCCAGCGTCTTAGGTCCTGCAGCAGTGACGGCGGAAGGCTTTGCAGGTGCTGCTGGGCGGCCAGCGCCCGTCCAGGGCTGCCTTGGGCTAGGGCAATTAGCTCAGAGCGAGGGATCCCGGGCAGCTCCGGGCAGCCCAAAGCTGTCAACACTTGCTCCATCTCTGCCGAGCTGAGGCGGCGAAACGGCACCATCTGGCAGCGGGACAGCAGCGTCGGTGGCAAAGGGTGGGGAGGGGGGGTAGGCGAGTGGTGGGAGGCGATAAGAACGATGTGGGCCGGCTCAGGCTCCTCCAGGGTTTTCAGCAGGGCATTGGCCGCACTTTCTGTCAGGGTTTCCGCTCCCTCCAGTACAACTAGCGAGCGGCGGGCGTGCATTGGCCTACGGGCACAGAAGCGAACCACTTCCTGCACCTGTTCCAGGCGAATTTGCGGCGGGGAGCGCCGCTGCAGAGCTTGTGCCTCCGGGGCGTCTGCTGCTATCAGGCGGCCCTGGTGGACATAGGTGGGGCTGACCCAGTGGAGATCGGGATGGGTGCCTGCGAGGAGCCAACGGCAGTTGGAGCACTGGCCGCAAGGGATCCCTGAGCTGGCCTCGCAGAAGAGGGCCTGGGCAAACCAGCGGGCCATCAGGCTCCGTCCCACCCCTTCTGGTCCCAAGAAACAGTAGCTTGAGGTCACCCGCCCCTTTTCCAAGGCCGCCACGAGCAGCCGCGCCGCCAGCTCCTGCCCGACGATGTGCTGGGGGGGCAGAACCGTGACTCCCTCAACCATCTCGGCAGCTCTGGGCTGAAGCATCGGCAAAGTTGCCTAGTCGCAGGCAAAGGTCGGCAAGAGAAATTGCCACAGCCCCTCCTCCACCAAGGGATCCCTCCCTATCTCTGCCCCAGCCTTGTTGTTAGCCGGTGGGATCCAGTCGCATTAAAACTTGGCCAAATTCCACCGGCTGGCCGTTGCTCACCAAAATCTCCCTCACCACGCCCGCCGTTTCAGCTTCTATCTCGTTCATCAGCTTCATGGCTTCGATAATGCAGAGAGTTTGGCCCTTGTTCACCCGTTGGCCAACCTGCACAAAATCCGTTTCTCCAGGGGCAGGAGCGCTGTAGAAGGTGCCCACCATCGGCGCCGTCACCTCCACCCAGTGGCTGGGGGCAGGCTTAGGAGCGCTCTCAGGAGGGGGAGCTTCTGCAGGGGAAGCAGGGGGGGGTTCTGGCGGCGGGGCAGCGGGCGGAGCAGCGGCAGCAGCAGCAAGGCCAGCCGGGATCCCTTTGCGCAGGGTGAGGCGGAAATCCTTGTACTCCAGGATTAGCTCGGTAACGTCGCTCTCCTGCAGAGCGGCCAGCAGAAGGCGAACTTCCTGCCAATTGACAACATCCAAGGGAAGATTACTCCTGATGCATCACCTGTCCACAACGGCAGCCCAGCGGCAAGAAGAGGGGGAGCCATCACTCGCGGCCTATATAGGTGTCGGTGCGAGTATCGACACGCACCCGTTCTCCCACCTTAATAAACAGAGGCACCTGGATCTCAGCGCCGGTCTCCAGCTTGGCGGGCTTGGTTCCCCCTGTTGCCGTATCTCCTCTCACGCCGGGGTCGGTTTCCACCACTTCCAAGACAACGGTGTTGGGCAGCTCCACATCGATCACCTGCCCCTTCCAGCGCAGGATGGCCACCTCCATGTTCTCTTTCAGGTATTTCACGGCAGAGCCGATTTGGGCAGCGCTGAGGGGAGCCTGTTCGTAGGTCTCCATGTCCATGAACACGAAATTGTCCCCTTCTGAATAGAGATACTGCATATTCACTTTTTCAATAGTGGCGGCGGGCAGCATCTCGCCGGCGCGGAAGGTTTTCTCCACAACGTTGCCGGTCTGCATATTTTTGAGCTTGGTGCGCACAAAGGCCGCGCCCTTGCCGGGTTTCACATGCAGAAACTCGATCACCTTGTAGGGAGCGCCATCAATTTCCACAGAGACGCCGGGGCGCAAGTCGTTGCTTGAGATCATGTCAGCACAGGGATCCGTTGCTCAGACTTCCCAATCTTACCCCGGCTGCGGGGCACTCCGATTCAGCTCTCTGAGATCAATGGGCGGCTGACGTCCGTAAAGAGGCAACACCGTCTGCCAGGAAGGGCGCAAGCCTGCTTGGAAGTCGGCGCGGGCCAGTTCCGCCAACGCCAGCACAGGCGCCGGATCCACCCAGTCGGCAGCATCGACGACCAGAGCCTGGGGCCACTGCCGCAGAACCTTCTGCCAAGCCGCTTCTTCCCAGATCTGATCCGCCACTTCGGCAACCCAATGTTCTGGCCCCAGCCGGTACACGCCACCATACTGCTCCCCTCGCTTGGCGTCCATCTGCACCGCCACCGTCAGCGGCTGAGGCGGGGATCCCTGCTCCTGCCACACCTGGCGGGCGAGAACCGCCAAAGTCGAGTAGCCGAACACCGGAATGCGCAACTGCTGGCCCAACAGCCGCGCCACACTTACCCCCAAACGGCTGCCGGTAAAACTCCCCGGCCCCAGAGCGACAGCGATCCCCGCCATCTGCGACCAGTCCTGGCCGGCCAAGAACTCCTTCAGGCAAGGGTGCAACTGCGCCGCCATCTCCCGATCCAGCCACCAACTCCGGCTGCGGCTCTCCCCCAGCTTCTCCTCCAACGGCAACACGGCCAAGCCCAGAACAGGCGTGGTGGTGTGGATCCCTAAAATCCAGCGGGGAACTGACATGGCCTCTCTCAGGATCAAGCGAGGTAGTTGACAGAACTTAACGGATGATTTAAGGTTAGGTTGTCAATCTTCGCGCTTCCTCAGGGAAGTTTGCCATCATGACCACTGTTATCCAACGTCGCTCAACCAGCAACGTGTGGGAGCAGTTTTGCGAGTGGGTCACCTCCACCGACAACCGCCTCTACATCGGTTGGTTCGGGGTGCTGATGATTCCCACCCTGCTGACTGCCACCACCTGCTTCATCATTGCCTTCATTGGTGCTCCCCCGGTGGACATCGACGGGATTCGCGAGCCAGTTTCGGGTTCGTTGCTGTATGGCAACAACATCATCACCGGCGCGGTGGTGCCTTCTTCGGCTGCGATTGGCCTGCACTTTTACCCGATTTGGGAAGCCGCTTCTTTGGACGAGTGGCTGTACAACGGCGGCCCCTACCAGCTGATTGTGCTGCACTTTTTGATTGGGGTGTTCTGCTACATGGGCCGGGAGTGGGAGCTGAGCTACCGCTTGGGGATGCGTCCCTGGATTGCGGTGGCTTACTCGGCGCCGGTGGCGGCGGCGACGGCCGTGTTTTTGATTTACCCGATTGGGCAAGGCTCGTTTTCGGACGGGATGCCGCTGGGGATTTCGGGGACGTTCAACTTCATGTTGGTGTTCCAAGCGGAGCACAACATTTTGATGCACCCGTTCCACCAGCTGGGCGTGGCCGGCGTGTTTGGGGGTGCGCTGTTTAGTGCGATGCACGGGTCGTTGGTGACCTCGAGCCTGATTCGTGAGACTTCGGAGGAGGAGTCGCAGAACTTGGGTTACAAGTTTGGGCAAGAGGAAGAGACCTACAACATCGTGGCGGCGCACGGGTATTTTGGCCGGTTGATTTTCCGGTATGCGTCGTTCAACAACAGCCGGAGCCTGCACTTTTTCCTGGCGGCGTGGCCGGTGATTGGGATTTGGTTTACGGCGCTGGGGATCAGCATCATGGCGTTCAACCTGAACGGGTTCAACTTCAACCAGTCGATTGTGGACAGCAACGGTCGCGTGGTTGGGACGTGGGCTGATGTGTTGAACCGTGCCAACCTGGGGATGGAAGTGATGCACGAGCGGAATGCGCACAACTTCCCGCTGGACCTGGCGGCGGTGGAAGTGGCGCCGGCCATCCGCGGCTAATCCACTCCTGACCTAGTCGACCAGTCCTTCTTGAATCCCCTGGCAGACGCTGGGGGGTTTTTCTGCTTTTCATAGAACGTAGCCCAGTTGCTCAAGGGAATCGGTGTCCCAAAGGATCTGCCCATCCAGAGCCATTCTCCCCTGCACCGGCATTCCAACTTGAGCCTCTAGGCGTGGGATCAAAGCTGCATCCAGCTCCTCCAAAGCTTGGGGATCCTCGGTTTCGGGCAGGGATCCGACCAGCACCCAGCCCAAGTTGCGGACCTTGGCTTGGCGCATCAGGGCGGCAAAGGCGGTTGCTTGGCTCAGGGCGGCCTCCCGTCGCAGCGTTAAGAGCAGGCTAAACCCCCAAGCATGGGCCAAATCGGCCCAGGTTTGGCCTGGCTCCAGGGGATCGGCGACACTGCCCGGCAGAACCAGGAGGGGATTGGTTGCCCGCTCGCCGATTTGTTGCCAGAGGGCCTTGAGCTGAGCTTCCGAAGGGTTGGGATCCACCCTGAGCTGGACTCAAGGTCTCTGGACCACCTCTTGCCAGGCGCTGGCCACTGCTGCGGCTCCGGGGATCCCCGTCCAGGTATCGGCCACCATCACCCTCATGAGTTCGGATCCCCCACCTCAGACTCCCAGAGAGTGAGAAACTCCAGCTGGACCTCGAAGCCAAACACCAAAGCCATATCCCGCAGCATCGAGAGGGATCCCAGTTTCTGCTGCTTGAACCACCGCATCAACACAAAGAGATTTCCAGCGCTTCTGGGTTGTAAACAATGCCCTCGCGAGGGTTGAATTGATGGGGCACCAACATGGCTGCGTAACGGGCCAGCTCTCCTTGGCGCCAGTTGAGGAAGTAGGGCATCCAGGGGCAGACCGTGTCCCAACGAATAAACCACAGGCGCACCTCCGGGATCTCCGACAGCTCGCGCGGATCGTCGGGGCTGCGCGGCCAATCGATGGCGCATTACACCTGCTGGGCAGCCCGGACAGGATCCGCCATCAACGTTTTCAACAGCTCATGGCCCGGGGTTAAATCCAGAGCTTGAATGGCTTTAGCAGGAAGGTAGAAGGTAATCGGCACGACGACACAGCTACAGCCTGTTAAGGGCTCAAGGGGTACAATAGCAGCACTTAGCAAACCAACTTCGGAAGGAGGATGGATTGATCAGTAGTAAAGAAGTCTTCACTATCTGCTCCATGCTATATTTCCCAATTCTGCAAAGCTGCCGAATAAAATGCTTCAATACCGACCACATCATCTCAATGGGATTCAACTCCGGCGCATACACAGGCAGGTATAGGATTCGTGCTCCTGTCCCCCTAATCAATTCCTCAACTTCCCGACTCTTGTGGATATTTAAATTGTCCATAATCACAACCTTCCTCGCATCTAGCTTCGGACATA
>NZ_AXUX01000001.1:288968-309302 GCF_002760475.1 Synechococcus sp. 63AY4M2 | reverse complement strand
GTCTTGTTCCTGCAACAGATCGAGTTCGAGCGCACACACGATCTGGTCAAGCTGGCGCGCCTGTTAGCGAATCGCGGCGTGACGCTGCCAGTCACGGAAAGCCAACTGCGCCGGCTGAACCCTTTTGCCGTCGCCTTCCGCTACGACGATTTGGAAATCACGCTCGCCTCTGACGATGATCTGACGAGCGTGGTTGCCCGGATGTGCCACTGGGCGAAGGAACAGATCAGCGCAGCAACAGAATGCGAGGAAAGCGATGGCCCGGACTACCATTGACCGCTTGATCATCAACTCTCCCTACGAGGAGCCGAAGAAGCACTGGCGCTACGATCGCGAGACGCGTACGTTCGAACTGGTTGAAGGGCAGCGGCCAGCGGGTTACGTGGTAGCGACTCCCGGTTCCAAATCTTTCGACGATCCGGGCATCTTCGTTGAAATCCCGCTTGTCAACCAGATCCGCCTGCGCGTCAAAGCCTGGCGCGAGGCAGGCTATCCCGGGATCACCAGCATCACCAGGCGGCTCTTGGCGCACTGGCATGACCCGGAGGAGTTCGACAGACGTCGCTTTTTCTTCTGTCAATTGGAAGCCGTCGAGACGCTCATTTGGCTGACCGAGGCGCCTGCTGCCGAGCGGGTGGGCATTGAGATCCCGGGAGACGGCGGGGACTTTGATCGGCGGTGCTGCAAGATGGCCACCGGCACGGGCAAGACCATCGTCATGGCGATGGTGATTGCCTGGCACATCCTTAACAAAGTGGCCAACCCCCAAGATGCCCGCTTTTCGAAGAACGTGCTGGTCGTTGCCCCCGGTCTGACGGTCAAGAAACGGCTGGCGGTGCTGGAGCCCGCGGGCGCCGGTAACTATTACGAAGCGTTCGACATTGTGCCGTCCACGCTGCTCGACAAGCTGCGGCAGGGGCGGGTGCTGGTCCGCAACTGGCATGCCCTGGCCTGGGAGAGCGAAGAGCAGATCAAAAAGCGGAAGAGCGTGGACAAACGCGGCGCGAAGAGCGATGAAGCCTATACGCGCGAGGTGCTGGGCGAGATGGCCAACGCGCACAACCTGCTGGTCATCAACGACGAGGCGCACCACGCCTGGCGCGTCAACTGGGAAGCCGAAGGCAAGTACCTGCGCCAGCGTGATTTAAAAGACAGCGCCCAAGAAGCGACGGTGTGGGTTGGAGGCCTGGATCGGCTGCACCGTTCGCGCGGCATTCTCACCTGTTACGACTTCTCCGCCACCCCCTTCGCGCCCTCGGGAAAGAAGAGCAGTGAAGAGGCGCTCTTTGGCTGGATCGTCAGCGACTTCGGGCTGAACGACGCCATCGAATCGGGGCTGGTCAAGACCCCGCGCGTTGTAGTGCGTGACGACGCTGTGCCCAATGCCAAAACCTACAAGTCCCGTCTATACCACATCTACAACGACCCGGAGGTGAAAGACGACCTCAACCGACGCGCCAATCCCGAAGAGCTGCTGCCGGATCTGGTGCTGAACGCCTACTACCTGCTGGGCTACGACTGGCGGGAGACGTGGAAGGCCTGGAAAGCAGCCGACCTGCCCACGCCGCCTGTGATGATCACTGTCTGTAACCGCACTGAGACGGCAGCGCGGGTCAAGCACGCCTTCGAATCACGGCGCATTCCCATTGACGAGCTGTGTAACTCGGAGGGAATCTTGCACATCGACTCGAAGGTGCTAGAAGAGGCTGAGGCAAAGGAAGAGTTCACTGCAGTGGTGGAAGCTTCAGACGAGGCCGATGATGGAGAAGAGGAGGACGTACCGGTCGAATGCCGGCTGACCAAAGCAGAGCAGGCGGAACGTTTGCGAAAGATCGTAGATACGGTGGGCCAGGTGGGGCAGCCCGGCGAGAAAATCCAGAACGTCATTTCCGTTGGGATGCTCAGTGAGGGCTGGGATGCCAAGACGGTGACGCACATTATGGGGCTGCGGGCCTTCACTTCCCAACTTCTGTGCGAGCAGGTCGTGGGCCGGGGCCTGCGCCGCACATCCTACGAGATCAACCCACAAACAGGGCTGCTTGAGCCCGAATACGTCAATATCTTCGGCGTGCCTTTTACTTTCTTGCCGCACGAGGATAGCGGAGATGGCCCGCCGCCCCCGCCAACGCCCAAGACCGCCGTAGAACCGGACCCGGCCAAAGCGGAGTTTGAGATCCGCTGGCCGAATGTGGTGCGCATCGAGCGCTTACTTCAGCCAACGTTGACTCTCGATTGGTCAAAGGTGCAGCCATTGGAACTAGACGCGGCTCAGACGCCGCAAGTGGCAGAACTGGCACCAATTCTCGAAGGCAAGCCCGACGTAAACCAGATCAGCCGTATCGAACTGGAGAAGTTGGCGCGAGAGTTTCGCACGCAGCGCATCATCTTCGAAACTGCCCGCAATGTGTTCGATCAGGTAAGGCAAAGCTGGAGAGGCAGTCGCGAAATCTTGCTGGCGCAGTTGGTGCGGATTGTCGAGCAGTTCATTCGCTCTGACCGGATTTTGATCTCCCCACCTCTTTTTTATCAGGACGAACTGCGCCGTCGGCTGATCATCACCCTCAACCTGTCACGAGTTGTGCAACATGTCTGCGAGGCGGTGCGGCAGGAGAACACTGAGAAACTTGTGCCAGTCTTCGATCGCGACCACCCGATCCGCTCGACGGGCCAAATGCGCACCTGGTACACCAGCAAACCTTGTGAACGCACGCGCAAGTCGCACATCAACGTCTGCGTCTACGACAGCACGTGGGAGGCGTCGGATGCTTTCGTATTGGACAATAGCAGTGCCGTGAGCGCCTGGGCGAAGAACGACCATCTGGGCTTCGAAGTCCTGTACCTGTATCGCGGCGTGGTGCGGAAGTATCGGCCAGATTTTCTTGTGCGCCTGGCCAACGGCGACATGCTCATTCTGGAAACAAAGGGACAGGACACCGAACTAGACCGGGTGAAGCGGCGCTATCTGGACGAGTGGGTGCAAGCCGTCAATGCCCATGGCGCGTTCGGTCGCTGGCGGTGGAAGGTGGCACGTTACCCGGGCGAGATACGAGACACTTTGCTGCAAAGCTAGGAGCAGCAGGGCTCATGGTGGAGTACCGGATCCCGAAAAGTCTGCCCGGGGCTCCTGGCTTCATCTGAAGGCGGGGGATACCCCACCGTCTATACCGTGGGGAGGGATAGCGCCTAGCGCGATGATCAGCTAGAATCTTTCTTTTCCACCAGCAGCCTACCTGACTAACGAAATGGTTGCTTCGTCGATCCCTAACTCCCCTCTCCCAGAGGGAGAGGGGTTGGGGGCGTCAGCGGCGCGGAGCGCTTTGGAGACATCTCCATTAATTTGACTATAAGATTACAGCTTTCGCGTTCGGCTTCTCACTAGGCTAAGAGTAGTCTCAAAGCCGTTTTGCAGCAGGTGACCCATGTCCAAGGCAAAGATAGCGCTGGACTTTCAGGCGCGGATCCCGAGAGGCTATCTTAACCTGATGGGCTATGTAGACGAGTCGGAAGTCAATGGGCCGGGCCGGCGCGCTGTGGTCTGGGTGCAGGGCTGCCTGCGAGAGTGCCCGGGCTGCTTCAACCCTACTTCTTGGCCGTTTGAGATCAACCAACTGGTGAAGATCACCGACCTGGCCGAGCAAATCCTCAGCAACCCCAGAAACGAGGGGGTGACCTTCTCGGGAGGGGAGCCCTTCTGGCAGGCTCCTGCCCTGGCCAGCTTGGCGCGGCTCCTGAAAGCGAAAGGGCTGACGGTGATGGCCTTCAGTGGATTCACGCTGGAAGAGTTGCGATCCCCCCAGGCTCCTCCCGGCGCCCAGGAGCTGCTGCAAGAGCTGGATATTTTGGTGGACGGGCCCTACCTGCAATCCCAGGCCATTCGCTCCCCCCACTCGCTGGTCTCTTCCCGCAACCAGCGGGTACATGTCTTTAACCCTGCCCTGGAAAACCAACTTAATTGGGCCAGCGACCAGGTGGAAATCCATATCCTCAAAGATGGAACCCGCATCGTTACCGGCTACGGCAGCCAGTTTCTCCTCGACGAGGCAGGCTCTTGAACTGCAGTGATCCTTTATCCTACACCTGCAGCGGTTCCCTGAGACAAGCGGGCAGTTGCCAGCACATCTCCAGCCAGTTTTTTAGCTCTTCCGGTTGGCCCATGAGGCTCATTTCCACCAGCAGAATGGCGGCTCGGTCGGCGGCTCCTTTGGATCCCAGACGAATTAGGGCAGACAGGCTTTCTTCCCGCCAGCAGACGGATACCCCCTGCCGGATCAAGGCCCGGGCGGCAACGGGGATGCACGAGAGTGGCACTTGGATGTCTCGCCGCTCGTAGTCGACAGTAGGTAGCATGAACGGCAACCCAAATCTTTATTATGTCTTAATCTTCTTCCCTTTTCGCTTGTCTGTCACGGGTCTTTGCAAAGTATGAAGTAATCTTTTGTAAACTTTGTAGAGTTCTCGACATCGTTGAGAACAGTGGGCGAGCAAGCGCGGGATCTCTCGCGGGATCCCTGGAGAAAACTTAAAAGATAGCGGCGATTTCTCGGCCTCATTTCCCCACAGCCGCGAGAATGGCTGCATGCGCAGGAGATGGGGAGATGCGAGCAGAAGGTTGGGAGAGGCGAGTTGGTCGCTGGTTGCCCAAGGCCACCCTTGCCGGAGCCGTATTGATCCTAGTGGCGATGGGCAGGCCGCTGCGACTGGTGGGCAATGGAGAAAATATGGTGGTGTTCACCTGGGGAGGGGGGGTGAGCCCGATGGCTTTGCAGCCTGGTCTCCATTGGGTGCCGCCCTTTGTCTCTCGCACAGTCATCTTTGATGTGAAAACCCAAGCTCTGACCTGGAAAGACAACGACCCGACCGCCTACGCACCGCGGCTGGTGGCCCTTTCTCAGGATGGGCAGCAGATTGCGGCTGAGGCGACGCTGCAGTTTCGCATTGTGGACGCCCCCAAGGTCTATACGCAACTGGGGGAAAATTACCTGGATCGCATCGCCCCCATCGTCCGGTCGGTCATTCTGAATGAGACCAGCGGCTTTTCCGCCCAGGCTCTGTATTCCACGGAGCGCCCGCTGCTGCAAGGACAAATTCGGGAACGGGTGGCTCTTCTGCTGAAGGAATACGGCATCGAGGTTTTGGATTTTCTGCTGCGGGATGTGGATTTCGATCCTGATTTCGTAGCGGCCATTGAGGCAAAAACCATTGCCGAAAATCAACTGGCGCAAAAGCAATTTGAGATCGAGCAGGCCCGGCAAGATGCCCGCGCCATCATTTCTCAAGCGGAGGCAGAAGCCGGTCAATTGAGAGCCAAAGCACAGGCCCTCACCCAAAATCCGCAGTACCTAGAGGTGGTCAAAGCCGCGGTACTGGGATCCCGCCTGGAAACTCTGGTTACCAAATAGCAACCAGCACTTTTTCATCCTCTTTCCACGAGGAGCCGCCATGTATCCAACAGGAGAAGCACCCCAAAGCAGAGTGGGTTGGTTAACCGTAGGAGGGATCGCCCTCTTGGCGGCCCTGGGAGTGCTCCGCGCTTGCCTGTACGTCACTTTGCCCGGACATGCCACTGTAGTGTTCAATACCTTTTCCGGGCTGCAAAAGGGGCGGGTAGAATTGCCGGGGGTCATCTTCCGGATTCCAGGGATCGAAACGCCGATCACCTACACCGTGCTCACCCGCGTTTGGGAGTTTACCAACAACCCCGCCTCGGCCAATGCCATCAGCAACGCCATCACCGTGAACACCGCCGATGGACAAGCCTTTGCCATCGATGTGGCCATTGCCCTCCGGCCCAACCTCGCCACTTTGGACGAGCTGCACGCCAGCATCGGCGAGAACTATCTTTCGACAGTGGTGGTGCCGGTGGTGCGCTCCAAGATCCGCGATATCTCCGCCTCTTTCGATTCCGAGGATTTCTACCGCAAAAGCCAGCGCACGGCCATCGAACAACGGGCCCTGGACTTGATCCGCCAAGAGATGCCCACCGTCAACCGCGATGGTCAAGCCCTGCCCTTGATCCAGGTAGAAGGCCTCTTCCTGGGCAACCCCGATTTCCCACAAGCCTTAAGAGACTCGATTGAACGCAAACAGGTGGCCTCGATTACAGCACAAACGGCGGCAGTGCGGGCGCAAATTCAGGAAAAAGAGACCGAGCGGCTGCTGATCTTGGCGGCGGCCAACCAGCGGGCCATTGAGCTGAAAGGACAAGCGGCAGCGCAGAACGCGCAACTGGCGGATCTGCTGTTCTACGAGAAGCTGCAAGAGCGCATCCAAAACCCGACGGACTCGCTGCCCCCTCTGCGCATCATCCGCGTCGAGGGGGATGCCACCGTGTTCCTCAACGTGGATCCCCGGCAGGCAGCCCTGCAACAGGCCCGATAGTCAAGCCTGGCCACGCCGTCGGAGCTGCCAGGGCAGGGTGGAACGGTCGGCAGCTTGCTGCGCCTGGGCCACGACGATCACCCCAGCCACCGGGATCCCGGCAGCGACCAAGACCTGCTGCGCCGCTTGGACGGTGGAGCCGGTGGTGTAGATGTCATCCACCAGTAGCACCGGCGTGGCGGGAGCGCGCTTGAGAGCAAAGGCGCCTGCCAAGTTCTGCTGGCGTTGCAGGGGGTTGAGCTCATGTTGGGCCGCTGTGGCCCGCACCCGCACCAGAGCGTCAGGTAAATGTCTTAGACCCGTCCGCTCGCAAAAAGCTTGGCTGATCAAAGCCGCCTGGTTGTAGCCCCGCTGCCGCAGCCGCTCCGCATGCAGAGGGATGGGCACCACCGTATAGTCGTGGCGAGACAGCAGGTCATGGCTTCCCTGGGATCCCGAACGCTTCTGTCGGCTCTCCAGCCAGCGGGATCCCAGCCATTCCCCCAAAACCGCGCCAATGCGCCGCTGTCCTTCATATTTCAGGCAATAGATGGCCCGGCGCAGCGCTCCCCGGTGGATCCCCCAAGCATAAAGCGGCCAAGGCGAAGTGGTGACCGGCCAAGAGTCGAGCCGCTCCGCCTGCAGCCGCCTTTGACAGTCTGGACAAAACACAGCCTTAGCCGGGCGCTGGCAGAGCGGACAAGGGAGCAAAATCCACCAATCCATCCAGCCCATCGCCTTTCGCGAGTTCCTTCTGGTGTGCAGAAGCTCCTCTAGGCTAGCTGAGGGGAACAAGGATGCTGAAATTCTCACTCAGCCAAGCCACCAGCCCAGAAGCTGATCCCTTAAGTTGACGCCGGGATCCCGCCTTGCTAGGATTTACTACTGCCGGATAATTGAGTAGCGATCTTCTCAGCCAACCCATGCCCACCATTCAGCAACTCATTCGCGAAGAGCGCAAGGCTGCTGTTCGCAAGACCAAGGCCCCTGCCCTGAAAGGATGTCCTCAGCGGCGGGGAGTTTGCACCCGAGTGTACACGACAACGCCCAAGAAGCCCAACTCAGCTTTGCGGAAGGTGGCGCGGGTTCGCCTCACCTCTGGCTTTGAAGTTACTGCTTACATCCCCGGCATTGGCCACAACCTACAAGAGCACTCGGTGGTCATGATTCGCGGCGGAAGGGTCAAGGACTTGCCCGGCGTGCGCTATCACATTATTCGGGGCACGCTCGACGCCGCAGGAGTGAAAGACCGCAAGCAAGGCCGCTCCAAATACGGGGCAAAACGGCCTAAGCCCGGCCAAGCCCCAGCCGCCGCTGGCAAGAAGAAATAGTTTCCCTCTGGACGTCATCCTGCCTTCAAGTTCTACAGCTCCTATGTCTCGCCGCAACCGTGCTCCTCGCCGTGACGTGCCTCCAGATCCCAAGTACGGGAGCCGTTTGGTTACCATGCTGATCCACAAGTTGATGATGAGGGGCAAGGCTTCTCTTGCCGCCAGGATCCTCTACGACGCTCTAGAGATTGTGCGAGAGCGCACCGGCCAGGATCCGCTGCCCGTACTGGAAAATGCCGTTCGCAACGCCACCCCCTTGGTGGAGGTGAAAGCGCGGCGGGTGGGCGGCGCCACCTATCAGGTGCCTGTGGAGGTCAGAGCGGAGCGAGGAACCTCATTGGCGCTGCGCTGGCTAGTCACCTTTTCCCGCACCCGTCCAGGCCGCACTATGTCTGCCAAGTTAGCCAATGAGATTATAGATGCGGCCAACGAAACCGGCAACGCCATCCGCCGGCGAGAGGAAGTCCATCGCATGGCCGAAGCCAACAAAGCCTTTGCCCACTACCGCTACTGAACCCCGCTGGCCGAGCAAAGGAGGATGTTGTTGGGATCCCTTCCCATTTGCCGAGAGCTGGGCTGGATCTGGAGGAGAAGGGGCAAAAAAGACTAGAATTGTAAAGGTTTTTTTAGTTTGCCCGAGTCGCAGGGCGACGAGGATTGGGAGGTTAACGTGGCACGCACAGTTCCCCTGGAACGAGTTCGAAATATTGGTATCGCGGCCCACATCGATGCTGGCAAGACCACGACCACAGAACGGATCCTCTTCTATTCCGGTCTGGTGCATAAGCTTGGCGAGGTTCACGAGGGAACCACGGTAACCGACTGGATGGCTCAGGAACGGGAGCGGGGCATCACCATCACGGCCGCGGCCATCACTACCCGTTGGACCAAGCGGGATCCGAAAAACCCCTCCCAACCTCTCGCCGGCGCGCCGGAATACACCATCAACATCATCGACACGCCAGGGCACGTGGACTTCACCATCGAGGTGGAGCGCTCGATGCGGGTGCTGGACGGGGTGATCGCCGTCTTCGACTCGGTAGGGGGCGTGCAGCCGCAGTCGGAAACCGTCTGGCGGCAGGCCAATCGTTACAATGTGCCCCGCATTGCCTTTGTCAACAAAATGGATCGCATGGGGGCCAATTTCCTCAAGGTTTATAACCAGATCCGGGAGCGCCTCAAAGCCAACGCCGTGCCGATCCAACTGCCCATCGGGGCGGAAGACGAGTTCCGCGGCATCGTCGATCTGGTGCGCTTGCAGGCCAATATCTACATGGATGAGATCGGCAAGGACATTCGCCCTGCCCCCATCCCGGAGGAGATGAAGGATCTGGTGGCGGAATACCGGGCCAAGCTGGTGGAAGCAGTGGCCGAGACCGACGAGGCCCTGATGGAGAAGTACTTTGCCGAGGAGGATCTGAGCGAAGCCGACCTAATGGCTGGTCTGCGCAAAGGCACCATCAGCGGCCAAATTGTGCCCATGCTGTGCGGCTCTGCCTTCAAGAACAAGGGTGTGCAGATGCTGCTGGACGCGGTGGTGGACTACCTTCCCTCTCCCATCGATATTCCCGCCATCAAGGGGGTATTGCCGGATGGGTCGGAGGTGTCGCGCAAAGCCAGCGACGATGAGCCCTTCTCCGCCCTGGCCTTCAAGCTGATGAGCGACAAGTACGGAGACCTCACCTTTATCCGCGTTTACTCTGGGGTGCTAACCAAGGGCACCTATGTGCTCAACTCCACCAAGAACAAAAAGGAGCGCATCTCCCGCCTAGTGGTGCTCAAGGCGGACGAGCGTCTGGATGTAGATGAGCTGCGGGCAGGCGATCTGGGGGCTGTGTTGGGCCTGAAAGATACCACCACTGGGGACACCCTCTGCGACGAAAACGCGCCGGTGATCCTGGAGTCCCTATATATCCCCGAGCCGGTAATCTCGGTGGCTGTCGAGCCCAAGACCAAAGCCGATATCGACAAACTCTCCAAAGCGCTGCAGGCCCTGGCCAAGGAGGATCCCACCTTCCGCGTCTCGGTGGATCCGGAGACCAACCAAACCATCATCTCCGGCATGGGCGAGCTCCACCTGGAGATTCTGGTGGATCGCATGCTGCGGGAGTTCAACGTAGAAGCCAACGTGGGCAACCCCCAAGTGGCCTACCGCGAAACCATCCGCAAGCCAGTTAGCCGCGTGGAAGGGAAGTTCATCCGCCAGACTGGCGGCCGCGGCCAGTACGGCCATGTGGTCATCGACCTGGAGCCGGCAGAGCCGGGCACGGGGTTCGAGTTTGTCTCCAAAATTGTGGGTGGTGTCATCCCCAAAGAGTACATTCCGCCTGCCGAGCAAGGGATCCGCGAAGCCTGCGAGTCCGGCGTCTTGGCTGGCTATCCTTTGATCGATATTCGCGTCACGCTGGTGGACGGCTCCTACCACGAGGTGGACTCCAGCGAAATGGCCTTCAAGATCGCCGGCTCGATGGCGTTGAAGGAGGCTGCTCGCAGAGCCAACCCCGTCCTGCTGGAGCCGATGATGAAGGTGGAGGTGGAAGTTCCCGAAGCCTTCGTCGGGGATGTTATCGGAGACATCAACGCCCGTCGCGGCCAGATGGAGGGGATGAGTACAGAGGGCGGCATCTCCAAGGTCAATGCCAAGGTTCCCTTGGCGGAGATGTTTGGATATGCCACCGACATCCGCTCCAAAACCCAAGGGCGGGGCATCTTTACGATGGAGTTCAGCCACTACGAGGAAGTTCCTCGCAATATCGCGGAAGCCATCATTGCCAAAAGCAAAGGAAACGTAGCTAACTGAAAAAGGAAGTGAGGATTCATGGCACGCCCTAAGTTCGAACGCACCAAACCCCACGTCAACGTTGGCACCATTGGCCACGTCGACCACGGCAAGACGACGTTGACCGCCGCCATTACTATGACCCTGGCTGCTCTGGGTCAGGCCACAGCCAAGCGCTATGACGAGATCGACGCGGCGCCAGAGGAGAGAGCCCGCGGTATCACTATCAACACTGCCCACGTGGAGTACCAGACGGAGAAGCGTCACTACGCCCACGTGGACTGCCCCGGCCACGCCGACTACGTGAAAAACATGATCACGGGCGCGGCCCAGATGGATGGGGCCATCCTGGTGGTCTCGGCGGCCGATGGGCCGATGCCGCAGACGCGGGAGCACATCCTGTTGGCCCGTCAGGTGGGGGTACCCAGCTTGGTGGTCTTCCTCAACAAGGTGGACATGGTGGACGACGAGGAGCTGCTGGAGCTGGTGGAGCTGGAGATACGGGAGCTCCTCTCCAAGTACGACTTCCCCGGCGACGAAATCCCCATCATCAGAGGATCCGCTCTCAAGGCTCTGGAAAGGATGCAGGCCAACCCCAAAACCCAGCGGGGTGAGGATCCCTGGGTGGACAAGATCTACGAGCTGATGGATGCGGTAGACTCCTACATTCCAACGCCGGAGCGGGATGTGGACAAGCCCTTCCTGATGGCAGTGGAAGATGTCTTCTCGATCACCGGTCGCGGCACGGTGGCGACGGGCCGGATCGAGCGGGGCCGCATCAAAGTTGGCGAAACCGTGGAGCTGGTGGGATTGCGAGAAACCCGTTCCACCACCGTTACCGGTCTAGAGATGTTCCAGAAGACGCTGGACGAGGGGATTGCCGGCGACAACGTGGGTGTGTTGTTGCGGGGTATTCAGAAGAACGAGGTGGAGCGGGGCATGGTGCTGGCCAAGCCCAAGACCATCACTCCTCACACCCAGTTCGAGTCGGAGGTTTACGTCCTCAAGAAGGAAGAGGGCGGACGTCACACCCCCTTCTTTGCCGGCTATCGTCCTCAGTTCTACGTGCGTACCACCGACGTCACCGGCACCATCACTTCCTTCACGGCTGACGACGGCTCTAAGCCGGAGATGGTGATGCCCGGCGACCGCGTCAGGATGACGGTAGAGCTGATCCAGCCCATCGCCATCGAGCAAGGGATGCGCTTTGCCATTCGTGAGGGCGGTCGTACCGTAGGGGCCGGTGTGGTCTCTAAGATCCTGAAGTAAGCGGCTTTCTCTTGGCAGGGATTGGGCGCTGGTCACTCCAGGCAAGCTCGATCCCTGCCATTTTTTTGAGTACACCCTACCTTCTCTCCGACTATGGCTACCTTGACCCAACAGAAAATTCGTATCCGCCTAAAGGCCTACGACCATCGGCTACTGGATACTTCCTGCGACAAAATCGTGGACACGGCCCGCCGCACGGAGGCTGTGCCAGTTGGCCCGATCCCTTTGCCGACGCGGCGTCGCCTCTACTGTGTGCTGCGTTCCCCCCACACGGACAAGGATTCGCGGGAACATTTTGAAGTTCGCACCCACCGCCGCATTATCGACATCTACTCCCCCTCTTCCAAAACCATCGATGCTTTGATGAAGCTGGATCTGCCGGCAGGGGTGGACATCGAGGTGAAATTGTGAGGCTCCGCTCGGGGATCCGGCGCTAGGTTAGGCAAGGGGGCAGGTGGTGACCACAGCAGTCGAGCAAAAAAGACGAGAAGAGGGCGCCGCCATTGGGGAGGGGACGGCGGCTTCTGAGCCCATCCCGGTCTTGGTGGTGGGAGCCCTGGGCAAGATGGGGCGGGAGGTGGTGCGGGCGGTGGCCCAAACCCCCGACATGAAGTTGGTGGGGGCGGTGGCCCGTTCCCAGTTGGGCTCGGACATTGGCGAGGTGTTGGGCCTGGGATCCCTGGGAGTCGAGATTACCGACGACCTGGCGGGCCAGTTGCTGCGGCTGTCGCAGCGGAGCGCCCGAGGCGTCATGGTGGATTTCACCCATCCGCGCTCTGTGTATGAAAACGTCCGCTCGGCCATTGCGTTTGGGGTGCGGCCGGTGGTGGGGACGACGGGCCTGACGCCGGAGCAGGTGGAGCGGCTGAGGGATCTGGCGGATAAGTCCGGTGTGGGCTGTCTAATTGCGCCCAACTTTGCCATCGGCATGATCCTGCTGCAGCAGATGGCGCTGCAGGCGGCCCAATATTTCGATCACGTGGAGATTGTCGAGCTGCACCACAACCGCAAGGTCGATGCCCCCAGCGGCACGGCTCTGCAGACGGCGCAGCGGCTGGGACAACTGGGCAAAGCTTTTAACCCGCCTGAGGTGGAAGAAAAGGAGCTGATCCCCGGCTCGCGGGGAGGGATCCCCGGCCCCAACATCCCCATCCACAGCGTTCGCCTGCCGGGGCTTATTGCCCACCAGGAGGTGATCTTCGGCGGCATGGGGCAGACGTTGACCTTGAGACACGACATCACGGATCGGATGGCCTTCATGCCGGGAGTGATCCTGGGCATTCGCAAGGTGCTGCAGCTCAAGGGGCTGGTCTACGGCTTGGAGCAGGTGTTGAGCTAGCTGCTCAGGGGCGGGATCCCGGCCTCGTCCAGGATGTGCGGGATGAGGTGTTCGGCCTTGACGGCCATCAGGTGCACGCCGTGACAGATCTGGCGGGCCTGGCGCACCTGTTCGGCAGCAATGCGGATCCCTTCTTCGAGGGGATCGGGGGCATCGGCCAGCCGCTGGATAATGGCGTCCGGGATCTGCACCCCCGGCAAGTTGCGGTTGATGAAGAGGGCGTTTTTGGCGGATTTGAGCAGGAAGATGCCCGCCAGGATGGGCTTGCCGGCGGGGCGGCCCAGCTTGTCCATGAAGCGCTCCAGTTGCTCGAAGTCGGTCACCATCTGGCTTTGGAAAAACTGGGCTCCGTTCTCCAGCTTGCGGTGGAAGCGCCGCTCCAGGCCGGAAAAGCTGGGGGATTGCGGCTCTACGGCTGCCCCCGGGAACAGACAGGTGCCGCCGTCGGGGAGGGGCTTGCCGTTGCAGTCGAGGCCGTTGTTGAGGCGTTGGATAAGCTGCAGCAGACGCACCGATTCCAGGTCAAAGACTGGGCGGGCATCGGGGCAATCCCCCACCTGGATGGGATCCCCGGTGAGGGCCAGCACGTTGCGCAGGCCGAGCGCTGAGGCCCCCAACAGATCCCCCTGCAGAGCCAGGCGGTTGCGATCCCGGCAGGCCAGCTGCAGGATGGGTTCAACGCCCGCCTGCTGCAACAGCAGCGAGGCGGCCAGGGGGCTCATGCGGGCCATGGCGCGGTTGGAGTCCGTGATGTTGACGGCATGCACCCGGCCCTTGAGCTGCTGGGCCAGAGAGAGCAGGGTGCTGGTGTCGGATCCCTTGGGGGGGGTGATCTCAGCCGTGAGCAAAAATTCCCCCCGCTGGATGGCTTGGGCAAAGCGCGACGGTGGTGGGCAGGTCAGGGCCACAATTCTGGGAAGACCGAAAGAAAAAGCAGTGGGTTGGCCTATTATCCGCTGTTTTGGGAGGGTTTTTCCAGCCAAAGCGCTTTTCTCAGGGCTTGGGCGAAGGGGAAGGGCTGGGCGGAGGCTGCACCCGCATTTCTCCCAGCCAGAGGGGGGGATCCCCCTGGTGCAGACGCTGCTGCCAGTTTGTCGCCGCCGCGGGCGGGATCCCCTGCGGGCCCAGGGCCCAGCTCCAGCCAATCACCTGGAGCCACCGCCCGGCTTGCAAGCCTTCCAAAAAGGGCTGGGCAGCTTCTGCGTCGGGAGACGGCCCGCTGAGGATCAGGGGCAACTGGGGGTTAAAGGCCACAAGGCGACGGTACAACGCTTCAAAGGTCTCGGGATCCCCCTTCACCTCCAGGCTCAGCCAGTCCACCCCTGGCAAGGCGGCCCAGGCAGACGCTGCCTCGTTATCCGCTCCCTCCAGCTCTAAAACCCAGAGCAAATTGGCCTCAGAGCGCAGGGTTTGTATCAGGTGACGGTAGGCCCGTCGTTGCAGCTCTGTATCCCCGTCCCCGACAGCTACGGCCAGGATAATCGGGGTGGCAAAGCGCTGGATGCCCCGAGCCCAAGAGCGCAAGGTCTCATCCTGTTCGCCCGCAGCCAGGGAAGAGAGGTGGGCCGGCTGCAGCCGCAGGCGTAGGTAGGGAACGGAGCCGCTCTCCCGCAGGCGATTGGCCAGGGGCTGGGGAAAGTCCTGGCGCGGATCCCAGAGGTGCTCCACCGCTGCCCAGGCGGGGGGCTGGCCAATGGCCTGGCGATAGGCCAGAAGCTGCTCCCAAGTTGGCATGCCCGACCAAGTGACCCCATGATACAGCCGGCTCGTGGGGGGAGGCAGCGGCCTGCCCCGCTGAAAAGGGGCAGAATCGGGCGGGATGGGGGAGGTGAGGACAACCTGCAGCCGTAGAGACGGCGAGGGGTCAGGGGCGTCGGCCTCCGGGAGGGAGAAGGGGAAACTCCACGTGCGCTCCTCGAACCGACCCTGAGTCATCTGGCGGGCATAGAAGTCCTGGGGGGGCGGCAGCGGCTCCAGGGCCTTGTCCCCCCAGAAGGCCTGCTGTACCACCAGGCGCACCCCCTCGCCAGGGTGAACTAGGGGCGTGGTGGTATCCAGGTGAAAGCTGCCGCTGAGGCGGGTAAACGTCTTGTGGGGCTCAACTCGGAAAGAGAGTGTGAGCTGGTCAGGCCGATAGGTGCCCAAGGCGCGGGAGGAGGGGGTGGGGAGCAGGGATCCCAGCTGCTCTGCCAAGCTCTCGCAGTCGGTGCAGGGAAGGAGAGCCTGCGGATGGAGAGAGATGGGAGCCTTGCGGGCAGATTGCAACTGCTCAGACGTGATCACAAAGCTGGCCCAAAGGTGCTTCAGAAGGGGATGCCGGCCGGGCGGAATATCGGAGAAAGTTCGCCCGGGGGGCGTGGCTGTGCGTGTGCCGGCAGCCGTCCCATCCAGGGGCACCGTGGAGAAGGCGTCGCTGGAACATCCCCCCAGCAACACCAGCGACAGGATTAGCGGCAGAGTCCCCAAGAGCAGGGGCCTAACACTGGGTTGTAGCGGCGGCGATCCCCAAACCATGAACTCACCTCAATACACCACCCCTCCGCGACCGCTTGGCAACGGCTAGAGGGATTCTCGCCCAGCAGCCCAACCTTGGGTTTGATCCCGATCACAACTTGGCCACCGCAGATCCCGCTGGCACCGCCCAAAGGCAAGCTCAAGTGGTCGAGCCCTGGCGACAACCCGCTACCCCTGCGGCACTGCCGCCGCCTCCGGGTAGATGACCAACATGCCCTCGTAGAGGATTTGGCCAGGCTGCAACTCCAGGCGATCGATGCGCACGCCTGGATCCAACTGGATGGGAAAATCCGCCAGGCCGGGGATGGGGATCTCCTGCCCTTCGCTCACCCACAGGGGATTGACCAGCCGCAACTGGTTGGGACCCTGAGCCTGTAGCCCAGTTAGCACCGTAACCGGCACCTCCACCCCCTCGGGAGTAACCAATTGGGCCTGGATGCGCAGCCGATTTTGCTGCAAGGTGACCTGGGGCTGGCGGATCAAGAAGGGCACCGCTTGACCTCCAAAGGGCAGTTGCACCTGCGCCTGGGCCAGTTGGGACTGGATGAGGGGAGCCTGAAGGCTGCGGTTGAGATCGTCTTCGGTGAGGCGCAAGCTCACCTGCACCGGCACGGGGGCCAACAGCCGCAGGGGACTACGTCCCTGGATGGCTTCCCCTACATTGAGGCGAATATCCTGGCCCTGCAGCCGCAGGTGGCTGACCTGGAATCCCTGATAGATGAGGTTGTCTCCCGACACCTGGGCCTGGGGGATCTGGCCGTTCAAAATCTGGGCGTCGGAACCGGCGATCTGCACCCGCAAGTTGTCCACCTGCTGCACCTCAGAGCGAATCCAGGCGGCCACTAGAGGATTGAGCAAGGAGCTGGCGATCTGGGCAAAAGCGGGCCAGGGCAAAAACATGGTGGGCAGGCTCAGCAGCAGAGCAAGCCCCAGCCGCTGCCCCCCTGGGGAGAGCCGTCGGCGGCGGCAGGCTGTCGGTGGGATCTGGGAAACAGAGGGACCCTCTAGAATGACCGAGTCCTGATCAGGCCGATAACAAGCTGTGGGCAGCACTGGGTACCTCAGCAAGGAACGACGGGCAATGGCGAGAGGCCAAGGCAAGGCCGAACTAGGACTAGATTACGACAGGACTTCTGCAGCGAATAGGGGGCTCTCCCGCACACCTGAAGGAACTATCCGTCTGTCAACTGCCACCAAAGATACCCCAGCCGCAGGTAGTGAAGCCGCAGCCAGGGGAAAGGGAAAAGGCGCGGTGGCTGGCGGAAGAGGGCGCTAATTTGGGGTCGGATGCCGGCGATCTCCTGGGCCAGGATTTTGCCTGCCCACACCCCTGTGGCCACGCCGCTGCCGTGGTAGGCCAGGCCGTACCAGAGGCTGGGATCCGTCGGCGAAGGGCCGATGTGGGGGTGAAGCTGGCGGGAGAGGCAAACCAAGCCGTTCCAGGCGTACTCGATCTCCACCCCCTCCCAGGCGGGAAAGAGGCGGTAGAGCTGCCGCGCCATCCAGGCCCGCAGGCGCTGGCGTTCCCTTGGGGCATCGCAGGTGCCGTCCCGCCCCCCAAACAGCAAGCGCCCATCCGGCAGGAGACGGTAGTAGAACAGCAGCCGTCGCGTGTCGTAGATCGGCGTCGGATCCCACCAGCCCTGAGCCCTTCGCTCTGCCGGCGTCAGAGGCCGGGTGACCAGAATGTTGGAAAGCACCGGCAACAGGGATCCGGCCAATTGGGGGTAGAGGTTGGCCGGCGTGTAGCCATTGGTGGCGATGACCAGGTGCCGTGCCCGCACCGTTCCCCCGGGCGTATGGCAAAGGTGGCGGGAGCCAACCTTTTCCCAGGCAACGACCCGGCTGGCGCTGTGCAATTGCGCTCCCCATTTCTGGGCGGCCTGGGCCAGCCCTTGGGCAAGCTTGAGGGGGTTGAGGCCAAACCCCACCCCGATGTGGAGGGCGCCGTGGTTCTCGCGGCTGTCGAAGCCCCGTTCCCGCAGCTCTTTGGGGCTGAGGAGCTGAACTGGGTAGCCGGCCACCTGGGCGTAGATCTGGTATTCGGCCTCCAACTCCCGCCAAGCGCTGGGGCGGTGGGCTACTGCGTACCAACCTTCTCCCTGGGCATCCAGGGAAAAGCCCTCGGCAGCGGCCAGCTCTTGCACGGTCTCCACCGCCTGCCGCTGATCCCGGTAGTAGCGCTCCGTCTCCGCCAGGCCTACCCGCCGCACCATTTGGGCATGGGTGAGGTAGCTCGCCCCCACTCCGCAGAAGCCGCCGTTGCGCCCAGAGGCGCCCCAGCCCAGGGATCCCGCCTCCAGCAGGCAAGCCGAGATGCCGTGATCGCGGGCCAGGTGCAGGGCCGTCGATAGCCCCGTCAATCCTCCTCCTATGATGGCCACCTCGGCCTCAACCTGCCCTTGCAGAGGCGCCGGATGTCGCCAACTGGAATCTGGTATTGTGCTGTCCCAGTAGCTGCCGACTGGGTAAGCAGGATCGTAGGTTTTGGGAGGATAAGGATTTGTCTTCGGGAGAAAAGTCCAAGCAACCATAGAACTTTAGAAGACTGGTTGGTCAAAAGCCAATTTCTCTTTGCCCATCGGCCAAACCTCCCTTTGAGAAGAGCTCAGCAGCGCAGCGAGCCGCCGTTTGCCCTCGCTGGCCCAGAGGCTACAGCAGGCACCAAAACCGCCTCTTCTGACAACCGCACCAACCCCCCCAGGGCTTGCGAACAGGCCTCTCGTCCCTGGTGGGCTGGCGAGCGGTACGCTGGCAGAGTGAGGCGGGCCAATCCGCCGTTGAAATACCCTGCCCGGGAAAATTGGCCGGGATCCCTTCCAGTTCAAGGCGGGCCGGGCCCGCTCTCCCCCCGCTGGCGGTGGAGCCGTCTCTTGCCGATGGGGGTGGATGCCGGAACCCCGGCGCTAGCCAGGGCTGCAGTCCCGACTGTTGCCGCTGAGCAACTTGGTGAGAAGGTAGAGTTTATCCATTGGCGTTTCTCTTTCCCGGGCCGGAGACCCCGCTGGCAGAATCAAGGTCTGCGGCCTTGGGTCATTTGCCAAGCAGCTTCACCAGGAGAATGCCAAACAAGTACAGGAACGTTACCGCGCCAGCCAGGAGGCTCTGGGTGAGGGGATCCGTGGAAGGGGTGAGAATGGCCCCCGCCACCACCGAACCTAGGACAACATAGCGCCAACCCTTGAACATCTGCTCAGCAGTTACCAGGCCCAAAGCTCCCAGCAGCGCCTGCAAAATCGGCACCTGAAAGGCCAAGCCAGTGCTGAACATCAGCAGCAGCACAAACTCAAAGTAGCGGTCGATGGACCAGGCCTGATCCACCACCCCTTCCCCATAGCGAATGAAGAAGTTGAGCGCCGCCGGAATGAGGAGGTAGTAGGCAAAGACCAAGCCAGCCACAAACAAAAGGCTGGATCCGAGCACCACCGGCCCCAACAGCTTGCGCTCCTTGACGCTCAGCCCTGGCAAGACGAAGCGGGCAATTTGGTAGAGCACAAAGGGCGTGGCCAAGAGCAGCCCCGAATATGCCGCCACTTTCATAGAGACGAAAAAATACTCGCCCGGCGCCAGTTGCAAGAAGGTCACCCCCTGAGCGGGCACCTCCAGCAGGGCGACGATGCGGTTCACCACCAGAAAACAGGCGACGATACACAGGGCCACCGCAATGACACTGGCCAAGAGGCGGCTACGCAACTCCTCCAGATGCTCCATCAAGCTCATCTCGACCTCGTAGGGAAACTCCGGATCTGGCACCCGAGAAGGCTCAGGTGTTGCCGGAGCTTGCTGCGAGGACTCGGTCTCAGAGGCAAGGGGCATGGGCCGACAGGTAACGAAACCTTTCCCGCTATCTTAGCCCTGCCCCACCCTTAAGGAAAAGCGCCCGCCCAATACATGGCCCCCTTCCAAGCTGTTCCCGGAAGGAACTGCCAGGTTGTGGACGGGAGCTGCCCTTGCTCAAAGTCTCTGCTTCACCAGACTGTTGACGTTCTCCCCCGAACCCCCAAACCCCCCGTATACGGGGGGACAGAGGGGAGCTAGGATCCCCGCCCCAAAGGGCTGGGGAGTATGTCAATACTTCATCTCGCCCGGCTAGGCTGAGGCGGGAGCAGCTCTAAAATTCTGAAGGACACAAAAGATACAGCCTTTTAATTTAAAATAGGGTACAGGTATTCAAGAGGAAGGAGAGAAAGGAATGCCGACTCATTCTTTGGATTTGCGGCAAAGAGTTGTAGCAGCCTATCAGGCAGGTAACACCTCCATCCGCCAGGTAGCTAAACGCTTCATGGTTACCAAAAGAACAGTACACCGCTGGGTGCGTCAGTACCAACAAACTCAAGATTTAGCCCCTAAGAAAGCAGGCACCAAGCGAGTGGGCATTTTGGAACAACATCGGCAGGAAGTGATGGCAATTATTACAGAACACCCAGACTTCTACCTGTGGCAGTATCAAGAACTGTTGCGCGAGCGCTTAGGAATCAATGTAAGCATCGTCACGATACATAATTTCTTGAAAAAGCAAGGAATGACTCTAAAAAAAAGACCTACCGCAGTGCAAAAGTCAAAGAAGAGGAGGTGCAAAGGGAACGACTAGCTTATAGTCAAGAAGTCAGGAATATTCCAGCGGAGGATTTGATTGCCATCGACCAGACGGCAGTCTGGGAGGGAATGGAGTGGAGAGTATCTCGGAGTTTACGTGGTCAAAGGGCTTATCATTATCGTCAGAGATACAAGGGTGAAAAGTATAC
>NZ_AXUX01000001.1:254721-288387 GCF_002760475.1 Synechococcus sp. 63AY4M2 | reverse complement strand
AGTGAAGACTTCTTTACTACTGATCAATCCATCCTCCTTCCGAAGTTGGTTTGCTAAGTGCTGCTATTGTACCCCTTGAGCTCTTAACAGGCTGTAATGGAGAGATGAACATCCGGCGCTTTTTTGAGGACTTCGAAGGCTTTGATGTCGCGCTCCGCTAGGCGCAACAACCGCCAAGCCTCCTCAAGATGCGGCTTCATAGAGGTCTTTTCCCTGCTTGCGCGCCCAGTACAGCACGGTGCCTGGCACACGGCTGCGCCGCTGGTATTCCGCCTCGGAATAAACGAGGATATCCAACCCTGGGCCCATATCGCCCACCGCTTCGTGCAAACGAATCATTTCGGCGTACCGATCAGACACCTCTGGTTTGATCACCATGATGTCTAGGTCGGAACCCGCGTCGGCATCGCCGCGGCCATAGGAGCCAAACAAGAGTACGCGGCTGGGCTGGGCCGCTGCCACGATACGCCGGACGATCTCTTGCAAGGTTTGATCATCGATCATATTGGCAACTCCATTACCTTCAGGCTCTCAATGCCCCGGTCATCCACGATCTTGACGGCAATGCGCTTGTGCTCGCCCGGTGCGAAGGGCAACGACACCGTACCGCTATAGGCTTTTATGAGGTCCTCGTCAATCTCGGCCTTGAGATTGCGCGCCAACTTCGCCCAGCCTTCTTTCTCGCCCGCCATCGGGAAGAAGACCTGACGGGGGTAGAGGCAGCGCCCGTCGTAGTCGGTATCGAGCATCCACATGACAATCTTGTCCTTGCCGCCCGATTCGATGGCCCCGGTCTTGGTGTTGTAGTAGTCGAAACCGTGTACCTCAACCACAAACCAGCCATCTTCGGCTTTGCGCAGCTCCACATCCGGCTGCCCGATGAGCCAGAAGGATTCGTTACTGGCGCGCTTCTTTTTGAGGTCGTCGGTGAGTAGGTCGGCGTTCATTTGGACTTTGAGGAACTGCATGCCGGCCAGCTCTGGCTTCATCTCGTCAATATCTTTTGCTGCTTCGGGGTCAAATTGAAAGGCGGCGAAGATCAGCAGTTTGGGCTGTGGGCTGAGCATCCGCGCCTCTTGCCAGGCATGCTCAACTTGCCGCTGCTCGAGCGGGCCATATTCCGGGCCGAAGGAGACGACCACGCGCATGGGATCGTAGGCTGGCGCCGTCTCGCGCACGGTATTTGCCCCTTCGTCGCTTGGCCGCGTTTCCCCCTCGGCATGGAGCCAGCGGCAACCGGGCAGGGGCTCTAGGCGGGCAAAGCGGATGTATTGCCCGTTCTTGCCGCGAATGCCGGTGCGCAGCAGTTCGTCACGCCATTCGGCCTGGCGCAGGGTCTCGCCGGAGCGGGTAATAGACGTATCGGCAGGTTGCGGCTTCTCCTCCAAAATCTCGTCCACCGACTTGACCGCCGGTGCCGGCACCGCTTCAACCGTAAAGGGGCCGGTGACGCGCACCTTCTTCCTGTCCACAAAGGGCTGGTCGTAGAGCGTCTCCTGCGGCGCATGGCGGGCGATGGCGGCGTCGATCTCCTTTTGGAGGGTGCGGCGGGCTTGATGGAAACGCTCGAAGGGTTCGCGCGCTTTTTCCGGCCAGTCGGCAGGAAACGTAAAGGGCACTTCCCATTCCACCAGCTCGTTGACCTTGACCACCTGGCCAGCGGGCATGGTGAAGGTTGCTTCATCGGGTGCGGCGAAGTCCACGAACTGGCCGGCCCGACCGCCTTGGGTGACCTGGAATTTGACCGGCTGGCCATGAAGCGCAGCGTTCAGCTCAGCAAGGGCCGCTGCCACTGCCGGATGGAGCCGCGCGTAAATGCCGTCGATCTCCGGGTTATTGGCGATGGACTTGAGCGTGACATGGGGCACGGTCTTGTACTTGAAGCCGGAGCCGACGCCCTCCTGCGGGTGCGCCAGTTCGTAGTAGTCGAAAACCGCAGTCATCAGCCGCTGGCGGGCGATTGTGATCGCGACGCGTGAGGTGTCGCAGGTGATCCAGCGCCGGCCCCACTGCTCGGCAACGTAGGCGGTGGTGCCGCTGCCGCAATTGTGCACGACGCACAGCTCCGTGATGAAAGAGTGCGCGTCTTCTACCTCCAGGTCATACAACTCCTCTTCGGTTTCTTGCGTGTGGAGTTCGGCGATGCGCACGGCGACCCGCTGCGGACCAAAGAAGACCCAATCCCCCACAGCCAGGTCCTGCGCTTCCACCCATTCGGCCTTCTCGACGCTGAGCTGAAGTTGGCAGGCGTGTCGAATGGTTTCGTAAACGCCCTCCAGATTGGACAGCACCTCCCTGGCCGGGACGCGCAGCACCTCCAAGCCCAGCTCGCGGAGATAGGCATCGCGGGCCTGATCGTGAGCCAGTGCCTCTTCGCTGCTGTGGGCCAGCACGCCGTCCACCTCGACGACAAGTTGGGCGTCGCGGCTGTAAAAATCTGCTATATACCGACCGATGGGATGCTGGCGTCGGAAGGCGAAACCGGTTTGGTTGTTGCGCAGCGCCGTCCACAGCTTACGCTCCGGCGGGGTCATTTCACGCCGCAGCATTTTGCTTCGCCCGCGCAACCCCCGGGGAATGCCCGACCAGTCGTTATGCCCTCCCAGTGAGCGCGGGCGGCGCTTGGCGAGCACCTTGTGGTCGGCAGAGAGCCAGAGCGTCGCGTCAGTTTTTTCGTGGCGGATGCCGATCATCTTGCCGCGGTACGGCCGGCGGATCACGCGCACGACGCGATGCGGTTGCCCGTCATGCCCCAAAACCCAGTCGCCGGGCTGGATGGATTCGATGGGGCGCAGGATGGCCCTATCCCATTCAGCCCCACCCCGGCCCTCCCCACAAGCGGGGAGGGAGCAGTGTCCCCCCCCATGCGGGGGGACCACAGGGGGGCTGCTTCCCGCATGCGGGGGGACTACAGGGGGGCTGCCTCCTCCATCCTCGGAAAGCAGTGTGGCCCCTCCACAGTTGGCCTCTTCCTGGTTAGCTTCTCCTCTGTCAGCCCCTCCCCAGCCCTCCTCGTAAACGGGGAGGGAGCGTCCCCCGTCCTTCACACACCACACCCGCGTCCCCTTCCGCACACACGTCGGGTCAAACACCAAATCGCCCGGGTCGGTGGTCATCAGGAGGCAGCGCTCTACAACCTTCGTACGCGTTTCAACCACGTATCGTTGCTCAGGATTGAATCCGGCCGTGTCGTCCCAGACCTCAGACAAGACCTTGAGCGGATAATCGTCGATATAATATTTCCATCGAAGTTTGCTGCCATCCTTAGTCACGCGACCCGTGCGTTTCAACGCCTCCATGCCATCGGGGTAGATCAGCTTCCAATGGCTGTTCTTGTTCGGTCTGAAGGTCTCTCCCTTAAATTGGAGCGGCGTATCCTCGCCCGGCGGCCCCGAGCTCTCCAGGCTTACGAGCTGGAAGACCTTTGCTCCCGCTGGCAACAGCGACGGATCGACCATCTCGGCCCGGGTAATCTTTCGCACGGTACCGTCGGGTAGCTCCACATTACTATAGAAGGCATCAGGCAGCTTTTCAGAATACAACTGGCGATATTTCAAATATTTTTTATCCCTGGCATACCAGTTCAGATAATCACTCGTCCGGCCTAACTCGTTGGATACCATGCTGCCGGTTTTAGCGAACGTGATAAGTCGCACAAAATTCCCCGCCCCAAACACTTCATCCATCAAGCAGCGTACCAGATGGACGTTCTCGTCGCCGATCTGCACGAAGATGCTGCCGCTTTCGGTGAGGAGTTCTCGCGCCAGCAGTAGCCGGTCGCGCAGGTAGGTGAGGTAGGAGTGGATGCCTAGCTCCCAGGTGTCGCGGAAGGCGCGGATTTGCTCTGGCTCGCTGGTTAAATCCTCGTCTTTGCCATCCTTGACGTCGCGCTTGTTGACGAAGGGCTGGAAGTTAGAGCCGTATTTGATGCCGTAGGGCGGGTCGAGGTAGATCATCTGCACTTTGCCCGCCATGCCCTCTTTTTCCAGGAGCGAATTCATCACCAGGAGCGAGTCGCCAGCGATGAGGCGGTTGGTCCAGCCGTGTTTGTGCTGGTAGAACTCGACGGCCTGGCGCAGCGGCTCTCGGCGTTCCTCTTCAAAAAGGCTGAGTTGCTCCGCGCCGCCGCTGCCGTTCCGCTTCTTCACCGCCTCGATGATCGTACGGGGGTCGATGCGCTCGTGGACATAGAGCGAGATCGTCGGCACCGCGAACGAGGTGTGCTCGGCCTTGCCGGCCCAGACCAGTTGCGGGTCGAGGTGAGGATCGTAGGCATAGCGCTTTTTCGTTTGCCCGGCATCCGGGTCAGTCTGGGGCGTCACCAACCCCACAGGTGGATTATTGACACGCTCTTTGTCGCGGTGCTCGTAGGATTCGATTGGGCGTTTGGTGTCGGTTTTCTTGGCTGCCATCCAGTCCTGCCTGTTGGTTTGTCGTGGGCTTAGTGGGAAGGCTAGCTTGAGAGTAACTTTTGATCCAGCCTTGAGCTGTCGCCTAAGCCCTTCTCCCCCAAGCCACCTATCCGTCCAGTGGCGCCCGCAGGGTTTGCACGCCCCGGGGCGACCAGGTTACTGCTCCAACGCGCTCGGCAATGTAGAGGGGCCGCTGCTTTTGCCGAAACCAGGTGGTCACTGCCTCGCCAACAGGGCCGGAGCTGATGCCCGCCTGCACCTGAAAGCGCTCCAGCAAGTCCAGGATCAGCGATCCCCCATCCCACCACAGCCAGTCGATCTGGGCCGGCAGCAAGGGGGATCCGGTCAGCTCCGCCTGGACAGGGGGGCCGGCGGATCCCAAGAGCAGCCAGCGGGATCCCTCGGCCTCCAAGGTCAACACCAAGGGGTTGGTGTGGACGGCCTGCAGCTTCAGCCGCTCCGAGAAGGGGATCCGGTCGGCAGGCCGCAAGACTTGATAGGGGATCCCGGCAGCTTGCACGGCGCTAAGAGAGCGCAGGTAGCTGTCCGAGGCGGCATTGACGCCGCCCCCGTCCCAGAACTGCCCGATGGAGAAAGCTGAAAGCAGGATCTCCCAGCCCCCATTGGCCGAGCCGGCAGAGGTCATGGCCACCGCCCCCTCCAGACGGCGCAGGCCCTGCTGCCGCAAAAAGGGCAACACGGTGCGCTCGGCCAGGCGGGGATCGCCGCTGTTGAGCAAGAGGTGGCGTCCTTCGGCTTGGATGGCCAGGACGGGGAGGCGGCCACTGGCCAAAGCGGTGATCTCGACCGGCGGCCCCGGCCACAGCCTTGGCCCCAAGAGGATGGCGGCCATTATCAGAGCAGTGCCCTGCCAGCGCAAAGCCCGCCGCCAGCGGGGCCAAAAGGTCAAAGCCACCAGCGCCCCGTAGAGAAGTAGACACTGGAGCAGCGAGACCCTGCCGGTGTAGTAGGAGCTCAGGGGCCAGCTGGCCATCCAGCCCACCCAGTTGATCAAAGGCGTGATCAAAAACGTCAAGGGCCGGGCCAGCAGGGATCCCAGCCCCGGCCAGAGCAAGGCCACAAAAGCCACCCCAAACCCCGCCACCAGCAGGGGCACCAAGAGAAGCAGCAGCAGCGGGTTGGCCAGCAGCGAGTAGGTGGGGATGCGGCCAAAGATGGCCACCTGCAGCGGCAGCGTCCAGATCTGGGCGGCCAGCGGAACGGCCAGAGCCGTGGCCACCGCCGGCGGCAAAAAGTCCAGCCGGGATCCAATCGGCCCTGCCCCCACCAGCAGGCCCAGGGTGGCGGCAAAGCTGAGCTGAAACCCCAGATCGGTAATCCACAGCGGCTGGTAGATCAACAGCAAAACCGCCGCCACCAGCAGCGTCCCCAGGGGGTTAAGCCTAACTTTTCCTTCCAGTCTTGGCTCCGTCAACACCAGCATGGCCGCTGCCCCCATCACCGCCGCCCGCAGCACCGAAGGGGTAAAGCCCGTCAAGGCCAGGTAAATCCCCAAGACCGCCAGGAGGATCCCCTGCTGCAGGCGTACCGCCAGCCGCCGCGTTAGGACAAACACCACCCCCACCAGCAGCGACACGTGAAACCCAGAGGCCGCTAGCGCATGGGCCAGGCCAACTTCTCGAAAGGCATCCTGCAAATCAAAATCCAACTGGGCAGCCCGGGATCCCAGCACCAAGGAAGCCAAGAGGTTCCCCTGCCGCTCCCCCAGCCCGGCAATGAACGCCTCCCGCACCCGCCGCCGCAGCACCCAACCTCCCCAGCCCCTTCCCCCCGGCTGGGGGATCACCTCGCGGGCGATGAAGCCGGCAAAAGCCCCCTGCCGCTGCAGATAGGCCTGAAAGTCAAAGCTGCCCAGGTTTAAGGCGAGACTGGGAAGGTAGAGGGATCCCGTCAGGCGCACCCGCTGGTTGGGATGGAGATCCTGGCTTGGGAGAGCCTCAGGGCTGGCAGTGACGTAGAGCTTGCCGCTTACCTGGCGGGCCGTTTGGTTGGCCTCCAGCACCTGCTCCGCCTCCAGCCAAAATTGCCGCCGCTCGCTGCGGGTGGGGCGGGGCTCCGAAAGAACGGTGCCCACCAGGCTCATCTGCCGCTGCGGGGCCAGAAGGCTGATATCCGTCGGGCCGGGAACCGGCTGCCGCCAGCCCAGGTAGGCCCAGGCCAGACACCCCACCAGCCCCATCGCCAGCCAGGTGCGGGCCAAGCGCGGTCGTCGCCGGTACAGCAGCGATCCCGCCAATCCCAAAGCCAGCGGGATCCCCCAGCCCCAGCCGCTCGCCGCCGGCCAGGCCCGCAGCAACAGGCCCAGGATCCAGCCCAGCCCCAGCAGATAGGTTCTCTCCATCCCTCTTCAGCGCTTTTGCCCCCACTGTACTCTCGCGCTCAGGCGGGATCCATGGCGTTGTCTTAACCTTGACCGGTTGCCGACCCCGCAAGACAGAGGCAAACTGCATCCGGCCTAGGGCTGGCGCTCGCCACCAGCCGCATGCTCCCGCCAGATGGGCAACGCACCCTCCAGATCCTTCCTCTTGCAAGTTTAAGAATTGGGAAAGATGGCCCACTGGCTCTTGACGGCGATATCCTAGGGTTTAAGCTACCGAGAGGCGAGGCGGATCGGCCCGCCTCTGGTCAAAGGAGTGAGCGTCTAGCTCAAGGGATCCGCCGCTCTTAAGGAAGCTTAAGCGTTTCTAAAAATGCTCAAAAGGGGCGGACAGAACGTTAGGGATCCCAGAGAATCTTGGCAGGGTCGTTAGGGTGATAGTGGGCTTTGCGAGGTGGGGAAACCGCACATGGACAGCGCTTTGCTGCAAGCAGCTCGCCAGATCTATCAATACCATTTGCAGTATCGACCGGAGGTGCTGGAGCAGCCGCCGCGGGGCGTGGTCATCCATCGCCGTACCCTGCGAGGGGATCTGATCTTTTCTGAGTTTCCCATCCTGCTGCCCCAAGAAACTTTCATTCCGCTGCAGCAGTTGGAGCCGCTCCGCTGAGGCCCTTCTGCCCAAGCCGAGCCTAGGCGCCTACGATAGCAGAGCAAGCCTCTTTTTCTCCCTGTGGACGGCTGCGATGGTGGACTTCCTTGCCAGCACCTGGGAGCTGCGCCTGTTGGTCTGGGTGCTGGTGTTGGTGCTGGGGGCCTGTGTGGGCAGCTTTCTCAATGTGGTGGTCTATCGCCTGCCGCAAGGTCTTTCTCTGCTCCATCCCGGCTCCCATTGTCCCCACTGCAAGACGCCCCTGGGCCCGATGGAGAACATCCCCATTCTGGGCTGGTTCCTGCTGCGGGGCCGCTGCCGCCACTGCGGGGCGCAGATTAGCTGGCGCTACCCTGCCGTTGAAGCCTTGACCATGGGGCTGTTCGGCCTCAGCATCGCCATCTTGGGATTTTCTCCCCGCGGGCTCCTCACCTGTGTCTTGTTGGGCTGGCTGCTGGCGCTGGCCCTGGTTGACCTGGATACGTTTTGGCTGCCGGAGTCGCTCACCCGCTCCGGCCTGCTGGCGGGGCTGCTGGCCCGCCTGGCGCTGCCCTGGCTGGAAGGGTCGGGATCCCTGGCCGCCATGGGCTGGTCACTGGTGGCCGGGATCGCGGGCGCCGTGCTGGGCATCTGGCTGTTGGAAGGCATTGGCTTTGTCGCCCGTTGGGTTTTGCGGCGGGAGGCCATGGGCGGAGGAGATGGTAAGCTGCTGGCCCTGATCGGCATGTGGCTGGGCTGGCAAGGGGTGTTGGTGGCCCTCATCTTGGGCTCTGGGCTTGGTTTGCTGGGCAGCCTGCTGGCCATGGCCGGGGGAAGGGCCCGCCTGGGCAAACCCATCCCCTTCGGCCCCTACTTGGCTCTAGGCGGCGCCGTGGCCGCCTTGGCGGGATCCCCCCTGATCGAGGCCTACCTACGCTGGTCGGGGTTGCTGGGGTAGAACTCCCTCACCCCTCTTCCAGTGGCAACGGCAACGATCGGCAGGGATCCCTTTTGGCCTCTACTCCACCCCCTCGATCCGGTCTTCCACTTCTTGGTACAGCTCCTGCAGGCGCTCGATGTTGGCCTGGGAAGTCTGCCAGTAGCCACGCCCGTGCACCTCCAGCAGGGTGCCGACGATGCGCCGGAAGGAGTGGGGGTTGAGGTTCATCAGGCGCTGCCGCATCGCCTCGTCCTTGATGAAGGTCTCGTTGGTTTCCTCGTAGATCCAGTTGTCCACCGCTCCCGCCGTGGCCGACCAGCCGGAGGTATTCACCAGCCGCTTGGCGATCTCCCGCACCCCTTCGTAGCCGTGCTTGAGCATGCCCTCGTACCACTTGGGGTTGAGCAGCTTGGTGCGAGCATCGAGGCGGATCGTCTCGCTCAGGGTGCGGATCTGGGCGCTGGGCGTGGTGGTATCCGCCATGTAGGCCGAGGGGGCCTTGCCGTCCGGGCGCAGGCTCTGCACCAGCTTGGTGGGATCCGCATCGAAGTAGTGGCTGACATCCGTCAGGCTGATCTCCGACGAATCCAGATTCTGGAAGGTCACGTCCACCGTCTTCAGGCTGGCCTCAAACAGCTGCCGCATCTGCTGGTTGGGCAGATTGGATCCGAAGGCAAAGGACTTACGCGAGAGGTACATCTCCCGCAGCTCGCTCTCGTCCTCCCAGGAGCTGTTTTCCACCGCCAGGTTGATGTTGGCCGAGTAGGAGCCAGAAGCGTTGGAAAAGACCCGCGTTGCCGCCTGCTCCAGCGTCAGCCCCAGCTCCTTGGCCTGCTGCAGAGCGTGCTTGCGCACATAGTTCAGCTCCAGCGGCTCATCGGCCAGGGCCGCCAGCTTTACCGCCCGGTCGAGGAGGGCCATTTGGTTGACAAAGAGATCCCGGAACACGCCGGAGCAGTTGACCACCACGTCAATGCGGGGCCGCCCCAGCTCCTCCAAGGGGATCAGCTCCACCTTGTTCACCCGCCCCAGGGCATCCGGCTGGGGACGCACCCCCAGCAAACACAGCACCTGCGCCAGCGACTCGCCGTAGGTCTTGATGTTGTCCGTGCCCCAGAGCACCACCGAGATGGTTTCCGGGTACCTGCCGCCGTTGGCGCTCAGCTCGCGGGCCAGCAGCCGCTCCACCACCATCTCCGCCGACTTAATGGCCGCTGCCGTGGGGATAGACTGGGGATCCAAGGCGTGGATGTTGCGCCCCGTCGGCAACACAGCGGGGTTGCGGATGGGATCCCCGCCCGGCCCCGGCAGGATGTACTCCCCTTCCAAAGCGCGAAGCAGGGATCCCAGCTCATAATCGGCCGTGATTTGCTTGAGGCACTCTTCCAAAAACTCAAACAAAGGCTTGAGCAGCTCCGCCTCCACCTGCGGATAGCCCGCCTCCTTGAGGGCCACCAGCCAGGGCGCCTGCCGCCCCATGTTGAAGAAATTGAGCTTGGCCACCCGCGAGACCCGCCCCTGGGCGTCGGTTTGCTCCTGCACCAGGGCCGCCACCGCCTTGTGGCAGGCCTTGTTGATGCGATCCAGCAGCTCCGTATCCGCCAGGTGCCCTTGATCCCGGTTGCGGTAGAGCTCGTCGATGTCTCGGCCCAGGCTCTGGGCGAGGATGCGCGGCAGGCCGAGGATCCCTTCTTCCGGGCGGTCGATGCTGGCGATGCTCACCAGGGTAGCGATGGCCTCCTCCGCCGTGGGGGGCGCCCCGATCACATGCAGGCCACAGGGCAACAGCCGCGACTCGATCTCCATCAGCTTGGCGTAGAGCTTGCCCACCACCGTGTCCCGCTCTTCCAGGGTGAGCTGGGCCGCATCCACCTGGGGCAGCTCCACATCCTTGTCCAGGTTGACCAGGCGCGCCTTGTCGCAGATGGCATTGACAATCTGAATGCCGCGTCCTCCTTCCCGCAGGCTTTGGTAAGAGCCGATCAACTCCCGCAGCTCCTGCAGCCCCTTGTAGAGGCCGGCGTTTTCTGCCGGCGGCGTCAGGTAGCTGATGGTGCAAGCATAGCCGCGCCGCTTGGCGATGGTGGCCTCGCTGGGGTTGTTGGCGGCGTAGTAGTACAAGTTGGGCAGGGATCCGATCAAATTGTCCGGGTAGCACTCGCCCGACATGCCGATCTGCTTGCCCGGCATGAACTCCAAAGAGCCATGGGTGCCAAAGTGGATGACCACGTCGGCCTTCCAAACCTTTTCCAGGTAGGTGTAGTAGGCGGCAAAGCCGTGGTGGGGGCTGGCCGATCTCGAAAAGAGCAGACGCATGGGATCCCCTTCGTAGCCAAAGGTGGGCTGCACCCCGATGAACAGGTTGCCAAAGTGTTTGCCGTAAATCAGCAGATTTTGCCCATCGGTATTCAGGTGCCCCGGCGCCGGCCCCCAGTATTTCTCAATGGCTTTGACATAGGGCGTCAGGGCCTCATATTCCCGCACCGACAGCTTGGCCGCCACGTTCAGCTCCGGGCTGGCGTACTGGGCCTGGGGATCGTGGAGGATGGACTCCATCAGCTCCTGCGGCGTTTTGGGCAGCTCTGGCCCCAGGTCATAGCCGTTGTGGGCCAGCGCCTGCATCACCCGGTGGATGGAGGCAAACACATCCAGGTAGGCCGCTGTCCCCACATTGCCCTTGTCCGGCGGAAAGCTGAAAACGGTGATGGCGATCTTCTTCTCCAGCTTGGGCTTGCGCCGCAGATTGGCCCACTTGATGGCCCGCGCCGCAATCAACTCAATCCGATCCTGCAGGGCATGGGCCTTGCCGGTGACGGCGTCCCGCCCTGAGAGGATGATGGGATCGATGGCCCCATCCAGTTCGGGAATGGCAATTTGCAGCGCCACCTGCACCGGGTGCAGCCCCAGGTCGCTATTGGCCCATTCCTCTGTCGATTGAAACACCAAGGGCAGTGCCACCATGTAGGGACGATTGAGCCGTTGCAGCGCCTCCACGGCTTTGGGGTGATCCTGCCGCGCCGGCCCGCCCACCAGGGCAAACCCGGTTAGCGACACCACCACATCCACAATTGGCGCCGTCTTCTGCTCGTTCCAGAAAAACTCGTTCACCGGCTTGGAAAAGTCCAAGCCGCCGGCAAACACTGGCACCACCCGCGCCCCGCGCGACTCCAGCTCCTGCACCATGGCCACGTAGTGGGCATCGTCCCCCGTCACCAGGTGGGTGCGCTGCAGCACCAGACCCACGCAGGGGGCCAAGGGATCCTTCACCTCCTCTGGCAGATCCTCGCGGGCGTTGTACCAATCCCAATACTCCGCCAGGCTGGCAAACATCTGCGGCGCCAGCGGGTGCCAAATGCCCATTTCCAGATAGGTGACCGGCTCGGCAAACTTGACCTGATCCCGCATCCCCGGCAGGTAGCGATCCGCCAGCATCAGCAAAAAGTTCTCCAGGTTCTCGCGGGATCCGCCCAGCCAGTACTGGAAGCTAAGCATGAAGTTGCGAGCATCCTGGGCCTTGTCAAAGGGCAGGTACTTCAGCACCTTGGGCAGCGTCTGCAACAGCTTCAGCATCCCCTCCTGGAAGTTGGATCCCTGCTGGCGCTTGCGCATGAACTGGGCAATGGCGCTCTTGGACTGGCCCAGTTGCGCCATAGAAAAGGATCCCAGCTTATTCAGGCGCATCACCTCCGGCATGGAGGGGAACACCACCACCGCATCCAACCGCTCCCGCAGGGGTTCTACCGCCTGCACCACCTTCTGGGCGATGTCCTCAATAAAGATCAGGGAGCCAATAAAAACATTGGCCGTCTCCAGATCCCGCCGGAAAGCCTCATACCCCGAGGGATCCCGCAGCTCCTCCACCAAGTAGCCAGACAGCTCCACCGCCAGCTTGGGGTTGCGGGCGTTGATGCGCTGCACCGCTGCTGTCAGAGCACTCTGATACTGCGGCTCCAACACCACGTACACCACCTTCATCAGTCGGCGCCCCCCTAGCTCGTCAGGGGCCACGTGGCGGGTGATGGGCTTAACCAGAGTAAACATGCGGTCGCTCTCCCTTGTGCAATGCAAAAAAGCAAGTGGGCCGGGAATGGGCATTCTTCCCTAGCACCTGTTTCCCGTTCTACCAGAGAACCGGATCCCTGCCGGGGGCATGACGCCAGTCTCGTAACAATTCGCAATAATTGCAAAGGGGGCTCTTCTCTTGAGGAGATCTCAAGGATCCAGACCTGGAAGGGCCCAGAGCGGCTCTCCTACACAAAAGGATAGTTTGGTAGCCCCGCACTTGAGTGCGGGGCGGAAAAGCCCGCTAGCCACTTTAGTGGCTTACCCATGATGGGGGTCGTTGATATAGTTTCATAGCTCAAACAACCTCTTCCTGACTTCTCCTACCAAGACCTCTTTCCTTCTCTTTGGCCAAAAAATAAGATGAACAACCGCCCGCCCACAACATGACCGCGGCGATTGTACCGTTGACTTTCCTCTCGCATTATCGCTTGCCCATGTCAGACTGCGGTTGCCATGCCGCTTGCCAACAATGATGGAGTGCGGCTGTCAGCAGGTTCGAGTCAGGAACAGGGAGCTAGTCCCCCTATTAGAGTACTTATGTCAACAGTCTAATAAGGTGTACAACTGTGCTTTGTACTATGCGAGACAAGTCTATTTCAAAACGAAGCGATGGGCAAGCTATGGTGAGCTTTGCGCTGAGATGGCGAGAACCCAAAACAAGCACTTCATCGCAATGTATGTTTCCGCCGCGCAACAGACCTGTAAGTCTGTAGCTGGAGTGGGTCTATGCCAAGCCTGCCCAGCCCAAATCGCTGGATCCGAGAAAAGCTCTAGCAATTGACCACGGAGTCAACAACTGGCTTACGTGCGTTAGCAACTTAGGACATAGCTTCATCATTGATGGCCGCAAAGTCAAGTCCTTCAACCAGTGGCACAACAAGGAGCTGGCTAGGCTCAAGACTCACAAGCTGCAGGGGTTTTGGTTGCAGCAGCTTGACCGAACTACGGAAACCGGCGGATGCGGGATGCAATCCACAAAGCTGCGGGCAAGGTCATTGACTTCTGTTTGCACCACTCAATTGGGAGAATCCTCTTCGGTTGGAACAAAGAACAAAAACAAGAATGCGGTTTTAACCAAAACTTTGTTTTCATCCCAACAGGTCGGTTAAAGGAGCGTATTGCGCAATTATGTCAGCATTATGGATGGAGTTTATTGAGGTAGAGGAGGCGTACAGCTCGCAGGCAAGCTTCCTAGATGGAACCTAATTATGGTGAAAAACCCGACGGGTGGAGACCTTCTGGAAAGCGTGTCAAGCGGGGCCTGTACCAAACGGCAGAGGGGTGGTTGGTCAACGCTGATGCGAATGCTGCCGCCAACCTGTGCTTAAGAAAGTCAGCAGAACCTTGGGGCTTTGCCTTCAGGAACTGTCTAGAGGCGCTTTGACAACGCCGTTACGGGTTCTTTTGTGGACTGCGTAAGAATCCCCTGGGTGGGAGTGTCAAGACAAAAGGGATCCCTGCCAAGCCGCCTTATTCCAAGCAAGTTCTGGGCGAGATCAAGGCACCTACAAAAAAGGATGAGACCCATACCGCTACGCCATCCATCTCCAAAGCGGTTTCGAGCCCAGCCAGCTAGCTGAGCTTTTGAATGGGCGCGATGCGGGGATCCAAGATTTTCTGCTGGCCGATGGCGGGAAACCTCACCGCCAGGGTGATCCGTTCGCCGCTGCCGAACACGTGGGTAATTTGCCCCTGTCCGAATTGGGGATGTTGCAGGCGATCCCCAACGGCCCACTGGGAGGAACGGCCTTGGCGGCGAGCAGCCTTTGCTTTGGGCGTGGCCGCAGCCGTGTTGTCGGCGGAGAACGAAAGCCCCCTGCCTTTTTCCCATTGGATCAGCTCTTGGGGCAGCTCACTCAAAAATAGGGAAGGGATGGCGGGCTCGCGGTTGCCGTAGAGCCGCCGCTCGCTGGCGTGGCAGACAAACAATTGCTCGCGGGCGCGGGTGATGCCCACGTAGCAGAGGCGCCGTTCTTCTTCCAGCGCGGCAGGATCCTCCAAAGCGCGAAAATTGGGAAACAGGCCTTGTTCCAACCCCACCAAAAACACCACCGGGAACTCCAGCCCTTTGGAAGCATGCAACGTCATTAGCGAAACTTTCTCAGCTCCCTCCTGAAGGGTGTCCAAATCGGAAGCTAAAGACACATTGCTCAAGAAAGCCTCGAGGCTGGGATCCTCCTGTTCTTCTTCAAATTGGCGGGCGGCATTGTAGAGTTCCATCACGTTGGCGATCCTTTCCTCGGCCTCTTCTGTGCCCTGGGCCTTGAGATCTTCCAGATAGCCGCAATCCCGCAGCAGCCCCTCCAGAAGGGCGGCAGCCGAAACCTGGGCCATCTGTCTGTGCCAATGCTGGATAAGCTGGGCAAACTGGAGAACCGGCTTGGCCGAACGCCCCAGCAGGTTGGTAACAGAGGCCTCGTCGCTGAGGATAGTCCACAGGGGCACATTTAAGGCAGCCGCCGCTTCGCTTAGCTTGTCCAGAGTGGACTTGCCGATGCCCCGCCGCGGCACATTGATAATGCGCAACAGGCTAAAAGAATCGGCAGGGTTGAGCACAACCCGCAAATAGGCCAGCACATCCTTAATCTCTTTGCGATCGTAAAATCGCAGCCCCCCCACCACCGTGTAACGGATCCCCCACCGCAGCAAAACCTCTTCAAAAGGGCGAGATTGGGCATTGGTGCGGTAGAGAATGGCAAAATCTCCCCAGGAAGAGTTGGGATTTTGGCTGTGTAATCGCCGGATGGTATTGACCACAAACTCGGCCTCGGCCATTTCGTCCTCCGCCTGGTAGCAAACGATGGGATGGCCGGGGGGGCGAGTTGGCCGGAGAATTTTATCGATGCGCTCGGTGTTTTTCTCAATCAGGACGTTAGCCGCCTGCAAAATCGTGGCGGTGGAGCGATAGTTTTCTTCCAATTTGATCAGGGTGCGGGTATCGTCGTCCGGCAGGCCATCGCCAAAGGTCTCTTGAAACTCCAGCAAAATGGTGAAATCGGCCCCCCGAAAGCGATAGATGCTTTGATCTGCATCGCCCACCACAAAGAGGGAGCGATTGGTCCAGTCCCACTCGGAGCGGCGGGTCTCGCCGTTGGTGGCCAGGAGCCGGATCAGCTCGTACTGGGTGCGGTTGGTATCTTGGTATTCGTCCACCAAGATGTGCCGAAAGCGCTGGTGCCAGTAGGCCAAAACCTGCTCATTTTGGCGGAAAAGTTGCACCGGGATCCAAATTAAGTTGTCGAAATCGAGGGCATTATTGGCCGCCAGTTGATCTTCGTAGAGCTCGTAAACCTGAGCCAGGATGCGACCTCGGAAATTGGGCTGGTGGCGCTCCAGATCGGCAGGGGTCCAACCTTGATTTTTGGCATTGCTAATGGCATAGCGCACCGATCTTGGATCGAACTTGCGCTCATCTAAGTTGAGTTGCTTAGTTACAATCTCTTTAACCAGGGATTGGGCGTCCGATTCATCGAAAATCGAGAAGTTGCGAGTCCACTTTCGTCCCTTGGGATCCTGATATTTTTCGATCTCCAGGCGCAGGATCTGGGCAAACAAGCTGTGAAACGTGCCGATCCAAAGGGGTTTGATCCAACGGTGGTAGACCGCCGATTTCAGCCGCGTCGCCTGGGCCGGCTCCAATTGCGCCAAGGGGATCCCGAATTGCTCCTGGGCCTCTTGCTCGGCAAAGAGCCGTTCGATGCGCTCTTTCATTTCGCGGGCGGCCTTGTTGGTAAAGGTCACGGCCAAAATCTCCTCCGGATCCACCCGGTAGTGGCGGATGAGGTGGGCGATGCGATAGGCGAGGGTGCGCGTCTTGCCGGAACCTGCCCCCGCCACCACCAGCAAAGGGCCACAAAAATGGTGCACCGCTTGCCGTTGAGCAGGGTTGAGGGCATCCAACAAACAGGCGTGAGTCATAGTCGGCAAAGCAGAAACTGCTTTCCATTATGGGCGCCAACCCAATGGGGACGAGAAGCCAAAGGGCATTCTGGAGCGCCAAAGATGAAGATCGGTTAAGATTTGGCCGGCCCACCTCCAGAACTCCCCGCCATGAACCGAGGACTGTCCTGCTGCTGTGCCCTGGCTAACCGCAGCCGGATTTGCTTTCAAAAGAGACGGATTGCTCTAGGGTTTGCCACCCTTGCCCTGCTTTGTCCCAGCCTGTTTGATCCTGTTCAAGCCGGCAACTGCCCCAGCAACGGCAACCCCCAAGCCTCGCTTGACCTCAAGCTGGAAAGCGTTGCTGGGGATCAGCTCGACTTAAGTCGGTACGACGGCCTTCAAGCGCTGATCTTGACCAACAGCCAAACCCGCTCCCAATCGGAGGCCCTCTCCAAAAGTTTGGCCCTCGAGTTTGGGCAAAACCCTCGGCTGCGCCAGATCGTGCTGGTTGATGGCAGAGGGCTGCTGCTGGTGCGCAACCTGGTTTTGCAGGTTATTCGCGAGAGCGTGCCCACAGATCCGCGCTTGGTTTCTCCCTTTGTCCATGTCTCTGTCGATTTCGAGGGATCCACCATCCAGAAGCTGCAGGAGGTGGCCGCCGAAGCCTTGCCTGGGATCAATTTTCGCCAACAGGCCGCTTTGCTGCTTTTGGACGGCCA
Organism: Synechococcus sp. 63AY4M2; assembly: GCF_002760475.1. Taxonomy (NCBI): domain Bacteria; kingdom Bacillati; phylum Cyanobacteriota; class Cyanophyceae; order Synechococcales; family Synechococcaceae; genus Synechococcus; species Synechococcus sp. 63AY4M2. Next base: position 271,400 of record NZ_AXUX01000001.1, on the reverse strand, counting down.
GGGAACTCTTCTGAGCGGATTTGCCGACTTGGAGCAATCCAACCTCAGCATTCGCCGGTGCATTCGCACCCTCATGGGATAGTCCCACTTCCCTTTCACACCGGCAACGCCTCTTTTCTGCTGCTCTGGCCCAAGCCATTAAACTGGTCATACCGGTCATGTTGAAGCTTGAAGTCAACCGGTCGAACGACGGCTCTCTGTTCGCGGGATCCCATGCGCCGCCAGCTCAAAATCTTGAACCAAATCCTCGATTACAAGCTTGCCAACTTGCGGCTGTTTGGCCGAGCCGAGCTGAAGGGGCCTGTTCTCAACGTGCTGCTGGAACGGCTGCCGGGCGATGTGGTGGATACCCTGCAGGTGATGGAGGTGGTGCGCAGTGCGGTGGAAGCCTCTCTGCTGCAAGGGTTGCGCAAGGTCAACGTTTACCTTTGGTGCCGCGGACAAACTGAAGAAGCGCCGGAGTGGAGCGAAAGCTTTGCTGTAGAGCCATTGGTCTTGGCCCACCCCAAGGAGCTCCGAAGCCTTGCTTTCAACTATCGACAAGACTATCCCGGCATGCGAGTGCTGTTTTTCTGCCTGGGCCTTTGTCTGGGCGGCTTTTACCTGTTGGGGGGCTGGGAGCAGACAGGTTGGATCGATTGGATCCCCGTAGGACTGGCCTTCGCCTTGGGGGTGATCTTCCCCTGGCTCAAACGCTCCCTCAGCCAGTTTGTACACCCTCTATTTCTCCGCCTTGGCCTGGGCTTGGGCTTGGTCTTATTGGGCCTGGCAGTGGCGCTGATCTGGCGGCAGGGCTGGAGCGTTGCCTATGGGATCCTCGGCCTCCTGGCCATCCTCCTGTTGGGTCTGGGAGCCTAGTTCTCAACCGGCAGTGGTGCCGCTGAAGACGTGTAGGGCAGGGCCGGTCATCCACACGTGCTGTGTGCTCGGATCCCAGCGAATTTCCAGATTTCCTCCCGGCAGTTCTACTGTAGCTTGCGATTCTGCGCGCTCCTCCAAAACAGCAGCCACCAAAACAGCACAGGCACCCGTCCCACAGGCCAGCGTCGCCCCTGCCCCCCGCTCCCAAACCCGCAGCCGCAGGTAATTTGGGCCGAGCACCTGGGCAAATTCGGTGTTGGTGCGCTCGGGAAAAGCCGGGTGATGCTCAAACAGGGGGCCCACCCTTTCCAAGTCCAGCTCTTCCAGGGATCCCCCTTCTTCCAAAAAGACCACACAGTGGGGGTTGCCCATGCTCACCGCCGTCACCGCCCACTCCCGCCCGCCTACCTGCAGGGGCTGCCGCACCACCTTTTCCTCTGGTTTGGCCAGCGTGGTGGGGATCTGCCCGGCCAAGAGGCGAGGGATCCCCATGTCCACTGTTACCAAGCCATCGGGCCGCACCTGCGGCACGATCCGCCCCGCCAAGGTGTGGATCTGGTAGGCGCCGTCCTGGCCAGGGATCCCCAGATCCTGCAAAAAGCGGGCCAAACAGCGGATGCCGTTGCCGCACATCTCCGCCTCCGAGCCGTCGCTGTTGAACAGGCGCATGCTGAAGTCGGCCCCCTCCTGCCCCGGCAGCAGAAAGATAACCCCATCGGCCCCCACGCCAAAGCGGCGGTTGCAGAGGGCAACGGCTTCCTCAGGCGTCAGACAGGGCTGCGGCTGGTGGCGGTTGTCCACCAAGATAAAGTCGTTCCCCAGCCCCTGGTATTTGTGGAAGGAGAGACGGGAGGGCAACCGAACAGGCATGCAGCGGAACCGCACAACAACCGGCTTCAATCCTCGTGCATCTCGTAGGGATCCTGCAAGTTTTTGGAAGGGGGGCCAAAGGCGGTGTAGATGGCAAAGGCGGTGATGCAGATGGTTATTGCCGCAATGGCCACAACCAGCGAAAGGGTGGATTCCATGGTTAGCTCTTCAGTTCTGAGAGAATCTCCCTACATATTACACAAGTTTACAATTCATTGCCGGCGGCAAAGGGGAGTGACCAGATTCTGTTAGCGTGATTTTAAAAGGAGGTTGTCTGGCTGGGATCTGCCGCCGTGCTGACCTCCAAGTTGGCAAACCTGTCCTCTCTTTGACCTATCGCGAGAACCTATGGCGATTCGTACCAAACTGGGCGATCTGCTGCGTCCTCTCAACTCGGAATACGGCAAGGTGGCCCCTGGCTGGGGCACCACGCCTTTGATGGCGGTCTTTATGGTGCTGTTCGGCATCTTCTTGCTGATCATCCTGCAGATCTACAACAAGTCGCTGCTCCTGGAAGACATCAACGTCTCCTGGGAGAGCCTCAGCTTCTAGGGCTCCTGGCTGCCGCGGGCTGTCTAGGTGGTGTACTCGGCGTTGATGCGCACGTAGTCGTAGCTGAGGTCACAGCCCCAGGCAACGCCCTGGCCAGATCCCTGGTGGAGGTCTACCGTAAAGGTTACGGGATCCCCTCTCTTTAGGTACTCAGAGGCCGCCTGGCGATCAAAAGCCAGAGGCATTCCCCCCTGCAGCAGCAGAAAATCCCCCAGGCGAACCTCCAAGCGACGGCTGTCAAAGGGGATCCCAGCCCGTCCGGCGGCGGCGGCCACCCGGCCCCAGTTGGGATCGTTGCCAAAAACTGCCGCCTTCACCAGGGGAGAGCTGGCAATGACACGGGCTATCTGCCGAGCTGACCTGTCGTCGGGGGCGCCCTGCACCCGGATCTGCAACAACTTGGTGGCTCCCTCGCCGTCGCGGGCGATGGCCTTAGCCAGGTGAATGCAAACCTGGACAACCATCTCGGCGAGGGCTTGGGCAGCTCTCGTGCCAGCTTGCAGGGTGGGAATCCCACTTTGGCCGTTGGCCAGAGCCAGCACCATGTCGTTGGTGCTGGTATCCCCGTCCACGGTGATTTGGTTAAAGCTGAGGTCAACCGCCTCTTTGAGGATCTGCTGCCAGAGGGGAGGATCCACGGCTGCATCGCAGGTTAGGAAAGCTAACATCGTCGCCAAGTTGGGGTGGATCATACCGGATCCCTTGGCGATGCCTCCCAGCCTGACGGTGTAGCCGTCGATCTCGGCCTCCAGGGCTGTACTCTTGGTCACCAGGTCGGTGGTGAGGATGGCGCGGGCGGCGCTCTCTCCTCCTGTCGGCGAGAGGCTGTCGATCAGGCGGGGCAGGGCCGCCTCGATTTTGGCCATTTCCAATTGCCGCCCGATCACCCCTGTCGAGGCAGTGAGCACCTGTTGGGCCGGGATCCCCAGCCGTTCTCCTACCCAGAGGGCCAGTTGGGCGTTGTTGCGCTCCCCCTCTTCTCCTGTACAGGCGTTGGCTTGGCCGGCATTGCAGAGAATGGCCCGCACCGGCTGCCCTTGGGCGAGGATCCCTTGGTTGTAGGTAACACAGGCGGCCTTGACCTGGTTGCTGGTGAAAACGCCAGCCCCCACCGCCTCGCAGTCGGAAACAATTAGGGCGAGATCGGCAGCGCCGGAGGGCTTGAGGCCAGCAGCCACGCCAGCAGCGCGGAACCCTCGCGGGGCGGTAACGGCGCCTGCAACCCGTTTAAATTGGGATCCCATAGATTCTGGGGCCAGGGGGTGATCGGCACTATCATACCGGCTTGGCGCTCAGATCGGGGTTGAGGGCCAGGGTTGGCAACTGGCAAGTTTTGCCCGAGAAACTCTCTGGAAACCAGGTCGGGGGGTGTAGCTGTGCCTACCGCAGCAGAGGCGACAGATAGTGTTGTTTTAATGGTAATGTGCGCCCTTCTCTTTCTGGATTGGGAAGGGATCCCTTTGCCCTCTGCTCTAGGAACCGCGAGCCATGCCCGCCCCTGTCATTACCCTTAACCATGTCAGCAAGGTCTATGCCAATGGCACGGTGGCTTTGCAAGACATGAACATGGCCATCCAGGAGGGGCAGTTCGTCAGCTTGGTGGGGCCCTCTGGCTGTGGGAAAAGCACGGTGCTGCGGCTGATCGCAGGGTTAGGTGACCTAACCACTGGCTCTATCGAGTGGGGGCAAAACACCTCCCAAGGGAAGCCCAAATTGGCCTTTGTGTTTCAGGAGCCAGCCCTCATGCCCTGGGCAACGGTGATGGACAATGTGCGCCTGCCCCTGAAGTTGGCCGGTGAGCCTCGGCCAAAAGCCGATCGAGAGGTTTTGGAAGCCCTCCACCTGGTGGGCTTGCGGGGGTTTGAGCGCCATTTTCCCCGCGAGCTGTCCGGCGGTATGCGCATGCGGGCTTCCATTGCCCGCGCCTTGGTAACCAAGCCGCAGGTGTTGCTGATGGACGAGCCTTTTGGTGCTTTGGATGAGATCACCCGCAGCAAGCTGAACGGCGAACTGCTGGAGTTGTGGCAGGAGAAGCGCTGGACGGTGATTTTTGTTACCCACAACATTTACGAGGCCGTCTATCTGTCCAACCGCGTGGTGGTGATGGCAGCCCGCCCAGGGCGGGTGGTGGCGGATATCCCCATTGAGGCGCCCTACCCCCGCTCGGAAGAGTTTCGCACCTCGCCCCTTTACAACGACTATTGCCGGGAGGTCGCGACCCGTTTGCGGGAGGCCATGCACGACACGGAGCGGGATCCCTGCCTGCACCCCCTCTCCGCCGGACGGCTGGGCTGACGGGATCCCCCTTTGGCAGCATTCCCGGTGTTAGAGCCCCTTGATTCCCCCTACCCTATGCTGAGTCCTTTCAGTTTCCTTCTCGATTGGCTGTCTCGCTGGCTGGGATCCCTGCTTGGCGCGCCAGAGCGCCCCTTTGGGCTCTGGCTGGATGGGGAGCTGCCTCGGCTGAGCAGCGCGGTGGAAGAACAACTCAGGCCCCAACCTACCGATGCGGCTAAGGTACCTGGCTCTGCGCCGCCGACCTCTGGGCAAGGGTTGGATCTGCGCAAGTGGTTCAACCTGGACGTGATTGCCCCTGGGATCGTCGGGATCCTTTTTCTGGTGGGCTGGGAAGTGGCCGTGCGGCTGACGGGGGTGCCTCCCTATCTATTGCCGGGGCCGATTTTGGTGGCGCAAACCCTGGTGCGGGAGTGGGGATCCCTTTTCCCTTCCCTTTTGATCACCCTACAAATTACGGTGGTGGCGTTCCTTTTGGCCACAGTCTCGGGGCTTTTGCTGGCGATTTTGTTTGCCCAGAGCAAATGGATTGAGCGCAGCCTCTTTCCCTATGCGGTGATTTTGCAAACAACACCCATCGTTTCCATCGCGCCGTTGATCATCATCTGGCTGCGCAACAACACCTTTGCTGCGATGGTGGTTTGCGCTTGGATTGTCGCCTTTTTCCCCATTATCTCCAACACCACCCTGGGATTAAACAGTGTCGATCACAACCTGCTCAACCTGTTTCAACTGTACAAGGCCAATCGCTGGCAAACCTTGATCTACTTGCGTCTGCCCAGTGCCCTGCCCTACTTCCTGGGAGGTCTGCGCATTAGCGGCGGCCTTTCTTTGATCGGGGCCGTGGTGGCGGAGTTTGTCGCCGGCACCGGTGGGCAACGGGCCGGGATCGCCTACCAAATCTTGATCTCCAGCTTTAATTTGCAGGTGCCTCGCATGTTTGCCGCCTTGGTGCTGGTTACCGGCCTAGGGATCCTGATCTTTGTGGCCTTGAGCGCTTTGTCGGACAAGATACTGGGCAGGTGGCACGAGAGCGCTGTGCGCCGCGAGAACTAATTTTTGCCATAGAGCCGGCAGAAGCGGTTTCGCAAAAGGCAAGAACTGGGAATTCCCGGCAACAAAAAGGCTCAGGTTGCAGCCCTGAGCCCATCTTGACCTGTTATTGGCAGATGCCAGGAACCAGACTCGAACTGGTGACACGAGGATTTTCAGTCCTCTGCTCTACCAACTGAGCTATCCCGGCTCTGGGACTATCATTTTAGAATGCCAAGAGGGCTTTTGGCAACAGGTGGCAACCCTCGCTTTAGCCAATTAGCTTTTCCAGGGCATCCATCTGGGGGATGCAGAGGATGTCCCGCTGCCGATCCCGGCGGATCAGCTCCTCCTGCTCCAGCTTAGACAAGACACGGGTAACCGTTTCCCGGGCCAGGCCACTCAAGCTGCTCAGCTCCCGGTGGGGCAAATTGGGAATTTCTACCCCCTTGCAACCGACCCGCCCGCGGGACTCCGCCAAGAAGAGCAGGATATCGGCGACGCGAGCGACGCTGCTGGCCTCCCGCAATTGCAGGCGACGGTTGATCTGCCGTAAACGTCGCGACAAGAGCTGGGCAAGGCGGATGGCAACCTGCGCATCGGCAGCCAAAAGGGCCAGAAAGTTCTGGGCCGACAGAGAGCAGACCTTGGTGGCTGTCAGGGCAATCACATCGCTGGAACGGGGCGCCTCGTCCAAGGCGGCCATTTCCCCGAAGATCTCCCCTGGGCCAAGAATGGTGAGGGTAACCTCCCGGCCCTCCAGATCGTGAGTGCGAATCTTGACCCAACCCTCCAGGATGAAATAGACGGCGTTGCCCCAGTCGTTCTGTAGCAGGATGGCCTGGTTAACAGGGTGGGAGCGCAGCAACATCTGGCGGGCCAGCGGCTCGAGCACCTCAGGGGAAAAGCCTTCAAACAGAAACATCAGGCGTAAATCTTCAGCCGTTACCTCGCTCACTGGGGTCTCCTCCTGCACCGCCTCGATTCTTGCCCAACTCTCTTCCCAGAGAAAAACTCTTCACCTGACCGCCGCCTGAGATCAGCAGGGGCTGCGGTCAGCCTCTAACCCGGAAACGGCAGCATGCGCTTTGCCGGTAACCTTGGTCAGTTGGAGTCGAGACCTAGATCTGCTGCAGTTGCGCTTGCCAATCTTGGCTGGTATCCAAAACCTGCAGCAAGCGCCGCTCCCCCTCGGAAAAATCCTGCCACTGCGCCTGCTGCTGGGCAAGGAGATCGGCGGTGGCATCGGCAATGTCGGCGAGGTTCAGCGGCTCACCCAGGCTCGAAGCAGGGAGCGTTCGCCGTTGCAGCCGCTCGCGGAGGACAGGTTCAGGGGCGTGGCAGTAGAGGATGCACAACGGGATCCGGCACCGTTGGGCTTGTTCAATTGCCATGCCCCGCAGCGCTTGCCGGTCAAACTTGGCGTCCAGAATCACGCTGTAACCTTCCCGGGCCAACTCCACTCCCAATTGCACCAGGCGGCGATAAGTCCTGTCGGTCATCTCGGGCGTATACACCTCTGGCCCCCCTCGCTGCCGCAGAGGGATCCCAGCCAAATGCTTGCGCACGGCGTCGGAGCGGATGTGGATGGCCCCTCGCTGTCGGGCCAGGTGGCGGGCCACCGTGCTTTTGCCCGCTCCCGACAGGCCGGCCATCAGAAACAACTGCCCCTGTTTGGGCAGCGTGTATTCCCAGGCCAGTCGGTAGTAGCGGGCGGCAGTGTGGAAGGCATTGGCTTTGGCAGCTTCCGAGGCGGCAGGATCGTCTAGCAAAAAAGAGGTGACCTTGGCCCGCACGTAGGCCTGGCGATTGAGGTAAATGGGCAAGATCTTGAGTCCTTCCCAATCGCCTGTCTCTTCCAGATAGCTGTTCAAATAGGCGTTGCCCAGATCGGGGCGATGGCGGGCATCCAGATCCATCACTGCATAGGATACGTCGTACATCGTATCCACAAAGCGGAAGGCCTCGTTGAACTCAATGCAATCAAACAGCAAGATCTGGCCTTCCCACCAACAGAGGTTGCCAAGATGCAGATCCCCGTGGCCTTCGCGGATGCGGTCTTGCTCAATTCTCTGGTAAAACAGCTCCTGTCGCTCGGCAAAAAAGCGATCCGTGTAGGCTTGGGTCTCCCGATATTGATCTGCCGTCTGAGGGCCGCCAATGTAGCGCTGGGTTTGGGCGTAATTCTCGTCGAAAGCCTGCCGCACCTGCTCTGGCCGGCCAAAGCTGCGGATGTAGTCGTTGGTCTCCGCCTGGGCGTGAAAGGCCGCCACCACCCGTCCTAGCTCCTCCATTAAGAGTGGCGTCAGCTCCCCCCGCTCGAGGAGGTTGCTAAAGAGTTGCTCTTGAGGAAACTGCCGCATTTTGAGGGTGTACTCCACGGGCTCGCCACTGCCGTCAAGCTGAAACCGGCCCTCGGCTTGCACAATGGGCAACACCTGTAGATAAAGCCCTGGCGCTCCGCGCTGGTTCAGGCGCAGCTCTTCTTGACAAAAGTAGCGTCGCCGCTCCAGGGTGGTGAAATTCAAAAAGCCAAAATCCAGAGGCTTCTTCACCTTATAGGCGTAGTTCCCTGTCAAGAAAATGTAGGAAATGTGGGTTTGGACGAGCTGAATCGGCTCCCGCACCGGATGGGGGTAAAACCCCGGATCCAACATCGCTTGGATTAGCGGCGGCAGGTGGGCATCGGCCATAAAGATGGAGACGGAAAAGTCAGGGATCCCCATTTTCCTCCAAATTGCCCTCAGCTTAGTCTCCCAAGGGCAGGGCGGCCGCTTGCGGTGAAAGACGGATAATGCTGATCCCCTGTTTAACCAAAGTATCTTGAGCGGCAGCAGAGAGGGCGTAGGGCCAGACCAGATACTTAGTGTTGATGTAGTCTCGCCCCCGCTTGGCCAGGCTCACCTGTTCAGAGAGCATGCGCACCTCCGGCCCGCGGGTGATGATGGCCTCGGCGCGGCGGATGCGCTGCATCAGTTGGCTGAACAGCTCTTGGGGCTGCTGCACGAAGACCACAATGGCCAAGTCACAGGGGTTGTAGTAGTTGCCACTGCCGCAGAGGAGCAGGGCCTCGCTGGCGAGAACAAGGGTCTCCTGGTCTCCCAGAGCCACCACCGGGTAGAGAAAGGTGCGCACGTCCTCCGGCTGCCAGTGATTGAAGGAGTAGCTGTCCACCTCTCCCCGCACCCAAGAGGAGATGGCCGGAAAAACCGCCTCGCTCAGCAGCCGATAGGCCGTCTGCGGTCGCCCTAGCCAGCAGAGGGCATTCTCGTAGAAGCTCTCGTTCTCCAACAGGTGAGGGGTGAGGGGAGCGGCCATAGACTCGGATCTGGGCAGGGCCTCCTCCAGCATGCCTAGTCGGAGATGGTTAAGGCAATTTTGCCCAAAACGGATCCCTGTTCCAGCAGCCGGTGAGCGGCAGCCGCTTCGGCCAGGGGAAAGGTGTGGCTGAGCCGGATGCGCAGTTGGCCCTGGTCGATGAGGCGGGCGCACTGCCGGAGGATCTCCGCCTGGTTTTGCCGAGCAACGATGAGGTTCTTCAGCATAGGGGTGAGCATCAGCTCAAAGCTCACTCGCAAGTTGCGGTCGCGGGCCACCCGCCAATCGGTCTCTGGAGCTGGCGCCAGCAGGGTCACGAGATCGCCGTACACGCGCACGGCAGGGAAGGTCTGCTCCAGCACTGGGCCGCCAAGGGTATCGAGAGCAAGATCCACTCCCTCCTCCTCCGTCCAATCCAGAACGGCCCGCACAAAGTCGGTCTGGCGATAGAAGATGGGCAAGCTGGCCCCCAGCAAACGGACAAACTCGGCCTTTTCCGGCGTGCTCACGGTGGTAGCCACTTGGCATCCCCGCAGACGGGCCAGTTGGACGGCCACATGGCCAACACCCCCTGCCCCGGCGTGGATGAGCACCTTTTGGCCGGCCTGCAGCCGTCCCCGGTCGTAGAGGGCTTCCCAGGCGGTGATCAGCACCAGGGGAGCGGCGGCAGCCTCGGCAAAGCTGAGGGTTCTGGGCTTGGGAGCGACGAAGCGCTCATCGACCACGATTAGCTCGGCGTAGTTCCCCGCCTCTCTGCCCAGGCCGCCGTGGCAGAAGTAAACTTCGTCCCCAACCCGAAACTGCCTGACCCCAGATCCCACGGCTTCTACAACGCCGGCGCCATCGCATCCCAAAATGGCCGGCATCTCCTCGGGGTAGAAGGTGCCTCGCCGCCGCAGCTTGGTGTCGATGGGGTTGACGCCGGCGGCCTTGAGGCGGACACGCAGCTCCCGCTCGCCGCGAATCTGCGGGTCGGGCACCTCCTGCAGTTGCAAAACCTCCGGCCCACCCGGCACGCTCATGAGGATGGCTTTCATCTTCTCAAGTGTTCAGGCTCGGTTTGCTCGACTTGCTGCCCCGCGATTGCCGCCGCGCTCCTGAGGATACACCGGCAAGGGGGTCTCTGAACAATGGTTAGTAGCATAAGCCAAGAGAACCGCTCCAGGGATCCCTTGCCCTAAACTAAGCTTCGGAGTTGTGGAGGCAAGCGGTAGCCCATGCCCGCAGGTGGTTCTGGCTCTCTCGGCGGCAAGGCACGGTCAAAAGCAACTAGAGCTGGCCTGGGATCGCGCTCCTGGCTCGGCTGGGGTAACCCAGCCTATTGGGATGCTGCTGGGCTGATGCTCCTGGGGAGCCTGCTCATCGTCTACCGCTGGCGGGGCACCCTGCTGCTGTTGATTAACCCCGCCTATGTAAACGTGGCTCTGCTGGCCGGCCTGTGCCTGCTGGGCCTGGGGATTGGCCGGTGGCGGGGGGCCAAAGTCGCGCCCTCGGAAAGCCATGTCTCCCTGTTGGGGTCGCGCCTGGGGGCGGCGCTCTTGATCCTGACGGCGCTGCTGGGGTTTTGGGTCGAGCCCCGTCCCCTCTCCAGCCAGACGGCCCTCAACCGGGGGGTATCTCCCTATTTGGGTGCCTCTCGCAGCCAGCCGCAGGCTTTTCGTCCCAAGATTGATCCACGCCAGCGCACCCTGCTGGACTGGGTGCGCACCCTGGATGTCTACCCGGATCCCTATACCTATGAAGGCCAGCCGGTGCAGGTGCAGGGGTTCGTCGTTCCTGACGAGCAACCTGACCACTTTGTCATCGCTCGCTTTTTGGTGAGTTGCTGCGCTGCCGATGCCTACCCGGTCGGCTTGCCGGTGCGCTGGCCCCGCTCGGAGGAACTGGCTCCGGACAGTTGGCTGCGTCTGGAAGGGCGGATGGCCGTGGAGCAACGGGATGGCCAGCCTCAGTTGGTGATCCTGGCCGATCAGGTGGAGCCAATACCGGTGCCGGCCAATCCCTACGCCGACGAGTAGGTTAGATGTCGGTTTCGCTGAGTTTAGCGCTCATGTAATCGAAGGGCTCGGCCACAAAGCTGTAATCCTCGTCGGAGCCGAGCAGCTCCAGGGTGCGCTGCTTCATGTTCTGGATCCCGATCACTGTCGGGGCAATCGGCACCCCCAGGGAGTTGTAGGTTTCCCGCAGACCAGCCAGGACGCGCTCGTCCAAGATGCTGGTATCAGCGGCCACCAGGGCGTAGGAAGCGTAGCGCAGGAAGTAGTCCATATCCCGCAAACAGGTGGCGTAGCGGCGGGTGGTATAGGCGTTGCCGCCCGGACGGATTAGATCCGGCACCTGGGCAAACATGGCCGCAGCAGCCGTCTTGACAATGTCCACCGAGTTGAGGTTAATCACCTGCACGGCCTGGATGCGCCGCAGACCCGAATCGTAAAAGGCCTTGAGCGCGTCCATGGCATTCCGATCCAAGTAGCGGCCGGCCAGGTCATAGGTTTTGATCAGTGTGGTTACGGCATCCCGCATATCCCCAACTCCCTTCCTGTAACTCTATGTAAAAGTAGCTTGAGATGAGAATTTTGCCGGCAACGTCCAAAGGCCAACCTTGGAAAATCGAGCCAGAGCCCAACACCGGCAGCGCTCCGAGCTCCCCGCTTGCCCCCAGAAGTTTAGCATGCGGGGGGTTCTTTCCCGCCTTCTCCTCAGCCAATGGCAGATGTTGTTACGAAAATGTAACTTTTCTGCAACGCTCTAGGGATCCGGCAGCAACACCCGCAGCGGCTTGAGCTGACCTGCTTGGCTGTGCCCCAAGCCCAAAAATTCTCCCTCTCCGCTCATGACCCGCAGGGTCTCGGCAGTGGCCTGAGCCGGATCCAGAGGAATGGCCTGACCTTGTCGCCAGCGCTGCGCCTCAGCCGGAGATAAGAATACTGAGTTCCAACTGCGAAATCCCCACTCAATCGGCAACAGGGCAGCAGCGGGATCGGCGGATCCCTGCCACTGCTCCAGGGGCAGGCTCTCTTCGCTGCGAAAAGGGCCACTTTGCAGCCGTCGCAGGCGGCTCATCAAGCCTCCGCAGCCCAATTTCTCCCCCACGTCGCGGGCGAGGGCGCGGATGTAGGTGCCGGGGCCACAGGCGATCTCCAGATCCACTTCCGGGAACTCGCCAGAGCGCCAGCCCAAGATCTGCAGGTGTCGAATCACTACTCTCCGCGGCTCCAGCCCCAGTTCTGCCGCCTCTGCCCCGGCCCGGGCCAGCTCGTAGAGCTTTTTCCCCTGCCGCTTGATGGCGCTGTAAAGAGGCGGCACCTGCCAGATCTCGCCGACAAACTCCCGCAGACATTCCTCCACCTGCTCGCGGCTCAGCTCCGGACAAGGGGATCCCACCTGGATCTGCCCCTCGGCATCGTCGGTGTCGCTGCGCTGCCCAAAGCGAAAGGTGGCCCGATAGACCTTGTCCCCCGACAAAAACGCCAAAAAGCGCGTCGCCCGCCCCACGGCAATGGGCAGAACTCCCGTTGCCGCCGGATCCAAAGTGCCGCCATGCCCCACCTGGCGGGTGCGCAAGACCCGCCGCACCACCGCCACACAGTCGTGGGAGGTGAGCCCGGCCGGCTTATCCAGGTTGAGAAAGCCCTCCAGGGATCCCATGCTGCCCATCACCCATCAGTCATTGATCAGTAATTAAGATTTGTAACCGAACTGCCGCAGCGCTTAACATAGGGTTGATTTCTGTCTGCGAGTTGGAAGCACCTATGGCGCAATCTGGCCTGTTTCCTCAGCCTATCTGGCAACGCCTGTTGATGATCGCCCCTTTTTTCCTGTGGGGCTCGGCGATGGTGGCCATGCGAGATGCCCTCTCCGAGACCACTCCTCTCTTCATGGCCATTCTGCGGCTGTTGCCAGCCGGGATCCTGGTTTTAGCCTTTCGGCTTTGGCAAGGGCGGGCCTCTGCGGCCTCTCAGCCCTGGCATCCCCAGGGGCTGCGGGGGTGGCTGTGGGTCTTGGCCTTTGCCCTGGTGGACGGCACCTGTTTTCAGGGATTTTTGGCGCAAGGGTTGAGAGAGACCGGCGCCGGGCTGGGATCCGTGCTGATCGACTCGCAGCCGCTGGCGGTGGCCCTGATGGCCACCTGGTTTTACCGGGAGCGGATGGGATCCCTGGGCTGGCTGAGTCTGGGGCTGGGCGTGGTCGGTATCAGCCTTATCGGCCTCGGCGGGGAAGGATCCCTGCAGGTGGGGGCCGGCGTGGTCTGGATGTTGCTGGCTTCCCTGTCGATGGCCATTGGCACCGTGATGATGCCGAAGGTGGCGGAGGTGGCGGATCCGGTGTTGGCGACAGGCTGGCACATGGTATTGGGCAGCCTGCCCTTGATCCTGCTCTCGGCGCTAACAGAAAGCGAGCAATGGCAGCACCTGAGCGGCGCCCACTGGCTGGGCCTGCTCTACGCTTCGGTGATGGGGAGCGCCGTGGCCTACGCCCTCTTCTTCTACTTCGCCTCTCAGGAAAATCTCACCGAATTCAGCTCCCTCACGTTTCTCACCCCCATCTTTGCCCTCCTCTTCGGCAGTACCTTCCTGGGCGAGACCCTGACGCCGGTGCAATGGGTGGGAGTGGGCATTACCCTGGTCTGCGTGTATGTCATCAACCACCGGCAGGAGTGGCAGGAGCGCCTGCGCCTGGCCTGGCCAGGGATCCTCTCGGAGCTGGGCCTGGAGTTCAGCACCGTCGAGATCCGCGATGGCCGACCCGACTAAGGGAGCCTTCTCCTAGGGGGGCAGAAACCCCATGGCATCCCGCGCTTTTTGGAGGGTTTGCTCGGCCACGGCACGGGCCTTGGCGGCATTTTCCCGCATCAGCCCGTGGAGGTAGTCGGGGTCACTCGAGAGCTCCCGGTAGCGCTTTTGAATGGGCTCCAGGGTGGCGATAATGCTGTCGGCGAGGAGGGGCTTGAACTGTCCCCATCCCATCTCGGCGCACTCAGCCGCCACCTCCTCCTTGCTTTTGCCGGAGGTGAGCATGTAGATCGTCAGCAAATTGTGGGCCTCCGGGCGTGCCGGGTCGTCGAAGGCAATGCCCCGAATCGAGTCGGTCTTGCATTTTTGGATCTTCTTGCGGATCGTGTCGGGGTCGTCTAGCAAGTGAATGCGGCTGAAATCCGAGGGATCCGACTTAGACATTTTGCGGGTGCCATCGGTCAAGCTCATGATCCGCGCCCCCTGCGGGCGAATCAGCGCCTCTGGGATCACAAACACCTCCCCAAAGCGGTCGTTAAAGCGGCGGGCAATGTCCCGACACAGCTCGATGTGCTGCCGCTGATCCTCCCCTACCGGCACATACTTGGGCTGGTAGAGGAGAATATCCGCTGCCTGCAAAATCGGGTAGCTGAACAGGCCAACACTCGTTTCCTCTCCCTGCTTCTCTTTTTTTTCCTTGTACTGGATCATGCGCTCCGCCCAGTTCATAGGGGTGATGGTGGTGAACAGCCAGGCCAGCTCCGTGTGGGCGGGCACGTGGGACTGCACAAACAGCACACAGTGCTCCAGGCTGAGGCCACAGGCCAGGTAGAGAGCAAACAAAGAACGGGTGCGCTCCCTCAGCAGCTTGGGATCCTGGGGCACAGTAATGGCATGTTGATCCACAATGCAGAAGAAGTTCTCGTAGCGCTCCTGCTCGGCCACCCAGTTTTTAATGGCCCCCAAGTAATTGCCCAGGTGCAACTCGCCGGAGGGCTGGATTCCAGAAAGCGTGCGCGGCTTGGCCATAGGAAAAGCGATCTCAAACGCCAACAAGAGGGAGGACGAGAACCAAGAAAGTCTTTGTTCAGGATATCAAGAGAGCCGCAACCCGTTGGTTTATGAGGGAAGAAAGACAGCAACCCGAAACCATGGCAGACCCGGAGCCAGAACTGCTGCGTGCTGCCAACCACTACGTGCTGCTGATCCCGGGCCTGCCAGAGCAATTTCTCACCCCCGAGGAATTGCAGGAGTTCCTTGTGCGGCTGTTGCAGGAGCACCCCCATCTGGTGGATGCAGATCTGGCCCGCTATCCCACCCCTCAAGCCCAGGCGCAACGGCTCATCGACACGGCCTGTGAGGTGGAGGTCTCCCCTGGCGAAACCGTGCAGTGGCATCCTGTACGCCTGCGCAAGCGCTCCTCAGCTTCTTCTCGCCCCGGCCAGCATCCGGCTTGAGGCCACGCACGGGATCCCATAGGCATGCTACAACCCAAAGAAGAGATACCCTGTCCTGCGCTCTAAGGGGGTCAATCATGCCGCGCAGCATGAAGAACGACAACTTCATCGACAAAACCTTCACCGTCATGGCTGACCTGATCCTGAAGCTGATGCCGGGGGTGAGTCCTGAGCAGAAGAAGGCCTTTGCCTACTACCGGGACGGCATGGCGGCCCAGAGCGAGGGAGAATATGCCGAGGCTCTAGAAAACTACCGAGAAGCCCTGGCCCTGGAGCAAGACGACGAAGACCGCAGCTACATCCTCTACAACATGGGCCTGATCTACCAGAGCAATGGCGAACTGGACAAAGCCCTGGAGTACTACCACCAGGCCCTGGAGCTGAACCCCCGCCTCTGTTCTGCCCTAAACAACATTGCCGTCTTGCTGCACCACAAGGGCGAGCAGAGCCTGCAGGCCGGGGATGAGGAGACGGCAGAGGCCCTGTTCGATGAGGCGGCTCAATACTGGATCCGCGCCATTCGCATTGCCCCCA
Organism: Synechococcus sp. 63AY4M2; assembly: GCF_002760475.1. Lineage (NCBI taxonomy): Bacteria > Bacillati > Cyanobacteriota > Cyanophyceae > Synechococcales > Synechococcaceae > Synechococcus > Synechococcus sp. 63AY4M2. The sequence continues at coordinate 255,748 of NZ_AXUX01000001.1, read as the reverse complement.
ACAACTACATCGAGGCGCAAAACTGGCTCAAGACCACGGGACGCGCCAACCTGGAGCTGTATTGAGTCTTCCCCCAAGTACCCCAGTTCAGCTAGATTGACCAGAAGTCAAACCTGCTGGCGGAAAGGAAGGATGCTGACACGAGAAGAGGTGCAACATGTTGCCCACCTGGCGCGGCTGGAGCTTACGGAAGAAGAGGAAATCCAGTTTACCGAGCAACTGGCCGATATCTTGGCCTACGTGGAGCAACTGAAAGAACTGGATACGGAAGGGGTAGAGCCCACCTTTCATGTGCTGGATGCGGAGCTGCCCACTCGCCCCGACCAAGTGGAGCCCTACCCCAATATCGAAGGGATCCTGGCCAACGCCCCTGACCGGGCAGACATGTTCTTCAAGGTGCCCCGCATCCTAGAAGGGGAAGATTAGCCCAACTGGCAAGCCCTGCAGCTATGAGCTACAGCAGCTTTTGCTCTTTGGGGGGGGAGGAGGCACATCCAGGGCCGGGTTGCACTCGAAGAAGCCCAACGGCTTGAGCAGAAAGCCGATGTAGCTAACCGGCATCACCGGCCAGTCTTCGGTGCGGGGGAAATGGTTGCAGCCAAAGCTGTACCAGAGCACCAGGCGGGTATTCTCAAGCGAGCGGTTGGCTTGCGTCCATCAGAACCTCTGGGGTACTCCCGCCACAGCGCAGCTTGGCGGGCTGGAGGATAGGCGGTGAGACGAAGGGGTTCAATGCCCCTGAGTCTCACAATCTGGGCGTTGCCTGCTGCTCGACATACTTCTTCAACTCCTCAACGGTGACCCCACCACAAGAGGCAACAAAATAGGCCCCTGTCCAAAATACAGGCTTGCTGTAGAACCGTGCCACCTCTGTGGCGAACTCTTTGCGAATCAACCGGCTGGAGACTGTTTTCAGGTTGTTCACCAGCTTCGAGACCTGAACATCCGGCGGAAAACTCACCAACAGATGCACATGATCCGCCTCACCGTTGAACTCCACCAAGGAACAGCGCCACTTTTGGCAGGT
>NZ_AXUX01000001.1:238324-249394 GCF_002760475.1 Synechococcus sp. 63AY4M2 | reverse complement strand
GCCACGAAAGTTGCTTGTTTGCAGTTGCACGTTGCCCGACAACGCAAAGCGTTCCACTACCAAGTGGCGCACTGGCTGGTGGGGCAATACGACCTGTTGGTGGTGGAGGATCTCAACGTCCGAGGGCTGGCACGGACTCGGTTGGCTAAATCGATTTTGGATGCGGCTTGGGGACGATTTCTTGACATTCTGACAGCAGTGGCGGTCAAACGCGGCAAACAGGTGTTGAGAGTGGATCCCCCTGGTACGTCCCAAAATTGTTGTGTTTGTGAGGAGCGTGTTCCCAAGGCCTTGTCGGAACGGGTGCATGATTGCCCCCGTTGCGGGTCGTGGGACAGAGACTTGAACGCTGCTATCGAGATTTTGAAGCGAGGACTCAGGGCGGTGGGACTGCCGCTCTCTGGCTGTGGAGGATCCTGGTTTACCAGTCCGTTGAAGCAGCAACTCCGAGAAGTGATTCTCGGAAGCTCCCGTCTACAGCCCGTCAGGGCTTAGCGGGAGAAGATGTCACTTCACCAGCCCTTCCCCACCGGGGTGTTGGTTGGGGTAGTCCCCCGCCGGGAACTTTTCGCCAGGGTGATAGGGTGTGGCCCAGAGGTGGTGGGCCAAATACCCCGCCCGTCGATACAGCCAGGAGTCGGGGTGGGCCAGGAGCTGGACATTTTCTCCTGGGATCAACTTGTAGGCCACCGGCTGCCCCAGGCGATTGTGGCGGTTGGGGTTGACAATCTTCCAGTAGCGCCCCCGCAAGGGATCCACCGTTTGCTTAGCTTCCTGCTCGGTTTTGAGCAGGGTGGAGCGGGCGCGAAAGGCGTTGCCGTGAGGGTTATCCGGCCCCAGAGGCAGAGGTTCTGCATGCACTTCATAGAGGGAGTTGCACGGCCCATCCACCGCCATATCGAGGCGGACAGTGAAAAAGTGCTGGTGGTTGAGGCCAGACAATTGGGGTGCCACCAAGACGCCAAACTCCGGCTCTTCCCCCGGCAACGTGGCGCAAGTGTTGATGATGCCGGTGAGCTTGGCTTCAAACTCCAGCGTGCCATCCTGGTAGAAGTACCAGAAAAAGCCGTAGTCGTAGTTGCCAATGGTGGTGAAAAAGGAAAGCAGCAGCCGCCGCGAGCGCCGCACCTGGGCTCGCTCCGTGCGCCAGTCGGTGTGCTTCCAAAGGATGCCAAAATCCTCCTCGTGCATGCAGACGGCATTTTTCAAAAGCATGGGCTCACCGCTGTTGGTGGGCAGCCAGGCATCGAAGTAGTAGATTTCCCCCAGACAGTCGCAGCCCAGCCGCAGGGAATTGGCCTGCATGCCGATGCCGTATTCCCCCACGTCAAAGGCGTTCTTGCGGCAGTGGGGATCGCGGGGATCGCCGTAGGGCACCACCATCTCGGCTACCGAGGCGCGGTAGAGAATGGGGCGAAGGCGGCCTTGATCCTCGTAGCTCACCTGGTGGAGGACGAGCCCCTCTCGCGGGTTAAAGCTGATGCGCAGATCCCACTTCTGCCAGCGGATGTGGTGGCCGTCCACCTGGAAGCTCACCCCTTGGGGCTGAGTGATTTCTAGCGGCTTCAAGTCTTGGCGAAAATCTTTGAAAAACAGCTCGTCGAAGTTACCGGACTCCGGCGGCAAGGGCCACAGACCCCGATCCTCCACCTTGACAACTTGCATGCGGTTGAGGTCAATCCAGGGGTAGAGCCCCTCGATGGGGCGGGCATAGCCGTTGTCGCAAGGGGAAGTACGTAGGAAACAAAAGCCTCGCACCAGCCGCCGCCCTTCTTCTTCCGGGATCCCAAAGTAGCCCACCGTCCAGTAGTCCACCATCACCAAATCCACATCGGCAATGCCTCGGCGCTGCAAAGTCGCTAAAAACTGGGGATCCTCCTTGAGCAGGCGGTCGCAGGCGTACACCTCATCATCCAACAGGGGGGGCTGCACGCCCGGAATGAGCTGCCAAGAGCGCACCTGCTGTGTTGACAGAGAGACCACGGCTTCGTAGGTGTTGCCACTGGCCGGATCCAACAGCACCACGAAAGCCTGCCGATCCCACGGCTGCCCCGGCTGCCAAGTTTCCATCCAAGGCCGATCCGGCTCGTGTAGCTGGATGGTTACAAAGCGCCACTGAGAACTGAGGGGCCGTTGCCGGCGCAGGATCTGCACCACCTGCCGCATTTCCTCGGCGCTAAGGGGATCCAAGGGGTGGCCTTGGGGCAACGCAGGTTCGCTCGACTGATGCTGTCGATGCAAACTGGGAGAAACTTCACAAACCACAGCAATAACCTTGAATTCTTCGGTTGGAAAATGATTGAGTTGAGCTAGGAAAAAATAGGGAGAAGTCTGCTGAGAAAGGTCAAAGGGATCCCTTCGCTCGCCATGCCGCGGGCCAGCCCATCAACCCAACTCAGAGAATCCAGAAAACCTAACAGCAGGCTAAACAGACTATCCTGTTGCCATCGCCAACATCGGGCAACTTTGCAAGAGATACCCGGGGAAAGGAAAACTTAAGCCAAAGCCCAAGGAAGTGAAGACAACCTCGGCCCTGCTAATTGTCCAGATCTAGCAATCTTCTGTTTCCCCGTCCGCTAACCAAATGAAGAGGGCAACGGCACCTTGAGAAGCCGCGCCAGGGCGAACAGGAAACCGTCAACCCATCGGGAAAATCTGAATACAGGTCTTACTACAGATAAACCCAAACTCGAGAGCAGGAGAAGTTTTCTGTGATTAAACGTCAGGCTTAACGTTGCACAGGAAAGCATAAAAAAAAAGAGAAAACGCTTCACGCAGGCTAAGGGCAGGATCACACCGAGAAAGCTCAACGCAACGTCAACTCTCGCAAGAGCGCAAAGACATCTCGAAGCCTGCCCCAACCCTACCTGCCAGGGGGATCCCACTGCTTGGGATCCGAAACGCAACCGACCATCACTATAGCAGAGGCACCCCCCTTTCCCACAAGCCCGGCCCAAAGCCTCCCGGTCGCATCAGCAGGGTGTGACCCTAGGCCTTCTCCCCGTGAAGTTGAAGTCCAGCTCAAGTTGAAGGTTTGGTGTCGGAGAACACATATCTAAGAGTTACCCTGGAGCCATGCTTAAGGTTAGGAATTTCTAACAGTTCGAATAGTAGGATCTCCCAGGTTCTCTGAAAATCGTCCACAATGAGGCAGGGCTCATAGAATCTGGTGAGGGAGATGGCTTCAACTCGATACCGCCTGGTGCCGGTGCGGCCAGGAGACGGCAGCTTTTATCCAGAGCATCTCTATTTGGCTCTGGAAGCCACCCAACTGGGCTATTGGCAACTGGATTTGCGCACCTGGGAGTTGAGTGCCTCTCCCCAATGCAAGGCCAAATACGGGCTGGATCCCGGCGAGGAGTTCACCCTGGAGATGTTTTTTGAGCGGGTTCACCCGGAAGATCGCCCAAGGGTGAAGGAAGCTTTGCAGTCGGCGGGGCGCAGGGCGACGGAGGGGGATCCCAACTTTGCCGTCGAGTACCGTGCCTGCTTAGCCAACGGACAGGTGCGCTGGTACCTCTCCCAGGGCATTGTGCTCTTGGGGCCGGAAGGGGATCCCAGCCATGTTGTGGGCGTAACGCTGGACATCACCGAGCGCAAGGAACTGGAGGCGGCTTTGGCCGAACGGGAGTGCCACTATCGGCAGATGCTGGAAGCTTTGCCCGACATGCTCTTTCGCCTCGACCGCCAGGGCCGATGTTTGGAGATCAAGCCCCCCAGCAACTTTCCGACGCAGTATCCCCCCGACCATTACTTGGGCAAAACCCCGGAAGAGCTGTTTCCCCCTGGGGAAGCCCAAGCCGTTCGCCAGCATCTGGAGCTGGCCTTTGCCACCCAGCAAATCCAGGAGATGGAGTACTGCTGGACGGAATGCTCTTCTGAGCCTCAGTATCGGCAGGCTCGTTTTGTGCCTTTCGAGAACGAGCAAATGCTGGTGATGGTGAGGGATATTACTGCCCGCAAGCAAGCCGAGCTGAAGCTGCAGCAACAGGTGCAGCGGGAAAAACTGTTCAACCGGCTGATGCAAGCCATCAACGGCTCCCTGGATCTGCCGACCCTCTTTGAGGTAGCCGTGCAGGAAGTAGGCCAGGTTTTGCAGGCAGCGCGGGTTACCCTTTACCAATATCTACCTGAGGAGCGGGTGTGGGTGGCCATTGTCGGCCATGTCCGCTCTCCTGAGGTGCCCAGCTTCCTTCACCTGCGCATACCGGATGATCCAGAGATCCCAGCCATCCAGCAGTTGAAGCGGCTGCAGGTTTTTCACGTGCGGGATCCGCAGCAGGTTGCCGATTCGTTTGCGCTGCAGGAAAGGCAAGACCACCAACTCGGCCCCTGGCTGGGGATCCCCGTGGCCTGCCAAGGAAAGCTTTGGGGCGCCCTAGCCCTAGGGCGCTTGATCTCTGAGCCGGACTGGCAAGCGGAGGAGATCGAGCTGGCCATAGCGATTGGCGATCACCTGGGAGTGGCCATCCACCAGGCCGAACTTTATCAAAAGCTGCAGCAAACCAACGCCGAATTGGATTACCAAGTGCGGGTGCGCAACGGCCAACTGCAGCAAGCCTACGAAGACGAGGCCCTGCTGCAACTGATCACGGAAGAAATTCGCTCCAGCCTAGACGAGCAAAAGATTTTGGAAACCGTGGCGCAAGAACTGGCCCTCAGGCTGGGTCTTTCCGGCTGCAGGATTGCCCTGCACGACCCAGAACGACAGGCCAGCGTTTTGGCGGTGGACTATCGGCCCGACCAAGGGATCCGCCGTTTTCCCCTGGAGATCCCCTTTGCCGATTTTGCCGAGGTGCTCCAGCAGCTTCGGGGTGGGCAGTTCTGCTATTTCAGCAACCTTGGCCACCCCTGCTGGCCCGGCTACGAGCGCCATACCCTGCTGGTGGTTCCCATCTGCGATTTGCGGGATCGAACAGGCCAGCAAAAAGACTCGCTGCTTTTGGGAAATATTTGCGGATCCCGTCCGCCGGGGCAGGTGTTTGGCGAGCGGGAGCAACGCCTGATGCAGCGGGTGGCCGGCCAATGTGCAATTGCCATTCGCCAGGCTCGGCTTTACCAAACCGTGCAGCAGCAGGTGCAGCAGTTGCAGGAGCTCAACCACCTCAAGGACGAGTTTCTGCACATGGTCTCCCACGAGATGCGCACGCCTCTGACCAACATGAAGCTGGCGATTGGGTTTTTATCGAGGGCCAACCTGACCGAGCGGGAACAGCGCTACTTGCAGATTTTGGAGATGGAGACCAACCGCGAGCTGGACTTGATCAACGAGCTCTTGGAATTGCAAGCTATTGAAGCCGGAAATAGGGATCTCAAGCTGACCTGGTTATCTCCTCAAGAGTGGATCCCCAATCTTTCCGAGCCCTTCCGGCTGCGAGCTGCCCAGCAGGGCCAACAGTTCCAGGTGGAATGGGATCCCGACCTTTTGCCCCTCTGCACGGATGAGAGCCTGTTGTCGCGGGTGGTGGGCGAACTTTTGAACAACGCCTGCAAGTACACGCCGGCTGGGGAAAGCATCTGTTTGCGCTTTAGCCAGAGCCATCAACAGGGCCGTCCCGGCTGGCTGATCGAGGTGGGCAATACAGGGGTGGAAATTCCTCCAGAGGCGCTGCCCCGCTTGTTTGAGAAGTTTTACCGTATCCCGCAGTTGGATCGCCGCAAGGCCGGGGGAACGGGCCTGGGCCTGGCGTTGGCCAAAAAGGCTATGGAGATCTTGGAGGGATCCCTGACGGTGGCAAGTCACTCTGGCCAAGTCATCTTTCGAGTGTGGTGCCCCTCTCAAAGTCGAACGCCACAAGCCGGGATCCCAGGCGAATCCACCTAGCGCCTTGCGCAGGACTCGAACCTGCAACCATCGACTTAGAAGGTCGGTGCTCTATCCATTGAGCTAGCAAGGCAAGCTGCAGAGCCATTATATCCTTGGAGGAGTTTCCTCTCTGAGGTCGGCTACGCGGCTTAACCCGCTCTCTTAATGCCCCCCAAGGAGCTTCGTTTGGGGATCCCAGTCGCTAAAGTTATCATGACAAGGTCTTGGTTTGGAGAACCGGGATCTCGATGTCATCGCCTCGCGATCCTAGCTCAGTCGAGGAAAAGAAGGCTGCTCGCGGCTGGGGGTCGGAAAACCCTCCCGGCCTGGAATCTCTCTCTCCGCCAGCCAGGCGCCTGTTGCGCCTCTACCATGGCGGCAGCTTCCTCTTTCTGGGCCTGTTGTGGCTGCTGGTCGGGATCCCCAGCCTTTGGGCGCTGCGGGCAGATATTGTTCGCTTGTGGAACCATTTCACCTGGACAGGCCTGCGCTATGCCCTATTTTACCGGCCCGGCTGGCCCACCTTTGGTTTGCTGCTTTGCGTCAGCTTCACGCTGGGGATCTTGATCGCCCAAAGCCGCTACGAGCTGTTTGGGCTCTATCCTATTGAGCGCTTGATGCTGGAGCGCCAGTCCCGCTGGATTTTGTCTTTGCCCGCCTGGCATCCGCTGCGGCGCTGGCTGGCGCGCACTTAAATGCGCGGAATTTCCCACCGTATAGACGGTGGGAAGGGATAGAGCATAATGAGTTTTCGTCTGTAAACTACCCGGCTCCGACCGCCCCCCGTATACGGGGGGCAGGGGGGCGGGGGGATAGGGGGGGTTCCTGCGGTTTCTAGCTGAAAATCTGGAGGTGTTCCGTCCAGGGATCCTCATCCTTGGCCGGGAGGGCAATACGGCAGAGCTAGTGTTCGATGGTCGGGATCGCCGCTTCCCTGGCGGGGTTGCTGGCCGAGGTTCTCCGCGAGCAGCAGGTGCTTTAGGCGTTCGCTCGGCCCGGATCCCTTCAGCGCCGTCTGGAGCAGTGACGTAGCAACCAACTGGCAGCGGCCCGATCGCCTTCATCCCAGGCCAGTCGCTCCACGGCCACCATCACCATCGAGGTAATCACAGCCTCGCTCAGGTGGCGGGAACGCAAGCGCTGCACGGCTGAGGTGGCGGCCTCTAGGTCGCGTCTGCGGATTGCACGCAGCAGCTCATCGGACATAGACAAGGCCAACTCGCCCCACTACCTTTCTACCGCAGGAGCCAGAACCTCCCCTTCTCCTTCACCTTCTTGTCAGATAACGCAAAAGTTTGTCTGGCTTCCCCAAAATCTCTTAAAGAACATCGGCGAAATTGTTGGAGAAATCGTTACACTTTCTTCGTCTCTGGCGTACACTACCCGGCTCCGACCGCCCCCCTTCCCCCCCAACCCCCCATATACGGGGGGCAGGGGGGCGGGGGGATCTAGGGAGGTACAGGGCGGGGCTCCTGCGCTTTCTAGCTGATCATCTGCCATAATTACAAGAGCGGGATGTAGCGCAGCTTGGTAGCGCATCTGCTTTGGGAGCAGAGGGCCGCAGGTTCAAATCCTGTCATCCCGATGGGGCCGGTAGGGGAAGCGCTAGGGGTCTCCGAGCGCTCGGCCAAACTGGTGGCAGGAACCTCAGCAGGCCAGATCCCATCCCAGGCAAGCTTGCATCACCTGGCCCAAGAGGTATAGGGATCCACAGATAACCGCGGGCGGCTCGTCGAGGTCAGCCGGCTGCTGCAGTTGGGCTTGTAAAGCGGCAAGATCCGGCAGCGCCTGGACAGAGCGAAGATGGGGCTGCAAGATCTGGGCCAGGTGGGCCAGTTCTTGCGGATGGGTTCCGGCGTGGCCGAAGAGGGGCAGGGCGAAGAAGCGATCCCCCGGCCGCAGCAGGGTGGCGAGCATGCCCTTGACGTCTTTGGTGGTGAGAATGCCCATATACCAGGTGAGGGGGCCGGGCTGGTGCTCATCTAGGTAGCGGCGCAGCGCCTGGGCGGCGGGCAAGTTGTGGGCCCCATCCAGCAGCAGCTGGCGGGAGCCAATTTGCACCCACTGTAGGCGACCCGGCCAACGGGTGAGGGCAAATCCTTTCTCGACAGCGACATCTGGGATCCGCCAACCCTGTTCCTGCAGGGTCTCCACAACGGCCAGAGCTACCGCCCCATTGATCAGTTGCACCTCACCGGCAAGAGGCAGGGTAAGCACCTGATCCCGCCAGCAGACAGTCTGAGGACCGGCCCAGTGCAGGGGCTCCACCACCCGCAGGGGGCTGCCCGTCTGCTCGGCTCTAGCCCGGATCACGGCCATCACCTCAGGGGGTTGGGGCGCGCACACAGTCGGGATCCCCGGCTTGAGAATGCCGGCTTTTTCAAAGGCAATTTGCGCCAGGCTGTTGCCCAGACGCTGCCAATGATCCCAGCCGATGGAGGTAATGGCGGTCACTACCGGCTCGATGCCGGCGTTGGTGGCATCCAGCCGCCCCCCCAGCCCCACTTCCATCACGGCAATGTCCACCTTCTGCTGCCGAAAGTACAGCCAGGCAGCGGCGGTAATGGCCTCGAACTGGGTGGGGGAAGCCTCGCCTGGAGCGTAGGTCTGCAGGCAATCTCGCACTTGGGCCAACACCCGGCTCCAGTCGCCTGGCGAAATGTACTCGCCGCTCAGCCAGATCCGCTCCCGCCAATTGACCAGGTGGGGAGAGGTGTAGCGACCGACGCGATAGCCCGCCGCCCACAGCGCGTGGCTGACCCAGGCGCAGACGGATCCCTTGCCGTTGGTGCCGGCCACGTGGATGGCTGGGATCCCGGCTTGGGGCTGGCCCAGGCGCTGCAGCAAAACCTGCATGCGATCCAGGCTGAGGTCGACGCCAAAGTGGCCTAGCGACTCCAGAAACCCCGGCCAATCCCAGGTTGAGATCCCACCCGTCGGCGGCAAGTGATTCGGACTCAAGCGTTCACCTCAACTCAAGATATCCCCACCAACCCCAGCAAAGAGATTGCCCTCCCCTCTGCTCAGGCCGGTTGCGCACTTCCCCAGTGGCGGCAGAAGCCGTCAAAGGTTCACCACAAAAGCATCGCGAATACCCGGCTGCTTCAACACCTCTTCGATGATCCCATCTGGCAGAGGATCGTCGAGGCTGAGCACCATCACCGCATCGCCGCGGATGATCTTGCGCCCCACCTGCATGCTGGCGATATTGACGTTGTAGGCCCCCAGCAGGGTGCCAATCCGCCCGATGATCCCCGGCATATCCCGGTGCAGGGTCATCAGCATGTTGGCGGAGGGGGGCACATTCACCGGGAACTCGTCGATCTGGGTAATGCGCACCTCCCGCTCCCCGATCAGCGCCCCCGAAACAGAACGCACCCCGTTGGGGCCGTGGGCAATCAACGTCAGGGATCCGGAGTAATCCTTCAAAGAGGGATCTCGCGTCTCCACCACGCGAATGCCTCGTTCCTTGGCCTCGATGGAAGCATTGACGTAGTTGACGCGCTCCCGCAGAGCCAGCGTCAAAAGCCCCTTGAGCGCGGCGATGACGATCGGCTGGCCATCTTTTTCCGCAAGGGATCCCTGGAGGCGGATCTCCAACTGGCTCACCCGATCCCCCGCCAACTGGCCCACTAAGTTGCCCAAAGTTTCCGCCAAGTCCAGGTAGGGCTTGAGGCTTTGCAGCACCTCCGCCTGCAGGCCAGGGATGTTCACGGCAGAACGGGCAGGCAGCCCCAACAACACATCGCGGATCTGCTCGGCTACGTCGATGGCTACGTTGACCTGCGCCTCCTCGGTAGAGGCCCCCAGGTGAGGTGTCAGCAGGATCTCCTTGCCCAAGGAAAGGAGAGGTGAGTCTTTGCTGAGGGGCTCGTCGGCAAAGACGTCCAGGGCCGCCCCCGCAATTTGGCCGGACTTGAGAGCTTCATAAAGGGCTTGCTCGTCCACCAAGCCGCCGCGGGCACAGTTGATCAGGCGGGCGGTCGGCTTCATCATGCGGAAGGTCTCAGCGTTGAACAGGTTAGTGGTCTCAGGGGTCTTGGGGACATGCAGGGTGATGTAGTCTGACTCCTGCACCAAGGTTTTGAAATCCACTAGGCGCACCCCCAGTTGCTCCGCCCGCTCCATCGAAAGGTAGGGATCGTAGGCCAAAAGCCGCATCCCCATCGCCTTGGCAATCTGGGCCACATGGGATCCAATGCGACCCAATCCCACAATCCCCAGCGTTTTTTTGTAGACTTCTACCCCGACAAACTCCTGCCGCTTCCATTGGCCCGCTTTCAGAGAGGCATTGGCATCGGCGATGTGGCGGGAGAGGGCCATCATCAGAGCGATGGCGTGCTCGGCGGCAGCAATCGTATTGCCCTCAGGGGAGTTGACCACCAGGATCCCAGCTTTGGTGGCGGCAGCCACGTCGATGTTGTCCACGCCCACCCCCGCCCGACCGATGATTTTCAAGTTCGTCCCCGCCTCGATCACCTCGCGGGTGACCCGCGTGCCGGAGCGCACCATGATGGCGTCGTAGTTGGGAATGACCGCGATCAACTGCTCCGGCGTAAGGTCGGTTTGCACATCCACCTGGGCCACTTGGGAGAGGATGTCGATCCCCGCCTGATCGATGGGATCCGTGACGATAACTCTGGGCATAAGCGACGATAGCCTAATCGGATGTAGGGCAACAGAAGCAGAAGAGCCAATACTGCAAGCTAGGCTGGATCCCAGCCACCCTGTTGACCCAACCTCAGCCGGCACCCTTTAATCTACCGCGAAAGTCCGCCGGCACGCGCAAGACCCGCAGCTCCCAAAGAGCAAAAGTCCCAGTCTCCTGAGCTCCGGCGGAGATGGGGCGCTCACGGGCGGGATCCCACAAGAGCCAGGTACTTGCCGTCAATTAAAAAGATGCCATTGGCAAACTGCACACTGTAGGTGCCCAACAGCCGCCGCTGCAAGATCACCCCTTGTTCGTGCAGCCGAATCAAATGGGCGGGGCGCAACATCGGCATCGGGTCAGCCGTTTTCAAGTAAGGAGGCATCTCTACCACCTCAACCCTCGCCCCCACCGGCAGCAAATCTTGAGCTTCAGACATGACCCCACAAGCATCGACGCTACACAACAAAAGGATAGCTTGGTAGCCCTGCACTTGAGTGCAGGGCGGAAAAGCCCGCTAGCCACTTTAGTCGCTTACCCATGATGGGGGTCGTTGATATAGTTTCATAGCTCAAACAACCTGTCCCTGACTTCTCCTACCAAGACCTCTTTCCTT
>NZ_AXUX01000001.1:232155-237104 GCF_002760475.1 Synechococcus sp. 63AY4M2 | reverse complement strand
TAAAAGAGGGGTCTGGAGGGGGCTGCGTTTGCGCCAGCAGGCCGGAGATCAAGGGCAATACCAGGGAAGGGGCTCAAACTCTGGTGGGAGTTTCTCCCTGATACATTTACGCTGAACACTGCTGAACATCACTGTTCAACTATGCAGCGATAGCATTCTGTTTGTTTCCAACCAGAATGGCGGTATCCCGCAAAGCTTTGAGTAGAATACCCAAAGCGCAGTTTCCGTGTCGTCTTACTACCAATTTTCTGCTTTGCTTTGGCTACCATGTTGGCAGACTCGAAAGTAAACAGAAAGATCAACTGGTAGTAATCCGTACTGAACATATTATACATTATTTTCAGCATAGTTGAGCTTATTATTGACTAGAGTCATGCTCTCATAAGGGCTTCTGTTTTATCTTAGGAAGAATCCACCCAGGGATCCCTTAGGTTGTCCTTGGTTGGTATCCCTTTGGCAAGATCCGCTAGCCCAACCCAGGCCATGTTGCCCGTTCGCCCCCGCGAAACTGTTTCCATGTTCACCCGCGACGGGATCCAACTGGACGCAGATGTCTATCGCCCGCAAGGGGAGGGGAGCTACCCGGTTTTGCTGATGCGGCAGCCCTATGGGCGGGCCATTGCCTCGACGGTGGTGTATGCCCATCCCAGGTGGTATGCGGCCCAGGGGTACATTGTGGTCATCCAGGATGTGCGCGGACGGGGAACCTCCAAGGGATCCTTCTACCCTTTCCGCCACGAAGCCGAGGACGGGTTCGACGCCGTCAACTGGGCGGCCGCTTTGCCGGGGAGCAACGGTGTGGTGGGTATGTACGGCTTTTCTTACCAAGGCATGACCCAACTGTATGCCGCCTCCACCCGTCCCAGCGCCCTGAAGGCCATCTGCCCAGCCATGCTGCCCTACGATCTCTACGCCGATGCCGCCTATCCGGGGGGAGCCTTCGCTTTCTACAACAACCTCAGTTGGGCCCTGCAACTGGAAGCTGAGGGGGCGCGCCTGCGCGGCGATGCCAACGCTTACCAGGCCCTTTTCAAGGCCTCCCGCAACCTGCCCCTTTACGATCCCATCCCCCTCAAGCCAGGCGTGCTGCAGCAATATGCGCCCCAGTCCTATTACTTTGACTGGCTGGAGCACAGCGAGCCCGACGACTACTGGCGCCAGCTCTCCCCCCGTCTAGAGGCGGTGGATCTGCCGATGTTGCACATTGGCGGCTGGTTCGACAGCTACCTAACCGGCAGCCTGCGCCTTTACAAGGAAATAAGCGCCCGCAGCCAAAACCCTCAGTACCTGGTTGTCGGGCCCTGGGCCCACCTGCCTTGGGGGCGCAAAGTGGGGGCGCTGGACTTTGGCCCCGAGGCCGTCAGCCCCATCGATCGGCTGCAGGTGCGCTGGTTCGACCAGTTCCTCAAAGGCAAAGACACAGGGATCCTCCAAGAGCCGCCGGTACGCCTGTTCGAGATGGGATCCAACCGCTGGCGCAGCTTTGAGGCCTGGCCCACGCCGGAGCCGAAGGTTTTCTACCTGCACAGCAGCGGCCTGGCCGCCCTTTCTGAAGCAGAGGGATCCCTTCGCCCAGAGCCCCCACCAAAGCAGCAGTCGGATACTTTTGTTCACGATCCCTGGCGACCCGTGCCGGCCCTAGGAGGCCACCTCATCCATCCCGCCGGGCCGCAGGAGCGCTCTGCCCTCGACTGCCGCGCCGATGTTCTCACCTACACCACCTCTCCCCTGGCAACCGACCTCGTCCTGGCAGGGGACATTCTCGTGGAAGTGTATGTGGAAGCCGACAGCCCCAGTTTCGATCTCTGCGCCGTGCTCTCGGTGGTGAGGCCGGAGGGCCAGGTGTATAACTTTTCCCAGGGCTACCGCCGGCTGCGGGATCCCCAGCCCAAGGCCCCCATTGGGATCCCTTGCCAGCCCACCTGCATCCGCATTCCCCGCGGCCACGCCCTGCGCCTCAGCCTTAGCGCGGCCTGTTTCCCGGCCTACCCCGTTAACACAGGCACGGGGATGCGAGAAGAGCGGCTCATCGAGGCCCGCATTCTCACCCTCGCTCTTCACAGCGGCAGCGACACCCCCTCGCGGCTGCATCTGCCCATTGTCGAGGGGAGTTAGGGGGAGTGACAGTTTAAGACAACACAGCTTCTCATCCCTTCGCAACTCCTCCTCACAAACAGACATCAAACGTTAGGATAGAAGCAAGCAGGGCAAGGGAACCCCATGTTGCAAGACCCGAAGTTGATCCGGCACTATCAGGCTTTGACCGACGCGCTGGTGGACAGTTGGCATCGCGGCTATCGGCGCACTGACGAGCTGCGCCTGCTGGTGGATGGCTACCTGCTGGCCCTGCGAACTGGCAAGCAATTGCAGCCTTTTGAGATCTACCGCCTTGAAGACGAGGTCAACCGCTTCCTCTACGACCCCTCCAACTTCGTGGAGCCGGAACTGGAGCGGGAGACCGAGGCGATGCGGGGCTATTGATATTGCTTATTGATATTGCATAGAGAGGGGCCGGGGGTGAGGGATCGAACACCGGCAGAGGCCTGGTAGGCTGGGGTCAGTGCTGTTCCTCACTCCAGTCCTATGGCGGTTTGGGATACGCTGGCAACTTCTCGGCGTCCGGCCCTGCTGGGATCCGGCTTGGGCTTGGGGATAGCCTTGACCCTTGGGTATGGGCTGTTCGGCTACCACGTCTTGCAGGTTGGCATCTGGTTGTTGAGCATCCTGTTGGTGGGGTTGTACGTGGCCCAGTTTCCCCCAGCTCAGCCCCCTTGGGATCCGACGCGGCTGCGCTGGCGCCAGGAGTTGCTGCACCTGGGGCTATTGGCGTTGGTTTTTGCTCCCATCTACCTCTACGACCTGGCCAACATCCCCTTTCAGATCAACACCGACGAGATTGTCATCACCTCCATGGCCCGGCGGGCTTCAGCGGTACGCTACCCCGATATCTTTGGGCTGATGCCAGAGTACTTCTATTTTCCCCGCTTTATGTTCAGCCTCTTTGGCGGCCTGACGCGGCTGATGGGGGGAGTCACGCTGGTGAATGTGCGCACGGTGCATGCCACCTTCGGGGTTGTCACCATTCTGGTGGCCTACGGGTTTTTTCGGTCGTTCTGGAACCCCCGGCTGGCCTTGGCGGCGGCGGCCCTCCTGGGATCCAACCACGCTCTGCTGGGCATCAGCCGCATGGCGATGCGGGAGAACCTGATTGTGCTGGTGGAGTGTGCGGCCCTGGCCTTGATCTTAAAGGGCGTGCGGGAAAAGAATCCCCTGCTTTTGTATTTGGGGGGAGGGGCAGCGGGTTTCTCCCTCTACGGCTATCTGCCGGGGCGGGTGGTGATCTTGCTGGGGTTGCTGTTTGGCGGCCTCTACCTGCTCCTGGGCCGGGAGGATCTGCAAGGAGAAAACAAGCAGGCCAACCCCTTCTGGACTTTGGCCAAGCTGACGGTGCCGGCGGCGCTGGGGTTTTTCCTGGTGGCTGCGCCCATTCTGGTGGCCACTGCCACTGCTCCGCCAGTGAGCGCCGAGTATGCCCGCCAGCAATTTCTCTTTTTCCCAGAAGGGCGGGCGCTGCAGCAGATGTGGGTGAATGCCGCTACGCCAGCCGAGGCGGTGTGGCGCAACATCCGCAACGGCCTAAGTATGTTCAACGACCCCAGCCAGCACGACCGGGGCTATATCTATCCCAACTACGGCCATGCCTTTGTAGATCCCCTGACAGGGGTCTTGATCTGGCTGGGGCTGGGATCCGGGCTCTACCGCCTTCTCAAAGGGCGCAGCCAACCCCACGACTGGCTCTGCCTGGGCAGCTTCCTGTTTCTCTACCTGCTCTTTAGCTTGGCCATCACCAAAGCCCCCAACTACACTCGCCTGCTGGTGATCCTGCCCTTTGTAGCCTACCTAACCCTGGAAGGGATCCAGGCGCTGGCTGCTCTCCTGGGACGTTGGGGATCCCGGGCAAGAGGTTGGCTGCCGGCAGCGGCGATGGCGGGGGCGGTCCTGTTGATCGGGGGATGGAACTTGGCCATTTTTGGGGATTTTGTCCACAAGGGCTGGACCCAGGGCAACGATGTGGGAGCCACCGGGCGCTACGTGGCGGCTCGACAAGGGGATCCCGACCACCGCTTCTACCTGGCGGCCAGCACCGCCTACCCCTATTTCAGTTGGGGAGAACCCCCCTACTGGCAGAGTTGGATCCAGTTTTTTGCCGGGCCGGAGCAGGAGGTGCAGGTTTTTTCCCCGGAGGCCTTGCCGACCCAAGACCTACAGCCGCCGTTTACCCTGTTCCTGAACGAGGGGGTATGGGATCAACAGGGGGCGGCGCTGCAGCGGCGCTTTCCCCAGGGGCAGTTGCACCGCATCCCGGCTGAGCGGGGGCTGTGGGCTTTTGAGGTGGGGGATCCCTAAAACGGCATCGCCAGCAACCAGCCATCGCTGGGAAAGCCACGGGTTTGGGTCAAGTACCCCCAGCTTTAGCTGGAAAAGGGCAAGGAAAGACTAGCCTGCCCAGGCAACCTACTCCGGTAGGTTCAACTGGAGCTAGCCGTCCAAAGGCCACCTATGTTGTTGTACCTGGAGTGGGTCTATGCCAAGCCTGCTCGACCCCAATCGCTGGATCCGAGAAAAGCTCTAGCAATTGACCACGGAGTCAACAACTGGCTTACGTGCGTTAGTAACTTAGGACATAGCTTCATCATTGATGGCCGCAAAGTCAAGTCCTTCAACCAGTGGCACAACAAGGAGCTGGCTAGGCTCAAGACTCACAAGCCGCAGAGGTTTTGGTTGCAAAAGCTTGACCGAATTACGGAAAAAAGAAACCGGCGGATGCGGTCCACAAAGCTGCGCGCAAGGTCATTGACTTCTGTTTGCACCACTCAATTGGGAGAATCCTCTTCGGTTGGAACAAAGAACAAAAACAAGAATGCGGTTTTAACCAAAACTTTGTTTTC
>NZ_AXUX01000001.1:183762-231205 GCF_002760475.1 Synechococcus sp. 63AY4M2 | reverse complement strand
GGAGTTGAATCCCATTGAGATGATGTGGTCGGTGTTGAAGCATTTTATTCGGCAGCTTTGCAGAATTGGGAAATATAGCATGGAGCAGATAGTGAAGACTTCTTTACTACTGATCAATCCATCCTCCTTCCGAAGTTGGTTTGCTAAGTGCTGCTATTGTACCCCTTGAGCCCTTAACAGGCTGTACCACCCATCAACCTTGCGGGTAACGGTAGCAGTCTTGATCGTAAAACCGTCGGGCAAAGGACGGTGCTGGATCAGCTTAACCGGCCCAATTTTGGGCAGATGGATAAACTTCCCTCGAATGCAGTCCTGCTTCATTTGGGGGAAGGTAAAGGAGCGGTACCGCCCAACACCCTTAAATCTCGGCCTTCCTGCCCGCTTGCCGTTGGAGTCACCTTTGATCCATCTATCAAAGGCCCTTTGTACCCGCCGTATGCAGTTTTGGAGCACCTGGGAATAAATCTCTCGGTATTCAGGAAACAAAGCCTTGGTATTGGGCAAGTCCCGCTGCTGCGAGTACAAGTCGGGCTGCTCCTTCAACTCAGGCAGATGACAGACCGTTAAGGAGCAAGCATGGATACCGCAGCGATTTTGCTCCCACCAGCGGAAGCGCTCCGCCAAGCGATAGTTGTACTGTTTACGCAACAACTCCAGCCACTCACCCATTAGGGCGACTTGGCTAGAAGTAGGGCGCAAGCGGTACTGGTAGGCAATTCGCACATGAGATTACGATATCTGTTCATGAGTGTCTTCGCCATTCATCCCGACCCTGACCGGCCCCCCAGTCCCCCCGTGTACGGGGGGATATAGGGGGGTACAGGGCAGGCCTTCCTGGCGAATTAGGTAAACCTTGAACGCTATGACCTCCGCTTCTGCCCCGCCAGACCTGAAAGCCCACGGCCTTTCCCCAGAGGAATACCGCCAGATCCAGCAGCAACTGGGCCGGGATCCCAACCCCACCGAGCTGGCCATGTTTGGGGTGATGTGGTCGGAGCACTGCTGCTACAAGAACTCCCGCCCTCTGCTAAAGCACTTTCCCACCACGGGCGAGCGGGTGGTGGTGGGGCCGGGGGAAAATGCCGGCGTGGTGGATCTGGGGGATGGGGACTGGCTGGCCTTTAAGATCGAGTCCCACAACCATCCTTCCGCCGTGGAACCCTTCCAGGGGGCGGCCACCGGGGTGGGGGGCATCCTGCGGGATATCTTTACCCTGGGCGCCCGCCCCATTGCGCTGTTGAACTCCCTGCGCTTTGGGCCGCTGACGGATCCCCGCAACCGCCGCCTCATGGCCAGGGTGGTGGAGGGGATCGCCCACTACGGCAACTGCGTGGGGGTGCCCACGGTGGGGGGGGAAGTGGCGGTGGATCCCTGCTACAGCGGCAACCCCCTGGTCAACGTCATGGCCCTGGGCCTGCTGGAGACGCCGGCGGTGGTGAAGTCGGCAGCGCGGGGAGTGGGCAACCCGATCTTGTACGTCGGCGCCACCACCGGCCGGGACGGGATCCGCGGGGCCAGCTTTGCCAGCGCCGAGCTCAAGGAGGACGCGCAGCAGGATCGGCCGGCGGTGCAGGTGGGGGATCCCTTTCTGGGCAAATGTCTCATCGAGGCCTGCCTGGAGGCCTTTGCCACGGGAGCGGTGGTGGCGGCCCAGGACATGGGGGCAGCCGGGATCACCTGCTCCACCGCAGAGATGGCCGCCAAAGGAGGGGTGGGGATCCGCTTTGACCTCGACCGCGTGCCGGCGCGGGAAAGCGGCATGGCGGCTTGGGAATACTTGCTCTCGGAGTCCCAGGAGCGGATGCTGCTGGTGGTGCAAAAAGGCCGCGAGGCGGAGGTAATGGAGATCTTCCATCGCTGGGGCCTGCAGGCCAGCGTGGCCGGAGAAGTCATTGCCGAGCCGCTGGTGGAGATCTGGCACCAGGGATCCTGCGTGGTGAGGGTGCCGGCGCGGGCCTTGGCGGAGGATACTCCTGTTTACGTCCGCCCCCTGTTGCCAGAGCCGCCGGAGTATGTGCAAGCGGCATGGCAATGGGATCCCGCCACTCTACCCCCCTGCGATCGCGAAGGGATTCACCTAGGTCAGGCAACGCTGGCCTGGCAAGAGGTGCTGCTGCAGCTTTTGGCCCGCCCCACCCTGGCCAGCAAAGCCTGGATCTACCGCCAGTATGACCACCAGGTGCAAAACAACACCGTCCTTTGGCCGGGACAGGGAGATGCGGCGGTTATCCGCATCCGCTCCCAAAAATTTGGCGTGGGCGAGGTGCCCCCTCTGCAGGCTGCCCGCAAAGCCATTGCCGCCACCCTAGATGGCAATGGCCGCTGGGTGTATTTGGATCCCTACGAGGGGGCCAAGGCCGCCGTGGCCGAAGCCGCCCGCAACCTCTCCTGCGTGGGGGCGGATCCCCTAGCCATAACCGACAACCTCAACTTCGGCAGCCCGGAAAACCCAGTGGTGTACTGGCAGTTGGCCCTGGCCTGTCGGGGGATTGCCGAGGCCTGCCGCGCCCTGGGCACGCCGGTTACGGGGGGGAACGTCTCCCTCTACAACGAGAAGGGATCCCAGGCCATCTACCCCACCCCCGTCATCGGCATGGTGGGCCTCATTCCGGACTTGAAATTCATCTGTGGCCAGGGGTGGCAGCAAGAAGGGGATCTCGTCTACCTCTTGGGATCCCAGGCCGTCACCAGCCTGGGCGGCAGCGAGTATTTGGCGGCAATCTACAACAAGGTCACGGGTCGTCCTGCCCCCGTGGATCTGGAGCTGGAAAAGCGCGTGCAAGGGGCCTGCCGCCACGGCATCCGCCAGGGGTGGGTGCGCTCCGCCCACGACTGCAGCGAGGGAGGGCTGGCGGTGGCCTTGGCAGAAGCCTGCCTGAGTGGGGGCCGCGGCGCCAGCGTCTCCCTAGCTCCTGGATCCCTGCGCTGGGATCAGGCCCTCTTTGGCGAGGGATCCAGCCGCATCCTCGTTTCCGTCGATCCAGCCCAGCGCTCTCCTTGGGAAGCCTACTTAGAGTCGCAGCTCCCCGGCCAGTGGCAGCTTCTAGGACAGGTGGGCGGGCCAGCGGATCCCTTGGTGGTGACTACTGCAGAAGGGGATCCCGTGTTGTCAGTCTCTTTGGCCGCCCTGCAGGGTGCATACTACAGCGCCTTTGCCGACTAGCCGCCTAGCTCCCCTCTCCCTCAGGGAGAGGGGCTGGGAGAGGGGCCGGGGGTGAGGGGGACTACCTCAAGCTGATTTTGCCTCAGACAAATTGGCCTGGATCACCTCCCGGTAGTGGGACTTGGGCTTGACACCCACCACCTGAGCCACCAGCTCCTTGTTTTTGAAAAACTGCACCGTCGGCGTGCAGGTGACCCCCCCTGCCTCGGCGATCTCCGGGTCTTTCTCGATGTCGATCTCCACCACATGCAGCTTGTCGGCAAACTCTTCGATGACCTTGTTCAAGATCAGCTTGAGGGCATGACAAGGGGCACAGGTGGGGGCGGTGTACTTGACCATCAGCAGGCGATCGCTTTCGTGGTAGAGCCGCCGCAGGGCATAGCTCCCCTCGTGGCAGGTCTGGCTGAAGTCGAGGTCATCTTGCACCTCCTGCTCAAAACTGGCCTCCTCAACAGCCGAGTCTCCCTCCGGCTCTACCTCGACAGCAGAGGCAGAAGCGGGCTCAAGATGGCTTTGAGGGACGACGTGATACTCCTGTGCCAGGCCGTGTTCGGAGAGCCAGCGCTCCGCCAGCATGGCCGCCATACAGCCGGTGCCGGCAGCGGTGATGGCCTGGCGAAACTCGTGATCCTGCACATCCCCGGCGGCAAACACGCCCTCTACACTGGTGGCTACAGATCCTGGGCGGGTGACAATGTAGCCCACTTCATCCAGTTCCAGTTGCCCTTTGAACAAGTCGGTGTTGGGCTTGTGGCCGATGGCGTAGAACAGGCCGCCCACTGCCATCTCCCGGATCTCGCCCGTCTGGTTGTTGCGCACCTTCACCCCCGTCAGGCGCAGGCCGTCGCCCAGAACCTCCACCGCCTCCGTGTGCCAGTGGACGGTAATCTTGGGGTGGTTGAGCACCCGGTCTTGCATGGCCTTGCTGGCCCGCATCTTGCCACTGCGCACCAGCATGTGGATATGGGATCCAAACTTGGTCAGGTAGGTGGCCTCCTCACAGGCGGTATCGCCGCCGCCAATGACCACCAGCTCCACCCCCCTAAACATGGGCATGGCCCCATCGCAGACGGCGCAGGCCGACATGCCCCGGTTCCAGTAGATCTCCTCTCCGGGCAAGTGCAGGCGCTTGGCCGTGGCCCCGGTGGCAATAATCAGGCTGTGGGTGCGCACTTCCCGTTCGTCAGAGCGAACCACAAAAGGCCGCTGGCTCAGATCCACAAAGGTGACGTCCTCGGGGTAAAGCTCTGCCCCCCACCGCTGCGCCTGGGCACGCATGTTTTTCATGAGTTGGGGGCCACTGATGCCCTCGGGAAAACCCGGAAAGTTCTCCACCTCGGTGGTGGTCATCAACTGCCCGCCCGGGATCCCGCCCACCTGAAACCCCTCAAACACAACCGGCTTCAGGTTGGCACGCCCGGCATAAATGGCCGCCGTAAACCCAGCAGGGCCAGAACCAATAATCACCACGTTCTCAACCCGACTTTGCTCTGTCATCCGATGTCGCTCCTTGCTGTTGCTGAAAACTAAACCAAACTCATAACGACTACGTTTTAGCCTAACACGAGCTGGTACCCTCGGCGAGGCTGGAGCTTGTTAGTCCCATTTTCGCTTTCCTCTAGCTAGGGGGACAGGGTTTTGTCTCTGTCTGGAGGACAACAGGGCAGAAACGCCTGGCTGAGAGGCGCGATGGCCAACCTCTGGAGCAGAAGGCCAAAGCCAGGGCAATTTCGTATCAGAAACTACAAAATGCTGAGATCGGCTTTTCTAGGATGGGTGAGCGCTTTTGGCTCATTCAAGTCGAAGCGTGGGGATCCCGTCTACCTTTGATTACCCCAGTCTCAACCGCAACCCAATCAGGAGAGAGTAATGGCATCCACGCCCCAAGAAGTGCTTCAGATGATCCAGGACAACGATGTCCAGATGGTGGATCTCAAGTTTGTGGATCTCTTTGGCACCTGGCAGCATGTCTCCTTCCACTCTTCAATGCTGACGGAGCAAGTTTTTAGCGAAGGGCTGCCCTTTGATGGCTCCAGCATCCGGGGCTGGAAATCCATCAACGAGTCGGACATGTACATGGTGCCAGACCCCAAAACGGCCTGGATCGACCCCTTTTTCCAAGTGCCTACCCTCAGCCTCATCTGCAACATCATCGAGCCGCGCACTGGCCAGCCCTACAGCCGTTGTCCTCGGAGCCTAGCCATGCGGGCTGTGGCTTACCTGCAATCGACAGGCATTGCCGATACGGCTTACTTTGGGCCCGAGGCGGAGTTTTTCATCTTTGAAGATGTACGGTTTGACCAAACTCAGAACGCCGGCTACTACTTCGTCGATTCCATTGAGGGCCGCTGGAACTCAGGCCGGGAGGAGAAAGGGGGCAACCTGGGCTACAAGCCGCGCTACAAAGAAGGCTATTTCCCTGTGCCGCCCACCGATGCCCACCAAGACCTCCGCACCGAGATGCTGCTAACCATGGCCAAGTTGGGGGTGCCCATCGAAAAGCACCACCACGAGGTGGCCACTGGCGGGCAAGGAGAGCTGGGCTACCGCTTTGCCGATCTGATCACGGCTGCCGACTACATGATGATTTACAAGTACGTGATCCGGAACGTGGCCCGCAAGCACGGCAAGACGGTGACGTTCATGCCCAAGCCCCTCTTCAATGACAACGGCAGCGGCATGCACACGCACCAGTCCCTCTGGAAAGACGGTCAGCCCCTGTTCTACCAAGAGGGCAACTATGCCGATCTCAGCGAAACGGCTCTCTACTACATCGGCGGCCTGCTCAAGCACGCCCCGGCCATCCTGGCCTTCACCAATCCCACCACCAACTCCTACAAGCGCTTGGTGCCCGGGTTTGAGGCGCCGGTAAACCTGGCCTACTCGCAGGGCAACCGCTCGGCTTCCATTCGCATTCCGGTCACGGGCAAAAATCCCAAGGCCAAGCGGCTGGAGTTTCGCTGCCCCGATGCCACCTGCAACCCCTACATCGCCTTCTCGGCCATGTTGATGGCCGGCTTGGACGGGATCAAGAACAAGATCCACCCCGGCGAGCCCCTGGACAAAGACATCTACGATCTAGAGCCAGACGAGCTGGCCAAGATCCCCTCCACGCCCGGATCCCTGCTGGATGCTCTGGAAAGCCTGCAGAAGGATCACGCTTTCTTGTTGGAGGGAGGTGTCTTTACCGAAGATCTCATCGAGGCCTACATCGAGTACAAAATTGACAACGAGATCAACCCCATCAACCTGCGGCCTCACCCCTACGAGTTCGCGCTCTATTTCGACGCCTGATTCTCATCTAAACCATTAGTTCTCGGCCAAGGCTTTTGAACGGGATCCCTTCTTGCTGGAGGGATCCCTTTTTTGTGCCTGCTCTGGTACTCTGGGTGGGGGTGCTGAAGTTTACAGACTCAGGGGGGGTTTGGATGGGATGGCTTATAGCTCTTATTATTTGGGTCCTTATTCTCTTAGGCCTTCTGGCGCTTGTTGTCTATCTAGCTGACTATCTAGAGAAGAAGCGTCGGGAAGCTTTGGAGCAGGTGGCCAGGAGCCTGGGCATGTCGTTTTCAGCAGAGCTACCCGAAGGGATCCGCTCCCGCTTGCTTCAGGCAGGCTTTAAACTATTTGAACAAGGCTACGATCGACGTTTCTACAACTCAATGTCCAAGCGGCTAATCGATGGAACTGAGATCGGTGCCTTTGACTATCAGTATAGGTACCCCAGCGGCAGGGGCAAGAGTCGCAGGATTGTCTGGGGCAAGAGTCGCGGCACTCATTGCCAGTCTGTTTTCTGGGCCTATTGCGAAGACCTACGGCTACCTCATTTTCGGCTACATCCGAATATTCCCCTGTTTCATGACATTGCCAAAGCCTTTGGCATGCAAGATATCAACTTCGAGGGCCACCCTCGGTTTTCCCGCAGCTACCTTTTGCGCGGAGAAGATGAGGCTAAGATTCGCCTGCGCTTCCATCCTAGGTTTCTTAGCTTCTTGGAGCAGCATCCTCCTTGTTGCGCTGAGGGATCCGGGCCGCAGCTTATTGTTTGGCGGGACGACCAACAGGTGAGTCCAGAAAAAATGGCAGACTGGCTGCGCTTCGGGGAAGAATGGGTGCAACGACTGCGGCTGCGTCGCGTTTAACTCTCTGGATCGTCCCTCAAGGCCACTCCCTGGGTATGATGAGAGGAAGAGTTTAAAAAACGTAACGTGTCTTCCTCATTGTCCCAGGCGGTTGTTCTCATTACAGGGGCCACAGGGGGAATTGGCAGTGCCCTTGTGCCTCTCTTGGCCCAGGCCGGAGCCCATCTGGTGCTGGCGGCGCGGCGAGAAGGGCCCCTAGCCACCTTGGCCGAGAAAGCAGTAGCCCTCGGGGCTGCTTCTGGAGTAGGGATCCCCACAGATGTAACCGACTACGCCCAGGTCGAGGCGCTGGTGACCCAAACGCTGCAGAGGCACGGGCGGATCGATGGGCTAATCAACCTCGCCGGCGCCGGCATCCTCAAACCTGCCCCGCAAATTACCCCCGCTGACCTGGAGCAGATGCTGGCGGTCAACCTCAAGGGCAGCTTCTACACCAGCCAACTGGTGGCCAACGCCATGCGGGAGCAAAAATCCGGCCACATCCTCAACTTCCCCGGCATTCTGGGCCGCCACCCCATGGCCATGGCCTCTGCCTACTGTGCTGCCAAGTTTGGCGTGGTCGGTTTTACCAAGTGCATGGCTGACGAGCTGAAGCGCTTTGGGGTACGCTTTACTCTGTTTTACTTTGGCGGCATCGACTCCCCCTTCTGGGATCCCATCAGCCTCAAGGTGCAGCGGGACAAAATGCTCAGCCCTGCCACGGCTGCCGAGGCGATTCGCTTTGTCCTGACGATGCCTGCCAATGCCGTGCCCAACGAGGTGGTGTTGCAGCCGGAAAGCCACCAGTTTCTCTAAGGCTTGCCGAGTTCTGGAAGAAATCCCTGCTGCAGGATCCAGAGCTGGCACAAGTCGGTATTGCCAGCGGGAACTTCCCCAGGCAAGAGAGGGTGGGTTGGGGCTGGCCAGATCTCCTTGCGGCCCTTTGGGCAGATTGCCTCCATAATCAGGAAGACGTCCAGCCGGGGGCCTAGCCGATGGAGGCCATACGCTCACTTGTGCAAGAGGAGCCCATCCTCTCCTTTGCTCTGTTGCTGGGGGTGATCCTGGTGGTGCCGCCGCTATTTGAGCGGCTGCGCCTGCCGGGGTTGGTGGGCCTTTTGGTGGCGGGGATCGCCCTGGGTCCTCAGGGACTGAACCTGTTGACTTCAGAGCTGCCGACGGTGCAGTTGCTCTCGGAGATCGGCGTGGTCTATTTGCTGTTTGTGGCCGGGCTGGAGATCGACCTGGAGCAATTTCGGCAGACCCGCAACCGCTCTGCCACCTTTGGCTTGTTGACCTTTGCCATTCCCCTAACCGTGGGCACCGCCATTGGGCGGCTGTTTGGCTTTGGCTGGAACGCGGCCATCCTGCTGGGATCCCTGTTTGCCTCCCACACCCCCCTGGGCTACCCCATCGTCAGCCGCTACGGTCTGGTGAAAAACGAGGCGGTGCTGGTCACCATCGGCGGCACCATCTTCACCGACATTGCCGCGCTGCTGGTCTTGGCGGTCTGTGTCGGCATCCACGGCGGCGAGTTTTCCCTCTGGAGCTTGGTGCGGCTGCTGGGATCCCTGCTGCTGTATGCGGCTGCTGTGCTGTTTGGGGTGGACTGGCTGGGGCAGCGGTTTTTTCGGGTCACCGGCAGCGAAGAGGGCAACCAATTTTTGTTTGTGCTGCTGGCTCTGTTTGTGGCGGCTCTGGGGGCGCAGTGGATTGGGGTAGAGAAGATCATCGGCGCCTTTCTGGCGGGGCTGGCCGTGAACGATGTGCTGCGGGAGGGCTCTGTCAAAGAAAAGATCGTCTTTGTCGGCAGCATCTTGTTCATCCCCGTCTTCTTTGTGGATATAGGGCTGTTGCTTGATCTACGCGCTTTTTTGCAGACCCTTAGCTCCCTTTGGCTGCTGTTGAGTATCCTGCTGGGGCTGGGCCTCAGCAAGTACGCTGCTGCCCAACTCTGTCAGTGGCTCTACCGCTACACCCCGACCCAAAAGCTGATGATGTGGTCGCTCTCCTTGCCCCAGGTGGCGGCTACCTTGGCGGCAACCCTGGTGGGGTACCGCGTGGGGTTGCTCAATGCAGACGTGCTCAACAGCGTGGTGGTGTTGATGTTGGTAACGGCCACCCTGGGCCCAATTTTGACCAGTCGGGCGGCCACGCAAATGGCTATGGAGGAGGAACAGAGTCGGTTCCCATCTCCACCAGGAGTCGCTCCCGCCTCCGCAGCGCCGCCTCCCCAGCCCTACGTGGTCGTGGTGCCGCTGGCCAATCCCGAAACCGAGGAAAACCTGCTGGAGATGGCCTGCCTCCTGGCCAAGCAGGAGGGCGGGCGGGTGGTTCCCCTCTCGGTGGCGACCGGCCACCTGCACATGGACTCTCCCTTGCTGCAAACTTCCCTGGAGCACGGAGACCACCTCCTCAAGCGGGCGACGGAGTTTTGTCGGCCCTTTGGGGTGGAGGTCACCCCTCTCTGCCGCATCGACAGCCACGTGGCCCAGGGGATCAGCCACGCCAGCCGTGAGCAGAACGCCAGCCTCATCGTCATGGGCTGGAGCGATCCCACCCGCTTACAGGCCCGCCTCTTTGGCAGCGTCATCAACAGCGTCCTCTGGGCTGCCCATTGCCCAGTTGCCGTAGCACGCCTGCTCCATCCCCCCCACAAGCTGCGGCGGATCCTGGTGGTGCTGGAAAACTTTCGCTCGCAGACGGCTCGGGCGGTGCGCCTAGCCCAGATCTTGGCCGCCGCCAGCCAGGGAGAAGTTACCTTGCTTCACATCTGCTTCGCCAGCACCCCCGAAAGCGATCGCCAGTGGCTGGAGGCGCAGCTTTTATCCCTAGCCCAACAGCCAGACTTGGGCTACCCCGTCCAGGTCAAGGTCTTGGCCAGTGACGAGGTCGTCAAAACCCTCTTGCAGGAGGCCCAAGGATTTGACCTGGTGGTGCTGCCCTCTTTTCGTCGGCGCAACCCCAGCGGGAGCCTATCCTTCAGCGACACGACCACTCGCCTCCTAGAACGCCTCACCTGCTCTCTGATCATGCTCGGAGAGCCACTGTAAACTGCTCTTCCAAGGGTAGGCCCTGAGGTGGGACTCGATGTATTTGCCTAGTTTCGGCAACAGGGATGTGGTAGCGATAGCTGCTAGCGGGCTTAGAAATGCTGATGGGTGTGGGGGTGCTGCTTGATGTTGTCGGCATCCCTCACTTCCATTGCCGCATTGAGAATCCGCCGCGGCTCAGCGCTGAAATGGAGCTTGAACACCCCCCTCTCTGGCGTGCAGACCTGGTGCAGAGGGATGTGACGAAATTGGGGCTTGCTGCGGTACGTACGGGCCGCCGCTTGTAGCCGCTCCACAAAATCTTCTCCCAGCACCACCCCTGGCGGGAAAACATCGGCGGGCAAAGTCGGGATCCCGTTGTCGACAACTTCTGCGTAAGTAGTGGCGTAGAGAAGGCAGTAGGAAGTGCTGCGGCGCTCTTGGGCCAGGCAATCCAGGGCGGCGGCGGGAACCGGCTCGGCCACCAACACCTCCCTGAGGCGACCGTCCTCATCCCGTTGGAAGCAAGAGGCCACTCCCAGAACTACATAGTCCAGCCCCTGGACGGTGCCTGAGCTGAGGTGAGTTTGTGCCGTATCCGCCATCGCTGCCCTCTCCGCGTTGCTGGTTGAACTTTCTTGACCTCAGGTAAGTGCCGGGATCCCATGACAAGACCCGTGGTCCTCACCTTAGCAACAACTTCAGGGTTGGACACCTTGCTCTGGGCAAGCCCAGCCCGCAGTTACCTGGGCCTAAAACTCCTGCCGCGCTTCTAGGGCACGGGCCAGGGTAACCTCGTCGGCATACTCCAACTCGGATCCCATGGGCAGGCCAAAGGCCAGACGGGTCATGCGCAGGCCGGGGGCAACCGGCTTCAGGTAATCTTTAACCACGTGCATAGTGACCTCCCCCTCCACGCTAGGGCTGAGGGCGAAGATCAGCTCTTGGGGCTTCTCCCGCGCCACCCGGGCCACCAGCTCGCGGATGCGCAACTGCTCGGCCCCGATCCCGTTCATGGGCGAGATCAGACCCCCCAAAACGTGGTAAAGGCCCTTGAACTCGCGGGTGCGCTCCATGGCGATGAGATCCTTGACATCGGCCACTACGCACCAGGTCGACGGATCCCTCTGCGGCGAGCGACAGATCTCGCAGGGATCCTCCGCCGACCAGTTAAAACAGATGGAGCAATGCTTAACGGTTTGCTTAGCCTCCAGCAGGGCTTTGGCCAGGGCCTCGACCTCGCCAGCAGGCCGGTTGAGCAAGTGCAAGGCCAGGCGCTGAGCTGTTTTGGAGCCAATGCCGGGCAGGCGCTGCAGCTCCTCGATCAGGCGAGCCAAAGGGCGAGTGTACATAGGAAGCCAGGCTGGCCGGGATCAGCCCAACCCCAACCCCGGCAGGCTGATGTTTCCGGTCAGCTCCTCCATGCGCTTGCGCATCGTCTCGGCGGACTGAGTGTAGGCGTTCACCATCGCCGTCAGGAGCAAGTCCTCCACCACATCCACCGGCTCCTGGAGCACTTGGGGATCCAGAGAGACCTTGAGGGGCTCCTGGTTGCCGTTCACTGTCACCTTCACTAGCCCATTGCCGGCCTCGCCGACGATCTCCATTTCTTCTAGCTCTTTTTGCAGCCTTTGAGCGCCGTCGCGCACCTCTTGGGCCTTCTTGAGGGCTTCTTGGATTTTGCCGAAGGGACCAAAGCCTCGGGTCATGGGATCCTCTTCTAGACACTGCTGTTCTACTCTACCCCTTTCCTCTTGTCGGTAAAAGTACCCGCCAAGCTGGAAACCCAGGTCAGATCGGCCTTTTTAGCCTGGGGTTAACCCTGACGAATTATCCTCAACAGAGAGGGCAAAAGCGTCCCCTGCCTGGAGGTGTCATGGCTCAACTGTTGCAGGATCCGCAGTCGCTAGCCGCCCAGCCCAGCCCCGTGCGCCAAAAGGCTTCTCCCTTGTCCTGGCGGCGCTGGATCCCGGAGCGCTGGTATGTTCACCTAGGCCTGTGGCTGGCCTGTTTGGCGCTGGGGTTTCCGGTGCTGTATGCGCTGATCGTGAGCACCCAAAACAATGCCGAGGTATTTCGCTATCAATTGACCTTTGGCTCCTCGTTGGCCTTTAACTGGCAGCAGGTGATGGTGGCGCGTCACCTAGGCCATTACATGGTCAACAGCGCCATCGTGGCCACGGCCATCACGGTGGGCAAAACGGTTTTGTCACTATTGGCGGGGCTGGCCTTTGTCTACTTTCGCTTTCCGGGCAAGGGGCTGGCCTTCGGCTTTGTGCTCATTACCCTGATGATGCCCACAGAAATTCTGATCATCGCTCTGCTGCGGCTGGTCACCAACCTGGGCTGGGGATCCACCTACTACGCCCTGATCGTGCCCTTTCTGGCCAGCGCCACCTCGACGTTTTTGTTTCGCCAACATTTTTCCAACATCCCCCGCGAGCTGGCGGAGGCGGCTCAACTGGACGGGGCCAACCCGCTGCAGTTTCTCACCCAGGTGCTGATCCCCCTGAGCTGGAACGCCATCGGAGCCCAGGCGGTGATTCACTTCGTCTACGCTTGGAATACGTACCTGTGGCCCCGCTTGATCGTGCAAGGCCGGGAGCGGCAGGTGGTGCAGGTGGGGCTGCAATCCCTGCTCAACCTGGATAGTTCCGCCTCCTATGGCCCCATGATGCTGGGGGCGATCATCGCCAGTATTCCGCCGCTGGTGGTGTTCATTGCCCTGCAAAAGCCTTTCATGAGCGGCCTGGCCCTCAGCCGCGACAAGTAAGTTAGCGAGATCCTCATCCCCGCGAGTGCTCCCTTCATGCCCAGAGATCTGCGCCGTTTCATCGCCCTGCTGGAGTCCCGTGGCCAGCTTCGCCGCATTTCAGCAGAAGTAGATCCCGACCTGGAAATTGCCGAGATCGCCGATCGCCTCTTGGCCTGCGGGGGGCCGGCGCTGCTGTTTGAGCGGGTGAAGGGATCCTCGATGCCCCTGCTGATCAACGTTTTGGGCACGGTGGAGCGCATCTGCTGGGCGCTGGGGATGGAGCAGCCGCGGGAGCTGGAGGAGCTGGGGAAAAAACTGGCCTTGCTCTACCAGCCGCGCCCGCCCAAAAATTTTGCCCAGGCCCTGGAGCTGGGGCAGGCGCTGTTCCGAGTCTTCCAAGCTCGACCCAGCCGGGATCTCTTCCCCCCCTGTCAGCAGGTGGTGCTGCTGGGTGAGGCGGTCGATCTCACCCAACTGCCCCTGCTGCGGGTCTATCCCGGCGATGCCGGGCGGGTGCTGACCTTGGGGCTGATGGTTACCAAAGACCCGGAAAATGGCATTCCCAATGTGGGGGTGTACCGCCTGCAGCTCCAGAGCCGCAACACGATGACGGTGCAGTGGCTGTCGGTGCGGGGGGCCACCCGGCATTTGCGCAAGGCGGCGGCCCTGGGCCGGAAGCTGGAAGTGGCAGTGGCCATCGGGGTGGATCCCGCCGTGATCCTGGCGGCGGCTACGCCCCTGCCGGTGGATCTGTCGGAGTGGCTGTTTGCCGGCCTCTACGCCGGCGAAGGGTTACACCTGGCCCGCTGCAAGACGGTGGATCTGGAGGTGCCGGCCCACGCCGAGATTGTTCTGGAGGGCACCATCACGCCAGGGGAGGTGGCCCCCGACGGCCCTGCCGGGGATCACATCGGCTACTACGGCCCTCGCAACGAGCAAGCTCCGCTCATCCGCTTCCACTGCCTCACCCACCGCCGCGATCCCATCTACCTCACCACCTTCAGCGGCAAGCCTCCCAAAGAAAACGACATGATGGCGCTGGCCCTGAACCGCATTTACACCCCCATTCTGCGGCAGCAGGTGCCGGAGATCGTGGATTTCTTTTTGCCCATGGAGGGCTTGGGCTACAAGGTGGCGATTCTGTCCATCGACAAGGCCTATCCCGGCCAGGCGCGGCGGGCGGCCCTGGCTTTTTGGAGCGCCTTGCCCCAGTTTAGCTACACCAAGTTCGTCATCGTGGTGGACAAGGACATCAATGTGCGGGATCCGCGGCAGGTGCTCTGGTGCCTGTGTTCGCGGGTGGATCCGCAGCGGGATGTGTTTATTCTGCCGGACAACCCCTTTGACGCCCTGGACTTTGCCACCGAAAAACGGGGTCTGGGGGGCAAGATGGGGATCGATGCCACCACCAAGATCCCCCCGGAAACCGACACCCCCTGGCGGCAACCGCTTGCCCCGGATCCGCAAGTGGCCCGTCTGGTGGATCGCCGCTGGGCGGAATACGGCCTGGCGGATCTGGACTTGCAGCCGGCGGATCCGCGCCTATTTGGCTACGAGTTCTAGGGGTGGCTAAGAGGCTGGCAGGTGCAACAAGCGCTGTCTTGGCTGGTGCTGCTCCTGAGCTATGTCGGGCTGGGGCTGGGATCCCTGCCCAGGCTGCGCATGAACCGGGCCACGATTGCCCTGGCGGGATCCGCTTTGCTGATTGCCCTAGGAACAGTGCCGCTGCTGGAGGCTTGGGCAGCCATCGACGCGACCACGATTGTCTTTCTCCTCAGCATGATGGTGGTGAACGCCAGCTTGTCCCAGGGCGGCGCCTTCCAGCTAGCTTTGCTGGGCCTGATTCGGGTTAGCCGCAGTCCCTTTGGCCTTTTGCTCATGCTGGTGTTCGGCAGCGGGCTGCTCTCGGCCTTTCTCCTCAACGATACCCTGGCACTGGTGTTTACCCCCCTCACGTTGCAGGTGACAGCCGTGCTGGGGCTGAACCCTATTCCTTACCTCTTGGGCTTGGCGGCGGCCACCAACCTAGGGTCTGTAGCCACCCTG
Organism: Synechococcus sp. 63AY4M2; assembly: GCF_002760475.1. NCBI lineage: Bacteria > Bacillati > Cyanobacteriota > Cyanophyceae > Synechococcales > Synechococcaceae > Synechococcus > Synechococcus sp. 63AY4M2. The sequence goes on along the minus strand of NZ_AXUX01000001.1, from coordinate 216,088 downwards.
AGCGGCAACCCGCAGAACATCCTCATCGGCTCCTTCTCCGGGATCGGCTACCTGGAGTTTGCCGCCCAGATGACCCCGATTGCCGTGGTGGGGCTGCTGTTGGAGGTGGGGCTGCTGTGGCTCTACTACCCCGAGGTGCGCTCGCTGCAGCCCTTCGCCCAGGTGCCTTGGACGCCGCTGCGCCTCTATCCCCCCCTGTTGCGCAAGAGCGTGGCCATTACAGCGGGCCTGTTTGGGGCCTTTGTGGCCGGCCTGCCCCTAGCGGAGTCGGCCCTGGTGGCGGCGGCCTTGCTGCTGATTACCCGCCGGCTGAAGCCGGAGCGGTTTTTGGGGCAGGTGGACTGGAACTTGCTGGTGATGTTCTCCGGGCTGTTTATCCTGACACGGGCAACCCGAGAGCTGCTGGCCGGCTGGGGAACGAGTCTGGGGCCCTGGGCGGAGCAGGTGGCGGGATCCCCGTTGGCGCTGCTGGCCGCTGTCGCCCTCTTGTCCAACCTCATCTCCAACGTGCCGGCGGTGCTGCTGCTGCAGTCGCTGCTCCCGCTGCAGGGAAAGACGGCCTGGCTGTTGCTGTCTGCCGGCTCTACGCTGGCCGGTAACTTGACTCTGTTTGGGGCAGTGGCCAATTTAATTACCGTCGAAGCGGCAGCTAGAAAGGGGTATGTGTTAACGTTCGGGGAACATCTCCGCTTTGGCCTGCCCCTGACGCTGCTTACCCTTGGGTTTAGCGGTCTGTGGCTGGGTCAGCCCTGAGCCTTGCCGGGAGCCCTCACTGGGCACTAAGGGCGGCCAAAAGCTCATCTGCCAACAACACTGCCGTGTAGACCAAAGCCTGTCGCTGCTCAGGCGAGAGATTGCCAATGGCAGTTTGGGGATTGCTGAGCATGCCCTGCAACACCCTGCTGGCCACGTATTCCCGTTTGGAAACGCCGGGGCTAGAGATGGTGGGGTTATCCAGGGAAAACTTCTGGTGGTGCTCGAAGGGAAAGGCATATTCAGAAGCTACCGGCATGGCTCCACTCCAAACCTGGACTCTACGCTGCGCTTGGCCTATTTTCGCATTGTCCCTTGCGGGGAAGCTCCAAAAACAGATGCGCCGTACGCCTATTTGCTTCACCTGAACCGCGTGCGGCATCCCGGCTCCAAAGAGCTTGCCCGTCGCCTGGAGCAGGCGGCCAGGGAGCCCTCCAGTTGTTACCCTGGGGCTCCGGCAGGGGCAGCAGCGTTAGCGACAGGATTGGGCATTCCCAAAAAGATGCAGGAAAATCAGGAGAAGTTGAGCCGGGATCCCAGACCCACCGGCTCTCCATCTCGTTTGCTGAGGAAACCCGATGCACGACCTGGACAGTTTGCCAGAACCGGTAGCCGATGCCCTAATCAAAAGCCTGCTTACAGATGTGGAGCGGCTGATCAACCAGCACGGTTTGTCGGAGGTTTTGGTGGGGTTGGCCATGTATTGCAATGTGCAGTTCAAGGCCAAGTTCAATAAACCCAACCGCACCGAAAAGGATGAGGAGCTGGGATTTTACTTCCGCGACGCCGCCAAAGCTCTGGAGGTAGCGGCCAGCCTCACCTATCGCACCATCGATCGCTCTCGGCCCACCTCGCCTGGCACCTAGACTTTAGGGATCCCTTTTCAACCCTCACCCCCGGCCCCTCTCCCAGCCCTCACCCCCGACCCCTCTCCCAAAGGGAGAGGGGAGTTGGCGAGCGCTCCGGGGTGGCAAGGGATCCCCCTGAGTTTTTATGCTGGTGGGCGAAAGTTGCAGTGAGGCCGCGCGTGAGAGTTGTCTGGGAACGCAGCATTTACGGGGGCAATGGCCGGGTGCCCTGCATCGTCTGCGGTGGATGGGCCGCCCCTATCCCAAAAAAGGGGCAGCAGGTGTTGCTGGCGGTGGTCTATAACGACCGCGGCCAAATCTACGGCGAGATCTGCCGCAGTTGCCTCAGCCTGGGGCCCAAGGGCATCAAAGAGTATCTACGAGAGCGGATTGCCCGCCTGCGCAGGCAACTGCAAGACCTAGAGGAGCTGGAACGAGGAGAGGTGCAGTTGCCCACCCTGGAGCAGGAGCTGAGCGCCTACTTGGATTAACCGCTATACCTTCTTCTCGACCGAAACCTGCAGCCAGCAGCCCAGCTCGGCGGCCAGCCATTGCAACTCCGGATCGTGCAAGTTCTTCAGCTCGTACTTGCAAACGCCCGCCCAGATGTTCAACTGTGGGCCCACCTCTACCCGATCCCCATCGCAATCGCGTCGGGTATGGCGCGGCATCAGCTCCAGCCGGTGAGGAGATCCCGCGCCAGGCGGGTGGGTCTGCCGCTGCACCTGCTCAGCCGCCGCTCCGGTCGATGCCGCTGCTGCCAGGGTGGGCGCTCTGAGACCATATCCCCTCGCTTCTGGGACTTCTAAACAGGGATCCCTTGAGAAAGTTGTTCTGGATCCCAGAATCATCCCTGGAAAGCCTGTCCGCAAGCCCCCACGCATGGGCCAGCAGCTTTCCCGAAACGGGGAGGATATGCTGGGCGACAGAGAGGGATCCCCACTTGCCGAGGCGATGGTTTTCTAGCTGAGTCTTCCATGTCTACTCCGTCTGTTTTCCCCACCTACTACCAACAGTTGGGGCTTTCTCCCCAAGCCAGCCTGGAGGAGATCAAAGCCGTCTACCGCCGGCGGGTGCGCGAGATTCATCCGGATCGTCTGCCTGCCGATCTCCCCGAGGGGTTGCGGCAATTGGCCCAGCGAGAGTTTCTTCAGCTCCAACAGGCCTACCGCGTCCTCAGCGACAGCCGGCAGCGCCGGGCCTACGATCTCAGCCTCCAGCCTTCTCCTTTGCCGGTGCCGCAGCCGACCGTGGCCCCTGCCGGTTGGCTGGCCCTCTTGAGCGCTGTCTTGAGCGGAGCTGCTCTCTGTTTGGCAAGCTTGGCCCTTTGGAATGCTCGCATCCCGGCCCAAGGTTTGGATGTGGCCGGCAAAACGGCTGTTGTTGGCGCCCCTCAGTTGTCCGGCAACGCGGATCCCTCCCTGGCCACCGTCCCCCAGACATCCGAGACGGGCAACGCCTCGGAAAGGAGGATCTCGGCCCCAGCCGCCCCTTCTGAAGACTTCTTGAAGCCTTCCCCAGAGCAGGTCGACCGCTTCGCCCGCGCTCTGCTGGCGGTGCAGCCCCTTCTGGCGGCCACCCAAACTCGCCTGCAGCAGGCCAAGGGCAGCGAGGAACGTCGGCAAATTGAACAACAGTTTGAAACCGCAGCCGCCAAGATCATCGCCGCCCATCAACTGACCCCAGAGGACTATCACCGCATCTCTGCCAGCGCCCAGTCGGATCCGGGTGTGGCAGCCGCAGTCACCGCAGCCGTGCGCCGCTGGATGTCGCCCTAGCCCGACAAGACCCTGGCCTGTAGGCGGGAAGAAAAAACTTCGTAAATAACAGTCAAAGGCTGGCCTCGGTGCAGCAAAAGATAATGCCTAGCCCAAAAAGGGCCGCGACAGTTGAGCAGCCGGGCAACTGGCTCGGCTTCGCCATAGTAGAGGCGACGCACTTCGCGAAAGGTCTCCAGTTTTTCTTGGATTAGATTCTGGCCGATGGGCAAATCGGGATGGGGCAAGTATTGAGCCAGATGTTCCGCGTTCCACCAAGAGGTGGCATAGAGCAAGGGCTGCTGAGAGGTTGCTCCACACAGCCAAACCCGCCGCCGCAGCAAGGGGGATCCCAGCCGCGCCAGATCCTTGGTCAGCCGTTGCATGGACTGGGGGGCGGCGCTCTGCTCTGCCAGCAGCTCGACCCGGCCCGTGTCGAGCAGATGGGCCTGAATCGGCTCTTGGGTCAAGGCAGCCAGAGTGCGGGTGGTCAAGCCATCCCCCAAAAGCAGCAAGCGCAACACAGGATCCACCTGCACCAACTCAGGCTGTAGCGGATCTGCCTCCCCCTGCCAATACAGTTGCAGGGGCCACCAATCGCCTTGGCCAGAGGAGACGTTAGAACAGAGGGCAGCGCTCCAAGGGGATCCCGCAGCGTCGCCATGGCAGGTGAGTGAAGAAGGGAAAAGTTCCAAGGCGGAGGTTGAGTTGTTAAGTTCTGTATCGCTCCTTAGTCTAGCCCACCCCATGTCTCTGCTCTAGGGATGTTCCTAGCTGGTGCCCGGCTGGATCAGCAGCCGTACCAGCCAGGGGACGACCACGATGACGCTGATCAGGCGGGCCAGGTGCATGACCACCACCGTGCTGGCTTGCGCCCCCATGTCCAGGGCTATCAGGCTCATGTCCGAAATGCCTCCCGGAGCGGTGCCCAAGATGGCGGTCAGGCGCTCGATCCCCAGCCAACGGGAGATCAAGTACCCCGACAAAACTCCCGTGCCCACCGCAATCACCGTACAGAGCAGGGCCGGTCGCCACAGATCTTTCAAGGCCAACAGCGTATCGGCGGTGAGCTTGCTGCCCAAAAGAATGCCCAGCACCACCTGCATGACAAAGCGGATCCCGGCTGGGGGAGTGGGGATCGGGATCGCTCCCCAAACATTGACCAAACCCACTGCTACCATCGAACCCACCAAAGCTCCTGCCGGCAGCCTCAGCTTGACTGCAATCAGGGCGCCCGCCAATCCGATCAACAGCGTCCAGAGATAGTTCATCATTGCGGTTTGGCCTCAAGGCAAGAGGATCGCTGTGAGCCAGGGTTGGAGCTGCTCTCCCCACGGCATTCGGCGCAGATGCCGTAGAAGTCAAGCACATGGTACTCGATGACAAATTGGTAGCGGCTGGCAAGCTGCTCCTCCAGGTCTCCCACTGGGCAATCCGGCAGAGGCACCACCCGCCGACATTCGGTGCAAATGAGGTGATGGCGGTTGTGGCCGTTGCTGGGCAAAACCTGATAGTAGGTCTGCTGATCTCCCAAGTTGACCGCTTGCAGCTTGCCCTCGTTGCGCAGAGCCTCCAAAGCCCGGTAGACCGTGGCCAAGCCAACGCTATGGTTGGCATTGCGCAACTCCAGGAAGATCTCTTGGGCCGAGAGGGGCCGCAAGCTCTGCTTCAAGACTTCCAGGATCAGTTTTTGGCTGCGGGTCTGGCGGGAGGAGGACATGATCCCTTTTCGTTCTGAGGGGTCACCAGCAAGGTTAGCGCTCGGCGTCGGCCTCGGCTTTCATGCGCTCTAGGGTTTGGTGCATTTGGTCGAACATTTGGCTGAGGGTGAGCCCAAACCCCCCAAGCTGGGTTTGCAGTTGTTTGATGGTCATCTGAGCCATAAAGTCGTCGGAGAGCTCCAGCCGCTTCATGAAAATGCGCTGCCGCTCCAGCAATTCTTCCATTCGCTCGATGAAGATTTTTTTGCCTTCCCGGTCGAATTGGCCGTAGCGCTCGCCAAGTCGCATCAGGTTTTGGAAGTCCTGAAACAGCTGCTTGGCTTCTTCTTGAACGATCTCCGAGTCGAAGAAGCTCATGGCCTTTCGTCTGCCCTAAATAAACTGCATTGGGTATACCCATCCTATCCGATCGGGTTGGGGGGTCGCAGTCCCTGCCGTTTTCCGGCCAGTACGGGATCCCGTCCTTCGCTTGGGTGGAGAATGGAGTTTTGACCTGTCTGCCCCGCTTATGTTCCCCTTTCCTGGTGTGAAGGCTTATACGCAGCCGTCTTTGGCCCAGCAGTGGTGCCAACGGGTGCAGGGATCCCGACCGCTGTTTTTGGCCTGCCTGGGGTTTACGGAAACGGCCCTTATTCCCGGCATCTCGGCTGCCGGCGCCACGCCCTCCTTGCGGCGCTACACGGCCCTTGCCGATGGAGAGGTGTTGCTGGGGGACTATTCTCACCGCCTGCCCACCTCTCCCGATGGCTATCCTTCACCGGTGGTGATCAGCCGCGCCGTCCTGAGGGAGTTGGGGATCCCCTGTCGCGTGTTCGACTGTGGTTTGCCGGAGCCTCTGCCGGGGGCAGAAACGGTCAGCGCCAGGGGAATAGCCCGCTGCTTGAGCACAGGGCAGGCTCTGTCTTTGGAGCAGGTGGGATCCCTGTGGCAGGAGGGGTATGAGCGGGGATCCCGGCTGGAGTCGAGCTACTGCGTCATCGGAGAATGTGTGGCGGGAGGCACCACCACGGCGCTGGCAGTGTTGTTGGGGCTGGGCTGGCAAGCAGAGGGCATGGTCAACAGCAGCCACCCGGTCTGTAACCACGCCCAAAAGCTGGCCTTGGCCCGGCAGGGATTGGCCAGACTTCCCGCCAGGGCTACCGCCCCAGAGGTGGTGGCCGCTGTGGGGGATCCGATGCAGCCTTTTGTAGCCGGGCTGGCGATGGCGGCAGCCCAGCGGGGGCCGGTGCTGCTGGCGGGCGGCACCCAAATGCTGGCGGTGCTGGCCCTGATGCGGCGCTGGGGGGAAGAGCAAGGGATCCCCTGGCCCCCGGAGAATGTAGCCATAGGTACCACCCGCTGGGTGGCCGAGGATCCCTCGGGCAATACGGTGGGTTTGGCGGAGCTGCTGGGCGAGGTTCCCCTTTTGGCCACCCAACTCAGCTTTGCCCAAAGCCGCTATGCCCCCCTCCGGGCCTACGAGCGGGGCTATGTCAAGGAAGGGGTGGGGGCGGGTGGGCTGGCCATTGTCAGCAGCCTCTATGCCGGCTGGGGCCAGGCAGAGCTACTGGCCGCCGTTGAGCGCAGCTACGAGCAGCTCGTGCTTCAGGCCGGCTCCAGGGGGGCCATCGTCAGGCCCTCCCGCAGCAACTGTTGATGGTAGAGCTCTGCTTGCTCTTGCGGGCCGACCCAAACCACCGCCTGCCCTTCGGCATCCACCTGCACGGTCAGTTGCCGTGCCAGGGGCAGGGTCATGCCGGGGATGTACTTGAGCAAGCATTCGGTAACATGCTGAAAGGTGTTGAAATCGTCATCCAAGACGATCACCTTGAAGTGGGGGTAGGGCTGGCGAACCCGGGTTCTCGACGGAGACGACTGCTGAGCAGGTCGAGTGGGAGCTTCCGTGGTCATAGCAGCAGAACTCAGGACAACATCTGGATACCTAGGTCACATTCAACTTTCTCAACAGCCAAAAATCGGTCGCTGTTGATTCTGAGTCCATTCTAGTTCCTAGTCTCCAGTGGACGCATGGGGTCTGCCGGCAGCCCGTATTTGCCTTTGGATCCCTTGCCGGTGCAAGAGATGGGAAAGAGGTGCGGATCCCCGATCCGCTCTCACAACATCAGCTCTTGCCGCAGGGAGCGACGGGGCTTTTTGCCACCGAAGTGGCGCTCAAAATAGAGGGCGGTGGCTTGCGACAGGATCCCGGCTTCGACAAGCGCCTGGCAGAGGGATCCCCCAGGGGGTAGGTGCTCTTGGATCTGCTGGATTTGCGCGGCGCTGACCAGCCCCGAAGCCTTAAGGTAGTCGGCCACGTGCCGTCCGCCTGCCAGGTAGACAGAGTAGCCGTCTTCGCTGAAAAACTTGACTGTCTCCGGCTTGAGGCCGCTGTGGTGGGTCAGCACGTCTGTGAAAGTGCCGCCCTCTGTTTCCCAGGCGTGGAGGACGGTTTCGATGCCGGCGTTGTCGAGGAGACCGGCTGCGCGCAACTGGGTCAAGATCCGCCGCACCCAAGGGTTGGCCCGCTGCAGCGCTTCCAGATCTTCTTCTCCCAAATACTCCTGAGGCGGCAGCTCGGCATCTGCGGTCGATTCGGCCACGCTCGCAGTTTGGGTAGCCGGGGCAGGCGACGGCGTCCGGTTGGCCTGCACTTGGGCCTGGAGCTGGCGCACCTGCTCTCGGGCCTGTTGGAGCTGGGCTTCGGTGGACTGCAGATGGCTTTGGGTGGCTTGCAGTTGGGCTTGGACTTCCTGCAGGCGTTCTTGAGTTACCTGGAGTTGGGTCTGGGCTTCCTGAAGTTCCCCCCGCAGCCGGTGGATGGTCTGGCTGGCTTCTTGGCGGGCGTGGGCCAGGTCGGCAATGAGGCGGGCCTTCGTCGATTGGGCCACTTGAAGCTGGTGCTGCTGCTCCTGCAGCGATTGGCTGAGAGCGGCCAATTCGGCTTCCTTGTGCTCAAGAGCCTGGCGCAGTTGAGCCTCAGCTTGCTGATGCTGCTGCAGCCGGGATCCCAACTCTTGCAGCTTGAGCTTGGCCTGAGATTGCCATTCCGTCAGCTCGTGGCAGTGGCGCCGCAGGGTCTCCAGCTCGGCCTGGGCAGCTTGCAACTGCTCGGCCAGTGCCTGGACTTGCGCGGATCCCCGATCTTGCTGCGCTCGGAGCTGCTCCTCCAACTCCTGAATGCGCTGCTGGGCAGCCCTGTGTTGCTCGGATCCCTGCTGGATTTGAGCCGCCAGTTGGGCTTCCAACTCGGCAATGCGCTGTTGCTGCTGCTGCTGGCGGGATTGAGACTCAACGAGCTGCTGTCGCTCCCGCTCCAGTTGCGCTTCTAGGGCGGCAACCTGCTCTTGGTAGTGCTCCAGTCGGGCTTGGTATTGCGCGGTAGCTTTGTGAACTTGCTGCGCCACCTGCAGCGGCGAAGCGTAGAGGGGGGGCTGATCCGGAATGGTGGACCACTGCTCCAGCATCACTTCCCAACTGTTGGCAGCTCCTCGCCGTCGCCGGAGCTGCTGCTGCTTGTCGAGGGCCCACTCCAACCAGTGGGGCTGCACCCAGCCCTGCTGCACCAGGATCTGCCCCAACTTGCGCTCGGGGTGGTGCTTTTGCTGAAGCAAAGCTTGATACACGTGCTCCAGTTCCAGATACCCATGCAGCACCAGGATCTCGCCGATGCGCACCAACTCGACCGGGATAAAGGGATAGAGATCTTGCGGGGCAACCCAGCCGTGCTGCATGCACAGCTCCCCCAACATCAAGGGGTTATCCGCCTTTTCCCACATGGCCTGAGCCAACTGGGCGGGGGTGAGCAACCCCGCTTTGTTGAGGGCTTCCCCCAAACGGATCTCAAACTTTTCCTGGTCGGCTGCAGCTAGGGGAGGGTTCATCGGGCTCCTTCGCTGTGACTAGTAAATCTAGTACATCTCTCGTAGCAGAAAACCCTTGAGGAAGGGAGATTTAAACCTACAAGTTAGCTCGATAAACCGCGGATCCACGGATTTTATTGCAGCGCCCGCTTTGGTTAATTCCTGCTCAGGAGGGCTGTTGTTCTTGGCGTCGGGCAAACTGTTGCAACTGCCTCAGGAGCAGCAACTGCCCCAGTCCAAGGGGCAGGAGGGAGACGGCCTCAACCCGGAGCTGTACCCAGCCGTTGCCCCACATCCAGTCGCAGTAGCCATCGGCTCCGCCCCACATTAGTAGGCGTAGCCGTTTCGGCAGCAGGGTTTCCACCTGGTGCGTGATCGAGACGGGGCCCCACTGGACGGCAAAGGTGCTGCCCAGCTCCAGCCTAGCGGGCAGGGATCCCTGCAACTGCTGCGGCCAGAGCCACTGCTGCAACAGCCCCACCTCGGTCAAGCAGCGCTGCAAGGTCGAGGAACTGGCCTCGACCTCGATGCGGATGGTGGAAGATTGGAATGTCCCGAGCATACTTATCCGGCTGAGGCGACCCCAGAACCGAAGCGGCAGCCGGGGCGACAACTTCTAACTCCATTCTGGCCAATTGTTCGAGAGTTGCCTTTGAAAACAGCTCGTCCTCACGTGGTTGCCATCCTGGCCCAGAGTCTGGACGGCAGGATCGCCACCCACCGCGGGCAAAGGCCCCACTTCGCCAGCGCCGAAGACCACCAGCACCTGGAAACCCAAGCTGCCCGGCAACAGGCTTTGATCATGGGGGCGGCCACGCTGCGGGCCTACGGCACCAGCCTGCGCATCCGGGATCCCGAGCTCATCCAACGCCGACTCCAGCAGGGCCTCTCCCCTCAGCCCCTGACGATCATCTGCTCCGGCAGCGGGGAGATTCCTGAGGATTTGCCGTTTTTTCGCCAGCCCCTCACCCGCTGGCTGTGGACAACTCCCCAGGGATCCCGGCTTTGGCAGAACCGAACCGGCTTTGAAGAGATCTGGGTGGCTGCCGATTGGGATCTGCCGGCACGGCTGGCGCGCCTGCGCAGTTTGGGCATCGAACGGGTGGGGTTGCTGGGCGGGGGCCGGCTTTTGGGGGCGTTTTTGCAGGCAGGGGCCTTGGATGAGCTGTGGGTGACCCTGGCGCCGGTGCTGCTGAGTGGGTATGCCGATGCGCCCGCCAGCATCGAGGGCTGGCAGCTGCAGGGATCCCCGCCCCAACTGGAGCTGCTGGAGTGCCACCGTGGCTCTAAGGAGCTGTTTTTGCGCTACCGGGTCGAGTGGCCCTGAGGGGGCTCGCGAGAAAAATTTTTGGACAAATTTAGATTTCTCAGAAATCCACAGGTTTTCCCCAGACTTTCCACAGAGAGGAGGCCTGTTTTCCACAGGCCTGTGACCTCAGGAAACGGCAGCGAGGGTTTTTGTGGAAAAGTCCAAACTGGAAAGTTCAGACGGATACACCTTGAGAAACGCAACGGGATCGCGCCGTTTTTGCCGATGGCATCAAAGCCGGCGGCGGGCTTGAACAAACTTGGAGCCGCTGCCCAGGATTGACACCCCCCATGGGGCAGAGGGCAGAATAGCCGCACCTGAGGTGAGGGGGAGATTTTCCTGGCAGCTCTCCTCAGAGGCAAAGAACCCTTTGCCCAAAAACTCTATCCCTTCTCCTGCCTGAGACAAGGCCAAGGGGCAGTTTGGTATCCTCTGGCCGCTGCCGGACGGGCTAGGGGCAAACTTCTACACACTGTCTTGCTTTTGGCGGGACCGATGCGGCCCCCGGCGTACCCAAGTTAGAGAGCTGGGTTGGCTTGTTTTTTCCCTTCTGGGCAGGCCCGGTTTTGGCCGGCTCCTTAGGTTTTCTTGGTTTCCCTGTTAACCCCGAGTAGGTGGTTGGGCTATGGATTCTCCCACCGTCAGCATTTTGAGCGAAATTCCCGAGGAGCTACACGACACCCTCAAAAACTACCTCTCTCGTCACCCCGATTGGGATCAAGATCGGGTCGTAACGGCAGCGCTCTCGTTATTCCTGCTCCAGAGCGGAGACACGGATCGGCGCGCTGCCCGTATTTACTTAGACAGCCTGTTTCGCCGCAACTGAGCCCTCGCAAGGCAAGCGCCGAGGATGGCCCGATTCAGGAGCGGGGGGGTAGGAACGCTCTGTCAAGAACGTCCTATTCACCTGAACTGTTAACCTGAGTAGGGAGATGTCCCGCTGTTGCTGAATACCGGCGGGAAGGGCAAAAAAGGGATCCACCAAGGGAAAAACCGTGCCACAGGGCTTTGGGCGAGGAAAGGGCGACCGGCAGACGGCTGGGCCAAAAGGCCTAGGAAGAGGCTCCGGTCTATCCCCCTTCCCTTCCCCAGAGGCGACCCTGGCGCTGGCCGAGCGCCACCGACAAGCAGGGGATCTGGAGACAGCACTGCACCTCTGCCGGCAGCTTACCCGGGCCCATCCCCACCTGTTCGCCGCCCAGGCGTTGCTGGGATCCCTCTATCTGCAGATGGGGGATCCCCGCCAAGCTTTGACCCCTTTGCAACTGGCGCTGCACCTACGGAGAGATTGGGTGCCGGCCTGGCAGGAGCTGGGCGATGCCTGGATGCTGCTGGGCAACCCGGAGGAGGCGGCGCGCGCCTACAAGCAGGGGCTGGCCTTTGCCCCTAACGACGGGCAACTGCTCTTCCGGTTGGGCAGTTGTTGGCTGGCTTTGGGGAAACGGGAGCAGGCGATTGCAGTGCTGCGACAGGCGGCAGCGGCCCAACCTCCTCAGGCTTATGCGCTGGCAGCTCTGGGCAATGCCCTCCTATTCGACAACCAGCTTGCAGAAGCCGAAGCCTGGTTTCGCCGCGCTCTTGTCCTGGCGCCGCAGGAGGGGCGGATCCTCGTCAACCTCGGCCACTGCCTACACCTGCAAGATCGCCTGGAGGAGGCCGCCGACTGTCTGCTACGGGCCATCCCGCTGCTGCCAGGGGAGGCGCAGCCCCACAACAACCTGGGCACCGTCCTGCAAGAGCAAAACCGACTCGAGGCCGCTATCGAGGCCTATCGGCGCGGCCTGCAGTTGGCCCCCGACTGGCCGGAGATCCACTACAACCTGGGCACGGCCCTGCTCACCCTGGGCCGCTACGAGGAGGGGTGGCAGGAGTACGAGTGGCGGCTGCAGCGCCAGGGAGCGGCCTACCCCTGCTTCCCTTTGCCCCTGTGGACGGGATCCCCCTTGGGCCGGCAGACGCTGCTTGTCTACGCCGAACAAGGGCTGGGAGACACAATTCAGTTCGCGCGCTACCTGCCCCTTTTGGCCGCCGCCCATCCGCAGGCCTCCCTCTATTTCCGCTGCCCTCACTCCCTAGTCGAGTTGCTGCGAGCCTCCTTTCCTCAAGTCCAGGTCATTTCCGATACGGATCCCCTGCCCCCCTTCGACTGGCACCTGCCCTTGCTTAGCCTGCCCCATCGCCTGGGCACCACGCTGGAGACAATTCCCGACCGCATCCCCTATCTGGTTTGTCCCGATGGGAGCTCCGCCTGGCCGGAAGATTGGCCAGAGCTTCCCCAGAGGGGGATAAAGGTGGGGCTGGTGTGGGCCAGTGGCCGCCGCGACGACCTCGCCCTCAGCCGGGTGCAGAGGTTAAAAAGCTGTTCTCTTAACCTCTTCCTCGAGTACCTTAATCTGCCCCAGGTGCAGTGGGTTAGCCTGCAGGTGGGTGAAGATCTAAGCCAGGTAGAACCCCTTCTCAAGCAGCACCAGGTGGTGGAGCTGGGATCCCGTTTCCGGAATTTTGTTGATACTGCTAGGGCAGTTGCCCAGTTGGATCTGGTAATTAGCGTCGATACTGCCGTTGCCCACCTGGCTGGGGCGCTGGGCAAGCCGGTGTGGGTGCTGCTGCCCTTTGCCGCTGATTGGCGCTGGCTACTGCAGCGGCAAGACAGCCCCTGGTACCCCAGGGTGATGCGCCTATTCCGCCAAGAAGCCCGCGGCAACTGGGTTGGTGTGCTGCAACAGGTGCGGGCAGCCCTGGAAGAGCTACTAAGGGGGATCCCGTCCTACTCCTCGCCTTTTGGAACGATGCGCTGAAACAGATAGCCGGTACCGCGGGCTGTCAGGATAAGCTCAGGGTTGCTCGGGTCATCCTCCAACTTGGCCCGCAGCCGCGAGATGTGGACATCCACCACCCGCGTATCCACGTGGCGCTCCGGCGTGTAGCCCCACACCTCTTGCAAAATCTCGGCGCGGGAAAACGGCTCCCCCGACCGGCTGACCAGCAGCTCCAGCAAACTAAACTCCATCCCCGTCAGGCGGATGCGCTCGTCCCGCTTGTAAACCTGCCGCTTGTTGGTATCGATGCGAAGATCCCCCACCTGAATTACCCCTGAGCTGGGGATCCCTTCATGGGACGACCGCGCCACCCGCCTCAGCACCGAACGAATGCGGGCCTCCAGTTCTTTGGGCGAAAACGGCTTAACCACGTAGTCGTCTGCCCCCAGTTCCAAGCCAGTAATGCGGTCGGCCACGTCCCCCAACGCCGTGAGCATGATGATCGGGATGTCGGATTCTTTGCGCAACTCCTGGCAGACCCCGTAGCCATCCAGCTTCGGCATCATCACATCCAGCACCACCAGGTCAGGATCCTGCTTGCGAAAAACCTCCAGCGCCTCCTCTCCGTCGGCAGCAGTAACCACGTCGTACCCGATCATCGAGAGGCGGGTCTCCAAAATGCGGCGGATGCTGGCCTCATCATCGACCACGAGAATCCGTTCTTTGCGCTGGGCTTCCACGGTGCTGCAACTCCTAAACTTCTAAATGAAAAGGATTGGAAAAAATTGAGGTGAGCGCGAACTCGAGGTGGTCAGATGCAGCCTCCTCAGGGGCTCCTCCTGGAGGGGTGGACTCACCCCGGGAGCTGCAACGCTGCCAAACCCTTGTTTGTCGGCAACGGAAACCGCAACCCAAGGATGGAGCTTCAGAAAACAAACACCGAAGGCTCGCCCGGCAGTCGATTCAATCTTGTTAAAAGCGCCAACTTCAACTTCACTTGCCCCTGCTCGGTAGCACAGGTGTGGCACTCCTCCCCAAACGCTACCCCGGTCGACCGCCGCCAAACCTGAGAGGCCTTCGTAAGAAGTTACTAAGAGGTTACTTTCTACCACCCAATTTATCATCCAGAAGCGGCTGCTAACCCGCCTTAACCCTTTATTGTGCAGCTATTTTGCTCGACTTGATACATACCTTCACAACTTCTTCAGGTTGCTGCCAAGCGTTTCGGAATCCTCCTCAGAAAAAGCTGCTGCCGCCACTGGGGATCCCTGGCCACTGGGGGTAGGAGGGAGGGTTTCGGCAACAGGGACAGAGTAGCAACTGGCCAGCAGGCCAGCGGAACGGATTGCGCGGTCGGCATGCAGCTCCAAAACCCGCCGCAACAGACGTTCTGCCGCCAGCCAACTCGCCAGAGGCAGCGCACGCTCGGCCAGCGAGGGCAAGGTCGGGTTGGGCAGGGATCCTAAGGCCTGCAGGACAGAACTGGAGACCCAGGCAACTGGGCTGAGCCGCTGCGCCAGCCGACAAGGATCGCAGACCAGGCCACCCGCGTGGGGAGAGAAGAAAGCCTCACCTGCTAACTCCTCCCCACAGGAGTAGCAGGCTTGTACTGAGGGGGCAACCCCCCCCACCACTAAAAGGTGGTAGAGCCCATGGACAAGGAGCGGCAAAACGGCCTCTGTCGCAGGGGCCTGCTCGATGCGCTCCAGATGCTCCACCAGCAGCACAAACAGCTCTTCCTGGGGCTGGTTGGGCAGGGCCAAAAGCAGGGCCACCTCTGCCAAGTACTGCGCCGCCGTCAGATGGGCCAGGCTGCGGCCAAGACGGGGAAAACTCTGCAGGGTTTCTGCCTGGGCGATGCGCTGGAGACACTGCGAGGGATCCGTTTGGGCCGACCAACGCCCCCGCGCCACCAGCAGATCGTTGACAACAAAGGGCTCCATCCGCCCTCCCCACTTGGAAAGCTGCTTACGGGATCCCTTGGCCACCGCCCGAATCAAGCCCTGCTCGCGGGTCAAAATAGTAATGATCCGATCCGCCTCCCCCAGCGGCATCGCTTTGAGGTTAATACCCGTCACCCGGTAGGTGACCCCGCTCATGGGCCGCCGGCTCCTCTAGCCTCCAGCTCTCGCATCAGCTCCAGCCCCCAGGAGGTGCCGATGCGGCTCGCCCCCGCGGCGATCATCGCCTCCGCCTGCGCCACGGTGCGGATGCCGCCGGAAGCTTTGACTCCCACCCTGCCGCGGCTAAGCTGCCACAGCAGTTGCACATCGGCCGGTGTCGCCCCTCCCATCCAGCCGGTGGAGGTCATCAAGAAGGCAACTCCCGCGTCCATGCAGATCTCGGCGGCCAGCTTTTTTTCCTCGTCAGTGAGCTGGGCAGTTTCCAAAATGGCCTTGACGCAAACCCCCGTTTCTTCCACCAGTTGGGCAATCTCGGCATGGAGGCGATCCAGCTCCCCCGCCTTGAGCCAGGCCAAGTTGAGGCGGACATCCAGCTCCCGGCACCCCTGCTCCACCGCCAGTTGAGCTTCGTAGAGCTTGACCTCCGCCGTGTTGGTGCCCAGGGGAAACCCCACCACTGTGCTCACCCGTACTGGCGACCCGTGCAGCCGCTCAACCACCCGCGGCACGTAGCACGGAGGCACACAAAAGGTGGGGAAGCCATAGCGCAGAGCAATTTCACACCCCTGGTCAATCTCCTCTGGGGTCACCATCGGCAGCAGCAGGGTATGGTCGATGTACTCCGCCAAGTTGATCGGGCCGTCTGCCAGGCCCTTGGGCTCCAGAGAGAGCATCAGTTGCCAGATCCCACAGCACTACCTCTACTTTAGCCCCAAGGATCCCGGAGAGCAGCCGCAGCAGCCAATCCCCCCTACCCCTGAGATTTCAGCCAATTCGACGCCTCCACGGCAAAGCACAGCATCATTTGATAGTCTGGTTTGGGGGCCACCTGTATCCCCCCTCAACCCTGGCAAGGCATGGCGGAAAACCGGACTGGCGCGTTTGTCGGCGGGCTGCTGTTGGGAACGGCGGTGGGCACGGTCATCGGTCTGCTTTTGGCTCCCCGCAGCGGACGGGAGACGCGGCGACTGCTGAAAAAATCGGCAGAGGCCCTGCCGGAAGTGGCAGAAGACGTGACCACCAGCCTGCAATACCAATCGGAAAAGCTGCTCGACTCCGCCCAAAAAAGTCTGGATGAGGCCCTGCTGCGGCTGCAGCAGGCAGTGGCGGTGGGCAGGGAAGCCATGTTGCAGAAACGGCAAGAGCTGATGCAAGCCCAAAACCTGCGTCCCCTCGCCCGGGAGGAAGCCGACTCAGAAGCCCAAGGTCGGGAGGAGGCGGCGCGATGACCGAGCCGGTATTTTGGTTGGGCCTCTCGGTAGGTCTGGTGGCAGTGGCCATTTTGGCGGTGATCCTGACCCTGTTGCCCGCCGTCATTCAATTGGGTCGAGCCGCCCAGAGCGTGGAACGCTTTTTCGACACGCTGCTGCGGGAGTTACCGCCCACGCTGGAGGCTCTGCGTCTGACCAGCTTGGAAGTGAGCGAGATCGCCGACAGCCTCGACGAAGGGGTCAAGGGGGCCGGACAGGTGGTGAAGCAGGTGAACCGCTCCCTGGAAGGGGCCCGCAAGCAAGCCCGCGGCGCTCAGGTCAATGTCCGCAGCTTTTGGGCAGGGGTACGGGCGGCCTGGCAGGCGCTGTCCAGCGAGACTCCCCCCACCGCCATGGGTAACTCTCAGCTGCGCTCGGGCCAGGCTGGCCGTTCTTTCTCTGCTGCTGTGCCAAGCATTTCCTTGGGAGATATGGGTCTTTCCGCCGGCAAGGCAACACCAGAGGGATCCCAGCCTTCCCAACCCGATGCCGCCAATTCTTAGGAGCTACTTGAGTATTCTCTGGAAGACGGGCACAGGAGGTTGGGGCTCTTGCCCAGGCGGAAGCCGGCCCCAACGGGCATCGGGATCCCAGCGCAGTTGTGCGACATCCTGCAAAGGAAACCCCATCTGCTGCAGGATCTTGAGGCTGAGGTTGGGAATGATGGGCGAAAGGGCCACGGCCACCCAGCGCACGCTTTCCAAAACGGCGTAGAGGATCTGGGCCACCTGCTCGCTTTGCCCTTGTTTGTGCAACGTCCAGGGGGCCTGCTCGTCGAGGTATTTGTTGCTGGCCTGGGCCAAGCTGAGAGCTTTGCGGGCGGCAGAGCTGGGATCCAGCCGCTCGTAGGCGTCGGCCACTGTCGGGGCCAGGCGCTCGGCCAGGGTTTTGAGGGGGTGATCCGCAGGGATCTCGACGGCGGGGATGCGGTAGTCGGGCTGGTATTTTTTGAGCATATTGAGGGTGCGGTTGAGCAGGTTCCCCAGGTCGTTGGCTAGGTCAGCGTTGAGAACCTCGATGAAGCGGCCCTCACTAAAGTCTCCATCCTTGCCCAGCTCAATTTCAGTCAAGAAATAGTAGCGCACGGCATCGGCACCGTAGCGCTGCACCAGCTCAAAGGGATCCAGCGTGTTGCCCAGGCTTTTGCCCATCTTGAGGCCATCTTTGGTGAGAAAGCCGTGGCCAAAGATCTGTCTGGGCAGCGGCAGCCCTGCCGACATGAGCATGGCCGGCCAGTAGATGGCGTGGAAGCGGACGATATCTTTGCCCACCAGGTGCACGTCGGCAGGCCAGTAGCGGCGCAAGGCGTTTTCCAGCGTCGGCTCGTCCTCGGGATCCACGGCGGCGCTGAGGTAGTTGATGAGGGCATCAAACCAGACGTAAAGGGTTTGGCTGGGATCCGCCGGGAAGGGGATCCCCCAGGAGACGCTGGGGCGAGAGATGGAGAAGTCCCGCAGGCCCTGCTTGACAAAGTTGATCACCTCATTGCGGCGGCTTTCTGGTTGAATGAACTCCGGGTGCTCCGCATAGAGGGCTTCCAGTTTTTCCTGGTAGCGAGAGAGGCGAAAAAAGTAGTTTTCTTCGTCTTTCCACTCCACTTTTTTGTTGGGGTGAAGCGGGCAAAATCCGCCTTCTAAGAGCTCTGACTCGTCCTTGAACTCCTCGCAGGCAACACAGTACCAGCCCTGCTGCCGGCCAACGAAAATATCCCCCCGATCCCACACTCGCTGGAAAAACTCCCGCACAATGGCTTTGTGGCGAGGGTCGGTGGTGCGGATAAAGCGGTCGTAGCGGATGTCCAGCAACTGCCAAAGCTGGGCAAACTGGGCCGCGATCTCGTCGCAGTGCTGCTGCGGGGGAAGGCCGCGCTCTTCGGCGGTGCGCTGGATCTTCTGGCCGTGCTCGTCGGTTCCCGTTACCATCAGCACATCCTTGCCCCGCAGGCGATGGTAACGGGCGATGGCATCCGCCGCCAGGGTGGTGTAGGCGCTGCCGATGTGGGGGGCAGCGTTGACGTAGTAGATCGGCGTGGTGATGACGAAGGTGGAATTCGGCATGAGCACTCGCAGCGCTTTCCCCCATGATAAAAGTTGCCGGAAAGTCCGACAGGCCCAGTTACGGGGCGGAGGTGGGATGAAACTTCTGTTCAACCTCAAGGGATGGGGCGGCGGCCTTGTGGGGGCCGGGATCCTGGGCGCCGGGGCGGCTCTGGCCCAGCCCTTGTCGGAAACCCGCATCCCCTGTGAGATCTTCATCGCCGGGGGCGGGCTGGGGGGGGTGGCAGCGGCCTACGAGGCTCTGCAACTGGGCCGACAGGTGTGCATGACCGAGATCACCGACTGGATTGGCGGCCAGGTGAGCGCCCAGGGGGTCTCGGCTTTGGATGAGCGGCCCTTGCAGCGGGAAAACGAGATCTTTCCCCAGGGCTATAGAGAGTTTCGCCGCCGGGTGCGGGAAAAGTACGGCGGTGATCCCAATCCCGGCAAGTGCTGGGTGAGTGTGCTCTGCTTCTCGCCCCAGGTGGGCCACCAGGTCCTGCGGGAGATGGTGGATCCCTATCTGCAGTCGGGGCAGTTGCGGCTGTTTACCGAGACGGTGGTCAAGGACTTGCAGATCGAGGATTACCAAATCCGCAGCGTGCAGGCCATCCGCAACATCCCCAAACACGCCGGCGTCCAGCCGGAGAATCGGGGGGATCTCTCCAGCTACTTTCTGGATTTTTACCGCCTAGAGCCCACCGAGGATTGGGACAAAGAGATCCTGCGCTTTGAGCCGCCGCCAGAACGCCAAGGCAAAACCCTGCCCTGGGTGGTTATCGATGCTACCGAAACCGGCGAGCTGCTGCCGCTGGCGCGGGTGCCCTACCGCCTCGGCACGGATGGGGAAAGCCGCTGGGAGCCCAGCTCCAAGCCCTACAGGGATCCCTACTGCACCCAGGGGTTTACCTACACCTTTGTTATGGAGCGCTCTGCTGTGCCGCAGGTGCCCATCAAGCCCAAGTTCTACAACGACCCGCTGCACGGCCCCTACTACAGCTTTGAACATCCACGCTTTAACTTTGGGATGGTCTTTACCTACCGCCGCATCCGCGGCCAGGTGTTTGGCTTTGGGGAAGAGGCCATCCGGGTGGGGGATCAATCCATGCAAAACTGGACCTGGGGCAACGACTGGCGCATCACCGGGCCGGAGATGAACCTGATTCTCACCCACGAGCAACTGCAAGCCTCAGGCCAACTGGATCCCGGCGGCTGGATGGGGGGCTTGCGGGTGGAGGCGCTGCGGCGGGCCGAGCAGCATGCCAAGGGCTTTTTCTACTGGCTGGTGGCGGGGCGGACGGATTTTCTGTTGCAGCAGGCGGATCCCGACTTTCAAAAAGACTTCTACCTGCGCTATGCCTACCTGCGGGGGCCCGATAGCCCCATGGGAACTGCCAGCGGCCTTTCCAAGTACCCCTACATTCGCGAGTCGCGGCGCATCATCGGTCGGCCCAGCCCTGCCTACCCGCAGGGATTTACCATCTACGAGTCGGATATCACCACGCGAGAATCGGAGCTCAATCGCGGGCGGCCCTTTATTTTCTACGACTCGGTGGGGGTGGGCCAGTACCCCATCGACTTTCACGATTGTCTATTGCCGGATTTTTCCCTGCCCCCCAGCCACAACCAGGATGCACAGGCCCCCAGCTACCCCTACCAGATCCCACTGCGGGCTTTGATCCCCCAGCGCATCGACAACCTCTTGGCCGGCAACAAGAACATTGCCACCAGCCGCATTGCCAGCGCCTCCTATCGGGTGCACCCGGTGGAATGGGCCATCGGCACAGCCGCCGGCCACACGGCCCACTTTGCCCTGGAGCGGGATCTGATCCCGGCGGAGATCCTGCGCGAGCCGCTGCTGGACTTGCGGCTGTTGCCGGCTCTCCAGGCCCAGATCCAGAGCCTGGGCAATCCCATCCAATTTCCCGGCACCACCATCACCGCCACTGAGTGGGCCCAATCTCGCTAGCCTAGAAAGGCAAGGTTGGGAGCTGGCCGATGGATGCTATGGGGGTTGAACTGGGGGGACTGGAGGCGATCCGCCCTTCGTTGTGGGCGGCCACAGCCCTGTGGAGTCTGGGGCTGATGTGGGGCTTGTCGCCGCTGCACCGCCGCCTGCAGGAGGGTTGGGAAAAACAGTTGGCCTGGGATCCCAGCGGAGCTCTGGCCTCTTTGCTCAGCGTCCTTCCTTTCTTGCTGGCAGCAGCGGTGGTGGTGGCCCTCACCGAACTCTCTTTGGGCAACAGCTGGGCCGTCTCCTGGGGTCTGATTGCCTGCGTTGGCGGTGGCCTCTACGAGCTGGGCCGGCGGGACAATGCCCGCTAAGCGCTCTGGACCGGCCCTCACCCCCAGCCCCTTTGACAACGCCAAGTTAGAGCGACTTGAAGCGATGACCCCCCTCGAAGAAGCGGCGGAAGCGGCGGCTAAGCTGCTGGTGTTTCGGGAAATCTGCGCCCACCCCTTGGCCCTGACCTGGCAGGAGCTCACCCAGGAGTTGATGAGCGGGGATCCCTTGCCCTGCTGGAGAGCCTACGGACGCTGGTTTGAGCTTTTGGCCCAGGAGGGCTTGAGCTGGCGGGAGTGGCTAATCCGAGAGATCCGCTGGGCCGATAACCCTTTCTCGCGGGCGGCGCTTCGACCCCAAGGGATCCCAGCCCCCCTTGTGCAAGCGGCCCGCCACGATCTCCGCTGCCTGCAGATCCTGGCCGATAGCCAGGAGACCATTGCCGAGCAGATGCGGGCGCTGGGCCTGGGGATCCCTTGGCCGGATGGGGAAGGGGAGAGCCCTGGCTGGGATCCGCGCTCTTTTGCCGACTGGGGCCTGAGCCTGGAGGCGCTGATCGCCCACTACCGCCGAGCGGGGGTGGGGCTCTGTGGCCGCTATTGGGCCTTTCGCTGGGGGCCGGCAGGGCTAGAGGGGATCCCCACTCCCGACTTGCCCGACTGGGAAGAGATCTACGGCTATGAACGGCAGAAACGGCAGTTGGCTGCCAACACCGAAGCCCTGCTGCGGGGGGATCCGGCGTTGCATGTGCTGCTCTATGGGGCGCGGGGCACCGGCAAGTCTTCGCTGGTGAAGGCGTTGCTGCGCCGCTACGGTTCCCAGGGGCTGCGCCTTTTGGAGCTGAGACGGGGAGATTTGGGTCAATTGCCTCAGATCTTGGCAGATCTGGGAGGGTGGGGGCTGCCCTTTGTCCTGTTTGTGGACGATCTCTCCTTTGAGGCCGACGAAACTGAGTTTAAGCAGCTCAAGGTGCTCCTGGAAGGAGATCTTGTTCCACCACCGCCCAACGTCCGTCTCTACGCCACCAGCAACCGCCGCCACCTTATCCGCGAGTTTTTTGGCGATCGTCCCAGTCCCCAAGATCAAGAGGTCCACGCCTGGGATACGGTGCAGGAAAAGCTGTCGCTGCGGGATCGCTTCGGCCTTACCCTTACCTTCACCCCTTTTAGCCAAGCTGACTACCTGGCCACGGTAGAACACCTGGCGCAACGGCTGGGCCTCCCGCACCCTTTAGATACCTTGCGCCGCCAAGCCCTCCTCTGGGCGCAACAGCAGAACGGCTTTTCCGGTCGCACCGCCCGCCAGTTCCTGCATGCCTTGCAGGCCGGCCTGGTGGAAGTTGGATAGCCGCAGGCCGGCTGAGGTCTGGAGTTTTCGTCATAGGGACGAACCTGTCGGTTGCTGCAATTGCAAACTCCCCTTCAGGGAAGAGCCGGGGGCGAGGAAGACTACAGCAGCCACTCGGAGGCGCGCTCTCCCACCCCTTGCAAATTCAAAGGAATGGCCACCGCCTTGCCTATGCGGGGTTTCTGACGGGTAGCCTCAATTTCTCGCTGCACCGCTTCCCACACGCCCCACGCCTGCAAATGGGCCATGACAGACTCCAGGCGAGCCAGATACTCGGCCTCGCTCAAGGGGAAAGAGGGCTGCTCCAGGTAGCGCCACATCACCAACAGAACCACCCTGCCCCCCATGCGGCGCAGTTGCACGTCGTAGGAATAGCCCCACTTCTCCCGCAGCAAAGCTTGAAAGTCGGATCCCGTCATGGTCTGGCTCGGATTGGGTTGGGACTGAGCTGGGCCGCAGCAGAAAAACCGCCGCCTCTTCCCTTGCACTTCCTTTAGCTTTGCATTTCTTAATGATATTAGCCAAGGAGCTCGGTTAGGATGATGTCATTTGTCAACGAACATTAAAACTTCTCAGGTTTGTACTGGCCATTATGACGGAAGCGGTTAGCAACTTCGAGGCACCCCCCATGAGCCGGCGGGTTTTTCTGAATGCCCTCCTCAGCAGCTCGGTGGGGGTGGTGGTGGTGGGCACCCTCTACCCGGTGGTGAAGTATTTTATTCCGCCCTCTTCCGGTGGGGCAGGAGAAGGTGTGATAGCTCAAGATGCTCTCGGCAAGCCCATCAGCGTCAGTGAGCTGTTGGCCACTCACGCCGCCACGGATCGCGTGCTGGCCCAAGGCTTGAAGGGGGATCCCACCTACATTGTGATCGACAACGGGGCGGTGGCCAACTACGGCCTCAACGCGGTTTGCACCCACCTCGGCTGTGTGGTGCCCTGGAACGCGGGGGAAAACCTGTTCAAGTGCCCCTGCCACGGATCCCAGTACGCGGCCAACGGCAAGGTCATCCGGGGGCCGGCTCCCCGCTCCCTGGAGCTGGTGAGCGCCACGGTGGACGGCGACAACGTTCGCTTCAGCCCCTGGCAAGGCCCCGATTTCCGCGAGGCCTGAGGCGTTACGATAGGCTCCAGAGAGACCCCTGTAAGGGGCCACAGCCGGGTCAGAAGTGGGGGAAAAGGCCAGAGAGGTTGCTGCGCTAGTCCTGGCTAGAGCATGAGTTGTGAGCTTTGAGGAGATTGCCCCAAAGGGCTTGCGAGAATTTTGATTGAGATTCTGAGCTAACTTATGAAGCGAATTTACTTGGCCTTGTGTGCGCTGCTGCTGTTGCTGGGGACGGGATCCCCTCCGGCAGCAGCCTATCCGTACTACGCCCAGATGGCCTACGACAACCCGCGCGAGGCCACCGGGAAAATCGTCTGTGCCAACTGCCACCTGAACGCCATGCCTGCCCGTGCCGAAGTGCCGCAGGCAGTTACCCCGGGCCAGGTGTTCACCATCAAGGTCGGGATCCCCTATGACTTGAGCAAGCAACAGGTGTTGGCGGATGGCAGCAAGGGCGGCTTGAACGTTGGCGCTGTGGTGGTGTTGCCAGAAGGCTTCCGCCTGGCCACCGAGGAGGAGATGACGGAGGAGCAGCGCCAGGAAACCGCTGAGACCTACATCACTCCCTACAGCGACGAGAAGCCCAACATTCTCCTGGTGGGTCCCCTGCCCGGCGAGCAGCACCAGGAAATCGTCTTCCCGGTGGTCGCCCCTGACCCGAAGGAGGATCCCTCCGTGGCCTTCATGAAATATCGGGTTTACATTGGCGCCAACCGCGGTCGTGGCCAGATCAACCCCGATGGCAGCCTCAGCAACAACAACGTCTTCCGCGCTCCTGCCACGGGTCGTCTGACAAGCATCGCCACCATCGAATCTGACCTCAGCGATCTGCCGCCTGAGCTGGCCGCCCTGGTGCCGCCCGAATACGAGTTGCCGGGCACGCGGGTGCTCAGCTTCGAGACTGAAGGCGGACTGAAGCACTTGGTGGTGCCGCCGGGGCCGGAGTTGGTGGTTAACATTGGCGACAGCGTCCAAGAAGGGGATCCGGTTACCAACAACCCCAACGTGGGCGGCTTTGGCCAAGTGGAGCGGGATCTGGTGCTGCAGAACCCGGAACGGGTGAAGTGGTTGGTGGCCTTCCTGGCAGCGGTGGCCATCACCCAGCTTCTGCTAGTGCTCAAGAAAAAGCAAGTGGAGCTCATCCAGGCGGCAGAACTTTTGGGCTAGCTTGCGCACTTATTCTTCGCGAGAGTCTTCCCAGCACCTCGGAGCCAGCCGGGGTGTTTTTTTAGGGAATCCTCAGCTCTCCCGCTATCACCAGCACCGCCTGCCCGGCAATCTCCACCCGAGTGCCGAGATCGCGACACCACAGCTCGCCTCCCCGCGCCGAGAGCTGGCGGGCTTTGAGCTCAGTCCGGCCCAGGCGCTGCGACCAATAGGGTGTCAACAGGCACTGGGCAGACCCGGTCACCGGATCCTCCGGGATCCCCAACTGGGGGGCAAAAACACGACAGACAAAATCTGGCTGGTCTTCTAGATCCCCTCCCGAGGCAGTGACGATCAACCCAGAAACAGGCAGTGCCTGAACCCGCTCCCAATCCGGCTGCAGCTGCTGCACCTGCTGGGCCGAAGTCAGCACCGCTACCCCCATGCTGCCGCGGTACAACTCCAGAGGAGGGATCCCCAATGCCGCAGCCACCTGCTCTTGGCCTTCCGGCCAGGGTTGCGGGAACTGGGCGGGAAAATCCATCGCCAGCCGCTCCCCCTGCCGCCGCACCTGCAGCCGGCCACTGCGGGTGGAAAAGGCCACCCCCTGAGCTTCCGGGTGAATCTCGGTCAAGAGCACATAGGCGCTGCCCAACGTGGCATGGCCACAGAGTTCTACCTCCGTGGTGGGAGTAAACCAGCGCAGCCCATAGTGGGGAACCTCGCCTTCGGATCCCTGGGGCAGCAAAAAAGCCGTTTCCGACAGATTGTTCTCCGCCGCAATTGCTCGCATCAAAGCTGCCGGCAGCTCCTGAGGCAGCAAACACACCGCTGCCGGATTGCCCTTAAAAGGCACTGCCGTAAACGCATCCACTTGAAACAACGGGATCCGCACCTGCTTGCCCAACCTACCTCAGGCCATGATCCCACAACAGGCCCAGAAGTAGGGGGATCCGCACCCCGACCGTACCCGCCAAAAGCGGGATCCCACCGACAGAGGCTATTGTCAGGCCAGAAAGTTGGCTGATAAACTAGCACTCGTAAGTCGAGAGTGCTAAGTCGCTTCCCTTCGGGGAAGTGGAACTAATGGAAATGAAAACTTCAGCTTCGTGCTTTAGGATCACGGAGGACATTCGTCATGGCTGCAGTAGCTCTTAACGTCTCTACCCTGAAGCCGCTGGGCGACCGCGTGCTGGTCAAAATCGCTCAGCAGGACGAGAAAACCGCAGGTGGGATCTTCTTGCCGGACACTGCCAAGGAAAAGCCCCAGGTGGGGGAAGTGGTTGCTGTTGGCCCTGGCAAGCGCAACGACGAGGGCAAGCTGATCCCGATGGAACTGAAAGCCGGCGACAAAGTGCTCTACTCCAAGTATGCCGGAACCGAAGTCAAGCTGGGCAGCGATGAATATGTGCTGTTGGCCGAGCGGGACATTCTCGCCATTGTTCAGTAATAGTCAGTGATTCAGCAGCAGTTCAACGAACGATTGAATCCTTAAGACTCTGTTTCACCCTTACCTGCATTTGCATCGGAGAGGTTGACTATGGCCAAATCAATCATCTTCAGTGAAGAAGCCCGCCGCGCCCTAGAGCACGGCATGGATATTTTGGCAGAAGCCGTAGCCGTTACCCTGGGTCCCAAAGGGCGCAACGTCGTGCTGGAGAAGAAGTTTGGCGCACCCCAAATTGTTAACGATGGGGTAACCATCGCCAAAGAGATCGAGCTGGAAGACCACATTGAAAACACTGGCGTCTCCTTGATCCGTCAGGCGGCTTCCAAGACCAATGACACGGCTGGGGACGGCACCACCACCGCCACCGTCCTGGCCCACGCCATGGTTAAAGAAGGGCTGAAAAACGTGGCCGCCGGCGCCAACCCGATTGCCCTCAAGCGCGGCATCGACAAAGCCGTGAAGTTCCTGGTGGACAAGATCGCCGAACATGCCCGCCCGGTGGAAGACTCCAAAGCCATTGCCCAGGTGGCGGCCATTTCCGCCGGCAACGATGAGGAAGTGGGCCGCATGATCGCCGAGGCCATGGACAAAGTGGGCCGCGAAGGGGTGATCTCCCTGGAAGAAGGCAAGTCCATGACCACTGAGCTGGAAGTGACGGAGGGGATGCGCTTTGACAAAGGCTACATCTCCCCCTACTTCGTCACCGACACGGAGCGGATGGAGGCGGTTCTGGAAAACCCCTACATCCTGATTACCGATAAGAAAATCACCCTGGTACAAGACCTGGTGCCGGTGCTGGAGCAAGTGGCCCGCGCCGGTCGTCCGCTGCTGATCATCGCCGAAGACATCGAGAAAGAAGCCCTGGCCACTCTGGTGGTGAACAAGCTGCGGGGCGTGCTGAGCGTGGTGGCGGTGAAAGCGCCTGGCTTTGGGGATCGCCGTAAGGCCATGCTGGAAGACATCGCCATCCTCACTGGCGGTGAGGTCATCAGCGAAGAGCGCGGCCTGAAGCTGGAGAACGCCCGTCTCGACTCCTTCGGCTCGGCCCGTCGCGTCACGGTAACCAAAGACCACACCACCATCGTGGCCGAAGGCAACGAAGCGGCTGTCAAAGCCCGCTGTGAGCAAATCCGTCGCCAAATTGAAGAAACCGACTCCACCTACGACAAAGAAAAACTGCAAGAGCGCCTGGCCAAGCTCTCCGGCGGTGTGGCGGTGATCAAAGTGGGCGCGGCCACCGAAACTGAGATGAAGGATCGCAAGCTGCGCCTGGAAGATGCCATCAACGCCACCAAGGCGGCGGTGGAAGAGGGGATCGTCCCCGGCGGCGGCACTACCCTGGCGCACCTGATGCCGGCGGTAACGGAGTGGGCGCAGGCCAACTTGTCCGGCGATGAGCTGGTAGGGGCCATGCTGGTTGCCCGCGCGCTGGGCGCTCCGCTGCGCCGCATTGCCGAGAATGCCGGCCAGAACGGCTCGATCGTGCTGGAGCGGGTGAAAGAGAAACCCTTCACGGTGGGTTACGACGCCCAGAACGACGCCTATGTGGATATGTTTGAGGCGGGCATCGTTGACCCGGCCAAAGTCACTCGCTCTGCCCTGCAAAACGCTGCCTCGATTGCCAGCATGGTGCTCACCACCGAGGCCATCGTGGTAGACAAGCCGGAGCCCAAGAGCAACAAGCCCGCTGGCGGTGGCGGCGGCGTGGATGACTACGACTACTAATCTTCGGGCAGGAAGAGGCAGAGGCTTCGCCAGCTAGCGGAAAGTCTGCTGCCTTGTCAGAGCAGCCATCTTCCGGGATCCCGGCTGGGATCCCTTTATTCTTGGGCATTTCCCTCTCCCAGGCGTCCGGGGGGTGAGGGCGAGCCATCCTACTAACGGAAGGAGAAGGCGGCGTGGCACGGTTAATCTGCATTGGCCTAGACCTGGCCTGGTCGGCCCGCAACCCCTCTGGCGTGGCAACGCTGGAGGTTGAGAGCGGGGATCCCCAAGCCCCGAACCTGACGGGCCACCTGCGGGACAACCGCCTCTTGCAAACCGACCAGGAGATTGTGGACTACATCCAAGCCCAAGCGGGAGGGGATCCCTGCCTGGTGGCGGTGGATGCCCCCCTGCGCGTCCCCAACCCCAGCGGCCAGCGGCGGGCGGAAGCCGAGCTGAACCGGGTGTTTCGC
This sequence comes from Synechococcus sp. 63AY4M2, assembly GCF_002760475.1. Lineage (NCBI taxonomy): Bacteria > Bacillati > Cyanobacteriota > Cyanophyceae > Synechococcales > Synechococcaceae > Synechococcus > Synechococcus sp. 63AY4M2. The sequence continues at coordinate 188,187 of NZ_AXUX01000001.1, read as the reverse complement.
GCCTATGCCGCTGGCGCCCACCCGGCCAACCGCCGCCTCTTGGCCAAAAACGGCCAGGTGCGAGGGGAGGCCCTGGTGCAAGCTCTCTCCCGTTATGGCTTTCGCGAGCAGGCCAGCATCGAGCAGGGATCCCTGGCCCGGCAGATCACCGAAGTCTTCCCCCACAGCGCCATGGTGAGCCTGTTTGGCCTCAGCCGCAGCCTCCCCTACAAAGCGCGTCCCCGCCGCACCTGGCTGCAACGAGAACAGGCGTGGCGGCTGTACCAGCAACATCTGCGCGCCTTGGCCAGCGCCGATCCGTCTCTGCAAGGCCACGAGCCCCTGCTCCAAGTGGAGGTGGGATCCCTTAGGGGCCGCCAACTCAAAAACTACGAAGACCAAGTCGATGCCTTAATGTGCGCCTACATCGCCCTCTACGGCTTCCGCTGGGGATCCGAGCGCTGCCACAGCTTCGGCAACCTGCAAGAAGGCCACATTTTCACTCCCCTGCCCCCCTCATTGCAAGGGAAGAGCCCTGTTTCCTCGCCGGAAACTCCACAAGGGCTTTAACTCGGGCGAGGGTATGGCTTCTGCCAGACCGGCCAGACTTCCGTTGAGGCAGAGACAAGCGAAGCTAAACCGGAGGGAAAACCCGGCTCTTGCTAGTCTCAAATCACACGTTGGCGGCATGATAGGAAGAAGGGATCCTGTCAGAGGGGAGGGAAATGAACCCACAACTGGGGCGCAATCGGCAGGCAAGACGCGCTTACGGGCTGGATGAGATCGCGCTGGTGCCGGGCAGGCGAACCCTGGATCCCAGCTTGGTGGACACCCACTTCACCCTGGGAGGGATCCAACGGCAAATCCCCATCATCGCCAGCGCCATGGACGGCGTGGTGGACGTCAAGATGGCCATCTTGCTCTCCAAGCTGGGGGCAATGGGCGTGCTCAACCTGGACGGGATCCAAACCCGCTACGCCGATCCCGACGAGGTGCTGGATCAGATTGCCGCGGTCGGCAAAGACGAGTTCGTTCCCCTGATGCAGCGCCTCTACAGCGAGCCGGTCAAGCCGGAGCTGATCCAAGAGCGCATCCGCCAAATCAAAGCGGCCGGCGCCATCGCGGCCGCTAGCTGTGTGCCCGCCCACGCAGCTGAATATGGCCCCCTGGTGGCTGAAGCCGGGGGGGATCTGTTTTTCGTTCAGGCCACGGTGGTTTCCGTTCACCACAAGGTTCCCGAAGGCATGGAACTGCTGGATCTGGCCCAATTTTGCCGGTCGATGCCCATTCCTGTTGTGGTGGGCAACTGCGTTACCTACGATGTCGCTCTGGAGCTGATGCAGGCCGGAGCTGCCGGTGTCTTGGTGGGGATCGGCCCTGGCGCTGCCTGTACTTCCCGCGGCGTGTTGGGGGTGGGGGTACCACAGGCTACAGCGATTGCCGACTGTGCCGCTGCACGGGAGCAGTTTTTGGCGGAAACCGGCACCTATGTCCCTGTGATTGCCGATGGGGGATTGGTGACCGGTGGCGACATTTGCAAGGCCATCGCTTGTGGAGCCGATGCAGTGATGATCGGATCCCCCTTGGCCCGCGCCTATGAGGCCCCCGGTCGCGGCTTTCATTGGGGCATGGCCACCCCCAGCCCCATCTTGCCCCGCGGCACCCGCATCCGCGTGGGATCCACCGGCACCCTGGAAGAGATCTTGTGCGGCCCCGCCCGCCTGGACGACGGCACCCACAACCTCTGGGGTGCTCTGCGCACTAGCATGGCCACCCTGGGGGCTGCCAATCTCCGAGAAATGCAGCAGGTGGAGATCTGCATCGCCCCCTCCCTCCTGACCGAGGGGAAGGTGTACCAGAAGGCGCAAAGCCTGGGCATGGGGAAATAGTTCTTTGGGAATGCTAAACTCGGTGGACTGGGATCCCCCAGGGCGGTTAGCTCAGCGGTAGAGCGCCTGCCTTACAAGCAGGATGTCACTGGTTCGAGTCCGGTACCGCCCATCCCCGCTTCAGCCCGCGACTTAGGAGCTCTGTCTCGGCTTTGGCGTGCACCCGCTAGTCAGGGTCGGATCCCTGAGGTAAAGTAATGGGTATGGGGCCTGGAGCGTCTGCCGCCGTTGAGCCTCACGTTGAGTCTCATTCAAAAAGAAAAAGTGTGTAAAGTGGTAGACGATGTGAAACAGGGCTGTACCATGTTTTTCGAGGGTCCGCAGTTGTCAGACTCGTGCTTGAGTTAGACAGTTGACTACCTCTAGAAGACATCGCCACAGCCGAGACAGGTGTGAGGACACAGAACAAGGAGAGAAACATGCCCGCGAAACACGCGAACTACTGGAAAACGTTGCTGGCCGGCACCCTGGGTGCAGCAGCAGTCTTGACCCCTGGAGTGGCCTATGCCCAAGCTACTGGGCCCGTCACCTCCATCTCTGAACTTTCTGATGTGCAGCCCACTGACTGGGCTTTCCAAGCACTGCAATCGCTGGTCGAGCGTTACGGCTGTATTGCCGGCTACCCTGACCGCACCTTCCGCGGCAACCGGGCTATGACTCGCTTTGAGTTTGCCGCCGGTATGAACGCCTGCTTGGATCGCATCAATGAGTTGATTGCAGCCGGTTTGGCCGACAAAGTCTCCAAGGAAGACTTGGCCACTCTGCAGCGCTTGCAAGAGGAATTTGCTGCTGAGCTGGCAGCCCTGCGCGGGCGGGTGGATGCGGCAGAGGCTGAGATTAACGATCTGAAAGGGAAGATCTTCAACCCAGTTACCAAGCTTAACGCTCAGGTCATTACCGCAATTCTTGGTAGCGCTCTTACAGAAGACCGGGTCGTACAAGGAAGAGTGGTAGCCGAGCAAAATCAGGCAAACATGACTCTTCCCTATCGGGTACGCCTGAACTTCGATGCCTCCTTTGTTGGCCGGGATCGCTTGCGTATCCGCCTACAAGCTCGCGATGCGGTTACTACCTTCTTTGAGGGTGACCCAGGCGTTGGCTTCCAGGGGGGTGCAGGTGGTACCTTCACCCTTGCCCAGCTGGTTTATCAATTTCCTGCTTTCGACCGCGCTGCTACTATCTACACGGGCATTACGGGTACGGGAGTGTCGAGCGTTCTGCAGTACAGCACGCCCTTTGATGCTCTGTCGGACTTTGCCGATGCTCCCAACTCTACGGCAGATGTGCCCAGCGGAACCCTATTTGGTTTTCGCTACCGTTTGAGCGACCAGTTTCGTTTAGCCTACGCCTACAGCACCAGAAGAGGTCAAGCTCTGGGGAGAGGCTTTGGCGATAGTGGCTTAACAGGTGATGATAGCGCTCACACCGTCGAGCTGGGCTTCTTGCCGACAAAGGGTCTGGAGTTCTACCTCCAATTTGCTTCCACCTACCTGCAGCAGGCGAACGACGGCCCCACCTTCCTGGCCACGGGTAAAAGTCTCTTCCGCGGGCCGGTAAGAAGAACGCAGGTCAATGTCTCTGCGCGGGTAAACGCCTTTACAGTCGCAGCCAACTGGGAAATCAGCCCTCGCATTACCTTGTCTGGCTGGTTTACGGCTGGCAATGTGGATTACAACCTGCCCAATGTGGTACCGGCTGGTACTGTGGATCCGGGAGAGGAAGACTTTAATGGTTTCCTCTTTGGCTTTGTTTTCCCTGACCTCTTTGTGGAGGGTGCCAAAGGCGGGATTGTATTTGGGCAGCCAATCGTGACCACAGACAACGACGGAGTGTGGGATACTCGCCCCTTCGTTGTGGACGTCTACTACAGCTTCCCGGTCAACGAGTACATTACTCTAACGCCTGCTGCCTACTTTGTGAGCAACCCCAATGGCGGCAGACCCGGAGACAACGACCCAACCATCGGCGTGGGGGCTTTGCGAGCTGTGTTTACTTTCTAGTTCTTAAAATCCCTGCGCTGACATCCAAGTTGCTAAGTAGGGATCCACTGGGTTGGATCCCTTCATTGAATAAGAATAATCAACTCCTCTGTGGGGATAAGGATGCTGACATTGAAGAGCTTGAGGTTGAGCTTAAGACGAGGCCATGGGCTACAAAAAGCGCACTGCGTGAGATCTGCCCAGGTCTTTGCTACAGGCTCGGTGTAGGTGTGAGAATGGCGGGAACAGATACCCATGTCTTGGCCACAGATGTGGGGACACCGCATTAACTGTAGGGCAGGCCGGACAGCAAGAGGATGTGGACTTCGGCTGTATCATAATCTCCACATCATGTCTTCACCGAAGTCCGCAGTTGCCAGACTTGTTCTTGAGTTAGGCAATTGGTTACCTCTAGAAGACATCCCTACAGCCAAAAAGGTGTGAGGAAAAGAACAAGGAGAGAAACATGCCCGTGAAACACGCGAACTACTGGAAAACGCTGCTGGCCGGCACTCTGGGTGCAGCAGCGATTCTGACCCCTGGAGTGGCTTATGCCCAAGCTACCGGGCCGGTCACCT
>NZ_AXUX01000001.1:165967-178277 GCF_002760475.1 Synechococcus sp. 63AY4M2 | reverse complement strand
CGGGCCGGTCACCTCCATCTCTGAGCTTTCGGATGTGCAGCCCACCGACTGGGCCTTCCAAGCCCTGCAATCCTTGGTGGAGCGCTACGGTTGTATTGCCGGCTACCCTGACCGCACCTTCCGCGGCAACCGGGCCATGACTCGCTTTGAGTTTGCCGCCGGTATGAACGCCTGCTTGGATCGCATCAATGAGTTGATTGCAGCCGGTTTGGCCGACAAAGTCTCCAAGGAAGACTTGGCCACTCTGCAGCGCTTGCAAGAGGAATTTGCTGCTGAGCTGGCAGCCCTACGCGGGCGGGTGGATGCCCTGGAGGCCGATGTTACTGATTTGAAAGGGAAGGTCTTCAACCCGGTTACCAAGTTGAATGCCCAAGTCATCGCCGCTGTTGTAGGCAGCGCTCTCACGGAAGACAGAGTTGTTGATGGGAAGGTAGTAGCAGAGCAAAACCAAGCCAACATGACTCTTCCCTATCGGGTACGCTTGAACTTCGATGCTTCTTTTGTGGGTCGCGATCGCCTGCGCATTCGTCTCCAAGCTCGCGATGCTGTGACTGAGTTCTTTGATGGGGATCCCGGCCTTGAGTTTGGCGGCCGTGGCGGCGGCACTTTCACCCTGGCCAAGCTGATCTACCAATTCCCAGCTTTCAACCGAGCAGCTACCATCTACACGGGTATCGTTGGCTCAGATGTGTCCGATGTATTCAACTACAGCACACCCTTCGAAGCTCTCTCCGACTTCGCCGACGCTCCCAACTCCACGGCGGATGTGCCAGGTGGAGCTCTGTTTGGCTTCCGCTACCGCCTCTCCGATCAACTGCGCTTGGCCTACAGCTACAGCACCAGGAACGCTCAAGCCTTGGGCAACGGCTTCGGCGACAGCGGTATAACCGGTAGCGACAGTGCCCACGCGGTAGAGCTGGGCTTCCTGCCGAATGAAAATCTAGAGATTTACCTCCAGTTTGCCAGTACCTATCTGCAGACGGCAAACGATGGCCCTGAGTTCTTGGCCAACGGTACAGCTCTTTTCCGTGGCCCTCTGAGAGTAACCAATGTGTCCACCTCTGCACGGGTGAACGCCTTTTCTGTGGCTGCCAACTGGGAGATTACCCCGCGGATTATTGCGTCTGGCTGGTTTACGGCGGGCAACGTTGACTATAACCTGCCCAACGTGGTACCGGCGGGCACCATCGATCCGGGCGACGAAGACTTCAACGGCTGGCTGTTTGGCTTTGCCTTCCCAGATCTGTTCATTGAGGGTGCTCAAGGGGGTGTGGTTTTTGGCCAGCCAATTGTGACCACCAAAAATGAAGGAGTTTGGGATACCCGCCCGTTCATTGTGGATGTTTACTACAGCTTCCCGGTGAACGAGTACCTCACCCTTACCCCGGCAGCCTACTTTGTGAGCAACCCCAATGGTGCTCTACCTGGGGACAACGACCCAACCATTGGTGTGGGCGCTCTGCGGGCAGTGTTTACCTTCTAACCCCTTGCTGTCCTGCCTAGGTTAAAAACAACTTAGGGATCCGCCACTGCGGATCCCTTTTTTATAGCAAGTCTCCCAAGCCTTGCCCTTGCACCGAAATACATCGAGTTGGAGCTGGCGCCGGGATCCTTCTCAAGACAAGTTAGGGGTTACAAAAGGCGCACTGAGCGGGATCTGCCCAGGGCTCTGCCACAGGCTCGGTGTGGGTGTGGGAACAGCGAGCACAGCCATATACCCAAGCCTTGGCCACGGGGGTGGGGGCGCCACATTGGCCGCAGGGCAGTCCAGAGACCGAGCGGATCTGCCAGTAGCCAGGAGTGCCGCAGGCCGGGCACAGGCTTTGGGCTTTGGCGATTAGGTTTTGGGTGGCGGCTGCGATAACCTGGAGCCGGGTTGGGTTGTACAGGGCCCGCATGTCGGTTTCCAGATGCAGGCCACCCTGCCGAGCCAGCAGCTCCCCCACCACCTGCTTCAGGGTTGCTTCGTCTTGGATTCCTTTGTGGATAACCTGGGGCTTTTCTGGCCGGTCGAGGGCGATCAGGGCGTGCTGGGGAAAACCCGCCCTTTGGGCAAAGTCCAGCGCTTCTGCCCAGCTCTGCACCCAGCGATGGCTGAAATTGGTTTGGGTGCTCTCTGCATAGCCGACCAGCTCCAAGGGATCCGCGCCGGGTTCAAAAACCCTGAGCATGACCCACTCCTGATTCCAAGGGATCCAAGGGATCTGGGGGTGGGGGCCAAAGGATCCCTCGCTGGCCAAAACCAAAGAGGCGGGATGAGCTTGGCGGGCTCTCTCAATTTTCAGGCGTAGGGTGTGGATGGGATCCCCTGGCCGAGGCCGCTCCCGCGAGAAGGTGCCCAGTTGGTCGGTGTCGAAAGCTACTACTTGAACTTGGATCCCCAAATGTTCGGCCAAGAGAGGGCCGATGACCTGCTCTTTGCGATGCATGGTTGCCAAGTAGGCGACCCGACCCTTCCATTGCATAGACTCAGACTTAACCTAGATCTGGCAAACGGATCCCGCAGCTTTGTGGCTCAGGCCAATTGGGGTTACTCAAACCAGGGGACTGGCCTCGAGCGGCAAGCCCAACTGGGCGACGGCCTCGGCCAAAGCGGCCTCCCGGCTCTCCACAAATCGCTCTGCCGGCAAGGGCAGATGCAGGCTTTCCAAGCGCTGCCGGATCCGACCCTTGGCCCCGACGATCCACACCTGTTTGCGTTGATCTAGAGCTTCGCGGATGGCATTTTCCAAGGACAGCGTCGCCGAAACGCCTAGCATCGGCACATCGGACAAATCCAAGACCAAAGCCTGGCAGGAGGCCACCGCCTGGTGTTGGCGGGAAATGGCCTGGGAAACCCCGAAGATCATGGGCCCGCTCAGGTAAAATAGCAACACCTGACCGCGGCCCTGGCGCAGCAATTCCTTTTCCCGCGGGGTGAGATCTACGGCATCGTCCGCATCGGTAATGGCTTTCACCTCTTCCGCTTGCAGCTCGCTCAGACGCTGAATGGTGAGCAAATTGGCCACAAATACCCCTACCCCCACGGCAGCGATGAGATCCACAAACACCGTCATGAACATCACCCCGTACATGATGGCTGCCCCTTTGAGGGAAAGGCGGTGGGCCCGCTTGAGGAAGCTCCAGTCGAGGATATCCACCCCCACCTTAAAGGCGATCCCTGCCAGCACCGCCATTGGGATCCCTTGCGTGAGGGGAGCGGCAAACAGCACCACCATCAGCAGGATTAACGCTCGGGTAATGCCGGCTAGAGGGGTACGTCCGCCCGACTGGATGTTCACCACTGTGCCCATGGTGGCGCCGGCTCCCGGCAGCCCTCCCATGAAGCCGGACACCAAGTTAGCGATCCCCTGCCCGATCAGCTCTTGGTCGGAGTCGTGGCGGGTGCGGGTGAGGTTATCGGCAATGACTGCCGTCAAGAGGGTATCGATGCAGCCCAGCATCCCCAGCACCACTCCATCCAGCACCAGGTTAGCTAGAGAAGCAAAGGGCAACTGCGGCCACTGCAACTGCGGCAAACCGGTGGGGATGGGGCCAATGCGCCGCAAATCCCAGTCAGCCATGAACAAGTTGGCCACCAGCGTTCCCAGCACCAGGGCCACCAACTGGGGCGGCACCACTCTTCGCCAAGGCTTGGGATAGCCAAAAAGGATGGCAAGCGTCAGCAGCCCCAGCCCCAGCTCTGGCATCTTGAGGTTGAGCAGGTAGGTCGGCAGGTTCTGCACCGCCCCGATCACTCCCCCCTGGCTGGCGTGGCCCAAAAGCGGCGGGATCTGCAGCAAAATCATGATCCAGCCGATCCCGGACATAAAGCCGGAAATAACGCTGTAGGGCATGAGGGTGATGTATTTACCCAGTTTCAGGGATCCAAACAGGATCTGAAATAAGCCCCCCAGCATCACCACGGTGAAGGCCGGCCCCAGCCCCTGCTCCGGGTAACGAGCTGTAACATTAGCAACCACCGCCGTCATCATCACAGTCATCGGCCCGGTGGGTTCGGAGATGAGCGTGGGCGTACCCCCAAACAGAGCCGCAAAAAAGCCCACGCATACTGCTCCGTACAAGCCCGCCACCGGCCCTGCCCCCGAAGCCACCCCAAAGGCCAAGGCCATCGGCAAGGAAACAATCGCCGTCGTCAGCCCGCCGAAGAGATCCCCGCGCCAGTTGTCTAGGCTCAGACGTCGGTGCCAATCCAGAAATCTCTTGCCGCCGGACTGTTGTTCTTTCGCTTGGCTCAGCATGCCCCAAAGCCCTCCACGCTATGGGCAGCCTATCATTGAACGTTACTATAGAGATCATGCTAGATGATAGGTTTTCTTCTATGATTTCCCTCAGGGATCCCTATCTGGATCCCACTTAGAGTGAGGCATGGGGCTCAAGCTGGCAGAGTGGTGTGAAAGTGGGAGTAATCCACATAGCGATGCCCGTTGCTGTCCAGGTGGAGAATATCGGCAAATCGGTGGTTCCAGAGAATCTCATCGGCCAAGTAGGAGTGGCGAGCATGGATGGTTTGGGAAAAGGTGTCGTCGATGCCGGTCAGGGTAATGATCAGCTCCGCTTGGCCCACCTGTAAATCTCGATCCATGAGGCTGTAGAGAGGGCCGCCGTGAACCACCGAGCCTCTCCTACTGGAAGTCAGCCAGCCTTCACAAAGGGCGAATGGTAGACTAGGAGTACAAAAATTCTTTGCTTAACTCAATCACACTCAGTCTGCCACGGTCAGGGTTTACTTCCCGATAAACTTCCACGAACCCACTGCGCCAAGGCCGACTGGGATCCCTTACGGATAACCCAACCCCATGAGCGACAACGAATCGACGGCGCGCATCATCTCCACCGACCTGCAGCGGGAGATGGCGCAGTCCTACCTGGAATACGCCATGAGCGTGATCGTCGGGAGGGCTTTGCCGGATGCGCGGGATGGCCTCAAGCCGGTGCACCGCCGCATTCTCTACGCTATGCACGAGTTGGGCCTGACGGCGGATCGCCCCTTCCGCAAGTGTGCCCGCGTGGTGGGGGATGTGATCGGGAAATACCATCCCCACGGGGATCAGGCGGTTTACGAAGCCCTGGTGCGCATGGCCCAGGACTTCTCCATGCGGGAGCGCCTGGTGGACGGGCACGGCAACTTCGGCTCCATCGACAACGACCCGCCGGCGGCCATGCGCTACACCGAGTGCCGCCTCACCGCTTTTGCCCAGGAAGCCCTGCTGCAGGATATCGACGCCAACACCGTCGACTTCATCGACAACTACGACGGATCCCAGCAGGAGCCGCTGGTGCTGCCGGCGCGGATCCCGCAGTTGCTGTTGAACGGTTCTTCTGGCATTGCCGTGGGCATGGCCACCAACATCCCGCCCCACAACCTGGGAGAGCTGGTGGACGGCCTGATCGCCCTCATCCACAACCCCAACCTGACCAGCCTGGAGCTGATGCAGTGGATCCCGGCCCCTGATTTCCCCACCGGCGGGCTGATCATGGGCCAGGAAGGCATCCGCGAAGCCTATACTACCGGGCGCGGCTCCATCACCTTGCGGGGGGTGGCCACGGTGGAGACCATCGAGCAGCGGGGCCGACCGACGCGGGAGGCCATCATCATCACCGAGCTGCCCTACCAAACCAACAAGGCAGCCATGATTGAAAAAATTGCCGAGCTGGTCAACGAGAAAAAACTGGAGGGCATTGCCGACATCCGCGACGAAAGCGACCGCGAGGGCATGCGGGTGGTGATCGAGCTGAAGCGGGATGCTCAGCCTCAGGTGGTGCTCAACAACCTCTACAAGCAAACCCCCCTGCAGAGCAACTTCGGGGTCAACATGCTGGCCATCCTCAACGGCGAGCCGCGCACCCTGACGCTGCGGGACGCACTGCAGGCTTTCTTGGATTTTCGGGCAGAGGTGATCGAGCGGCGCACCCGCTACGAGCTGCAGAAAGCCGAAGAGCGGGATCACCTGTTGCAGGGCTACCTTTTGGCTTTGGGGCAGTTGGATCGGGTGATCGCCCTCATCCGCGGAGCCGCCGATGCCACCACAGCCCGAGCTGAGTTGCAGGCAACGTTGGGCCTGAGCGAAGCGCAAGCCGATGGCATTTTACAGATGCAACTGCGCCGCCTCACCGCCCTAGAAGCGGAGAAAATCCAGGCCGAACACGAAGACTTGGTGAGGCAAATTGCCGATTTGCGGGATATTTTGGCCCGCCGGGAGCGGGTGATGCAGATCATCAGCGAAGAGCTGCAGCAGCTCAAGAGCCGCTTTGCCAGCCCGCGCCGCTCCCGCCTCTGCCTGGAAGACTGTGAGCTCAAGGTTGCCGATCTGATCGAGAACCGCGAGACGGTCATCTTCCTCACCGAGCAGGGCTACATCAAGCGCATGGACCTTGAAGAGTTCCAGGTGCAGGGGCGGGCCACCCGCGGCAAGGCCGGCGCCCGCATCAAAGACGACGATGCCATCGAGCAGTTTTTTGCCTGTCGCAGCCACGACACTATCCTCTTTTTCACGGATCGGGGGATGGTCTATACCCTGCCCGCCTACGAGATCCCGCAGGGGAGCCGCACCGCCCGCGGCAGCGCCATCGTCCAGTTGCTGCCCATCACTCGGGAAGAGCGGGTTACCTCGATGGTGCCCGTGAGCGAGTTCAGCGACGACGAATACTTGGTGATGCTCACCCGAGCGGGCTACATCAAAAAAACGGCCCTCAGCGCCTTTGCCAATGTGCGTTCCAACGGCCTGATTGCCATCTCTCTGGAGGAAAACGATGAGCTGCGCTGGGTGCGCCGCGCCCGCTCCAGCGACGATGTGGTTATGGCGACCCGCCAGGGCATGTGCATCCGCTTCCGGGCAGATGACGAGCAACTGCGCCCCCTGGGGCGAGCCACCCGCGGCGTGCGGGCCATCACCCTCAACCCCGGCGACGACATCGTCAGCATGGACATCATCTTTGCCGAGTCGGTGATGGCCGCTGAGCGAGAGGGGGAGAGGCTGGCCAACCCCTGGGTGCTGGTGATTACCAAAGAAGGGCGGGGCAAGCGCTCGGCCATCGACCACTTCCGCCGGCAAAACCGGGGCGGCAAGGGGGTGATCGCCACTAAGTTCCGCCAGGAGTCGGATGAGCTGGCTGCCCTGCGCATCGTCAATGCCGAGGACGAGATCCTGTTGGTAACTGCCAGAGGCATTGTCATGCGCCAGTTGGCCAAGGCCATCCCCACTCAGTCTCGCGAGGCGACAGGGGTGCTGGTGCAGCGCTTGGATCCGGAGGACAGCATTGTAGGAGTGACGGTGGTGCCCGCTTCGTTTATCAGGGATCCGGCGGAAGCTGAAGAGGAGCCGGCAGAGGGGATCCCCGAGGCCGACGGTTGATCTCCGAGGCGGCGCCTCCCGAGGTACGGCATTTGCCGCCTCAAAGGGGTGGGATCCCGTACCGAAGGCGGCGAGGCTCGGGTGTTAGGTTTGACATAGCCCAATTGGCGGAGCTGCGAAGGCCTAAGGAATGGGGCCAACAGCTCCGAGTTGGGCTAGATTTGCTGTGTTTGGGGAGCTTGGTGACTCCATGTCGAGCCCGATCAATTTCATTCCTGGTTTTGAGGCCGCGCAAACGCCCAGCCCCAACAACCGGCTCTGGCAATATCTGCAGTCTCAGGATCCCAGCGTTTTTCAAGACATCGCCCGCAACTCGTCGCCGGAGGTGCTGGAGATCTTGGGCCACAACATTCGCAGCTTGGTGGGCAGTTTGCCGCCAGACCAATTTGGCGTTCAAATCATCACCAACCGCGAGAGCTTGGCAAAAATGCTCTCCGGGGCGATGATGGGTGGCTACTTTCTGCGGGTGATGGAGCAGCGTCTGGCCCTGGAGCAGTCTTTGGGTAACTCATCCGCCGCCGTCCCCTCTCCCCAACCTTCAACACCGGATCAACCTCCAACAGCGGAGGGGGGCAGTGCCCAATAGCTCCGGGCTCAGCCTTGCGGGCCCGCAGCCAAGTTCAATCCATCCTCTCTGTTGCCGCCGAGGACGTTTTAGGGCTGATGCTGGGTATGGGTTCACCAGACCAGGGATCTGAGTTCAGCCGCCCACCTCGGCGGGTTTTGATCTGCCCGGATAGCTTCAAAGGATCCCTGACAGCCAAGGCAGCAGCGGAGAGCATCTCCCGGGGCATCCGCCAGGTCTTGCCGAAGGCCAAGGTGGAGCTACTCCCCCTGGCCGATGGGGGCGAGGGCACGCTGGAGACCTTGTTGCCGGCGCTGGGGGGAGAGAAACGAGGGCTGTGGGTCACTGGCCCGCTGGGGGATCCCGTCTGGGCCGAGTACGGGGTGGCAGGCGAGCGGGCGCTGCTGGAAGTAGCCCAGGTGGCCGGCCTGACCTTGGTGCCCCCTGAGCAGCGGGATCCCACCCGCACCACCACCTATGGCCTGGGGGAGCTGTTGCGGGCCGTCTGCCGGGATCCCATCGCCGAGATTTGGATAGCGCTGGGCGGATCCGCCACCGTCGATGCGGGTGCGGGGATGGCGCAGGCCTTGGGCTATCGCCTCTTGGATGGGGCCGGGGATCCCATCGGCTGGGGGGGAGGGGAGCTGGCCCGCCTGGCGCGCATCGAGCCACCTAAACAGCGCATTTGGCAAGGCAAGCGCATCCGCGGCCTCTGCGATGTGCAGAACGCCCTCACTGGCCCGTTGGGGGCGGCTGCCGTCTTTGCCCCCCAGAAGGGCGCCACTCCCCAGCAAGTGCGGCAATTGGAGCAGGCACTGCAGCAGTGGGCCAGGGTGGTGGAGCGGGATCTGGGCCGGGCCGTGGAGGGGATCCCAGGGGCCGGCGCCGCCGGCGGGCTGGGGGCAGGATTGGTGGCTTTTTTGGGCGCCACCCTGGAGTCCGGGATCCAGCTCTTGGCCCAGCACTTGGCCCTGCCGGAGCGTCTCCGCCGCTGCGATCTGGTGGTAACTGGCGAGGGCCGCCTTGACGAACAGAGCAGCATGGGCAAGGTAGTGGGGGCGGTGCTGGAGCAGGCCATGGTGGCCCAGAAGCCCCTGCTGATTCTCTGTGGCCAGGCCACCCCGGCAGCCCGGGCCGACTTGGCCGCCCGACCCCTTCCCATTAGAGTTGCTGCCCTCTGTGACCGGATCCCGGATGTGGCCGAGGCGCAGCGCCAGGCCGGTTACCACCTGGAGCAGATGGCCGCTTGGGAGTTGAAAAAGTTTCTGGCCGGGGATCCGATCCCCACCTAGCAAATGGCTGGGAAACAGCTTATCCATCGATCTCCAGCTCCCCTCTCCCCTTGGGAGAGGGGCTGGGGGTGAGGGCCGCTAGGGGCGGGGATCGCTTGGGTCAGCGACAAAGTGTCTTAATCATCGTGTTTGGAACAACTATAATGACTTGAATGAGTTTTTTTAAAAATTATGGCCACTATTGAGTTTTCTCCCGGTATTCCAGAAGTGCCAACGCAGGTGCGGTTGCTGAAATCCAAAACCGGCAAGCGGGGATCCGCCATTTTTCGCTTTGAGGAGCTGAAGTCCGACACGCAAAGCATCCTTGGCATGCGGATGATCGACGAGGAAGGGGAGCTGACCACCCGCAACATCAAAGCCAAGTTCTTGAACGGGGAATTCAAGGCCTTGGAAGTGATCTACGACATGGAAACAGAAGCAGAATGGGAGCGCTTCCTGCGCTTCATGGAGCGCTTCTCGGCAGCCAACCAGATGGGCATGGCCTAGTGGGCTCAGCTTTTGGATTTTTTGCTCCCCTTGGTGGACTTGCTCTTGGCTTTGGGCTGTTGAGCGGTTCCCTGGGCCTGCTCAAGGGGGGGCTGTCCCAGGGGAGGTCGCCGCTTGTGCCAGTCGGTGCTCTGCTCATAGGCATAGGCCACCCGCAGCACCTTGCTCTCCTGCAAGACGTTGCCGATGATCTGCAGGCCAATGGGCAGACCGTTGGCAAAGCCACAGGGCAGGCTCAGCCCCGGCAGGCCCGCCAAATTGACCGGGATCGTCATCAGGTCGCACAGGTACATACTCAAGGGATCCTCCCGCTCCCCCGCCTTGAAGGCCGGCGTGGGGGTGGTGGGGCTGACCAGCACATCCACCTTCTCGAAGGCCCTGAGGAAATCCTGCTTGATCAGGGTGCGCACCTTCTGGGCTTTGAGGTAGTAGGCGTCGTAGTAGCCGGCAGAGAGGGCATAGGTGCCGATCATGATGCGCCGCTTCACCTCCGGCCCAAAGCCGCGGGCGCGCGTTTTGCCGTACATAGCCAAGAGCGAGTCGGCGGGTTCCCGCAGGCCGTACTTGACGCCGTCGTAGCGGGCCAGATTGGAAGAAGCTTCCGAAGGGGCAATGATGTAATAGGTGGCCAGGCCATAGCGAAAGCTAGGACAGTCGATCTCCAGGATCTCTGCCCCCAGCTCCTCTAGGTGTTGGATGGCCGCTTGCACGGCAGCGCGGGTCTCTTCCCCACACCCTTCTCCCAGCAGGTCGCGGATGACTCCAATCTTGAAGCCTTTGATCTCGGGGATCAGGGCCTGGCTATAGTCCGGGATCTCCACCTTGAGGCTGGTGGAATCCAGGGGGTCATGGCCGGCAATCCCCTGCAGCAGCAGGGCCACGTCCTCCACCGTGCGCCCAAAGGGCCCCACTTGATCCAAAGAGGAGGCAAAAGCCACCAGCCCATTGCGGGAGACCAGCCCATAGGTGGGCTTGAGGCCGACCACGCCACAGAAGGCCGCCGGCTGGCGGATCGATCCCCCCGTATCCGATCCCAGGGCCACCACCGCCTGGTCTGCCGCCACCGCCGCCGCCGACCCGCCTGAGGATCCCCCCGGCACCCGCGTCAGGTCCCAGGGGTTGGCGGTGCGCTGAAAGGCCGAGTTTTCCGTAGAACTGCCCATGGCAAACTCGTCCAGGTTGGTCTTGCCCACCGTCACCATGCCGGCAGCCGCCAGCCGCGCCGTCACCGTCGACTCGTAGGGCGGGATGAACCCCTCCAGCATCCGGGAAGCGCAGGTGGTGCGGATCCCTTGGGTGCAAAGGTTATCTTTCACCGCCAACGGGATCCCGGCCAAAGGGCCAATCTCTTCCCCGGCCCGAATGCGGGCGTCCACCGCCCTGGCCTGTTGCAGAGCCAGTTCCTCGGTCACAGTAATAAAGCTCTTGAGCTGCGGCTCCAGTTGGGTGAGACGCTCCAGGTATTCGCGGGCGATCTCTTCGGCAGAGCGCTCTTTGGTTACCAACTGCCTGTGGAGGGCACGGATGACAGACATAGGCAAACTCGTGGGGAAGGGCAAATGCCAGTAAACTACCCGGCACCCGCGCTATGCGCAGGATGCGGGCTTTATCCCAATCCCTAGCGGCCCCAGAAAGCAGCTAAGTTTCGGAATTTCAGGCGAGTTTACAGTCGCCCCAAGGAGAGAGATTACTTGAGCAGCGTTATAATCAGCATCCCCTTCCCAGCCACAATGTCCACACTTGAACGACTTGCCGCTTCGGTAGGACTTGCCCTGCTCAGGGTGGATGTGCAGGCACCGGTGGCAGGTCTGACTGGTATAGGCGGGCGGAACCAGTACCACAGGCACTCCAGCAATGGCAGCCTTGTAGGTCACAAACATCCTGAGCTGGTAGAACGCCCAGCTATTGGCTCTACGGCGTTCAGTCTTACTCCGAGGTTCCTGATTCAAGCGCTCTCGGATGCCTGTCAAGTCCTCAAAAGCCAGTGCTGCACCAATAGCCTGGGCATCCCTGACCAAGGTTCTGCTGATGTTGTGGTTCAGCCATGTCTGGTAGCGCCGTTCTCTCCCAGAGAGCCTTCTCAACAGCCTCCTAGAGCTGCGAGTGCGTTTGGATTGAACCTTGGCGCGTACACGGCTGAACCGGTCGCGGACGGCCTGGATGTGTTCTCCACCCCAAGAGCGTCCGTTACTAGCGGTGGCTATATCCCGCCTGCCCAAGTCAACTCCAATTACCTTAGGAGTCTTGCCAGTTGGGGGAGTGTCCAACTCAACCGCAATGTTGATGTAGTACTCCCCTTGCCTGGTCTTGGACAGAGTCGCACTGGTGGGCGTTTGCCCCCGCAGCAAAGCGATTTGATAACCGCCAATCTTGAGCTTGAGCCAAACCCGTCCGCTCATCAGGGTCACGCCCACGGCTTGGTCGGACTCTCGGTACTTAAAAGTACGCACATCCAAAGTCAGGCTGGTGGGGCGAAACTTGTGGACTTGTTTCACCGCTTTGGCGTTGCTAATCACACGGCGGAGCGCCTGACAGACGTGGTTGGCTTTCAACCCCGTTGCCGCTCTCACTGGCCTATAAACCAAGTGGTGCAGCTTGGCGGTGTTCCAGCA
>NZ_AXUX01000001.1:109170-161963 GCF_002760475.1 Synechococcus sp. 63AY4M2 | reverse complement strand
ATCTTGAGCTTGAGCCATACTCGCCCACTTATCAGGGTCACACCCACGGCTTGATCGGACTCTCGGTACTTAAAAGTACGCACATCCAAAGTCAGGCTGGTGGGGCGAAACTTGTGGACTTGTTTCACCGCTTTGGCGTTGCTAATCACACGGCGGAGCGCCTGACAGACGTGGTTGGCTTTCAACCCCGTTGCCGCTCTCACTGGCCTATAAACCAAGTGGTGCAGCTTGGCGGTGTTCCAGCAGTTCTTTTGTTTGGCGGTGTCGAGAATCTGGTTGCAAGCATTCGCAAAGCCCTGCAAAGTGCGGTCAATTTCTTGACGCAACTCTTGTGGGACTATCAGCTTGCAACGTACAGAGATGGTCTGGCTCATGGGCTTATTGTAGCTCATCCAGGCTTTGACTAGCAGGCGGGCTTTCCTCCCGGCACCAAGCCTGCGGCTATGGTGCGGGCCTCCAGCCCGAAAATAGGTGAGGCCAGACAAAGTTCCTCTAGATTAATCTAGGTGGGATCCCTTCCTACCCAAAATCCCGCCAATTTCCCCTCTCCCTGAGAGAGAGGGGCTGGGGGTGAGGGCGTCGGCAATGCAGAGCGCTTGGGCCCAAGTTACCGCCGTTCCAAAAAGTCGCGGCGCAGATCCCGAATCTCCTGCCGCATCTCCCGCATCTCTTGGGCCATCTCGTCAGTGCGCCGTTCCAAAGCCTCGGTGCGCCGTTCCAAAGCCTCGGTGCGCCGTTCAATGGCTCGGGTGCGCTCGTCAAAGCGATCCAGCGCCTCGCGGAAAAACTGCGCCAGCATCGCCTGCCCTTCCCGCAGCTCTTGGATCAAAACCTGCTGGTTTTGCTGGGCAGCTTGCAACTCCTGGACGGCCCGAATCAGCCACTGCTCTTGCTCAGGTGTCATGGTTACCAAGGCGCTACAGAACAAGGAAATCCTACCACCCTAAATCTCCTCCTGGGAGAAGGATCCGGGGATGGTTACACTAGCAACGCAGAGCGCTTGGGCCCAAGCTACCGCCGTTCCAAAAAGTCGCGGCGCAGATCCCGAATCTCTTGCCGCATCTCCCGCATCTCTCGGGCCATCTCGTCAGTGCGCCGTTCCAGTGCTTCTGTGCGGCGTTCGATGGCCCGAGTACGCTCGTCAAACCGATCCATTGACTCGCGAAAGAACTGCGCCAGCATCGCCTGTCCCTCCCGCAGCTCTTGGATCAAAACCTGCTGGTTTTGCTGGACAAGACGCAGCTCCTGCTGGGCAGCTTGCAATTCTTTTTGGGAGGCTTGCAGCTCTCTTTGGGAGGCTTGCAACTCTTGGATGGCTTGAATCAGCCACTGTTCTTGCTCGGGCGTCATGGTTACTGAAACACTACAGAATAAGGAAATCCTACCACCCCTCTCCTGCTGGGAGAGGGGCCAGGGGTGAGGGCGATGGAGAGTAGGGAACTCGAATCCCTGACCTCTGCGGTGCGATCGCAGCGCTCTACCAACTGAGCTAACTCCCCGTAGCTTTACCAGAATAACCCGAATCCGCAGCCAAGATCTCCCCCGCCTGCAACTCCAGCTTGGGAAAGACCTTTGAGGATACCGGATCGGATCCCTTCAGCTCCAGCACATCGTACCAGCCTTCATGAAGCAGCAGCAGGCTCACCTTCTCCTCCAAGGGATCCACAACCCAATACTCGCCGATCCCCAAAACGCAATACTCTGCTTGCTTGGCCCGGTAGTCCGCCGCCCGGCTGGATTCGCTCACCACCTCCACCACCAATAGCGGCGGCGGATCCTCCAAGCGAATCAAAGCCTCTCGGGATCCCATCTCCTGCCACTGCTCCAAAGGCAGCACCACCACATCCGGGATCCGCACCGTTTCCCAGCGGTTGCCCCGCGGCGACTGGATCCCCAGGCCGCCCTGGATTGTTGTCCAAGGCAACTGCCGTCTGGCGATCTCCGCCTCAAAAACCTGGCTGAGAAACTTTTGGATCTGGACATGCCGTCCGGTTGGAAGGGCCATGGGCACCAACTCCCCCGCCACCAACTCATAGCGGGTATCGCCGCCATCGGAATACTTGAGGTACTCTGCCAAACTCAGGCGAGCCGTTGTCGATCCAGAAGCAGAAACGGATCCGATCGTCAAAGCCACAGCCACCTCCAAAGGCTGCTCTGCTGCCATCCTAACCCCCCTCTCCCTCAGGGAGAGGGGCTGGGGGTGAGGGCCGGCGCGGAGCACTTGAGGCTGCTACCGCCGTTCCAAAAAATCGCGGCGCAGATCCCTCATCTCCGCTGCCATCTCATCAGTGCGGCGCTCTAGGGCTTCCGTGCGCCGTTCCAAGGCTTCTGTGCGCCGTTCCAGGGCTTCGGTGCGGCGTTCAATAGCGCGGGTGCGCTCGTCAAAGCGATCTAGCGCCTCGCGGAAAAACTGCGCCAGCATCGCCTGCCCCTCGCGCACTTCCTGAATCAGAACCTGTTGATTTTGCTGGCCCGCTTGCAGCTCTCGAATCAAAACCTCCTGGTTTTGCTGGACAAGGCGCAGCTCCTGCTGGGCAGCTTGCAGCTCTTTTTGGGCAGCCTGCAGCTCCTGGACAGCTCGGATTAACCACTCTTCTTGTTCTGGGGTCATCGTCAAAAAGTTCTACAGAGGATAAAAAAATCCTACTCCCCTCTCCCTCAGGGAGAGGGGCTGGGGGTGGTCGCGTTAGCGGCGCGGAGCGCTTGGGCTGGGAGAGGGGCTGGGGGTGAGGGCCGCCGGCGGCGCACAGCGCTTGAGGCTGCCGGAAAGAACCACCCAAAACAAAAACCCCTCTCCCCATGGGAGAGGGGCCAGGGGTGAGGGATCGGAGGTGAGGGCTCAGTACAGCGCTTCTTCTTGGTGGGTGATGATGGTGCAGTCGGAGGTAGGGTAAGCCACACAGGTCAGCACATAGCCCTGCTCGATCTGATCGTCATCCAGGAAGGATTGATCGCTTTGATCCACCGTGCCGCTCACCAGCTTGCCGGCACAGGTCGAACAGGCCCCGGCACGGCAGGAATAGGGCAGCTCGATCCCTTGCTCCTCCGCCACATCCAAAATGTACTCGTCGTCCGGCACATCGATGGTGACGTCCAGGCCCCGCTCTTCGTTGATCAACCGAACTTTGTAGACAGCCATCCTGGTTGGATCTCCAGAAAAAACATCCACTCCTCATCCTGCCACCCTTCTGCCCCGGATCAAGCCCTCTTGGGCCAGGAAATAGGCAAATCTTCGGGTTTTGGGCACTTGGATCCGGGAAAGCCTTGCCAGACAAAGATCCCGGCCATGTCCCACCTCGCCTGCCCTGCTGCAATCCAGCACCCTTGAACCAGGGCTCTCCGAAGCAGCAGCCACCGGATCGTGAGCCACGAGCAAGCTCGTGTTCTCCGTCTGTGACCCAGATCACTCTCATTTCAGCCTGCGAAAAGGAGAAAACCCTTGCCAAAACCGACAAATCTACCTGTATGATTGACGGAGAAACAGACCAACCGCCAAGCGGCGTGTCTGCGTCTCCCCTCGATTGGCCACTCCCCAAAGGGCATAGGTTGCCCTGGGTAAGCCGATCGAGTAAGTTAAGGGAAGTGTTCAGCCAAACCCTGCTTTTTGGTTAAGAGGAGAAACATGAACGGAACAATGCACAAGTGGCTGCTCAAGTCACTCGGGTCTCTGTCTCTGGCTTCGACGGTGGTGCTGCTGCCCATGCTGCTCACCGGTTGCGGCGAAGATAGCTCCGGCACTGCGGTGCCCGTACCGCCCCCGCCCCCG
Source organism: Synechococcus sp. 63AY4M2 (assembly GCF_002760475.1). NCBI lineage: Bacteria > Bacillati > Cyanobacteriota > Cyanophyceae > Synechococcales > Synechococcaceae > Synechococcus > Synechococcus sp. 63AY4M2. Next base: position 158,197 of record NZ_AXUX01000001.1, on the reverse strand, counting down.
CCGCCAGCTCCCCCGGCTCCCCCGGCTCCTACCCCCACGCCCACGCCTGCGCCGGTGGGCCGTGTTATCAGCATTAGCCCCTCGGACGGCTCTACCAACGTTTCCATCAACACCTCGATTGTCATCCGTTTCAGCGAGCCGGTGCGGGAGGCTCCTTTGAAGCAGGCTCTTGGAATTACTTCCGTAGCGCCGCAAGAGGGGAGGGTGCCGCCGCGAGACATCGCCTTTAACGCCGACCGCACCGAAGTTACCATCACCTTCCGCGAGCCACTGAGCAATGACTCGGTGTATCGGGTTACCATTTCGCGGGCAGTGCCGGACTTGTTTGCTTCCGGGCGCAGTCTGCCGGAAGATTTTGTAGCCACCTTCACCACTGGCAATGTGGCTGTTTCGGGCGGCCCGATCAGCCTGCTGCCGACGCAACTGGCCGCTCTCACCCCAACAGGGCAAGTCTTCTCTAACCCCACCGCTATTCCTGTTGGCTTTGGCATCCGCCGCGCAGGTGCGGCTGAGAACCTGCCGGTGGGGGTTTACGACGACTATCGGGCGGTGCTGTCCTTCCCGATTCCGGCCAGCATTCCGGGCAATGCGGTGGTGCAGGCAGCCCAGTTGACGCTGGTGCAGTTGCCCTCCAACGACTCGGCCACCATTCCTGGTTTTGGCAACCAGGGGCGGGGCTTCTTCTTCCTGGATCCGACACCGCACAACCTGCCGTCCAACAACGTGGTGTTCCAGGAAGTGACCTTGGGTGCGCCCAACAACGTGGTTTCCAGCGACTTCTTTGCGCCGGCTTCTAGCCCCACCTTTGTTGCCCTGAGCATCAACGGCAACGTGTTGGGTGGGGATGTGTCGGCGGGGCCGCGCACGGCGGATGTACGGCCTGGGGTGCAGCGGGCGGTGTCGGCGCCAGGCCCGCGCTTCTACCAGGTGCGGCTGCAGTGCGCCAAGGAGGTGTGGAACAACCAGGCTACCCCTGTGTTCCCCAGTGGCTCCACCTTCGTCACCACCTTCGCCTCCACCTCCTCCATCACCGTCACCAACTCGGTCAGTGGCAGGGCCAGTGGATCTCTTTTCTTCCAGGCGGTGGGTCCCGTCACGGTTGGGGTTACAGGGGCTCGTCAGGGACCGGCAAATAATAATGTCTACACCGTTGCTTTGAACAACCCTGTTACGGTCACGATTGCCTTTTTTCCCATCGACCCCATCACGGTGAGCTTCAGTGCGGCGGGCAGCACCTTCTCGGCCTTCTTGCCCACCAGCAGCACGACCGCTAGCCAAACTGGCCTGGTATTTAGCCAGTTTTTTGGACAGACTATTTCTTTTTCGCTCACCCCCCCACCCCAAGAACTTCCTGACGCCGCCTCAACAACCCTCACAGCAGGCCCTTTAGCAGGTGCCAACCCGCTCTCCCAGACCTTCTCCTACACGGCCAGCGTCTCGACTAGCTTCACCGTCAGCGACGTCATCGCAACCACGTCCACGTCAACGGCAGAAGCGCCAGCTGACACGGCTGGTTTTGAGATCAGCCAGGGGGCTACGGGCACCTGCCGCGCCGAGTTCGACAAAGAGCCGGCTACAGGCACGGGTACTGCCCCCATCACCACGGCTCGCGGGCCACGGCTGGACATTACTTTCACTGTCCCGCGCTAGTCGGCAGGCTGTTTAACCCCTCGGCGGGCCTGAAAGTTCAGGCCCGTTTTTTTCTCGCGAAACTCAGCTAGAAATCGCAGGAGCCCCGCACTGTACCCGTAGGGTCAGTGTCGGGAGGAATGCGGAAGTTATGATAGAACCATGACCCAAGTCCTGACTGTAGCTTGCAAACTCAAGGTGTCCCAGTCGCAAGCCGCCAAATTGGACGCGACAATGGATGCCTTTGTGCAGGCGTTGAACTGGGTCAACCAAAACACACCAGAAAAAGTAGTCAACGCAGTCAAACTCCAATCCCTTTGCTATTACCAGATTCGCGCTCGGTTTGGCTTGTCCAGTAATCTGGCCCAGCAGGTCTGCAGACGGGTGGCAGGCGCTCGCAAAGTGGCGAGACAGCGCAACCGTCCAGTTAAAGAGTTCAAGCGTAGGTTCGTTACCTACGATGCACGTATCTTCTCGTTTCGCGAGAAAGACTGGACAGTGTCGCTTGCCACGGTTGATGGAAGAGAACGCTTTGAGCTAGCCATTGGCAACTACCAGAGGGGAATGCTGGCTGGCTCTAACCCCAAATCGGCCACCCTAGTCCAGCGGAAGGACGGCTCCTACTCCATCCAGATTTGTGTCGAGGCAGAGCCCCCCAAGCAACAGAACACCGACAAGGTGATTGGTGTTGACCTGGGACGGCGAGACATTGCACATACCTCCGAAGGAGACAACTGGAATGGACAGCAGCTGAACAAAGTCCGAGATCACTACTGTCGGTTAAGAGCGTCTCTTCAGCGCAAGGCCAGTAAGGGCACCCGCAGTTGCAGGCGGCGATGCCGTCAACTGCTGCAACGGCTGTCTGGCAAAGAGAGACGCTTTCAAGCTTGGGTGAACCACAGTATCGCTAAGCGCATCGTTAAAGCAGCTCAATCTCTTTCTGCCTGCATTGGGATTGAGGACTTGAGCGGCATTCGAGAACGCACCAATCAACACCCCCGCAGTCGTGAGGAGCGGCGGCGTAGCAATAGCTGGGCGTTCTACCAGCTGCGGCGGTTTATCGAATACAAGGCTGTGAGGGCGGGTGTCAAAGTGGTAGTTGTCCCTGCGGCCTATACCTCGCAGATCTGCCACAAGTGCCCGCATATTCATCCCGACTCCGCTCAATCCTATCGCAAGGGTAAGCAGTTCAAATGCGGGCACTGCGGTTGGGAAGGGGATGCGGATTTTAACGGTGCGAAGGTGATTGCGCTTTTGGGGGCTGCCGTAAACCAGCCTAGAGGTCCGTGGTTGGCTTGCCAACTGCAGGGCTACCGAAAGCCCGCCCTGTACTGCGAAGCAGTCAGGGTCGGGTAGTTTACATGGGTGTAGGATTAGAGGTTATGAAATCTAGAGATCCAGGCCAAGTGACACCCGATGCGCTGATAGCTACTTTGGAAGTGGCCATCCGCCACCACCAGGCGGGGGATCTGCAGCAGGCGGAGGCGGCCTACCGGCAGGTGCTGGCTCTCCAGCCCGACCAACCGGAGGCTCTGCATTTTCTGGGCATCCTCTGCTACCAGACGGGCCGCCTTGAGGAAGCCGCGGCCCACATGGCCAAAGCCACTCAGCTGCGGCCAGAGCAGGCAGCTTTTCACAGCAACTTGGGCGCTGTATATCAAGCGCTGGGCAAGCGGGAAGCAGCCATCGGATGCTACAGCCAAGCGGTGGCTCTGCAGCCCGATTACCTGCAGGCCCTCTTCAACCTGGGCCTCTGCCACTTCCAGCTGGGCCAGTATGACCAAGCCGAGGAGTATTACCGGCGGGCCCTGGCCCTGCAGCCCCAAGATCCTCAGATTTTGACAGATTTGGCCCACATTGAGCGGCAAAAAGGGCGGCTGGCAACGGCCATTGAGCATCTGGAGCAGGCGCTGGCGCTAGAGTTTACCCCAGAGCGGGCGCAAGAACTGGCCGAGCTCTGCCGCGAGGCGGGGCAGTTGGAGCGTTCTGTTGAGCTCTACCGGCAGCTTCTGGAGCAGGATCCGCAGCAAGCGGCCTTGCACAATGGCCTGGGCTTGACCTTGGCAGAGCAAGGGAACTGGGAGGAAGCTATTGCTGCTTTCCGCCAGGCGCTGGAGCTGGATGGGCACTTGGTGGAAGCTCACATCAACCTGGGCACTGCTCTATTGGAGCAGGATCAGCCGGAGGCGGCCATTGAAGCCTATCGGGCGGCTTTGGCGCTGCAGCCGGATCGCCCGCGGGTTTACTTCAACCTGGCCACAGCCTATCGCAAGCTGAAGCAGCCGCAACGGGCGTTGGACTACTACCATGTGGCCATTGGCCTGCAGCCTGAATATGCCGAAGCCTACCGGGGCTTGGCGAGCTTTCTGTCGGATCGCGGGTTGCGCAAGGTGTTCCCTTGCGGCATGGCCGATAGCATGGCCCACCTCAGCCGCGCTCTGGGCGTGCGGCCCGACTTTGCCCAAGCCTACTTTGAGGCCGGCTGCCTGCTGCTGGATCAACTAAGGTTTAAGGAAGCCATCCCCCTACTGGAAGCGGCCCTGGAGCACAAGCCCGATTTTGCCCTGGCCTACAACAACCTGGGCCTGGCCTATCGGCATTTGAACGAGCCGGAAAAAGAAGAGATTCAATATCGGCAGGCGCTGGTGCACGACCCGGAGTTGGGAGAAGCCTACTGCAACTTGGGGCTGTTGTTGCAAAGCCAGCACCGCAACGAAGAGGCCCTGCCGGTTTTGCAGGAAGCGGCCCGCCTCAAGCCGGACTTCCTGGACGTTCACCGGGCCCTGGGATCCGTTTACAAAGAGTTGAACCGCCTAACCGAGGCGCTGGAATCTTTCCAGCGCGCCCTGGAGATCAACCCCGAGGATCCTTCCACCTATGCAGGGTTGGCAGGCACCTTCCTCCAGCAATGCCGCCACGAGGAGGCCATCAAAGCCTATCGCAAGTCGGCCAAGCTGGCGCCGGGGGTGATCGCCTTCCACGGCAACATCCTCATGGGTCTGCACTACGCGCCCGATTTCGATCCCGAAGAGACCCTGCGGGAGCACAAGAAGTGGGGGGATGCCACCCAAGCCTCGGTGGCCCATCTGCGGCGGCCCTACCACCGGGATCGCGACCTAAAGCGGCCTCTGCGCATTGGCTACATCTCCGGTGACTTCAAGCTGCACTCGGTAAGCATGTTCTTTGAACATGTCTATAACCACCACGACCACGAGCGCTTCCAGATCTACTGCTATTCCAACACACCGCACTCAGACATGGTGACCGAGCGGATGAAAGAGAAGGCCGATGGCTGGCGGGATATCTACAAGATCCGCTCCGACGTGGAAGTGGCCGAGCTCATCCACGAGGACAAGATCGACATTTTGGTGGATCTGGCTGGCCACACCGCCTACAACCGCCTGGGGGTGCTGGCGCTCAAACCTGCCCCCATCCAGGTCACCTATCTAGGCTACCCCAACACCACTGGCTTAACCTTGGTGGACTACCGCATCACCGACGCCTATGCCGATCCGCCGGGCATGACGGAGAAATACCACACGGAAAAGCTGATGCGGCTGCCCAAGAGCTTTCTTTGCTACAACCCTGTGGATATTTTCCCGCCGGTTTCCGAGCTGCCGGCCCTCTCGGCGGGCTACATTACCTTTGGCTGCTGCAACAACCCCACCAAAATTACCCCCAACGTGGTGGCCGTGTGGGCGGAGATCCTCAAGCGGCTGCCCAACGCCCGCATCCTGCTCAAAAACATGCGCTACACCGACAGCAGCGTCTGCGAGATCTTCTGGGGGCACTTCGAGCGGCACGGGGTGGATCGGCAGCGGGTGCACCTGGTGGGAGATCGCCGCAGCATTCCAGAGCACCTCCAGATCTACAGCGAGATTGACATTGGCCTAGATCCTTTCCCCTACAACGGCACCACCACCACCTGTGAAACCCTCTGGGGCGGCGCGCCGGTGGTGGTCTTGGCGGGCAACGCTCATGTCTGCCGCGTGGGGGTCTCCATCCTCACCAACGTGGGGCTGCCGGAGCTGGTGGCCCAAACGCCGGAAGAATACGTGGAAATTGCCGTGAACCTGGCCACGGATCTGGAGCGGCTGCGCCATTTGCGCCACAGCCTGCGAGGCATGATGGAGAAATCGCCCCTGCGGGATCCGCAAAGCCATGCTCGCGCTTTGGAGCGGGCCTATCGGCAGATGTGGAAAAACCTGGTGGTCAGCGGCCAGTAAGTTTGCCGCCAGCGGCTGATCCTGGTGATTCCTGGGATTCGCGGGAAGTCTCACCAGGGGGGGCAACCCGGTCAAAGATCTCCCACAGCTTGTCGGCAACGGTTGACCAGCTCAGCTCCTTGGCCTGTTCCAACCCCTTGGCAATGAGGGGAGAGCGTACCGGGTAGCTCTGGATGCGCTGCAAGGCGTCAACCAGCTCTTGAAGAGAGCCTTGGCAGAGCAGGGCTGTCGAGTTCTGCAAGGGATCCTTATCTTTTTTCTCTCCAGAGGCAGTTGCCGACTCCGAGCCGGAGGCATTTGGCTGCTCATCCCGGTAATGCACCACAGGACAGCCGCAGGCCATCGCCTCAAGGGGGCTGCTGGGCCGAAAGGTGGAGTGGAAAACCAGCGCCAGAGCCGAGGAATAGGCGCAGGCAAGCTCGGGATTGTTCAGGCTGAGGTAGCGAATGCCTTGTTTTTGGGGCAGTTGCGCTTTGACGGGATCCACCTCCAGAGGACTGGGAAAGGCAAAGACCAGCTCGGTGCGGGAGAGCCTTTGGCCCTGCAGGATCTCCCAAGCTTGGCTGACAGCCTGGATGCCACGGTAATCAGCCAGCTGTTCGGGCAAGACGGCCAAGAAAAAAGGGCGAGTCAACTGAAACTTGCGGCGAAACTCGGCCATGGCATCGGGAGCAGCCGGCTTGGCCCAGCCTTCAATGGCCGGATAGACCAGCGACATCTGCTCGGGAGGGATCCCGGGGTAGTGGGTTCGGAAGCCAGCAAGCACTTCATCGGAGAAGAAAACGTAGTGGGCAGCAGCCAGGATGGCATTTTTCTTCTCGATGTATTCCGAGTGAAATTGGCTGCCGGCCTCTGCTTCTAGGTCGTAGATGAAGGCGATGGAAGGGGTGGAGATGGGGGTGGTGTAGCCGGTGGAGAGAAACAGCCTGGCCTTGAGCTGGTCGCAGGCGCTCTGCAGGCCGGTGCGATCCTCATCTGCCTCTGCAAAAGCAAAGCGGGGGATCTCGGAAAAAAAAGTTCCCGGTGGCAACCAAGTTTGCCCGCGGGTGAGCACCACAAACTTCGTTGCCTTCTTGGCCTTGACCCACTCTTCAATGAGGCTCAGCCACAGGTAGGACTGATCCAAAAGTGGAGAGCGAGAAAACCCTTCCGACTGCCAGATAACCCCGTCGATGACGATCATCCCCCACCTCGTCTGAGCAATTTAAGAGACATTGAGAGCGGCAAACATCCTGGCCAGGTAGAAGTCTTTGTAGCGGGTTTGGGCAATTTGGTCATGGACGCCCAGGATGAAAGCTACCAGATCGTAGGACAGGTAAATCTCATGCAAAACTACCGCCATAGCCAGCCGCTGGCGCGAGGAAAGCCGACCCAAGTGCATAAAGTTTTTTACGTAAACATAGTCGCACCATAGCACTTGGGTGTAAGGGCGATAGGTTCTGGCTGAAAAGGGCTTGAGGCAGGCGCCAATGTTGCTGGCCATGCCGTGGAGGAGAAAGCCCTCTTCTCTAAGGGCAATATCCACATCGCTAAAAAGAGGCTGGTTTTTGTAGAGGGGTATGTACTCGACTTCTGTTTGGATAACAGTAACACTCTGTAGAGTTTTTCTAGCGCCCCGGATAACATCCAGCTCGGCTCCCTGAACATCCATCTTGAGAAAGTCCACTTCGCCCAGTTCTGGAATGTCATCTAGCCGAGTAGTCTGGACTTCCTCGACCCGAGTTACCCGACAAACTTCCGCCAAGTTCTCAAAATGCTGGGCCAGCTCCTGATCGGGCTCGTAAAGAGAGGAGGTGTAGCCGGCATTGGTGAAATAAAACTTGCGCCGGGATCCATCCCCAATGAAGTAGGGAAAGTACTGCCGTCTGACCTGGTCGGCGCGGGGAGCCTCAGCCAGAGCCCTAGCATTCAGCTTTTCGCATTCTTCTTTTTGGGGCTCAAATCCTATCACTTGAGCATGCCCTTGCTGAACCAGCTTGTCGATATCGCCGACGAGAAACATCGCCCCCACTTCTGCAATTCGGATAAAAGGCATGTCTTTGTCGAGGATCTCGCTAATCGGGAAAGGCATTGTTCTACTCCACAGAAACGGCTAGATTAGACCGGCTTTGCTGACAAGAGAAAAGCGATTCGGATGCACAGCAACCAGGTTGAGCGCAGTTGGCATTTGCACAGAAGCCTGAACAGTGCTCAGATCTTGGATTACCGGGTTATAGACATAAATAAGATAACCCCACTCAGCAAGAAGCTTTGCCGATTCCAAACCGGAAAACTGACCGGTACTTTGATTCTCAAACAAGATCACCGGAGCGCAAGTCTCAATGAGCTTTCTACCGCCCTTCAAAACAGGAACCTCTGCCCCTTCCGCATCGATTTTGACGAGATCAATGTTGGGGCTGCCCTCTGAAATCCATAGCTCATCTAGGGTAACCTGCTGCACCGGACGGGTTTCTTCCACAACCGACATGGGATCCGTAACGATGTGGTTGAAAACGCTGGCCCCTTCGCAAACTAGATAAACCTCGCGAGACTCTTCGCCTACCGCAGCTTCCACAACTTGCACGGATTGGTCGAGCTTGTTTTGAGCGACCGTTGCCTGCAAGCACTGCACACATCCCGGCGTGGGCTCGATGGCATAGACTTTTCCGGCCTTGCCCACACAGCGGGCAAATAGAAAAGTATAAACGCCAACGTTGGCCCCCACGTCAATGGCGTTCATGCCCGGCTTGAGGATTTGCCGACACAGCTCGATTTCACTTTCAAACCAGCGATCTTGAGCCAGGAGGACGAAGGTCACAATGCTTTTAAGATCTGGCTCTAGCCTTAGCTTGTACCCCTCATACTGAGTCCAAATTTCCACACTGGCCACCGCCTCCGAGGCTGGATCTCCGTTAGGAGGCGTTTCTAACTCTTGCTCTGCTGAATCCGGCTCCGCCTTGGAGGGATCCTGCCGCGGAATGTAGCGATCTAGAGCCAGTTGCAGCACTTGCAGGGCCCTGTCCTTCTGCCCAGGGAAATGGTCGGCTATTTTCTGCAGCAAGAAAGCCCCTTCCGGCTGCGCCTGCGCTGCCGCATTCATGGCAACCACCATTTGCGCCTCTAGATCCTCTGGGTCAATGGCTGCAGCCAGCCGCCAGTAGGGCAATGGCTCCGGTCGGTAAACGACTCCGCTGTGGTGGGCTAGCCAACGGGCCAGAGTGTGAAGATAGCGTTCGCGAGGGCCGAGGCGGGAGGTAGCCTTGGAAGAGCGGCGGGCCTTTTTGCCGGCGAAAGCCAAGCGGGGGGGATCCCAAGCGAGCTTGGGCTGGGATCCGGTTAGGCCCAAGCTGGGATCTTCTAGGTAACGCTGGGTCAACAGCCGGGAGAGCAGCTCTTTTCCCTCTTGGAGGGCCGTGTAGCGGCTTCCCAAGGCCAAAAGGGCATGGAGGCGATTGAACTGGGAGGGGAGATGGTTGGGATCGAGATCCAAACCCTGCCGCCAGGCCGCCAGAGCCATGGCCCAAGCCGCACGTCGCTCCCGCGAGGTTTTGGCTTGCTGGGCCTTCAAGCAGTGAGAGATGCCCAGCTCGTTACATTCATCGGCAGTGGTGGGGATCCCCATGGCTTCGCTAACTAAGCTGCTGAATTATCCTACCACCTTGCCGGAGCTGCACTGGGTCTTCTGAACAGGCAGAAGAGAAGGCGGAAAAAGTTTGGTAACCTAGGAGAGCGATGCCGCTTGTGGTTGAGGGATGTTCATGGTACGCCGTTTCCCCGTCTGGATTGCTGCTGCCGCCTTGGCAGGAGGGATCGCCTGTACCCAGGCAGCTCCTGTGCAAGCTCCTGACCAGGTGGTGAAAACGTTTATCGCTGCTGCCGAGAAGGGGGACTGGGGCACGGCAGACAGCTACCTGACGGAGCGCTTCAGCAATGCCCTCCGGCCGGGATCCCTGCCTTCGATTTGGGGCATGGCGGGGAAAAACGTGCAGGTGCGCAACCAAGAGGTGAGCGGGAAGACGGCCTATGTCTGGGTGGAGGGCACCGACTCGCTGGAGGATGCAGCCCAGCGGCTGGGGCTGGATCCCTTGACGTTGCGCAAGTATTTGACCCAGCCGGATCTTGCCGATCCGACCTATCAGCAGTTGGCCCCTCAGTTGGTGGGTCTGCGCCTGGAGGGAGACACGGTGACCTCCCGCGTCAAGATCACCCTCTACCAGCAAGACCGCGGCTGGCGGATTGAGGTGTGGCAGCCGGATAAGCCACCTGCTGCTTCGGGATCCCAGTCGGAAAACCCAGAAGAGACAGAAGCAGCGGATCCCGGTGAAAATTCTGCATCTCCAACCGAGAACCCCTAGGACTGTTACCTACAGGGAGATTGGGGAGGGTGTGGATGTGAGAGCGTGGTTTTTCCTGGTGCTGGCTTTGCTGCCTCTGGGGGGCTGTTGGCAGGCCAAAACGGCTGAAGAAACGCTGCGGGAGTTTGTCCAGGCGGCCAATGCCCGCGATTTTGCCACCGCAGAAGCCCTGCTCACTCCGCGGCTGCTAAAAGGGATCCCTCCTGGAGCCTTGGATCAATCGTGGCCCTCAGCGGAGGAGTTTACCCTCACCCCCATTCAAGCGGTGGGCAATACGGCCATTTTCCGGGTGGAGGCAATCCTGAAGCCAGAAGCGGTGGTGCCGACTTTGCGTTTCCAGTTCACTGCCGAGGAGCTGCAACAATTTTTAACAGACCCGAATCGAGAGGATCCCCGGTTTCGCCCTTTTCGCTCCCAGTTGGGCTTCTACGAGCCTTTGCCGGAGGGTCGGCTGCGCGCAGTTATGGAGGTTACCCTCTATCGCCAGGCTCAAGGGTGGCGGGTGGAGTTGGCTCGGCTGCAGCCTTTAAATACAGAGGTTCTCTACGAGCCAATCAAGTTAGCGGAAGAAGCACAGCCTTTCCAACTAACTGGGACGGTGCGACTTCTCAACCGCAAGGAGGGCTGGATTGGGGTCAACTTGGAAAAAGTCAGCCCCAGCTTGGAGCGCTACGCGGGCACGTGGGTTTCGGTGGTTCCCGCTGAGGAGGTGCAAGTGACTCGCCTTGGCCGCTCTGCCAGCTGGCTGGATCTGCTCCCGGGAGATGTGGTGGAAATGGAAGGCACCGTTCGGTTCGCCGTCAACGTCGATGCGGAAGGGGGGATCCCAGCAGCCATTCGGGCCGAGCAAATCAGGGTGCTGCAGACCCTCACCCCCAGCCCCTCTCCCAGCCCAAGCGCTCCGCGTCGCTAAACGCAAACACCCCCGGCCCCTCTCCCAGGGGGAGAGGGGGGTAGGTTCTTGAACTCAACGCAGCGGCGAGTGCAACAGCACCACCAGCCGCTCTTCCAGGAACTTGAGATTGGCCACCACTTGGTTAAAGGCCTCTTCGGGGGTCCAGTCCATGAGATCTAGGGCCTTGGCCGCCAGGGCCTGCACGGGCACAGGCTCTTCCCCAAAGACGTCGATTAGCCAGCGCACCGAGAAGGGATCGATGACGATGTTGCCTTCGGATCCCGGCCAGCCATTGATGTTGACCGGGCCGTTGTCGCGGATGGCGTTTTCAAAGGCCAGCTTGGCATTGAGACGGATCAACAGGGGATGGGCCTGCACGGAGCCGTTTCGCCATTCTTCCAGGGTAAAAGGGGCTGGTGGGGTGGGGCGAGGATGGCCGCACCAAAAATCGATCAGCCGGGTCAGGTTGGGGAAAATCAGCTCGATAAAGTGCAGCAGCTCCTCTTGGCTGAGCTTTTTGATGTGGCGCAGGGCATAAGGGACAGGCTTGGTGAGGACTCGCTCCAGCTTCCACTGCTGCCAGTTCACCATGCTAATGAACTCCAGCTCCGCCTGGCGCAGCATCTCAAACACCTGGGGCACCGTGAAGCCCTTGTCGCTGCGCAGCAGAAAGTTGGCCAGGATGCCGTTGGTGGTTTTGATGGCGTCTCCCTGCCAGTGGCTTTTGACGAAGCTGCCTTCGTGGAGAGCATCCATCAGCTCCCTGAGGATGGGGACAGCCTTGGCAGCGGGCTCGTCCATCACCCCCAGCAGCTCCATGGCATCCTGCATGTTGAAAATAAACTGGCGCTGGTAAAGGCTGTGGACATTGGTGCGGATGATGCCGTCTGGTTTGAGCACCTGGCGCATGCCTTTCAGCCCCGCCACCGGATCGTCCAGCAGGTAGAGCACGTCATTGCAGGCGATGAAATCGAACTGCTCCCCCAAGGCTTGCAGGTCGGTGATGTCCATCACCTCGAAACGCGCCTCTTTGATCTGGTGGAACTCGAAGCGCTGCCGGGCCATCTCCAGCGATTTCGGCGAGATATCCACCCCAACAAAAGAAGCGCCTGGGTTGGCCGTGGCCAGGACCAGGGTTTCCCAGCCGGAGCCGCAGCCGGCGTTGAGCATCACTTTGCCCTCGGGTTTGACCACCTTGCGCTCTCGTACATAGCAGGCGGTGGTGTAGCTGTTGGCAAACAGGGCAAAGGTATCCGTAACCGTCTGCTCAATGGGGACGTTGGGATAGGGAAATTCGTCAAACTGCGCCTGCACCAACTTCGAGGCAGATTGCTCCGGCATAGGGATCCCTTTTTCTCTGGAGCTTATGGTAGCCAATCCTTAACTGAACAGGGCCTGTGTTGATCCCAGCCGCTCTTCGGTCTGGGGATCAAAAAGGTGGAAGCGATCCATGTCGAAGACCACTTCGGCCCATTGGTTGACGCGCAGCTCGGTGCGGGGATCCACGCGGGCCACAAACTCCTGCTCGGGGAGGATCCCTTCGGGGTCAGCGGCGCTGAGGTGGAGGATGACCTCGCTGCCCATCTGCTCGGCGACCGAGACCTTAGCCCGCACCGGGGCAGGTTGGATCCCTGGGGGCTGGTACTGGGGATCGTGGATGTTTTCTGGGCGGATGCCGAAGATGACCGACTTGCCGACGTATTGCCAATAGGGCTCTGCCTGGTGGGGCGGGATGGCCACGCTGAAGGCGCCGGTATCGACCCAGAGGGTGCCCTCTTGTTCCCGCAGCTTGGCCTGGAAGAAATTCATGGCGGGGCTGCCGATGAACCCGGCCACAAACAGGTTGGCAGGGCGGGTGTAGAGGGTGTGGGGGGTATCCACCTGCTGCAGGCGGCCATCCTTCATGACGGCGATGCGGTTGCCCATGGTCATGGCTTCCACCTGGTCGTGGGTGACGTAGATGAAGGTGGTGCCCAGTTGCATGTGCAACTTGCTGATCTCGGCCCGCGCCTGCACCCGCAGCTTGGCGTCGAGGTTGGAGAGGGGCTCATCCATCAAAAACACCGCCGGGTTGCGCACAATGGCCCGCCCGACGGCCACCCGCTGCCGTTGCCCACCCGAAAGTTCCTTGGGCTTGCGGTGGAGCAGGTGTTCGATCCCCAGCCGCTTGGCCACCCCCCGGACGCGGCTTTCGATCTCTGCTTTGGGCAGGCCGCGCAGCTTGAGGCCAAAGGCCATGTTCTCGGCCACGGTCATGTGGGGGTAGAGGGCATAGGATTGGAAGACCATGGCGATATCCCGATCCTTGGGGGGGATATCGTTGACCACTCGGTCGCCGATGTAGATGGAGCCGGCGCTCACCTCTTCCAGTCCGGCCAGCATGCGCAAAGAGGTGGTTTTGCCGCAGCCGGAGGGACCGACGAAGACGAGAAATTCCCCGTCTTCGATGGCGATGTTCAGGTCGTGGACGGCAGTGGTGTCGCCGTAGCGCTTGGTAACGTGTTCGTAGGTCACGCTGGCCATGCTCTCGCTCCCCAGCCACTTCGCCCTCAAACTTATCCAACCCTAGGGGCAGAGGTCAAATCGGATCCCTGGGCTGGAGTAAGCTGGGGTCGCCCTCACCCCCAGCCCCTCTCCCAGAGGGAGAGGGGAGTTGAGGATCGAAAAGCCAAAAAACCCAAAAAGGTAGGCCACGAGCCTACCTCTGGGATCTGGATCTTGTTAAGCCAAAAGTGGCGCTCGCCTCCCCCCCTTAGGAGACAACGTTCACTTTGACCACTTGGGCTTTTTCGGAGTCCGCCTTGGGCAGAGTCAGGGTGAGGATCCCATCTTTGTATTCCGCTTTCACCTGATCGTGTTTGATCCGGTTCGGCAGCGGGATCACCCGTTGGAAGCGCCCATAACGGAATTCAGTCCGGGTTACCCCTTTGTCTTCAGAGCGCTTCTCAAATCGCCGTTCCCCGGTGATGGAGACCGCTTCGGCTGTCGCCTGGATGTCCAGATCGTTGGGGTTCAAGCCGGGCAGCTCCAGCTTCAGGGTAATGGTTTCGGGATCATCGTGCATTTCCACCGCCGGCACAAAAGTATAGGCATCGGTCTCGGCGGGGCGAGCCATCAGCCGGTCAAACATCCGGTTCATTTCCCGTTGAATTTCGTCAATTTCCCGAAAGGGATCCCAGCGAACCAGAGCCATATCTATCCACCTCCTGAGCAGATTTTGGTTAACTTTTGGTTAGCTTCTCTTTAAGTTAAGATTTACTCACCAGGCTTTAGCCTAGCCTCTGTACATTAGGATAAGTGATCTGGCTGGCTCAAGAGGGCGAGTTTTCTGGAAATCGATGGGGGTATTTTCTCGCCCAAGGAATAGGAGAAAGCTGTCAGGAATCGGTGCGCTTGGGGGGGCGGTGGGATCTCGTCTGCAGCCACAAACTCAGGCCGGTAGCCACCATCAGCAACAGCCCCAAGCCGTTTAAGAACGGGTAGACGGCCTGCAGATCCAGAGGCCCCCATTGCCCTTTGTGGATTTGGATCAGCCAGTAGTAGTCGAAGTTGTCGTTGAGGCGGGCAATTTGGTAAAGGGATCCCGTTACCACCGTTACCACCAAGGGCAGAGCCAGGATGGGGGCCAGGGCGCGGTGGATCTGGCGGGCGAGTTTTCGAGGCGGGGCCATCAGGGTTTCTCCAAGGCTAAGGCCACCACCTTGCCATGGTAGCAGGGCAGCCCAAGCTGCCAAGCCCCCCTGGGTCTAGGGACGGATCCCGAGGGCTTCCTCCAGCTTGGGCATTTGCTCGCGGGGGATAACCCGCCCTTCGTCCTCAAAGCCGGGGATCTCGTGGAAGTTGAGGTAGCGGTACAGCTCGCCGGCAAAGGGCTGGATCTTGGTGGCGACGATCTCCCGGTATTCCTCAGGGGTAGGGATCCGGCCCAAGAGGGCGCAGGCGGCAGCCAGCTCGGCGGATCCCAGATAGACCCGCGCGTCTTTGCCCATGCGGTTGTTGAAGTTGCGGGTGGAGGTGGACATAACCGTGGCCCCGTCTGCCACCCGCGCCTGGTTGCCCATGCACAGGCTGCAGCCGGGCATCTCCGTCCTCGCCCCGGCAGCGGCAAAGGTGCCGTACACCCCTTCGGCGCGCAGTTGCGCCTCGTCCATGCGGGTGGGAGGACAGATCCAAAATTGGCGCACCTTGGCCCGCCCCTGGCCTTCCAAAATCTTGGCGGCGGCGCGGTAGTGGCCAATGTTGGTCATGCAGGAGCCAATGAACACCTCGTCAATGTGGATGGGTGTGTCGGGGTTGCCGGCCGCGTGCTGGGCGTGGACTTCGCTCAGGGTCATCACCTTGTCGGGATCGTTGGGGGCACAGACAATTGGCTCGGTGATGGTGCTGAGATCAATCTCGATGACGGCGGCGTATTCGGCGTCGGGATCCGCCTCCATCAGGGTGGGGTTGGCCAGCCAGGCCTCCATCTTGGCAATGCGCCGCAGCAGGGTGCGAGCGTCCTGATAGCCGCGGGCAATCATGTTTTTCAGCAGCACCACGTTGGAGCGCAGGTACTCGGCAACGCTCTCAACGCTTAGCTTAATGGTGCAGGCGGCGCAGTTGCGTTCCGCCGAGGCGTCGGTGAACTCGAAGGCTTGCTCCACCTTCAGATTGGGCAGGCCCTCGATCTCCATAATTCGCCCGGCAAAGACGTTTTTCTTGCCCTGTTTCTCGACGGTGAGCAGCCCCCGCTGGATGGCCACGTAGGGGATGGCGTGGACAATGTCCCGCAGGGTGATCCCGGGCTGCAGTTCCCCCTTAAAGCGCACCAGCACCGACTCCGGCATATTCAGGGGCATCACCCCCATGGCGGCGGCAAAGGCCACCAGCCCAGAGCCAGCCGGGAAGGAAATGCCCAAAGGGAAGCGGGTGTGGGAGTCGCCCCCAGTGCCGACGGTATCGGGCAGCAGCATGCGGTTGAGCCAGGAGTGGATGATGCCGTCGCCTGGCCGCAGGACGACACCTCCCCGCGAGGCAAAAAAGTCGGGCAGCTCTTTGTGAACCTGGATATCCACCGGCTTGGGATAGGCGGCGGTGTGGCAGAAGCTCTGCAGCACCAGGTCGGCGCTGAAGCCCAGACAGGCCAATTCCTTGAGCTCGTCGCGGGTCATGGGGCCGGTGGTGTCCTGGGATCCCACCGTGGTGATCAGCGGCTCGCAACTGGTGCCGGGGCGCACTCCGGGCAGCCCGCAGGCTTTGCCGACGATTTTCTGGGCCAGGGTATAGCCCTTGCCCGTGTCGGCGGGCGGGGTGGGGCGAATGAACAGGGGGGAGGGATCCAGCCCCAGGGCCTGGCGGGTTTTGTCGGTAAGGGCCCGGCCAATCAAGAGAGGGATGCGGCCCCCGGCCCGCACCTCGTCGGGCAGCGTCACAGGCTGCAGGGAAAAGGTGGTGAGGACTTGGCCATCCTCAGAGCGGATAACGCCCTCGTAGGGGTAGATCGTCACTACCATGCCCGTCTCCAGGCAGGAGACATCGCACTGGATGGGCAGGGCGCCGGCATCTTCGGCGGTGGTGAAGAAAATGGGCGCGATCGTGCCCCCCAGAATCACCCCGCCGGCCCGCTTGTTGGGCACATAGGGAATGTCGTGGCCGATGTGCCAGAGCAGGGAATTAAGGGCGGACTTGCGGGAAGATCCCGTGCCCACCACATCCCCCACAAAGGCCACCGGATGGCCGCGGCGCTTCAGCTCGGCAATGGCTGCTATCGCTCCCGGCGCCCGCGATTCCAGCATGCTCTGGGCATGAAGGGGAATATCGGGGCGGGTGGTGGCGTGGGCGGCCGGGGAGAGGTCGTCGGTGTTGATCTCGCCGGCAATTTTGAACACCGTCGCCGTGATCGCCTCGGCCAGGGGCGGCCTGGCGGTGAACCACTCCCCTTCCGCCCAAGAGTGGAGCACCTGTCGGGCATAGGCGTTGCCCGCTTGGCTCAGCTCCAGCACGTCGTGGAAGGCGTCGAAAACCAGCAGCGTGTGGCTGAGGGCGCGGGCCGCTGCGGCGGCAATTTCCGGTCGCTCATCCTGCAGCAGCTCCAGCAACACCTGGACGTTGTAGCCCCCCAGCATCGTGCCCAAGAGCTCTACCGCCCGCAGGGGGGTAATGAGGGGCGAGTGCACTTCTTCCTTAGCCACAGCGGCCAAAAAGCCCGCCTTCACATAGGCCGCTTCGTCCACCCCCGGCGGGACGCGCTCTGTAAGCAGATGCAACAAAAAGGCCTCTTCGCCGGCGGGGGGATCCTTGAGCAGCTCGCACACCTGGCTGGTCTGGGCGGCGTTCAAGGGCAGCGGCGGGATCCCTTGGGCCGCGCGGGCAGCAGCATGTTGGCGGTACTCGGCCAGCATGGGGAGGATTCCTTAGGTCACTCGATGTGGGTATTCATTCTACCGCCAGCTCGGCAGCAGCCAGCTCTGCCCCCTCAGGATAGCTCCGCCAACAGCTCTTTTTGGTATAGGCCAATACAAGCCTGGATCAACTCGTCCAGCTCCCCTTCCAAAATTGGCTCGAGCAGGAAGTTCTGGTTGAGGCGGTGATCGGTAACCCGGTTGTCTTTGTAGTTGTAGGTGCGAATTTTTTCCGAGCGCGATCCCGTTCCCACCTGCATGCGACGGGCGGAGCTGATGGAGGCCTGTTGCTCCTGCAGCTTCATCTCGTAGAGCTTGGCCCGCAAAATCTGCATCGCCCGCTGCCGGTTCTGCAGCTGGGAGCGCTCCTCGGTACAAAACACGCGGATGCCGGTGGGCTTGTGGAGGAGGTCCACCGCCGTTTCCACCTTGTTCACGTTTTGGCCGCCCGCCCCGCCGGAGCGCGCCGTCTTGATCTCGATGTCCTTCGGGTCGATCACCACCTCCACCTCGTCCACTTCCGGCATCACCGCCACCGTGGCCGTCGAGGTGTGGACGCGCCCCTGGGCCTCTGTCACGGGCACCCGCTGCACCCGATGCACGCCGGCCTCGAACTTCAGCTTGCTGTAGACCTGATCCCCGCGAATTTCCAGGATGGCCTCTTTGTAGCCTCCCATCTCTCCTTCCGAGAGGCTGGCCAGGCGCACCGACCAGCCCATCTTCTCGGCGTAGCGGGTGTACATGCGGGCCAAATCCGCCGCCCACAGGGCCGCCTCCTCGCCGCCGGTGCCGGCGCGGATTTCCAACATAATGTTTTTCTCGTCGTTGGGATCCCGGGGCAGCAGCAGCAGGGTCAGCTTTTCCTCCAGTTGTTCTTGGCGGACGCGCAGTTGCTCCAGTTCTGCCCTGGCCATCGCCTCCAGCTCTGGGTCGTCGGAAGCCACCTCCCGCAGCAGCTCTTCCGTCTGCTTCAGCTCGCGAGTGAGCTTTTGCCACTCGTGAAAGGTCTGGACGGTGGCTTCTAGGGAGGAGCGGGCCTTGGCAATCCGCTGCAGCTCAGCCGGATCGGTCGCCACATCGGGATCGGCCAGACGTACCGTCAGCTCCTGAAAGGTGGCTTCAACGTTTTTAAGCTGCTCGATGAGTTGAGCAGAGGCCATAGATCCAGTGTCAGCGAAGACTCACAGCAATGCCCAGCAAGGCAGAAAAGAAACTCAGATTGAAGCTCGGCTACCTAGCTTTCTTGCCGCCCATGCCGTACTTGCGCATGAACTTGTCCACGCGGCCTTCGCTGTCAATGATCTTCTGGCTGCCGGTGAAAAAGGGATGGTTGCCCGACCAAACATCGACCTTCAGCTCCGGCTTGGTGGATCCCACTGTCATCACCACTTCGCCGTTGCAGATGACTTTGGCTTCGGGATACCACTGGGGGTGTATTCCTTTTTTGGGCATGGCAATCTCCTCCTCTGGGCCTGTTCCTATACCCTTGTCTATCAACATCTAACTTGAAAAAGCAATGGCAGGGATCCCTAGCGCTTCGAGTACTGGGGAGCCTTGCGGGCCTTGCGTAGGCCATATTTCTTCCGTTCCACGGCGCGCGGATCCCGTTTTAGGTAGCCCTCTGTCTTGAGGGGGCCGCGGTTAGCCGGATCCACCTCGCAGAGGGCGCGCGCCACGCCCAACTTGATGGCATCGGCCTGACCGTGGACGCCGCCGCCATGAGCCCGCACCAAGATGTCGTAGGAGTTCTCTAGGCCGAGGAGCTCCAACGGCGCTTTCACACTGGCCAGTAGCGCCTCCTGGTATTGCAGGTATTGGTCGCCGGGCCTGTCGTTGATGATCAGCTTGCCGGTGCCGGGCACCAGGCGCACGCGGGCGACAGCCGTTTTGCGGCGTCCGGTTCCCCAGTAGACGGCTCGTTGGCTGCTGGCTGCTTGGGTCATACTTTGGCTCCTGGGATCGTGTGGATGGGGTAAACCTGAGGTTGCTGGGCCTCGTGGGGGTGGTGGGGCCCGGCGTACACTTTTAGCTTGGTGAATTGCCGCCGGCCCAGGCGGGTGTGGGGCAACATCCCCTTCACTGCTTTCTCAATCACCCGCTCCGGCAGGCGAGCTTGCAGTTGGGCAAAAGTCTCGACTTTCATGCCGCCGGGACGGCCAGAGTGGCGGCGGTAGAGCTTTTGGGTGCGCTTTTTGCCGGTGACCACCACTTTCTCGGCGTTGATCACGATCACGTAGTCCCCCGTATCCAGGTGAGGGGTGAAGTTGGGTTTGTGCTTGCCCCGCAGGAGCTTGGCCACAACCACGGCCAAGCGGCCGAGGCGCTGGTTGGCAGCGTCCACCAGATACCAGCGAGGGGTTAGAGTTTCGGGGGGAGGAACGGGAGTTGTGTTCATGGCAGCCAAGGATGACATCAACCGCAGAATGGAATGGACAAGAAAACGCCTAGGCCAGGGAAGAAACACACAAAGCCGCCGACCAATCGGGGGTTTTGGGCAACCCCTGCAGGGGCAAGGCCCAAAAGGGCGGCGAGTGAGCGAAGCGGCGGCCAAAGGGATCCCCAGCATAGCCCACATCCACCAGGCACAGCCCTTGCGGAGGGGCGCTGTAGCGGGTGCGCATCCGGCTCCAGTCGTTGTGTTGCCAGAGGTGGACAAATTGTTGTGGGCTGATCTCGCCACGGCCCACCACCTCCAGGGATCCCACCAGCAGCCGCATCATGCGGTAGAGAAAGCCGCTGGCCTGCACCTCGATGCTGATGAGATCCCCCAGCCGCTGGCAGAGCACCTCCTGCACCTGCACCCGCGAGTGGGGCCGGTCGGATCCCCGGCGGCGAAAGGCTTCTAGGCTGTGCTCGCCCAGAAGAGAGTTGAGGGCCTCCGCCATCGGCTCCACCTGCAAAGGCCAGCGCACCTGCCAGCTAAAGAGGCGCCAGAACACATCCGGCAGCTCCCGGTTCAGGATCAAGTAGCGATAGCGGCGCCAGCGAGCCGAAAAGCGGGCATGCCAGAAATCGGGCACCTGAGCGGAAGCCAATACCACCACATCTTCCGGCAGACAGTCGTTGAGCACCCGCGCCCACTCCGTCGGCGGGATGCCAGAGGTGGTGTCGAAGTGGGCCACCTGGCCCGAGGCATGAACCCCCGTATCGGTGCGACCTGCCCCGTAGAGGGCCACCGGGTGCCCGGCCCGCAACGCAATCGCCTCCTCCAGTACCCCTTGCACGGTGCGGTGGCCCGCTTGCCGCTGCCAGCCGCGAAAGCCGCTGCCGAGGTACTGAATTTTCAGGGCAATGCGACGGCTCTGCATGGGGCCTACACCAACTCGATGACCGCCATTTCTGCCCCGTCGCCCCGTCGACGCACCGTGCGCAGGATGCGGGTGTAGCCCCCAGGCCGATCGCGGTAGCGCTCCGGCGCTTGCTCAAACAGGGAGCGCACCAGCTCCTTGTCATAGATGTAGGCCAGGGCCTGCCGCCGCGCTGCCAGAGAGCCGTCCTTGGCCAGGGTGATCATTTTCTCAGTGGTGGCGCGAATGGCTTTGGCGCGGGCTTTGGTGGTCGTGATCCGCCCTTCCCGCAGCAGGGCCGTGGTCAGCGCCCGCATCAGGGCCTTGCGCTGGTCGGCGGGCTTGTTGAGGTGAGGGGTACGACGGCGGTGACGCATAGTAGCCTCTGCCTTTTATCTTGTGTCCTGTGGAGATGTTGACCGGTTTTGCCGCAGCGAGCCGGCAAGGCTCTACGTCTTGCTCCTTTCGCGGGGCAAGGTTAGGCCTAGGCGGTTCTTCAAAGCTTGCACCACCTCTTCCGCGGATTTTTGGCCGAAGTTTTTGATCTCCAGCAAATCCTCTTCGGTATAAACCAATAGATCCGCCACCGTATTGATTTGAGCGCGCTTCAGGCAGTTGTAAGCCCGTACCGAGAGCTGCAGCTCTTCGATGGGGATCTGGTTCTTCTGGTTATCCTCAGCTTGCCGGGGCTCTGGCGGGGTGTCGAAGCTGACCTCCTGCAGCGGCGAGAACAGGCCCACCAAAATGCGAGCCGCCTGGCTGAGGGCCTCCTGGGGGGTGAGGCTGCCGTTGGTCCAAATCTCCAAAATTAGGCGATCTTTTTCCAGAGATTGTCCCACCCGCGCCGCCTCAACGGTGTAGTTGACTTTGCGCACCGGCATGAAGACGGAGTCGATCTGGAGAAAGTCGATGGCCATCGATTTGCTGTCGGAGTAATCGACGGCACGGTAGCCACGTCCGCGGCCAATCATGAACTCCATTTCCAGGATCGCCCCTTCCGCCAAGGTGGCAATGTGATGGCGGGGGTTGATCACTTCCACCTCGCTGGGCAATTGCAGCTTCTCGGCGGTCACCTCTCCCGGCCCTTGTGCCACCAAACGGCCCACCTGCGTGTCGGGAGCGTTGGAGCGCAGCACCAGCTCCTTCATGTTGAGTAGGATCTCCATCACGTCTTCCCGCACCCCCGGCACCGTGGAAAACTCGTGGGTCACCCCGGCAATGCGTACAGCGGTTACTGCCGTCCCTTCTAGGTTGGAGAGCAACACCCGCCGCAGGGCGTTGCCCACCGTGATCCCTTGACCCCGCTCCAGTGGCCCCAGGGCAAATTTGCCGTAGTGAACGCCATTGGCTTCCTGATGGGATTCGACGCACTCGGTCTGGTAGGGAGCAGCACTAGAAGCGGCTTTGCTGCCCAGATTGTGGAGGGTTCGGCTGGTCTGCATCATAGAGTAGCCCCGTCCGTCTGGCTCAACATCTGTTTGGAGAACTTAGAAGACTGGAGGCCATGCCTCACATCCTGCAGGAGGGCAAGCCTGTCGCCAGCGCTTGGCCCGCCCTGGGGATCCCTTTAGACGCGCCGCCGCTTGGGGGGACGGCAGCCGTTGTGGGGAATGGGAGTGATATCTCGAATCAGGGTGATTTCTAGACCAGTGGCCTGCAGAGCGCGAATGGCGGTTTCCCGACCGGCGCCAGGGCCACTCACCATTACCTCAATCTGGCGCATGCCGTTCTCCATGGCCTGACGCGCTGCGCTCTCTGCCGCCATTTGGGCTGCAAAGGGGGTGCCTTTCTTGGCGCCCTTGAACCCCGTAGAACCTGCGGAGGCCCAAGACACCACGTCGCCATTGGGATCCGTGATGGTGACGATGGTGTTGTTGAAGGTGGACTGAATGTAGGCCACACCGTTGGGGACATTCTTCTTGACCTTGCGTCCGCGCCGTTGCTGCCGAGCCATGACCTGTGCGTCCTTTGAACAACTGTTTACATCCCGTTTTGCAGTTTGGAGAGGGTGGGAAACTCTGCCCGCCGCCCCAGCCGCGCCACTACTTCTTGGCGGGAGCTTTCTTCTTGCCGGCCACCGTCTTCCTGACCCCCTTGCGGGTGCGGGCGTTGGTGCGGGTGCGCTGGCCACGCACAGGCAGGTTCAGACGATGGCGGCGGCCCCGATAGGTGCCGATGTCGATCAGCCGCTTAATGTTCATCGCCTCCTGCCGGCGCAGATCTCCCTCCACCTGGTACTCGCCTTCTACCACTGCCCTCAAGGCGGCCACCTCGGCGTCGGTAAGGTCGCGGGTGCGGGTATCGGGGTTGATGCCGGTCTTCGCCAAAATTTGGCGGGAGCGGGTCAGCCCAATGCCGTAGATGTAGGTGAGGGCGATCTCGACTCGCTTGTCGCGTGGGATGTCAACTCCCGCAATCCGTGCCATGGTCGGTGGTACCTTTCAAACAAACTTAGATAAACTTGCTCCATAGGCCAGGCCGAGGTTGGCGGCGTGGAGCTTTGGCCGGAAGACGTCGCTGTTGAGGTGAAGAACCCAGAGTCTCCTCTCGCCAAGAGAGGGGTTGCTTGATCTTCCGCGGCGGCAGCAGGGCCGTTTGGATCTGTTCCCCACCGTCGGGCGCACTCCTCCATCCGCCCCTCTACCCCTGCCGCTGCTTGTGCTTGGGGTTGGCAGGGCAAATCACCATCACCCGGCCATGGCGGCGGATGACTCGGCACTTTTCGCAGATTCGACGGACGGAGGGCCGCACCTTCATGGTTTATCCTGACGAAACCAGCGAATATCCATTTTAAGGTCGCCGCGGCAGACTGTCAAAAATTGTTTGGGTTTTCTGACGTGAATCCAATAGGGAAGGGCGAGCAGGTTGGCTATGCTGGTTGGGCGCAGAAGCAGAGCAGGCGCGGTTGAGGAGCGAAGAAGGCGATGCGCTGGCAATGGCTGGTTGTGCTGATGAGCGGCGTGCTGGGCTTGGGATCCCCCGTGTTGGGGCAAGGGATCCCTTCGCCGGAAACAGGCTCTCCCGCTTCTGGGGGGAACCTCTCGGCGGACGGGAATGAACTGAGGACAGAGGGGGATTGGCTGTTGCCCTTGCCCAGCTCTGCCGATTGCCTCGATGCGGTGCCGGAGCGGGGCTGGCTGGCGGTGGGACTGTTGGAAGCGCAGGCAGTGGCGCTGCTGGATGGGGCGAGCGGGGATCCCTTGTGGCAGGTGGCGGTGGGGTTTGCCCCCGGCGTGGTGCGGGTGGATGCGGCACGGCAGGTGGTCTATGCCGCCGGCCCCCATGCTCCTGGGGTGGTGGCCCTCGATCTGCTCACCGGAGAGCTGCTGCAGGCCTACGGGCTGCCGGCGGGGGTTCTGGACATGGCTGTGGATGCGGCCAGGGGGCGGGTTTTCGCCTCCCTGCCCGCCGCCCAAAGCTTGGCGGTGATTCCCGCTCCGAACCGCCAACGGCATGGATCGGAGCCGCCGCAGGCCCGCAACTTGCCGCTGCCGGGGCCACCTTTGGCTTTGGCCTATGCCCCAGAGCGGGGATCCCTGTTTGTCGGCCTGGCTGGGGAGGATCCCCTCAGCCTGCTGGTGGTCAACCCCGACAATGGAGAGCTGCTGGCCCGCTGGCGCGGCGGCAACACGCCGGAAGCCATGGTCCTAGATGCGCAACAGCAGCGCCTGGTGGTGCTCAACTCGGGCAGCCAAGATCTGACGGTGCTGGATCTGGATCGCAGCGGCGAGGCTCTGCAGCGGATTGGCTTGGATTGGCGACCGACGCGGCTGGCCCTTTCTCCCGATGGCCGCTGGGCCTACGTGACCTCCCGCAACAGCGACCGCCTGCAAATCGTGGATCTGGAGGCGGGGCGATTGGCCGCCTCGCTGCGGCTGGAGGGGCAGCCAACGGGTCTGGTGAGGCTGGGCGATCGGGATCTGTGGGTGGTGGCGGCAGGGATCCCGGCTTTGCGGCGTCTGGTGGATATTGAGGCTCAAGTTGGCGAGCGCGAGACCGAGGCCCAGATCCCCTCTTCAGGCAACCGCGGGGTGGTGACGGGGCGGGTGCTGGACATTGCCGGCCAACCCGTCCAGACGGGGGTTTTGCGCCTGGCCGCCACCTCTACCCAACCCCAGCAGACGGTTCGCATCGCCGCCGACGGCACCTATGTCCTGCCGGAACTGCCGGCGGGGCTGTACCTGGTGGATGTGGAGGTGCCGGGGTTTCCGCCCACCAGCACCCAGGTGGAGGTGCGGGCCGGTTTTGTATCCAGCCAAGATATTCGCCTGCCGCCGGGGCAGCCGGCCCGCCAGCCGGAGGGCATTGGCCTGTTGCCGGATGAGCCGGTTTACTCGGATGAGCTGGCCCGCCACCTCAGCCTGGCCCTGAAGGAGTTACAGCCGCAGCGACCCGTGATCCTCCTCAAGGGGCCACTGGGGCCGGATCCCCGCTTTGAGCCGCTTTTGCCCCTCGTCCAGGATCTGACACTCTTGGATCGGGATGAGCGCTACACCGCCGACTTGGCCAAGCTGAAGGCCGTTGGCGATGCCCTGGGCTTGCGCTACATCCTCTTGACTCACCTGCAGATCTCGCGGGATTACAACCGCCAGGGCAGCCCGCTGCTGAATACGGCCTTGCGCTTTCTGGCGCCGACGGTGCCGGTGGAAATTCCCAATTTCACCCCCAACCAGTTGCGCAGCCGCGGGGTGGTGGTGGTGGTGGACTTGCAGCGGGATCGACCGGGGGATCGGGCTCGCTACTACGAGGCCTATGGCCGGGACGACGTGGGCGGGGATCCGCTGTTTGAAGATGCGGCGGCGGGCCTGTTTCGGCTGCAGGTGCGCAACATGGTGCCCGTCTTTATCCAACAATGGCAGGCCAACAATCCCTTTGCGGGGTGAGGATCCCTGCAGCAGGATTTTGTCTCTCCAGAACCCACTGCGATTAGGGGATGTCGCCATGCCTTTCTTCTTCCTCACTTCGCTGCGGCGCAGGGTCCGCTTGGGCAGTCTGGCTCTCTGGTGCTGGCTGGCACTGACTCCAGGAGCGCTGGCCCAGGCGCCGGCCACCCCCCTTCCCCGTTTCACGCCGCTGTTTCCTTCTCATAACAGAGATCAAGCGGGATCCCAGGCGCGGCTGGTGGGCCAGGTGAGCAACAGCCTGGGTCAGCCGGTGGCCGGGGCGCAGGTGCAGTTGGAGGGCTTGGAGAACCTCGATCAGCCGATCCAAACGGACGAGCAGGGGGCGTTTGAGCTCAACCAGGCTCCTGCCGGACGTTGGATGTTGACCGTATGGCACCCCGACTACGAAATAGTGCAACAGGAGATCCTGCTGCAGGCGGGCCTGACCACCCCTGTAGATGTGGTTTTGCAGGTGCCCATCCGGCCCCAACCCCGGCGTCGCCTCGGCGTTTTGGGAGTGGGAGGACTGGAGCACACCCAGCTTTTAGGCCAGCGCCTGGCCATGGAGGCAGTGCGCCTGGGCCTGATCCCCAATAGCGAGAAGGTGGTGCCCCTGGACAACCGCCGCCTGCAGCCGATTCTGCGCCAGGTGGGCTGGCCGATCTACGAGCTGTTTGAGTGGGATCGCCGCAAGCCGGAAGCGGTAGGCCAGTTTTTCGATTACCTAGGCCTGGAGGCCATCGTCATCGCCCGCGTCGATGTCCTCACCCGCCCGGCCTCGCCCACGGAGGTGAGCCTGCGCTCCCGCAGCCGCCTAGAGCTGTGGCGGTTTGACGAGCAGGGCAACCTCGTGGCGGAGGTATTGGCGGAGGCCAGCCGCGACCAGGTGGAGCGGGGCAACCTCAACGCCGCTGAGCTGGCGCAGCTCTACCAAATCCAGGTCACCCAAATCGCCGCCGAAATCGGATCCCGCTGGCAAGCCAATCACCCCCTGGCCTCCTACCTAGAACTGGCCCCAGGCGAGGCCCCACCCCCGCCCTCGCGCCTGGATACAGCGGTGGAGCTGGTCATCCCCACCCCTACACCCACTCCCTAGAGCTCGCCCCCTCCCGTAGCCCCAGAAGTGGGGGTTCCAAGCAGCCGCTGTCAGCCCTATGCCCCGCAAAGTCGGAGCAAATGGCTGTTCTCGAGATCCTCCAGCTCTTCTAGGGAAGTCCAAAGAAGGGGAGCAGGGGCTAAAGTAACACTGGGGATCCTCGCCGTTTGTTGTTGGCTGCTGCCCATGAGTTCCGAACCCAACCCTCTTGCCGAAGATCGAGATCTAGGCCCGGAAGGAGATGAGCTGTCGCCAGCGTCTTCCGAGGGCGTTGGTGGAGTGGGATCCGGCGATCCTCCCGCTGCAGCAGAGCTCGCCACTTCCTCGTCCGCTTCTGCCTTGGTCGGGATTTGGCCGGAGGGATCCCGCCGCTGGCTGCTGGGGGGAGCGCTCGCCATCTTTCTGGTGGGCCTGGGGCTGCGCCTGTGGCGACTGGCCGAGTTGCCGGCGCCGGTGTTCGACGAGGTGTACTTTCCCAAGTTCGCCCAGAACTATCTCGACGGCGAGCCCCTCTACGACGTGCATCCGCCGCTGGGGAAGTACTTCATCGCCCTCAGTATCCAGCTTTTTGGCCGCAACGAGTGGGGCTTTCGCCTGGCCACCGCCTTGTGCGGATCCCTGATCCCGCTCTTGCTGACCGGCTTGGCCTACCGCCTCACCTATCACGTGGGCTTTGCCCTGTTGAGTGGGGCCCTGCTGCTCACGGACGGGGTGTTTCTGGTGGAGTCCCGCTTTGGCCTGATTAACGTGTACCTGGTGGCTTTTGGCCTGGCGGCCACCATTCTGCTGCTAAGCGGGCTGGAACGCCGCGGTTGGCAACGGGCCGTTCACCTGACCGGCTCGGGGATCCTCCTGGGGGCGGCGGCTTCCGTGAAGTGGAACGGCCTCTGGTTTGCCTTCATGTTTGCCCTGTTGGGGATCCTTGTTTGGGCGGTGGTCTGGCTGCGCCCGCAGTGGATCCCGCGTCTGGGCATTTTGATCCAAATCCGCCACCTGCGCTGGTGGCACTATGCCTTTTGCTTTGTCCTTGCGCCGCTGGCTTTCTACGCCATCCAGTGGATCCCCCACCTGCAGCTCAACCCGCAGCAGGGGCTAGCCCTGGGTTGGAGCTGGACTGGGATCCAGAATTACTTTCGCTCTCTAGTGCTCATCAATCAGGCGGTTTACAGCGGGCACCTGCATGCCGATCTCGTGGTGGACGAAAACACCCCCGTTCACCCCTACTGCTCCACCAGTTTGCGATCCCTGGTGGCCTGGTTCCCGGCGCTGCGCCCTTGGCTGACCACCCCCTTGGCCTCGGCAGGAGCCTGGTCTTGGCCGATTATGGGCCGCCCGGTGGGCTACTACTTCGCCGCGCAGGGCGACCTGTGGCGAGTGGTCCACGGCCTGGGCAATCCCTGGCTGTGGTGGCTGGGGACGGGATCCATCCTGGTGCTGGTCTGGCGGGGGATCCGCCGCTTCCATGGCGTGGAAGCCTTTATCTTAATTGGCTATGCGGCCAACTACCTGCCCTGGTTTATCGTCAGCCGCTGCGTTTTCATCTACCACTACATGAGCGCTCTGGCATTTAGCACCCTGGCCCTGGCCTGGCTGGTGCTGCTGGGCTGGCAGAGCTATCGCCGCTTCTGGCGCGGGGCGAGCATCACGGCAGTAGCCTTGGTTTTGGCGTCTTTTCTCTTCTTTTTCCCTGTTTGGTTTGGCCTTCCCCTCAGCCCCGGCGGATTTTATGCCCGCATGTGGTTCCGACCCACCCCTGTGCCCCTATTCTGCTTCAGTCCCCAAGCCTGCGAGCGGGCCCCCCTGCGCCTGCCGCCCATTCCCGGCTTGAACTGGATTTGAGGAGGGCATGGTAAGCTTTGTGCAGTTTGTTTCAGGAGTAGCTGCGCTTCGTTGCCCAAAGGCGGGGTGCGGTTTGTCAAGCGCTTGTGGTGGAGGTAGTGGAAACCTATGGCTCGATCCTGCCCGCGTCCTGCCAACTCTCCCCGCCGTTACCCCGGGCAGCCGGTGCCTGTGGGCGTCATTGGAGTCGGCAACATGGGCCAGCACCACGCCCGCGTCTTCAGCTTGATGAAGGATGTGCAGGTCGTAGGGGTAGCCGATATCAATGTGGAGCGGGGTTTGGATGTGGCCAGCCGCCACCGCGTTCACTTCTACGAGGATTACCGCGACCTGCTGCCCCACGTAGCGGCAGTAGCCATCGCCGTGCCGACGGTTTTGCACCACGAGGTGGGCATCGCCTGCCTGGAGGCGGGGGTCCATGTGCTGATCGAAAAGCCCATTGCCGCCAGCATCGCTGAGGCAGAATCCCTGGTGAACCGCGCTGCCGATTGCAATTGCATTTTGCAGGTGGGGCACATCGAGCGTTTCAGCCCCGTTTTTCAAAAGCTGGGCCAAGTTTTGCAAAGCGAAGAGCCGCTGGCCTTCGAGGCCCACCGCCTCAGCCCTTACTCTGACCGGGCCAGCGACGTGTCGGTGGTGTTCGACCTGATGATCCACGACATCGACCTGTTGCTGGAGCTGATCCCCTCCCCAGTAACCCAAATTACCGCCAGCGGCAACCGCGCCTCCAAGCTGGGCTACCTGGACTACGTCACTGCCACCCTCACCTTTGCCAACGGTGCCATCGCCACCCTCACGGCCAGCAAGGTTACCCATCGCAAGGTGCGCAAAATTGCCGTCCACTGCAAAAATGCCCTGGTGGAAGCCGATTTTTTGCACAACGAGATCTCCATCTATCGCCAGGGATCCAGCAGCAGCGACTACGGCCAGGTGTCCTACCAGCGGGACTGCCTCATCGAGAAGGTTCACATCGAACCCATTGACAAGCTCCACGCCGAGCTGGAGCACTTTATCAACTGTGTGCGGGGGGGCAGCCAGCCGTCGGTGGGCGGGGAGCAGGCCCTGAAGGCCTTGAAGTTGGCTTCCGAGGTGGAGCGGATCGCCTTAGATGGATGCGCCTGGAGGGAGGCCAAACCCTGCCGCAGCTTTTTGTCTTAGCTTTGCCGCCGGCCTCCAGGCGGGGGCAGGTGGTATCTTCTGCCAGCCGGTCATGGGTGGGGAGGGCGAGGAGGGCAGAGGCTTTGTGGAGAGGCAAGGTCGGGCAATCGTGGTAGAAGAGGGGTTGGCCTTAGCAATCGGCGGCCTAGCGGCAGGGATCCTGGCCGGTTTTTTGGGCATTGGCGGCGGGACGATCTTGGTGCCCTTGCAGGTGAGCTTGGGGATCCCGCCGCTGCAGGCGGTGGCCACCAGCAACTTTTCCATTCTCCTCACCTCCTTGGCCGGCAGCATCCAAAACTGGCGCATGGGGATGCTGGATCCCAAACGGGTAATTTTGCTGGGGATCCCGGCTCTGTTTACGGCGCAGGTTGGGGCGATCCTCGCCAGTCGCCTGCCCGGCTATCTGCTACTAGCGGCCTTTGGGGTGCTGTTGCTGGCGAACATTTACCTGGTGGAGCTGCGCAAAACCGTGGTCGCCCACGCCCAAGCGTTGGAGAGGCCAGGGGTTGCTGCCGGGGGGACGGACGACGCTGGAGAACTCCGCGACCGCCCTGCTGCCGAGGGGCAGATGCCGCGGTGGCTGGCCCGCACCCTCACCGGTGGCGCTGCCGGCTTGTTGGCGGGGCTTTTCGGCATCGGCGGTGGCGTCATCCTGGTGCCCCTGCAGATCCTGCTGTTGCGAGAAACCCTCAAGGTGGCCATCCAAACCAGCTTGGGGGCAATTGTTCTCACGGCAACTGCTGCTACCCTCAGCCATGCGGGCCTGGGCAACTGGATGGCGAACGCGCTCGGCTTTGGAGATGGCACCATCCGCCAGAATGTGCTCTGGATCCCGGGCCTGATCCTGGGTGCAGGTGGGTTGGTCGGCGTCCAGATCAGCACCCGCACCCTGCCCAAGCTGCCGGATGAGATCGTCGGCCTGCTTTTTCGAACCTTTCTCGCCGGGCTTTCCCTCTACGTTTTTTGGCAAGCCTGGCAGGACTACCAAGCCCTGGACAACCAGTAGCAATTCCCAACTTCGACGCCTCACCCTCCCCTATTCTTTTAGCGTATCTGGGTCTAGGAGGGGAGGGAAAGGCTTCGGGATCCCCGCAGATAGCAAGTCGGGCCTGGCCGGCCTGTCCTATTCTGAGTTGCAAGGACGACGCTCGCTCGGCTTGCTGAGGTCGTGGACGGGGTAGCTGCCGAAAAGCTTCAGGGTTTCTGCGATCGCTTCCAGGGCAGCGATTACCTCTGCATCCAGATAGGGTTGGCCGACCGGATTCTCCAGATCGACAAAAAAGACATAGGTCCCCGCCGATTTCTTGGTGGGGCGCGACTCAATGCGCGACATATTGAGGCCCCGCTCTGCAAAGACTTGCAGCGGCTTTAGCAGCGCCCCTGGCACATTGTGGGGCAGGCTGAAGGCCAAGGAAGTATGGGATCCCCCTGGCGAGGAACGGCGACGGCCCACCACCCAAAAGCGGGTGCAGTTATCCGGGTGGTCGTTGATGGGACAGGCCAAAACCGGCAGTTGGTAGAGCTCAGCGGCCCGCTCTGAAGCAATGACGGCAGCGTTGGGCTGTGCTCGCAGCCGCTCCAATTCTTCGGTGGTGGAGCGGGTTGGAATCAAGGTCGCCCGGGGCAGATGGGATCCCAGCCAAGCCTGACATTGGGCCAAGGCTTGCGGATGGGAATAGACCTGCTCGATCTGCTCCAGCCGGGAGGCGCAGCCGATGAGGGCATGGCGGATGGGCAGGATCAGCGCCTGGCGAATGCTCAGCCCCTCCAGTTGCCAGAGGGCATCCAAGGTCATCGAGACCCCGCCCTCAACGGAGTTCTCCACCGGCACCACCGCCCATTCTTGCTCGCCCGCAGCCACGGCTGCCAAGCAGGCGCTAATGGTGGGGTAGGGCACCAGAGGATGGGACCCCTGGCTATGGAGATGGGGCTGCTCGGGACAGGCGAGCAGAGCGGCCAACTCCGTGTAGGTTCCAACAGGGCCGAGGAAGGCTACCGGCGCAGAGGAGACGATTAAAGCCATTCTTTAGTTTTGTTTGCGAGTGTCGCTAGGAGCCAGCTCTAACTCTACTGCCTCGACGTTGCGCTGCAGCGGGCAATCAGGCTCTGGGCAACGGGGATTTGCCGCCACTATCTCCATAGCCTTCCCCACCTCCCGCCGAATCAGGCTCTGCAACTCTTGATCTGCTTGGATGGCTTCCAGGGTGTATATGGAGCCTTCAAAACTGGTGGTGTAGCGGGGCTGGAGGTTGTTGAGGGCCAAGGCGGCGGCATCGTGACAGAATCTCTCACAGGAGCAGTAGCGCTGCTGGCTTTCCAGGAGCAGCAGCTCGTTCACCATCTCCAGAACAGCCCGCTCCATCTGATTTTCCAACCTCTTCAGAGGTTTGCGTGCCTCCATGGCTGCCTCCCGATGTCACTGATCCCGCCGCCAGTCCTCATTTTCCCAAAAACAGGACGGTTCTCGGCTTACTTCTGAGGCTGCTATATCCTTCACTACTTGACAAGTCAGGAAAAGCTACCCTACGTAAACTACCCGACTCCGACCGCCCCCCAACCCCCTGTATACGGGCCCCCAACCCCCTGTATACGGGGGGCAGGGGGGCGGGGGGATATAGGGGGCTCCTGCGGTTTCTAGCTCAACAGGAAGAGAAGTGACCGCAAACCCCCAGGCGCCGACGCGGCCAGCTACAATTTCACCCCAACTCCTCTGCTGGCGGGAGTCAGTTCTCACTTGCTAGCCCCTCTACCAGAATTGAGGGGGGAGGTAGGGATCCGAACCCACGCTTAAAACCTCGCCTGCATTTGCTGCTACCATAAACCGCCCAACAAAAACGTGCCATAGCGTCAACGTCAGCTAGCTTCCCCGAGCACGTTGACCAGCACTCTCGGCAGGCGGGCAGAAAGTCCGCACAGCAGTTCATAGGAAATGGTGCCCAACTGATCCGCCCAATCCTGGATTGAGAAACCCGCACTCGCCAGATGGGGGCCCAGCAGCTCCACCACATCACCCACCTGAATATCCGGCCTCTCGGTGACATCCCACATGCACTGATCCATCGTGATCGTGCCCACCTGCTGGATCAGGCTGCCGCGCACCCACCCCCGCAGCCAGCCGGAAAGCCGCCGTGGGATCCCGTCGGCATAGCCGATGGCCAGTGTGGCAATGCGACTGGGGCGAGAAGTGACGTAGCGATGGCCATAGCTGACGCCGGTGTGGGCGGGTACGGTTTGGATGTGGGTCAACCGCGCTTTGAGGCGCAGGATCGGCCGCAACCCCGGCACCTGCAGGTGCGGGGCAGGAGACAAGCCGTAGAGGGCCAGCCCCAACCGCACGCGGGGATAGTGGAGATGGGTTAGGGCGCCGGCGGAGTTATCCAGATGCAGGGGGGGCAGGGGATCCCCGGCCTGGCGGATCTGCTCCACCACCTGGGCGAAGCGGGCCTCTTGCTGGGCCATCACCGGAGAATCGGGCTCATCTGCCGTTGCGAAGTGGGAAAACAGGCTACAGCCTTCCAGCTCGGGGATCCGGCAGATCTGCCCCCACACGGCGGCGGCCTCTTGCCAGGGAATCCCCAGGCGGGTCATGCCCGTATCGACGTTGACGTGGACAGGAACAGGCCGCCCGGCCCAACGGGCCACCTGGCGCATCACGGGGATCTGCTCGGCCCGGGTGAGGCTGACCTCCAGCCGCGCAGCCATGGCCTGCTGCAGCTCGGCCCAGGTATTCAAAGCCCCCAACACCAAAATCGGGGCCTGGAGGCCGGCCTGCCGCAGCTCGATCCCTTCTGCCAGGGTGGCCACACACAACCCCTTGGCACCGGCAGCGAGGGCTATGGGAGCCACCAAGCGAGCTCCATGGCCGTAGGCATTGGCCTTGACCACTGCCCAGATCTCAGTGTCTGGCGACAGGCGCGCCTGCAACAGACGCAGATTTTCTCGCAATTGGGCTGCGTCAATTTCCACCCATGCCCGGCTGGTCAGCAGCTCCAGCTCTGGGTTGAAATCCGGCCAGAACCCCGTCTCGCCGACGGGATCCGCTCCCTGGGATCCCTGGCTCTGGGTCCACGAGGCGGACGCCGTGGCCAGGGGGCTATGCCCTGCCGTCGCCAGCGCAGAAGCGTCGTCCGGCGTGTGATCCACAGCTTCACCCCTCACACCAAGCCTATGATCACTGTCAGGTTTAGCGCAAAGTCCACCCGGGCGCCATCCACAGCAGCGGCACTTCCGGGATCCCGGCCACCTCGTGGCTCCCCAACAGTCGAGCGGGCCAGAGATTTTGCCCTTGCGGAGGCAGTCCTTGGCTCAATAGTCGCTGCAGGGCGCGTTGGAAGGGATCTCTCGCCGTTGCTGGCGACAAAGAGGGATCCCCGGTCATGCGCCGCAGATCTTCCACGGCTTCGGCATATCCTCCCAGGGCATCTACCAGGCCCAACTCCACAGCCTGCGCCCCGGTGAAGATGCGCCCATCGGCCAACTGGCGCACCCGCGCCTCATCCAAGCTTTGCCGTCGGGCGATCATCTCCGCATCCAGCACCTTTTCTGCCCCTTTGTCCGGCAAGCGCTGGCGTCCGCGGGCCACATCGCGAACGAACTGGTCGAGGGTATCCTCCACCAACTCTTGCAGCAGACGTTGCTCTTGGGGGGTGGCAGCCCGGAAAGGGGAAAGAATGTCTTTGTACTCGCCGGTTTTGAAGGTCTGCGGCTCTATGCCGTAGTTGTCGAGCAGTTTGCCAAAGTTGAGGCCGCTGATGATCACCCCTATGCTGCCGGTCAGGGTGCCCGGGTTGGCGTAGATCTTGTCGGCAGCACTGGCTACATAGTAGCCGCCGCTGGCGGCAACGTCTTCCATGACGGCAATCACCGGCTTGCCGGCTTCCCGCAGAGCCGTGACGGCGCGGTAGAGCTCCTGGCTGGATCCCACAGCCCCGCCCGGGCTGTTGATGCGCAGCAATACAGCCTTGACGGCGCGATCCTCGACAGCTTCCCGCAACTGATCTAAGGGAGAGGTGGGCAAACCTACCAAAGTCGAGCCCCGTGGCCCTCCTATCGTTCCCTCGATGGTAACCACCTCAATGCGATTCGCCCCTCGAGGGGCCTCTAGCCCGACGCCACCCCGAACCGACTCTGCGGCAGGTCGTGTGCCGCCAATAACAGCCGCAATCAGGCAGACCACCAGCAAGGAAGCGGCCAAAAGGCGGTTAAGCTGAGATCCCTGTGTCACAAGCCCCCCAATGTCGCTGACTCCGTTCTATCACCCGGCAAGCTCCTGCAACAGAGGGCAGGAGCCAGGTGGATCCAATCTCCACTTTTGCAAGTGGACGCTCCAACCCAACTCTTGACAAGGATCTCCCGTCTATTTAGGATAGATTCCCGTACTTTTCACCGCCAAAGCAGCTTCTACAGGCTAAAATTGTAGTCTGGAGCGGGCATAAATCAATTGCCCAGGCTCTTGCCGGAAGGCTGCATCTTGGGGCTTTAGCTCAGTTGGTAGAGCACTTCAATGGCATTGAAGGGGTCAGCGGTTCGAGTCCGCTAAGCTCCATTGGCCTGATAGCATCCGAGGCCCAGCAAATGGTCACTCCTTCCCTCCGACCGGAGGAGACGGCTTCGGCCATGGGATCCCCGCCTTGCGGGAGGTATCTGAGCCGCCGTGAGGCAACCCGGCCATGGTCGCCCCCCTTTCCCCGTATACGGGGGGAAGGGGGTACGGAGCGGGGCTCCTGCGGCTTCTAGCTGACGCTGCCTCAATCCCTTGCAGATCTGCGCCGATCCCTGGGCGAAGGGCCCCTGCCATTGGACAAAGATGCTCTAAAACGCCGCCGAATTATAGGGTGCAACTAAATAAAAAATGGTGCAAACTATTGGTGGTGGCAGGCTGGAGGGATCCCGGGCAGCGATAGTGTGTAGTGCGGGTGAAGCAAGGGGGGCAATCGTAGCAAGCTCTCAAGGCAACCCCAGGCCGCAGCTGACCTCTGGGGGGAAGGGAGACGTCTTCTGGCGAAAAAACGGCCAAACAGAGGTTCCGCTGCCAGCTCAACTCCCTGATGAGGAGCCCCCAAGACAAGAAGGGCGGCCAACAGGCCTCGGAATCGGAAAGAAACCTTACAAGATCCCTCCCCTGGCTTGAACCCACCGGAAAACTTCTCTATACTGCAGGGAACTTTATCCTGTACCTCCCCTTCTTCATCTTCGCTTTAACCTATGCGTGCTCCCTCCTCAGGCGACTCGGATCCCACCTTTCCCGAAGCTCAAGCCGGCCAGTCGGCCAAGGACTCCGTCCCGCTTACGCGAACGGAATCGGATCCCAATCCAGAGCGGCATTCGGCCCTGAGGCAGCGGCAGCAGTTGGAGGCTCGGCTACTCGAAGCCGAAGCGGAGCTGCACAGTCAACTGGCCGAGAGGGAACTGCAGTCTCGCAAGCAGCAACAGCAGATAGAGCTCTTGCAATTGAAAGCCCAAACGCCTGCAGACGCTGCTTGGGAAGCCGAATGCCGAGCCCTGCGCCAGAAGGTGGCCGAGCAAGAAAAGGCGCTGCAGGAGCGGGAACATGCCCTGCGCCAGTTGCAACAGACTTTGGCAGAGCAAAAAGTTCAGCTCTCGGAGCAGGAAGCTCAGCTGGCGGCGCGGCAACGCCTCAACGAGCGGCAGCGCCAAGATATCGAAGCCCTACAGGAGCAGATCGAGCAGCTACGGCTGGCCCATGCTCAGGAGCGCCGTCAGTGGGAACACCGTCAGCAGGAGCTACAGGCTTCTCTGGTGGAAGCTCAAGACCTGGCGGAAAAACGGGTGGAGATGTTGCAGCGTTTCAAGGCAGAGCTTTCGTTGGCCCGCACCCAAATTGCAGAAACTCAGGCGGAGCTGAACAGCCTGCGGGCTCTGTACAACGACCAACGGGCAGCCTGGCAAGAACAGCGGGAACATCTCGAGGCGCGTCTGGCGGGCTATGCCGAGACAGAGGCGGAAGCGGAGCAGCGCTGGCAGGAACAACGGCAGGAATTGGAAGCGGCGCTGGCCGATGCCCAGGCGCAACTGGCCGCTTTGCAAGCTCAGCAAGAGCAATGGCGTCAGGACTCCCGGGAGCAGCAACAGCAGTGGCAAGCCCAGGTCGAAGCGCTGCAAGCTGCCCTCGCCCAAGCGCAGGCGGAAATTGCCCATTGGCAGCAGGAGCACCGCCGTCTGGAGGAACGGTACGCCCAGGCCCAGCAGCGCCTCGGCGATCTGGAGCAGCGGCTCCAAGCAGCTCTGGCCCAGCTTGCCGACCAACCCACCTGGCAATCGCAATTGCGCTCTGCCCAGATCGCCGTCACCCATCTGCAGGAGCAAACAGAGGCCTTGGAGGGGCAGGTGAGGGCCCTGCAGGCGGAACGCGCCGCCCTCGCCGAAGAAAACCGCTCCCTGAGAGAGAAGTACGAGCAGCAGCAGATGCACCTGCTCAGCCTGAAGACGGCTTTGGAGCGCAAGGGAATAGACATCCCGCCTCGCGCTGGTGCAGCGGCTCCCAATGCTGCCGACACGCCAACACGGTCTGAGTCTCTCGCTTCGCTCCAGGCCGCCAAGCCCAAGTCTGCCCTATGGACTCCGTCCCGCTTACGCGAACAGTCCCGGCCTTTGCTGGCTCGCCCTGATAAGCGGGCAGTGGATCTGCCGCGGTTCTTGCCCCGACCGTGAGGGATCCGGTGGCGCAGCCTGCTCCTCCCCGCTGGCTGGAGGTGTGGGTGGATCATCCCCACTTGGGGGGCTGCTTCACCTACCGCGTGCCAGAGGGATGGGAGCCAGAAGCGGGCGATCTCCTCAGCGTTCCCTTTGGCCAACAGGTGGCAGGGGCGGTGGCTCTGGGCTGGCGCTCGGAGTTGCCGACAGGAGTAGATCCCCAGTCGGTGCGAGAGATTGAAGCGGTGGTGGCCAAAGGGATCCTGCCCAAGGATTTCTGGCCTCTGCTGCAGCGGGTAGCCAACTACTACCTCACCCCCCTAGCCCAGGTGGTGCGCACCGTTTTGCCGCCGGGCTTGCTGAGCCGCTCCCAGCGGCGGATCCGCCTGGTTGGATCCCCGCCAGGGGAATGTTCGCCGGCTGCCCAGGCTTTGCTGCGGCTGCTGCGGGAGAAGGGAGGGGAGCTGTCTTGGCGTTACCTCCAGCAGCAGGTGCCCGGCGCCGAGGTCGCTCTGCGGGAGCTGCAGCGGCGGGGTTGGGTGGAAAGCTTCTGGCAGGAGCAGCAGGGGGGCAGGGTGAAAACCCAACAGGCGGCCACCTTGGTGGAGGACTCGCTGGAGGGGCTGAGCTTGCCCCAGCAGAAAGCGCTGCAGATCCTCAAGCAAAAGGGGGGGGAGCTGCTGCTGGTCGAGTGGGAGCGCCTGGCGGGGGTGAGCCGGTCAGTGCTGCAGAGCCTAGCCCGCAAAGGCCGGGTGCACCTCTACGAGCGACCCTTGCTGCGGCTGGGAGAGGCCGAGCGGCCTGTGGAGAAAGATTTGCCCAAGCCTCTGACGCCAGCCCAGGCCGAGGCAGTGGCGGCCATCCAGCAAGCCCTGGGGCGAAACCAACGCTTTCTGCTGCATGGGGTCACCGGCTCCGGCAAGACAGAGGTGTACCTGCAAGTCATTGCCCAGGTGCTGCAGCAGGGGCGGTCAGCCTTGGTGCTGGTGCCGGAGATCGGCCTTACCCCGCAACTGACGGATCGCTTTCGGGCGCGGCTGGGATCCCGCGTGTGGACCTACCACAGCGGCCTCTCAGCCGGCGAGCGCTACGACCTCTGGCGGCAGATGTTGGTTGCTGTCCCCCAGGTGGTGATCGGCACCCGCTCGGCGGTGTTTGCCCCCTTGGCCAACCTGGGCCTCATCGTTCTGGACGAGGAGCACGACGACAGCTTCAAGCAGGATCAGCCCCAGCCCTGCTACCACGCCCGTCAGGTGGCGGAGTGGCGGGCTGAGCTAGCCAACTGTCCCCTAGTTCTGGGCAGCGCCACACCGGCAGTGGAAACCTATGCGGTCCACCTGCAGGATCCGCAGCGCTGGGTTCGTCTCCCTTTGCCGCAGCGCATCCCCCAGGCGGGGATCCCGGCCACCCTGCCCCGGCTGGAGCTGGTGGACATGCGCCAGGAGCTGCAGGCGGGCAACCGCAGCATTCTCAGCCGCCGCCTGCATCAAGCTTTGCACGAGACTTTGAAGAGGGGGGAACAGGCCATCCTCTTTGTCCCCCGGCGGGGGCACAGTACCTTTGTCTTGTGCCGCAGTTGCGGCTTTGTCCTCACCTGCGCCCACTGCGACGTCTCCCTTACCTTTCACCTGGAGGGCGGGCAGGAGCTGCGCTGCCACTACTGCGGCGCCCGCCAACCCCACCCCCAGCACTGTCCTGCCTGCGGCTCGCCCTACCTCAAGCACTTCGGCACCGGCACCCAGAAGGTGGTGGAGGTGCTGCAGCAGCACTGGCCGCAGGTGGCGATTTTGCGCTACGACAGCGACGCCACCCGCCGTAAGGGATCCCACCGGGATTTGCTGGAGCAGTTTCGCAGCGGCAAGGCCCAGGTGCTGGTGGGCACCCAGATGCTCACCAAAGGGCTGGACATCCCCCAGGTGACGCTGGTGGGGGTGGTAGCCGCCGACGGGCTGCTGCACCAGCCTGACTACCGCGCTGGCGAGCGCACCTTTCAACTGCTGACCCAGGTGGCGGGCCGGGCAGGCCGCGGATCCTTGCCAGGCCAGGCCATTATCCAGACCTATTTGCCAGAGCACCCCATCTTGCAAGCGGTGCTGGCCCACAACTACGAGGGCTTTGTCCAGGCCGAGCTGCGCCAACGCCAAGAGGGGGGCTACCCTCCCTACCGGGCGTTGATTTTAATTCGCCTGAGCAGCAGCCGCCTGGAGGCGTTAGAGCGCTACTGCAGCCGCCTAGCTGAGGGCCTGCAAGGGATCCCGGCGGAGGTGTTGGGGCCAGGACCGGCCCGAGTGGAGCGGGTTGCCGGCCGCTACCGCTGGCAGATCCTCCTCAAACAGCTTCCCGATCAGCCCTGGGATCGCGCCCAGATCGATACCCACCTGCGCCGCGCCCTTGGACATATTCCCCAGGGGATTCGCGTCAGCCTCGATGTGGATCCGCTGCGGATCCTCTAGGGGCGGCAGTTTTGCCGCAGCTTGGCGTTGGATGGCCCCAACCTGTTTTATAGTCGTTTAAGCTTCGTTTAAGCTCAGGGATCCCCCACGGGCTCAAAGGCCGGCGCTAGGCGGGATCCCGTCAAGCTGCCAGCGTCAATCCTGGGAGGAGAAGGATTTGTGGCCTATCGTGTAACGTTGATCCCCGGCGATGGCATTGGCCCGGAAGTAACCAGGGCAATGACCACAGTCCTGGAGGCCAGCGGGGTGGACTTGGAGTGGATCCGAGTAGAAGCAGGGGTAGAGGTGATTGAGAAATACGGCACGCCTTTGCCACCGCAGGTGTTGGAGTCCATCCGGGAAACCAGAGTGGCCATCAAAGGGCCCATCGGCACCCCTGTAGGCACGGGCTTTCGCTCAGTCAATGTAGCCATCCGCAAAGAGCTGGATCTCTACGCCAACCTGCGCCCGGCCAAGTCCCTCCCCGGCATCAAAAGCCCCTTTCAAGACATTGACCTGGTGGTGGTGCGGGAAAACACCGAGGATCTCTACGCCGGGATCGAGTTCGAGCGAGGCACCCCCGAAGCAGCCCACGCTCGCGAAGAGATGATGCGTCTTTCTGGCAAGTTCATCCGCGAGGGATCTGCCATTGGCATCAAACCCATTTCGGAGTTTGGCAGCCGTCGCATTGTCAAGTTTGCCTTCGAATACGCCCGCCAGAATGGCCGCAAAAAGGTAACGGCCGTTCACAAAGCCAACATCATGAAGTTTACCGACGGCCTGTTTTTGCAGGTGGCACGGGAGGTGGCCCAGGAGTACCCCGACATCGAGTTTGAAGATCTCATTGTCGACAACATGTGCCTGCAACTGATGCAAAAGCCCCAGCTCTACGATGTGCTGGTGCTCACCAATCTTTATGGGGATATTATCTCCGACCTGTGCGCCGGGATGATCGGCGGGCTGGGGGTGGCGCCAGGGGCCAACATCGGCGATGGCATTGCGGTTTTTGAGGCTATCCACGGCTCAGCGCCCAAGTATGCCGGCCAAAATAAGGTCAACCCCTCTGCCCTCATCCTCTCCGGGGCCATGATGTTGCGCTACCTGGGCGAGCGGGAAGCCGCCGCGAGGGTAGAAGCGGCAGTGCAGTCGGTCATTGCCGAAGGCAAATACGTCACCTATGACCTGGCGCAAGGGGAGCCTGTGGGCACCCAGGAGATGGCCGAGGCCATCGCCGCCCGCGTCCAGGAGATGGCTCCTCCCCAGGATCCTATTCCCATCGAGTCCTAGATCCCTGCTTCCCTCGGGAGAGGGTGAGGGCTCAGTAACCTAGAACCGGATCCACCACCCCCAGCAAGGGTTCTCCCAGCCGAAAGCGGCTCACATTTTCCCGCACCCGCTCGGAGAGGGCAGGGACAATCATGGCGTCGGTGATGGCCGTGTGGGGGGTAATTAGGCAATTGGGCAAGCGCCAGAGGGGATGTCCATCGGGCAGCGGTTCTGGATCCGTAACATCCAGGGCGGCACCCCGGATGATCCCCTCCTGCAAGGCGGCCACCAGGTCAGGGGTGACGATATGTTTGCCGCGCGCCACATTGACCAACCAACAGCCGGATCCCATCTGCTCCAGCTCTGGCCAGGCGATGATCCCCTCTGTCTCGGGGGTGAGGGCCAAGGCCAGGATCACCACATCCGCTCCTGCCAGCACTGCCTGCCGCTCCGCCAACGTCACCACCCGGCTGGCTCCCGGCAAGGGATCCGCCCTGCGCCGCACCACCTCAACGGAACACTGGAAGGGCTGCAACAAGCGGATCAGGGCCTGGGCAATGCCCCCCGCCCCGAAGATGACCACGCGGCTGCCCCAGAGGCTGGTGCCGGATCCCGGCTGCCAAGTCTGGGCCAGAGCGCGGTGCTTGAGATCCCGCAGGCCGGCCAAGGTGAGGGCCAGGGCATGCTCGGCCACCGCTTGGGCATAGACCCCCTTGCCGCAGGTCCACACATAGGCGGGATCCAGGATCCCTGCCTGGGCAAAAGGCTCCACGCCCGCCCAGGGCAACTGCACCCAGCGGATCCCCTTTCCTTCGGCAAGACACTGCTTGAGCTTGGGCACGTCAAAGGCATCGGCCCACACCAGAGCCTCCGCTTCCGCCAGCGGCACCAGTTCGCCACCCCCCGCCAGGACTGCCTCTTTTAACCAGGGTCGGAGGTGGTCGGGTTCGACGGCTATGCGTCTGCCTTGGATGCCCATCAGAGCTCTCGAAGATGACTTCCCCTTTGCCAGGATATCGCTGGCAGAAGGGGGTGGGAAAAGCCTCAGAACTGTTAAGGGATCCCAAAGGGAGGATGGGAAGGGATGCCGGAATCGCTAGGTTAGGAGCTGTAGCCTCTGCCTCTTCTTCTCGTCTTCAGCCCATGACCCTTTCTGAGTTTTTGACCTTGGTGCTGCTGCTTTTTCCGGGCATTCTGCTGTCTTTGATTTTGATGGCCACTTTTGCCGCCGGCGGATAGGAGCTGCCAAGCTTGCTCAAAGCCAAAAACTTGCCCTCTTCCTGCCAGATGCAGTTTCCCAACTTGGCGCCTTGGGTGGTGCCGGCAAGGTGGGTCTCTTGGTCCAAAGCTGTGGCCTGGGCGGGGGCAGCTCTCCTCTTGCTCAGCAACCTACCTGTCCCTGCCCAGACGCTCCTCAACGGGCAGCCTGTGCGGGTAGTAGAGGGGATCCCTTTGTACCAAAGGATGGTTTGGCTGGAGGATCGACGGATCCTGGTTTCCGTCGTGGCAGTTTCCCTAGCCGCCGGCCAGTTGCGCCCCATTTGGGCCGACCCTGCCAGTCTAGTGGGCCTGGGGGAGCTGCCCGCTTTTAGCCGCGAACGGGGAGCGGTGGCTGCTATCAACGGCGGCTTCTTTAACCGCAATACCCGCCAGCCGCTGGGGGCCATTCGCCTGGAAGGCCGCTGGATCTCCAGCCCCATCTTGGGCCGAGGGGCGATTGCCTGGTTTGACGCCGCCAATTCTCCCCCTGGCTTGGAGCCGGTGCGCTTTGCCCGCCTGCGGATGCAAATAGAGCTGCGCAACGACTTGGGGGATCGGATCCCCTTGGTCGGCATCAACAGCGGCTACATCCTGCCCGGGATCGCCCAGTACACCCCTGATTGGGGATCCACCTACACCACCCAGACGGACGACGAAGTTCTCCTCATTGTGCAAGAAGACCGGCTGCAGCAGATCCTGTCGGCAGGCGTGGCCGGCAAAGTGACGGTGCCGATCCCTCCCAAAGGCTACATACTGGCAGCACGAGGGCTAGAGGGCGCTCTAGAAGCCGGCAAGCTGATCCCAGGAGATCGCCTCCGGCTGGACTGGACGGTGGATCCGCTGGAGCTGGAAGCCTACCCCCACATTCTGGGGGCAGGGCCGCTCTTGCTCTTGGACGGCCAGGTGGTCCTGGATGCCGAATTGGAGGGGTTTCAGCCTCTCTTCCGCCGGCAACAGGCTGCCCGCAGCGCCATCTGTCTGCGGCAGGGGCAACCGGACAACAGGGATCTGCTCCTGGTGGCCGCCGGCAATGCCCAGGAAAACCAAGGGCTCACCCTGTTGGAGATGGCGCAGTTGTTGCGGCAGTTGGGCTGTCGCCACGCTTTGAACCTAGATGGAGGCCGCTCTTCCACACTGGTGCTGGGGGAAGAAGCCGTCAATCTGGAGCCAGAGATCGGACTAGCCGACGGCGAGACTGATCCCAATACAACGAGATCTCGGCGGCGCCTACCCCGGGTTCACAATGGCTTGGGTTTTTTCTCCAACCTAAGTCGCTAGCGGCAAACCAAGACAACTCTTCCGGCAGCAGGATACGGTTCTTTTGATGTACGGCTCGAGCGTCGGATCCCCATCTGCTTTCTGGCTACTTTTTAATCAGCTTGACACTCCCTCTGCCTGAAGGCGCAGTCCACAAACGAACTCGTAGAGGCGTTGTC
This sequence comes from Synechococcus sp. 63AY4M2, assembly GCF_002760475.1. NCBI lineage: Bacteria > Bacillati > Cyanobacteriota > Cyanophyceae > Synechococcales > Synechococcaceae > Synechococcus > Synechococcus sp. 63AY4M2. The sequence goes on along the minus strand of NZ_AXUX01000001.1, from coordinate 114,423 downwards.
AAGCCACCCCTAGACAGCCCCTTGAGGCAGAGCCCCAAGGTTCTACTTACTTTTCTGAGACTAAAGGAGGCTTCTCAGAGAAGAAAGAGCCTTGCCCCCCTTGCGCCATAGGATCCCGGCAACATCGGTACCCAAGGATCTGGAGCGCGGAGTGACCGGCTTCAAATGGGATCCAACCCCAGCTTTTTCCGGCAACCCTGACGGGAGCCGCTACGGATCCGTTCCTTGTCTGCAGCGATCCTGCTTGCCTACAGAACCCTCATAAAGTTGGCAAAAACCCAATAGAAATTCCTATTCATTTGATCAGGAAACAGCGACGCAATCTATATAGAAATACTGAAGTTTAATTCAACAGAAAAACTATCAAACAACCAACTGTACAAAAAATTGGTCTTGCAATAAGTTTTACATTATTTTCCAATTAACCGCCGATCCTGATAGACCTTATCAAAAGACCATCTTTATGACGGCAGTAAACAATCTGCGTTTATCGACCTAAGAAAGTAGACCTTCTGGCTCTGTGGTCGCAACCTTTCTCAAATGAACTACTTTGGAATGCACACAAGTTCTTCGACTTCCAATCAAGCGGATTAGTCTATAGTCTATGCCGAGCAAGGCTCCTGGGACGCCTCAAGTCTCTTTTCTATTGAGTTCTATTGAGTTGAGCAAGCCGCCGTCATTGGCCTTCTCATGTATTGAGAGTTAATCTTATCTAGAAAAAGTGATCTTTTGCTTGCATCTTTTTGGGGCACATTTTCGTGATTAAGCAAGATGGCTAGACGCTTAAGCTTTTACACCTCGGCGGAAGTTTTATTAAGATCTCATCCAAAAGCTTTTCTTCTCGCCCATCGCCTCCGCCTGGCAAAAAGCTAGGATGGGCAAGGATTATACTTTCTAACACCGTATTCGGGGCGGTTTGTGTGTCGACGGGAAACAGAACTGACTCGTTGACGAATAGGCACAGGTGGTGTTTCATGGAATCCGTAGTCAATGTTTTCCACCACTTGTAAGCCTTGCGTCCCATCAGTTGCCGTTTGCCTTGGCAGGCGGTAGTTGCTTGTGGCTCTCCTTCGCGTCTCCGCAACGGTGACGGATAGGGCTTTTGTTCCTCGGCAAAGCCGCCCAGACCAAGGGCCTTGTCCCCTAGCCCCCTCACGAGATAAAACCGTGGTTCGCACTGCCTCACCCAATCCTATGCCCTCCCCCAAGGATGCCGTTCCTGTTGCCCGCATCAAACAGCCTGCAGCCCAGGCCAACCCTGCTGCCGGCGACCGCTTTTTCCAGCGGGACGGAGCCTTTTCTGCCCAGCTGATCCCCCAGGGATCCCTGCAGCTCTACACCCATCCCAGCCGGGGCATGTTCACTCCTGTGATGGCTCAGGCACTGCGCTTGGCCGGCCAGGGGACGCGGGTGTTGATCGTGCAATTTCTCAAGGGCGGGATCAACCAGGGGCCGGAAAATCGTCTTTTGCTGGGCAGCTCGCTGGAGTGGGCCCGCTGTCGTCTGCACCGCTGCATCGATACGCCTCACCTGGAGCCGGAGGAGCGGGTGGCTCTGGACGAGCTGTGGCAATTTACTCAGGAGGCGGTCAGGAGTGGCCGTTATGGCTTGGTGGTGCTAGACGAGTTGGGCCTGGCCATCAAGCTGGGCCTGATCCCGGAGGCGCAGGTGCTGGATTTGATCGATCAGCGCCCAGTCTGGATGGACATGGTGATCACCGGGCCGGAGATGCCGGATTCTCTCCTGGAGCGCGCCGATCTGATCACCCAGCTACGTCCACGGCGGGATCCAGTCCTCGTTCCTCCTTCCCCAGAGAGCGGCCCCCCGCCGAGAATGGATCCCTAGCGGGTCAGCAGCTCGTAGCCTTGCCAGCAGCGACTGCGCTCTCTTCTCCAAACTCTCTGGCCTGTCGGGCAGCCTGTTGCAGCCATGTTAAAAAACGACCGCTGGATCTACGAGCAAGCGCAACGGGGGATGATCGAGCCGTTTTGTCCTGAGCTGGTGCGCCGCGTGGAGTGGAACGGCCAGATGCGGCCCGTCTTGAGCTACGGGCTCTCGTCCTACGGCTACGACATTCGCCTGTCACCGGTGGAGTTCAAGATCTTCCGCCACGTGCCCGGCACGGTGGTGGATCCCAAGCGGTTTAACCCCAAAAACCTGGAACCTGTGGAGCTGCACCACGACGAGATGGGGGACTACTTCATCATCCCCGCCCACTCCTACGGCCTGGGCGTCTCCCTAGAACGGCTGCAAGTCCCGGATAACATCACCGTCATCTGCATTGGCAAGTCCTCCTACGCGCGGGTAGGGCTGATCGCCAACCTCACCCCAGCCGAGGCGGGGTGGCGGGGCTATCTCACCTTGGAGTTCTCCAACGCTTCCAGCGCCGACTGCCGCGTGTATGCCAATGAAGGGGTGGTGCAGCTCCTCTTCTTGGAAGGGGATCCCTGCCAGACCACCTACGCCGACCGCCAGGGCAAGTACCAGGATCAACCCCAGCGGGTGGTGGTGGCCAAGGTCTAGGTGGCACACCCTCCCCCCAATCCCTCCCGGACAAAGCCTCTGGCAACCGGCATCCGTCGGCTATGCTGGAGGCGTGCTGCTGTGTTTGTCCATGAGCCATTCTTTCCTACTGGCTGCTTCTGCTGGCCAAGCCGAACCCGGCCAGCTTCTTCCAGGGAGCGTTGGAGAGCTCAACCCGGATCTCCTAACGGCTAGCTACGACTACTCCCTGCCCCCTGAGCGGATCGCGCAAGCCCCTGTGGAGCCACGGGATCAGGCGCGAATGCTGGTGGTGTACCCAGATAGGCACGAGCACCGCCGCTTCTGCGACCTCCCCGACTACCTGCAGGCCGGGGATCTGCTGGTTCTCAACGACACCAAGGTAATCCCAGCCCGGCTATGGGGGGCTAAGGTTTTGCCGGGAAAGGACGCTTCCGGGGCACGGGTGGAGGTTTTGCTGCTGGAGCCCATCCCGGCCAACACCTCCAAGCAGGAGCAAATCTGGCGGGTCTTGGTTAGGCCAGGCAAACGGGTCAAGGTGGGGGATCAAATCCGGTTTTGGGATCGCCAGGGATCCCCGGCTGAACTGGGGGCCACAGTGCTGGCCGTGGACGCGGAGACGGGTGGCCGGGTGGTGCAGTTGACCTGGGAAGGGGCGGATACCTTTGAGCAGATCCTGGGGCGGGTGGGGCGGATCCCGCTCCCTCCCTATCTGAAAGCTGCCCACGCCCTTGATCCGACAAGCGCGGGAGTCCGACCTGAAGACTATCAAACGGTCTGGGCCAGACACCCGGGCTCGGTGGCCGCCCCCACCGCCGGGCTGCATTTTACCCCCCAGCTCTTGGAGCGGCTGGCCCAAAAGGGGATCCAAACTGCCTACATCACCCTCAACATCGGCCTGGGCACCTTCCGCCCGGTGGAGGCGGAGCGAGTAACCGACCACCGCTTGCACAGCGAGTGGCTCAAGGTGCCAGCGGAAACGGTGGCCACTATTCGCGAAACCCAGGCCCAGGGAAGGCGGGTGATTGCCGTGGGGACAACGGTGGTGCGGGCACTGGAAACGGCAGCCCTCTGCGGCACCCTGCAACCCTGGCAGGGAAAAAGCGACCTCTTTATCTACCCCGGCTACTCCTGGCGGGTGGTGCAGGGGCTGATCACCAACTTTCATCTGCCCCGCTCCAGCCTGATGATGCTGGTGGCAGCCTTGATCGGGCGAGAGCGTTTGCTGGATCTCTACCAAGAGGCCATCCGGGAGGGTTATCGGTTCTACTCCTTTGGGGACGGCATGCTGATCCTGCCCTAGGGAGAACCCTGCCCTTTGGCTAAGGGTTTGCCAGGAGGGTCGGCAGGACGGTCTTGGCCAGTGGCAAACCAAGTTTGGAGGCGCTCCCATTCCACTTGGGGGTAACCATCCACCGCCCAGTTGGCCCGCCGCTGCAACATGTGCAGCGGGAAGAAGGTGGCTAGGGCCAAGACCGGGATCCCTTGCGAGCGAGCTGCTTGAATGCCGGCGTAGGTGGCTTCAAAACTCAAGCACTCCTGAGGGGAAAGCCCCATCCGCTCTAAAAGCAGACGGTGCAACTGCCCCGGTGATAGGGCGGGATCCCCTGCCTCGCCGGTTACGCGGTAGCGAAAGTCATGAGTCAGCCGCGCCAGAGCTGGACAGGGGAAGCGCTCCAAAAAAGCCTCCACCTCAGCAGCGGCGTGGCCGCTCACTAGGCCCACCTTGAGCTGCAGCCGCTCCAGCTTCTCTAGGGCCTCTGCCAAACCGGGGACAAGAAGGGATCCCTTCTGCTCCTGCAGAGCCTGTTGATAGTAAAGGGCCTTGCGGCGCAACAACTCTTCTCGTTGCTTGGGGCTGAGCACCCGTCCCTGGGCTTGCCAAAGCGCCGGCAGGCGCTCCCAATCCGGTCGGCCCAGATAGTGCAGCCGGTAGAGCTCCTTTTGCTCCCGGGATCCCAGATCCCAGGGACGCAGGTTCTCCTCCAGCAGCACTTGGTTGATGGCGTGGAGGTGCAGCCCCTCGTCGTCGGCCACCACACCGCTCCAGCTTAGGATCACCCCTTGCAGCGCCATTGGACAGCCTTACCCCCCACTCCTTGCTCTAGGCAGCACGGGCAGGGGGGGCCATGAAGCTGGGGGGGATGGGTTCGGGGACATGCCTTTGCAGGATCGCGTCGATGGCCTGCATTGCCTCCGCCTCCAGCGACCAGCCCCACACGCCGGCTAGGTCCTCCAACTGCTGGCGCTTGCGCGCTCCCCACAGGATTGCACTTACTCCCGGCTGATCCAAGAGCCAGCGCACCGCCAACTGGGGCAAGGTTTTGCCGTAGCGCTCCCGCGCCAGCCGGCTCAGCTCTTCTGCCGCTTGCAGGTACTGGGAGTAGCGAGGCTCTCCAAACTTGGGATCGATGCCGCCGCGCAGATCTCCAGGCGGAAACTGGGTTTGCGGCGTCAGCCGTCCCCCCAACAGCCCTCGACAGAGGGGGCTGTAGATCAGCGTGGCAATACCGTTGGCACGACAGTAGGGCAGGACATCTGCTTCGATCTGGCGCTCAAACAGGTTATAGGGCGGCTGGGCCGTGTGTAGGGGTCCCGGCAAGGACCCGGAGCTAGAGGATGGCAAGCCCCAGAATTGGCGGCAGTATCTGCTGGAACTCAGTGGTATTCCCTGGTGGATCGGCAAGCTCAAGACGTACTTTTACCTGGCGACAGGACAACTGCAGCGATACCCTTACGTTCCCGAAGCGG
>NZ_AXUX01000001.1:61648-105855 GCF_002760475.1 Synechococcus sp. 63AY4M2 | reverse complement strand
CCGCTTCGGGAACGTAAGGGTATCGCTGCAGTTGTCCTGTCGCCAGGTAAAAGTACGTCTTGAGCTTGCCGATCCACCAGGGAATACCACTGAGTTCCAGCAGATACTGCCGCCAATTCTGGGGCTTGCCATCCTCTAGCTCCGGGTCCTTGCCGGGAATTTGCGTGTAGCGATGATGCCACGTGTGGTAGTAGCGGTAAAAGGTACTGTTATAAAACGACAGCAACCCTGCAAACCAAGCAACACCGTCGTTGATTTTGGGGCTGGCAAAAGCCGTGCGATGGACGCATTCGTGCAACGCCGCAAACATGGTCGCCAAACTGGTTCCGTAAACCACCAACGCAGGCAGGGCAACCCACCAGCGCCATCCCATCTGGGTCCACCACAGACTCCCACTGACCCCCATAACTGCTAGGTGCATCAGTAATTGCACCCATCCCGCCCGGTCGGAGCGCACATGGAGTTGCTTGAGCACTTCTGCTGGAATCAGACGGTGGGGATCACATGGCCACGCTTCCACAGTACGATTGGCTGACATACCCGCCATAAAAGCCCCTTGGAGTCAACATATTCCCCGGTAATTTTAGACAAACATTGCCGTTGCCATCGTATCCTAGGCAACCCTTTAGCAGTCCAGGGTTGTTTCTCGTTCCCAGGGAGTAATCTGGCGGCTGTACTCCTGCCATTGCTGTTTTTTCAACTTCACGTAAGCATCAACGAAAGCATCCCCCAAAGCCGCCCGAAACATGGCACTGCGATCCAAATGTTCCAGCGCTTCTATTAGGGACGTAGGCAGAGTCGGCAATCCGGGAATCGGGTCGGTGTAGGTATTGTTGTCGCAACGAGTACCAGGGTGACGCTGGTGACAAATCCCATCCAGCCCCGCTGCAATCAGACCCGCCGCCAGGAGATAGGGGTTAGCCGCACCATCAGCCAAACGCAACTCAAACCGACCCGGCTCAGGGATGCGAATCAGGTGGGTGCGGTTGTTGCCGCTGTAGCTAATCGTGGCAGGTGCCCAGGTGGCCCCCGAAGCCGTAGGCGGCGCATGGAGACGGCGATAGGAATTCACCGTCGGGTTGGTCAGGGCACACAACGCCGGAGCATGGTACAGCACCCCGCCGATAAAGTAATACGCCAGCGACGAGAGACCCAGTTCCCCTTTGGCATCGGCAAACAAATTGGTTGTCCCGGTCACATCCCAAACCGACAGATGGGTATGGCAACCATTGCCCGTCAGATGGGGAAATGGCTTGGGCATGAACGTCGCCCGATAGCCGTGCCGTTCCGCAATGCTTTTCACCATGTATTTGAAAAAGGCATGACGGTCGGCGGTAACCAGCGCATCGTCAAATAACCAATTCATTTCAAACTGCCCGTTAGCATCCTCGTGGTCGCTCTGGTAGGGATGCCAACCCAGCTTTTGCATCCCATCGCAGATACCCCGAATCACCGCAAAACGACGCATCAGGCTTTGCTGGTCGTAGCACGGCTTGGCTTGGCAATCCTGCCCATCGGAAATGGCCCACTCCGTAGGGGATAGGAGCATAAACTCACATTCCACCCCCGTCTTGACCCGGAAACCCAGGCGTTCTGCCTGCGCCAACACCTTTTTCAGCACCCAGCGTGGCGTTTGTTCCAAAGGCTCCCCGTTGGCCTGAATCAAATCCGCAGGCATCCACCCCACCTCTGGTTGCCAAGGTAATTGGAATAGGCGCTGGCGATCCGGCTGGGCAAACACATCCGCATCCGCAGGGGTCAAATCCAACCACGTAGCAAATCCCGCAAAACCTGCCTGCCCATCGGCCATGCGGTCAATTGCTGAAGCAGGCACCAACTTGGAGCGCTGCGTGCCAAACAAATCCGTAAATGAGATCAGGAAATAATCAATACCCTGGCTGCGGGCAAGTTCTGAAAGTACCGGCATCATTAGAATTACTAGGGTTATCGAGTCAGTTTAGGCACTCAACCCCGGCAAAAGTGTCATCTCAGATACGAAAGTCCCAACTATCGTGATCAGGGAGAATACAGCCACCTGGCGGAAGCGCTCCATCTGCTCTGGAGAAAAGTTGCTCACCCCAATGGCGCGGATCTTGCCCTGCTGCAGCAAGCGGCCGAAAAAGGCAGCCGTCTCCTCCAGGGGCTCCAAGGGATCCGGCCAATGCACCTGGTAGATGTCGATCACGTCGGTTTGCAGGCGGCGAAGGGAGTTTTCCAGATCCTGAGCTAGCCAACTTAGGCTGCAGTTGCGCACCACCTTGCTGTTAGTCCACTGCAGGCCGGCCTTGGTGGCGATCGCCACTCGATCCCGGCAGCCGGCATCCCGGATGGCCCGTCCCAAAAGCTCTTCCGAAAGGCCGCGGCCGTAGGCCGGAGCCGTGTCAAAGAGGGTAATCCCTAGGTCAATGGCCTTGCGGAGGGTGGCATACGCTTCCTGGGGATCCGCTGGCCCCCACCAATCCCCGGTCATGCTCCAGGTGCCCAACCCCACGCGGCTCAGCCGGAGCCCCGTCTTGGCAAGTGTAACAAACTCCATGGCAACTTCTGCAAAGGATCCCGTTTCAGGATGCTAACAGGCGCCAGGGGAGGACAAAGCCGGTTGCGCAGACAACCCACGTGCCTAGCTGCTGGTGGAAAAAGAGTCCGGGCTTTTGCCTCTACTTTCCTAACTAGAGGCTCAGTAGAGTGGGGATTGAAAAATTCACATCGGCATGGCTCTATGAAGTCCATTTTCCGTCTCTGCCTGGGCGGCGTTGTAATCTGGGGATTCCTGCCTTCTGCCCAGGCGCAGGTGGTCACCCCCCTTTTTCCAGAACCTGCCAGAACCCCGATTCCAGTCGAGCCGCTGCCCCCTAGCCAGGATATTCCCACTCTGCCGATTGTGCCAGATCCGCGGCCTGTGCCGCCCACACCCCCCCGGCCAAGGCCGCTGCCGACGGGGACTTTTGAGGAAATCAGCCGCTACTTCCGCGATCTCAACCGGGCCAAGAACTTGGCCCGCCAAGCGGCTGAAATTGCCAACGGGGGCTTGCAGCGCTACCGCGCCGAAGCTGCCATGCACGGGGCGGCCATCGACGCGCCCTTTGAAGAGTTGGAAGATGCCTGGATCTTCACCTTCCGCGGCGGCGAGCCCGGCTTCGTCCAGCCCAGCATCGAAACCCAGGTGCGGGTGGATCGGCGCACCTTCCAGACCACCATCCTCTACAACGGCCCCATCCGCTCTCGGCCCTAAGGAAGCCCTGGGATCCCTGGCATAATCAGAAGAGGGCAAGGGATCGGGGGTATGGCCAAGTTTGTCTTCATCACCGGCGGAGTCGTCTCCAGCATTGGCAAGGGGATCGTGGCAGCCAGCTTGGGGCGTCTGCTCAAGTCCCGCAACTACACCGTGTCGATTTTGAAGCTGGATCCCTACATCAATGTGGATCCCGGCACGATGAGCCCCTACCAGCATGGGGAGGTGTTTGTTACCGACGATGGCGCCGAGACAGACTTGGACTTGGGCCACTACGAGCGCTTCACCGACACCAACATGTCCAAGCTCAACAACGTCACCACCGGCGCCATCTACCAGGCGGTGATCTACAAAGAGCGGCGGGGGGATTACCAAGGCAGCACGGTGCAGGTGATCCCCCATGTTACCCAGGAGATCAAAGAGCGCATCCGGCGGGTGGCCCGCGAGACCAACCCCGACGTGGTGCTGGTGGAGGTGGGGGGCACGGTGGGGGATATCGAGTCTTTGCCCTTCTTGGAAGCCATCCGCCAGTTCCGCAAGGACGTGGGCCGCGCCAACGTGGCCTATGTGCATGTCACCCTGGTGCCTCTCATCAAGGCGGCGGGGGAAATGAAAACCAAGCCCACTCAGCACTCAGTCAAGGAGCTGCGCTCGATTGGGATTCAGCCAGATGTGTTGGTGTGCCGCTGCGAGCAGCCCTTGCCCCGCAGCATCAAGGAGAAGATCTCCGAGTTTTGCGACGTGCCGGTGGAATGTGTTATCCAGGCCCAGGATGCCCCCAGCATCTACGATGTGCCCTTGGTGCTGGAGCAGGAAGGGTTGGCGCAGCGGGTTTTGCAGATCCTCAACCTGGAGCCGCAGCAGCCGGATCTGCGCGAGTGGGAGCTCCTGGTGCAGCGGCTGCACCACCCTCAAGAGCAAGTGGAGATCGCCATTGTCGGCAAATACGTGCGCCTTACCGACGCCTACCTCTCGGTAGCGGAAGCCCTGCGCCATGCGGGCCTGGCTCTCAATGCCGGCGTTACTTTGCGCTGGATCTCTTCTGAGGAAGTCGAGGAGCGGGGGCCAGAAGCCCTGCTGGCCGATGTAGACGGCGTGGTGGTGCCGGGTGGGTTTGGCAGCCGCGGCATCGAGGGCAAGGTGGCCACCATTCGCTACGTGCGCGAGCGGGGCATTCCCTTTCTGGGGCTGTGCCTGGGCATGCAGTGTGCGGTGATCGACTGGGGATGCAACATTGCCGGCCTGGAGCGGGCCAACAGCTATGAGTTCGATCCCGACACCCCCCACCCCGTCATCAGCCTGTTGCCAGAGCAAAAAGATGTGGAACATTTGGGGGGAACCCTACGCCTGGGCCTCTACCCCTGCCGCATTCTGCCCGACACCCTGGCGGCCAAGCTCTACGGTGAGTCAATTGTCTATGAGCGCCACCGCCATCGCTATGAGTTCAACAACGCCTACCGCAGCCTATTCCTCGAGTCCGGCTACGTGATTAGTGGTGTCTCGCCCGATAACCGCCTGGTGGAAATTATCGAGCTGCCCAGCCACCCCTTTTTCATCGCCACCCAATTCCATCCCGAGTTTCGCTCCCGCCCCAACCGTCCCCATCCCCTCTTTTTGGGGCTGATCGAGGCTGCTTTGCGCAGCCGTTCCCGGCCGCAAGCCCTGCAGTTGCAGAACACAGGCTAGGGCATTGGGGTTAATTCAAGAGTTGTCGTTTCTAGCGCGCTATGCCCCGCCACCGAAAAAAGTCGGATTTGCCCAGCAAAATCTGTCTCACCTGCGGCAGGCCCTTCACCTGGCGCAAGAAGTGGGCCGACTGTTGGTCAGAGGTGAAATACTGTTCTGAACGGTGTCGCAACCGTCGCCCCAAGGGATCTCTTCCAGCTAACGGTTAGGGCAGATAATGGGATCCCGGACGCAGGGGGGAAGGGTTGTCGATGCGGTTTCTCAAGTGGCTGTTGCACAATCCTCACGAAACCGAAGAGGAGGATCCCTTTTTGCGGGCCATCACCCGCATCGAAAGCCTGATCTCGAAGCTGCTTTCCATCTTGATGATCGGCCTGATTGTGGTGGCCGTGGTGGATTTGGCCCGCTTCCTGGTGGCCGATCTGCTGCGGGAGCCAACCGGGTTTTTCTCCACTACTTTGATCGAGATTTTCGGCCTTTTTTTGAATATCCTGATCGCGCTGGAGATTCTGGAGAACATTACCGCCTACTTGCAAAAGCAGGTGGTGCAGGTGGAGCTGGTGATTGTTACCTCTTTGATCGCGGTGGCGCGCAAGATCATTATTTTTGATTTTGAGAAGCTGGGGGGTCTAGATCTCATTGGGCTGGCAGCGGCAACGCTAGCCCTCTCCGTTAGCTACTGGCTGGTGCGGCGGGCCAAACCCCCATTCCGGTCGGGGGATGAGTAAGGCCGGACGGATCCTGGTAGGATAGGGGCGGAGCTTTCTGGCAAGAAACGTGCGCGTGCCCTCTGGCATCACCCACCTGTTCAAGCTGGCTTTGCTGGCAGTGCTGCTTTGGGTGGGATCCGGCGTTGTTTCGGCTCTGGCCCGCCCGCATTCTTCTTACGATTTGCTCCTGGCACAACAGTTGGGCAAAACCGTGAAAACCTACAACAGTCCTCCCCCCATGGTGATCGACCCGGCCAAGTCCTACACGGCCACGCTGGAGACCACCGCCGGCACGATGGTTTTGGAGCTGTTCCCGCAGGAAGCTCCCCTTGCCGTCAACAATTTTGTCTTTTTGGCCCGGGATCACTTCTACGATGGCGTCATCTTTCACCGTGTCATTCGGGGCTTCATGATTCAGGGCGGGGATCCCACCGGCACGGGGCGAGGCGGGCCGGGGTACCGCTTTCCCGATGAGCCGGTGCAGCGCCCCTACACGCGAGGAACCTTGGCCATGGCCAATGCCGGCCCCAACACCAACGGCAGCCAGTTTTTTATCATGCATGCCGACTATCCCCTGCCGCCCAACTACACCATCTTTGGGCAACTAATCGAGGGGGAGGACGTGTTGGATAAAATTGCTACTGCACCCACCGGCCCGCAGGATCGTCCCCTCAAGCCGGTGGAGATCAAGTCTGTTCGCATCTCGGAATCGAACTAGGTTGGGCCAATCCGGCAAAACAGTTTGGTTAAATTAACTTGGCCTCTGGCCCCATTTTTGCAACTTGCTCTATGGGGGACTCAGGTATGGAGTTCGCTAGGCCCCGGCGAATGTCCCCCCGCATTTTGGCTCTGGATTTTGATGGTGTGCTCTGCGACGGGCGGGCGGAGTATTTTGCCTCTTCCTGTCGGGTCTGCGCCCAGGTGTGGGGCCTTGCTCCTGCCCAGTTGGAGTCGTTGCGCCCTGCCTTCGACCGCCTGCGCCCGCTGATCGAGACCGGCTGGGAGATGCCCCTGCTGCTGTGGGGGCTGCAGCAAGGGATCCCCGAAGACGCTTTGCGCCAAGACTGGCCCGGCTGGCGGCAGCGGTTGTTGCAGGGAGCGGGGATCTCCGAGCAGGCTTTAGCCCAAAGGCTGGATGAGGTGCGGGATCGCTGGATCGAAGAAGATCTGCAGGGCTGGCTGGGGCTGCACCGCTTTTATCCGGGAGTGGCGGCTTGGATGCGCCAGATCCAGGCTGCTGGCGAGCCCCGCCTGGCCATTCTCAGCACCAAGGAGGGGCGGTTTATCCAGCAGCTTTTGCTCCGCGAAGGGATCCAGCTGCCGCGCCACCGTATCCTGGGCAAGGAGGTGCGCGCCCCCAAGGCCACCACCCTCCGGCGGCTGCTAGCAGCGACCCAGGTAGCGCCTGAGGAACTCTGGTTTGTCGAGGATCGCCTGCAGACGCTGCGCCAGGTGCAAAGGGTGCCGGACCTGGAGCAGGTGCTCTTGTTTTTGGCTGCCTGGGGCTACAACCTGCCCGAAGAGCGGCAAGAGGCGGCGCGGGATCCCCACCTCCATTTGCTTAGCCTGGAACAGCTCTTCCAGCCCTTTGAGCAGTGGTTGGCTGCTCCTTCCCCCCGCCTTGCTATCAGCCCGGCCAGCCCGGAAGACTTGAGCCGGGCCCGGCTCACCCCTGGCCGGAAACGCCCGGAAGCCGGTTTGGCCTCGCTGGTGCTGACCTTGGTGGAGCTGCTGCGGCAGTTGATGGAAGCGCAAGTGGTGCGACAGATGGAGGCCAACCGCCTTTCTGCCGAGCAAATCGAGCGGGCCGGCAGCAGCCTCCAGGCCCTGCGGCAGCAAATTCGGCAACTCTGCGCCCTGCTGGAGATCGACCCGGCAGAGCTCAACCTAGATCTGGGGGATCTGGGCTCTCTCTTGCCCCGCCAGGGGGACTACTACCCCGGCCAACCCCACGGCGAGGGATCCCTGCTGGAACTGTTGGATCGGCTGATCAACACCGGGATCGTCATCGACGGCGAGATCGACCTGGGCTTGGCCGACTTAAGCCTCATCCACGCTCGCCTACGATTGGTGCTCACCTCCAGCGCCAAGCTTTCTTGAAACCAGGAAGTGTCGATGGAGACAATTGGGAGAAGAAATGCCAGAAGCAAGCTAGGGAGGCCGGAAATCGCGGTATGCTGGCTTTGGATCCCGTTAATCTCTCTTCATAGTCTTCCCCTATGGATGTCTTCGCCCCAACCGGAAACCTGCATGCCGGCGCCATTTGGCCGGAGGTGGTGGTTACCCTCACGCTGTTGATCGTCCTGGTGGTGGATTTGGTGGGTGGGTCGGCGGCGCGCAAAAGTCTTCCGGCCCTCTCCCTCTTTGGTTTGCTTGGGGCCTTGGTGACCTTGGTGTTGCAATGGCAGCAGCCCCAGTTGGAGAGCTTCTTGGGCAGCTTTGCCGCGGATCCGGTGAGCATTCTCTTCCGCGGCCTGGTGGTGGCGACGGCAGCCCTGACGGTGATGATGGCGGAGCGCTACTTCCTCCAGGCAGGCGCGCCCACGGGCGAGTTCTATGTGCTGCTCCTCACGGCCACCTTGGGGGGCATGTTCCTCGCCGGGGCGACGGATCTCATCATGGTGTTCGTCTCCTTGGAAACGCTGGGCATCGCCAGCTACCTGATGGCCGGCTACACCAAGCGGGATCCGCGTTCTTCCGAGGCGGCCCTGAAGTATCTGTTGACGGGGGCCAGCAGCACCGCTATCTTCCTCTACGGCATGTCGCTGCTTTATGGCCTGTCGGGGGGGCAGACCCAGTTGGCGGCTATTGCGCCCTACCTGGCCAATGCCGGGCTGGTGGGGATCCTCGCTTTGGTGTTCTGCCTGGGCGGCATTGGCTTTAAGCTGGCGGCGGTGCCTTTCCACCAGTGGACTCCTGATGTCTATGAGGGATCCCCAACGCCGGTGGTGGCCTTCTTGTCGGTGGGATCCAAGGCGGCAGGCTTTGCCCTGGCCATTCGCTTTTTGGCCACCGTCTTTCCGGCGATGACAGAAGAGTGGCGGGCGGTGCTCTCGGTGCTGGCCATTTTGACCATGGTGCTGGGGAATGTGGTGGCGATTGCCCAAACCCGCCTCAAACGACTGCTGGCCTATTCTTCTATTGGGCAGGCGGGCTTTGTCTTGATCGGTTTGGTGGCGGGCACCGAAGCGGGCTATGCCAGCTTGATTTTTTACCTGATGGTCTATTTGGCCATGAACCTAGGGGCTTTTCTGTGTGTCACCCTCTTCAGCCTCAAGACTGGCACCGACGAAATCAACGAGTACAGCGGCCTCTATCAGAAGGATCCCTTTCTCACCCTTTGCCTGAGCATTTGTCTGCTCTCCCTGGGCGGGTTGCCGCCGCTGGCCGGCTTTTTCGGCAAGCTCTATCTCTTCTGGGCCGGCTGGCAGGCAGGAGAATACACGCTGGTGCTGGTGGGCCTGGTGACTAGCGTCATCTCCATCTACTACTACGTGCGGGTGGTGAAAACCATGGTGGTAAAAGAGCCGCAGGAGATGTCGCTTTCGGTGCAAAACTACCCCCCAACCGACTGGCAGGCCGAGGGCATGCCGGCTTTGCGGGTGGGCATGGTGGTGACGCTGGTGGCCACCATCTTCGCTGGCATCCTCTCCAATCCTCTATTTACCCTCTCCACTCAGGCGGTGGAGCAAAGCCCGTTTTTGGGGTTCCCGACAGCCCAGGCTTTTGCTCCAGGGTCGGCCAGCCCTTCTCTGGCCGTTGCAGGATCTGCAGCTTTGCCTAGCCGCGGTTCCTAGACCTTCCTCAAGGGCGCCGCAAGGCACGGGTCCCTTACCCCCAGCCCTTCTCCCTTCGGAAGGGGAAATTTACTGGGACAATTGACCCGATGTTGTTGAGACGGTTTCTGGGCTATCTCAATTCCTGGGATCCCTGACCAGCAGCCGTCCACAACCAAACAGAATCTCAAATACCTTCTAGGCTGACATTGAGAAAGCGGGCGATCTCAGCGGCTTGGTTTTCGATCTCGGCCAGGGGAGGGGGCTGGCCGACGCCGGTGAGGGGGATGTCGCCGCGTCCTTTTATGCGCAAGTAGATGGCGCGGCGAGGGTTGAAGCCCTCTCGCAGCTCCACCCGCAGGCTTTGCACCTCGGCAAAGTCGTATTCTAGGCGCACCTCGCGGTTTTTGCCCGGAAAGCCCTGCCGCACCAGGGTTATCTTCTGGGTGCGGCGGTCGAACTCGTTGTAGCCGCCCCCCAGGTTCCAGTACAGGCTCAGCCATTGATACAGCCCCGCCAGGGATCCGAGCACGCCGTAGAAGAGCATGGCAATGCCCTGGGGAATGAACACCAGGCTGGCGGGATCGGAAAAGGGGAGCAAGTTGCGGTGGAAATAGCTGGAAAGACCCGCCAGGGTAAAGCCCAGCCCACCCCCTGTCAGCGCCACCGCCCAAAAGTAGACGCTGGGCCGCCGCGACCCGATTACGGTGTAGCGCAGCAGGTCTTCCGAGCGAATTTCGGGAACAGTCGCAGACACAGACGGGATCCCTGTCGATTTTCCAAGTTGGCTTCTCCCATTTTATAGGCGGGGAGGAGCTTGCCCTGTGGAGCAGCAAGAGAGTTAGCATTTTTCCGCCGCCAACAACAAGAGCAGCCAGGGGGTTGGTCCTTTTGCAATCCAGCCTCAGGGGGGCGAAGCAGGAGAGGGGGTTAAGCGCTGCGGCCCTCTCCGCTTCTACGCTGGGATCGCCCTCAATTTAGGGCTGAGGCTCGCGCGGCGTCACAATTTCCCCTGCCCCTGGGGTGACGGCTGGAGGTTTAGAGTTGCCAGTGGCGCTGGGAGAGGGGTCGCCCTCAGGGGTGGGAGGAGGGGAAGGGGTCTGGTCTGGCTCGGCAACAGGAGGAGAAGGCTCAGGGTCGGGGGGCTCGGCTGCGGGAGTTGGGGTTGGCAAGGCAGCTTCCTGAGCCGTTCGCTCCCCAAAGGCCGAAAGGGCAATCGCCGCTTCCCCGCGGCTGACCGGCTCAAAGGGGTTAAACGTGCGGATGGGGCCGAAGGTGCGCAACACCGTGGAGGCATTCTCCAGGCTGCGATCCGCCACCAGGGGGGCAACGGCCTCGTCGGGGATCTGGGCCGCATCGGTAAAGCCCCAACGCTCCTCCAGCTCTGCTCGGGATCCCTTGATCTGGCCGGGCGGCAAATCCAGAGGTGCCTTCATGCGGATCAGCTCTGCCCGCGACAGCAGGCTGTTGGGGCGGAACTCGCGGTTGGCATCGCCGACCACCAGGCCGGCAGCTCCCAGGGCCTGGATGTAGCGAAAGTTGGGATCCTCCTCCGGCACATCCAAAAACAAGGGGCGCTCGCCAGCGGATCCCAAACGGATTTGGCGGCTGGGCTGGTCGGCGTGAATGACGTTGTTGGCCAGCACCAACCAGCGGGCAAATTCGCCGCGACGAACGCTACGCTGCGGCTGAAACTCACTGCCAACAATATCGGCAAAGACACCCAGCCGATCCAGATCAGAGACAGCACGGGCCACCAGGGATCCGGGCTCCAGATCCGTGAAACGGCTGCTGACCTGGCTGGGCGGGGGCGTGAAGGAAGCAGGGGGGGTGGCAGGAGCAGAGGGGGAGCGGGATCCCGGCAGAGGCGTGGGCGTCTCCGGTCGGTCGGCGGAGAGAGGGGGAGGCAGGCCCACCGGTCGCACCGCTCTTTGCAGCCGCTCTCCCCACTCGGTTCCCTGACAGGCCGACAACAGCCCCAGCAGCAAGGCAAAACCAGCGGCCCTGAGCCAGGTGCCGGCTGGAGGCAGCGACCGCCTAGACTGCTTGAGCCGATTGAGCTGATGCTGCAATGCTTTCTCCCCCTCTACTGAGCCCATTTGCGGCTGAACTCCTCCAGCACATCCAACAAGTTCAGCAGGCTTTGCATCGGCAACAGATCCGCCAGGGGCAATTCTTTGCGCCCACCCCCCACTTTTACCGGGATCCGTTGCAAGATCTCCGTGACCGCGTCCTCATCCACCTTGCCTGCCCTCACCTGGGGGGCCAGTTGTTCTGCCAAGAGGGTGTGCAGATGGGCATCCCGCAGGTAGAGGTGCCAGCGGGCTACATCGATGTAAACTTCCTCGCCAATGGCAGCGGCCAACTGCTCGATCTCTGGGTTGCTGGGCACTTGGGCCATCGCTCAGCTCCGTCAGTGGTTGCCCTCTGCCGATCATAACTTGGGCCCACCTCAGGGAGAGCTGGCGGCAGAGCGGGCCGGTAGAGGCAGGGCGAAGTTCTCTTGCAACTGCCGCAGCAGCAACAGGTGTTCCAGCGCCAGGCGATCCCGTTCTGTGCGCAACTGGCTCAGTTGGGCCTGAATTTGACGGATATCGGCCTCGTCAGAGTCCCAGGTTTGCAACAGGCGGTAGAGGCGCTCTTGTTGGTTGGCAATCTGCCGGTTCAGGCGGGCCAAGCGGCGGCTGAACTCCCTATCCATTTCCTCGGCCAGCTCGAGGTCGGGCAGCAGAGCCAGGCGATCCCAATGGATGCCCAGGTCGGCCAAGGTGGGGAGGGGCGGATCCAACTCCTTAAGGAGGGGGAAATCGGGAAAAGGCGATAGCTCTATCTCGGGAGAGGCCGGTTGGTTTTGGGCGGGGGTGGAAGCCTGAGAGCCGGCCAGCGGTTGGGTGAGACGGGATCTGGGTGAGGGCAGGTTGGTGGGCTCCAGGGCATGGGGATAAGGACGTGAGTCCTGCGGCGCTGCGAAATGGCTGCCACTGGGGTCAGCCTGGGCCGACAAGGATCCCAGACTAACTAGCCAAAGGCAAACTGCCAAACCGCAAGCTCCGCGAACTGCTTTTTCCACCCTCCACTCCTCAATCTTTCTCAAGCCTGCTCAGAATCATTCCCAGCTCACCTCGTCGCCGAGGTTCGGCGTTGTCTCAAACAAAATTGAGTAGGCATCTTGTTTTTGCCCCGGCTCGAACAGATAGCGCTGGGCAACCCGGGCAGAGGCAGGCACGATGGCCACCCGCACCGGCGGCTCCTCTAGCGACACCAACGGCTGGGGATGCGACCAACGCCAGCCTGCCCAGCCGGCTCCCGCCAAGGCCACCCCAGCCGCTGCCACCCGTCCCCAAGGGGTGCCCCTGCACCGCCGCCAGCTCAGATCGAGCGCCGGCCTGCGGTCCAGCTCCTCGAACACGCGGCTGATCAGCAGCTCTGTTTGGCCAGGATCCAAAGTTGGGGCCTTGAGGTTGGCCAAGCCGGCCTGCAAGGCTGCCAGTTGGCTGTACAGTTGCCGCGCTTGGGGATCGCTGGCCAGCCAGTCTTCCACCTGCCGCGCCTCTTGGGGCGACAATTCCCCATCCAGGTAGGCGCTCAACTGTTCAAAGCGCTCCTCCACCAGCGGCAGTTCTGGCTGGGAGTCCTCGCGGTCGGGGTTAAGGTTGCCGCGAACCATGGTCATTCACCATCGAGGTAGGGTTTTAGGGTGGATTGTAAGCGGGCGCGGGCGCGGGCAATGCGAGACTTAACGGTGCCCAAAGACACTCCTGTGATCTCGGCAATTTCCTCGTAGGCCATCCCCTGAATTTCCCGCAGCAGGATTGTCTGGCGAAAAACCTGAGGCAGGTCGCGGACGGCTTGGTGCAATTGCTCGTAAAACTCGCAGGTGGTGAGGTGCTCATGGGGGCTAGGGCTCTCGCTGGGCAGCTCCCATTCCACCTCACTGTCCCGCATCGAAATCGGGGCATCCAAAGAAAGGGGCTGCTGCTGCCGTTTGCGCTTGCGCAGCTCGTCATAGAACAGGTTGGTGGCAATCCGCCCCAACCAACTGCGAAACTTCGCCGGCTCCTGCAGCCGCTTTAGGTGGCGGTAGGCCCGGATCCAGACTTCCTGAGCCAGGTCGTGCCGGTCAGGCCAGTCGGGGGCCAGGTGGTAGAGCACCTTGTCCACATAGGCCTGGTGACGGCGTATCAGCTCAGCGAAGGCCTCGCGGTGGGGCCGGGATCCCTGCTGGCAGAGCAGCACCAGATCCACGTCAGCGAGCTTTTCGGGCCGCACAGGCACGTCCTTCACCCAGACCGACCAGCGCTGGCCACTGATGTCGCTGAGGGCAGCATCCATAGGTACCCATAGATTATCGAAGGACAACGACGGAGGGATCCCCTCCCAAGCAGAACCTCTGTTAGCTAGACGATAATGGCGCAGTTTGAGTTCCTCCCGCTCGGCCCCCACTCCCCAAACTCAAGGCAGCTGCAAAGGTTCCAGAGGCCGCAGCGGCTACAAGCTCTCGGATTTTGGGGCAGGGGACCCGACCTAGGGCGAACACTCTGCAGGATAGCCCTTGAGCCGGCGACTGGGCTACAGTGGGCTTGCGCTAGGGTCAACCGGCATGAATTCTGATGTCTCTGCTGCCCTCCTCTCCGAGCTCAAGGCGGTGCCGACGCTGGCCCAACTCTCAGCAGCCTCTCTGCAATGGTTGGGATCCCAGGTGAAGCTGCGGGATATTGCGGCAGGACAGGCGCTCTTGATGCAGGATGCCTGGGGCAACGTCGTTTATTTGATCCTCTCTGGCTGGGCCAAGGTGCGGCGGTCTGTGGGGATTCGCACAGCAGAAGGGACACAAGACAGCGCCCAAACCCTGGCTTTGCTCGGGCCGGGCGCTTGGGTGGGGGAAATGGCGGTGCTGGACGAAGCCCCCCGCTCGCGGGATGTGCTGGCCCTGACCCCGCTGCGGGCGGCCGGGATCCCGGCGGCCACCTTCAAGGCGCTGATGCTGCAGGAGCCGCACCTGTGTTATCGCCTGGCTTGCAGCCTCTCCCGCCGCCTGCGCCTGGCCAATTTGCAGGCCGATCTGGATCGACAAAGCCCCCCGCTGCGGGTGGTGCATGCGCTGGTACAACTGGCAGAGGCCTTTGGCGAGAAAACCGAGCAGGGCGTGCGCATTGTTTACCCTCCCCTCCAGGATTTGGCCGATATCAGCCAGGTCAGCCGGGAGGTAGCGGCGGCGGTGCTGGGCCGCCTGCAACAGCAAGGGGTGATTCAGGTGTTGCCGGAGCACCAGTCTCTGCTGCTGGTGCAGTACGCCAAACTGGTAGAGGCCACCCGCCTGCTCTAGGTGCATCCGTCCTGTTTTGGAGACTGCCCATGCGCCCCCGGCCCATCCCGCCCCGGCCCGGACAAGAATCCGTCTGGGACTACCCGCGCCCGCCCCGCCTGGAGCCAACCGCCGAGCGGGTGGAAGTTTTCTTTAATGGCGAGCTCATCGCCCACAGCTGCCGCTGCTACCGCATCCTGGAAACCAGCCACCCGCCCACCTACTACATCCCCCCCGCCGATGTGCGGCTGGAGTATCTCCGCCCCAGCGCCCGCACCTCCTTCTGCGAGTTCAAAGGATCTGCCCGCTACTGGACGGTGCAAGTTGGATCCCAGGTGGCCGTGGATGCCGCCTGGAGCTATCCGGATCCCAGCCCGGAGTTTTGGCCCATCCGCGACCACCTCGCTTTTTATGCGGGCCGCGTGCAGGAGTGCCGGGTGGATGGAGAACGAGTCCGGCCCCAGCCGGGAGATTTCTACGGCGGCTGGATTACCTCCAAGGTCGTAGGCCCCTTCAAGGGGGAGCCGGGGAGCTGGGACTGGTAGGCTCTAGGCAAGAGGGGATCCCTTTTGCCGAGGAAAAGGACTACAGTTAAGTCGATAGGGGTCAGGTGTCCAAAGACGCCTTGACGCGAG
Source organism: Synechococcus sp. 63AY4M2 (assembly GCF_002760475.1). Taxonomy (NCBI): domain Bacteria; kingdom Bacillati; phylum Cyanobacteriota; class Cyanophyceae; order Synechococcales; family Synechococcaceae; genus Synechococcus; species Synechococcus sp. 63AY4M2. Next base: position 90,511 of record NZ_AXUX01000001.1, on the reverse strand, counting down.
CAGGAAAGCGGACAAAAGCCATGACGGTGCGGGTGCCCCTCGACTACTACCGGGTTTTGATGCTGTCACCACGGGCGGACGAGCATCAGATCGAGCAGGCCTACCGAGAGCGGCTCGATCCCAAGCCGGGCGAGCGCTCTTGGCTGCTGGGGTTTTCGCCGCAGGCCGTGGAAGCTCGCGCTCAGCTTATTCAAGAGGCAGCCTCGGTGTTGCTTAACCCAGAGGCGCGACAAAACTACGACGAACACCTGACACCGGCGGATCCCACCCTGACGGTGGAAGAGCCCCTCTTGCCAGGAGTGCTGTGTTTGTATTGCGAAGTCGGAGAGTACCAAGCGGCCTTAGATTTGGCTCAACAGATGCTGGAGCAGGGCCACCCTGCCCGTTCTGACGCCATTTTGGCGCGGGCCATCGCCCGGTTGGAGCTGGGCCGGGAAGCCTGGCAACAGGGATCCTACGAAGAGGCGGCGCGCTCTCTGCAGGCGGGCCTGGCGGAGCTGGAGGAGTATCAGGCTTTTCCGCAGCTGCAAGCAGAGCTCCGCCTTGATCTGGGCAAGCTGCGTCCCTACCGCATTTTGCAGCTCCTCAGCCTTGAGACTAGCGCCCCCGCCCAAATCGGCAAAGAGGCGCTTGCCGATCCTGTCCTGGCGCGGCAGCAAGGGCTTGCCCTCCTGAAAGCCATGCTGGACGAGCGGGGTGGCATTGAAGGAAGTGGGCAGGATGGCTCTGGCCTCAGCACAGAAGATTTCTTGCGCTTCATCCAGCGGGTGCGCCGTCACCTTACTCTCCAAGAACAGCAGGAGCTGTTTGAGCGAGAGGCCGAGCGTCCCTCGCTGGTGGCCGCCTACTTGGCCGTGCAGGTGTTGCTGGCAGCAGGCTATCTGGAAAAACGTCCGGCCTTGGTGCGGCGTGCCCGCGGCTACTTGGCCCGCCTGGCCCAGCGGCAGGATGTCCATCTGGAGCAGGCCATCTGCAGCCTGTTGCTGGGGCAGACCGAGGAGGCGCTTGACCATCTGCGCTCCAGCCAAGAAACAGAGGCCCTGCAGTTTATCGAAGAACACTCCGCCGGCTCCCCTGACCATCTGCCGGGTCTGTGCCGCTTCACAGAAAGGTGGTTTCAAGAGGAGGTGTTCCCAGAGTTTCGCGGCCTGGAAACTGCCCAAGCAACCTTGCAAGCTTACTTCGACAACCCCCAGGTTCAGGCTTACCTGGACGAGATGCCCAGTCGCGAGAGCTCGCCGGCGGGGACGCTATCTCCCCCATCTTTCCACCCCGCACCCCATTTGCCTGCTATGGTGGGTGGCCCACGCCTAACTGAGCAAACACAAGAATCGCCTCGCCCGCCCGCCCCCTTTCCGCGGGGAGGGACAGCGCCTCCTCCAGAGCCCCCGCGTATGTCCGATTTGCCCGCCTACCGGCGCGGCGAGGGGCCGGCCAAGCCCCCCTTCGAGGAAGGGATCCCACACGCCCACGAGTGGGGATCGCAGGAGGTGGAGCGTTACCGCCGCAGCCGCCTGGGATCCCGCCGTGGTCGGGGTGAGCGCCCTGCCATTCCCCTCGGCATCGGCTTGGCCGGAGTGGTCGGCGTGGGCATCCTCTCCCTGCTGGTGATCTGGCAGATGCTGAGGAGCCTGTTCACGCCGCCAGCGCCGCCGCTGGAGCAGCCCCAGGTGCAACTGGAGCAGCCGCCGGTTGCCATCGACGCTCCGGGCCAGCCAGAACCCACGCCTGAGCCTGAATTGACCGGCCCTCTGGCCGAGTGGCGGGGTGTGCGACAGGTGCGGGTGATTGCCAATGAGGGCATTAACATTCGCCAGCAGCCCAGCCTGACTGGGGCTATCGTCGGGGCCGCCCCGCGCCAAGCTTTGCTGCGGGTGGTAGAGGTGCAGGCTGGCGAAGGACAGGTGCCTGTCTGGTTGCGCGTTGAGCGAGAGGGGGCCCCAGGGGGATGGGTCGCTGCCCAATCCGGCTCAACCCGTCTGGTGGAGCGACTCTAAGCCTTTCCTGCTGCCAGCTTCCGTTCTCCTTTTGGGGGATAACCTGTCTCCCGTTTGCCTGCAGTGGATATTCTGCGCAATGCCCCGCTGGGAATCTACCTGGAAGAGCCGCGCACCTGGCTGCACCGCCTCGATCCGCGCGTGAAGCTGGCCTGGCTGCTCAGCTTTCTGCTCAGCCCAATTTTGGCTGGCAATGGCTGGCGCCTGGCCGTGGTGGCGGTTCTGTTGTTCTTGACGGTGGCAGCCCGCCTGCCGCGTCGGGTCTGGTCGGGCCAGCTCTCGCTGGTGTTAGCCCTCAGCCTGCTCACTTTTGGGATCACCAGCTTCGCTCCCGATGGGTTGGGGGTTTTCCCGCAGCCGCAGCGGCAGGACGCGCAGGTGGTGGGCTATGGGCTCATCCCCGGCTATGACGGGGGGGTGGAAGAGGGATCCCGCGCAGCAGCCAAGCGGGCCTGGCGGGAGCAAACCCGTGCCTGGCCGACTCCCTACCGCTACCGCTTGCTGCAGGTTTCCCTAGGGGAGCGAACCTTTCAGGTGTCCCGCCGTTCCCTGTCGGTGGCTTTGCGGCTGGGCACCCTCATCTTTACGCTGCTCTACGCCACCAATTTGTTTTTGCTGACCACAGCCCCAGAAGAGATCACAGAGGGGATCGGCCACCTGGTGCAGCCTCTAAAACGCTGGGGATGGCCAGTTGCGGAGGTGATCCTCACTCTCACCTTGGCGCTGCGCTTTCTGCCGCTGGTGATGGAGGAGGTGCAAAACCTGGTGCGGGCGGTGCGCACCCGCGATGTCCGCTGGGGATCCCTCAGCTTCCGGGGCGGGATCCAAACCCTGCTGGCTCTGGTGGAGCGCTTTTTTGAAAACCTGCTCCTGCGGGCAGAGCAGACAGCCATGGCCATGCAGGCGCGTGGGCTGACCGGCCCCGACCACCCCTTGCGCTGGCACCGCCTACACCTGCGGCAGCTAGATCGCGGGGCGCTGGCCCTGCTGCCCCTGTTTTGGCTGCTGAGGGCCTTGTCCCCCTGAGGCTACGGCCGGGGGACGCAGTTCCTTGCCAGCCAGCGGCAGGAGCAGCCGGGCAACGGAGCGCCCATCCCCAGAGGAATAGAAGGAGAGCTGCCCTCCCATCCGCTGCAGTAGCCGTTGGCACAGGCCAAGTTCCAGGCCGGGGCTCGCCGAGAGCGGCGATTGGAAGAGGGGATCGGCGTAGATGACCTGTTGCGGATCCCATTGCAAGGCCGTCAGCAGGTGGGGATCGAAGCTGCCCTGATCCACCACCAGCAGCTCTGCATAGCCCTCTGTGGCTTGGCTCCACAGATCCAGCCGCCCCCCCTCCGGGCTGCGCAAGGCAGCGGCCAGCAGCACTTCCCAGAGGATCATCTCCAATCGCCCGACATCGCCCTGGACGACGAGGCTGAGGTCGCCGTGGGCGCGCGGCCACAGCTTGCGTTTTTGGGTCAGGCCCTCCACTCGGCGCAGGCTTTTGCGCACCAAGGTTGCTAGGGGCACCGACAGCAACTGCGGCTGCACCTGCCACGTTTCCGTCTGCAACAGCGGCTCGGCGAAGACGGCCAGATCCCGCAGCTCCCTGCCGATTTCCACCACCTTTTGCCAGCGGGTGGCCTCATCTCCCCGGATGCCCGGCACTTGGCCAAGGCGGCGCAGGCCGTCCAGCAGGGCATTTTGCAGATCCAGCAGGCGGCGGTGCTTGTACCAATTCAACTCGCTGAGCACCTCCTGCCGCTCCTGCAAAGTTTGCACCCAAAGCAAGCGCCGCAGCGTCCAGCCACAGGTTTGGGCCATCAACGTCACAGCCGCCTGCTCCTCTGCCTCCCAGACTCTGTCCGCCTCTGCTCCCAGGATCAAAACCCCCAGGGGCTCCGGCAGCGAGGGATCCGTCTCCCCCAAGGGCACCAGCAGCCAGGATCCCAGGCCCACCGAGTTTAACCAGGCGCGGCTGGCAGCCGGGATCTGGTCTTGGGCAAGCAGGAGGGGACCCCTCGCCTGCAGCGCAGCGGCCAGCAAGGGATCCTGCCGATTGATCTCAGTGGGGCCGCTGGGGCAAAACTCGGGGGCAGCGGCAAAGGGCGGCTGCAAGCAGGCCCGGCTCTCCCCCGGCTGCCAACTGACCACCAGCGCCAAAGGGATCTGGAGGAGTTGGGCCGCCTGTTGGGCGATGGTGGCGTAGAGAGCCTCAGGGGTGGCCAGGTTTTGCAAAGTCAGACAAGTGGCGATCAGGCCGCTGAGCAAGTGCTCTTGCCGTTCCTGCCGTTGCTGAGACCGAAGTTGCCGCAGGAGCAATCCCACTTGTTGGGCAGTCCCGCGCAGCAGTTGCCGTTCTTCTCGGCTCCAAGCCCTTGGCCGCGGGTGGAGCACTAGGATCAGCCCTTCGGGGGTGGCAGTGCCGCTGGCGCCGGTATGAGTCAGCATGAGGGAGCGCACCCCCAAAGGGGCCAGTTCTTGCCGCCAGGAGAGCAGGCGCAGATCCTGGTTGTAGTTTTCCGCCGCCACCACCTCGCTGCGCAGCAGATCCTGCCAGTCTTGCTCGCTTAAGGAGCTGAACTGCGGCGGCAGAGCCTGCTTGCCCTCGCTGCGGTACTCGGAGAAGAGGCGGGGGTTCGGCCTATCGGGATCCACTGTCAGGACGGCCACCGCACTGGCTTGCAGACGCTGGCCCAGGCCGACGACGGCTTGCTGGAGAGCCTGCGGCAGCTCCGCCGGGTTGTAAAGCGAACGGCCCACCTGCTGCACAAACTCTTGCTCGTCGGCCAACTGGCGGATGCGGCGATCCAGATTTTCCAGGGGGGCGGCTAAGGCCAGCCCATTGGCGGCGGCGGCCACCAACTGGCGCTCCACAGCTTGCCAGGTGCGGGGCACATCCGATTGCACCCAAATGAACCCCAGCAGATCTTTCTCCAGCAAGATGGGGGCGGCCAAGGCCGCCTGGGCCCGCAACTGCTGCATCAGCTTGAGGGGGATCTCGGAGCGGGTCGTCCCTGTGCCGCCTACCACCACCTGGCCATCGGCGAGGGTGTAGTACATATCTCCCAACTCCCGCAGCGAAAGGCCGCCATCTCCTGGCGACGCTGCTCCTGCTTTGGCCTCTTTGGACATGGGGGCAGGAGTAGGTGGCTGGCTGGGTCTAGAGGCGCTTCCATGGGGAACAAACCGCCCCCGGCTGCGCTCGTGCCAGTACACCTGGATATGGACGGCGCCCAGGCAAGTCTGCAGCTCCTGCCTCACCAGGCTGACCCGTTCCTGCAGGGATCCCGCCTGGCATATCGCCGTTCCCAGCCTCAGGAGCGAATCCTCAAGGCGTTTTTCGCTCTGCTGCCTCCAGGCATTTTCCAGCTCCTGCAAAGAGGCGGCCAACTGGCCCAGCAAAATCCCCAGGAGCGCTTTCTCTTCCTCGCGGGTGGTAACCCCCCACATCTGGGATCCCAGCATCAGGATCCCCAGGCAGCGCCGCCGCCCTGCTGCTGAAAAGGGGTAGATGAAGCAGCCTTGGATCCCGCCCAGGCGCCTGGCTTCCCGCTGCCAAAGGCCCATGCGCGGCTCCTGGGAAAGATCGGGCACGCTGATGGGCCGCTGCTCGATCACCACCTGCTCCAAGATCTCCCCCGGCTGCAGGGGATGCACCCCTCGCAAGAGAGTTGGCTCCTCCACAAGGCTAAACCCTCCCTGACCCAGCAACTGGTGATTTTGATAGTCATAAAAGGCCAGCCAGATCAGCGGCGCCCCAAACACCGCCTTGACATACTCCAGCGTGAGCTGAATGAGGGCATTGGCATCGCTCTGCTCCCGCATCTGTTGCAAGGTTGCCTGTAGGGCAACTAGGGGAGAGATGGCCCCAGCTCCACTGGAAGAATAGGGGGAAGGAGGTTGAACCATGGCCCGACGTGGGTTATGCAGGTTTCTGCAGAGGGAAAGCGGCCGCAGCTTTCTCTTGGCCCACCTTAGCCATGCCGTTACTTGGGCGTCAGCCCCTCTCCCAGGAAAGGGGAAGCCCCTCTTGAAAATGGGGCTGCTGGGGAACCTAGGCCCTTTTCAAGGAGCTGGGAGCCGGGACCCGCGCAGTTTGGAGGTGTTGGTGACCAAGCTCTGCACAAAGCGTTGCAAGCGCTGGCGTAGGTTTTCGTCCTTGAGGTTGCCCTGCTCATCGAAGGCGCTCCAAGCCCGACCAATGGCAATCTGCTCCGGGATCGCCCAGCCATGCACCCACCGCACAATTAAACGCATCTGGTTGAGGGTATTGCTGTTGCTCTCACCGCCCAAAACGCTGATCAGCCCGAAGACCTTGCCCTCTAAGTGTTCAAAGCTCAAGAGATCGAGAGCATTCTTCAGGCTGCCGCTGATGCCGCCGTGGTACTCAGGGCTAGCCAGGATGATCCCATCGGCCCGCTTCATTGTTGCCCGCAAAACCTCCACGTCGGGATAGTCCGGGTAGGATTCCGAACCATCGGCAAAGGGCAACTTCATTTGCCGCAGGTCGAGGATGTGCAAGAGAAGCCTCAACCTCTCAAACTCGCGCCGCACCACCTCTAGCGCCTGATAAGTCAAAGAATTGGGCCGCAAGCTGCCGCCGATGGCCACGAAACAAGCTCCAGAGGCTTCAGCCATGACGGCTTGCCAATCGACAGTAGGGGCTTGCAGGGTTGAAGGAGACATAAGCCAGGCTCCTGAGCAGACATTAGTTATGCTTCAAACAATCATAACTCATACTAAATCTGCATTGTAAAGATTTCTTTAGCCGTCTTGCTGAATAAGGCTGACGCATTGCCGAAGCGTCGCGCAGCGATAACAGCCGGATTCTGCTTCGGAGCTGGGATCTGGATATCTCCCAGCAGGGGAAGCTGGGGCCAGCGGATTACATGTAGCAGGTTGGAAAAATCATCTCGCCAGAGGGGATCCCCAGCTTGGGGCAAAAGGGGCTGCCAGGGATCCCAGTCTTGCCGGCCACCAGGGCTTTTGGCCATCAGCACCCAGTGGGAAGGGGCTAGCCCTGCCCGGCGCTGGGCGGCGGTGAGCTCTTCATGGGCTTGCTGCCAGGCGGGAAGCCGCAATGCTCTTGCCAAGGCGGCCAGCACTGGCGCCAAGTCCAGGTGGCGGTTGGTGATGTTAAAGAGCAGCCAGCCCTGGGGCTTGAGCTTGCGGAGGTAGAGGGTCAGGGCCTCCTGGGTAAGCAGATGCACCGGCACGGCGTCGGAGCTGAAGGCATCTATCACCATCAGGTCGTAGCTGCCATCGGGGATCCCTTGCAGGCGGAGCCGGGCATCGCCCAAGATCACCCGCACCTGCGCCCGCCGGCTGGCCCAATCGAGATAGGGGAAGTAGCGGCCCGCCCAGTCGGCCACGGTGGGATCCAACTCGAAAAACGTCCACTCATCCCCTGGCTCGGCGTAGGCGGCCAAGGTGCCGATCCCCAGCCCCAGCACCGCCACCTGGGCCGGAGAAGAGGGCGGCTGCGCCCGCCACCGCTGGAACACCTGACCCACCGGCCCCTCGCGGGAAAAATAGGTGAGCGGCTCCAGGGCCTTTTGGGGATCCAGGTTTTGGCTGCCGTGCAGGGTGGTGCCGTGGAGCAGGCTGCGGAAGGATCCGTCCTCAGCGTGGTATTCCACAATCCGGTGGAGGCCAAAGGCGCTGCGCTCCTCGGCCACCACCTGGAGCCCCGGCGGCAGCCAGGTTTGTCCTAGCAGCAACACTAGACCCATCCCTGTTCCCACCCAGCGCCTTCTGCTGCCTTCTCCTACAGACCCCAGAAGGGCCATCCCCAGAGCCAAGCCCCCAGCGGCTCCAAGGCGAAAGAGCGCCTGAGGACGAAAGCCCAACAGCAACAAAGGCAAGAGCAACCCCAGCCCTAGCGACAGGCCCAGCCGCCCTCCCCGTGCCGCTAAGGCCGCCAGCGACACCCCCAAGAGCAGGGGGTACTCCAGTAAGGTCTCAAACATCTGCGGCGCCAGCAAAGCGGAGAACAGCCCTCCCAAGCTGCCTCCCACAGCCAGCCACAGGTAAAACTGCGTCAACTGCTGGGCGGGTGGACGGGATCTGGCCAACTGACTGTGACAGGCCCAGCTCACCAGGCCAAAAGCCCCCAGATGTAGCGGCAACACCCAAAACCAAGGTCTCGCCCAGCCCAGAACCTGGGCCCCTAGCGCTCCACAGGCCAGCAGAGCCGTTGTCCCTAAAGCCAAGTCATTGGGGTAGAGGCCGCCGAAGGCCAGTATGAAGGTCATGAGGTAAAGGCTCAGGGGAACGGCCCACAGCAGGGGCACCGCCGCCACGTCGGTGGTCAAGAGGGTGGTGGCCGCCACCAACAGGCCCGCCGGCAAAAAGGCCCAGCCGGCCCAGCGCCAACGCTCCCGCCAGGAGACGGGGGGGATCTCCTCCACGGGATCTCCCCTCGGGAAAGTCACCTCCCGCCCGTTCAGCATGAGCCCCACCCCACCCAGCAGCACCAGCGCTGCGACCAGAGCGTAGGATCCCGTCCACAGGTGGGTTTGCCCCGACAGAGACAACCGCGGCTCCAAGAGCAGCGGATAGCCCAGCAGCCCCGCTAGGCTGCCGGCATTGCTGGCCACGTAGAGCCCGTAGGGATCCCTTTTCGCCTCTCCCAGCGCCCGCTGCAGCAACGGCGTCGTCCCCGACAGGAGAAGCAAGGGTACTCCCGCCCTTGCTGTCAAGTCAGCCAACAGAGCTAGGGAAGGGAAGACCCCTTCCAGTTGGCCAGGGATCCCAAACTGAAAGGGCAAAAACTTCAGCCCCGCCAGCAGGAGGATCCCGTGCAGCAGCACGCCCCAGCCGGGAGCGAGCCCTCGCCCCAGCCGGTCTGCCCACAGGTAGCCCAGCAGCAAAGCGAGCTGGAAAAAGACCAGGCAGGTATTCCAAACCAGGGGGGATCCCCCCCAGAGCGGCAGCAGCAATTTGCCCACCAACAACTGCCCCCAAAAAAGGCAAAAGGCGCTGCCGAACAACGTGAGGCCAACCAGCAAAACCACAGCCGTGCCCCCAACCCCTGGCTGTCAGTTCTAAGAAGCTTGGATGCCGGTGCTGGATTCAGGGGCGGATCCCAGCAGCCGCGAACCTCCGCCCGCCCAAGGGAAGTTGCAAACCCAGCTCAGCGGCTCATCACCTGTAGGGGAAAGCGTTCGGCCAACTCCCCTTCCACCTTGGGTAGCCATTCTTCTTGGAACACCCACACCTGGCCCTGCTGCACGCGGCCATCCGGGTTTTGTGTTAGCTCCAGCCAATAGACAAACTGATCCCCCCGCAGCACCACGCCTTGGGTGGCCAGGGCAAGACTGTAGCCGGGATTGTTGGCCAAGGCTTCAGGGGCCGGGTAGCGGATCACCTCCACCGCCCGATCCAAATCGGCGGCGATCTCCGGCCCGTAGATCTCGCGAATGGCTTGGAAAAGATCCTCTGCCGTCAGCCCTTGCGGGCGAAAGAAGGTCATGCGCTCCGAGCGAATCGTCTCCCGATCCAGCGGGTTGATGATCCGGCCCGGCGGGGCCACCGAGGCCAAAAAGGTAAATCGGGATCCATCCGGCTCCACGCGGTGAATGTTCAAGGTTTCGCCCGGGCGGGGCCGCAGCACAGGATTATTTCTCACCCAGGCCGCCGCTTGATCCGGCGATTGCCCAGGGATCCCCCATGCCGCCGATGGAAGGCCCACCACTGCCCAGCAGGCTATGGCCAAACCGATTGCGTCAGCGGGACGGAGTCCTTTCGCGTCGTCGGGACGCAGTCTTCTACCCCGGCCCGACAAAGTCCTTCCCCAGCTCGCGCCCAGGATTGGCCACGGATTACAATGCACCTTCTCAATCCTCCGGACAAACAAGACAAAATGCAAAACGAAAGGCGAAAATAATGTCCACAAAAAGCTAGAAGTTAACAGGCGGGCGTAGACAAGGCGACGTTTACCTCGGAGCGCACCCCGCTCTACCCATGTCTAGTGTATCTGGAGAGCGCAGCGGGATCGTTGCGCCTCAGCGCGAGCATTGCGGCCAATAGTGGCAAGGAGGCTTTGGCGAAATCCCCAAATCTCCGGGGTCACATCCCGCAAAACGTAAAAGATACCTTAAGATTAACGGTAAGCAAATCTCACACGCATCAGGTCAGCACCTCAGGAGGTAACCGATGGCTCTCGTTCCCATGCGGATCCTGCTGGATCATGCCGCCGAACATGACTACGGCATTCCGGCTTTCAACGTTAACAACATGGAGCAGATTCAAGCAATCATGCAAGCTGCCCATGAAACCAACAGTCCAGTCATCCTGCAAGCCTCTCGAGGGGCGCGCAAGTATGCGGGCGAGCACTTTTTGCGCCACCTGATCCTGGCGGCAGTGGAAACCTATCCCCACATTCCCGTCGCCATGCACCAAGACCACGGCAACAGCCCCGCCACCTGCTACTCCGCCATCCGCAACGGCTTCACCAGCGTCATGATGGATGGCTCCCTCAAAGAAGACGCCAAAACGCCGGCCAGCTATGAGTACAACGTGGCCGTTACTGCCGAGGTGGTGAAGGTGGCCCACGCTGTCGGCGTGAGCGTGGAAGGAGAACTGGGCTGCCTGGGATCCCTGGAGACAGGCCGCGGGGAAGCAGAAGATGGCCACGGCGCTGAAGGGGCCCTCAGCCACGACCAACTGCTCACCGATCCGGATCAAGCCGTGGACTTTGTGGAGCAAACCCAAGTGGATGCGCTGGCTGTGGCCATCGGCACCAGCCACGGCGCCTACAAGTTCTCCCGCAAGCCCACGGGCGACATTCTCGACATGGAGCGCATCGCCGAGATCCACCGCCGCCTGCCCAACACCCACCTGGTGATGCACGGTTCCTCGTCGGTGCCCAAGGAGCTCATCGACATCATCAACCAGTACGGCGGCTCCATTCCCGAAACCTACGGTGTGCCGCTGGAAGAAATTCAGCGGGGCATCAAAAACGGAGTGCGCAAAGTTAACATCGACACCGACAACCGTCTGGCCATCACGGCTGCGGTGCGCCGCGCCCTGGCCGAGAATCCGAAGGACTTTGATCCCCGCTCTTTCCTCAAGCCTTCTATCAAGGAAATGCAAAAAGTGTGCGCCGAGCGCTACATCGCCTTCGGCTGTGCCGGCCACGGCACCAAAGTCCCGGTGGTTACCCTGGACGAGATGGCGGCCAAGTATGCTTCTGGCGCTTTGGCGGCTCAGGTGAAGAAGACGGTTGCGGTCTAGCCCTCACACCCAGCCGCTGCAGCCCAAAGGTTCTAACTCAATATCGACAGGTGAGGGGATCCTTTGTGGATCCCCTTTTGCTTTGGAGGAACTTGATGCGTTTTGCCGGTCAGGCAGCTTTTGCTACAGAAGGTTTGTCCGCTTCGACTTGCTGGTTCAGCAACGCCAAAGTCAGGCGATCCAGCATTTCCAAGTCGGCCTCAGAGTAGCGCCGCTGAAAGAGCAGCTCGTTGATGAGGTTTTCTTGCTGCAAACTGAGAAAGCCGCTGCGGAAAACTTGCTCCACGATTGCTTCGATACTAAGGGCCGGAGCAACAGGGAGAGAATTCAAAGAGGCATTCATGGTCGTTTCCGTTTGAGAGGGTTCGTTCGAGAGTTCCCGATTACTTGTGCCGAGGAACGAGATAGCGCTGCTCGATCTGCTCCCTCCAGGAACGGGCGACCTCAGTCTGCAGCTTGTCTACAGCAGAAGCATCGTCCTGCCACTTGAGGGAAACCCCCAGTAGCTCCCCCATGGGAAAGTGCTCGCTCAGCAACGCCGCCAAGCGGTAAGTACGGTAATCTAGCGTTAGATCTACACCAGCTTGCATCTGTATTTCCTCCGCATTTCCAACGTTTACGTCCCCATCATAGCCCAAATATCCGTAAAAAAACGGAAAACACCGAGAATCCACGTACGCGATTTCTAGGATTTTTCTACGCCATTTGGCGGATAGCGGCGGGGATCCCACGGAGCTGTGGGGTGAGTTCAGGGATCCCAGCTCAGCAGAGCCGCGGTTGCGGCGGCCAGGGTGGCGGCGTTGAAGGGCTTGCTGGTGAGGTCATTGGCTCCCAGCCGAGCAAAGAGGCAGCCCGGGCATCCCTGATCCCAGGAGTTCTCTGGATTACAGGGATCCCCTCCATTGCCGCCCGGAGGTCGGAACCTAGTCGGCGTCTTCGTTGCTCACAAAACCTGGGTTGTCCGGGGATCCACTGGGTGCGGGCGATTCCAGGGCGTGTTTGAGGGCATGCCAGGCCAGGTTGGCGCACTTGATGCGTACCGGGAACTGGGCAACTCCCTTCATGGCATTGAGGGAGCGGTACTCCCGCGGAAACTCTTCGCCGCCGCGCATCATGGCCTGGAAGCGCTCGACCAACTGCAGCGCTTCGGGGATGGTGCGCCCGCGCACGGCATCGGCCATAAGATCGGCAGAAGCCAGGGCAATGGCGCAGCCCTCTCCCTCAAATTTGATATCGGCAATCCGCTCCTGGCCGGGATCCAATTGCAAGGTGAGGTCGATGGTGTCGCCACAGGAGGGGTTATGGCCGCGTTGGCGACGATGAACCGGATCGACCCTGCCGAAGTTGCGGGGCTTTCTGTAGCGTTCCAGGATGACTTGCTGATAAAGTCCGCGCAGGTTGTCGAGAGGCATTGTCGTTCCCGCTTGGTCGCTGCTTGGGCCAGAGCCCTATCCCCACCCTCCAGGGGCTACGGCTCCTTCCGGCCAATCTGGCTAGGCCCAAGCTAACTAACTTAATCTTAACCCTGTTCTCTGGGCTGCAACGGCGGGGCAAGGCAGGGCCTCCTCATCTCCCAGATCAAGCGGGTGGATTTCGACGGCTGCCCCGCCCAGTTCTGCCGGAACCTGCTCCCTCCACCGGCAGCAGGGTAGGTCTTGGGCGGGGGCTGGCGGCCTTTTTCGCTGACCAGCAGGGCAACACGCCCAGGTGCCCAAAGTAGCTGCGACAGGCCGGGGGCCTCCAAGGCAAGTCCTAAAAAAGCCAGTTGCAGTAGAGTCTAACGGTGCCGTTTGGGACGGAAGAGGTGGGCGTGGTCAGGGCTGTAGAGCCGCGAGCGGGCCGAGCCGGCTCCTGCCAAGCCCCGTAGGGCGGGACTGATGAGGTAGAGCACGGTGCGCTCTAGGCCGGCTTGCCGGGTGAGGGCCGCCATCTCCGCCAGGGATCCCAGCCAGATCCGCTCGTCCGGCCAGCCCAGACGGTAGCAGATGGCCACAGGGGTATCGGCGGGATAGTGGGTCATTAGATCCGCCTGGGCCTGTTCCACATGGCGGGCGCTCAGATACAGACACAAAGAGGCGCGGCAGGCCGCTAGGCTGGCCAGGGCTTCTGCTTCCGGCACGCGCGTCCGACCGCTGGCGCGGGTGAGGATGACCGTCTGCACCAGCTCCGGCACCGTTAGCTCCACCTGCAAACGGGCGGCTGCCAGTTGAAAGGCGCTCACCCCCGGCACGATCTCAAAGGGGATCCCGGCCTCCGCCAGCCGAATCAGCAACTCGTGCAGAGCGCCGTAAAGAGACGGATCCCCATCCTGCAGCCGCACCACCCGCCGCCCCGCCTTAACCCGCTCCACCATCTGGGGCAGCAGCGTTTCCAAGGTGAGGGAGCGCGTGTCGATGGCCTCCACGTCGGGGCGACAATGGGCCAGCAGCCCCTCCGGCATCAAAGAGCCGGTATAGAATACTACATCTGCTTCTGAGAGTACTCTCTGGCCGCGCAGGGTAATCAGCTCGGGATCCCCAGGGCCGGCGCCGACAATGTGCACCGGCCAGTAGGACGAAGTCGGTTGGCTCATCGGGTTTCTTCCCATCCTAGCAGCAGAGGGCTACCCCCGAGGATGGGATCCCCTGCAGGCTCTGTCCCTTGACCTGGCCTGTATTATGTGTAGTACAATAGAATACAGGCTGCCTGGGCAGAGGGTTGCGCGCTTTTGCGTGCCACGGGCGAGCAGGGAGGACATGGGAGTTGTAGCGCAGCGGCTGGATGCCCGCGGGATCCCAGGGGTGGATCATGGGGTTGTGCTGAGGTTGGCGATGCCCTTGGCGCTCAGCGCTGGCATTCAGGCGCTGATGGGCATAACCGACACCTGGTTTATCGGCCAGATCTCCAGCCAAGCCTTGGCCGGGATGAACGCCGCTTGGTTGCCCACCCAAGTGGCCTTGACCCCTTTCATGAGTCTGGGGCGAGCAGTGCAAACCTTGGTGGCGCAAACCTACGCCGGCGGAGATCCGAAGGGGGCCTCTCGCTATGCCTGGTCGGGAGTTGAGCTGGGGTTGGGCCTATTGCCCCTTTGTGGCCTCTTGTCGCTGTTGGGGAGCTTGCTGTATTCAGGGCTGCCCCTGCCGGCGGGGGTGGCGGAGCAAGCGGCAGATTATTGGCAAGTTCGCGTTTGGGGGGGATCCGCTCTCTTGGGCAGCTTTGCCTTGGCGGGTTTTTTTAACGGCATTGGTTGCACCTGGATCACCCTGTGAGTGGCTGGAGCGTGCTGTTCAACGGCATCCTCAATGCCCTGTTCATTTTCGGCCTGGGCTGGGGGATTGCCGGAGCCGCCTGGGGCACGATCCTGTCGGAATACGGGGAGCTGGCCCTTTACCTGCTGCTGTTTCTCTCGGCCTGGATCCAGCGCGACTACGCTACGCGGCAAACCTGGCTTTTGGCTCACAAGTCCCTGCGGCCCTTGCTGCGGCTGGGCCTGCCGATGGGGATCTACGCTTTGGCGGACATGAGCTCTTTCACGGTGTTTCAGTTGCTGCTGGGCCAGTTGGGGGCTGTGGAGGGGGCAACGGCCCACCTGTGTCTGATGTTGTCTCGCTTTGCCTATTTGCCGGCCCTCGGCTTGGAACAGGCGGCAACCGTCCTGGTGGGCCAGGCCGTTGGCGCCGGGCAGCCGGCTTGGGCGATGCGCTTGGGGAATGCGGTGATAGCCTGGACGGTCGGCTACATGGCCGTGATCGGCGGCGGGCTGGCGCTTTTTAGAGAAGCCTTGCTCGGCCTGTTCGTGGCCGGGACAGATGCCAACGCCGCGGCGATTGTGGAGTTGGGGGGGAGGCTTTTGCAGATCATCGCGGTTTCGTTTCTCTTCGATGGCATCAACTTCTCTGCCGCGGGATCCCTGCGCGGCGCGGGAGACGTGCGGGCCCCCATGGCGATCATGCTCGGGATGAGCTGGCTCTTTTTCTTGCCTTTGGCGCAGATGCTGATCTTTTCCCACAGTTGGATCCCCTTCCTGCCGGGGTTGGGATGGGGGGCTGTGGGGGGCTGGTTGGCCATGCTGATCTATGTCGCCGGCTTGGCCGGCCTGTTGCTCAGCCGCTGGCGCAGTCGGGTGTGGCAAAAGGCGGCTCTGCGTCAGGGCCATCGCCATAGTGAGTTGAGCTAGCGCGCCAGCTCAAGGCGCTGCTGGAGAATTTGCTCGGCCAGCACCAGATCCCAGGGGGTGGTTAACTTCAGGTTAGACTCCTCCCCTTCCACGATGTAAACCGGCCAACCCAGCTTCTCGAATAGGGCTGCGTCATCGGTTACCTGCCACCCCTGGGCCAGCGCCTCCCGATGGGCTTGCCACAACAGCGACAGGCGAAACCCCTGCGGCGTTTGGGCTGCCCACAGCCGGCTGCGCTCCGGTGTCGATTGGATTTGGATCCCCTTGGGGCCGGTCTCGGTGACCTTGATCGTGTCCTTGACAGGGATCGCCGCAATCAAGCCGTCCACCTGCTCCAAGGCAGCGCTGCAGCGATCGAACAATTCAGGGGTGGCCAAGCAGCGGGCCCCATCGTGAATCAATACCCGCTCCACCGTTCCCCGCCCATAGAGATACTCCACCCCCCTGTAAACCGACTCCTGCCGCGTCGCCCCCCCTTGCAGAAGCTGCACCGGCGTGGCCAGCTCGATGGACGCCAGGATCTGCTCTATGGCCGGCCAGTCGCCGGGCTGAGAGAGAATGCCGATCCACTCGATGGAACGGGCCCGATCCGCCGCCTGCAACGTCCAAGTCAAGATAGGCTGGCCCAAAAGGGGCAGCAACAGCTTGTTGACCGCCGCCCCCATCCGCTTGCCGCTGCCAGCCGCCGGGATCAACAGGTGCATGGGATCCAAAAGCGCATCCAACCGGATCCCAGTGTACTGCTCAACTCAACCTTCCAACTCTCCCGAAGCAGTGACAAAGTCAGGGTAGGCAATGTTGCCGTGCTCGCCAATATCCAAGCCGGCCAACTCTTCTTCTGCCGAGACGCGCAGACCGATGGTGCCCTTCAAAATCAAAAACAAAGCCAGACAACAGATAAAAGACCATCCTCCCAGGGCAATAACCCCCAGAATCTGTACCGGCAACACCGCCCAAGTCACCCCCGCTTCCGCATGGGCAAACCACGGGATCCCTGCAGCAATGACCCCCCAAGCGCCGCACACCCCATGTACCGACACCGCCCCCACCGGGTCATCCACCTTCAAGGTGCCCTCGATAAACAGCACCGACAACACCACCAACACCCCGGCCACCGAGCCGATAAGGATTGCCCCCAAAGGATGAACAGTGTTGCAAGGAGCAGTAATGCCCACCAGCCCCGCCAGTGTCCCATTGGCTGCAAACGTCATGTCCGGCTTGGTAAAAATGGCCCAGGAAGTACAGAGAGCGCCGATGGCTCCTGCCGCCCCGGCCAAATAGGTATTGAAAGCAATCCAGCCAATATCAGGAATCGCTGCCGTTGTAGAGCCGGCATTAAAGCCAATCCAGCCCAGCCACAGGATCAACGCCCCCAACATGCCCAAGGGTAAGCTATGCCCGGGAATAGCCCGCGGCTCCCCATTGGGACCATACTTGCCCAAGCGCGGCCCCAACACCAAAGTTCCCGCAAAAGCTGCAGCCCCACCCACCAAGTGCACCACCCCCGACCCGGCAAAGTCAATGTAGCCCAGGTTTTCCAGCCAGCCGGCTGTACCACCGTTGTAGTCGGCAAACAGGCCATTCCAGGCCCAGCCCCCGGAAATCGGGTAGATCGCCCCAGAGATGACGATGGAGTAAATCAAATAAGCCAAAAAGCGGGTGCGTTCCGCCATTGCCCCGGAGACAATGGTGGCAGCGGTGGCGGCAAACACCAGTTGGAAACAGAAGAACGTGAAAGGCCAAGCATCGTTTTGACTGCCGGCTTCAGCTCCCTGTTGCCAGTTGAAAAAAAACCAGTTGGTGCCCAAAAAACCGGCCACATGGGATCCGAACATCAGCCCAAACCCCAAAAACCAAAAAGCGCAGGCCCCGAAGCAGAAGTCCATCAGGTTCTTCAGGACAATGTTGGTAGCATTTTTAGCCCGCGTGAAGCCTGCCTCCACCATGGCAAAGCCCGCCTGCATGAAAAACACCAGCGCCCCGGCCACCGTTGTCCAGACGATGTCGGCGTGGTATTGCTGAGTTTTCAGTAAGGTTTGTAGCTCAGCCCAAGCCTCGGGTGGGAGAGCCTGTTCCAGAGCCGTGAGATCCGTCTGGGCCAGAGCAGGCGGGGCAACCAAACTTCCCAACCCCAGCAAAGCTCCAATCCCCAGCAGGACTTTCCCCCCTGTCCTCAAACCCAAAAGGATCCCCTGCCGAAGACGAGAGAAAACAGTCTCACCTATCTGACTTTTCATCTCGATTCCAAGTCCCACACCTCGATTTTGAGCTATTTCTCCCCTCCTACCCGTAACCACCTACACCAATGCCACCAAATACATCAACAAGCCACAAAAGAGAGGGCCAGACCTGACCCCCTCTCTTGATTTTCAGTCCTGTGTCGCTCAGATCCGACAGCCTCCCGTCGAACCGAGCGCAAAAGCTCAAGCTCCCTCCACCTCGGTGGCAGCAGTAACGAAGTCGGGGTAGGCTATGTTGCCGTGCTCGCCCACATCCAAGCCGGCCAGCTCCTCTTCAGCGCTGGT
This sequence comes from Synechococcus sp. 63AY4M2, assembly GCF_002760475.1. NCBI lineage: Bacteria > Bacillati > Cyanobacteriota > Cyanophyceae > Synechococcales > Synechococcaceae > Synechococcus > Synechococcus sp. 63AY4M2. Next base: position 72,614 of record NZ_AXUX01000001.1, on the reverse strand, counting down.
GCGCAGGCCAACGGTTGCCTTGAGGATCAAAAACAGGATCAAGCAGGTGATAAAGGGCCAGAAGAAATAGGCCAAAGCCCCCACCACCTGCACCCCAAATTGCGCCCAGGTCACCCCTGAATCGGCGTGGGCAAACCAAGGGATCCCGGCTGCCAAGAGTCCCCAAATGCCGCAGGTACCGTGTACCGAGATGGCCCCCACCGGGTCGTCAACCTTCAGCACCGTATCCAAAATCACCACCGAAATCACCACCAGAATCCCGGCCACCGAGCCGATGATCAGAGCACCCAAAGGATGGACGCTATCGCAAGGGGCAGTGATCCCCACCAAGCCGGCCAGGACACCGTTGGCGGCAAAGGTCATATCCGGCTTGCCAAAATGAACCCAAGAGGTGAACATCGCCCCAATTGCTCCAGCCGAAGCTGCCAGCAGCGTATTCATGGCAATCCAGCCAATATCGACAGAGGCTGCAGTGGTGGAACCGGCATTAAACCCGATCCAGCCCAAGGCGAGGATAAACACCCCCAACATCCCCAGCGGCAGGTTGTGGCCGGGAATAGCCCGCGGCTCTCCATTGGGGCCGTACTTGCCAATGCGAGGGCCGAGCACAATGGCGCCTGCCAAGGCCGCAGCGCCGCCTACCAAATGCACCACCCCCGATCCAGCGAAATCAATGTAGCCCAGGTTTTCCAACCAGCCCTTGGTGCCGCCGTTGTAGTCGCCGAACAGCCCGTTCCAGGCCCAACCCCCAGAGATGGGGTAGATTAGCCCAGAAATAACGATGGAGTAGATCAAGTAGGCCAAGAACTTGGTGCGCTCTGCCATCGCTCCGGAAACAATGGTGGCGGCGGTAGCGGCAAACACCATCTGGAAGACAAAGAAAGTAAAGGGCCAGCCATCTGCCTCGTAAGCCTGCTGCCAGCCAAAAGCAAACCAGTCAGTGCCGAAGAAGCCAGTACTTTTGCCGAACATGAGGCCAAACCCGATGAACCAGAAGGCGCAACAGCCCATGCAGAAGTCCATCAAGTTCTTCATCATGATGTTGGCGGCGTTCTTGGCGCGGGTAAAGCCCGTCTCCACCATGGCGAACCCCGCCTGCATGAAGAACACCAAGGCTGCTGCCACGATCGTCCAAACAATGTCAGCGTGTTTCTGAACTGCCTCGGCCTCTTGAGCAAAGGCAGTTCCCTGGCCGAATAGAAAGACCAGCGCAGCCATTAGAGCAGCAGTCAGACTCCACCTGGCCGGTCGCCAGAGCCACTGGGGCACCTGGCTCTTGAGCTTTTGGATCATTGTTGTACTCATGCTTTTGGACTCACCTAAAGGGACAGTACTTCTCAAAAGACGTTACCCGGAAAGTGGGGCAAGAACACCTCATCAGAGATACAGCAAAAGAGACATGCAGCAAACCCCCACAAGGCTCAGGACGGGTAGCCCAAACCCCAAAGATCCCTCCTTACAGGGCATCTTGGTTGAGTTCGCCAGTGCGGATGCGGATGGTTTTTTCGACGGGGCTGATGAAAATCTTGCCGTCCCCAATTTCGCCGGTGCGAGCCGCTGCAATCAGCTTCTCCACCACCGTATCCACCAGGTCATCTTCGACCACGATCTCCACTTTCAGCTTTTGTAGGAACTCTACCGTGTACTCGGATCCCCGGTAACGCTCGGTTTGTCCCTTTTGCCGGCCAAAACCCCGTACTTCACTTACGGTCATGCCGACAATCCCGGCATTGACCAAAGCAATTTTGACCTCATCCAACTTAAATGGCCGGATCACGGCCTCGATTTTTTTCATGTGCCTCCTGCACCCTGAACAGTTCCGCTAATTTCTAACACTACCAACACCTGTGAATTGTAAAAACGGATACATTTTTTATCTCCTACTGAAGATGCTTACCACTCTGGGTTGGCTCCCGTCAAGACTGGAAGGTCAAGCTTAAGCTACCCTAACGGGAGGAAGCCTCCGATGGGGGCTCACCAACATCCACGGGCGGCTGAGGGCTAAGAGAGGCCAAGCTGGCTGTAATGAGCGCTACCGCAAGCCACCACAGCATTTGTACCTGTGGACGATACCAGATGGTATCCACCAAGCCGTGGACCATCATGCCGGTGCAAGCGGCCAAGCCCGCTGCCACCCACAGACCCTGGGGATCCCGCAAGTTGAGCAAAGTTTTCCAGCATCTCCAGCCGTGATCCCAGAGCACCAAGAGGAACCAGGCGAAAGTTAAGGAGCCGATGAAGCCAGTCTCCACGGTGAGCTGCAGCGGCACCGAATAGGCTCCGAGGGCGCTGAAGTTGCCTCGTTGGTAGAGGGGATAGACGCGGTTAAAGGCAACATTGCCGGGGCCGATCCCCAAGATGGGAAAGTCGCGGATCATGTCCAAGACCGCCGCCCAGACGTTGATCCGAAAGTTGTTGCTGGTGTCTAGCCGCCCCCAAAAAAGGCTCTGCACCCGCAGCCGCAGGGAGCGTACCGTCAGGATCCCAAGCAACAGAGCAGCCCCCCCTCCACTCAACAGAACCGGCAAGGCCCAACGCCGCCAGCGGGCTGGCAAATCGACAGAATGCCACTGTGCCAACAGCACGGCCATCAGGGTGAGCGTGGCCAGCCCCCCAATCCAGGCGCCACGACTGTAGGTGAGCAACAGGCAAATCAGGTTCACCGCCGTCGTAAACCCGGCCAGGAGTTTCGCCCCCCAACTGGGCCAAATCCAAGTGGCGGCCAGCCCCAGAGGAATGACCGGGATCAAGTAGCCCCCATACAGATTTGGATTGCGCAGATAGCTGTACACCCGCGTCAGACCCGCCAAACCCGACTCCGGATCCACCCAGGTGGCCAGTTCCGCTGCCCCATATAAGTATTGCCGCAGGCCATGGATCCCCATCGCCAAGCTGACCAAAAGCAGGGATCCGACGATCCAATCCCGAAACTGCAGTTGGCGAAGCAGACGCTGCAGCAGCAGATAGCCGGCCAGGTAGAGCGTCAACTTCAGCCAGCCCTCCCGCGCTGCATAGGGAACCGGCGAAAGGATCGTGGCCAGGGTGGCAATTCCCCAAAACAGGCCTAGGGGCAGATGGACGGGCAGCCAAGTTGGGGTTTCCACCAGCCAGCCCAAGACCACAAGCGCCGCCATGGCCAGCAAAATCAGACCTAGGATGCCGGTGGAGCTTTGCGCCGAAAAGACCCAATACAGCAGCACCAGGCCCAAACCGATCCAGTCAGAGGTTTGCACCAGTAGGCTGCTTTTGCCCCAACTCCGCAGGGATCCCGACACTCGGCTTAAAAGGCTGCCCTGCCACCAGGACTCGATAGGAAAATCCCGCAGCAGCAGGCCGCGCCACAGTCGCGTTGCTCGTTCCATGGCTCCTTCCAGCGCCCTGGGCACTTGTGCTTCAGGCCTATCTTCCGAGTTTATCTCCCCAGCGAACAGGGGCAAGGGCGGGAAGGCAAGCGGGATCCCCTTTCTAGAACTCGCAGACTCATTGCTAGAGTTAGCTGCCTCGCCGACCTCGAAGCGCCCTTTAGGCAAACGAGGCTAGCGGGTGGGGCTGGGATTTCCCAACCTCTTCAGAGTTGAAAGGGGAAACCCCTGCTCCCAACTGGCCTGCATTGAAGACTTGGGGATTACAATAATGAATTTGCACACGAATAGGCCGGCCTAAACCCAGAGCAGATCCCAGGCAGCGGGCTAAAACCTGCACCTTGAACTCCAGTTCGCCAATGGTGTCCATACGCTTGCAGCCCTCCCTCCAACCCCGTCTCTAAGCCCAGCTTAGGAGAAGATTGATGATAGTTCTTCAGTGGGAACACAGAATTTGCCAAGCTAGATCATGCAAAGCTGGCGTTTTTTTAGAGAGAAAAGAAGCTGAAACTTGGCCAGGCTTTCTCCGGAAGATCCCGGATAAAGACCCGGAACCTGCCGCTGATTAACGTAAGCAAAATAACGCCTAGAGAAACTACGGAAAAAAGCTGGAGACCAAGCTGAGGGGACTTGGGGGAGTATGCCTGTCTACCTTTACTGGGGAGATGACACCTATCGGCTGATGCAGGCGGTGCACCAGTTGCGGGAGCAAGTGCTGGATCCCGACTGGGCCGCTTTTAACTACGATCGCCTGCCGCCGGAGTCCACACTGGCCGGACTTAACCTGGCCATGACCCCGCCCCTGGGATCCAACGCTCGCCTGGTTTGGCTGGAAGAGACGACGCTCACCCAGGATTGTCCGGAAGAGTGGGTAAGGGAACTGGAGCGGACGTTAGCCTCTTTACCCCCCACCACCCATTTGTTGTTGACCACCCGCAACAAGCCCGATGGACGGCTCAAATCCACCAAGCTCCTCAAGCAAGTGGCCCTTGCCCGCGAGTTTCCCCAACTGGCCCCCTGGGATGAAGAGGGTATCCTGAGGCAGGTATACAGCGAGGCCCGGCAGCGGGATCTCAAGCTCAGCCCAGAGGCAGCCCAGAAGTTGGCGGAAGCCGTGGGCAACGACTCCCGCCGCTTGGCGATGGAACTGGAAAAGCTGGCTTTGTTTACGGTCAACCAACGGGATCCCATCTCCCCTGAGCAAATCGAGGCTTTGGTGCCCGCCAGCGCCTACAACAGCTTTCAACTGGCCGCCTCCCTGCGCCAGGGCAACTTGGATCAGGCCCTGCGCATCCTGGCCCATCTTTTGGATCACAACGAGCCGGCCCTGAAGATCCTGGCGGTGTTGGTGGGGCAATTTCGCACCTGGCTGTGGGTAAAGCTATTGCTGGAGGAGGGAGAACGGGATCCCAAAGTCATCGCCCAAAAAGCAGAGATTGCCAATCCCAACCGGGTTTATTTTCTCCAAAAAGAGGTGGGATCCCTAAAAAGCTCGGCGCTGCTGCAGGTGATGCAGCAACTTTTACAACTGGAGTATCAGCTCAAGCAAGGTCAACCGGAGCGAGAAGTGTTTCAAGAGGCTCTGATCCAGATTGTGGCCATTCTCCAGAAATCCTGAGCCTTTTCGTTCAGGGACAGTTCTAGCAACGGGCAGCCTACCCACCGGGATCAGATCCTTCACCAGGGAGGATCCCTCTTCGGAACTCAGAGTAGGTAGAGCAGGATAAACAGCACAATCCAAACCCCATCCACAAAGTGCCAGTAGATCTCAGCAGCCTCGACGCCAAAGTAGTGTTGGGCGCTGTAGTGACCCGGCTTCAGGGATCGCCAAAGCACCGCCAAAATAAACAGCAGCCCCGCCGCCACATGTAGCCCGTGAAACCCGGTCAAGACATAGAAGGTGCTGGCAAACAAGTTGGTGGTAAGGCCAAACTCCAGGTGGCTGTACTCGTAGAGCTGCCCGGCCAAGAAAATCGCACCCATCAGGGCAGTGAGGGCAAACCACAGCCGTAGCCCCTTGACGTTATTGGCCTGGATGGCGGGCTTGGCCTGGTGGATAACCAAGCTGCTGGCGAGCAAAATCGCCGTGTTGATCCCAGGCAAGAGCAATTCCCGCTCCGGCGTCCCTTCCGGCGGCCAGACGGGGGCCGTGAGGCTGTAAGCCAAGTAGGCCATGAACAGGCCCAAGAATAAGCAGCCTTCCGCCACCAAGAACATCAGCAGACCAAAAATGCGATGATCTGGGTGCTCAGCGTGAGCGGTGTGGGCCTGAGTGTGGCCCGCTATCAAGGCATCAGCAGCAAGGGATCCTTGCATATTCTTCTCCACTCAAAAAATAAACCAATCGAACCTTAGAATTCCTGAGACGGTGTGGCCAGCCCAGCCGGGATCAAGACTGGAATGCCCGGTGAGTAGAAGATGGAGACCCCCTGCTAAGAAGAAGTCGTAGGCTCTGCTTCCGCCAACGCCAGCTCCCGCAAGCTCTGCAACTGGGCGGCAAAGTAATCCAAAGTCTCCTTGCTGTGCAGGCCGTAGTCGTAGGGGCCGGTCAGCAGAATGGGATCCCCGTAGAAGTTGTGGGCAGGCGGCGGGGAAGAAGTCGCCCACTCCAGGGTTAGAGCCTGCCAGGGGTTGTCGCCGGCCTTGGGCCCGGCCACCCAGGAGTAGATGGCGTTCACCAAGAAGGGCAGCGTGGAAATGGCTAGAACAAAAGCCCCCACGGAGCTAATCCAGTTGAGGTCGGCAAATTGCGGGTCGTACTGGGCCACGCGGCGGGGCATGCCCATCAGGCCCAGCTTGTGCATCGGCAAAAAGCACATGTTGAAGCCGACAAAGGTCAACACAAAATGCACCCGCCCCCAGAACTCGTTCAGCAGCCGCCCGGTCATCTTGGGGAACCAGTGGTAGAGGCCGGCATAGATGCCAAAGACGCTGCCGCCAAACAACACGTAGTGTAGGTGGGCCACCACAAAGTAGGTGTCGTGGACGTAGATATCCAGGGGAACTGAAGCGAGGATAATGCCGCTCAACCCCCCAATGACAAACATCGAGATAAAGCCAAGGCTAAACAGCATGGCCGACCGGAAGTGGATTTTGCCGCCCCACAAAGTGGCTAGCCAACTAAACACCTTGATCCCCGTGGGAACAGCAACGGACATAGTGGCAATCATGAAGAACACCCGCATCCAGTCCGGGGTGCCGCTGGTAAACATGTGGTGCGCCCAGACGATCAACCCCAAAAAGCAAATAGCCAAGCTGGAATAGGCGATGGCCTTGTAGGCAAAGATAGGCTTGCGGGCATGCACCGGCAAAATCTCGGAGATGATACCGAAGACCGGCAAGATCATGATGTAAACCGCCGGGTGGGAGTAAAACCAGAACATGTGCTGGTACACCACCGGATCCCCGCCACCGCTGGGGTTAAAAAAGGACGTGCCCGCCAACAGGTCAAAACTCAGCAAGATCAACGCGCCAGCCAAAACCGGTGTTGCAATGAGGGTGAGAACAGACGCTGCTAGCATGGCCCAGCAAAACAGCGGCATGTCCTGCATCCTCATGCCGGGCATGCGCATTTTCAGGATGGTGGTGATGAAGTTAACTGCGCCTAGGATTGAAGACGTCCCCGCCAGCAAGATACTCAGGATCCAGAGCTCTTCCCCCACCTTGCCGCTAACTAAACTCAGAGGCGGGTAGGAAGTCCAGCCAGCAGATGGGGGTTCTAGAAACAAGCTAGCCAAGAGCAAGATCCCAGTAGGCGGAACCAGCCAAAAGGCCACTGCATTGAGCTTGGGAAAGGCCATGTCCCGTGCCCCAATCATCAGCGGCACGAGGTAATTGCCGAAGCCCCCCACCAAAGCCGGCACGATCCACAAAAAGATCATGATCGTGGCGTGCAGGGTAAAAGCGCCATTGTACCGCTCAAAGCCAAGAAAGTCCGCCTCTGGGGTAGCCAGCTCCGCCCGTACCGCTGTGGCCAGCGCTCCCCCCACCAAGTAGAAGAAAAAGGTGGTCACCAAATACTGGATCCCGATGACCTTGTGATCCGTAGAGAAGGTCAAGAAGCGCCACCAAGGTTCTGCAGGCGGATCCAGGCTGCCCCTGGGGGCAGCAACGAGGCTAGGATTGCCCTGTAGCTGAGTCATTGCAAAAAAGCTCCTAGTTTCTGCCTGTTCCCGTTCGCGTCAGCAGGACGGAGTCCTTGTGGAGTTTGAGAGAGGTCAAATCCGCAGGCGAGACCCCCAAACGCTGGTGGTGGACTTGGGCAAAAGCCGAAGCAGCCGCAGGGGAATCAGCCGGAGGGTGATGGTGAGTGGGGGGAGAGTCTGCAGCAAGAGCTAGGGCACTGCTATCGCCGCGAGCGGCTAAAAGTTGCTCCTGCTGCCAGCGCTCGAAGTCTTCTGGTCTTTCCACAATCAATTGCGTAGCCATCACCCCGTGGTAGGGGCCGCACAGCTCCGCGCAGATGATGGGGTAAGTCCCCAACTGGGTAGGCACAAACTCCAGGTGGGTCTCTCGGCCTGGAATGAGATCCTGCTTTAGGCGAAATTGCGGCACCCAGAAGGCATGGTTGACATCAAGGGCCGTCATATTCAAGCGCACCCGCCTGTTGAGGGGAAGGTGCAGCTCACTAGTCACCAAGCCCGATTCATAGGTAAACAGCCAACCGTATTGCATGCCCTGCACCTGAACGACCAGATCCGGCTGGCCCATCTCTTTCCCAGGTAGCACCACAGGGGTATAGGCATAGCCCGGCTCCCCTGCCTTGGCTTCCTCGGAAGAGCCCATCCCCATGGCCGCGTGCATATGCCCGCCCACATTGGTGCCTCCGTAAATAGCCTGGTAGACATCTATGCTGGCTAGGCCCAACCAAAGGATGATCAGAGCCGGCACTGCTGTCCACACGATCTCCAACAGCACATTGCCGTGACTGGGATCCCCGTCGCCGTGCTCCCCCCGTCGCTTGCGGTAGCGGATGACACAGTAGAGGAGCACCCCTTCCACCACTAGAAAGATGCCGGTGGCGATGGTGATGGTGCTGTTGAAGAGGCTATCGAAGAGGGGAGCTGAGTTGGCTGCCGCTTCGGGGAGGAGATGGTGATTCTGGCCATACCAGAGGCTGGCCAGGGTCAGCAGAACCCCAATACCCACCAAAATGATGTTACTGAGCGCACTCACGACTGCTCTTCCCCACTGCAAATGCAAGGCACGCCCGCCCTAGACAAAATCTGTTCTGCGAACAGAGCCGAAGCGGGCCACACCCATCCTTCATATCCATTTAGGTCACGGGAGCTGGAGAGGATTGCCCAGGCTTAGGGATCTCTTCAGAATCTTCATCGCTGGGAATTGGTAGAGGGGAGCGGCTTGATTGGCAGGATCGACAGAGCTTCTGGAAGATGAACGATGCATGCAGAGGAGGCGTGGCTCAGCACAAAGAAATTCTTAAAAAGCCTTCGCCAGCCGCAAGTCTGCATTTAGGATCCGTTACAGGGGAGTCAGTCTCCTTGTCTGCCTATAGCTAGATGCTGAGCCAGTTAGACCTCAAAGACCTATTGAATTAAGTTCGCTAACTGAAATGGATAGCTTAAGTATCGATCTCGATTATTTTTTATGCAGATTATTCCGAGCTTGGATTGACTTGCAATAACTTTTTCAACGGCGATGGACTCTTCGATTTCCCAATCTCACGCTCATCCCTTGCCGTCTAGGGAGCTTTCCCTGCGCATGGGGCAAGCCTTGCTGGGTTTAGCAGCGGCCACTTGGCTGTTGATGGGACTGGGCAGTGCCACTCGAGTCATGAATGCTGGCTTATCCTGTCCAGATTGGCCCCTCTGCTATGGAGAGCTTGTCCCCACTGAGCAGATGAACCTGCAGGTGTTTCTGGAGTGGTTTCACCGCCTGGTGGCTGCTGGGGTGGGCTTGGCCACCCTGCTGCTAACGGGGTTTGCCTGGCTGAAGCGCAAGGCCTTGCCCGCTTGGCTGCCCTGGGGCCTGAGCTGGGCTTTTGTCTTGGTCGTGGCCCAAGGGATCCTGGGCGGGCTGACGGTAACGGAGCTGTTGCGCTTTGACATTGTGACGGCTCACCTGGGCACGGGCCTGCTGTTTTTTGCCACGCTGCTCACCTTGGGATTGCTGGCCCTGCCAAGCGTCGCTCCTTCGGAGGAGGGGAGAGCTTCTGTTGGCTACTTGCCCTGGCTCGGCTTGGGGGCAGTGCTGCTGGTGTACGTCCAGAGCCTTCTCGGAGCTTTGGTGGCTTCCCAATGGGCGTTGCACCAGTGCTTAGCTGCTGGCGAGCTGTGCGGGGTGATGAACGGTCACTTGCTGGGGGTGGCTCCGGCCACACTGGCGGTGTTGGTGGTGGCGGTGGCCACAAGTTGGCGACGCCGGCAGCTCCCGCGGATTCTCAAGCTGCTGGGCCATGGTTCGGTGGGCCTTTTGCTGGCGCAAGTAGGGGTTGGCGTTCTTACCTATCGCTACCGGCTGCAGGTGGAGCCCTTGACGGTAGCCCACCAGATGATTGGGGCAGCTTTGCTGGGGTGCTTGCTGGGCTTTACGGTGCTGGCCTGGCGTACGAGCAACAGCCTTGAAAGCCAGGAGGAAGGAAGCTCTCCCCGGAGCCCTCGGAGGGTAGCCGCGGCCGCAGAAATCAACGGCAAGTAGTTCCATGGCAGATATCCTTCAAACCTACCGTCCAGATCCTTGTCAGAACACGGTGACAGGGATCCCTTTTGGCCATCACCAAAGTCTTGCGCAGGTTTTGCGCAGCTATAGCCAGTTGGTGAAGCCGAAGATCATCGCCCTCTTGCTGATGACCACGGCTGGAGCCATGTGGATGGCGGGCAATACGGATCCTTTCAAGTTTGGCGTCACCCTCTTGGGGGGGGGGATGGCGGCGGCAGCAGCCAATGTCATCAACATGGTGTACGACGCCGATATTGATCGGATGATGGAGCGAACCCGCCATCGTCCTTTGCCTTCTGGCCGCATTCGGGCACGCCATGCCCTGAGGTTTGCCGGGATCCTGGCTGTGATGTCCTTTGGCTTGCTGGCCTGTTTTACCAATTTGCTGGCTGCCAGCTTGGCCATGGCGGGGATCCTGGTGTATGTAGGGGTCTATACCCACTGGCTGAAGCGTTCCAGCCCCCAGAACATCGTCATCGGCGGAGCAGCGGGGGCGATCCCCCCTTTAGTGGGCTGGGCAGCGGCTACGGGTGAGCTGAGCTGGGCTGCTTGGGTGATGTTTGCCCTCATCTTTTTGTGGACCCCGCCCCACTTCTGGGCCCTAGCGATTTTAAAGCGAGAAGACTATGCCCGCGCCGGGGTGCCGATGCTGCCGGTGGTGGCCGGAGAAAGGCCGACTGCCGCCCAGATTCTTCTCTACGCCCTGTTGCTGGTGCCGGTCAGTCTACTGCTGGTTTACCCTTTGCACGTGCTGGGATCCTTTTACTTGAGCGCGGCGACCCTGCTGGGATCCCTTCTAATTTGGAAGGCGGTGCAGTTGCTCCAGGAGCCGCACAGCCGGGAGCGGGCAACCTCCCTCTTCACCTTTGCCAACCTCTACTTGCTGCTGTTGTGCGGTGCCATGGGGTTGGACAGGTGGTCGCTGA
>NZ_AXUX01000001.1:38640-61183 GCF_002760475.1 Synechococcus sp. 63AY4M2 | reverse complement strand
GAAAACAAAGTTTTGGTTATTGACCTTCCCTAAACCGCATTCTTTGTTCCAACCAAAGACTATTCTCCCAATTGAGTGGTGCAAACAGAAGTCAATGATCTTGCCCGCAGCTTTGTGGATTGCATTCTCCGGTTTCCGTAATTCGACGAAGCTTTTGCAACCAAAACCCCCGCAGCTTGTGAGTCTTGAGCCTAGCCAGCTCCTTGTTGTACCCCTGGTTAAAGGACTTGACTTTGCGGCCACCAATGATGAAGCTATGTCCTAAGTTGCTAACGCACGTAAGCCAGTTGTTGACTCCGTGGTCAATTGCTAGAGCTTTTCTCGGATCCAGCGATTTGGGCTGGGCAGGCTTGGCATAGACCCACTCCAGCTACAGACTTACAGGTCTGTTGCGCGGCGGAAACATACATTGCGATGAAGTGCTTGTTTTGGGTTCTCGCCATCTCAGCGCAAAGCTCACCATAGCTTGCCCATCGCTTCGTTTTGAAATAGACTTGTCTCGCATAGTACAAAGCACAGTTGTACACCTTATTAGACTGTTGACACAAGTACTTTGGTAGGGGGACTAGCTTCCTGTTCCTGACTCGAACCTGCTGACAGCCGTACTCCATCATTGTTGGCAAGCGGCATGACAACCGCAGTCTGACATGGGCAAGCGATAATGCGAGAGGAAAGTCAACGGTACAATCACTACAACCATGGTGTGGGGCTAGCGGTTGTTTATCTCATTTTTTGGCCAAAGAGAAGGAAAAAGGTCTTGGTAGGAGAAGTCAGGAAGAGGTTGTTTGAGCTATGAAACTATATCAACGACCCCCATCATGGGTAAGCGACCAAAGTCGCTAGCGGGCTTTTCCGGCGCGCACTCAAGTGCGGGGCTACCAAGCTATCCTTTTGTGTCTCGAGACCTGTTGGGGCTGGTAAAGAGGGGCCCTGATGGCGCAGAAGATTTTCCTGCGGGCTGTCTGAAGGTTCGGCTTCCTGCCACCGGCCCAAACAGAGCGGCAATCAAGCCTGTGGAAAACCGTCTTATCTTCGTCCCTTCCTTTGCGATACTGCTAGAGGTGATGTTGAGAGTGATAACGCGATGGCGATGCAGCATCTAGCCAGGGGCCAGCTTCGACGTCCTCAACGACAGCCAAGCTCGGCGGGATCCCGGTCGTCCCTTAGCCGGTTTGCCCCCTGCGGCCTCCTGTTCAGCCTGCTCTGGGCTGTGCCTGCCTTTGCCCAAGAAACGAAAGCGCCTGATCCTGCCGCCTTAGTTCTCCCAGATAGCCGAGCCATCCGCACCCCCAACCTGCCTCCCACCCTGTCGATCCCGCCCGAGGCCCGCCCTGCCACTCCTGCCCCGGTCTCGCAGGGGGCTGCTAGGGCCGAAGAACTGGTGGTGCCTCAATCCCCTTTGGAGGTGCGCATCGAGCGGACGGAGGGCTTGTCCTTACAAGAAGCCCTGGAGATTGCTGTTGCCCAAAACCCAGCGGTGCAGCAGGCAAGGCTGGCTGTAGAACGGGCTGAGGCTGGGGTTGCCCTGGCGCAGGCAGCTTTTGCCCCCACCCTCTCCACTCGAGCCAGTTACCAATACAGCGAACCTCCCTCGCCTGGTGGCAGGCCAAGCCGCGAAGTTCACACTCTCTCAGCTAGCGTGGTGCGGGTGGACTACACCGCTTTCGACAACGGGATCAGAGAACAAAACCTAAGACTGGCCCAAGAAGCTCTGCGCGTCGCCCAACTGCAACTGGAGCAAACCCTGCAGACAGTGAAACAAGCTGTGGCCAACGCCTACTACGATCTGCAGAGCGCCGATGCCCGAGTGGCCATCAGCCAGGCTGCCGTTGCAAGTTCTGAAGCCACCCTGCGGGATGCCCAAGCCCGAGAGCGGGCTGGGGTGGGTACCCGCTTCGAGATTCTCCAGGCGGAGACCGAATTGGCCAACAATCGACAAACCCTACTGGTGGCCCAAAACACCCAACAACTGAGCCGCCGCCGCCTGGCCGAGCTGCTGAACTTTCCCAGTCCCACTGATGTGCTGGCCAGGGATCCCATCGAGCCTGTGGGAGAGTGGGACCTGAGCCTAGAAGAGACTATTGTTGCCGCTTTTGCCCAAAGGCAAGAGCTGGAGCGCCAACGCCGAGAGTTGGAACAAGCCCAAGCTCGTGTGCGCCTGGCGCAAGCCAGCAACGGTCCCCAGATTGGTTTGTTCGCCACCCTCGATGCGGTTAACGATTTCAAGGCCAGCCGCGACAGCTTCGATATCGGCTACTCGGTCGGCGCCAATTTCAGTTTGACTTGGCTGGACGGGGGTAAGGCGGCCGCCCAGGCTCGCCAAGCCGAGATCGACGGGCAGGTGGCCGTAAACAATTTCATCGGCAGCCGTAACGAAATCCGGCGCAGTGTGGAAGAGGCTTTCCTCACGCTCAGCTCCAGCCGCGAACAGATCGACTCAGCCAAGGTAGCGATTGCCTCGGCAGAGGAGAGCCTGCGCCTGGCGCGGCTGCGCCTTCAGGCCGGGGTGGGCACGCAAACAGAGGTGATCAACGCCGAAACTGCCCTCACCACCGTCCGTGGCAACCTCTCCAATGCTGTAATCGCCTACAACCGCGCCCTGGTACAACTGCAGCGGGCCGTCGGCAGGCTTTGATCTCTGCTCGGTTCTTTCTCCCTCACCCCCAACCCCTCTCCCTCTGGGAGAGGGGAGCTAGGGCAGCTCGTTCGCGACAGCGTTGCGTAGTAATAAGGATGTGGAGAAACGTTTCGAAATAGCCATGGTGCCAAGTACCGCTGGCGCCAGCAGAAGAAACGCGACGAACTGAGAAAAATCGCCCCCTCTGGGCTTAGCCCCTGAGGTTTCCTCACGATCCGCAATGACGGCAAAAGAGAGGCCTAGAGTTTACGGGAATAGAACTCGACAACCAGCAGCTCGTTCACTGGTGCGCAGATCTGCTCTCGGGGAGGCAGTTCTTTGATACGCCCGCGCAGCTTCTCTTTGTCAAATTCCAGGTAATCGGGCAGGAACAGCCCCGGATACTCAGCGTAGGCGGCCACCAATTTGCGAGAAGACTCCTTGTTCCTTACCGTGATCACATCCCCAACTTTGCAGCCATAGCTGGGGATGGTGACTTTGCGGCCGTTGACTTCGATGTGGCCGTGGCTTACCAACTGCCGAGCCGCCGGAATGGTTGGAGCCATGCCGAGGCGAAAGACGATGCAATCCAGCCGCATCTCCAGCATCTGCAGCAAGGCTAGCCCGGTGGATCCCTTGGAGCGCCGCGCCTTGCGCATGTAGCGGAGCATCTGGCGCTCGCTCACCCCGTAGTTGAGGCGCACCTTCTGCTTCTCTTCTAGGCGGATGGCATACTCGGATTTTTTCTTGCGCTCGGCCCCGTGCATACCAGGTGGATTGGTATTTTTGGGGCGCTTGCGCGTCAAACCGGGCAGATCAAGTCCCCCGAAGCGACGAATGATCTTGAGGCGGGGACCTGTGTAGCGGGACATGCGGGCGTTTCTCCGAAATCGGCAAAGATACTCAGCAGAAGAGCACAGGCGAAAACATTGGCCGTGCGCCAAAAGAATTGGCGATCTCCTATATTAAGGTCTTAGCCCGGCCTTTAAGCAAGGGGTGAGAGCCGTTTTTTAGCTGACTTTGGGGAGCGGTGCCATTAGTCGTAGCGAACCCCCAGTTGGGTGCGGATGAAGGCGCGATCCTCGCTCAGCAGGCCGTTGAGGGTGCGCCGCTCCCCCAGGATGGGATCCGGGTCCAAGCCGATGGCCTCCAGATCCGCCAGCACCATCAGCTCCACCAGTTGGGCAAAGGTCACCTTGGGCTGCCACCCCAGTACCCGCTTGGCCTTGGAGGCGTCCCCCAAGAGCAGATCCACCTCCGTGGGGCGGTAGTAGCGGGGATCGATCTCGATCAGCACGCGATCTTTGTAGAGTCCCTGTTCTTCCAGTCCGGATCCCCGCCAGGTAATGGGCATGCCCACCAAAGCAAAAGCGCGTTCGGCAAACTCCCGCACGCTGTGGGTTTCGCCAGTAGCCAGCACGTAGTCGTCCGGCTGGGGTTGTTGCAGCATCATCCACATCCCCTCGACGTAGTCCTTGGCGTAGCCCCAGTCCCGCTTGGCATCCAGGTTGCCCAGGTAGAGCTTGTCCTGCTTGCCGGCCACGATGCGGCTGACGGCGCGGGTGATCTTGCGGGTAACAAAGGTTTCTCCTCGCCGTGGGCTCTCGTGGTTGAACAAAATGCCGTTGCAGGCAAAGAGGTTGTAGGCTTCGCGGTAGTTGACTGTTTGCCAGTAGGCGTACACCTTGGCGCAGGCGTAGGGGCTGCGGGGGTAGAAGGGGGTGGTCTCCTTTTGCGGGATCTCCTGCACCAGGCCGAACATCTCCGAGGATCCCGCCTGGTAAAACTTCACCCGGATCCCCGTGCGCTGCTGGTAGTCGCGGATGGCCTCCAGGAGGCGTAGGGTGCCCATAGCCACCGCATCGACGGTGTATTCTGGCGCCTCAAAGCTGACCCGCACGTGGGATTGGGCCCCCAGGTTATACACCTCCGTCGGCTGCACCTGTTCCAGGATCTTGCGCAGGGTGGTGCCATCGGTGAGATCCCCATAGTGGAGAAACAGCCGGGCGTTGGGATCGTGGGCATCCACATAGATGTGGTCGATGCGGTCGGTATTGAAGGTGCTGGCGCGGCGGACAATGCCGTGGACTTCATAGTTTTTTTGCAACAGCAGCTCGGCCAGGTAAGAGCCATCCTGGCCGGTGATGCCGGTAATTAAGGCACGTTGGGTCATAGAGCTGGAGGCGAAAACAAGCACTTGTAAGACTTCAGCCAGAGCGGGGACTTCAGCGCCTTGCCAAGCACAAACTCGCAAAGCTGAAACCCCAAAGCCAGAATATTATAGAGCAGCGGGAACCCCTTCTCTGGGGTTCTGCTTGCTTAGGAAGAGCCCAGGTGACGATCCTTAACCTGCTGCAGGGCAGGGGTCAGGGCCATAGGCCAGGGAGCCGGCTGGCGCAGTTGCCGCACTGCCTGGGGCAGGCGCAGGACCGAGGCACGGCTGGTGCGGGCAATCGCCTCCAGATCCGGCAGGGGCTCCAACAGCACACCCTTGCGCAGGATCGGGCGCAGCAGCGGCTGGTAGCCAGGGGGCGGGCTCTCGTCGGCCTGGCCGAGCAAGTCCCCTGTGGGACCGCGGAAGATCTGCTTGCGCCCCGGCAGGGTGGCTTTGGCAAAGGAGGCCTTGGCCACTGGGATCCCGTTAATCTCCACCAATTTGTACACTCCGTTCACGCCCTCGCCGGTCACCAGCCGCGTCCCCACTCCATAGCCGCTGATAGGGGCTTGGGAGCGGTGCAGCCGTTCGATCTCGTACTCGTCCAAATCGCCGCTGACAAAGACCGGCGCCCCCTGGGGCAGGATGGCCTTGACCTGGTGGGAGAGGGCCTCCAGGTCCCCGGAGTCGATGCGCACGCCGCCGATCTCGCCTTGGGATCCCAGTTGATCCGGATGGGTGGCTGCAAAGAGCTGGGCCGCTGTGCGCGCTCCCTGGATGGGATCGTAGGTATCGATGAGCAGAACCGCCTGGGGAAAGTAGCGCCGGAAGGCTTGAAAAGCGCGGGTCTCATCGCCGGAGAGGGCGGCAATGGCCATCACCAGAGAATGGGCCATCGTGCCTGCCGGCTTGCGCCCCAGCTTGAGAGCTGCCAAGACGTTGGAGGTGGCGTTGAACCCCGCCGCCAGCGCTGCCCGCGCTGCCCACAGGCCCGCCTGGGGGCTAAAGGCTCGCCGCGTGCCGAACTCCAACAAAATGGCCTCATCCCCGGCAGCATCCCGCATGCGGGCCGCCTTGGTGGCAATCAGGGTTTGGTAGTTGAAGGTGGTCAGCAAGTAGGTTTCCACCAGTTGCGCCTGCCACAGAGGAGCCTCTACCCGCAGCAGCGGCTCGTTGGCGAAAACGGCCGTTCCTTCCGGCACTGCCCACACATCCCCCTCGAAGCGGCAGCTAGCCAGCAGCTCCCAGAAGCGTTGCGGTGCCTCGGCAAAAATGCCCGTCTCCCGCAGCGCCTGCAAGGCTTGCGGCGGAAAGTGCAACTGCTGCAGGTATTCCACCGCTTGGGCCAGCCCCATGGCGATGAGGTAGCCATAGTCGCTAGGCAAGCGCCGCACAAACAGCTCAAAGGCCGCCGGCTGATTCTCCAGCCCCTCCCCCACATAGCAGGCAGCCATTGTGAACTGGTAGAGATCCGTCAACAGGCCGTAGTCCTGGGGCTGCAGGGAGGAGAAGTCTGAATTCACCATGGAAACCTCAAGGGACAAGCCGCTGAAAAGCTAGGGGAGCGGGCAAAGAAGTCCTTGCCAAAGTTGGAGCTACTATGGTAACAGGTTTGGCCTGCCAGGGATCCCGGCGAGGTGGCCCCAGCGATAAGAGCTTGACTGCACTCTAAAAAGCCATGAACACCACTGTCCAGGGAGTAACGACTCAAGCTCCGCCGACACTTCCCTTGCCTGTTCATTTTGATCCCGAGCGGGTGGGGGAGATTTGGCGGGTGCCCTACCAACAGCGGGCCCTAGAGGCGGAGCAGTGGGCCCAAGAGCACCGCATCCCATCGGCAGAATCCGACCAGGTGCGGGTAGGCTTGTTGCTCATCGATGTGCAAAATACCTTCTGCATTCCTGGCTTTGAGCTGTTTGTGGGTGGTTCTAGCGGCCTGGGGGCGGTGGAGGATAACCGGCGTCTGTGTCAATTTATCTACCGCCACCTCGCCCACATCACCCAGATCGTGGCTACCCTGGACACCCACACCGCCATGCAGATCTTCCACCCCATCTTCTGGGTGGACGCCCAGGGATCCCATCCCGAGCCAGCTACAGCCATTTCTGCCGCCGAGATCCGCTCCGGGCGCTGGCGGGTCAACCCCGCGGTGGCCGCCAACCTCACCCAAGGGGATCTGACGCGGCTGCAGGTCTACGCCCTCCACTATGCCGAGCAATTGGAGAAAGGGGGGAAATATCCTCTCATTGTCTGGCCCTACCATTCCATGCTAGGTGGGATTGGCCATGCCCTGGTGCCGGCGGTGGAGGAAGCGATCTTCTTCCACACCATTGCCCGCTGCAGCCAGCCCAGCTTGCAGCTCAAGGGGGCCAACCCCCTGACGGAAAACTACTCCGCCCTCAGCCCGGAAGTCTTGACCGGCCCGGAAGGGGATCCCATCGACGAGAAAAATGAATCCCTTATCGGCCACCTACTGGAATTCGATGCCCTGATCGTGGCTGGCCAAGCCAAAAGCCACTGCGTCGCCTGGACGGTAAGCGACCTGCTGCAGGAGATCCAGTCCAGGGATCCCGCCCTGGCCAAGAAGATTTACCTTCTGGAAGATTGCACCTCGCCGGTGGTGATCCCCGGCGTAGTCGATTTTAGCGAGCAGGCGGAGGCGGCCTTTGCCCGCTTTGCCGCCGCGGGGATGCACCGGGTGCGCTCCACCGATCCCCTCTGGACGTGGCCTGGCTTTCCGTGGCGGAAGACTTGATCTCCTCTACCCCAGTGCTAGGATGCGGCAGGACAGGCTGTGGGAGTTTGCCTGTGGACGATCGTCCTGGCGGTGCAGATTTGCTTTGGGAAACCAGTTCCCTGCGCCCTCCCACTGGCGCCCGCGACTTTTTGCCGCGGGAAGTCCAGCGGCGGGAAAGGCTAGAGGCGCAGCTAACCCAGGTTTTTCGCCGTTACGGCTACCAACGTATCATCACGCCCACCCTGGAACCGCTAGAGACGCTACTGGCTGGGGGATCCATCCGCGCCGAGGCAGTGCTGCAGTTGCGGGACGGGGAAGGGACAATGCTGGGGTTGCGCCCGGAATTCACCGCTTCCATCGTGCGGGCAGCAGCCACGCGTCTGGCCAGCGGGCCCCTGCCGCTGCGGCTTTACTACCACGGCAACGTGTTCCGCAATAGCCGGCGGGAGGAGGGCTCCTACAGCAGCCAGGAGTTTTTCCAGTCAGGGGTGGAGCTCATCGGCGCGGGCGGATGGCTAGCCGACGCTGAGATCTTGCTGCTTTTAGCCGATTGCGTGCGCGCTGTTGGCCTCAGCAACTGGACATTGCTGTTGGGAGATGTGAGCCTGACTGAGAGCCTGCTTAACTCTGTTACTCCCAAGGCCCAGGCGGCGGTGCGCCGTGCCATTGCCCAGCTTGACTACGTTTACCTAGAAGCGGCTCCGCTGCCAGAGGCGGCCCGCCAGATTGGCCTGCAGATTCTGGGATTGCGTGGCCAGCCGGAACAGGTTCTACCTCAGCTGGCCCAGCTTCCTGTGTCGCCGGAGCGGCTGCGAGATCTGCGGCAGTTGTGCCAGATTCTGGAAGCCCAGCAAGTGCGGGTGGTGTTGGATCTGAGCTTGCTGCAAACCTTGGCCTACTACACCGGCATTGTCTTCCAAGCAGTGGTGGGGGGAGAAATCATCGCCTTAGGCGGGCGCTACGACCGGCTCTATGCCCTCTATAGCCCACAGCAACTGGAGCAGCCAGGGATCGGCTTTACCCTCCTGCCGGATACCCTGCTGCGGCTTTTGCCCCCCACTCCCCAGGACGAGGCAACGGGGTGCAAGCGGTTGGTGGTGCCACTGGTGCCGGCAGGGATCCCGGCGGCGCTGGCCTTGGCCGCCCGCTGGCGCGAGTCAGAGGCGGTGGAGCTGGAGTTGCTGGATCGGACGCCCGAAGAGATCGAGGCCTACGCCCGCCAGTGCCGGATCCCCGAGATTGCCTGGGTGCAGGCCGATGGCAGCTACCACATCTCCCCCGTCAAATATCCAGAGCCGCCAGATCCAACTGGGCACTGTGGGCCTCGATGAACTCCCGACGCGGCCCGACGGCATCCCCCATCAGGATGGTGAAAATGCGATCGGCTTCGGCTGCGTCTTCGATGGTGATCTGCTTGAGGACGCGCGTTGCCGGGTTCATGGTGGTTTCCCAAAGCTGCTCCGGCATCATTTCCCCCAAGCCCTTGAAGCGCTGGATGGTGTACTTGGTGTTGGCCGGCAGGCTGCGCAGGACTTGCTCTTTCTCGGCCTCGTTGTAGCAGTAGCGCACGTTGTTGCGGCCCCACTCGATCTTGTAAAGCGGCGGACAGGCAATGTAGACGTAGCCCTGCTCCAAAAGCGCCTTCTGATAGCGGTAAAAGAAGGTGAGCAGCAGGGTGCGGATGTGGCTGCCGTCCACGTCGGCGTCGGTCATGAGGATGATGCGGTGGTAGCGCAGTTGGCTGGGATCGAACTCCTCGCCCTTGACCCCCAGGCCCAGCGCTGTGATCATGGCCTGAATCTCGGCGTTTTTGTAGATCTTGGCGGGATCCGCCTTCTCGATGTTGAGGATCTTGCCCCGCAAAGGCAGCACCGCCTGAAACTGGCGATCCCGTCCCTGCTTGGCGCTGCCCCCTGCCGAGTCGCCCTCCACCAAGTACACCTCCGACTCCGCCGGATCCCGGCAACTGCAGTCGGCCAGTTTCCCCGGCAGGGTGGAAGATTCCAGGGCAGACTTACGGCGCACCAGCTCCCGGGCCCGACGGGCCGCCTCGGCCGCGTTGAAGGACTGGATGGCCTTCTCGACGATCCCCCTGGCCACGTTGGGGTTGAACTCTAGGTATTCTGTAAGGGCTTCCGAGACAAGGGTCTGGACAATGCCCCGCACCTCGGTGTTGCCCAGCTTGGTTTTGGTCTGCCCCTCAAACTCAGGGTTGGGCACCTTGACTGCAAGGATGGCGGTCAGCCCCTCCCGCACATTTTCTCCCGCCAGGTTGCTGTCGGAGTCCTTGAGTTTGTTGAGCTTGCGGGCTTGGCTGTTGATGGTGAGGGTAAGGGCGGTCTTCAATCCCTCCAAGTGGGTGCCCCCCTCAGTGGTGCGGATGTTGTTGGCAAAGCCAATCAAGGTATCGGTGTAGACATCCGCGCACCACTGCAATGCCGCTTCTACCTCGACGCCATCCCGCTCCCCGCGCACATAGATAATATCGGGGTGGATGGGGGTTTTTTCGTGGTTGATGAAGGCCACATATTCCTTAATGCCGCCGGCAAATTGATAGACTTCGCGGTGAGGCGGATCCCGCCGCAGATCGCTGAAGATGATTTTCAAGCCGGCATTGAGGTAGGCCAGCTCGCGCAAGCGGGCCGCCAACAGGCTGTAGTCAAACTCCCGCTCCGGGAAGATGAGCTCATCCGGCTTAAAGCGCACCTCCGTGCCCCGCCGCTGGGCACCGGCAGGCTGCGGCTCGGACTGAAGGGATCCCACCACCGCCCCTCGCTCGAAGCGCTGGAAGTAAACCTTGCCCTCCCGCCAGACTCTGGCCTCCAACCACTCGGAGAGGGCATTCACCACCGATACCCCAACGCCGTGCAGCCCCCCGGAGACCTTGTAGCCGCCGCCGCCGAATTTGCCGCCAGCGTGCAACACAGTCATGACCGTCACCAGCGCCGACTGCCCGGTCTTGGGGTGGATGTCTACCGGGATGCCGCGGCCATTGTCCAGCACCGATACCGAGCCATCGGGGTGGAGAGTAACCTCAATTTCGTTGCAGTAGCCAGCCAGAGCTTCATCGACGGAGTTGTCCACCACCTCGTACACCAGGTGGTGCAATCCCTTCGGCCCAGTGGAGCCAATGTACATGCCAGGCCGCCTGCGCACAGCCTCCAAGCCTTCCAAAACTTGGATCTGCTCTGCACCGTAGTTCTCCGTCATTCGTAACTCCAATCCCGAAGAGAGATCCCGGCCCCCGCCGACCTAAACCCAGAGAAATTGACGCCAGAAGCCAGAGATAATCCAAATGCCAAAAACCTGCCCCCATAATAGCACAAAAGGCTAAAACGGCCACACAGCCGCTTCTGAGGGCAAACTTTGGCAGGGGATGCAGGGATGGAGATCAGTTTCTTGCCCGATCCTGGCCGAGAAAGCTCTCCACCAATCCCGGTGGCGGCTGCACCTGCAGCTCACCTTTTTCCAAATCCACAACCGGCACCAGAGCCTTCACAAAGGGGATCAACACCTGCCGCTTGTCGGGGGTGGCGATCTCCAGCACATCTTGGCCAGCGGCCCAGATGGCCGAGACATGCCCCAGCAGCCGCCCTTGATGGTAAACGGCCAGGCCGATGAGATCGGAGTAGTGGTACTCCTCCGGCTCGAGGGGCAGGCGCTGGGAAGCCGGCACCAACACCTTAGCTCCCACCCAAGCCTCTGCCGCCGTCCGATCGGGAATTCCTTCCAGCCGCACCAGGTATAGGCCCTTGGCGGGAAAAAACTGCCCCTCGATCAAAGGATGCAACAGAGGCTCCGGATCGCTATCCCGCTGCAGCCAGCGCGGCCCTGGCTCGGTAAGGCGCTCCGGAAAATCCGACCAGCACTTAACCCGCAGCCAGCCCCGCAGTCCATGAGCAGCCACCACCTGCCCCACCAGCAGCCAAGCGGTATCCCTTGAAGCTACCATAGCTGTCGCTGCTAGTCGAGCTGAGGAAAGTTCACCTCGGTCGGGAAAGCCGTGGAGCTGCCCAACTTTTGGGAAGCCCCGGAAGCGCGGGATCCCTGTTCTCCCTTGGCCACATCCACCATAGAGAGCAACCCTTGCAGGGTAGCGGGGATGGAATTGGGATCCATAAAGATCACCTTCGAGCTGGGGCTACTGCCCACCTTGAGACCCATATCGATGTAGTTTTGCGCCATCAAGTATTGCAGCGCGTTGGCTGCCTCTGGGTTTTCCTGCAAAGTGGCGGCAATGGTTTTGATGGCCTCAGCCGTGCCCTCGGCTAGGAGCAGCCGCTCGCGCTTCTCAGCTTCTGCTCGCAACAACTGCGCCTTGGCAGCCCCCGCCGCTTGGTTGATGCTGGCCTGCTGCTCCCCCTCGGATTTGAGAATGGCCGCTCGCTTCTCCCGCTCGGCAGCCATCTGCTTTTCCATCGAGTCCTGCACGGTTTTGGAGGGCTGAATATCTCGAACTTCCACGCGGGTGATCTTGATCCCCCAGGGATCGGTGGCCTCGTCCAGTTCTGTCAAAAGGCGGGCGTTGATCTCGGCGCGGGAGGAGAAGGTCTGATCTAGATCCATGCGGCCAATTTCGGCCCGCAGGGCCGTCAGCACCAAGTTCACCAAAGCCCGCTGTACATCCTCTACTGCATAGCGAGCCTTGATCATATCCGTAATGCGCCAATAGACCACCGCATCCGCCATCAAAGAAACGTTGTCGCTGGTGATGCACTGCTGCGGCGGCACGTCCAACACCTTCTCGCGAATGGTTTCCTGGAACACAATCCTGTCGATGGGAGGAAAAATGACGTGCAGCCCGGGTGTTAGCTTGCGGTGAAACCGGCCCAGACGTTCTACCAGCGCCTCATAGCCCTGGCTGATGATCTTGACGGAGTTAAACAGGTAACCGAGGAAGATCAGGGCGATTGCCGCTAAGATGCCTGGCATAAGACGTCTCTCCTGAGTGGAAGCTTTGCCTCTTATCTTAGACGATTGTTCTCTGGGCTTGTCGGCCTTGACCTCGAGGCCCCTGAAGGCGGAGACTCTTTCTGGCTTTTTCCTAAAATTTTAAGGTTTGATGTCTTGACCCATACCTCATTGACCGGTGGGGGCAACCGGAAAGACTGAAAAGCACCTAAAGGGAGTCTGTCTATGAAACTAAACAGCAAGAACCTAGAAGTTGGCTTGAACAAAACCTACGACGTCATTGTCGCCGGTGGCGGCGCAGGGGGGCTGTCGGCGGCAATCTATCTGGCTCGCTATGGCTTGAGTTGTCTGGTGGTGGAAAAAGGCAAAGGCCGATCTTTTTGGATGCAGGATCTGCGCAATTATCTGGGCCTGCCGCCAAACACGCCAGGACGAGAGCTGTTGCGACAGGGAAGGGAGCACGCCCTCAGCTTGGGGGTGGACTATCTATGGGGCTATGTGGAAAATGTGAAGGATGAGGGAGACCTTTTTGCCGTCAAGGTCAAGGTGGGAAAAGTCAACAGCCTCTACCCCGTTTTTCGCAGCAAGTATTTGATCGCGGCAACAGGCATCATCGATCATCTGCCGCAATTGCCGGACATGCAAAATGTTTACGACTATGCCGGCTATTCATTGCATGTCTGTATGATTTGCGATGGCTACGAAATGCGGGATCAAAAGGCAGTTTTAATCGTCGGCTCAGAGGCTCAAATCAACACTGCCTTTGTCCTCAACTGGTTTACGCCTTATATCTCGGTGTTGACTCACGGCCTCTGCTCGGTCGGCCCTGAAATGCGCCAAAAACTGGCCGAGCACGGCTATCCCCTTTACGAATCTCCCATCCGCCGCTTTCTGGGCGAGAACCACCAGATGCGCGGTGTAGAGCTCGCGGATGGCACCTACATCGAGGCAACTACCGGCCTGGTGGCCATGGGAGCCAAGTACCACAACGACTATTTGAAAGGGATCCCCAACTTGCAGTGGCAGGGCGAAAACCTCGTGACCGACGAGTGGTGCCGCACCACCCATCCGCGGCTGTTCGCGGTAGGAGATTTGAAGCAAGGCCTCAATCAGGTGGCGATTGCGGTTGCTGACGGAGCGCTGGCGGCCACAGCCATTTGGCGGGACATCCGCCGAGCCTCCCCTGCTCGTCAATGGGAAGAGCGCCTGCGCTCTTAGTTTGGGCTCATTCCGCCCTCTTGAGGGAGCTGGGATGGCCCTTTGCCCTATGATTGTTGCGAAGCCCCGAGAAACTCCCATGCGTTCTCTGAAAGCGGCGATCTTTTTTTTGGTTTTCCTATTGGTGGGGCTGCAGTACTGCGCGGTGGAGGCCCAGTCTTTTTTTGATCTAAAGCTGACTCTAACCTCAGAATACGATCCTGTTCTCCCGATCGAGAGCGTTCGGGTTGTGCGCGGCAGCCCTCCCCAAGACCTGCTGGTTTACCTATCGGCTCCTTCTGCTGCCTGGGTTTACCAAGAGCGGGTAAATGGGCATTACTTGATCGATATTCCCTATGCGGTGATTACGCCCTCGACCGCTGTTGAGGTTCCTAGGGAGCTGCCCTACCGGCTGAGCTGGGGCAACCGAGACGAACAGACTGGGCGCCTGCTGATCACCCCTGCACCTGCCCAGGTAGAGGTCTTTTTGCAGCATGGCTGGACAGCGGATCCCACTTTGCTCGATCCGCTGGAAAATAGCCGGCCTTTGCAACTGCCTTTGGAAGAGGCGCTCGGGCCTTTGTTGGAAGTGCCACCTCGCTCTGCCTTTCTCACCATTGACGATGGACCTTGGCCGCAGTCCACCCCTCGCCTTTTAGAGGTTTTGGATCAGCTACAGATTCCGGCCACCTTCTTTCTCATCGGCAATCACGTTTCTCGCTTTCCAGAGTTGGCCAAAGCCATTCAAACCCACGACCACACTATAGCCAACCACACGTTTACTCACGACTATCGACGCCTCTATAGCAGCGACGAGATATTCTATGCCGAGGTGGATCAGACAACCCAACTGCTCAAGACGTTGGGCTTGGATCCCCAACTGGTGGTTCGCCCACCGGGCGGTTTTCGCTTAGACTCTGCTTTGCGTCGCGCTTTGGAACAGGCAGGGTATCAGGTTCTCTACTGGAACCTTAGTCCTGAGGATGCCTATGCCGGCCAAACAGTAGACCAGCTTTTGCAGCGGGTTCGATCCCAGTTGTCGGTGATGAAAGCCTCTGAACAACCCCTGGTTTTGCTGCTGCACGACCGCTGGCCCCATACTGCAGAAGCTTTGCCGGAGATCGTTGCTGCCGTTGAAGAGGCGGGCTATCGCTTTTTGCCCTGGCCCACTTCTAGAGATTCTGCTTGAGGGAACTGCCAACTGTCTCTTAAGCAAAACCGGGCAATCTCTTAAAATCTTAGGGTCGAGGAGTGGGGAAGTATGCGAAAGCCCTTGGATTTCTGGGGTCGGATAAGTTGGGGAGCAGCCTTGGCTCTGGCGCTACCCCTTGCTGTTAACTCTGCCCACCCCCAGCCGCTGCTTCCGCTGTTGCCGGCTGTTTCTGAGGGAGGCACCGCGCGCGAGGGAGTAGTTGCCCTCTTTCGTCAATCCATCTGGTGGGAGTTCATCCGCGGCAATCGCGGCCAAAACCTGCGCCTGTTTGCGGCCAGCCTCACCGCTTCCGATCGGCAGGATGTGGTGGCCGTGTTTGAAATCCAGCGGCAGCCGACAGTGGAGCCGGTGGTGCGCGTTCTCAGCTTCGCCCATCAGGGAGGATACGATTTTCGCCTGCTCCATGCGGCTGAGCCGATCCCCGGACGGCTGGTGGAGGCGCACCTGCGCACCGACATTACCTCCAGCGCCCAGCCCAAGCTGGTACTGCTCACCGAGCGAGGGGGAATCAGCCTGCTGCGGTCTGTCTTGATCTTGGAACACCAGCCGGAGGGGTTTGTGCCGCTGCTGAGCGTAACCGATTTAAGCAATGCCAGCTTGCGGGTCAGCTCCCAAGGGCTCCTGGTCATCTCCAGCGTGCCGGGATCCAACCGCGACTCGCGCGCCACCCTCTACCAGTGGGAGGGAGATGGCTTTGTCCGCCGCGATCTGTAACATCCCAAGTCTTCCGATTGGCGACGAGACAATAGACCGCTGGGATTCGTTCCAAATTGCCACAAAGCAGTCCCTTGCAACTCCCCTCTCCCACTGGGAGAGGGGTCTGTAACATCCCAAGTCTTCCGATTGGCGACGAGACAATAGACCGCTGGGATTCGTTCCAAATTGCCACAAAGCAGTCCCTTGCAACTCCCCTCTCCCACTGGGAGAGGGGTCGGGGGTGAGGGGAGACTCCCACTGGGAGAGGGGTCGGGGCTGCGGGAAATGTCTCTAGTCTATTGAGGAGGGCCAGAGAGCTGTTGAGCCTGCCAGCAGGCGCCTAGGCTGGGCGCTTGGCCCACCTGCCAGAGAAACAGGCTTTCGGCTCCCAGGGGATGCAGGCTCCAGGGATCCAGGCCAGGCCCAAACCAGCCGTAGGGATCGACAGGGGCGGGCTGGCCGGAATTGGTTTGGTCAAAGCGGCGCACCTCAAAGTGGAGATGGGGCCCGCTGGCACAGCCGCTTTCCCCTGACAGGCCAATCACCTCCCCAGCTGCCACCCTCTGCCCCTCGTGTACCCGGATTTGGCTGAGGTGGGCGTAGAGGGTTTCCAAGCCAGCTGGCTCGTGCAGAATGCGCACCCGCAACCCCCTGACCGGGCGACCCAAGGCAGGGCAGAAAAACGCTGGCTCCGGACGCGCTACGGTAACCCGTCCTGGGGCGGCGGCCAGGATGGGGGTGCCCACCGGCATGGCCCAGTCATAGCCGGCATGGCCATCGCTTTTGCCGCAGGGGTGCAGCGGGCCAGGGATCCAGACTTGGCCTTGCCCACTGACAAACCGTCCGTTGCCATCCTCCTCCCCCAAGGGCAAGTCGTGGTCGAAGAGGTTGGTGACGGGAAATTCCCCGACAAAGGGCTTGTGCAAAAACGGCCACTGGGGCGGCGGCGGATCCCCATTAGAAGAGCGATGGCTCTCCAGCGCCAACCGATAGTGCTCCAGATCCTGACGCTGGGCGGGATCTGGGGACCGCTGCAGCAGAAGATCCACCAGGCGCAAGGCCTGAGCCCAGTCCCGGCGCTCCACAGCCCGCCTCAACTGAGCGTACACTCCCCTCAGGGATCCCTCTGACCAAGAGGAGCTCTGCGGAAAACCAGGCAGGATGTTTACGAATTGATACAATAGGCAGAAAAATATCAGCAGGCCTACCCTGGTCAGGCCAGGCAGTTTGCTTTGGCCATCCGCTTTTCTCCTCAGCCGCTGCTCAAGCGGTGGGGTAGCGAGGCGGCTCTGATCAACCACCCTACGGGAGCTTCTCATGCGTTGGCTGTTCTCCTCGTTATCCTCTGGTGTCCTTGTTAGCCTGCCTTTCCGGTTTTCTGATAGGCGAGGTGTTCTCCTTGGGTTTGGGTCAATCTGGCAGCGGTTGGAGGCTTTGGCGCTGGGCTTGCACATTCTCTCCTTGCTCTTCGGGCTGGTGGGCCTACTGTGGGTAGTACCGCATCCCGAGTGGGTGGCCAGTTTACCCCCCATTGGTCTGCAGGCCTTCTCTTGGAGCATGGGCAATGGCGGCGTGGCCTACATGGTGTCTGGAGCCCTGGCGGCGGCTTTGATGGGATCCCGGCTGTTGGGGGTGCGGCGCCTGTTGATGTTTTTGATCCCGGCGGTGGGCATTTCCTTGGCCAGCGAGCTGCTGGGCACCAGCACTGGGATCCCTTTTGGCGACTACGGCTACCTGAGCGGGCTGGGCTACAAGATCGCCGGACTGGTTCCCTTCACGATCCCTTTGTCTTGGTTTTACGTGGGGCTGTCGTCCTACCTGTTGGCGCGGGTGGCGTTGCAAGCGGGGCGCCATTGGCTGATCCACTGCGAGGCCATCCTGTTGGGGGCGCTGCTGCTCACCGCCTGGGACTTCGTGCTGGATCCGGCCATGACCCGCGGCCTGATCCCCTTTTGGACGTGGTTCCAGCCGGGGCCCTTTTTCGGCATGCCTCTGCAAAACTTCGGCGGTTGGATGCTCACCGGAGCTGCCTTTATGACCGCGGCCAACCTCCTTTGGGGGAAAGATCAGCCGGTCTTGAACCGCCGCCAGTTGCTGGGGCCGCTGCTGCTCTATGTAGCCAATTTTGCCTTTGCCCTGCTGATGAGCGTAGGATCCGGCATTGTCGCGCCAGCAGGGCTGGGGCTCTTGCTGGGATTGGGGCCAGCTGTGGGGTTGTGGTGGAGCGCTCCGCCGGATCCTGAGGCTCCCTCGCAGCCTGAGTTGGCCGCGCAAGAAGCTGGGGATCGCCAGTGGGCGGGGGCGAAGTAGGTCGCCTAGGGTCTCGGCGCCGTTTTTTTCGGGCTGCCCTGCCACAGGCCAACCAACAAGCAGGCCACCCCCACGTTGATGGCCACGTCCGCCACGTTAAAGACGGGGAAGCCAATCCAGACGAAGTTGAAAAAATCCACCACATAGCCGTTGAGAAAGCGGTCGATGCCGTTCCCCATCGCTCCTGCCCAGACCAAGCCGTAGCCCACCTGTTCCCAACGGCCCAGGCTGCTGCCGCGAATCGCCAGCAGCGCCAGCGCCACCGCTACCCCCAGCGAGACCCACTTGAGGAACTCTGCCGAATCGGCAAATAGGCTCCAAGCGGCGCCGGTATTTTCCACATAGGTAAGGTGAAACACCCCTGGCCACAGCTCGATTTCCGGCCCCGGCAGCAGCCGCTCCACCGCCCAGCGCTTGCTCGCCTGATCCAGGAGCAACCCCAGGATCCCGGCCAGCCAAAAGCCCGTGTTTTTCATGCTTTTTCACCTCACTACGTCCACCGGCAAGAGCGCTCAGAGGAGCACTTTTCCCATCCTGACATCCTCTCTTCTTTTGTGAGCGGCAAACCGCAGGAGCAAGGTTGGGGAGGGTGGAATAGAAAGCCAGGGAGCCTCAGGCCAGCAATTGTCTGCCTGGAGGGCAAAACAAAGAAAAGCGTCCGGCTAGCTGAGCCGGACGGGGATCCTACAGTCTAGAGGAGAGGAAAAGAGCAGCTACCGCCCCCGCTGCTCCAGGGATCGGCGCAACTCGCTGGCCATCTGTATAAACTCTTGCGGATTGCCCGCCTTGCCGTAGGAGGAGCGATCTTGAACCTTTTTGCCGCTACCTTGGCGGGTGCGGGTGTTGATCAGAGAGCTGGCCATTTCCAGAAACTTGGCAGGGTTCCCTTCGCTGCTGCCCCGCATCACAAAGGT
This sequence comes from Synechococcus sp. 63AY4M2, assembly GCF_002760475.1. Classification (NCBI taxonomy): domain Bacteria; kingdom Bacillati; phylum Cyanobacteriota; class Cyanophyceae; order Synechococcales; family Synechococcaceae; genus Synechococcus; species Synechococcus sp. 63AY4M2. Next base: position 42,433 of record NZ_AXUX01000001.1, on the reverse strand, counting down.
TCGTCCGGCACGAGTCACTGCCATAGCTACCTTGATTCTCAGAAACGAAATGCTTGTTCACATCTTCCCACAAGGATCCCAAACCCGCCAGGCCCAGCGCCCTATTGGAGATAGCCGTGGCTTCTCAGGCTTTGCATCACCAAGTCGATACATTCAGAGATGCTTTGCTCGGCGGTTTTGCAGACCACCTCTGGATATTCTGGCGGCTCGTAGGGGTCGTCGATGCCGGTGAAGTGCCGGATGAGGCCTGCCCGCGCTTTGCGGTAGAGGCCTTTCACATCGCGCTGTTCACAAACTTCCAGGGGGGCGTCCACAAAGACTTCGATGAAGTTGCCGATCTGCTGCCGCACCTCCTGCCGGGTGGCGCGATAGGGGGAGATGGCCGACACCAGCACGATCACCCCGTGGCGGGTCAGCATCTCTGCCACAAAGCCGATGCGACGAACGTTCTCATCCCGATCCGCCCTGCTGAAGCCCAGTTCCTTGCTGAGGTGTTGCCGCACCAGGTCTCCATCGAGCACTTCCACCGGCAACCCCAAAGCCTGTAACTGCTGGGCGACACCGCAGCTCAGGGTGGTTTTGCCCGCGCCGCTGAGCCCCGTAAACCAGACCGTTACCCCCCGCCGCCCCATGGGTGTAGATCCCTTCTCCTTGGGCTTTGCCAGAATATCATCCCCCGCCCAGAGTGATACACTCGAGACATTGTCCATTCTCCCTCTGCCATGCCGCCGCTAAGCGCTTCTCTTGTCGACTTGGGCTCCGGGACAACCGCCGAGCTGTTCGACCGGCATGTGATGTCCACCTACGCTCGCTATCCTTTGACCCTGGTGCGGGGGGAAGGCTGCCGGGTTTGGGACGAAGAAGGGCGCGAGTACCTGGATTTTGTGGCTGGCATTGCCACCTGCACGCTGGGCCATGCCCACCCCGCTTGGATCCAGGCGCTGACTCAGCAAGCGCAACAGTTGCACCATGTTTCCAACCTCTACTACAACCGGCCTCAGGCGCAACTGGCCCAATGGCTGACCCAGCACTCCTGTGCCGATAAGGTTTTTTTCTGCAACTCAGGGGCAGAGGCCAACGAAGGCGCCATCAAGCTGGCCCGCAAATATGCCCATACGGTGCGCGGGATCCAAGCTCCGGTGATCCTCACCGCCCAGGCTAGCTTTCATGGACGCACCCTGGCTGCCCTCACCGCTACCGGCCAGCCGAAATACCAAAAAGACTTTGCCCCGCTGGTGCCCGGCTTCGACTACGTTCCCTACAACGATATCGAGGGTACGGCGGCAGTGCTGGAGCGTTGGGGCGAGCGGGTGTGTGCCGTGCTGCTGGAGCCGCTGCAGGGAGAAGGAGGGGTTGTGCCCGGGGATCCCGCCTACTTTCAGTGGCTGCGCCGGGTCTGTAGCGAGCGGGGCATCTTGCTGATGTTGGACGAGGTACAGGTGGGGCTGGGCCGCACCGGCAGGCTCTGGGGCTACTGCAACCTGGGGATAGAGCCGGATGTGTTTACCCTGGCCAAGGGCCTGGCGGGCGGGATCCCAATTGGCGCCCTCCTGGCCAAAGACTTTTGCGCCGTGTTCCAGCCGGGGGATCACGCCAGCACCTTCGGCGGCAACCCCCTGGCCTGTGCGGTTGGCCTGGCGGTCTGCCACACCCTGATGGTCGAGAGCCTGGTTTGGAATGCCCAGCAGACAGGAGCCCATCTGCGCCAGGGTCTATCTCGCTTGGCCAAGCAGTTCCCGCAGCTTGTGCAGGAGGTGCGCGGCTGGGGCCTGATCCAGGGCCTGGTGATGCGGATCCCGGCGGCTGAGGTGGTCAGGGCGGCCCTGGAGCGAGGGCTGTTGCTGGTGCCGGCGGGATCCCAGGTGGTGCGCTTGGTGCCCCCCTTGATCGTCACGCCTGCGGAAATTGACGAGGCGCTGGCGCGGCTGGAATCGGCTCTGCAGAGCTTGGCCCTTGGCAATAGCGGGACGGAGTCCTAGCCCTGGCAGACCTGCTGCAAAAAGGCTTGCAGCCGCTGGCGGGCCTCCTGGGGCAGGGGATCCCCGGCCTGCTCCAGCAGCGGCAGCACCTCCTCGGCGTAGGCCGGGACAAAGCCGGCAGCCGGCCAGAGCAAATCCGAGGTGGATCGCAGGTTCCAAACTTGGGATCCCTGCTTGAGCAACAGGGGTCGCACCCAAAGCAGAGCTGGGGATCCCGCCTCAAGATTGTGAAGAGAAACCTGAATCAGCTCCACGTAGAGGGTGGCCTGCGACCCCGGCAAGGCTAGGATGGGGCGGGGTGAGGTGAGGACACTCCCTACTTCCGTCCTCCCAGCAGGCAGAGGACGTCCCCTAATGGGGAGATCCTCACCAGAGCCACATTGAGCGGGCAGACAGGGCCACAGGGTCATGGAACGGCTGGCTTCCGCTTAGGAAAGTTGAGACCAACTACACCTGATCTTAAGGGATGCCTTCTCAGGTTCTGCGAGGGGATCCCAGATTGCCCATGGTGCTAGTCTTGCAGGCAAGGCTCCTCCAAATTCCTGGAAACCGGATCCCGCCATGATGCACACCTTTATCCCGCCCCACCGTTTCTTTCCCTACCTGACCTGGACGGAGATCCAGGCCATGCCCGACAAAGAGAACGTAGTCATCATCCAGCCGGTGGCCTCAATCGAGCAGCACGGTCCCCATTTGCCCCTGGTGGTAGATGCCTGCATCGGCACGGCAATCATCGGGCGGGCCATGGAAAAACTAGAGCCGGAGATCCCGGCCTATGTCCTGCCCACCCAGTGCTACGGCAAGGCCAACGAGCACTGGCATTTCCCCGGCACCATCACCCTCTCGGCGCAAACCCTGATGGCGGTGTTGACCGAAGTGGCCGAAAGCATTTACCGGGCTGGGTTTCGCAAGCTGGTGTTCCTCAACTCCCACGGCGGCCAGCCCGAGGTGCTGCAGATTGTGGCCCGCGACCTGCACCAGAAGTACGAAGATTTCCTGCTCTTCCCGGTGTCCGTCTGGCGCGTTCCCCACCAAGGCCAGGAGCTGATGACCGCAAAAGAGCAGGAATTGGGCATTCACGCCGGAGACGGCGAGACCAGCATGTTGATGTACCTGTTGCCCGAGACGGTGCGCACCGACCGCTTGGTCTGCGAGTACCCCTCGGATCTGCCGCAAGATAGCTTGCTCAGCCTGGAAGGGCGGATCTCGTTTGCCTGGACAACCCGCGACCTCAGCCGGAGCGGCGTCCTGGGGGATGCCACCGCCGCCACGCCCGAAAAAGGCAAGCTCCTGGTCGAGTCGATGGCCGACGGCTGGGTGCGGCTGATCCGAGATCTGCACAAGTTCCAACAGCCCCAGGCCTGGCGCAAAGCCCCGCTGTCGGTCTAGGGATCCCGGCAGGTTTCCTGACCTTTTGAGGCTTCTGGCCGGCCCTAGCCTGCTTCTCTGGAGCGGGAGGAGCGACTTCTCGAGGGCTGATGATAGGCTTGAGGGAAACCCCCTGAGGGAAGAGCGATGGTTCTTGCCTCAAAGCCAGCCACCCCCCCTGTCCTTGAGCGGCACGACGCCACTTGGCAGGACTATGTGGCCATTCGCAGCCATCCTGACCTGGAGTGGCAAAAACTCTCCTTTCATCGGGGTTGGTTGTGGGTCAACATGGGCAAAGAAGGGCCAGAGCACGCCTCCGTCAGCGATTTCATCACCATCATTTTCGGGTTTTGGGCCTTTTTGCACCCGGATGTGCCGCTGCAGTCCTATGGTCGCTGTCTGATTGAGTACCCAGAAACCCACGCCTGCGCCCCTGACCTAGTGCT
>NZ_AXUX01000001.1:0-34190 GCF_002760475.1 Synechococcus sp. 63AY4M2 | reverse complement strand
CGGTTGATTCGCAAAGAGTTCGCCACAGAGGTGGCACGGTTCTACAGCAAGCCTGTATTTTGGACAGGGGCCTATTTTGTTGCCTCTTGTGGTGGGGTCACTGTTGAGGAGTTGAAGAAGTATGTCGAGCAGCAGGCAACGCCCAGATTGTGAGACTCAGGGGCATTGAACCCCTTCGTCTCACCGCCTATCCCCCATCCCGCCAAGCTGCGCTGTGGCGGGAGTACCCCAGAGGTTCTGATGGAAGCGATAATCCTGAGCCCCAGCAGGCCGGATCCCTTCCTCTGAAGGGGCGCTGGAGACCAAGTTGCTCAGCCCCAACACCAGTTCCCGGAGAGCGCGACGAAACTGGGGATCCCCGGTCAGCTCGTCGATATCGGCAGTGATCTTTTGCGCGTTTTGAAAGGTGATGCGGGCCGAGTCCAGAGTTTGGCGCAAGGTCGCCAGGGTGCCCGGATCGTTGAGGCTGGCGGCAAGCTGCCGCAGATCGTCGGTAGCTTGGGACACGTTCTCCGCCGCCGCTCGCACCTCGGCCAGGATCTGGCGCACATCCGCCTGCAGTTGCGGATCGGTAAGCAGCGGGCGAACCGCGCTCGACATGGCTTGCAGATCAGCGCTCACCTGCTGGATGTTTTCCAGGGCAGCCTGGAGGGAGGTGCGGTTCTGTTCCACCAGAACGGTGAACCGATCGGCAGCCGCTTGAAAACTGCGGGCCGTTTCCCTCACAGCTCCAGCCGCGTCTTGGATAGCCACAGCAGCCGAGGTAAATTGCGACAAGTCCAGATCTTCGGTGCGCAGGGCTGCCACCTGCTTCTCCACAGTTTCCGAGAGGTCGGCCACGCTGTTGGCAACACGGGTGATCCCTTCTAAGGTGGCGTTGAGGGTATCGAAGAACTCATCGTTGTTGATGCGCGTCACCAGCCGATCCACCTGAACCAGCAACTGGCCGAAACCCACGCCCGGCTCGCCCTCCACCCTATCCCCATCGCAGATGATCTGGCTGCGGTCGCAATCGGCTGCCAAGGGAGATCCTGTTAGCTGCACAGCCGCCTGCGGCAGGATATCCATCACCGTCTCCCCCACCAGCCCCGTCTGGGTGGTAACAAACAGGGCGTCGCGCGGGATGACCAGCGGCTGGTCGATAGCCACCTGCACCTCCACCTGGGCTGCCTGGGGCAGGATGCGCTCCACCCGGCCCACAGCTACTCCCCGCAGCCGCACGCTGGAGCCTTCCGCCAGGCCGGCCACATTGGGATAGGTGACGGTGAACCGAAAGCCGCGGCTGCCGAAGCGCAAGTTGTAGATCCACAAAAACAGCCCGGCAAAGCCCAGTGCCCCCGCCAAGATCAACAGGCCCACTGCCCCTTCTCGGATGGCTCGCGAACGCATCACACCTGCCCTGCCACTCGAATTGGCCCTTCTACGCTACCGCTGAAAAATTGCCGCACAAAGGGGTTGTCGCACGTTTCGATCTCTTGCACGGATCCCTCCCACTGCACCCGCCCCTGGGCCAAGAGCACAATCCGGTCGGTGGCGCGGTAGATGGTGCTGTGCTGGTGGGTCACCACAATGTAGCTCTCGCAAGCTTTTTTCACGCGCTGCAGATCCCGGATGAGATCTTCGATCACGGTGGAAGCAATGGGATCCAAGCCTGCTGTGGGCTCGTCGTAGAGCAGCAGTTGCGGCTCGTCCTGGGGCAGCGACGGATCCTCCATGATGGCGCGGGCGAAGCTGGCCCGCTTGCGCATCCCCCCAGAAAGCTCCTCCGGCAGGCTGTGCTCCTTGCCCGCCAGCCCCACCGCCTCCAGCTTGGCCGCCACCAGCTCCCGAATGCGTGCCCGCGGCAGCCGCGAGTGCTCATAGAGCAAAAACCCGACGTTTTCCTCCACCGTTAGGGAGTCGAAGAGGGCCGCTTGCTGGAATACCATGCCTACCCGCAGGGGGGGAGTCTGATGGCCGGCCTGAATTTCCGGCAGCGGGATCCCACACCAGAGCACCTCGCCAGCCTCCGGCTCCGTCAGGCCGGCAATAATGCGCAGCAAGGTCGATTTGCCGGTGCCGGAAGGCCCCACCACTCCTAGGGCATCGCCCCGGTACACCTTGAGGTCAATCCCATCCAGCACCACCGTAGACCCAAAGCGCTTGCAGACCTGCCGCAGCTCTACCAGAGGGATCGGATCGTTTACCTTGGCTGGAGAGGAAAGGGGCTGAGGTTGACCATTCTCTACCCCTGCTGGCGGCTTCTGCTGGCTGTCCCTGCTTGTGGCAGTGGCTTGCTGGCAGCACTTTGCCCACCACTTCTGGCAAAACTGCGGAATCAGGATACCTTCCTCCGGTGGCTTGCCTCCACTACTAGTCTACAAGGCCCTCCCGTTGCCCGAACAACCTGCCGGCGTTCACCGGCCCCAGGGATCCGAAATTCCTCCCTGGGCTCCCTTAGTCCAGCTCAGCGGCAGACTCAACCTCAGCAAGAGCGGCTAAGCCGGCAGGGATCCCTTCCGTCGAACTGGGCAGAGTCGAATCTGGCTGGGCCACGGCTGGAGGAGAAGGACTGCGGCGCTGCGAAAAGCCCCAGACAAACAAAGGCAGCACAGCCAGCACCATCCCCCATTCCGGGAGCTCAATTTGGGGGAAAAACACCTCCAGCAGCATGAGGCTTCCCACCAGGGCGATGATGGCAAAGGCAGCATCTTCCAGGCGGGAAAACTCATCCAGCCAGCGCAAGAACAAAGAGGCCATGTAGCGCATCAGGGTGATGCCGAGAATGCCGCCGAGGATGATCACCCAAGCCTTGCGGGAGACGCCCACCGAAGCGGCGATGCTGTCGAAAGAAAAGACTAGATCCGTCAGCTCTACCATCACCAGAGTTTGCCAAAAATTGGCCTGGCGAGTGATGTCTTGCTCGGGTCCTTCTTCTTCCCCGCGAAAATGCTGCCAGGCCAGCCAGAGCAAGTAACAGGCCCCAAGAAACTGAGCGGGCGGATACTCCACCAGCCAAACCGCTGCAAACACAATGGCGATGCGAAAACCATAGGCGCCAATGATGCCCCAGCGCAAAGCCCGGTTCTGTTGCTGGGGGGTGGGCAAATGCTTGACCAAAGCAGCTAGGGCGACGGCGTTATCAGCAGAGAGGGCTGCTTCCAAAAACACCAGAGCCACCACCAAAAAGAGATCCGTCCAAGTGAAGGACTGAACGATCCCCTGAACAAGAGCCACAGCGGTATTTATTGCCTCGATGGACATAGCAGCAAGCTTCATGTACCCCGGCTAAAAAATCGTTCGTTCAGTGCAGCCAACCCCAGACTGCTATCCTATAATCGACAACTCCTTTCATTTGCTTTCATTTTTATGGTCGTTTTTATGGTCGTTAGGGAGCGTCCCAAGAATGATACCTGAGGAAAGAACCCACCCCTCAATTCTTGGAAACAACCTCCCAGCGGAGACAGCCAAAATCCCGGCCTAGCCATGGCCTGAGTATAGCCTGTCTGGCTTAGGATTGTTTTACATTTCTTAACCTTCTCCCTCTCCAGGGGATGCAGGCGAGGGCAATCGCGACGCCAGCCGCTGGCCACAGCGCAGGATCTGGCCGGCCAGAATCGCAGCCCCAAAGCCGTTGTCGATGTTCACTACCCCCACCCCAGGAGCACAGGAGTTGAGCATGGTCAGCAGGGCAGCCAAGCCCTGGAAGCTGGCCCCGTAGCCAACGCTGGTGGGCACAGCGATTACCGGACAGTCTGCCAGGCCAGCCACCACGCTGGCCAAGGCTCCCTCCATGCCTGCCACTACAATGAGCACATCGGCTTCCAGAGCGGCGCGGTGGTGCAGCAGGCGATGGATCCCGGCCACTCCCACATCCCAGAGGCGGTTGACCTGAAACCCGGAGAGCTCGGCGGTGAGAGCGGCCTCTTCAGCCACCGGCACGTCGGCAGTGCCAGCGGAGATCACGCTAATCTGGCCGGGATAGCTATGCACCTTTTGGGGAGGGATCCAGCACAAGCGCGCTACAGGAGAATACTGGGCCTGGGGCAAGCGGCAGCGAACTTGGGCATAGACCGAGGGATCGACGCGGGTGGCCAAAGCTAGGGATCCCTGGCGGTGCAGCCGCTCCAGAATCTGGGCAATCTGCTCGGGAGTTTTGCCCGGCCCCCACACCGCTTCGGGAAAGCCGGTGCGCAGAAGGCGATGGTGATCCACACGGGCGAAGTCTCCTACCGCCTCAAAAGGCAGGAAGCGACAGGCTTGCAGGGCCTGCTCGGGAGAGAGCTTCCCCTGAGCCACCGCCTGGAACAGTTCCTTCAAGGTTTGGTCAAGCGGCATAGAAGGGGGGTTGGGCAGCTCTACTACGCTAAGGAACCGCGCGGGAAAAACAACACCGGATGCCAACTTTGCCGTAGAATCTCGCCGGTGAGGCTACGGATTGACCACTCCCAAAAGGTTCCCACCCGTGGGGAGGCGGTGGCAATGGCGGTCATGTCCTCCTCAGCAGCGGTGGCTAGGATTTCCTGAAGCGGGGATCCCACCCGCACCAAGGCCCGCAACTGCACCGGTTTTACCTGCTCGACCAGCGGTTCGACTAACCGGGCCAAGTCGGCCTCGGCCCTGCGCTTGAGCTCTTCTGCCGGCGATCCCTGGTTGCGGCGGGCGCTGGGATCCACCACATAGAGCAGCGTAATGGCCTGACACTGGGAAGTTCCTGGCAGCAGTTGGCCAAGACGGCTGAGGAGCTGCCGGCGGGGCTCCTCAAAGTCAAAAGGCACTAGGAGGGAGCGAAATAGGTGGCGGCTGCGCAGGCGCAATTCTTCCAGAGTAAAGGCGGCGATGAGTTGCGGACGCATCACCATTACCGGGATGGTCAGCTTCGGCAGCAGCTCCAAGGTGGTGCTTCCAAACAGTTTTTCGGTGAGCAGATTGTGGATCCCCATGCCTGTGATTAGCAAGTCGGAGCTGCAGGTTTGGATCCCTCTTAAAATCAGATCCACCGCCTTGCCCGCCTGCACCAAGACTTTGACTTCCAGCCCTGCAGGAACGGCGCTCAACACCTTGTGTAAGCGAGCCTGTTGCGCCTGCACTTTGGGGGTGAGGTCTTCGGGAAGGCCAATGTCGTCGTCCTGCCGAGCAACGCTATGCACAAAAGCAACGCGCTCAATCCCATTCAGGTAAAGCTCTTCTAGGCATTTGCCAAAACGCTGCAGTCCATCGCGGCAATCGGTGGCGATCAACAGGCTTTTGAACATATGGCTTTAGGCAGAGGGAGGTAGCCAGCAACAGCAACCTGCCCTAGGGGGGCAATCTCAGGCTAACACCTCGCACCCCGGACCTGTCCTTGAAAGGAGTCCCGATCTACTTCTGCTGCGGCTTTCGCTCACCGATAGGGATCCGCCAAGTTGCGAAACTGGGTGTACTGGCTTTCAAACAAAAGGCGTACGGTGCCAGTAGGGCCGTTGCGATGTTTGGCGACGATCACCTCGGCAATGCCGCGATCGCTGGTGTTGGGATCGTAGTACTCGGGCCGGTAGATCATCATCACCACGTCGGCATCCTGCTCGATGCTGTTGTGCACCAGCAGGCCGTTGGCCACAAAGTTGTGGTGGCGGGGCATCTCGATGTCGTAAACCGGTTGCGGCTCCCCCGGCTCGCTAATGAAGACGACGGGATCCCAGATCAACCCCTCCTGCACCACCACCGCCACCTCCTCCTCCAGTTGCAGCTCGTCGAGGGTTTTCCAGCCGTCCCGAGTTAGGAAAGGGTGGTTGCCAGTGGCACGAATGGAAAAGTTGAGGCGGGTTTTTAGAAGACATGTGGGCTGCCGCCCACTGCAAAATACCCTCACTGGCTGTTGGGGCACCAGCCGCCCGCGCCCATTGAGGCTGAGCAGGCGCGGCAGTTCTGCTGAAGGCGGCAGGGCTGCCAGTTGCTCCAGGCGCCAGATCTTGCCGCGATCCACGTCCCTCACGCGGGTATCGCCGGCTAGACAACCCGACTCCCGCAAATCTGCCAGTTGCGGACGCTTGTCTGAGCGCGACTCCACTGCCCGGCTGAGCTGAGATAGCACCAGCACCGGCACCATCAGCTCTTTGGCTAGCGCCTTGAGGCCGCGGGTAATGCGCGACAATTCCTGCACCCGGTTGTCGGACTCAGATCCCTGGATTAGCTGCAAGTAGTCGATCAACACCAACCCCAACGTCCCTCCTTGCTCCACCTGCAGACGCCGCGCCTTAGAGCGAATTTCTGTAACCGTGCAGTTGGGCGTGTCGTCGATAAACAAAGGCAGTTGCGACAAAAAGCCAATCGCCTGCCCCAGGCGTTGCCACTCATTCTCGCTGATGCGCCCGGATCGCAGACGGCTACTATCAATGCGCGCCTCGCTGGCCAAGAGCCGCTGCACCAGTTGCTCCCGCGACATCTCCAGGCTGAAGATGGCCACCGGTTGCTTGACGTAGGCAGCCACATTTTGGGCAATGTTAAGAGCCAGGCTGGTCTTTCCCATCGAAGGACGGCCGGCTAGGATGACCAAATCCGACCGCTGCAAGCCCTGGGTCAGGTTGTCGAGGTCAATGAATTTGGTCGGGATCCCAGGGATCTGAGCCCCGCTCTGGAACCTCTCCTCCAACTCTGAGAAGATGTTTACCAAAACTTCCGAGGCTGGAACAAGGCTGCGCTGCACCCGTTCCTGGGTGAGGCTGAACACCTCTTGCTCGGCTCGATCCAGGAGCTGAGGGAGAGGCTGGCTAGTGTCGTAGGCCAGACGCGCCAAGGTGTTGCTGACTTGAATCAGCCGGCGGCGCATGTATTTGTCCACCACCAGACGGGCATACTGGTCAATGTTGACACTGCTAACCGTCTGCTCCACTAGGCGGCGAATTGCCGCCGTTCCTCCCACCCGCTCCAAGAGCTGGTGATCTGCCAACCAGGCAGAAACAGTGGTCAGGTCAGTGGGCTGGCCCTGGCTGTACAACTGCAGAGCAGCCCGGTAGATCTCCTGGTGGGCGGAGAGGTAGAACATCTCAGGCCGCAAGAGCTCCGCCACCCGCGCCATCGCCTCAGGGTCAAGGAGGATGCCGCCCAAGATCTCCTCCTCAGCTTCGATGTTCTGAGGCGGAAGCCGATCCCCACCGGTCAGGTCGTAATCGCTAATCACCACCAGCCAGGGTAGAAAAACCAAGCTCTCCCCCGCTCTCCGACTGCTAGGCTGCACACCCTAGCGCAGCGGGCCAAGTGGGCATAGCCGTCTGAACCAGAACCTCTTTTCTACTCAGGCGTGACCTGAATGCGCAGCGTAGCGGTAACCTCGGGGTGTAACTTCACCTGCACCAGGTAAACCCCAGTTTTCTTGATCTCCTCATCGAGTAGGACATTGCGGCGGTCGATATCGAGGCCACTGGTAGCCAGCACCACCTCGGCAATATCGCTGGCAGTTACCTGTCCAAAGAGCAGGTCTTTTTCGCCCACCTTCTTGCGGATGACAAAACGGCCAATCGTCTCCAAAGCCTTTTTGTAGTTTTCCGCCTGTTGCTTCTCAGCCAGCTTGCGGGCTGCTTCCTGCTCCCGCCGCATCTGCTGCTCCTTGAGAAGTCCAGGCGTAAGCCGCACCGCCATCTGCCGCGGGAAAAGGTAGTTGCGGGCATAGCCCGGCCTGACACTCACCACCTCTCCCGGCTTGCCGAGCCCAGGAACCGCCTGGCGCAGCATCACCTGCACATCTTTTGCCATAGGAGGAAGGCACCCACTCTCTTGACAGCTCTCTATTCTAGGCATTCCCCCGACCAATGTCAGCCCAGCCCCAGCCTCCCCCTGGGGTCTCTACCCTGATTAAGCCCGACAGTCGCGACCTCGGCTGCTGGGCCTAGAAATAACCTAGAAATAACCTGAATTTAACCTCTTGTTGACCCAAAAAGGGTTGACCTTACGTTACACTTAGCGACCGATTAGCGACTGAGTTGCAAGGGCTGGGGTCTCAACGAGATCCTGTGCTCTCTTCGGCCCGGTGGACTGAACTCTTGGAGTTAGGTTTCACAGTTGCAGCTTTTTGACCTGGGCTAGGACACGCTCTTCAGTGGAGAGATCTCTGTATGTTGATGTCGCATTCCTTGGGTCGTCGTTCTTTCCTTAAGTCCTTGTCGGCAGTTGCTGCGGGTTTTGCGGCAAGTCAGGCCGGCTGGCAGCGAGTGTTTGCCCAGCAGAAGACGATAACCATCAACGGCGCTGGAGCTACCTTCCCGGCCCCCCTCTACCAAACGTGGGCCCAAGAATTTGGCAAGAAAAACCCCAACATCCAAGTCAACTACCAATCGGTGGGGAGCGGCGCTGGCCGTCAGCAATTTGTGGCCCGCACTGTCGACTTCGGCGCCAGTGATAGCGTGCCGCGTCCTGAGGAGATTAGCAAGATTGAGGGTGAAGCCAACCCTCCCAAGGGCATGGTGGCCGTGCCTATGGTGGGCGGGGCATTGGTGGCAGCCTATAACGTCCCCGGCGTAGGTCCTGAAATTCGCCTCTCTCGCCTGGCGCTGGCCAATATCTTCCTGGGCAAGATCAAGAAGTGGAACGATCCGCTGCTGGCTGGCCTTAACCCAGGGGTGACTTTCCCAGATATGCCGATTACTGTTGTGCACCGCTCTGATGGCAGTGGCACCACCGACATCTTTACCACCCACCTCAACGCCATTAGCCCCGAATGGCGGCAAAAAGTGGGCCGTGGCTCTTCCGTGAACTGGCCAACTGGCGTGGGAGCTCGCGGTAACGAAGGCGTTTCTGAACAAATCAAGCAGATTCCTGGCTCAATCGGCTATGTGGAGTACGGCTTTGCTAAGCTCAACAACCTAAATTTCGCTCGCCTGGAAAACCGGGCAGGCAAGTTCGTCGTCCCCAAAGTTGAGACGGAGCAGGCAGCGCTGGCGAGAATCAAGCTCGACGAGCGGCTGCTGGGGGTTGACCCAGATCCCGAAGGGGAAGACTCCTACCCCATTGTGGGCTACACGTGGATCTTGGCTTACCAAGTCTACCCCAAAGCTGAAACCTCCAAGGCTGTCAGAGAGTTTCTTCGCTACGCCCTCACCGAGGGGCAATCCTTTGCGGAGCCGCTGGGCTATGTGCCTTTGCCGGAGGAAACGCGAAAGAAATCTCTGGCTGCCCTGGAAAAAATCACTCCGTAGAGGTTTGGAAGAAAGCTCTGGCTGCCCTGGAAAGCATCACTTTGTAGAGGTTTGTACCCCCTACCCAGCAGATGACCACTACCTTTTCGGAGAGCAGTTCTCTATTTCGGCCCCGGCCCGTCTTCCAGCGCCGGCGCGACTGGCTATTTATTTGGGCAACGCGGATCGCCGTCTTTTTCTCGGCTTTCCTACTGTTGTGGATTGCCCTGGAGATTGGGATTCAGGCGCTACCTGCCATTCGGAAGTTCGGGCTGGGCTTTTTCTGGGGCACCACCTGGGATCCTGTTGAGAACATTTACAGTGCTTGGCCCCAGATCTACGGCACGCTGGTAACTTCTCTGATTGCTCTGATCGTGGGCGTTCCCTTAAGCTTTGGCATCTCCATCTTTTTGAGCGAGGACTTTTTGCCCAAGCCTTTGCGCACAGCCTTGATCATCGTGGTGGAGCTGCTGGCAGCCATTCCCAGTGTGGTCTACGGCATTTGGGGGTTGTTTATCTTCATCCCCTTCTTCCGCCCTATACAGATGTTTTTGTTCCAGCACTTCAACTGGCTGCCCATTTTCAGCACACCACCAGTAGGGCCTGGGATGTTGACATCGGGGGTTGTCTTGGGGATCATGATCATCCCCATCATTACTGCCATCGCCAGGGAAATGCTGGTGTCCGTTCCGCCAGAGTTGCGGGCGGCTGCCTATGCGATGGGAGCCACTCGCTGGGAAGCCATCTTTGGTGTCGTGCTGCCGGCAGCAATTGGCGGCCTCCTGGGAGCGGTGGTTTTGGGTTTGGGACGCGCCCTAGGGGAGACGATGGCAGTAGCGATGCTGATTGGGAATGCCCGCGGCATTAGCATCTCGCTTCTGGCTCCTGCCAGCAACATTCCAGCCCTATTGGCCAACGAGTTTGCGGAAGCGGGCCCCGAGCAGGTTGCAGCACTTATGTATTTGGCCTTGATTCTGTTAGCCATCACTCTGGTGGTTAACATTGCGGCGGAGCTGATGATACGCCGTGTCAAGTTTGCGCTAACAGCTTCGTGGGAGTAGAGGAACATGACAGCGCAAGTGCAGGCGGTAGAGCAAGGCAATTTGTTTAAGCGCAGAGCGAAGCCCTGGCAGCGCATCTTCTTGGATGTAGGAATGACAGCGCTGACAGCTATCTCCAGCATCTTCGCCATTTTTGTGCTGGCTCTCATCCTCTACTACGTTTTCACCAGGGGCATCGGGCGCCTGAACTGGCAGACGCTGACCCAGCTTCCCCCTCCTCCGGGCGATCAGGTGGGCGGATTTGGCAATGCGGTGCTGGGGACGATTATTGTGGTGTCGATTGCTATCTCCATCACATTCCCCATTGGTCTATTCGCAGCCATCTATCTCTCGGAGTTTGGCAAAAACAGCCCCGTGGCCTCCTTTCTGCGCTTCGTTATCAAGGTGTTGACGGGGGTTCCCTCCATCATTGCCGGGGTGTTTGCCTATGGGGTGCTGGTGCTTTCCTCCAAAACCTTCTCGGCCCTTGCCGGCGGGATGGCTCTATCGGTGCTGACCCTGCCTATCATCATTTTGTCCAGTGAAGAGGCGCTGCGCCTGGTGCCGGCCGATACGCGGGCTGCTGCCTATGCGTTGGGGGCTTCGCGAGTGCAGACGGTGTTTCGCGTGGTGTTGCCAGCGGCTCTGCCGGTGATCCTGACGGGGGTGACGTTGGCCATTGCCCGCGCTGCAGGTGAGACGGCGCCCCTGATCTTCACGGCTTTGTTTAGCTTTCTCTGGCCCAGCGGTTTGTTGAAGCCAGTGGCCTCGCTGGCTGTGTTGATCTACAACTTTGCCCTTGTCCCCTTTGAAAACCAGCAGAAGCTTGCCTGGGGAGGGGCTTTGGCTCTGGTGATTTTGGTCCTGATTACCACCGTCAGTTTCCGGCTCCTTGTGAGTCGTCGCCAAGAAGCCATCACTATCTAAGCCTTGCAGTGACGTTATCTTCTTTTCAACACGCCTATGCGCTCTCCACTCTCTGACAAGTCGGGCTCTCCTGAGCAACCCACCCGGTTGGAGGTTGAACTAGAGACGCGGGATCTGAGCGTCTACTACGGCTCCCACCTGGCGGTTAAGCAGGTTTCCCTGAAGATCCCGAAAAATCACATCACAGCCTTTATTGGACCCTCAGGTTGCGGCAAGAGCACTATTTTGCGCTGCTTCAACCGCATGAATGACTTAATCCCAGGGGCAAGGGTAGAAGGCTCCGTTATCTTCCACGGGAAAAACATCTACGACCCGGATGTGGATCCCTCTGAGGTGCGGCGGCGGGTTGGCCTAGTGTTTCAGAAGCCCAACCCCTTCCCCAAATCCATCTACGACAACATTGCCTTTGGGCCCCGGATTAATGGCTACCAGGGGGATCTGGACGAGCTCGTGGAGCGGGCACTGCGCCAGGCCGTTCTCTGGGATGAGGTGAAAGATAAGTTGAGGATGAGCGCCCTTTCCCTCTCCGGTGGACAACAGCAGCGCCTCTGCATTGCCCGCACCCTGGCCATTCAGCCGGAGGTAATTCTAATGGACGAGCCTTGCGCCTCGCTGGATCCTATTTCTACGCTGCGCATTGAGGAGCTGCTTAAGGAATTGGGCCGTCGCTACACGATCATCATCGTCACCCACAACATGCAGCAGGCAGCTCGCGTGTCCGACTTCACTGCCTTCTTCAACACTGAACTTGACGAGAGAGGGATCCGCTACGGACGAATGGTAGAGTTTGACCGCACCGAGAAGATCTTCAACTCTCCCGCCAACCGCGAGACGGAAGAGTATGTGAGCGGGCGCTTTGGCTAAGTCGCGGCTGACAGAAGGGATCCCGGTCGTCTATCTTGATGGAGTGGAAGGCCAGTGGCTAGGGCATGGCCGATCGAGTCCGCCTGGATACCTGGCTGGTGGAGCGAGGGTATTTTTCTTCGCGCCAGCAGGCGCAGCGGGCTATCTTGGCGGGAGAAGTCTTCCTCAACGGAGTACGGGCGGAAAAAGCCGGGACGTGGGTAAGCGGAGATCCTGTAGTCCACATCCAGGCCAAGTCTGCTTTTGTCTCGCGAGGAGGAGAAAAGCTTCAGGGGGCACTGCAAGCTTTTCCCATTCAAGTCCAGGGTCGCATCTGTTTGGATGCTGGCATCTCCACTGGGGGCTTCACCGATTGCCTCCTGCAACGAGGGGCGCAGCGGGTCTATGGGGTGGATGTGGGCTATGGCCAATTGGCCTGGTCTTTGCGAACTGACCCGCGGGTAATCCTTAGGGAACGGACCAACTTGCGCTATCTTCAGCCAGCCGATCTCTACGGAACCGAGGTGCCCACTCCCAACTGGCCGGATCTGGCAGTGGTGGATCTCTCCTTTATTTCCCTGACTAAGGTGTTGGATCCTCTGTGGAAGCTGTTGCGCTCGCCGCGGGAAGCCTTGCTGCTAGTCAAGCCGCAGTTTGAGGCGGGCCGAGGCCAGGTGGGCAAAAGGGGGGTAGTGCGGGATCCGGCCGTCCATGCCCGCGTGCTGCAGACAGTAATGCAGGCGGCGGTGGCCCGCGGCTGGCAGGTGCAGGGCTATACTTGGTCGCCTATCACTGGCCCTGCCGGCAACATCGAGTACTGGCTATGGCTTGCTGAAGGGGAAGGGATCCCTCTCCCCGACACCGGTGCGCTACAACAGATGAGCGAACAGGCAAGAGCAGCCTTACACCCATAAAGTAGTGCACTTGTCAATACGTCATTATGCCGAGTTGAGAACGATGAGCGCAGCCATTGAAGAATTGTTTCAGGAAGGGATCCGGCGCTACGAGGCGGGGGAAGCGGCCAAGACGCTGATCCCTTCCTTCGAGGCCATTTGTAAGGGATCCCCGAAGGCGGCAGCAGCCTGGACTTGCTTGTCCTGGCTCTATCTTTTGGAGGGGCAAGCGGAAAAAGCCCTGAAAGCTGCCCAAACTGCTGTGAAGCTAGACCCGGTGGACGCCCAGCCGCGGGTGAACTTGACTTTGGCGATGCTGGAGCTGAAAAAAACAGGGGTACGCCAGCAGGTGGAGATCATCAAGCAAATCTTGGCGCGGGATCCCGAGCAGATCGAGGGGGTCAAATCTAACTTGGCAGAGGGAGGGAACCGCCGTCCCAATTGGCCTCAGTTGAGCAAGATGCACCAATGGCTATTTGAAGTAGACCAAGCAGGTTAAGCAGGCTTAACCCGATTTTGCAACAAGAATTTAGGAAAATCTAGAGCTTGTCAACTTAATCCGCAACTTTTAACAATATTCTCATAGAGTTGGTGCTAGACTTCTCTTACCAAATCGCAAGACGGTATTCTGGCACCGCTGTGAGTTAGCTTGCATCCCACGCAAGCCTGTGGATTTGTTGGGCTTTGAGGAGATGCAAGGGTTTCTGTTTGGTGTGACACTTCTTGCATCGACTTGCATTGAAATTGAGTTCTGCTTTTGATTTTCTTTGACTGTAAATTGGAGGAACTTGAAGATGAACCGTCAGACCGTTTGGGTTAAAGGCGAGACCCGCAACCACCAGGGCCACTTCATCCCTCAATCCGAGTATACGTTGGTCGATGTTGACCAAAATGGCTGGGCGTTGATCTGTGTTGACAATGCCCGCTGCTATTATGTGGATCCCGACCAGCTCCGCTTTGAGGCGGGATGAGGTCTGTTGCTGCCCATGGAGGGCTTCCTGGCGAGAGTTTCCTAGGAGAGCAGCATCCTTCCCCTGCTTTTGGGCGTGGGTTTGTTTATGGTTTGGTATCCCTGAGGCTGCGCCAGAGGACTGGCCGGTGATGCCCATGTACAGAACCGGTTTTAAGCTGATACCTGGGGGCTCTGCGACCGCAACCCAACGATCAATCTAGCGGAGTCAGCCTAGGCAAGGAGGCAGCGCCCTATTTCAGCTTGGCCGACTCCCCAAGAACAAAGAGGGCCTGGGCTGGAGCAGGCTCTTTTTGCCCCTACTCAGGCTGTCCCCGCTCACGCATAGCTTCGGCCAGCAGTTGGGCTACCTCGGGGCGGGAGAACTCCGGCGGGGGGATCTCGCCGCGGCGCAGCATTTCCCGCACCTTGGTGCCCGAGAGGTGGATGCGCTGGTGGGGCTGGCTGGGGCTGGTCTTGGCCGTGGCCATGGTGCCGGTGACGGTGCAATAGAAGGCATGTTCAAACTTGAGGGGGATGATGCCCAGTTCCTCGGGACGGAACTCATCGAAAATGTGCTGGGCATCATAAGGGCCGTAGTAGTTGCCCACCCCGGCGTGATCCCGGCCCACAATAAAATGGGTGCAGCCGTAGTTTTTGCGAACGAGGGCGTGGAAGATGGCCTCGCGCGGGCCGGCGTAGCGCATGGCCGCAGGGTTGATGGCCAGGATCACCCGCTCCTTGGGGAAGTACTTTTCGATCAGCACCTCGTAGCAGCGCATGCGCACCTCGGCGGGAATGTCGTCGCTTTTGGTAGCCCCCACCAGCGGGTGGAGAAACAGCCCGTCCACGATTTCCAGAGCGCACTTTTGAATGTACTCGTGGGCGCGGTGGATGGGGTTGCGGGTTTGAAAGCCGACAATGGTTTTCCAGCCTCTTTCCCGAAACAGTTGCCGCGACTGGGCCGGGTCGATCTGGTAGGCCGGGAAAAGGGGATGGGGATCCCGCTGCAAGAGAGTTACAGGGCCGGCCAAATAGACGGATCCCTGTTGGTAGAGCACCTTCACCCCCGGATGCTGCTCATCGGTAGTGCGGTAGACCTGCTGCGCTTCGCGGGTTTTGTCGTAGGTGAACTTCTCGGTCAATTCCAACAGGCCCAAGAGCCTGCCCTCGGCATTGGCCAAGGCAATGGTCTGCCCTTCCTTGAGATCGGCAGCTATCTCGGCAGAGACCGGCAGCGTTACCGGCAGCGACCAAGCCAGGCCGTTGGCCAGGTGCATCGTCTCCAGAACCGACTGGTAATCTTCCCGCCCCATGAAGCCAGTGAGCGGGCTGAAGCCCCCGATGGCGATCATCTCCAGATCCGACTGGGCCCGCTCGTCGAGGTGGAGGATGGGGCAGTGTTCAGCTTTGGAGCGCAGCTCCTGCGCCTGCTCAGGGGAGGCAATGCGGTTGACCAAGGTGCCCCCGTGGGGCGGAATGGCATCGCCAGAAACAGTCATCTTCGCCTGGGATGGAGTCATAGCGTGCAGACCGGAACGGCAACCGAGCAGACAGGGATCCCTAACCCTACACCCTCCTTTCCTCCGGCGCAATCCAGACTAGTACCAACTGCCTAGTCCAGCATGTAGGGGGGCATATCTTCGTCGGTGGGCGACACGTTGTCAAAGATGGGCCGATTCATGATCTTCTTTTGCGCGTGCAGAGGCGAAGGCTGGGGTTGCGGCTTGGGTAAAGGTGCGACTTGCCCTCGGCGGCTTTGCAGTTCCTGAATGGTCTTGGCCCGCTCCTCGGCCACCGCCTGTAACTGGGCCAGCGCCTTCTGCAATTCGTCGCGGTGGGCAGTGACTTGCTGTAGCTGAGCTTGCAGGGCAGAGACTTTGTTTTGGTAGTCCTGCAAAAGTTGTTGAGCTTCGGCCAGTTGGCTTTTGAGGGTTTCAAGGTCCGGCGATTCTGGGGCTGGTTCTGTAGGAGACTGAGAAGACATCGTTGTCGGCTCCTCGCCCGTGGGAGTAGATTCTGCAGGGGTGGGCTCTGAACTGGTTTTAGCACTGGCCTTGCGCCGAGTGCGGGAAGTTTCTCCCGAAGAAGGAAAGAGGCTACGGTCCGATCCAGTCACAAGAGCACCTCATGTTCGACAAACTGCTCCAATCGCTGACACACCACCGAGCCAGGCCGATAGTCCATGACCGTCAAGCCGTAGTCA
Source organism: Synechococcus sp. 63AY4M2 (assembly GCF_002760475.1). Classification (NCBI taxonomy): domain Bacteria; kingdom Bacillati; phylum Cyanobacteriota; class Cyanophyceae; order Synechococcales; family Synechococcaceae; genus Synechococcus; species Synechococcus sp. 63AY4M2. The sequence goes on along the minus strand of NZ_AXUX01000001.1, from coordinate 18,204 downwards.
AAAGCGGTGCGCAAATCGCTGCTATCTGGAATGGTAACGGGTGAAAGCACATCCGCAAAAATCTGTTGCGCTTGCACATACAATTGCCCGGTATGGGATCCGGACCAGATGCCCCCTGGCAAGTAGCGGTCGTCCAGCATGGTCAAGATGGCGCGGACTTGGCTCAACTCGCCCTTCAGGGACTCGACATAGCGCAGGGTCACCTCTGTACAAGAGAAGTCGACGCGGTTGAGCCGTGTCGGGATCAACACCCGCTGGGCTGCCCGCAAAGCATTGGCGGTGAGGGCATTCAGCTCCCCTGGCGTGTCGAGAAAGACAAAGTCGTAATCCGGCAGCAGGGGAGCGAGCTGATGCTGCAACAGGTCTTGCCCGGAGTCGCCAGCAGCCGCCAGTTGGGCCGCCACTTCGGCCATGGTGCGGTGGGAGGGCGCCACATCCACCCCCTTGTCGGTGCAATAGATGACTTCCTCCAGAGGCCGCTGGTGGTGAGGGTGGAGGCTAGCCCAAACGGTCTCCTCTGGGGGAAGGGATCCGGCCTCTTCGAGGTAAAAGCTGCTGGCGGTGGTTTGGGAGGTGAGATCGACTAGCAGAACGGCGTGGCCCCGCTGGGCCGTCAACTGGGCCGCGTGGACGCAGAGGGTGGACTTGCCAGTGCCGCCCTTGTTGTTGGTAAAGGCCAGGATGCGTGCCATCAGCTTCCCCAGGGCCGTTGCAGCCGCTTCCCCTCGCCGCGGTCTATGCTATTGGGTGTAACCTGGTGGAGAACCACCATGCGCGATGTACTGGCAATTATCCTAGGCGGTGGGCGGGGCACCCGCCTCTATCCTCTAACCAAGCGCCGCGCCAAGCCGGCTGTACCTCTAGCAGGCAAGTATCGCCTTATCGACGTTCCGGTTAGCAACTGTATCAATTCCGATATCGATAAGATCTACGTCCTCACGCAGTTCAACTCCGCCTCGCTAAACCGCCACATCATCAATACCTACCGCCTGTCTCCCTTCACCGGCGGCTTTGTAGATATCCTAGCGGCCCAGCAAACCCCCGATAACCCCGACTGGTTCCAGGGCACGGCTGACGCCGTTCGCCAATATCTCTGGCTGATGGACTCCTGGAAGCCGCGGGACTTCCTCATCCTATCGGGGGATCACCTCTACCGCATGGACTACCGCCCCTTTATTCACTATCACCGGCAAACCGGAGCCGATGTGACGCTGGCGGTGCTCCCCTGCGAAGAAAAAGTGGCTTCGGGTTTTGGCTTGCTCAAGATCGACGCCGATGGACGGATCGTCGATTTCAAAGAAAAGCCGCAAGGGGAGCTGCTGAAAGCCTGTCAGGTGGATACCCAAGCCCTCGGCCTCAGCCCGGAAGAGGCCAAAGCCAAGCCCTACATCGCCTCGATGGGCATCTATGTATTCAGGCGGGAGGCCCTCATCGAGATGCTGAAGGTGAAGGAGCACACCGACTTCGGCAAAGAGGTGCTGCCGTCAGCCATCGGCAAGTACCATCTGCAGGCCTACCCGTTCAAGGGCTACTGGGAGGACATCGGCACCATCGAGGCTTTTTATCGAGCCAACCTGGCGCTGGTGCAGCAGCCCAACCCTCCCTTCAGCTTCTTTGACAGCGAAATGCCCATCTACACCCGCCCACGCTTTTTGCCCCCCAACAAAATCCTCGATTCCCAGATCGTCAACTCCATGATTGCCGACGGTTGCATCATCAAAAATGCTCAAATTCGCAATTCCATCATCGGCATTCGCAGCCGCCTGGAGGCCAATACCATTGTAGAGAATACCCTGGTCATGGGGGCCGATTACTACGAGTCGGCAGAAGAGCGGCAGGCCAAGCTGGAGGCTGGGATCCCACCGGTGGGCATCGGCGCCAACTCCCACATCGTCAACGCCATCGTGGACAAAAACGCCCGCATCGGGCGCAATGTCCGCATCCTCAACAAGGATCACGTCAGCGAAGCGCAGCGGGAAGAGGAAGGGATCTGGATCAGCAACGGCATCGTCACCATCATCAAGGACTCGGTGATCCCGGACAACACCGTCATTTGATCGGGGGAAGCCGGCTTTGGCCGAGAACCTGGCTGGCGAACGCTGAGGAGGCGCTGTTAAGCAAGATAAGAGAAAACAAGAGGCTTTTGCCATTACGATAGATTACGATAGATATTAAGAGCTTTAAAAACAGATTGTGAGATCCCTTGAGCGTGGTTAACAGGATTTCCTCCATTGCCGACCTAGAAGTTTACGATCCGCAATTCATCACTCGTTACTACCGCTGGCGCCTGCTCCGGGTGATGGGTCGGGCGCTGGCCATTCTCTGGCCCCTCCTCTGGTTTGTTCTCTGTCTACGCTGGGATCAGCTTTGGGGACAGGGGGATCGCAAAGTGCCCCAGCGGGCAGAGCAGTTGCGCAAGCTGCTCACTGACCTAGGGCCTACCTTCATCAAGGTGGGGCAGGCCCTCTCGACGCGACCGGACTTGGTGCGCAAAGACTACTTGGAAGAGCTCACCAAGCTGCAGGATCAATTGCCCAGCTTTCCTTCCCAGGAGGCGTTTGCCCGCATTGAGTCAGAGTTGGGCCGTCCGATCACCGAGATCTACGCCCAGATCTCGCCCGAGCCGGTGGCTGCCGCCAGCTTGGGCCAAGTTTACAAAGCGCAACTGCACAGTGGCGAATGGGTGGCGGTGAAGGTGCAACGGCCCCACCTGCGGGAGCGGCTGAGCCTGGATCTGTACCTCATCCGCTGGGCCTCCACCTGGCTGGGGCCTTGGCTGCCCCTGAACCTGGGCAACACCTTGACGGCGGTGGTGGATGAGTTTGGTCGCAAGCTGTTTGAGGAGATCGACTACCTGCAGGAGGGACGGAACTGCGAGCGCTTTGCCGAATACTTTCGCGGCGATCCCGATGTGTATGTGCCGCGCATCTTTTGGGCCTACAGCACCCGCCGGGTGTTGACCCTGGAGTGGATTGACGGCATCAAGCTCACCGATGTGGAGCGCATTCGGGCGGCCAACTTGGAGGTGAAACAACTGGTGCGCATCGGCGTGGTGGCCGGACTGAAGCAGTTGCTGGAATACGGCTTTTTCCACGCCGATCCCCATCCGGGCAACCTGTTTGCCCTCCCCGATGGCCGCCTGGCCTACATCGACTTTGGCATGATGGATCAGCTCACCGAAGAAATGAAGGAGTACCTGGTGGACGCGCTGGTTCACCTGGTGGATCGCGACTACGACGCCTTGTTCGACGATTTTATTCACTTGGGCTTTTTACAGCCGGATGTCAACCGTCAAGAGCTGATCCCTGCTTTGGAGACGGTGTTGGCGGATGTGTTGAACCAGGAGGTGGGCAACTTTAACTTCAAAACCGCCACCGACCAGTTCTCCGATTTGATGTACCGCTACCCCTTTCAGGTGCCCTCCCACTTTGCGTTGGTCATCCGCTCTTTGGTTACCCAAGAGGGGGTGGCCCTCAGCCTCTATCCGCAGTTTCGCATTGTCGGCGTGGCCTATCCCTATGTGGCCAAGCGCCTGCTGACGGACGAATCGCCCCGCATTCGCCAGCGGCTGCTGCAAGTGCTAATTAAAGATGGCAAGTTCCGCTGGAACCGCTTGGAGAACCTGATCCAAATTGCCCGCAGCGATGGGGGGCTGGATTGGGTACCCACCGCCCGCATGGGTTTGCGCTACCTGATGTCGGAGGAGGCCCGTGAACTGCGCCGCCAGTTGGTGCTTTCTCTCACGGAAGATGACCGCCTTCACTTTGAGGAGCTGCAGCGGCTGTGGCATGTGATCAGCCCCGACTTGTCTCCAACTCACCTCTGGCAGGCGGCACTGGGATCCCTGCCCTCAACCAGCGATCTGCAACATACTTTGGCCGAGTTGAGGGATCAGGTGCAGGCCCACCTGGAGCGGCTCAGCCCCTGGCGACTTCCCCAGCCCTGGCCGAATTGGCTGGCGGGAGTGGGACAGGAAAGGTAAAACGGAAAAAGATAGCTTAAGTTTGGTGAGCTGGACAAAAGCGTGGCAGATCAGAAAGGCGACTTCATTGCCGGTGTGGTAGCCGGCGCTGTGTTGGGCGGGATCATCGGCGGGGTGATCGCCTTTGTGCTGGCCCCCCGACTAAGCAAGGGATCCGCCGAAGGCCAGCGCCGGGATCCCGACCGTCTCAACGGCACCTCTGTCCCTCCTGAACGACCGCGCCTCCGAGCCTCGGGTGAGCCGGCTGTGCCCAGCTCCGGCGACTGGAGGGAGTGGGAACAGGAAACAGAGCGGATTGCCCAGGCCCGCCGCACCCTCGAAGCCAAGATTGCCGAGTTGAACGAGGCGATCCAGGCCACCCGCGCACAACTGCTCGTCAAGGAGATATCTTCTAGCGCTGTCGAGGAAAAGCCTTAAGCAGGGGACCCCTGTCCATGCCAAACTAGAGGCGGCACTGGCTTTCTCCTCTGGGGAGTGCCAGCGTTCTCGCCTCTCGGCTGAGTTGCTCTCCTGGATCAGGTCTGCCTCTGCCGACAGCGCTTAAGTTGTTGAAGAGTTGTTCCCTCGCTGTTTCTAACCATGATGCTCAGCCCTTTGTTGCTCCCTCTCCCTTGGACAGACGGCCTCTCTCTGGGGCTGGTCTACGGCAGTGCCGCGTCTTTGCTGTTTCGCTCCCTTTACCAGTTCATCGTCATTTACAACGCGCTGTTGATTGTGCGGATTTTGCTGAGCTGGTTCCCACAACTGAACTGGTCTAACCCCATTCTGTCGGTGCTCAGCCAGCTCACGGATCCCTATCTCAACCTCTTCCGCGGCCTCATCCCCCCCATCGGCGGCCTGGACTTCTCCCCCTGGTTGGCCTTTATTTTGCTGAGCTTTGCCATGCAGGTGGTGGGCCAGTTTGCCTAATTGCTGTACCACTGTGCAGATCCCTGGCGCTGCCCGCTACTGGCTGCTGAATGCCCAAGTTCCCATCTCGGTGCTGAAGGATGTGGTGCCAGCGGCGGTTCCCAACCGAGAGGGCTTGGTGCTGCTGGATCTGGAGATTAGGGAAGGGCGAATTGGCCATATCCGAGCGGCCACAGGGATCCCGCCCCAGGGGATCCCCGGCGTGGATCTAAGGCGGGGCCAAGTGTGGCCGTGTTTTGTGGACATCCACACCCACCTGGACAAAGGGCACGTGTGGCCGCGCAGCCCCAACCCCGACGGCACCTTTGCCGGGGCCACCCGGGCCGAGCAGGAAGACTGGGCCAAGATGGAGCGGGCCTACGCCGGCAGGCGAGAAAAACTTTGGCAGGATGTCTACCGCCGCTGCAACTTTGGCCTGCGCTGCAGCTACGCCCATGGATCCCAGGCGGTGCGCACCCACCTGGTTTGCGAGGGCCCTCAAGCCGAGGTGAGCTGGGAAGTCTTTGCCCAGTTGCGCCGAGAGTGGGCGGGCAGGCTAGAGCTGCAGGCGGTGACGCTGACCTACTTGGATGTTTTTCTCACACCGGCAGGGGAGAAGCTGGCGGACAAGGTGGCGGAGCTGGGCGGGATCCTGGGCGGAGTGGCGGCGATGGGGCCGGAGCTGGATAAGCAGTTGGAGCGGGTGTTTGCCCTGGCCCAGGAGCGGGGGCTGGATCTGGATTTTCATACCGATGAGACAGACGACCCTGAATCCCTGACGTTGCGGCATGTGGCAGCGGCAGCCCTGCGCCATGGGTTTGCAGGCCAGGTGGTGTGCGGCCACTGCTGCAGTTTGGCGGTGCAGCCGCCGCAGGTGGCCCACCAGACCATGGCCCTGGTGAAGGAGGCGGGGATCGCCGTGGTCAGCCTGCCCCTGTGCAATCTCTATTTGCAAGACCGCCGCCCCGGCCACACGCCCCGCTGGCGGGGGGTGACGCTGCTGCACGAGCTCAAAGCCTTGGGCGTGCCGGTGATGATCGCCAGCGACAACTGCCGGGATCCCTTCTACGGCTTTGGAGATCACGATGGCCTAGAAGTGTTTCGGGAGTCCACCCGCATCCTGCACCTGGACACCCCCTATGGGGATTGGCCGCAGGCCATCACTGCCACCCCGGCCCGCATGATGGGCTTGGTAGAGGCCGGGGCGATTGGGGTGGGCCTGCCGGCAGACTTGGTGCTGTTCAAGGGGCGGGGGTTTGACGAGCTGCTTTCCCGACCCCAGCACGACCGGGTGGTGCTGCGCCAAGGTCAGCCCATCGACACGGCGCTGCCGGACTACGCAGAGCTGGACGACTTGATGGAGAGGGTGGGGCGGACTTAGCCAGCGGGGTTGGGGAGCCAGGCTTTAATCTGGGCGGCAATGCGCTGAGCAGCGCCAGGGGATCCCATACGCCGCTGCCCGTGGGCTCGCAGTTGGTCGGCGTAAGCGGGATCGCTGGCCAGGCGGCTCAGAATCCGGCAGAGCACGGCAGGGGCCTGCTGGGGTGAAGTGAGGTGGACTGCGGATCCCAGGAGACGGGTTTGAGCTTCGGCAAAGCGGGGGGTAAATTGCGGCCCCTCCCCCGGCAGGGTGACCACCGGCTTCCCTAGGCCCACGCATTGTTCCGTGGCCGTCCCCGCCATGGCCAGCACCGCTGTTGCCCGGTGAGCACAGGTGCCAAAATCTCCCCACACCAGGAGCAGGTCGCGGCGTCGAGCAGGGATCCGCTCTTGAAGGGGGTTCCGCTCCAGGTTAGGGCTGAGGGCGGCGTAAACTTGGATTTCCGGCGGCAGTTGCTCTACCACCTGCATCATCAAGGCCCAGTTGCGGTAGGCTTCCGGCGGGCGGGATCCCGGCAGCAGCAGCACCGCGGGCCGGTCGGGATCCAAAGGCAATTCTCCCCGCGGCTCCAGGTCATCCATCATCGGGTTGCCCAGGTAGAAAGCCCGGAGGCCCCGTTTTTGCAGAGCGGTGGCCGTCAGCTCATCTCGCAAGAAGGAGCCGCGACAGCGCCTGCGGGCCATGAGCCAGCGCTCCCAGGGCAGGTAATCGGAAACCGGCTGTCCCAGCCAAGCGCGTCGGTAGGGCCCTTGTTCGTCCCGCCAATAATAGTCCGACTTGGCTGTGCCCACGAAGACGTAGGGGCTGCCGCTCCACCAGGCCATTAACAAAGGCACAATGTCCCCCACCGCCAGCACCAGCTCGACCTGAGCCGCCGCCCGGCGAACCAAAGCCAGTTGCCGCCCCGTCAGGCCCAGCAAGCCAGCGCGCAGATCCCGCCACAACTGCCGCCAATCTTGATAGATAAATCCCCCTGAAGGCATCACCTGGGTCAGGGGCAGCAGCGGGATGCCGCGGCGGCAATAGGCGGTGCCTTCCCCCACAATCGGCAGGGCTTGCACCGAGATCCCCAGGCCGGTCAGGGCCAGGGCGATGCGACTGCCCACCTCATCTTCCCCGTGGCCATTGCTCAGGCACAGCACCCGCGCCAGATTTTGGGAGTTCATTGCTGGGGGAGGTTGTCGTCTCCAGCCAGACTAAACGAGCCTACCAAAGCCTACCGAATTAAAATAGGGCCAATCTGAGAGAGAAAGCCGGGGCGATGATCCGAAATGAGCGACAACGAGCCGAGTTTATTGCAGCGGTGGAAGCTTTGCGCCTGGAAGGCCCTTACTTCGTCGAGACCCGTCTTACCCGTCAGCGGGGGTATTTTTGGCGGGCGGTGAAGGATGTGGCCGCCGGCCAGCCCTGGTGGGAGATCCGCTACTTTCCTGCCTGCGAGTGCTATGCTTGGGCCTACCTGCCGGAAGGGATCGGCCCCCGTGAGTTTGCCTGGGGACACACGCCACAGCAAGCTTTCCTCAACGCCCTTTGGCAACAGCCTGCCTCCTTTTCGGACAAAGGCTAGGACAGGTGCCAGAGAAACCGTTTCAACTTACAGTAAAAAAAAGATTAAAACTCCCACGCGCAGGGGACATGAAACCGCAGGCCGTCGCCCGTATCCTGGATGCCAACCTCGACCGAGCTCGTGAGGGATTACGGGTGCTAGAGGAGTGGTTTCGCTTTGGCCTAGAAAACGGCGAGCTGGCCAGCGAATGCAAGGCCATGCGCCAAGCCCTGGCCCGCTGGCACAGCGACCCGCTGCGGTTGGCCCGCGACACCCCTGCCGATCCGGGCACCCAGATCTCCCATCCGCAAGAGGAGCAACGGCGGGATCTCGGCCACCTGCTGCAGGCCAATTGCAGCCGTGTGCAAGAAGCGCTGCGGGTCTTGGAAGAATACGGCAAGTTGGCCGAGTCCAGTCATTGGGTAGCACCCGGCCTGGCCAAGCTGGCCAAAGACATGCGTTATCGGCTCTATGTTCTAGAAAGCGAGCTGCTGGGGGGATCCCTGCGCCAACGGCTGTTGGCGGCCCATCTCTACCTGGTCACCAGCCCGGTGCCCCACTGGCTGGAGGTGGTGGAAAAGGCGCTGCGGGGAGGGGTGACGCTGGTGCAGTACCGCCGCAAGAACCTCACCGATAGGGAGATGCTCTGGGATCTCAAACAGTTGCGGCAAGTGTGCGACCGCTACCAGGCGTTGATGATCGTCAACGACCGGGTGGACTTGGCCTTGGTCAGCCAAGCGGATGGGGTGCACCTGGGCCAGACGGATCTGCCGGTTGCCCAGGCGCGGCACCTGCTGGGATCCCAGCGCCTGATTGGCCTGTCGACCACCAATGCCGAAGAGCTGGCCCAAGCCCTCAATAGCGGCGTGGACTATATCGGTGTCGGCCCCGTCTATGCCACCCCCACCAAAGCGGAAAAACCCCCCGCCGGCCTGGAGTACGTGCGCCTGGCCGCTGAGAAGGCCCACTTGCCCTGGTTTGCCATCGGCGGCATCGACCTCCACAACCTGGCCGAGGTGCGCCAGGCAGGCGCCAGCCGCGTAGCCGTGGTGCGGGCCCTGATGGAGGCGGCGGATCCCACCCAGACCGCCCGTGCCATGCTGGCCGAACTGCAACGGATCCCTGCTCTATCCTGAAGTTAGACACAGAATAAACCCTCCTAACTCCCGATGGCAGAAGCCGTAAAAGATCTCACTGACCCCACTCGGCAAAGCGGCGGGGATCCCATCCTGAGCGGGATCGCCACCGAAGTGCAAGGGGAACTGGTGCGGGAGCTGGATCTGATGATCCGGGCTCGCTACCCCCTGATCTACTTGGTTTCTCCAGAAGAGGAGCCAGCGGATGCTGTGCTCGTGCAAGTAGCCAAGAGAACCGATCCGCCGCGGCGGCTGCTGTTTTGGGACGTGGTGCGGGGCTGGCAAGATAGCGGCGAAGATCGCGGCTCCATCATGGCCGCCCTGGGGCGGGTGTGGCGCTCGGCTCCTCAGGAAGACACCCTGTTTGTGTTGCGGGATCTGCACTTTGTGCTGCGCAACGCCAGCAGCGACAAAAACGCCCCTATCCTGCGGGAGCTGAAAAACCTCAGCCGCGAGCTCAAGCGCACCCGCAAGACGCTGATCCTGCTCAGCCACATTCTAGAAGTGCCCAGCGACCTGGCCGAGGAGATCACCGTCGTCGACATTCCCCTGCCCAACAGCGAAGAGATCAGCCGCCTCATCCAGCTCTATGTGGCCCCGGAAAAACTCAAGCTCACCCCCCTGGCCCGCGAGCAACTGGTCAAAGCCTGTCAGGGGCTGAGCCGGGAGCGCATCCGCCGCGTCTTGGCTCGCGCCCTGGCCGCCAAGCAGGAGGTGAACGAGGCCGACATCGACCTGGTGTTGGAGGAGAAAAAGCAGGCCATCCGCCAGACCGGCATCCTGGAGTTTTTCACCGCCCGCGAGACCCTGAAAAGCGTGGGCGGGCTGGACAACCTCAAAGCTTGGGTGCGGGTGCGCCAGGAAGCCTTTACCGAAGAGGCGCGGCGCTACGGCCTGCCCAATCCCAAGGGCGTGCTGCTGGTGGGGATCCAGGGTACCGGCAAGTCCCTCTCCGCCAAAACCATCGCCAACGAGTGGCGGCTGCCGCTGTTGCGGCTGGACGTTGGGCGGCTGTTTGCCGGCATTGTTGGCGAATCGGAAAGCCGCGTGCGCCAGATGATCCAACTGGCGGAGGCCATGGCCCCCTGTGTGCTCTGGATTGACGAAATCGACAAAGCTTTTGGCAACATCACCAGCAGCGCCGACGGGGACTCGGGCACCAGCCGTCGGGTGTTTGGCAGCCTGATTACCTGGATGCAGGAGAAGACCAGCCCCGTTTTCATCGTGGCCACCGCCAACAACGTGCCCCTCTTGCCGCCGGAGCTGCTGCGCAAGGGCCGCTTTGACGAGATTTTCTTTCTCAACCTGCCCACCCAGGCCGAGCGCAAGGAGATCTTCCGGGTACATCTGCAGCGGCTGCGCCCCAGCCGGCTGCGGGAGTTTGACCTAGATGAGCTGGCAGCAGCCGCCCAAAACTTCAGTGGCGCCGAGATCGAGCAGGCTATCGTTGACGCTATGTACAACGCCTTTGGAGGCAGCGGCAGCGGCGCTCGGCGAGACTTTACCCAGGAAGACATCCTGCAGGCCATCCGCGAAACTGTGCCCCTGGCCTCCATTGCCCGCGACCAGATCGAAAGCCTTAAGTGCTGGGCCGCCCAGGCAGGCGCTAGAACCGCCTCCCAGGATGCTCAGGTGCTGCAGGAGATGAAGCAGTGTTTTGCAGCTTCCTAGAGGGGATCCCCGATTTTTCCTGCTTGAGGGGAGCGAGTGGGAAGCCCCCTAGGCTCGGGTTTGGGCCTTGGAGTCGGATCCCGTCACTGAGGCATTAGTTCGCCTCTTCCCCTTCGTCTCTGGGAATGGATGGTCGAGATAACCCCACCTCCGGCATCCCCTCGTGTCACAATGGGTAAAGATCGGCTTTTTTTGTGTCTTGGCGCTGTGCTCAAGCTCCTGTACTACCGCGAGATCCCTTGCCCAGATACCGCTCAAGTGCTGAGCTGGCTGCAGGAGCACCTGCCTCTGCCTGCGAGCAGCCAAAAGGTACTCACCCCCACTGGGCTACGCCTAGAGGGATCCGGAGCGCAGCTGGCCGTTTTCCTCTGGTCGGGGCTGAACACCACCTATCTCAAGATCTTTCAGTGGTCAGAGCGGCCTTTCCCCCAGCAGGGCCGCTGGCTAAAGGAAGTGGAAAGGGCTATCCAAAGCCAATTTCCCCACCGCTACCCGCAGTTGCCCCCTATCGATCTCAGCCAGGGATCCATCTTTGAGCAACTGGAGCCCTTTTACCCGCAGACGGTGAAGTATTTCCGCCGCATCCCCAACGGGGAGTTTGACCTGCAGCGGGTTTACTGGTGGGAGAAACGCTGGCGGGAAGAAGTCCAATCCCCTCACGCTTGCCGGCCCCCCGTGCTATTTCGCCAGCCTGCCCCAGAGCCCGCCCCCCAAGAGTGGGACTTGGTGATCGTGGGCGGGGCGTTGGGGGCTATCTACGGCGCGGCCATGGCCCGCTTAGGTTACCGCGTGGCCCTGGTGGAACGGCTGCCCTTTGGCCGCATGAACCGGGAGTGGAACATCTCGCGGCGGGAGCTGCAGACGCTGGTGGAGTTTGGCCTCCTCAGCCCTGAGGAGATGGAGAGCCTCATCCTCAGGGAATACACGGATGGTTTTAACAAGTTTTTTGATGGCAACAGCCCCGTGCGCGCCCCCGTCCTGCACACGCCGACGGTGCTCAACCTGGCCATTGATGCCGAAAAGCTCCTGCAGCTCTGTGGTCAAATCTTGAGATCCAGGGGTGGTGCCATCTACGAGCGCAGCGAGTTTCAGCGGGCCTACATCGAGGAGCAAGGCGTCACGGTGGTGGTTAAGGACCTAACCACTCAAGAAGAGTTCTCTCTGGGATCCCGCCTGTTGGTGGATGCCATGGGGACGGCCTCCCCCATTGCCCAGCAGCTCTACGGCCGCCGCGCCTTCGACAGCGTTTGCCCCACGGTAGGGGCCACCATTGCAGGGGGGTTTGAGCCAGGAGTTTGGGATCCCCAATTTGGCGACATCCTGGCCAGCCACGGCGACATCAGCCGCGGTCGGCAGCTCATCTGGGAACTGTTCCCTGGGCCGGGGGAGGATCTCACCTTCTACCTGTTCCACTACCACCAGGTGCATCCGGAAAACCCGGGCTCCCTCTTGGAGCTGTACGAAGACTTTTTCACCATCCTGCCGGAATACCGCCGCTGCGACCCGGAGCGCCTGCAGTGGAAAAAAGCCACCTTTGGCTACATCCCCGGACGCTTTGGCCAGCAGCCAGCTCCCCAAGAGCCCTTCGACCGCCTCCTTTTAATTGGGGATGCGGCAGCTCTGCAATCGCCCCTGAGCTTTACGGGGTTTGGATCCCTGGTGCGCAACTGCCCTCGCCTGTGCGATTTGCTGGACACAGCCTTGCGCCATAATCTCCTCAAAGCCGCCGACCTAGCCCAGATCCGCGCCTACCAGGGCAACTCCGCCGTCACTTGGCTGTTTTCGCGGGGGATGATGGTGCCCACCGGCAAGGTGTTGCCGCCCGAGCGCATCAACGCCATCCTCAACAGCTTTTTCGGTATTCTCGCCACCGAGCCGCCTGAGGTGGTGGACGACTTTATCAAAGACCGGGCTGGCTGGCTGGCCTTTAACCGCATGGCTATCAAAGCGGCTCTGCAGAACCCGCGGCTGCTGCTGTGGATCTGGGAGGCAGTAGGAGCGGAAGGCTTTGCCCAGTGGCTACCTACCTACTTCAGCTACACCGGACTGGCTTTGCTCTCGGCCCTCCTGGGAAGTTGGTTTCCCAAGCTGGTGCGGCGCCTGCAGCCCTGGCTGGAGTCCCGCTACCCCCGCCTGTGGTTGCGCTGCCTGAGCTGGAGCTACACCCTCACCTACGGGGTAGGCCAGCCGCGCCTGGAGTTTCATCTCCCCGCTCCCAGCTCTCCTGCCGCGCAAAACCTGCAAAACCCAATACCGACCTGGATAGAAGAAAGGGCCTAGGCCGGAGACTTTCACCAAGCCGTTGTTTCCACCGTCTCTCTGGCGCCTCCAGGAAAGGCGGGCGTCAACTGTTTTGTCGGCAGAGTCAACTCACAAAAAATCTCGAGGAGTGCTGGCAGTCCTTGCTTTGGTTTGCTAGCAGTTTTCGGCCTTATCTGCACAAGATTGTTTGCCGCAGCAGCCGATTCCCAGGTAGTGGCCAGCGGCAAAAGAGCTGTGTCCACCTGCTCTTTACCTTGGCAATTGGCTCAAGTTGAGTATAATCAGTGCCTACCATCCACTAACCTTCAGGTTCAGGCCGAAGAGGGTTGGGAAGGGATCCCAACTTGAATCGGTCGAGGAGTTTCTGAACCTCTTTTTGCAAGGTCTCTATTTTGGCAAGAAAACTAGGACCAGATCCAATGGTTTATACTTTTGAAATCATCGGCATTGCCCCTGCCCTCGATTTTTTCTGGCAGCAGCAGGAGCTGGCAAAGCGGCCTTGTCGGGTAGAGTACCTGGGCACCCGCCCTTGCACCCTGGATGCGCTGCTGGGATCCTTGGAGGAGGTGCCGGCGCGGCGGGGCTGGGATTTGGATCAGCTAATCGAAGCGGTTATTCGCTTCTGGTGCAACAATCCCGACTTGGTCAGTTTGTGGCGGTCTCGCTTTCAGGATGCCGGAGAAGATGTCCTGCTGATCTCGCGGGTGGGGCCCATTCAATCCCTACAGCAGGAGTTTGAGTGGCTGCTCAACCAATGAGATCCCTAAACCGGGTAGGCTAAGGGCAGGATTGTTTCGTAACTACCCATGAGCGACACCGTTTTCAGCAAGATCATCCGCAGGGAGATCCCGGCCCAGATTGTCTACGAAGACGAGCGAGCCATCGCCTTCAAAGACATTGCTCCCCAGGCTCCTGTCCACATCTTGGTGGTGCCCAAGGAGCCTATCCCCGGCATTGCCCAGGCCAAGCCCGAACACGAAGCGTTGCTAGGGCACCTGCTGCTGACGGCTCAGCGGGTGGCTGTTGAAGCTGGCCTAAGCAGAGGTTATCGCTTGGTCATCAACCAAGGAGAAGACGGGGGTCAAACCGTCTTTCACCTGCACATCCACGTTCTGGGCGGTCGGGCGATGGGCTGGCCGCCGGGCTAGCTTCGGGTTTTGCCGCCAAGTGGGGCCTCTACAGCTAGAATGCTGCCATTGAGGGTGGCTGGCAGGCGAGGTTTAGAGGCGATGGAGTGGCATGTTACCGATGCGGAAAGCCTGATGATCATCGACCAGGAGGTGGGCAAGCACGAGCTTTCCCCCGCCGAGTATGAGGTGGTTCGTCGAGTTATTTACGCTACTGCAGATTTCGAGTATCTCCACCTCATCCGTTTTGGCAACGAAGCCCTGCAGGCTGGGGCGGCGGCTTTGGCGGCGCGCACCACCATTGTGGTGGACGAGCCGATGGTGCAGGTAGGCATCGCGCGGGCCGTGCAGAACACCTTCTCCAACCCCATCTACTGCGGCAGCGAAGCTGTCACCCGCCCCCAGAGGGACAAGACCCGCTCTGCCTGGGGCCTGCAAACCCTAGCTCAGCGCTACCCTGAGGCAATCTTTGTCATTGGCCAATCCCAGACGGCTCTTTCCACCCTGGTGCAGTTGATCGCCGAGAAAGAGGTATCCCCTGCCCTGGTCATCGCGACGCCGGCTGGGTTTGTGGATGTGGTGAAAGCCAAGCAGGAGCTGGCCGATTCCATGGTGCCCCACATCCGCACTGAGGGACGGAAGGGCGGCCCTGCAGTGGCGGCGGCGGTCTTGGATGGCCTGCTGGATTTGGCTTGGCAGGCCTATGTGGGAGCCAGCAGCCCAAGCCCTACTGGCAAATCAGTTAGCGGATAGAGGGGAGCTCCGTTGATCTGATGATCTAAATGGTTCTGATCCAGATCACAGGCTTGGCAGGATCTCCGTCATGCTTCCCTCGGTCTGGCTTCGAGAAGATGGGAGCTATCTTCTCAGTGCCGGACAAAAAAGCCCGAGAAGCGGCTAGTCGAGGCAGAGCGAGGGATCCGGTCATGCAGCAGTTCATTTGGGTTTGGGGAAGCGGCTGGCTTTTGGCTATGGCCTTGGCCAGGGGAGGATGGGCCCAAGCGGAGGTAGCGGCTCTTTTGCCCGCCGGACAGCCGGCTATATCGCCCTCTCTCCCTGTGCCGTCGAACATCGACCAGAGGGAAGCTCGACTCAGCCCCTACCAGCGCTGGCAACAGCAGCATGCTGCCGCGGAGATTCCCTCTTCTGGGTTTGGGGAGGTCTTCTACCGCCTCGCTCAGAAAGCGGAACAGAGCCCAGAGGGGCTGCCTTTTCCACTGCGGCCAGCCGGGATCCCTCTGGGAGAGGGTAGCCCTTTTTTCCTCCATGTCAACGGGCTGGTCTACCAACTGTCCTATTGAAATAGGCGGGGAGGTTTTCGCGTTAGCAGGACGGCTATTTCAAGCCCTGCTGAACCTCTCCTCTCCCTGGGGGTGAGGGATCAGTAATGATTCCCCACCTTGCGGTGGTGGACGGCGGTGAGGCCCTCCAGGTTGGAGACCCGCCCGGCTTCTAGGGTGCTGTAGACCACCCAGTGGTCGCTGGTTTCTAGGCGGCTGGCCACGCGGCACTCCAGGTAGGCCAAGGCATCGGCCAAGATGGGGGATCCGTTGGCGGCGGGGTAGGTCTTGATGCCGGCAAAGCGGTCGGCTCCCGGCGGGAAGCGCTTCAGGAAGTGGCGCATTAGGGACTGGTGATGGCCTTCCTGCAACACGTTGAGGACAAAGGTATCGCCCACCTGCAGGAAGGACTCGATGGCCCGGTCTTTGGCCACGGCAACGCTGATCCCCGGCGGATCGCTGCTGGCCTGGGCCACCCAGGAGGCGAGCATGGCGCTGGTGGCCTGCCCTTTGCGGGCGGTGAGGATGTAAAGGCCATTGCTGATGCGGCCTAGGGCGCGATCCAAGTCGGCATCCAGGGCTTTCATCTGCTGAATGGTGCGATCCCGCGTTAGCCACTGCCCCAGGTCGGTGCCGGCTTCCTCCGCCAATTGCAGCAGGGTTTCGTCTAGGGGTTGCTTGAGGAGAATAGGAGGGAACACTTCTTTGGCGCCCATCTCCTGCAGCGTGTTGCGGCAGAGGTAGACCGACTCGTCATCTGCTCCCCCCGACTCGAACAGGCCAAAGCCTTGTTTGCTGTGGGCAGCAGCCAGGAGGGTTTTCAGCAGCACCTGGGTGGAGGCCGCATCAGGCCCCGCTTGGGGCGGCATGCCTATCACCACACCAGCGGCCAAGCTCATCAGCTCGCGCACCTCGTGGGCATCCAGCAGCCGCAGATCCGCCAGCTCTACGGCAACGCCGGTTTTTTGGATGCCGCGGGCAATGGCTTGGGCCAATGCTTCCGCCTGGCCATAGCCCGATAGGTAGAACACCGCCACCATTCGTTCGGCTTTGGCCTGCTCCAGGCTCCAAGTGCGGTAGTGCTCCACCCAATCAGACAGGTGGTGGCGCAGCAGGGGGCCGTGGCCGGTAGCAATGGCGGCGATGGGGGGCAGGGACTCCATGCGCTTCAGGGCCGAGAGTACCGAGCGGGCGTTGGGCCCCATGAGGCAGTCGTAGTAGAGCTTGAAGTCGGCCTGTAGCAGGTGGGGATGCTCGTCCCAGGCAAAGTCATCGCAGTAGTGCATCCCAAAGACGTCGCAGGTGTAGAGGATCTGCGTGCCGTGGTCGTAGGTGAGGATGGTGTCGGGCCAGTGCAGGTTGGGAGCAGAGATGAACTCCAGAACATGTCCCTTGCCCAGATCCAGGCGATCCCCCTGCTTGACCACCAGGTGCCGGAAGGGGCGATGCACCAGGTTTTCCAAAAATTGCACGGCCACTTTGGAGGCCACTACCGTCATTTGGGGCGCCAGCTCCAGCAGATCCCCGACTAGGCCGCTGTGATCCGGCTCGGTGTGGCTGACCACCAGGTAGTCGAGGGTGGCGGGATCCAGGAGGCCTCGCAGCAGATCCAGGTACAACTGGCGAAACTTCTCGTGGGAGGTGTCGATGAGGGCCACCTTCTCCCCGCGAATTAAAAAGGAGTTGTAGGTGGTGCCGTTTTCCAGGGCGAACTCGATATCAAACCGATCCCGATCCCAGTCCTGGGAGCGGATGGCAAGGGTATCGGCTCCAATGAGCAGCGTCTGCAGCGTAAGATGGCCTGAACGCGGTGCAACTGCCGTAACGGCCATGTTTTCCCCCTCTGCCAAATGGCAACTTTACCTAACTGCCCTCTGCACTCATCGTAACCGTGATGTAACTAAATGTTGAGGAGCCGCCAAGTTTTGATTTTCTGATGAAATGCTTCAGGGATCCCCAAACTGCCGACCCCCGCAGGGTCTGGGAGCAAAAGCTGCGGCAAACTGGGCCAGGGTGTGGCGCAGTTGATCCAAGTTTTGGCCGTTGGCGGCGGACACAAACAGGGCCTTGGGGTAGAGCAGGCGCACGTCCTCGACCCATTCGGGATCGAGGCGGTCAATTTTGTTAAACACCAGTTGTCGCGGGCCGGTGGCCAGGGGCATCTCGTCCAGCAATGTTTCCACCGCCTCGATGTGCCCTTCCCAGTTGGGGTGGGAGAGATCCACCACGTGCAGCAGGGCATCCGCCTCCGTCACCTCCTCCAGCGTGGCCTGGAAGGCCTCTACCAATTGCTCAGGCAGCTCGGTTAAGAATCCCACCGTGTCGGTCAACAGCACTGCCTGCTGGCCGGGCAGCTCCAGCCGCCGCGTGGTGGGATCCAGGGTGGCAAAGAGTTGGTCAGCCACGTAGACCTGGGCGTGGGTGAGGGCGTTGAGAAGGGTAGATTTACCAGCGTTGGTGTAGCCCACCAGGGCCACCACAGGAATTTGGGATCCCTCCCGTCGCTGGCGCAGCCGTTGCCGGTGGCGGCGCAGCTCTTCCACTTCCTGCCGCAGCTTGCTGATGCGCCGCTGGATGGCCCGCCGCTCCGTTTCCAACTGGGTTTCCCCCGGCCCCCGCGTGCCAATTCCACCCCCCAACCGCGACATGGTGGGACCGCGACCGGCTAAGCGGGGCAGCAGATACTGCAGTTGTGCCAGCTCCACTTGCAACTTCCCGGCCCGGGTTCTGGCCCGCTGGGCAAAGATATCCAGGATCACCTCGCTGCGATCCACCACCCGCACCCCTACTGCCTGTTCCAGGGTGCGCACCTGGCTGGGGGTGAGCTCGCGGTCGAACACCACCAGGTTAGCTCCCAGATCCTGCACCAGCAGGGCCAGCTCCTGCACCTTACCGGAGCCGATCGCCGTGGCCGAATTGGGACTCTCCCGC